>WLPX01000001.1 GCA_009698575.1 Actinomycetota bacterium
CGGCAAAGTGTGGATTAATGAAAATGAATCATCAGATGCGATTGCAGCATCTGATGGTGTAATCGTTGCTCACGGTGCAGATGCGCTTGCCTTGCAGGCCGATGAAAAAATTGACCTTAACGGTGCCACGTTGTTGCCAGGTTTTGGTGATGGTCATGCGCATCCAGTTTTTGGGGGTACCGAGACATTATTTGCACCAGTACGCGGCCCGGAAAAACTTGAACAACTTTTAGAAGCAATCAAAACTTGGGCTGACGAAAATCCAGATGCGCCTTGGGTTCGCGGCGAAGGTTACGATCCAAGTTTGGCACCGCGCGGTGAATTCGATGCCGCTTGGTTAGATGAAATCGTTCCAGATCGCCCAGTAGTACTTCGTGCCATGGATTACCACACCGCGTGGGTCAACACCAAAGCACTTGAGCTCGCCGGTATCACCCCAGAAACGCCTCAGCCTCTTGATGGCGAAATACTCCTGCGCCCAGACGGCACAGTTCTTGGAACTTTGCGCGAATGGGGCGCTTGGAACATGGTTTACAAACTTTTACCAAAGTTAGATGAAAAGCAGCGAGACAAAGTTGTGCGAGCAGCATCAGATGCCTTTTCAGCTTGCGGTGTTACATGGGCTCAAGATGCATGGGTTGAAGACGACACTTTAGAAACTTGGCTGCAAGGTGCGCGCACTGGCGCATTAAAGTTTCGCGTCAACTTAGCTTGGCTTGCCGAACCAGAAGGCGTGTGGCGCACCAAGCTCGAGAGCAACATTGCTCGGCGCGATCGAGTAGCCAAAGAAGCCCCGGAATGGATCACTGGAAATACTGTTAAGTTTTTCGCGGATGGCATTCTTGAAGGCGGAACAGCAGCAGTGCTTGTAGATTACTGTGACTGCCCAAGTAAAGGCATACCAAATTGGCGTCGGGAAGAACTAATTGAAGCTGTTGCCGAAGTTGTCAAGAGCGGGTTCCAGGCTCATATTCATGCAATTGGTGACGCGGGAATTAGAAATGCGCTAGACGCATTCGAGCATGCCCGCAAAGTACATGGGAATCTAATCAACCCCGTTATTGCGCACTCGCAGTTAATTGATCCTGCTGATTTGCCACGGTTTAAAGAACTAGATGTCATCGCAAACTTTGAACCGCTATGGGCCCAACTTGCTAACGAACAAGTCGTGCTAACCGTTCCTCGACTTGGTCAAGAGCGAGCAGATCGCCAATATCCAATGGCAACATTGCTGCGCAGTGGCACCAAAATTTCATTTGGTTCAGATTGGCCTGTTACCTCGCCGGTTCCAATGGAAGGTATCGGAGTTGCAATCACGCGCCAAACGGACGAAGAATTCCCGCCAGAGGGTTGGGTGCCAAATGAGCGCTTAACTTTGGATGAGGCCTTGACTGCCTACACAATGGGCTCGGCCGTGCAAGCAAACGAATCTCACCTATGGGGCGACTTATCGATCGGTAAGCGTGCCGATATTGCGGTACTGAACTCCGACATTCACGCGCTTGCTCCAATGCAGGTGCGCCGAGCCAAAGTTGTTGGCACCTGGCTTGGTGGCGTGCGAGTTTTTGGTTAGCCAATCGACAGATTTAGAAATTCTGCACGAGATAGATTGAGCATGTGGAGTTAACCCCATCTGAACTCGATCGCGTACTTATTTTTAATGTTGCCCAACTTGCCAAGTCACGCCAGGAACGTGGGCTAAAGCTAAATAAGCCTGAGGCGGTCGCCTTGATCTCACACGCAGTTATTGAAGCCGCTCGCGATGGGAATTCGCATGCCCAGGCCTTGCAAGCAGGGCTATCTGCAATTAGTGACTCAGATTTACTTCCAGGCGTTGGATCAATGCTGTCTGGCATTGCAATCGAGGCAGTTTTTGATGATGGCCGACGATTAGTTGTGGTCGATTTCCTTACTAAAGATTTAGATACTCCCGGAAAAGTAACGCGCTTAGATCAGGTGATACCTATCCCAGCAAAAGATATAACAGAAGTAACCGTTATCAACGAATCCAAAATTCAAATTTCAGTCACAACACACATGCACTTCTTTGAAGTTAATCCTCGTCTTAAATTCAACCGCGAGGCTACTTACGGTAAGCATTTGTTTATTCCTGCTGGCGAACATGTTGACTTTCCACCTGGCATCCCCGTCGATGTGGAATTAGTTCCAATTTCCGGAGATCGCGTGATGATTGGATTTGCTGGGTTAGTTGATGGCCCGCTTGATGAGCCAGGTATGAAAGAGCGCGCCATCGAGCGCGCCCGCGAACTTGGTTACTTAGGGACAGCCAAATGAGTCCACTTGAGATTGAGCAGATGCAACAAGATATTGCCGTGCATGGTGCCCGCAAGGGTGACTTCGTTCGGCTAGGTGACACAGCGCTCGTGGTAAGAGTTGAAGCAGACGATCGCGAATTGGGTAATGAAGTCCAAATTGGGTTCGGGAAAAACCTGCGCGATGGAATTGGAATGCGCTCAGTTTCAAGTAGCGAATCCTGCGATGTAGTAGTCACTAATGTCTTGATCATTGATGCCTTACTTGGAATTCGGGTTAGCTCGATTGGAATTCGCGCCGGCAGAATTCATGCAATTGGCCGCGCCGGAAATCCAGACACTATGGACAACATTGATGTGGTTGTGGGTAGTGGGTCAGTGATAATTCCAGGTGAAGGCTTAATAGCTACCGCTGGTGGCATCGATACCCACGTTCACGCCATGACTCCCCGAGTTTGTGACGCAGCTTTAGCTAGTGGCGTGACCACCATAATTGCCCAAGAGTTCGGGCCATTTTGGGGCGTTGGTGTTAGTTCAAAGTGGGCACTTGAGCAAGCCCACAATATGTATGGTGCTTGGCCACTAAATGTCGGCATTCTTGGTCGGGCTGCTGGTTCGACTACATCCCCATTGCAAGAGGCTCTCGCGGGTGGTGTGTGTGGCTTCAAGATTCACGAAGACACCGGAGCACATCCCCGAACTATAGATACAACTTTAAATTTTGCTGACGAACATGACATCGCAGTTGCACTTCATACTGATGGGCTAAACGAAATGCTAAGTGTTGCCGACACCATTGATGTCATCGCAGGTCGCGCAGTCCATGCCTTCCATGTAGAAGGTTGCGGCGGCGGTCACTCCCCTGACGTATTAACTATGGCGGGTCGAGAAAACATCTTGGCCTCATCTACAAATCCAACGCTTGCCTATGGAATTAATGCAGCTGATGAACATGTTGCCATGATTATTTCAGCGCACGGAATGAATCCTGAACTACCAAGTGATGTGCAAATGGCGCGCAATCGAGTTCGCAATGCCACCATGGCTGCCGAGAATCGATTACATGACATGGGAGTAATCCCGGTTACTTCCTCTGATGCACTTGGCATGGGACGAGTAGATGACACTTGGCGTAAGACGTTTGCGATGGCCAGTATGTTTTCTGACCGAGCAATTTTGGATGGATCTGTGGCGGCTTCCGAAGTAATTGTTGAAAACGAAAGAGTTTTGCGCCACGTCGCAAAAATTACGATTAATCCGGCACTGGTGCACGGCCTCTCTCATGAAGTCGGTGCCATAAAAGTTGGTTTGATGGCAGATATTGTGCTTTGGCCTTATTCCTCATTTGCCTCCAAACCAAATATGATTATCAAGAATGGGTTGCCCGCCTGGGGAGTTGTTGGTGATCCCGGTGCGACCGTGGCAAATGCCCAACCATTGGTAATTGGTCCACAGTTTGGTGCCTTTGGAGTAACTGCTGAAGATTTAGGAGTCCACTTCACAAACAGCGATTCCGAAGTTTCGCTTTCTCGACGGCGGAGTGTGTCTGTCCGAAATACCCGAACTATCCGAAGCTCAGACATGATCAGACACGGAATTCTTGGCGAAATCGATGTGGACCCTAGTGGACATGTCGTAACGTTCAATGGTCAGCACATAACTAGCGATCCACAAAACGCCGCGACGCTCACCCGAACCTACCTAATTTAGGAATTCATAATGGCGCTCAACATCGTTACTGCTTCCGGATCCGGATCCCAACGTGGCACTCAAATTGGCGAGCAGCTTGCTGACTTACTTTTAGTCGCATGGAATCGCTGGGTATTTCATTTCAGCAAAAATGATGTCGATGCCGAAGACTTGGCGCAACGCTTAACAGAAGTCGGCGGCTGGGAAACTGCGGAACGCTTTTGTCCTGACTTAGTTGCCGAACTTGAAGCAATGGCGCAAGCTGCGAACATGCCTTGGTATCAAGTAGCGGCATTGTCCATGCTTGATGAGTCGTGGGCACTAACAGGCGGCATGGGCTGCACCGCTGTTGCAATCACGCGTGAAAATTCTCGCGCAGCAGGACAAAACATGGATCTGCCTGATTGGACCAATGGATTACAAACTGTTTTGAATGTTAAAGATGAATCCGGGTTAGGCGTTATTGCTGCAACTTACCCAGGCTCATTGGCAACAATGGGAATGAATTCCAATGGCGTGATTGTCGTGGTCAATGCGCTAGATCTGGCAACCAACATGACGGGGATGCCGGTTGATTTTGTGACTCGTGGCGCTTTGCACCAACCTACGGCTGCAGATGCCATTGCATACATTCGAGAAATTCCACATGCAGTAGGGCAAAATTACACAGTTCTAGATTCCAAAGATTTGTTCATGGTTGAAGCTGCTGCCGATCAAGTACTGGATGTCCCTGTCCATGACCAAGTTTCCGTGCATACCAATCACGCCTTTACCCGGGAATACACCGGAAGCGAAGGATCATACGCCCGGTTTGCGGCTATTGCGGAAAACCGTGAGCAATTTAATGACGCGCAAGATATCAAATCTGCGCTTCTTAATAAGGACACTGGGGTTTGCATTACATTGGGGCGCTGGCGCGAGGACATGTACTCATTTATGGGATTAGTTGGAGATGCCAACTCCAAACAGGCTTGGGTTAATGCTGCTCCGGCTTACGATGGCAACTTCGAAGAAGTTGCTTTTCTAGGAAATTAGGGAGCAGTTGCTTTCCTAACAAATTAGCCACTACAAATGCCTAGAGCGACCAAACTCCCTAGGCTAAGGACATGAGCTCAAATATTAATGTCACAGTAGTCGGCGGCGGAATTATCGGTCTGGCTTGCGCTTGGGAGTTAGCAAAAGATGGCGCATCAGTAATAGTTGTCGAAACTGGCGGATCAACATACGGAACATCACTAGCGAATGCTGGTTGGATTAGTCCGAGCCATGTAATTCCATTTGCTGCTCCAGGCATGGTGCAAACTGGTTTCAAAAATTTAGTTGGTCGCACTGGTGCATTTGCAATTACACCAGGTGCTGGATCGCTGCTCGCACCTTGGACTTTGAAGTTTACTCGGTCATGTACTGACGCTCATGTGGATCACTGTGCCCCAGCACTAAAAGAACTACTAGATACCAGCATGAAGGTAATTGAAGGTTTAACCGAAACCACAGACTTAACGCGCACTAACTTGCCACAGTGGTATGTCTACACCTCAGATAATGCTGAAGCCGATGCTGAACACGAAGTTGAATTGGTAAATCGATATGGAGTTAATGCTAAGCAAGTTGATTTACAGTCAAGTCTCGATAGCGAACCAATTCTTAAAAACTCCGTTAAAGCAATTGTTGAATTTAGCGATGACTTTGGTTTGGACCCAGGCAAGTTGGTAGAAATCTACCGACGCAACTGTGAAGCTATAGGCGTTGGATTTCGCGCAGAAAAAGTTACTGGCTTATCCTCAACAAATCGCAACGTGACCGTCGCCACTGCAACGGATTCTTGGATCAGTGACTATGTAGTGCTAGCAGCAGGTGTGTGGTCACGTGAATTGGCAAAAACAATTGGTGAAAATTTGCCAATCATGCCTGCAAAAGGACAGTCCGTTACGTTACCTGAAGTAATTGAAAAGCCAACGCGTACTTTAATGTTGGCAGATCAACGAATCGCAACCAATCCATTGGATTGGGGTTTGCGCATGAGTACTGGATTTGCCTTAACTTCAAATACTGACATGTCGATAAATTCCAGCGCCAGTGACAAACTAATTGCCACCGCGCGGCAAGTACTGAACCTGCCCGAGCGCATTGAGATTAAAAATGAGTTAGCTGGACTTCGGCCCGCGAGCCCCGACGGGATGCCCTACATCGGACCGCTACCGAAAGCGCCTCGAGTTATCGCAGCTACGGGCCATGGCATGTTGGGCTTGATGATGGGACCTGGCACGGGCAAGTTTGTCGCAGACATGATTGCCGGCCGCCCAGTTTCCCGAGATATTATGAAGTTTTCACCAGCCCGGCCAAGGCTTTAACTTCAGGTTTGCTTCGTTAGCAAACTGTGACTTTAGTCAATTTGCCCGAGTCGAAGTCCGATTCGTTGTAAGTTTCACTTGCAAATGCTTGCATTATGCAGGCAAATCGGACATTTGAAAGTAGGCAGAGTTGAGCGAAAAGTTTCTCGAGATTCGCAATATAACCAAAGTTTTCCAGACTCCCGAAGGTGGCGAAGTTCGCGCACTAGACGATGTGACTTTAGATATTGCAGCCGGTGAATTTTTTATTCTGCTTGGGCCATCAGGTTGCGGTAAAACAACGCTATTGCGAAGCATTGCCGGTCTAGAGTACCCAGACAGCGGCGAAATTGTGTTGCAAGGCCAACGTATTGATGACAAACCACCATACGATCGCCCAGTTAATACAGTGTTCCAGTCTTATGCACTATTCCCCCACATGACAGTTGCTGGCAACATCGCATTTGGTCTGGAAATGGAAAACGTTGATAAGGCTCACGTCGCTACTCGCGTTAGCGAAGCGCTCGCTCAAGTTCGACTCGAAGGTTACGAAAATCGGATGCCATCGCAGCTATCCGGTGGCCAGCAACAGCGCGTTGCATTGGCGCGCGCACTTGCGAAGAAACCAAAAGTACTTTTGCTAGATGAACCATTATCAGCACTTGACTTGAAACTTCGTCGTGGGATGCAAGTTGAACTAAAGCGTCTGCAACGCGAAACCGGAATTACTTTCGTATTCGTAACTCACGATCAAGAAGAAGCTATGTCAATGGGTGATCGCATTGCAGTATTTAGCGAAGGCAAGATCGTTCAACTTGATACTCCGGTAGAAGTTTACCGACGTCCAGTCAATGCATATGTTGCAGACTTCATCGGCGAAACTAATTTGATCAAAGGAACAGTTGCTAGCGGCGGTATCGCACTTCCTGGCGGAAACATTTTGCCTACCGATCAACTAGCAGCTGATAGCGTCATCCCGGCATCTGGTCCGGTAACTGTTGCTATTCGCCCCGAGGATCTAGTCCTTGCAACTAACGGAATGATTTCCGGAACTGTAAGAGATGTAATCTTCACTGGCGATTCTGTCCGCGTTTATGTCACCGTCGGTGATGTCGAGATTATTGCATCACTTGCTTCTTATGGAACTGAAATTCCAGCTCAAGGTAGCCAAGTTACGCTCAATCCAGAAAATCGAGCCGCTCGCACGGTGGCTTCATGACCGCAGTAACTACGCCAACTAAGAAGCCGGTGACGCGTGCCCGCCCCGGGCAGTCCTCCCCGAAGCTTGCTTACTTGCCAATAATTTTCTTGGCCTTTGCTATTGGCATTCCGCTGCTCATCATCGTGGTCTATTCCTTCTTGGAAAAACCTTCGCAAGGTACTGGCGTCAAGTGGGTTTTTACCACGGAAAACTACCGAGCATTATTCATCCAGGAAAAGCTAGATGGCACTACAGCTTTTGATACTCGTTACATCAAAGTTTTGTGGACTTCGTTTTATTATTCATTGATAACTACCGTGGTTACCTTGGTGTTTTCAGTACCTGTGGCAATGTGGATTGCAACTCGCGAAGCTCGAAAGCGAACCCTGTTAGTTGCCCTAGTAACTCTGCCTTTTTGGATTAGCATTTTGATTAGAACTTACGGAATGCGCCAAATCATTGCTGACGAAGGCCCAATTGGAAAGTTCCTTGGATTGTTTGACATTTCCTGGAGCATTCTCTATTCACCACCGGCGACCATACTTGGCTTAATTTACGTATTTTTGCCGTTCATGATTTTGCCAATTTATGCATCGGCTGAACGTTTTGATTTTCGGTTGGCTGAGGCTGCCTATGATCTTGGTGCCAAACGAATGACGGTAGTTCGCAGAATCATTTTGCCTTCGATTCGCCCCGGTGTAATTTCCGGTGTGGCATTAGTTTTCATTCCAGCCCTAGGATCCTTCCTGCAATCCGACATGCTGGGCGGCGGTAAAACAAACATGGTGGCAAATGTGATTGCTAACAACTTCGGGCAAGCTCGTAACTGGCCTTTCGGTAGCGCACTCGCCGTGTTACTTATTATTTTGACGCTGTTGTTTGTCTTGATCATCCAAGGCATTGCTCAGCGCCGTGGCGACAAGGTGGAATTGGTATGAGTTCTACTAAAACGCCTTCGACAAAACGTGGCAAGTTAGTAAACCTGCGAAACTTCCCAGGATTTACATCAACTTCGTGGTTTGTGATGTTCTTTCTCTACATTCCATTGGTTTACGTAGTTATCTACTCTTTTAATTCGAGTCGCATCGGCTCGATTTGGAAGAGTTTCTCGGTTAAGTGGTATGGCAAAGTTATTGAAAATACTGATATTCAGCGAGCGCTCAAGAATTCCCTGCAAGTTGGTTTCGCAGCAACTATTTTGTCCACTGTGCTTGCGGTTATGGCAGCACTTGGATTGCTTCGGATGCAGCGGGCTGGCAAAGCTGTTGCTATGGCCCTCATTGGTGCGCCGCTAATCATTGCCGAAATCGTTTTGGCAGTCGGAACGCTTGGATTATTTATTGCAGTTGGCGTGCCGCTTGGAAAAGTTGGACTTATCGTCGCTCATACGGCATTTTGTATTCCATTTGCGCTGCTCCCCATCAGGGCCAGGTTAAGTCAATTGGATATGGCGCCATTTGAAGCAGCTTCTGATTTAGGTGCTAACGAGCGCCAAATTTTGCGCCGCATCACGCTACCGCTACTTTCCCCGGCAATTATTGCGGGGGCGCTGCTAGCCTTTGCAATTTCAATAGACGACTTTATTACCTCGTTCTTTGTAGCAGGCCCAGGATCCACCACGCTCCCGGTCTACATTTTTGGCATGATTCGCTCAACAGTTACACCGGAAGTCAACGCGATTTCAACGTTGTTGCTGTTATTTTCGGGTGGCGTGCTATTAGGATCATATTTGATCCAACGAAAAAGGAGATAAGAATGGCAAGCAACAAGAGGCGTCGAGCCTCATACGTAGCTGCTCTAGCTGCGGCAGGTGCACTACTGCTTTCAGCTTGTGGCGGCGAATCGACTGCCGGTGGCGGTGCGGGTGAAGAAACTGCTGCGGCAGGTGCCTTCCCAACATCCGGTAGCGGCGAAGTCCACGTATACAACTGGACTGACTACATTGACACAGATGAATTGAAGCGATTCACTGAAGAAACTGGAATCGAAGTAATCCTAGATACCTACGACAGCAACGAAACTTTGTTAGCCAAGCTTCAGGCTGGCGCTACTGGTTACGACGTTATCGTGCCATCTGATTACATGGTTGCCCAAATGATCGAACTTGGGTTACTCCAGGACATTGGAGTTAGCACATTCCCTAATGGTGCCAACATCAAAGACAACTTGATGGACGCTTACTGGGATCCAGGCCGAAACTACAGTGCTCCTTGGATGTACGGATCAACTGGTATCGCATGTAACGCAACTGCTGAACCAGGTTGCGCAAACATTACCTCTTGGAAGGAATACTTCACGGCAGGATTGCCAAAGATGGATTCCCTAAAGGATCAAGTTGAAGTTGTTTCAGCTGCACTTCGTGCAACTGGAGTTGCAGCCGATGACCTTTGCACAACTGACAAGGCTAAGTACTTAGCTGCTCAAGAATTACTGAATGGCTTTAAGCCAGCTGTAATTGAATCCGATGGTGGCATTGAGCGGGTAGTTGCTGGCACCAGTAACGTACGTCACGCTTGGAATGGCTCTACTCATCGTATGAAGGTTGAAGTTCCAGGTGTTGAATACATCTATCCAAGTGAAGGCCTAAACCTTTGGGCAGATAACTTGGCAGTTCCAGTTGGTGCGCCAAACTTGGACAACGCCAAGATCTTCATTAACTGGATGATGGATCCAAAGGCTGCCGGCAAGCAGAGTAACTTCTCTGGCTACGACAACGGCATCAAGGGTTCTGATGAATTCATGGATGAAGCACTAAAGACTGATCCGGCAGTTGTTGTGCCGGCAGACAAGGTTGCTCTGCTTTCATCGACACCAAACTGTAGTGAAGATGCTCGCGCTCTTTACACAGAAGTGTTTACTAGCTGGCAAGACAGTCAGTAATAACTAACTAATAAAGTAGGCCTCACCTTTCGGTGGGGCCTACTTTATTTTGGGCATCCCAGTAATTTGCACCGATCGGGCAGTTTCTAAAACGGCAGTTGCGCGGCGCGTAAGTTTTTCTGGATTACCAGTTAGAGCAACAAGTCTTGCTGGCGGAATATCATCACTAATTTCCAAAATGGCAAAACTCTTGCCTTCTAGGGACTGGGTATGTGCCGGTCTTAAGTTAAGCAATGCAACGCCCATCCCACGGGCTACCATGGCGCGAACTAACTCAGCACTGGTGGATCGGTATGCAACATCTATCTCTACTCCAGCCGCCCGCAGTGCTCTCACAAAATAATCACGGCTGTATGGCAAATCAAGTAGCACTAGCTGCTCGCCACTCAGCTGCGAAAGCGAGATTGATTTAGCCTTTGCAAGTCGATGATTGGCCGGAACGACCACATGTGCTGGAACTGCTATCAAATGTTCAAGGGTTACTTGTGACGAATGTCCAAAGTCATAGCCAAAGCCAACCTCATAATTACCGCTCAATACGCCATCGTTCAGTTCATCTAAGCCGACTTCTTCAATTCGAGCATCGATGTCAGGGTGCGTAGTCGCGAGCCGAGCAATTAGTTCCGGCACAAAATACGGGGCTATCACGGAAAATATTCCAATTGAAATCGAACCGACTGGCGCCGAACCCAAATCATGCGCAACTTGTTCCAGCACTTGGGCATCTTCGATCAGGGTTCTGGCTTGCACCAGCAAACGCTCACCGGCTTCGGTAAGCGATACGCCTTTGGCATGATGCCGAACTAAAAGTTGTAAGTCCATTGCTCGTTCAAGTTCGCTGATGCCACTTGATAACGAAGATTGCGAAACATGTAGTGCCCCAGCCGCGCCCGTAACTGAGCCGTACTCAGCAACTGCAAGTAAGTATTCAAGTTGGCGCAAGGTATAACTGGGCATTAGTTGCCTTTCAATATGAACACTTTCATTGTATCGATTAAATCGAACTTAAACTAGATTTAATTCGGCTTGACCGAATCTAAATTTCCCAGCAGAGTTGTGCCATCTGCACCTAACGGAGAATTAAATGACATCTGAAGATTTTGAAGTAGTAGTTGTGGGCGCCGGCCAAGCTGGCGTTGCCATCAGTGAACATCTGACGCTAGCAGGAGTTCCGCACGTTGTGCTCGAACGAGCCAGGATTGCAGAACGCTGGCGATCGGAACGTTGGGATTCTTTGGTCGCAAACGGACCAGCATGGCACGATCGTTTTCCAAATCTTGAATTTACGGATTACGACCCGGATGCATTTGTGCCGAAAGAAGCCGTTGCAGATTACTTAGTCGCCTACGCTGAGAAATTTGATGCCCCAATTAGAACTGGTGTAGAAGTAAAGTCTGTCGCAAGAAACTCAGATCGCGCTGGCTTCAAAGTTGAAACTGATTCGGGCGTAATTAATGCGCGCTATGTAGTGTCGGCAACTGGACCATTCCAAAAACCAGCCATTCCGCCAGTGATACCTGCCGATGCGCCAATTACACAAATTCATTCAAGTGACTATCACAATCCCCAGCAGTTACCTGCGGGAAATGTATTGGTTATCGGTGCTGGATCCTCGGGTGTGCAAATTGCTGATGAATTGCAAAACTCTGGCCGCCAGGTTTATCTCTCAGTTGGTGAACATGATCGACCACCTAGACGATATCGTGGCCGGGACAATGTTTGGTGGCTTGGCGTTTTAGGTAAATGGGATTTGGCAACACCACCTGCGGGAGCTGAGCATGTCACGATCGCAGTCAGCGGAGTTGGCGGCGGCCAGACCGTAGATTTTAGAAACTTAGCTAATGCTGGAATTACTTTGCTTGGCCTGACTGAGTCGTATGAAAATGGCAAATTAATGTTTGCTTCTGATCTAGAGAAAAACATTGCTCGTGGTGACGCTAACTATTTATCAGTGCTGACGGAAGCCGATGAATTCATCGCAAGAAATAGTTTGGATTTACCACAGGAGCCACAAGCGCATGTTCTTGGCCCAATGCCAGAAACTGCAATCAATCCAATTCTGGAAATTGATTTAGTAGAAGCTGGAATCACTTCGATCGTTTGGGCTACCGGTTACGCCCTTGACTACAGCTGGCTGCAAGTACCCGGAGCACTGGATGCAACTGGAAAACCCGTGCACCAGCGCGGCGTATCTAGTGCGCCTGGAATTTACTTCCTCGGGCAAGCCTGGTTATCCAGGCGTGGCTCGGCCTTTATTTGGGGAGTTTGGCACGATGCCAAGTTCTTGGCGGATCAAATCCAGATTCAGCGGGGCTACCTAACCTATGAAGGTAGTGCTCGCGTTGTGCAATAACTTAATTTCCCATAAGCCCAAGGTTAATTTCCACTAACGTTAAAACTAGAACTATTTCAAAGGAACCGAATGACTCACAAGCGAATTCGACCGTTTAACACCAAGGTCACGTATCCGGAACAAAATCTGGATAATGATTTGGCTCAGGCTGTTGTTGCCGGAAACACGGTTTATTTACGAGGCCAAATTGGTCAGGATCTGGATACTCGTGAGTCCGTAGGCATCGGCGATGTGGAAGCCCAGGCTGAGCAAGCTATGGCAAACATCAAAATGTTGCTCGAAGAAAGCGGCTCTGAGTTAGGTGATATCACAAAGATCACAATCTATTTAGTTGACATTCGCTATCGGGAACCGGTTTACCGAGTAATGGGTAAATGGCTAAAGGGTGTGCACTACGTTTCAACTGGCATAGTCGTTACCGCGTTAGCGAGACCTGAGTGGCTAGTTGAAATAGATGCAACTGCAGTAATTCCGGAGTCTCGCGACTAATGACAATTAGCATTGCAGCTCGCTGCGAACGAACCGGTGCCTTTGGAGTTGCGATCAGTAGCTCAAGTCCTTCCGTTGGTTCTAGGTGTCCAAATGTGCGAGCCGGCGTGGGAGCCGTATCGAGTCAAAATGTTACTGATCCTCGACTAGGTCCTGCTTTGCTCGACGCTTTAGAAAGTGGTCTCATAGCACAAGCCGCACTTGATCTAGTGAGTTCAACAGCAACTCATCCAGAATTTCGACAACTAACTGTGGTTGATGCAACCGGCACCGCCGCTGTTTATTCCGGTGCAAAGTCACTTGGAATTAATGCCGAAGTTATCGGCAGTAACGTTGCTGCGGCTGGAAACATGCTTGCCAATGATGGCGTAATTAAAGCAATGGTCAATTCTTTTGAAGCTAATTCCGATAAGGAATTAGCCGATCGACTGATTGGCTGTTTAGAGGCTGGCGTAACTGCGGGGGGCGAAGCAGGACCGGTGCATTCAGCTGCAGTTTTAGTTGCTACCGACGTTGCCTGGCCCAGCACGAATTTGCGAGTTGACTGGGATGACAATCCAATTGAAAAGTTGCGAGAGATTTATCAAGTCTGGGCACCACAGGCGGCTGACTATGTAACCCGAGCATTGAATCCAAATTCTGCTCCGTCATATGGAGTACCTGGAGATGAATGAAATGAATTTACTAACGGAAACTAAAACCAAAGTTCAAAATCGGGTTTCTGAAGTAAGCAAGACGTTGCTTGAACTCAGTCACTGGTTACACGCCCATCCAGAAACCGCTTGGCAGGAATTTGAGAGCGCAGCTGCGGTTGCAAAGGTTTTGCGCGACAACGGTTTCGATGTAACCGAGCAGGTATGTGGACTACCGACTGCGTTTCGTGCGGAGTTTGGAACTGGTGATTTAACCGTTGCACTTTGCGCCGAGTACGACGCACTTCCTGGCCTAGGTCATGCCTGTGGGCACAACATAATTGCATCCTCATCCGTTGGCGCAGCTTTGGCGCTTGCCAGTGTGGCCGAAGAACTAAACCTCAAAGTCGTAGTTCTTGGCACTCCAGCCGAAGAAGGTGGTGGTGGCAAAATTGTGATGCTGGAACGGGGCGCTTTTGACGGAGTAGATGTAGCGGCACTTGTTCATCCCGGACCAGTCGATGTCGCATTTGCTGAACCGTTTGCAGTTCGCCATATCGCAGTTAAATACTCAGGTAAAGCGTCGCATGCTGCGGCTTATCCTGAGCAAGGCGTAAATGCGGCTGATGCTTTTACGATTGCACAAGTTGCCATCGGATTGCTACGGCAACAACTACCAAGCACTGTGAGAGTGCACGGTGTTATGACTCGTGGTGGCGAAGCACCAAATGCTATTCCGGAAGTAACCGAAGGCCGTTGGTACATCCGAGCTACTTCAACAAAACTTATGGAAGAGACTTACCTGCGCGTTGCAAAATGTTTCGAGGCGGGCGCGCTTGCTAGTGGATGTAGTTTAGAAATCCATGATGAGAGCCAGCCGTATTCGGAATTCACCAATCACCCGAACTTAAATGAACTTTACAAAACTAATGCCATTTCAATCGGCCGTGAATTCAATGATGATGACCCCCGGATTCGAATGAATCGAGCAAGTACCGATTTAGGAAATATTTCAAAAGTTGTTGCGAGTATTCACCCATACATAGGAATTAATAGTGGCGCCGCAGTTAACCACCAAAAGGAATTTGCTGCGGTCTGCATAACAGCAGATGCAGATCAGGCAGTCCTAGATGCAGCAACAGCAATGGCTATGACATTGGTCGATATTGCCGCCACTGATGCCCTGCGAACCTACGTCAAGGGATACTCCAAGCCATGAGATTAGAGTTAAAGAAGCTAGTTCGGGGAGTGAAATGAAAACTAGAAATGAATGGGAAACCGCGGTCGCTTCGCTTAGCTTTGATGGCCGCGCAGTAATTAACGGCGCCCGAGTTGCAACAGAAAAAACTTCTGAAGACATCAGTCCCGTAACTGCTAAATCACTCGCAGATGTTGCTGAGTGCGGCCAGCGCGAAGTCGACCAAGCAGTAGCTAGTTCCCGAGCTGCCTTTGAAACCCATTGGTCTCGCATGTCCCCTGGCACACGAAAGAGCGCCTTGCAAAATCTTTCTGGCTTGATCATGGCTAATGCTGATGAGTTGGCCTTACTTGATGTCCTTGATATGGGTAAGCCAATATCCGATGCCACAACCATTGACATCCCAGGCTCAGCTGCAATTCTAAATTTCTATGCCGAAGCAATCGATAAAGTCAGCGGTGAAATTCCAGTTACGGATCCTGGCAATGTTGCGCTAGTTCGTCGGGTGCCACTTGGCGTAGTCGGCGCAGTTGTGCCATGGAACTATCCGCTGGAAATGGCAATCTGGAAACTTGGTCCAGCTCTAGTCGCAGGTAACACTGTGGTCCTTAAGCCTGCCGAACAGTCGCCCTTGTCCGCACTTCGGTTAGCTGAGTTAGCGCTCGAAGCTGGATTACCAGCAGGAACATTAAATGTAGTAACTGGTCAAGGCGAAACTACTGGCGCTGCGATTGGGCTGCATCCCGATATCGATGTTTTGACATTTACCGGCTCAACTCAAGTTGGTAAGTACTTTATGAAGTATTCAGGTGAGTCCAACATGAAACAAGTTTGGCTAGAGTGCGGCGGCAAGAGTCCAAACTTAGTGTTTGCAGATACTGCAAACTTAGAAGAAGCAGCGGAATTTGCAGCACGCGCTATTTTCTTTAATCAAGGTGAAGTGTGTTCGGCAAACTCTCGGTTACTTGTTGAACGCAGTATCGCCGATGAATTCACTCAGTTAGTAATTGCACAAGCAAAACTTATTAAGTTAGGCAATCCCCTAGATCCCACCACAACTATGGGCCCTTTGGTGGATCGCACACAGACTAGTCGAGTTGTTGATTTCATAACTAATGGATCTGGCGGCGCGCAACTTGCTCATGGTGGTAATCGATTAACGATTGATGGCTCGGACTGTTATGTAGAGCCAACTATTTTTGCAAACGTAGCAATAACAAGTTCGATTGCAACGGATGAAATTTTTGGTCCAGTTCTATCTGTTATGCCATTTGATACCGAGGCAGAGGCAATCGCTATTGCAAATAATAGTATCTATGGACTGGCAGCATCAGTTTGGACTTCAAATCTAAGCCGAGCGCACCGAGTTTCAGATGCTCTACATGCCGGCACAGTTTCAGTAAACACCGTTGACGCGCTCGGAATGAATATTCCATTTGGTGGCTTTAAGCAATCTGGCTTTGGCCGAGATCTATCGCTGCACGCGCTTGATAAATACACTGGGTTGAAAACAACCTGGATTCGTTACGAGAATTAGCTCAGAAAACTAGGAGAAAAAATGGCAACGAAAAAGAAGTCAACTCAGGAATTAGCCGATATTGATCGGGCACACATCATTCACCCATACTTGCCAAAATCAACTACTGAACGAGTCATCATGGCACGCGGCCAAGACTGCGCGCTCTGGGATACCGACGGCAAAGAATATCTTGATGCAACTGGCGGTTTGTGGTTGGCACAAATTGGTCACGGCCGAGAAGAAGTTGCCTCGGTGGCCGCAGAACAGATCTCGACTTTGGAGTACTTCACTAGTTTCTGGGAGTTCAGCAATGAACCAGCTATCGAATTAGCAGCCAAATTAGTTGAGATTTCACCAGAGAACATTAATCATGTGTACTTCACGAGCGGTGGCTCCGAAGGCAATGAAGCTGCAATAAAGATGGCGCGCTACTTCCATTACCGCAAGGGCGAAAAAGATCGCAACTGGATTTTGGCGCGCGATAAGGCTTACCACGGTATTGCCTACGGTGGTGGCACGTTATCTGGCTACGACGTTTATCACGATGGCTTTGGCCCAATGATGCCAAACGTGCACCACTTAACGACACCATGGCCATACCGCCAAGAACTTTACAACGGACAAGACCCAACAGATTTTCTAATCAATGAGCTCGAAGAAACAATTGCTCGAATTGGGGCAAACAAAATTGCAGCCATGGTTGGTGAGCCGATCATGGGTGTTGGTGGCATGTTAGTACCACCAGATGATTACTGGACACGCGTGCAAGAAGTTCTGCGCAAACATGGAATCCTTTTGATTTTTGATGAAGTGGTCACTGCATATGGACGCGTTGGTGAATGGTTTGCTGCACAGCACTTCAATGTGCAACCAGATATCATCATTACCGCTAAGGGAATTACTTCTGGTTACATTCCACTCGGCGCTGTTTTAACAACGGATGCAGTCGCGACCGAACTTGAAAAAGATTTTGGATTCCCAATGGGTTATACCTACAACGGTCACCCAACCGCTGCAGCCGTAGCTCTAAAGAATCTAGAAATTATTGAACAAGAGGGTCTACTGGAACGTGCCAAAAAGATGGGGCAATACCTGCATGAGGGCTTGCGAACCCTACTAGAACTGCCAATCGTCGGCGAGGTTCGCTTTGTTGGCATGATGCATGCGGTAGAACTTGTAACAGATAAGGAATCTCGCACGCCGCTTCCAATGCTGCAACCAATGCTGCCGGATGTGATCCGTCGAGAAGAAGGAGTTATTGTGCGTGACTGTGGACATAACTTAGTGCTATCTCCACCACTCATAATGACTGAGGCAGAAGCCGATCGCATGGTTGAAGCTATGCGAAAAGTTCTGGAACGCACTACTCCAGATGGCGTTATTCATTAACAAACATAGAAGGGGGCAACATGTCTCAATCGGTTAATCGACAGCAGACTTCACTTGCAGTCGAGCAGGAGAAAAAACTAGTTAAGTCGTTACGGCGCTCTGACATTGTGCTATTTATTGTCGCCGCTGTTATTGCACTAGACACAATTGGAACTATTGCATCTGGTGGACTAGAAAATCTATTCTGGGGCGCTTTCATGGTAATAACTTTCATGATTCCGTTCAGCATGATTTTTGCCGAGACTGGTGGCGCTTTTCCGCAAGAAGGCGGTCCATACCAGTGGGTTAAGTTCGCCTATGGCAGATTGGTAGCTGGCGTTACGAGTGTTTTGTATTGGATTACAAATCCAATTTGGCTGGGTGGAACTTTAGTTCTCGTTGCGCATGAAGCATTCAATGCCTATGTTTTTGATTTATCAACAAATGCAACTTTGGACTGGATCTTTAAGCTTGCCTTCGTTTGGATCGCAATTTTGCTCGCAATCGTGAGCCTGAAAACTGGAAAGATTTTCGTCAACATTGGTGCTTGGGCAAAACTTATTGTCTTAATGCTCCTAGTTGGAACCACAATTGTTTATGGTTTCAAAAATGGCTTCCAAGGAATTGACCTTGGCGGGTTATCGCCATCACTTGGCGGTTTCTTAGCAGTAGCTCCGGTGCTTGCTTTCGCTTATGTTGGCTTTGAAGCGCCAAATGCTGCATCTGAGGAAATGTTTGATCCAGCTAAAGACACTGCTCCAGCAATTCGGCGTGGTGCCACAATTGCAATGCTTGCTTACTTACTGCCAGTACTGGCAATTTTGCTAGTCATTCCAGCTGATCAAGTAGGTGGAGTAGACAGCTTTATGGGTGCTGTTGCCACAGTGTTTAGCATCTACGGATCTGCGGGGAATACTTTGCTGACAATCACTGCTCTACTTTTGGTTTATGCGTTATTGAACCAAGGTAGCTCGTGGATGATTGCAACCGATCGAATTCAAGCGATGGCTGCAGCCGACGGAACATTCTTCAGTGGATATTTCGGCGAGTTTAACGAAAAGCTTGGTACCCCACTGCGCGTGAACATACTTTCCGGAGTTATGTCTACCGTATTTGTGGTTGCTGCAAGTCTGTTGGTTGAAGGCGACGCAGCCGTGCTATTTAGCGTGGTGTTATTTTGCGTAATTTCTACCCTGCTGGTTTCTTATTTAACAATCATTCCAGCACTAATGAAGTTGAAGCGAATCTATCCTGATGTTCCAAGGAGCTACCAGGTACCTGGTGGATCCAGAGGTTTTCACATTCTAGGAATTTTGGTGATGGCCTACATCGTTATCGGATCTATTGTGGCGCTGTTCCCAGGAACTTTAGAAACTGCATTAGGTATGGAATATGACTACACCGAAATCTGGGGAACAACGCAAGGCGCTGTTCTGGGCTTCACGCTTGGAACTTTCGTAATCGTTGTTTTGATCGGTGTTATCGGCTACCTCGGTGCTGGAAAAGTTCGCAAGAATCTAGCTGACTAATTACTAGGCGACCGGCAATCCCCCTTGGGGTTGCCGGTCGTTGCTATTTCAATTGGCCGATCAATACCGGAATGATTACACCAATTCCAAGTGCCATCATCACCACTCCACCAATTGTGCGAAGTGTTACGAGACGACTTTTTGAAGTTACAAACCAATCGCGACTTGAGCCAACCAAGATTCCCCAAGTGCCATCAAGCATTAGAGCCAGTGCAGTAAAGATAGCTCCAAAAATCAAAAGTTGTATTGTTATGGAACCAACTGCTGGATCCACAAATTGTGGAAACACCGCAGAAAAAAACACCAAGGCTTTTGGATTCAACACACCAACTGTGAAACCTTGTCGCAAAATTTGATAATTACTTGGCTTTACTTCTTCGACTTTTACCATGTCATCAGCATGTGCTTGCCGATGTCGTAAGGCATCGATACCAAGGTAAATCAAGTAAATGCCACCAAGGACTTGCACCACAATCAATAGCAATTCAGATCGCTGCAAAAGTGGCCCTAACCCAACGGCTATAAACACCGAAAGCAGCAGCATTCCTAATGCGTTACCTAATGCAGTTAGCCAGGCAGTGAGGCGACCCCAAGCAACTGCTCGGGCAATAACAAACATCACACTTGGGCCTGGAACCAAAATTATTGCCACTGAAGCAAGGACAAACTCAGCCAAATTCTGGGTATTGATCACGCTTCAAGCCTAGTGATGGCAAGCATTGGCTTTGATGCGAAGTAGGCTCATTACCTATGGGCAGAAATCGCATGATAATTGTCGCAAGTTCGCTTTTCCTTTCGCTAGTTACTTCATTCTTGCCAGCCCAAGCGACTGACGTGACAGTACTGGATAGCTGTGCAAAGAAAACCACTGGAAAAATTCGCGTGATCACCGAAGGTACCTGCACGTCCAAGGAATATTCACTTGGAAATACTCCGATAACGCGCGGCGAGCACCGGCCCGACGCCTTAGTCCCGCAGTTTAAGGATCGATACTTAGCCGCTAAAGCTGCTGCTAAGAAAAAGGGCGATACCTTACAAATTACAAGTGGTTATAGAACTCTCGAGCGACAAACATATTTGTACAAACGAGCAATTAAGAAACATGGCTCAGCTAAGGAAGCGAGCAAGTGGGTGCTCCCCCCAAAAAAATCAAATCACCCATGGGGCCTCGCAATTGACGTTAACTACGGCGTGGGCGGAACTAACGGCAAAAAAGCTGCCGCTTGGCTCGAGAAAAATGGTTACAAATATGGGTTGTGTCGTAGATATAAAAATGAATGGTGGCACTTCGAGCCGCTAGTTGCCCCCGGAACAAAGTGTCCAAAAATGGAACGTTACGCCTCTTAACGTGAGCCCATAGTCGTAACTAATTGTTCTGATATCGCATTCCAAGCAGAAATACCGCGCTCTTGGGTTTCCCAAGTATTCGAGTAGCCGGTAAAAATCCATCGTGGCTGTGCCTTGCTATCCCAGGTATAGCCCAGAGTGTTGATACGCCACATGCCAACAGGTGGGCGATCGCCAGCTACTGACAGATACCAGCCATTCTTAACGGCGACCTGCCAATCAGATGGAGTTCCATGTCCGGCTCCCCAAGCCTGATCGGGGTTAATTGAAGTCATCAACTCTCGCAAAATCACACGCTGTGCTTCTGGTAGCGGACTTTCCTGCTGACCAACTACTTGATTCAGTAACAACGCTTGATCGGCCGACGAAGTCATAATCGTGCCCCAGGCGCCACCTGTTGTAGTTTGGGTCAATCCAAATCTTTTAGCAATAGAAATCACCGCATCATTTCGGCCTATGACTTTAAAGAGTCGATCGGCGGCTCCGTTATCAGATTGCGTAATCATTAACTTCATGTCATCAGCAACTTTGGCGTAGTCAAGCGTTCCAGCAGCCACCATTTCTAAGACACCAGTTGCCACAACTACTTTTCCTGTTGATGCCGTCGGGAAGGAAGAAGCTGCATCGCCAAATGCATATGTGCAATTTTCAACGAGATCGATAATCGTGAAGTTATAGGTGTCTGCTGCGTACTCAAGTGCCCAACTGTCGATAAATGTTTGAGGGATCGGGGTATTAGCCGCGCAGTCAAATGCAGGCGTCACTACAGGTATCGGATTGGGCGCGACCGATTCTGATGCTTCTGGGGTGACGAAACTTGCAAGCATTCGCAGGCCTACCAAGAGAATTATGCCGAGCCCACCAAACACCAAGAGTCTGCGCAGCAAGAATTTCCCTCTGCTTGGCTGGATGTTACTCACGTGCCCGCGAAAGGAATCGAACCTTCGACCTTCTGCTCCGGAGGCAGACGCTCTATCCACTGAGCTACGCGGGCTAAACTTTAGCCCTGTGTGACTTTATCAGTGCCCACTTGCATCTGAAATGACATACAGTAAGTACTGCAAGACACGGGAGTCCGCAACCAGGCGGGCTGAGAGGGTGTCCGATCCTAGATCACTACACCGACCGTTTAACCAGTCCGGTAATGCGGACTTTGGGAGGAAGTTAGTTATGTTTTCGATAATCAACGAATTTGCAGTGACGGTTTTGTTCACGATTTTGGGATATCAAGTAACGATTCTCGAATTCGCAGCGGTTATAGCTTCACTTATTGGTGTCTGGCTGGGTACCACTGGCAAACAAATTATGTGGCCATGGTGGGGATTAAGTAGCGCACTTTACGGTTGGCTCTTTCTTAGTTACTCGCTATACGCAAGTGCAGCGGTGCAAGTTATATTCATCATCGCAGCTATCTGGGGATGGTTCGGCTGGGGTCCAAAAGGTGCCACTTCAAAAAATCTGTCATGGCTCGGGCGATTAGTAATTCTTGGCTCTGGAATAATCGCCTGGCTGGCAATAACTCCCTTGTTAGTGTCTCTTGGCGCTGCTGCTGCGTTACCGGATGCTTTTGGCTTAGTTTTTAGTGTGATTGCCCAAGTACTTATGGTCTTGGAATATCGAGAAAACTGGATGCTTTGGTTTGTAGTAGATGCGCTTTACGTTGCTCTCTACTGGAGCCAGGACTTGAAGTTCACTTCTTTGCTTTATGTGCTGTTCACAGCAATTGCAATTCGCGGCTGGGTCAATTGGCGCAAACTTACGCGTGAAGCAATTCCGGCATGACCAAAACTTCGGGTTCGGACTTAGCAACATTGAAGTTAGCTATCGAAAATAGCGCGGCCCGTTGCGGCCAAACTCGAATCGTGACAATTGATGGCCCAGCTGGATCTGGTAAAACCACGCTAGCTAACGAACTGGCAAACTACTTGGGCGATGCGCAGGTTGTTCATCTAGACGAACTTTACGAAGGCTGGAATAAAGCACTCGATGATATTTTGTACCAGCGGATTCAAGCCTGGATCTTAACTCCAATTAGAAATGGATTGCCAGCTAAACACCTGAGTTATGACTGGATCGCAAATAGCTACTCAACTTGGAAAGAATTCCGAACAACTCCCGTGATAATAATCGAGGGTGTCGGGGCGGGACACACTTCGATACGGCCAGAAGTCTCGCAAGCAATTTGGATTGAAGCGGCTGAAGAATTGCTACTAGATCGAGTAGTGCATCGTGATGGTGAAATTGTGCGCGATGAAATGTTGATTTGGAAGTCCAAGGAGCGCTCTTACTTCGAATTACATCAAGTTAAGGAATCCGCTAATTTCCAATTACTTGGACAATAGTTTTACCACGGAACTATTTGACGATCTTCCCAAAGTAAGCCAGTAAGAGTTTGGGCATCGTGTTCCCGCGTTACTAGCCAAACAATGGTGTCTGCTGCTTCTTCGGCACTACGCGGGGCATCAGGACCACCCATATCTGTTCGCGTGTGATTGGGGCACATTGCATCAACTAATACACCGCGCGTTCCGTTACCTAATTCCGCAGCTAAATTCTTGGTCAGGGCATTTACCGCAGTTTTAGAAATTCGATAAGGCGCAAGTCCACCTGCTAGCCCGGGACCAGTAAATCTGCCCAGACAAGCCGAGACATTTATGATGCGCCCAGATTTACGAGCTGCCATTTGTGGGCCGATGGCTGCGATCATATTGAAAGTGCCGTCCAAATTAATTGACATTACGCGATGCCACTCTTGATCAGAAGTCCGTAATGTCTTTGCCATCTTCTCGCTCATCACGCCGGCAGAATTGATCAGCACATCAGCTCGACTAGCAATTGGATGTCCGGATAATGCGGTGCGAACTGCCTCACCGTCGGACACATCCAGACAAATTGAATCCGCATCAATTCCCTGTGACACCAACTGCCTTGTGGCACTAGAAGAATTTTCGAGATCGCGGCTAACGATCACAATGGTGGCGCCAAGTTTGCCAAGTGCCTGGGCTGCGGCAAAGCCAATTCCACGCGAGCCGCCAGTGATCACTACGACTTGGTCAGTTAGGTCTGCGGTAATGGCATTGGTCACATATGTAAGCCTGCACCACTATTTGCCCTTATGCACGTTGGGCGCCCGGATCCTCGGGCGATACGCTTGGAACATAAATCTACGAGGAAGGCGCCCAAACAGTGTCCGGACCAGCTAACAGTCCATTTGGAGCCAACGATTGGCTCGTAGACGAGTTATACCAACAGTATTTGGAAGACAAACAATCAGTAGATCCAGCTTGGTGGGATTTTTTTGCAGACTACTCACCTAGTGAATACTCACCCATCGCCTCGGCAAATAAAACTACGTTGCAACCAAGAGTGAGCGCACCGGCTCCCGCTGCAAACACTGCAGTTCCCGCGCCGCAAGAAAAAGCTGCGCCGCCTGCAGCCACACCACAAGCAACAGCCGCACCTTCAGTGCCAGTTACTCCAAGTGAAGACGTAATTGAGAAATTAAAAGGGACGTCGGCACGCGTTGTAACAAACATGGAAGCTAGTTTAGAAATTCCAACCGCGACTTCAGTTCGCGCCGTCCCTGCAAAGCTGATGGTTGACAACCGAATTGTAATTAACAATCATTTAGCGCGCGGCCGTGGTGGAAAAGTTAGTTTTACTCACATAGTTGGTTTTGCAATAGTTCGCGCACTTCGCGAACTCCCAGACATGAATGTTTCTTACACAACACTTGAAGATAAACCAGCCATTACTCGTCATCAGCAAGTTGGCTTGGGACTTGCGATTGACCTAGCAAAAGAAGATGGGTCCCGACAATTACTTGTGCCGTGCATCAAGAGTGCCGACACAATGGATTTTGCCGCTTTCTGGTCAGCTTACGAGGATGTGGTTCGCAAGGCACGATCCGGAAAACTAACCGTTGAAGACTTCCAAGGAACAACTGCAAGTCTGACAAACCCCGGCACTATCGGCACGGTCCACTCCGTACCTCGACTGATGCAAGGGCAAGGATTAATCGTTGGCGTTGGCGCGATGGATTACTCAGCTGAATGGCAAGGCGCATCGGAAGATGCCTTGGCCAAAAATGCAGTCAGCAAAATAATGACATTCACCAGCACCTACGATCACCGAGTAATTCAAGGTGCGCAATCAGGTGACTTCTTGCGCCGCGTTCACCAACTACTACTGGGCGACGATGGTTTCTACGACGACATATTCCGTGCTCTGCAGATTCCTTATGAACCAATTCGTTGGGCCCAAGATTTAGCTACCTCGCATGATTCAGATTTAGACAAGACTGCCCGAGTGCAAGAAATGATTCATGCGTTCCGAGTTCGAGGTCATTTGCTAGCTGATATTGACCCGCTGGAATATCATCAAAGATCCCACCCGGATCTAGACATCGCAAACCACGGAATGACACTTTGGGATTTGGATCGAGAGTTTGCCACTGGTGGATTTGGTGGCCAGCAATTCGCAAAACTACGCGACATTCTGGGGACTTTGCGCGATGCCTACTGCCGTACCGTCGGTATCGAATACATGCATATTCAAGATCCAGAACAACGTAAATGGATTCAGGATCGACTGGAGCGCAAGCAAGACAAAATTGATCGAGACGAACAACTTCGAATTCTACGCAAACTTAATGAAGCCGAAGCGTTCGAAAGCTTCCTACATACAAAATATGTTGGGCAAAAGCGCTTTAGCCTTGAGGGTGGCGAAAGTGCCATTCCATTTGTAGATCAGATTTTGATCGAAGCTGCAAAAAGCCAACTTGATGAAGTTTGTATCGGTATGCCGCACCGTGGACGCCTCAACGTTCTAGCGAATATTGCTGGCAAGAGCTACGGGCGAATCTTCAGTGAGTTCGAAGGACACTATGGCGAAGAATCTGTACAAGGTTCAGGTGACGTTAAATACCACCTTGGAACTAAGGGAACTTATAAAGCTGCAGCCGGCGAAGAAGTAAACGTTTACCTAGCTGCAAATCCTTCACACCTAGAAGCAGTGAATCCAGTCCTTGGTGGAATCGTTAGAGCCAAACAAGACATAATCGCGCAAACGCAAGTTGATGGCAAGGACAAGTTCTCAGTATTGCCATTGTTAATTCATGGCGATGCAGCCTTTGCCGGACAAGGCGTCGTTGCTGAAACTCTACAAATGAGTCAGTTACAGGCATACCGCGTTGGTGGCACCATTCATCTGGTTGTAAATAACCAGGTTGGCTTTACTACTTCCCCGCGCTACGCCCGAACTAGTGTTTATTCAACTGACGTAGCTCGCATGATTCAAGCGCCGATTTTCCATGTCAACGGCGATGATCCTGAAGCTGTTGTCCGCGTTGCACAATTGTCTTACGACTTCCAACAGGCATTCCACAAAGATGTTGTCATTGATTTAGTTTGCTACCGACGTCGAGGTCACAATGAAGCTGATGATCCGTCATTAACTCAGCCGTTGATGTACGACATTATTGATCAGAAGCGCTCGGTTCGTAAGTTATACACTGAAGCTCTTGTTGGCCGTGGAGATATCACACTTGAAGAAGCTGAGGCAGCCTTAAAGCACTACCAAGACGAACTTGAAGGTGTTTTCCAGGCTACTAAGACTGAAACTGCAGAACAATTTAATTCTTCTGCTGCTGAAGTAATTTCGCAAGGTCAGCAAACTCTGGCCCCCCAGACACCAAGTTGGGAAGTACCTACTGCAATCACTCGCGATGTAGTCGACCGCGTAGTGGCAAGCCAAAGCAACATGCCGGAAGGTTTCACACTCCACAAACGCTTAGCTCCAATATTGGCGCGCCGTGCAGAGATGGTTGCAACAGATGCCATCGATTGGGGTATGGGTGAAGCACTTGCACTTGGTTCACTGCTAACCGAAGGAACTGTCGTTCGATTAGTTGGCGAAGATAGTCGCCGCGGCACATTTGGGCATCGCCATGCCGTAATCGTGGACAAAAAAACTGGCTGGCAATACAAGCCACTAAAGACTTGCTATGAATCTGGTGCCAAATTAGATGTCTATGACTCACTACTTAGTGAGTTTGCAGCCATGGGATTTGAATATGGGTACTCGGTAGCACGACCAGAAGCTTTGACCATTTGGGAAGCGCAATTTGGAGACTTCGCTAATGGCGCCCAGACCATAATCGATGAATACATAACTACCGGTGAGCAAAAGTGGGCGCAAAAGAGCAGTGTGGTTTTACTCTTGCCACATGGCTACGAAGGCCAGGGGCCAGATCACTCTTCAGCACGAGTCGAAAGATTCTTGCAACAATGTGCCCAAGACAACATCACAGTTGCTATGCCAACTACCCCAGCAAGTTTCTTCCACTTATTGCGCTGGCAAGTCAAGTCAGAACTCACGCGACCACTGGTAGTCATGACACCGAAATCCTTGTTGCGCGCAAAGTTTGCCACATCTAAAGTCTCTGACTTTACCGAAGGTACATTTAAAGCGATTCTCGGCGATACCACCGTTAATCCTGATGATGTTAAGTCCGTGCTGCTTTGTAGCGGAAAGGTCTATTACGACTTAGCCGCCGAGCGCGAAAAACTAGGACGAAAAGATGTGGCAATTGTTCGCCTAGAACGGCTATACCCGCTGCCAGCAATAACTCTGCCACCGGAATTAGCGCGCTACAAAAACTTAACCAACATTCGATGGGTCCAAGAAGAACCAGCAAATCAGGGTGCCTGGAGTTTCATGGCTATGAATCTGCCAGCACTGATAAACCATCAAATTACTGGGATCTCACGTCCAGCCTCGAGTTCACCAGCAGTAGGTTTGCATCATCGAAGTGATCTTGAGCAACAGGCACTAGTAACTCAAGCATTCAATTAATACCTGTCCGTAAGGGGTTTCGTCATGTACTTCACTGATCGCGGGATCGAAGAACTTGAAAAACGTCGAGGCGAAGAAGAAGTAACTTTCGAGTGGCTTGCTGAGCGCATGCGAGAGTTTGTAGATACCTACCCTGATTTCGAAATTCCCACCGAGCGGTTAGCAACTTGGCTGGCTCGCCTTGATGACGATGAAGATGAGGACGAACAATAATGCGCGCAGTTGTAGCGAAAAGCGGAAACAATGACAATGTTTTTGAAGGCTTTGCAGTTGACGAACATCCAGATCCGGTAATTCCTGAAGGTTGGGTTCGTGTTGCAGTTAAAGCTGCCGCGCTAAATCATCACGATGTTTGGACGCTAAGAGGCGTGGCCACCGCTCCAGAAAACCTGCCGATCGTACTTGGCTCAGATGCAGCTGGTTTGCTTGATGACGGTCGTGAAGTAATTGTGCACGCCGTTATAGGTGATCCTTCCAAGGGCGATGAGACCCTGGACCCTAAGCGATCACTACTTAGTGAAGTGCATGATGGCACGCACGCTGAATTTGTTACCGTTCCGGCATACAACGTAATTGATAAACCTGATTTTCTAACTTTTGCGGAAGCCGCTTGCCTACCTACAGCTTGGCTAACTGCTTACCGAATGCTTTTCACCAAGTCTGGGTTACAAAAAGGTGACACTGTTTTGATTCAAGGTGCTGGCGGTGGCGTTGCAACCGCGCTCATTCAACTGGCAAGTGCGGCTGGCTTCACCACATGGGTCACATCGCGAGATGAGGCTAAGCGCGAATATGCCAAGTCCCTTGGTGCAAGTGAAGTTTTTGAGTCCGGTGCTCGACTACCGGGCAAAGTTGATGCAGTAATGGAAAGCGTTGGCGAAGCTACCTGGTCACATTCCATGCGGAGTCTGCGTCCTGGTGGTCGCATCGTAATTTGTGGCGCAACTAGCGGTGCTAATCCGCCTGCAGATCTAAACCGCCTCTTTTTCCTGCAGCTTGAAGTTGTGGGATCAACTATGGGTACGCGGGCTGAGTTTGAAGCACTTGTAAAGTTTCTCGGCGACACTGGAGTTCGACCACACATCCAGCAAGTTTTCCCATTGGCCGAAGCAAAATCTGCTTACGAACTTATGGTTGCTGGCGACGTGCAAGGAAAGTTAATTTTAATCCCATAGAAATAGGGCTAGTTCTAGAAATCGTTGCTTAAATGCCATGCACCGTGCCAAATAGCCCATATTGTTAAAACATGAGTAATTTAACAATCCCAGGTTTGCGTCGCTTCAATTTGATTGCCGGTGTAGTGCACTTGCTACAAATGGCTGCCGTAATTGCGCTGTCAACAGACTTTAGCCTTCCAGTTACCGCAACTTACATGGCTGGGCCACCTGGATCAGTCTTTGCAGACTCAGTTGTAGTTTTTGAAACGCCGCTTGCTCTTGCAGTCGCGCTATTTTTGGGTCTATCTGCGCTCGCACACTTTATTGTGGCTAGCCCACAGTTCTTTGGTCGATATGGCAAAGGTTTAGAAGAAAAGCGAAACTACTTCCGCTGGGTTGAATACGCAATCAGCTCATCAGTAATGATTGTGTTGATTGCCCAAATCACCGGTATTGCTGACATTGCGTCCCTGATTGCAATTTTTGGCGTTAACGCATCCATGATCCTGTTTGGTTGGTTGCAAGAAAAGTACGAACAACCTGGCAACGGCGGTTGGGTGCCGTTTATTTTTGGCTGTATTACCGGAGCCGTTCCTTGGTTAGCTGTTGCGATATATGTAATTGCACCAGGTAACCCATCCGATGCCAGCGCGCCAGGATTTGTCTACGGAATTATTGCAACAATCTTTATTCTGTTTAATTCCTTTGCCTGGGTGCAGTACAAGCAATATAAAGCTGTTGGTAAGTGGAGCAACTATCTTCATGGCGAACGGATTTACATAATTTTAAGTTTGGTTGCTAAATCGCTGTTAGCTTGGCAAATTTTTGCCAATACGCTTATCCCTTAATTCGACCTGGCTTTGGCCAAAGTCGAACACTTGCGGTGCCTAGCATCGCGTCAAAAGCGATCAGTCCATAGCTGCGGGAATCAGTGCTAACTAATTCGTTGTCTCCAACTACGAATAAGCCTTGCGCATCAATACGGGATACTCGCTTAATTTCGATGCTTTCATCGCGCTTGAAAATTACAACATCGCCAAGAACTATTGGCCCGTCATACTTAACTAACAGCCGTTCCCCAGGTGCCAAAGTCGGAACCATACTTAAGCCCGAAACTACTGCCATTCCGTATCGCATATTCCTATTGTTTCAGCCCAGGTCTGCGGACTCCAGTTGCCACAGGTAACCTAATCTGTAGCGGTTAATCCGCTGAAACTTCGGAGGAAAAATGAAGCTTTTTGCATCAACTATCACCGTTAACGCGCACTGCGATTTGCCATGTGGCGTTTACGATCCAGCTCAGGCTCGGATTGAAGCACTATCCGTTAAGGCCTGCATGGAAAAGTACCATGCATCAACGGATGCTGACTTCAAGGCACGTGCTGTAACAATCAAAGAAGACCGTTCCCACATGGTCAAAGAACACCTATGGGTGCTATGGACTGATTACTTCAAGGCACCACACTTTGAAAAGTATCCAAACCTAAATGACCTATTCAACGAAGCAACAAAGCTTGCTGGCGCTGGTGGCACTAAGGGTACAAACGACGTGGCTGTTGCCGATCAACTGATCGCAAAGATCGACGAAATCGCAGCAATCTTCGCTGACTCAAAGAAGTAGTCTTCCAACTATGAGTTTGGTGCGAGAAGCAACTCCAGAAGATGTTGCGCAACTCCACCAAATGATCAATGAGTTAGCCGAATACGAAAAAGCTCCAGAAGAAGTTATCGCGACCGAACAGAACCTGATGAAGGCTCTGTTCGGTCGCGAACTACTTTCACCAGAGTTCGATCAACATGACAGCATCTCCGGTGCGGGCACTGCAGATACTCCTTCTGGTCACCCCGCGCTATACGCTCTGGTGGTTGAAGATCCAGAAAATCCAGATGAGATTGCCGGCATGGCTATTTGGTTCTTGAACTACAGCACCTGGGATGGCAAGCACGGAATCTATCTCGAAGATTTGTATGTTCGAACAAAATTCCGTGGCCAAGGAATGGGTAAAGCATTACTTAAACGCCTGGCGCAAATTTGCCTCGAGAATGACTATTCAAGATTTCAATGGTGGGTTCTAGATTGGAATGAGTCAGCCATTGAGGTTTACCGATCTATGGGAGCCAAGGCCATGAACGAATGGACGGTTTATCGGGTATCCGGCCAAGAACTAACCGACCTGGGAAGTGAATAGTTCTACTTTGGTTCGAATCTGACCCAGCCATGCATTAACGTCTAATTGTGGACACCATTGATTTAGCAGTACCTGCAGACCCGATTTATGTCGGTCTAATTCGAAGTGCCGCAGCGCACATAGCCGCTCATGCGGATCTAACTTTGGATGCAATTGACGATTTACGCCTTGCCGTCGATGAGGCTTTTGCAGTCCTGATTGCACATAATCCAGAATCTGGAACAGTCAGTGTTCGATTCCATATCCATGCTGACCATCTTGCTGTTGAAATGACAGGTCCAAGTGGTGGGCCAGAGCCTGATCGCAGTTCATTTGCTTGGACGGTTCTTACCGCACTCGTACACGAAGTTACAACCGAAGTCTTGCCTGGCAAGTTAGTGAAATTGACGCTAACTGCTAAAGCGGTGGCTAGTGCCTAATGACGACTTGCGATCTGCCGATCGCGAGATGTTCGAGCAACTTGCAGCTCTAGAAGCAGGTACCACTGAACACGAGTCACTTCGAGCTGCCCTTATTGAGCGCCACTTACCTCTTGTCACTTTTATGGCTAGGAAATTTGCAGATCGTGGTGAACCATTGGATGACTTAATTCAAGTTGGAACCATTGGTTTAATCAAAGCCATCGACCGATTTGAAATTTCTAAAGGGTTTGAATTCTCGACCTTTGCGACACCAACCATTGTCGGTGAAATTAAGCGCCACTTTAGAGACAAGACTTGGGCAATTAGAGTCCCCCGTCGACTTCAAGAACTTGGCGCAGCAATAACTAAAGCCAATAATGAGTTGACCCAAAAGCTAGACCGATCCCCGACTCCAAAAGAAATTGCAAAGCACTTAGGGGTAACTGTTGACGAAATTGCCGAAGCTTTAGAGTCAAATGCTGCCTACTCAACCGTGAGCCTGGATAGTGGTTCTGATGAATCGCCAACCATTGGTGACTCAGTTGGCTCGCTGGACGAGGCGTTAGAAGGCGTCGAGTACCGCGAGTCGCTTAAGCCATTGCTTGCTGCCCTCGATGACCGAGAAAAGCGAATTCTGCAAATGAGATTCTTCGACAATTTGAGTCAAAGTCAGATTGCTACTGAACTTGGTATTTCGCAAATGCATGTTTCTCGAATTTTGACAAAAGTGCTTTCGCAGCTACGAACAGGATTGGTAGAAAACTAGTTTTTATCTGGCGAGCGAAGTAGTGCAATGAAACCGACCACGCCAATTGCAGTAGTAACCAAGCCAACGATCTGGTAAATCAAAATTGTGCCACTAACCAATGTGTAACCGGCTATTGCAACGAAACATTGCAATAGATAAAACGGGGTACGCGCCCAGTTTTGTCCTTTAGAAATTCCAACTGTAGTTGCTGCTAAAGATGATGCAAAAATTGTATAAATAATAAATTGAACCAGTGGAGAACCAACCTGGCTATGTTCGTAGGTGCCTCTAATAACAATGGATAGGCCATAACCAAATACCACTAACGTTTCAATGACGCCAACGGCAAGTACTGTTTTTCGCACACCTCTACCGTATCGGTTGTGCCAGATTTCGCAGATAGGCTTATGGCATGCGTGCGCTATTGGTGGTCAATACCTTCGCCACCACAACAAATGCGCAAATCCAGACGGAGATTACTCAGATACTTTCCAAAGCGTTTGATCTGAAGGTTATAAATACAGCGGGCCGTAACGATGCAATATCCATCGCTCATCAAGCTCAAGATTATGAAATTATTATTGGTCTCGGTGGTGATGGCACGCTAAATGAGATCGCAAATGGCTTACTCCTGGATGGGCCAAATCCAACGGGGCCAATTCTGGCTGCAATTCCAGGCGGTAACGGCAATGTCTTCATTCGCAACATGGGAATGTCAAAGAATCCAATAGTTGCCAGCCAGCAATTGATTTCTGCGGTAGCCAAAAACCAGATTCGAACAATTGGTGTCGGAAAAATTACCACAGAAAACATTTCTCGTTGGTTTTTGTTTAATGCTGGCATTGGCTTGGATGCCGCAGTGCTTGCACAAATGGAAGCTCGGCGTGAAAACGGAAAGCTGGTAAGTGACACTGCTTACGCAGTCTTGGCATTGCGCGAACTATTGCGAACGGATCGCAAGAATCCGGCCTTGAGTTTGGTTTCTGAAACCGGCCAAATTTTTCGAAATGCCTATTTCGCATTGCTAGTCAATTTGGCGCCATGGGCATATTTGGGTGAGCGGCCACTAAACCCTTTGCCCAATGCTGGCCATGACACTGCGCTGGACTTATATGCACCTACAGCCCTTAGTTTCCCGGTAATTGTTCGACTAATCAGGCGTGCAATAGCTGGAAATTCTACGGAATTGGATAACGACGTAATCACTTTGCATGACCAAAATCGCTTACATATACAGTCAGATCGCCTGCACTGGATTCAAGTTGATGGTGACGTAGTAACTCAATCCAACGAGTTGACCGCTATTCATGTCCCCGCAGCGTTGCGCGTACTCAGAATCGGATGATGCTGAGCCGAAATTGAATTCGCCGAATTTATGCGCTTTTTCAATTAATGTGACTCAGCCCTCAGCAAAAATCCAAACTTTATAAGCCAATTCCCTTGTGAAAACTCTCACTAAGTGAGAAACTAGGGATATCAGATTGGATCCAAGGGCAACTTTGGTGAAAAAACTGGCAATTTTGACCTATCCGTAACTACATCTTGGAGGCTCGCGTGGACTGGCGCCATGAGGCAGCCTGCCGTGACGAAGATCCAGAACTCTTCTTCCCCATTGGCAATACTGGCCCTGCAATTTTACAGATCGAAGAAGCGAAGGCTGTCTGCCGTCGCTGCAAGGTCATTGAACCATGTCTGAAGTGGGCCCTGGAAACGGGACAAGATTCTGGCGTTTGGGGCGGAACTAGCGAAGATGAGCGCCGGGCTATTAAGCGTCGTGCCCAACGTGCTCGAGCTCGTGGTCTAGAACCTACGCCACATGTGTTCGAAACTGATTTACCGCGCGTTTAAAACTTTGCGTCGATCTCAGCAATCAGTTCGGTAATTAAATTCTTAATTTCATCTCGAATTGGACGAACGCTCTCAATTCCTTGGCCAGCTGGATCCGCTAGCTGCCAATCCAAGTAAGTTTTGCCTGGAAAGAACGGGCACTTATCGCCACAGCCCATAGTGATCACATAGTCGCTAGCTATTACTGCCTCGTCTGTTAGCACTTTAGGCTTTGCAAGCGATAGATCGATGCCTTCTTCAGCCATCGCAGCGACCGCAGCAGGATTAACTTGATTTCCTGGTTCCGTACCAGCGGACAGAACGGCAATCCGATCCCCTGCAAGATGCTGTAAGTACCCCGCTGCCATTTGGGAACGACCGGCGTTATGTACACAGACAAACAACACTGAAGCTTTTTTACTCATGTAACTAACTTAATTGCGCTGCAGGTCGGTAATCACCAAAAGCTCGCATATTCACCGAGAATTCACCCAATTTGCTGGGTGAGAAACCTGCTCAATATGCCATGGACTAGCGTTGAGGTATGGCTGATGTGCGCGCAGATATGGTTGCCAACGTGATGGAAATTTACGTCACTGAAGGCGCCAACATCAATGCCGGGGACACCATAGTTTTACTTGAATCCATGAAGATGGAAATTCCAGTGATTGCAGAGCAAGCTGGCAAAGTTTCTCGACTGGCAGTTAGCGTCGGGGATGTCGTCCAAGAAGGCGACTTAATCATTTCCATTGATTAATGGTTTTGGGCAGAAAAAAAGTCTGGCGAACCAGACTCTTTTGACAAATTGGCTTAAGCGTTTGGACGACGGCCGTGGTTTGCCTTGTTCTTCTTACGATCACGCTTTTTGCGGCCGCGCTTGCTCATGAGGTGCTCCTTGCAATTTAGCTTAGGTACCAAGAATACGGGTTAAGGCGGATCCAAGGAAATTTGAGGGCTTGGCACCCGATTGGGTAAGTATCAAAGGGACTAAAACAGGGTCTGATTAGTAATTAATTCGGCGGAATTGTTCCTGACGTTTCCAACTGCCGGAGCGACTTCCCACTCCTGGATCTGCGTTGATTCGGCGGCTTCCAAAATCTGTGCCAACGGGTTTGGGCCCGGCGCCAACCAAAGTGCGCGCAATTCAGGCGCAACTAATACCGGCATGCGATCGTGAATGTGGGCGAACTCAGGTCGGGCTTGCTGCGTCAGAATTGCTGTGGTCCAAAGCGGCTCTCCGTCGGGCTGGGTCCACGATTCAAAAATTCCAGCAAAACCCAATAGCGACTCACTTGGATCCGAGAAGTAGTGGGGAATCTTTTTGCCGGCATTGGTATGCCATTCATACCAACCATCAGCTGGAACTATGCAGCGACGTTTAACTATCGCGGAACGAAATGACGGTTTTTCTGCAGCCGTTTCACTTCGGGCATTTATCATGCGAGAGCCAATGGCTGGATCTTTAGACCAGGACGGAACTAAGCCCCATTGGAAGTTTGCCATCGTTGTTAAATCTTCATGTTGCAATATCGCTGGGATTTGGTGCGTGGGTGCAACGTTATAGTTTGGACGAGTCGAGACGGTATCCAGCTCCGCGGTACCCACGATTGGCGCAGTTAAATCTGCGATCACACCATTAAGGATCGCAAGTGCGCTGACATTGAATTGCGCCGCAATCATTTTTGGATCAGTCTTTAACGTGTATCTTCCGCACATATTGAATTATTCTGCCAGCCGTTAGGCTAAGAGGCGTGCCAGAACTGTGGAATGCTCCGATGCGATCTGAGCCGGTCCATGCCCAAATTCGAATCCCCGGATCTAAGTCCCTGACAAACCGCTGGTTAATACTGGCTTCCTTGACCAATGGCGAATGCCGAATAAATCATCCACTGCAAGCGCGAGACACCTTGCTTATGGCGCAAGCCATCAGCGCTTTGGGTAGTTCGGTTGAAATTAATGACGATGCCTTTGTCGTAACACCCGGCCAGGCGCAAAGTTCTACCGAGATCGATTGCGGACTGGCTGGAACTGTTATGCGCTTTGTGCCGCCGATCGCTGCCTTAACAAGTGTCGATGTTCGCTTTGATGGCGATCCTCATGCCAGAGTCCGTCCAATGCAACAAATAATTTCATCATTACGCGATCTAGATGTAGAAATTAGAGATGATGGCAGAGGAACTTTGCCTTTTACGATCGCAGGCAAAGGGTTCGTGCCTGGTGGCGCAGTAACTATTGATGCGTCGGCATCATCGCAGTTTGTGAGCGCGCTACTTCTTGCTGGTTGTCGCTTTGATGATGGAGTGACGATTACACATTCAGGTACGGCATTACCGTCACTGCCACATATCGATATGTCGGTCGAAGTTTTACGTGAACTTGGAATCCGAGTAGACGTTGACATTGTTAATCAAGCAAATGCGAGTTGGGTGGTGCACCCAGGAATTCCACAACCTTTCAATGTCACCGTAGAGCCAGACTTGTCGAATGCTGCTCCGTTCCTAGCAGCAGCTTTAGTTTGTGGTGGGTCTGTAACAATTCCGGATTGGCCAGAGACCACAACCCAAGCCGGTAATTTATTGCTGTCGCTTCTGCCGCAACTGGGCGCAACTGTGTCGCATTCTGGTCACGACCTAACCGTGACTGGTACCGGCGAAATAACTGGGCTTGACGTTGACCTAACAGAAGCTGGCGAACTCACTCCCGTCATTGCGGCGCTTTGTGCACTAGCCCAAACGCCATCTATGCTTCGCGGGATTGCACATTTGCGCGGACATGAAACGGATCGGCTAGCAGCACTAACTACAGAAATTTCCAAACTAGGCGGAGACATCACCGAGACCCCAGATGGGCTCTCAATCAAGCCCGCCAAACTTCATGGTGGTTCGTTCGGTACGTATTCTGATCATCGAATGGCTATGGCTGGGGCCGTTATTGGATTGGCAGTGCCTGACGTCGTAATTGAAGACATCGCTACCACCAGTAAAACATTGCCAGAATTTGCCAGCATGTGGCATGCCATGGTGACCGCGTGAGTCACTACGACGAAGATTCAATCTCGCAGCGCCCGAGCCGAGGAAATTCCCGTCGCCGCACTAAGGATCGACCTGATTTTTCAGAAGCCACCATCGGGCAAGTTATCGGAGTCGATCGAGGTCGAATCACTTGCGTAGTTCCTGCTGGGGCGTTACACCAAGATCAAGTTGAAGTAACCACTGTTAAAGCGCGTGAGCTTGGGCGCAAAGGTGTCGTTATTGGCGATCGAGTTCGTCTAGTTGGAGACTTATCGGGAACTTTCGATACTTTGGCTCGCTTAGTCGAAATTATTGATCGAGAAACTGTATTAACCAGAACTGCCGATGATAGTGATCCGATTGAACGCGTGATTGTTGCTAACGCAGATCAAATGGCAATAGTTACAGCTACGGCAAACCCAGAACCAAGAGTTGGGCTAATCGATCGTTCATTAGTCGCAGCTTATGAAGCAGGCTTAGCGCCTATTTTGATCATCACCAAAGTTGATTTGGGTTCTGCCCAAGAACTACTAGATAACTATGCCGGCATGGATTTGCAGCACATTTTGGTAAATCAAAAAACTGGCGAAGGAATTACTGAAGTAAGGGCTGCTTTATCAGGTCGAACTACCGTTTTCTTAGGCCATTCTGGCGTTGGTAAATCCACGCTAGTTAATTCCTTAGCACCCGAGGCCTTGCGCACAACAGGTGCCGTAAATGATGTAACGGGTAGAGGTAAGCACACTTCAACTTCGGCGCGCGCAATTCCATTGCCAGATGATTCTGGCTGGGTAATAGATACCCCAGGTCTTCGATCATTTGGATTGGCACACGTTAAGCCAGCAGACATAATCGAATCATTTCCAGAACTAGTCGAAGGTGCAGTTGAATGTCCCCGTGCTTGCACTCACGTAAATGCTGCAGGAGTTGCGCCGCCTGATTGCGCTCTCGATACTTGGGTTGCGCAAGGAAATGCTGGTGAGGCTGGATTAAGTCGGTTGAGTTCCTTGCGCCGACTCTTGGTCGCCTTGCAAACGCCGTCTAGCTAAGTCGTAGTGCTCATCAGTAATTGCTGGACCAAGTCGCTTTAAAACCAACATTAAAACTGCGAAATCATCAGTGAAGCCAAAGCCGGCAATTAAATCCGGAAATAAATCAATTGGCAAAATAAAATAAGCAATTGCAGCAGCCAACGTGGCCTTTACTTTGATTGAAGTATTTGGATCGCGTAACGCATAGTAAGCCGCAGTAATTTGGGTAGTGAAAGGAATTTTGTCTGCGTTCGCTGTCAGTTTTGCAGGAAAGGCATTCAAGATTTCGGCAATTTTTTCAGGGTTAGAAAGTATGTCGTTAATGCCACGATTAACTACTTTTTGACTCTGGCTATCTAGAGTTTCCAGATTGGATTTCTTGCTCACTAACTCACCCCTAACTTGATACCAAGTTTCTAACTCCCAGCCTAAGCCAGTTACAGTTAATACATGAATTCCGATCTTAAGTTGGCCCTGGAAATGGCTGATGCTGCTGATGCAATTTCAATGGCGCGGTATCGCGCTCTTGATCTCCAGATCGAGACAAAGCCAGATTTCACGCCCGTTACAGAGGCTGACCGAGCCGTCGAAACTGCGCTGCGAAACACAATAGGTGCGAGTCGGCCAACAGATGGAATCATCGGTGAAGAATTTCCAAATACCAATGAGGATGCGTCACGAACCTGGATCATTGATCCCATTGACGCAACCAAGAATTACGTTCGAGGCGTCCCAGTTTGGGGAACGCTGATTGCTCTGGCAATAGAAGGTGAGCCAATTGTTGGAGTGGTGTCTGCCCCAGCCATGGGACGTCGCTGGTGGGCAAGTCCCGAAGACGGCGCATTCACGCAAGACGTGGACGGTTCGGTTCGAAAAATTTCCCCTTCGAAAGTGCAATCACTAACTGATGCCTCGTTCTCATATTCAGATGCCGTGGGCTGGGATTTGCTCGGCAAAGATTCACTTGCAAAAATAACGACTGCAGTTTGGCGCACCCGAGGTTACGGTGACTTTTGGTCGCATCTATTGGTTGCTGAAGGCGCGGTTGACATCGCCATTGAACCAGAATTGCAAAACTACGACATGGCTGCGTTCATCGCCATCGTGGTTGCAGCTGGCTGCAAAGTCACCGGTGTTCAAGGTCAAAGCGCAATGAAAGCCGGTCACGCTATTACTACAAATGCCTTATTGCATGATCAGGTTTTGGGATTACTTAATTAGCCGCGAAATTCGTACTGGCATTCCGCCAACTGGACGAAGTGTCACTGAAGCATCAATTGGTACTGGCTCATTGTGTACTGCGGTTATCTGCCAATTTTTTGCGATATGGGCGAGAATCATTGATCCCTCGAGGCGCGCCATCTCTTTTCCGATGCAAAGTCTTGCTCCGGCACCGAACGGCAGGTAGCCAAGTTGAGGCGAACCACCGATGAATCGTTCTGGCTGAAACTCAAGTGGCTGCTCCCAGGCCTTAGGGTTCCTATGAACTAACCATGGACTAATGATCACTAGCGAGTTAGCCGGAATTTCAATTCCATCGATGATCATATCGCTAAGTGTGCGACGCGTGATGATCCAAGCGGGTGGATAGAGTCGCAAGGATTCATCGAACACTAACTTTGCAGATTCGGGAGCTAATTGCAGTTTTTGCATTTCACCGGGATTTGTAATCAGAAGCTGCCAAGCCCAGGTGAGCGCACTAGCCACGGTCTCGTGACCAGCGACAATGAAAGTTACTATTTCGTCTCTAATTTGCTGTTTGGTAAGCGGAACTTCTAAGTCAGGATCCAGCAAAACATCCAGCATGTCACGAATGGGAGCATCTGGTGCCAGTATGTTACTCAATCTTGCTGCGATGATTGCATCAACCGCCTTATCAAGTCTAGAAATAGCTCGACGCATCCGCAGGTTTGCTGGAGTTGGAACAATCATCGGTAGCGCTAGTGGATTTCGAGCTTTTGCAACGACACCATGAAGCGCAACTAAAGTTGCAGAGGTAATTTCATCAACTTCATCGTCAATAGCCACACCAAAAAGTGCACCACAAGTTATCTCTAATGCAATCGACATCATCGCGTGATCTATATCCACTATTGCTGGTCCAGCTTGCGTTAGTTCGTTCCAATGTTGATCGAGTTTTTCTAATCCAACAGACACATGGTGCTCAGAGAGTGCAATCATTTCTTGATGAAATGCAGGCTGGAGCATGCGCCGTCGTGGCCGCCACGCTTGCGTTTCTGCCGTGAGCAATCCCTCCCCTGTCACTAACGACAAATTGTTGTACTGCAATGTTTGCTTAGAAGTTTGATTATGTTGATTAACTAAAATTTCACGCGCACCTTCTGGCGAGCTAACTAAGTAAGTTGCCGGTTTTGGAATTGGAAACTGAACAACATCTCCGTGTTCCTGCCATACCTGCTCTAGATAAGTAAGTGGATCTTTCAAAATGGCGTGAAGGCTTCGCAACATTTTGCCGCCAGCTGGCCCAGGTGCGGTTACCGGCGTATTCCACCCATAACGCTTAGGAAGTTCTGCTTCAGACATTTAAGAAAGTGCCGATGACTCGTTACGCTTCAGCGGAAGTAGGCCAAGCACCAGCGCGCTTCCAAACAAAATACAAGCCGCGCCGATCAAGTCCGTTACCGTGACTTTTTCACCAAGGAATACTGCGCCGACAAATACTGCAACTACGGGAACCATGAATTCGGTAGTTAGTGCTTTGGTCGCGCCAATTTCAGCGACAAGTCGGAAGTAAAGAATGTAGGCCAACGCACTTGCTGTGCCTGCTAGTAAGAATAGCCAGCCAAAAGATGAAGGGGTAGGCGTCTTAACTATTGGAACAATAAACATGAATGGCAGCAAATAAAGTCCACCGAAAGTGAACGTTCCGATCGTTTGTTCCCAGGCTCCGATGTGCTGAGCTTTAACTTTTGAATAATTGCCGCCTAGTGCAAATCCAAATGAGGCAATTGATGAGCCGATAAAACCTAGAAAGAAATTCATGTCGAGGGCTTGAGACGATAATCCAATTAGGATGACAACTCCCCCAAAGCCAATCCAAAGACCCAAGATCATTAACTTGGTGTGCTTTTGCTTACCCCACACCCGCTCAATCAAAGCGCTATAGAGCGGAATAGTCGTAACAAGGATCGCAGTTAATGCAGTTCCTAATTTCGAAAGCGCAAATGTCATCCCACCAAGATTCATTGCAACTGATGTAGCACCTAGGATCGCAAAATGTTTCGTGTCGTTGACATCGTAAGTCAATGCAACTTTCATAACTTTGGCTAGAACTAGCAGAATCAAAACTGCCGCAAAGGCCCGGAAGCTCACGCCACCAACCCAGCCAAAAGTTGCGATCACTTTTGTAAGCCAAACAAAAGATAAACCCCAGAACATGAAGGTCCAAAAGTACATGTTTAGTTGGCGAGGTGTCACGTGATAACTCTATCGGCGGCGCTGGGTCCTTATCGGTAAGGAGTTGGCTACTGTCGCTTACCTAAGGTGTCAATGGCTTCGATTAAAAGATTCCAAAATTTATCGACATCAAGTTCCATGGCTACGTCTACATTGGCGACCTGTCCAGTTGTGCCATAAAGGTCCACCACTGTTGCTCCCCTAGTTAACTCGCCAGTTAGCTCTACGGATACCGGCGCAGAAATAAGTTTTGCCACGCTCATATCAATGATGATGGCTAACGCAACCGGATCATGTACGGGAGGATCTGGCATGTTAAAAACATCTTGATAAGTAGTGGCAAAAAACTTCATTAGATCGACAACAGTATGTGCCAAGTCGGTATTTAGCGCACTAATCCGATCCAATACTTCTGGCGTAGCTAACGCTTGGTGAGTTATGTTTAAGCCCGACATAATCAGCGGCAGTCCGCTACGCAAGACTATGTCTGCAGCTTCCGGATCCGCCCAAATATTGAATTCCGCATATGGTGTCCAATTGCCGCGTTCAGTACTACCGCCCATAAAGGAAATGTGTTCGATTTTCGAATGCAATTCAGGATGCGCCTGAAGAAACATTGCGATGTTTGTAAGAGGTCCAGTAGGAATCAATGTCACCTTGCGATCCGATTCCGAAACTAGCTTTGCTATCAACTCAACAGCTGTTAGCGGTGACAATTCAAAAGTGGGCTCAGGCAATTCCGCGCCATCTAAAGCAGTTGCGCCATGAATTGAAGGTGCGGCACTCGCCTTGCCCGCTATCGGATCGTTCGCACCTTTTGCAACGGGTACCAATATGTTTGCTACCGCACACATCCGAAGTGCGTTGTAGGTAACTTTTTCAAGTGAACCATTTCCTGAGACGGTGGTTATTCCCAACAACTCAACTGCAGGATTGGCGGCTGCCAACAAAATAGTCATTGCGTCATCATGCCCAGGGTCGCAATCCAAAATAATCCGAGTTGGCAATGTCATAGAGCCATTCTGCCGTACCCAGCCAGATAGTCTTTATGAGCCTCGTCAATAGGATGTGAATATGCCTAGTCAAGTAAATCTTGTACTTACAACTGAAGAACAAGCAATGCTAGCTGGCGCCAACGGTCCTGCTGTTGCCATGTGTATGCGAATTATTGTTGGTGTGGCAAATGCAAACGGTGCTGAAAAACTTATTGAAATTGAATCTGCGCATGCAGATGGAACTTTGTACCACGGTGAGGCTGGATTAGATTTCACCGAAAAACTTGTGGCACTTGGTGGCAAAGTTAAAGTCCGCACTACTACTAACGTGGGTTCGCTAGATCTATTACATCCCGACCTGGTGCACGGCGACAAAACTTTGATGGAACATGGTCGACGTTTAATGGATGCTCACATTGCACTTGGTTGCGAGCCCACCTGGTCATGCGCACCATACCAAGCTGGGCATCGGCCAGCTTTTGGAACTCACGTAGCGTGGGCAGAATCAAATGCCATTGCATTTGTTAATTCAGTACTTGGTGCCCGCTCGGATCGATACGGTGATTTTTTAGACTTGTCCGCAGCAGTTACTGGCCGAGTTCCATTCGGTGGACTTCATCATGATGCTGCGCGCAAAGCTGTATTAGTTTTAGATTTTTCCCAGATCGATTCCAAGATGTTTGCTGAGGATGCAGCCTGGGCTGCCCTTGGCGTAATTTTGGGAAATCGCGCAGGCACCCGAGTTGCTGCCATGGTTGGCCTTCCTGGCGATTTAAGTGACGGTGGTGTCACGGAAGATCGCCTAAAGGGAATGGGTGCAACTGGAGCCTCAGCCGGAGGCGTAGGCCTGTTCCACGTAGTTGGTATCACACCGGAAGCACCGACACTAGAGGCAATAGTTGCCCCCAGTGCGGAATATGTTGTCATGACAGCCGAAGATGTTCGACAGGCTCGGGATCAACTAAGCACTACCGCTAGTGACAAACTCGATGCCGTAAGTCTTGGGACGCCACATTTCTCAATTGCAGAATTCCGAGCGTTGGCTGAAGTAATCGGTGATGGCCCCAAGTTTGCTGAGTACATCGATTTCTACATTTCCACCAGCCGCGATGTTATGTCACGTGCAAAAGATCTTGGTTACTTGGATATATTTCTCGCCGCAGGTGGTCGAGTGCTAACTGATACCTGTACTTATGTAACGCCAGTGATGAGCACAAACGTAAAGAATGTGATGACAAACTCTGGCAAGTGGGCTTGGTATGCACCAGGCAATCTTGGAATTGATACCGTCCTAGGTAGCTTGTCGGAATGCGTTGCTTCAGCTCGTGCCGGTCGAGTAGTTCGCGATGAAAGTCTGTGGTCGTAGCCATGGTAAAAATTCTCACCGGTAAAACTTCGCACCCTGGCACTGCCCAAGGTGAAGTGTTGCTGCTAACTGAACCTGTTTCATTTTGGGGTGGCGTCGATCATCATGGCGAAATTATTGATGTGCATCACGCGCAACATAAAGCCAAAATTACGAACAAGATACTAGTAATGCCATCCGGGCGAGGATCGAGCTCAGCTACTGCAGTGTTAGCCGAATTAATCAGAACAGGCGATGGCCCGCTTGGGATCGTGATGTTGCAATGCGACACGATCCTGGTAATCGGCGCATTGGTTTCTGCCGAAATTTATGGCATCAGTATGCCAATCGTGGAATTGCAGCAGGCTGAATATGACCAGCTATCTGACGGGATGAATGTTTCCCTAGTTGCAGACTTTGAAAGCCAAGTAGCCACCGTAACGATTTAAGTGCGGAATCCAAATGTCCAAATTTGGTTAGACTTGGTTTGAGATCAATCAGAAAGCCAGCCATGTCACGAGTAAGGGAATTTTTCACACCGCGCAATGTTGCGGGCGAAAAAGTAACACCCTTAGACATCTTTAATGCCCCCTATTTTCGCCTAGCCACCCTGACAACTATTGCTGGCACCCTTGCTTATTTCATCGGGGCAAACCTGCCTAATGTTTCTGGCGTTACTGCCGCTATCACGGCCATAGTGTCAGTGCGCCACACTTTTCATGATTCGATTCAGGATAGTTTCCAACAGATTCTCGGTGTATTAATCGGTGGCACTGTTGCGTTCGCATCCATGCAGCTAATTGGGTTTAACTCCGTTGTTGTAATGCTGGCGATTTTCACTTGCTTTGTTACGGCTCGTCTCTTAAAGCTCGGCGAAGAAGGCGCGATCGCAATCGCTGTGACTGTAATCCTGGTCGTTGGGCCAAATGTAACTGCGAGCACGATTGAACAACGTTTCTTTGGAGTTTTGCTGGGCGCTAGCTTTGCCACATTCGTTTCTTACTTCGTGCGAAAAGGTTCACCACAAGATCGCGCACTAAAGGAAGGAATCGAACAATCGTTTGCCATGTCTGCATTACTTAATAGCATTGCAAAAACTTTGACGGAAAACGATGGCACGGTAGATCCAAAAGTTGCTAGTCGCTGGTTAGCCAAAGCGGAATTCATTTCAAATGAAATTGACGAGATTAAGGCCAATGCCCAATCGGCTCTTGCTGGATCCGCGTGGTCCCCTGCAATCGACCACGCGGAAGCCAAAGCAGTTGTAGCGCAAATCGAAATGACTGAGGCAACTGCCGGAACTGTGCTGAACATTTGCCGTGAACTAGTCCTAACATCTGGCAGCTCGCAGCAATTGCCTGCGCTGCTTGCTGCTGCCCTGGCTGGAGTCTTGAGCGCCACTGCTGAAGTTATTTCGGATCAAGCAGAGATTGCCGAAGACTCCCCGGCTGATGTGCAGCATGAGGATCTCCAGGACTGGCAGATTCAACGGACCAAGGCAATTGCTGAGCTGCGTAATTTAGATGACACTCAGCCACTTTTAATTGGTGGCTCAATTTTGCGAGATGCGGAGAAAATTACCGAAATCTTGGGTGATTAGTTCCTGGCTCACTTACTTAGATAAAAAGAAAAGACACCCGAAGGTGTCTTTTCTTTTTAGTAGCGGGGACAGGAACCGTCGGCCAGTAAAACTGGCCTCCTCCCAAATCCGCGTGCCGCCAGAAACCAAAAATAGAGCCCCGAAGGGCTCTATTTTTCGTTAGTAGCGGGGACAGGAACCCTCCTGATTTGCGGTAACACCCGCAAATCAGTCGTCCCAAATCCTGGCTCGCTTACTTAGATAAAAAGAAAAGACACCCGAAGGTGTCTTTTCTTTTTAGTAGCGGGGACAGGATTTGAACCTGTGACCTCTGGGTTATGAGCCCAGCGAGCTACCGAGCTGCTCCACCCCGCGTCGGTTTCTCAAGGATACGCGAGTAATCCAGTCCAACCAAATCGCTAACTTGTGGATTGGGAAGGTGATGGAACTGGTGTTGGCGTCGGGGTTACTGCAAGATTCTTACCAGCGATCACGCCGCCAGCTGCCGTTGCTCGTTGCAGTGCCTCTGACAGTCGGGCTTGGGCTTCACCGTAAGCAGCAAAGTCTCCTGCAGCCAATGCAGCAACACCATCGTTATATGCCTGGTTAGCATCCAAAATGGCGTTAGCCAGATCTTGTTCTGGAGTTGTAGCTGGAGTTTCTGGCGCAGTTGGATCAGTTGGGATCGACGTTTGCCCACTAAATACCTTTTTGAGCGCAGTTGCCAGGTCATCTTCAAAAGCCACCTTGGATCCGAAGGAAACTAACACCTTGCGAAGCAATGGATAGCCTTCGCCTTGGGATGCGCGAACATAAACCGGCTCAAAGTAAAGTAATCCGCCACCCACTGGAAGCGATAACAAGTTTCCAAGTTGTACTTCAGATCCACCACTTCGCAATAGTGAAAGTTGCTTAGACACTTCTGGATCTGACTCGAAGTTGTTCTGCACTTGTCGCGGTCCAGGAATCGTAGTATTTCGAGGCAATTGCAAAACTCGAATGGTTCCATAATCTTCACCATAATCTGAATTAACAGACATAAAGGCCGCAAGGGTTTGTCTCTTGGTTGGTGCATACGTTGTTGTCAATGAGAATGTTGGAGCAGTTTGATCCGGCATCTGCAATGTCAAGTAGTACGGCGGTTGTGCTTGACCAACGGTTGGCTTTGTTGGATCTTCTGGAACGATCCAGAAGTCTTGTCCCGAGTAGAAAGCCTGCGGATCACTTACGTGATATTTAGCTAGCACATCTCGCTGCACCTTAAACATATCTTCTGGGTAACGAATGTGATCTAGTACTTCTGCTGGAATCGCTGACTTAGGCTGAACAACTCCTGGGAATGCCTTCATCCAGGTTTGTAAAATAGGATCAGATTCATCCCAAGCGTATATAGTTACGGTTCCGTCGTATGCATCTACCGTTGCTTTAACGGCATTTCGAATATAAGTAATGTTTCCAGCACTTAACGACATCGAGTCGAATTGGGAGTTAACCGAATCTGCAGTCGCATCCCGAAGTGAAATTCGAGCCGAATACGGGAATTCATTCGATGTGGTGTACCCATCCACAATCCATTTAACTTTGCCATCTACTACAGCAGGATAGGGATCGCCATCAAGAGTAAGCCAAGGAGCAACTTTTTCAACCCGAGTCTTTGGGTCACGATCGTAAAGAATCTTTGAATCCGGTCCAATTTGATTCGATAAAAATATATTTGGTTCTTGGTAATTCAATGCAAATAGTGCGCGCTGGAATATGTTTCCGATTGGGACGCCGCCCGCGCCATCGTAAGTGTTGTTTGTTTGACCGTTTGCGCTCTTGTCATCCGGGTAGTCGAGCTCAAGTGGATTGCCAGTCCCATCAGCACCAACAATTGAATAAGAAGGAGATTGCTCGCCGAAATACACGCGCGGTTGGTCAATTTCTAGAGTACCTGACGGCGGAATGTTACTCTCGGCGAATTTTGGTGCCCCATCACTTTGTGCCGTATTTTCATATGCTGCAACGACGCCATATCCATGAGTGAAAACTAAGTGATCATTGAACCAGTTACGTTGATCGTCTGCCAAGCCAGCAAGATTAACTTCGCGCACTGCAACGACTGTGCCGCGCTTTACGCCATCAATTGTGTAGCGGTCTATGTCCAAGGTATCTGGGAAGGCATAAAAACCGCGAATTTGTTGCAGCTGACTAAATGTTGGCGAAATCAACGCTGGATCGAGCAATCGAATGTTTGATATCGTTCCGGCATCCTCAGTTAGCGAGGCAAGTGACGGGTTATCAATGGCCGCATAGTCCGAGAATTTCACATTATCTAAACCATACGCAGTTCGAGTCGAATCAAGGTTGCGCTGAATGTAGGGAGTTTCACGCTGCAGTTCAGAGGGCTTAACTTGGAACTGCTGAACGAAACTTGGGTAAAGGCCGCCAATTACAAAAGAGGCACCTAGCATCGCGCCAAAAGCAATAAATGGTAGTGACCAACCACTGCGGAACATTGAGATGAAGAAGAGTACTGCTGTGGCAAGTGCGATATAAGTAAGAATGGTCTTTGCTGGGACTATCGCATTTACGTCGGTGTACTTAAGCCCAGTAATTAGTGAATCAGATTTAGTTGCAAGCGAATATTTGTCAATTGAATATGCGCCGGCCTTTAGTAGGGCCAAGGTTCCTAAGAAAAACATTAAGTGACGCCGCGCTGAATCGGTTGACTGAGCGAAGCTTGCGCGCAAGCCACCATAAATATAGTGAACGACAATGTTCACGATTAACGAAATGATCAGAATTGTAAAACCAAATCCTAAAAAGAATTTTAGAAAAGGTAAATCAAAGGCATAAAACGAAATATCTTTGCCAAATTGTGGATCAGTTTGCCCAAATAGTGTTGAGTTTTTCCAAAGTAAGTAAGTTTTCCATTGACTTGATGCAGAAAGTCCAGTTAATACTCCGAAGGCAATCGGACCTGCGATAAAAAGAACTCTACGAAACGAGTCCAGGCTCTCCCGATACTTTTGTAACGCAAATTCTTCCGGGCTAGTTGGAATATTAAGTGGACGAGAGCGATAAGCGAGCGTGGCAGACCCCCATAAGCTCAACGCAGTCAATGCGGTGAATGCCACAAATAGGACGGCGCGAATAATCAGTTGCTGAGTGAACACATCAGTTCGACCCACGGATCCGTACCATTGCCAGTCTGTATAAAAACCTGCAAATATGGAAAAGACTACAAATAGCCCAGCAAGGACCATCAGGGTTACGCCAAGCGGGCTACGACGGGGACGCTCTAAATTTATGCTCACCTAAATACCTTACGTTGAAACTTCTCAGTCTAGATACGACAGACTTACCCTATGGATTTTGTCTCAAACCTAGAAGCACTGGTCCGCGAAGTCGAAGACCACGTTGCTGCGGCTGGCTGGGATCAGCCAGTTCGGCTCTTTGCCCTGGTGCCAACATCCAATCTACTTGCTGCTAATCCAGAATTGGCAGGAGAGTTAGGGATCAGCCCAGAAATGCCCCTGACATCCGTTGAGCAGGAGCTAGAAGATTCATTAGAACTAGATGAATTGTTGGCAACAATTGCTTGGCCAGATGACGTTGTGGGAGCACTTGTTGTTCTGGAACGAATAGTTTTGCCACCGAGCGCTGAATCGGACCTTCCAGTAGAGAGCGACGCTGCCCTGGTGCAAGCCGCCTCAGATCATCCGGAGCGGCGTGACGTGCGAATTGTTAGTGCAGTATTGCGAACTGGCGAAAACTTAAATGCGTTGCGTTACCGCACCCATGATTCAGCTGATGCTGTAGCCGTTGCAGCGGGGCTCGTTACTCGACTTAATGATGCTGTTTCAAAAACTTTTGAATGACTGAGGGATTAAGGTTGATCTCCGGTATTTAATGGAGTACCCATCATGCGAAGTGCGCCAGTTCCACCTGCAATATTTACAACATCAAAGCCTTGAGATTCCAGGAACATGCCTGCTTGAGCAGATCGCCCACCTGCTTCACAAATTAAGTATTGAGTCTGAGTCTTATCCAATTCACTATGACGTACTGGAATAGTTGAAAGCGGAATGTGAACCGCTCCCGAGATATGTCCAGCGACGTATTCATCGGATTCCCGAACATCTACAACTGAAACATTCCGATAAATTGCTAATAGCTCTAAAGCTGAAATTTCTAACATGTGCACCCAATCTGTCGAATTTCTAGTTTATTGCCTAGGCAAGAATTTCTACTGCCTACAATCGACTGCCTCGAACTAGGAAGCAGTGCAGGGTTTAACTTTGGCGCCCGAGTTAAAGGAGTCAATTGCAGCCATGGCCTCCGAGAGCGTCGAAATCGAAGCCACCGTTAACCCATCAGGGATGTGGCCAACAACATCCTGACAGTTTCCCTGTGGGGCTAGAAATAGCACTGCCCCAGCATTTCTAGCGCCGATTAGCTTTTGCTGAATCCCACCGATCTCGCCAACTTTTCCATCTGGTGCGATCGTGCCAGTTCCAGCGATTACTTTGCCTTTGGTCAATGCGCCAGGCGTCAATTTATCGATGATTCCAACCGCAAACATCGTGCCAGCGCTTGGGCCACCGACGCCCGTGACACCAAATTCGATGTCAAAGTTTGCGGAATAACTTAAGTCAATACCAATTCCAATGTATGGAATTTTCGATTCATCTTCAGTTGTAGCTGGATCATCATCTCGCGCGCCAGAGGTAACTTTAACCTCAAGTTTGGATCCCTTGCGAATTACTTCAAAGGATAAATCTGAGCCAATCGGCTTGGCGCGCACGGCTGAAACAACTTGCTCAGGTGCAGTCATGACAACGTCATCAACTGAAACTATTTCATCGCCAGCACGCAAATTGTTTTGAGCAGGAGTGTTCATTCCCACACTTGTAATGACTACTTTTTCATTCACCGGTTGATCTAGATAATCCATAGCTGCAGCGATTGCATAACTTTGCGAAGTGCTGAATGCTTCTGCATTCTGCGCAGCATTTTCAGCCGCAGTTTGACCCTCAGGATAAATTGCTTCGCGCGGTACTACGCGATTGTTTGGATTAATCCAACCCCAAATGGCTTGGAACATATCAAGGCCTTGTTGTGGTCCACCAAATTCACTAATTGTCGTCATATCCAGCTGGCCTTGCGTTGGATAAGTTTCGGTGCCAGAAATTGAAATTAGTTCAACGCCGCGCTCGGATCCAATTGTGTTAAACACTGGTCCTGGCGTAGTCAAGACATAAGGAACTGGGATAAACATCGCAGCAATTAGCAATGCCAGTAGCGACCAGGTTAAAGTTGGTTTAAACCTAAATCGCATGTATTAGCCACTCTCATGATTACTCAAACTATAAGGATTCCAGCGTACGTGAAAACAAACCGGCTTTTGTTCGCCAACAGCAGGTTCAGAAATGATTAACCAAAGCTTGACATGGGCATAACCTTGAAACGACGAAAGACCAGAAAAGTAGGCATTATGAGTATTCCTTTTGGCTTTGCCCCAGGTGGAGACGGTAATAACGAATTGGCGGACATGCTCGAAAACATGGGACGCATGCTCCGCAACGGTGGCGATCCTTCAGGTGGCTCAGTTAATTGGACTAGTGCTCACACTGCTTCGGCACAAGCTCTGAAATCTGCTGGAGATCCTGCAATAACTCCTAATGACCAGGAACGATTGCGTACTGCAGCTAATGTTGCCGACCTTTGGCTAAACGGTGCCACCGCATTGCCAAGTGCCGGTCACACAATCAACGCTGTCACGCGCACTGAATGGTTAGCAACAACATTTGATTCGTGGAAAGTTGTGGTCCAGCCGGTAGCCGATGGCGTTGCCTCAGTGATGACTGGAATGCTTCCTGCTGGGAATGAAGCGGGATCTATTAACATTCCGGAGGAATTACTAGCTAGCCTTCCGGATGAAGTGGCTGCTAATTTACGCGAGACATTGGGCTCGGCAGATTTTGCTGCAATCACTGGTCCCCTAATGGCAATGGCAAAGTCTATGGGCGCAACTATGTTTGGCACACAATTTGGACAAGCACTTGGCCAGATGACAACTGAAGTGTTAAGCAACTCTGACATTGGTATCCCGTTGAATGCCTCCGGTAAGCCAGGCCTAGTTGTTACTAACGTGGATGCATTTATCAAAGGGCTTTCCATCGACGAATCCGATGCACGGGTTTACGTAACATTGCGCGAACTTGCGCACCAACGACTATTTGCCGCCGCGCCATGGATTCAATCGCAACTTTTAGCAGCAATCTCGGACTATGCACGTGGTGTAAAAATCGACACCGCTGCAATCGAACAAGCAATGACTCAGATTGATCCAGCCAATCCCGAGAGCATCAACGAAATGATGACTTCATCATTATTTGAACCAACCCAGACTTCCGAACAAATTGCGGCCCTGACTCGAATCGAATTGCTCTTGGCGCTAATTGAAGGGTGGGTGACTGTTGTTGTCACTGATGCCGCAGGAGCCCGATTACCTTCGGCTAGGGCTTTGGAAGAAGTGTTCCGTCGTCGTCGGGCGGCCGGTGGCCCAGCTGAAAAAGTATTTGGTGGACTGATTGGTTTAGAAATGCGACCACGCCGAATGCGAGAGGCCTCAGCACTGTGGCAGCGCATGGCTGAAACTCAAGGCATTGAAGCTCGCGACAATTTGTGGTCGCATCCAGATCTGTTGCCACGTGATTCTGATATCGATGACATCGACGCATTCTTGGCTACTGGTAGCGAAGATTTGATGGCTGAGCTTAATAAGGCAATCGAGTCAGCTACCGAAGAGTCAGAAGAGTCTTAGTTAAATTTTAAGGTCAATGCAGTTCGGGCAATTTACTCAGCAGTGAAGTGCTGCTGGGCATGCGAGTAACCATCTAAATACGCTTTTGCTTTTTCATGTTCTGGATAACGTTGCATTAGTTCATAAAACGCTGGACTGTGATCCGTAATTAGCAAATGGATTAACTCGTGAAAAATCACCGAGTCAATTACAAAATTTGGCATCCGTTGCATTCGATGAGACAGTCGAATTGCACCATCAGCAGGAGTGCAAGATCCCCATCTGGAATTTTGATTTGTAACCCATCGGATAGTTACTGGTACCGAATGGGTTCGAAACAAATCCTGGTCTAGATACTTCAGTGATAATTTACGCGCCCGTTGTTCCAGAAGTTTTTGGGAACTCAAGCGCTCATCGCGATCGTCTAGTCGGGTAACAAGTTCTTCGACATAAGCATCGATGTCACGCTTAGCCATTCGGGTTGGCACAGTAACTACAGTCTTTTCATTATCTCGATATGCAGTTATGTTTCGCTTTGCTCGTTTGCTGCGCCGAACTTCAACTGTTGCTAAGTCAGTGCGTTGATAAACAAACTCGACCGGATCAGCATTAACTTCGCTCGCAGAGTCAGGATTATCGAACAGCGAAGGCTGATTTGATCCCGTCATAGTACTTAACGCTAGTCGAGACAGGTGATAAAAATGATGAAGCTCTCGAGCCGCGTGCTCAACCATTCGCCTTCCCCTTGCGAACGTCGGCTCGTTATCTCGAGAGCTTCAACACGGGAAACTTACGGGCAATTGACTCGCGCGCGCAAGATAACCGATTAAGTGATCGATATTGCTGTGGACAACACTGGGGATTAGTTGGGGAAAGGTCGACATTAACTGGGGATTAGTGGTGAACAAGTTGGGGAAACTTTGATTGTGAATCTGTGAATATAGTGATTCATCAGGCAAAACTCTATCCACTAGATGTGGAAAGAAATTATATTTATCCCCAAGTGACATATGTCCAAAATTTAGAAATCTCCCCTGCTGTGCGCTTGACTCCAACTGATTAACACAAGCGCTTTGTGGATGGTTTCGGTTCTGCACAACTTGGGATCTGCAAAATTTTGGGATGCTAATCAAAAATCCACAACTTGCTCCCGGAGTTCACTTCTACCGCCGTAGTGATACCCGGATGCAAATTGGTATCAATCCAAATGCATCGCTGATTATCGAATCCCATATTGGAAAGCAGCTCGGGCAATTACTAAATGGCGACACATCGATAACCAAAATCTGCGAAATTCTTGCGGAATCTGGGATTGATCAAATATCGAGCCAAAATTTCATGTCACAGCTGATTCATCTTGGCTTATTGATTCCTGGTCCAACTACGCAAACCCATGATGACAAAAATCCTGTTAATGCAGTCCAGCGCCATAATCTCTTTCGCGAGACCCGTGGTGACTTGGCTGCGATTAAAAGTCGGATCGAATGCGAAATATCGATAACGGGTGCCGGGCGACTTGGCATGACCCTTTGCCTGTTACTTGCCAGCAGTGGTTTCCCAAACATCACTGTCCACGATGAGGGCTTAGTTCGTGAAGGTGACTTAACCCCATGGGGAGCCAGCCGCATTGACATTGGATTACGGCGTGATCATGTGGCGCGCTTACTAATTGAGCGTATTACTCGAGGTGCTTCAGCTCATCAAAATTCGTTTCGATTTAGAGCATCGAGAAAGCTGGAGATTTTGCTTCCTGATCAACGAGCAGATTTCCCCTGGATCGAAGCCACAAGCGCAGACGCTATGACAGCTAACGATGCGCCGTATCTATTCGCGGCTACCAGCACCGGTTCGAGTTTAATTAGTTCAGTTATTACACCTGGGAAGGATCCGTGTTTGCGATGTCAGCACCTACACCACAGCGACCAAGATCCAGACTGGCCACTTATCGATCTGCAAGTGGCCCATCAGGCCCAGTTAGATACGGCACCAATTTCTCTGATCATGCGAACCGCCCTAGAAATTCAGCGAATAATTGAACGCTGGATTGATGTCTCGGAAATTCCCTTGCCAAGCGTTAAACATCTATCCGTAAGTGCCCTAGATGAGATCTATCCCACGCACTTTCACCCCTCCTGCGGATGCCGATGGGACTTAACTGACTGACAATTAGGGGTGACTGATTTATCCCAAAACGGCCTTGGCCGTAGTGCTCGAATGGCTGCCCTGCCAATTCGCCATGTCGGACGTCGCGCAATTGGGTTAGGTAAGCGCTTGGGTGGCATGTCCGCGCAAGATGCAACGGCGCAAGCCCAAGCAAAAACAGCAGAGCAAATCTTCAGTGTTCTAGGTGAGCTCAAGGGTGGCGCCATGAAGTTGGGGCAAGCACTTAGTGTTTTTGAATCAGTCCTGCCTGATGATGTTGCCGGTCCATATCGGGAATCACTCACAAAACTCCAAGACTCTGCACCACCGATGGCAATTGAATCAGTGTACCAAGTGCTTCGTGAGTCATTAGGAGAAAACTGGCGCGAACGCTTTACATCTTTTGATGACGAACCCGCTGCCGCAGCTTCTATTGGCCAAGTGCATCGCGCAGTTTGGCATGATGGTCGCGATGTAGCCGTAAAAGTGCAATACCCAGGTGCTGCTGGTGCTTTGTTGGCAGACCTGCAACAGCTTTCACGATTTGGTCGACTCTTTGCTGGCTTTTTCCCTGGCATTGATGTTCGAGAAATTTTGCGCGAGCTAACTGATTGTGTAGCCGAAGAACTCGATTACCTGCATGAATCGAAAGTGCAGCGCAAATTTGCTGTTGGTTTTGATGGCGACCCGGATTACTTTATTCCGCACGTGCTGGCAGCTGCGGAAAACGTAATTGTCACAGAGTGGGTTGAAGGAAAATCACTTGCCCGAATCATCGAAACTGGTACCCAAGAACAGCGGGATCACTTTGGCAAAATGTATTTACGATTCCTGTTGTCGGGACCAAGTCGTGTTGGATTTTTACACGCAGATCCTCACCCCGGCAACTACAAAGTAATGCCGGATGGGCGATTGGCGATTCTAGATTTCGGAGCCACTGCAGAATTACCTGATGGACTACCGCCAGCCATGGGCACATTGCTCAAGATTGCATTAATCGGTGATTCTGAATCCGTTGTAGCTGGGTTACGAGATGAAGGATTCATCCGACCTGGTATCGAATTAGATGCCCAATCGCTTTTGGAATATTTGGGACCGTTTACTGAGCCAGCCCAAGTACCAGTTTTCAAACACAGTCGAGATTGGATTCGCGAGCAATTTGAACGCACCAGCGATCCCCGAAATGCTGACTGGTCAATCGGACTAAAGATTAACTTGCCGCCAAACTATGTGATGATTCATCGCGTCTGGCTGGGAAGCATCGGCGTATTGTGCCAATTGGAATCAGAGTTTTCTGTGCGCGATGAATTTGCGCGTTGGGTGCCAGGATTTGCTGACGAGTTAAAAGTTTAAGTCGCGTAATAACGTAGATTGCTCGCGATAGCCCTTGCCGTCAGTGTGACGAGATTTTGCCCACGACAGATGTAGATGAGTCTTTGCCCTGGTCATTGCCACATAAAGTAATCTGCGCTCTTCGTTGAACTCGGTGGCAGTCGTGGCATGCGAAATTGGCAATAAGCCTTCGCTTACCCCAGCAACAAACACAGCCTCCCATTCCAAGCCTTTGGCAGCATGAATTGACGCCAGCGTTACTGCGTTGGCACTTGGCGCGAACTCCAGTTCGCTGCGTAAATCCAGAGCCTTTACAAAATCTGGTAACTGGGCGGCTGGGTCTTTTGCTTGTAACTCGGCAGCTAAGTCCACAATGGTGTTTAAGGATTCCCACGTCTCGCGGGCAGACCGGCCGCTATCGGGTGCTTGAGATCGCCAGCCAACTGAACTCAAAATATCTCGCACGGTATCAAGCAGTGGGCGATCTCCAGTTACGTGTAACCCAGCTCGCAAATTTAGCAATGCGTTTTTAACTTCTACACGTTCAAAGAATCGCTCTGCGCCACGAAGGGAAACTGGAATGCCTAGGGCACTTAGTTCTGCTTCAAAAATTTCAGATTGACTATTGATTCGGTAAAGCACAGCAATCTCACGTGGACTTATGCCGCTTGCAATCAACTCTGAAATTTGTGAACCAATTTTTTTAGCTTCTTCTTCATCGCTGGTATACGAAGTGAGCGTGACTTTTGGTCCTTTTCCTCTTTTGGATGAGAGTCGCACTGGACTTGTTGCATCTTTAGCTAAAACTTGATTAGCCACCGAAACGATTGGCTCAGTACTGCGATAAGAATGCGTTAATTGGAAATCTTGGGTGCGCGCAAAGTGAGATGCAAAGTTGATCAAGTACTTTGAGGTTGCACCCGAGAACGAATAGATAGTCTGGGCCGGATCTCCCACGACACATACATCGTCTCTATCCCCCAGCCACTGACACAGCAGTTCAAATTGCACGGGGCTAACATCCTGAAACTCATCAACCGTGAAGTGTCGATACTGCTTTCGCACTGCGTTAGCCATCTCTGGAAAATTTTCTAACATTGCGGTCGTAAGCAATAACACATCTTCGAAGTCCATCGCATGAGCTTCATCCATTCGAGTCAGATATGCCTCAAAAACTTTAGAAACTTTTTCAATCGTTAAGTCGCCGCTTAAGTCGCGTCGCACTTCCACAGCTTTTTCGCGATAGGCCTCGGGCGAAAGTATGTTTACTTTTGCCCATTCAATTTCTGCCGCCAAATCGCGAATTGAATCTTTGTCATTTGCTACTCGGCACAGCGTGGCAGCATCTGCAACAAATCGAAATTTACTTGGCATTAAATCTGGCAAGCCAGAGTTGAAAAATTGTGGGTAGAAAAATCTAAGCTGTCGAAGGGCGGCGCTATGGAAGGTACGAACTTGCACGCCACCAACGCCAAGTTGCCCAAGTCGACTACGCAACTCACCCGCAGCTCGAGTAGTGAAAGTTACTGCCAATGTTTGGCTTGGATCGTGAACTCCGTTGGTAACTGCATGTGCGATTCGATGCGTAATCGTGCGGGTCTTGCCTGTGCCCGCACCCGCGAAAATTGCCACCGGCCCAGACACGCATTCGGCCGCAGCACGTTGCTGTTCGTCTAGAGCATCAAGAATCTCGGGCACCGACCCATTGTGCCAAGCCCCTGAGACAGTTCCGCAGGGACACTAGGTCATTTCAGAGAACTACAGGCCCAATACGGACTTAACTTCGCCAATGCTGGGATTTGTCCGAGTTGAGCCATCTGGGAAGACCAGAGTTGGCACTACGGCATTTCCACTATTGACGCTCATGACGAAATCTGCAGCTACCGGATCTAATTCGATGTCCACTTCGTTGTATTCGATACCTTCGCGACCCATCTGAGCCTTCAGGCGCTGGCAGTAGCCACACCAGGTTGTGCTGTACATCGTTACTTTGTCACTCATGAGTTCTCCGTAATAGTTGCGTAGTTAGTTTCGACACCACTGGATTGGAATGTCTTCGCCGTACCACGATTGAATCAGTCTAAATGCTATTGAAACTGGACTTGGTAATTTCAAAGTTTCCGAGGTGCAGGCTGCAGCTAAAGCTTCTCGAGTAAACCATTGCACCTCAGTCATTTCATCGTCTTGCATGTCAACTTCAGTGCTAGTAGCCACTGCTCGATAGGCCAACATCAGTGAAGCTGGAAATGGCCAAGGCTGTGAGCCCATGTATTTAAGCGATTGTAAATCAACGTGAATTCCGGACTCTTCGAATACTTCGCGAATAACTGCTGCTTCGCAAGACTCACCTGCTTCCACAAACCCAGCCAGTGTTGATAGCCAACCTTCGGGCCACTCGAGCCTTCTGCCCAACAAAATTCTGCCAGCGAGATCTTCGACTGCAACGATCATCGCTGGCTCAGTTCGCGGGTACTGTTCAATTTCATCTTGTGGACACAGACGAGACCAACCTGCCATAGCAATTGCAGTTGCCTGTCCACAGCGCGGACAAAATTGATGTCCATCATGCCAAGTAGTCAGCGCGACAGCGGCAGTTGCCAAGCCAACATCAGTTGCAGAAAGTTGTGATCCGACATCTCGTAAGCTGGCCCAATTAACATCACTAAGTCCAACTTCGTCTTTCATAATTGCCAAGTAAGTGTGATCACTATCGGCGCCGAGAAGCAATGCAGCTTCTTTAGCTTGTGATGGCGTCATTTTTAGTGACCAAGGCTTAACCCAAACAATTGATAATTCATCCGTAACTGGAATGTTACGCTCATGCAGAACTAAAACTCGGGTGTTATCCGATGCCCAGGCTTGTTCAAACCACTCTGGGTTACTCCGAAGTTGAGCAGCCCGTTCCACGGTGAATCGCGCTAAGGGCAATTCGCTCATTAAGGTATCCACAAAAAGCGATCCTACGCTTAACCGCGTAGTCTGCAGATATGAGAGTTCTGACTTGGAATTTGCTGCATGGAATTGCTTTAACTGCCCCAGATTCAGCCCCAAGTTTGTTCCAAGTTGCAAGTGAACTAACTGCAGATCTAGTTGGCTTACAAGAAGTAGATCGCGAACAGCCACGAAGTAACCACGAGCATCAAACTCAAGTTGTTGCCCAGGCAATGGGCTTAGCGCACTGGATATTTGCTCCTGCAATCGTTGGGACTCCCGGTGAATCATGGGAGAGCGCCACTGATTCACATCTGCATCACCATGACAGTGCAGACCATGGAGATTTGCAGCCGCATTATGGAGTTGGATTAGCTTCGCGATATCCATTTCATAACATCGAAGTTATGCGATTTAAGGCAGCCCCGATTTCACTTCCGCTAGTAATTCCAGGTAACCCAAAACCACAAGTAATCAAAGTTGCTGACGAACCACGCGTAGCTATTATCGCCGATGTAACTACACCTACGGGCGTCGTCACCGTGGCCACTACCCACTTAAGTTTTGTACCTGGCTACAACGTCAAGCAAATTCGAAAGTTAACAAAGTATTTGGCACTACGCCCTAATCAAGTTCTAATTTTCGGTGATTTTAATTTACCTGGAAAAATCTCTGCACTAGTGACTCGATGGGATTCCTTGGCAGCTTTGCCGACATACCCAACATTTAACCCACGAGTGCAATTTGATCATGTGCTCGCTAAGGGTTACTCACAGGAAAGTGTTGAGAGAGCGCGCAGTACTGCGCAAACTAAAGCGCTAGCCATCAGTGACCATTGCGCTTTAGTTGTTGACGTTTCTTAGATCAACTCAGCTAACTGCGCTAACGACAATAAATTCTCTGGTTTCTCAATCACTTGATCGGCCACGTAGTAAAAAACCGCTTCAACGCTTTCATCAGAAACTCCCAGTGCTTGGGCGGCAGCTTGTCGATAAATACTTAGCTGCAATGAATTTGCTGAACCGGGCTTGCCGGTTTTCCAGTCAACTACTAACCAGCGATCCATTGCGGTTGGATCAGCACTGGTGCCAGTAAATAACGCATCTAACCGACCACGCAAAGTTCGACCGTTAATGGAAAGGGCAAACGGTAGTTCCAGGGACTTAGGTGTGCGGTCAAAAAATGGGCCGGCTTCAAATGCCTGTTTGAGTTCAGCCAGCTGCTCATCCGAATAGATTTCATCATCCATTGCGCCAGTCAAACTCTCGGCATCAATTAGCGCGCGCTTTCCATAGAATGTTTCAACCCAAGAGTGAAACACCGTGCCGCGGTCTGCGGCGCTGGATGGCTTGCGTGGCATCGGTCGAACTAAAGTTTTTAAGAATGCATCCGCATCCTGATTCAGCGCGATCAGTTGACTTGCCGAGAGTGAAGCCGGAAGTCGCACGAGGCGTTCATCTGCTTCGTAGGCGTGAGCCTGACCAACTATCGCTGCCAAATCTGCTTCCCAAATCGCAACTTGCTCCTGCTGCTCATTAGTTAAGTCAATGACATTATGTGGTTTGGCGATTGCTTGCTGCACTAAATCTGCAGTAGCTCGAATTCGACTTCGAGTCTTCGAATCTAGAGTCGCTGGCCACATTAGGTAGGTAACGTTTTCGAGTAATGGATTTTTCGTTTCAGCTTCTGGTGCTGAAGTCCAAATGCCTTGGTGTGTTGCCTGGTCGTGCAAATCAACTAAGAAATCACTTGGGCCACGTGGCTTGGCTTGCGTTGGTCCCCACCACGAACCACTCGCAATCACCTTTTGCTGCGCTCGAGTCACAGCGACGTAGGCAAGTCTGCGCTCGTCGGTGGTTGCCAACGCAGCAGCAGCCTCGGTATAGGCCTTGAAGTCCACGCCTCGCGGTCCTGCAGGGCTTGGGAACTGTGGCAGTAGTGGATTGATTGGAGTAGTTAGCGCATCTGGCGGAATCCGGAAAGCATTTCTTGGCCAGTGCCGATCTTTTGGAGCTGACGGAAACACCCCAACAGTTAAGTCAGGTATAACTACAACAGGAAACTCAAGGCCTTTGGATTTGTGAACTGACATCACAATGACCGCATTGTCACTTAGTGTTACTTCCGCTTCGACTAAGGAATTAAATCTTTGACCAGTGCGCAAATACTCCAGAAATGCAGCCACGCTTGAATCGCCTTCGAGATTTCGATAGCTGCCCGCTAAATCAATTAAGGCTGCTAATCGATCGAAATGCGTTGAGCCTTCGGGTGAATTAGTTGCCATTGCTTCAGTGCCAATTCCAGTTACGCGAATTATGCGACTAATTAAATCAATGGCCGATTCGTTGCAATAGCGACGAAGCATGCGAAGTTGCCCTGCTAACTCCATCATTCGAGCGCGAGCATCGAGTGAATAAGGTAAACCGTCTTCGGGAGCAACTAATTCCAAGGCATCTAACAAGCTGACGCGTTGTGATTTGTCAACGGCTGAAACAATATGATCTAACTGAACTTCGATTGACGTGCCTTCGGCAACATCGACGCGAGTTAACTCACCCGCATGCCTGCCAAGTATGGCTAAGTCTCGTGCTCCGATTTGCCAACGCGGGCTCAGCAGAATGCGAGCTAGTGCCGAATTCGCAGTCGGATCATAAATTGCCTCTAAGTAGCTAACTACGTCGCGCACTTCTGGCAAATTAATCAAAGCACCTGGGTCTACGACTTGCACTGGAATTCCACGAGCCTCAAGTGCTGCAACATAATGTCCAGCGTTCTTTTTCTCGCGCAGCAGCACGGCAACTTCATTCCAGCTCTTAACAGGTTTTAAGTTGGCAACTTGATCGCATATCCAATTGACTTCATCCATGAATGTTGGCAGTAGCGCAGTATGAATTTCGCCTGGTGTGAATGCAGAATCTGCAGTTACCAGTTCCACGATTTCAGGATGGATGGATCGCAAGTGATCGCTTAGTTTGTTTGCTGCTGCCAATATGTTCTTACCGGATCGACGATTAGCAGTTAAGTTAAAAACCAATGCGGGTTGCATTCCTGATGCGGTGTATCGCATGAAGTCAGTTTTGAAATTTCCCATATTTGAAATTTCTGCCCCGCGCCAGCCATAGATTGCCTGGCATGGATCGCCAACCGCCATCACCGGATGACCAGCACCAAATAATTCTTGGAGTAATACTTTTTGTGACAGCGAGGTGTCTTGGTATTCATCTAGCAACACCACTTGATACTGCGACTTAAGCATTTCTCGCATGGTTTCAGAAGTCTGGGCGGCTTGCGCGGCCAGTCGAATTTGATCTGAATAATCAATTACATCGTTGGCCAGCTTGGCGCTACGGAAATCCAAAACTAGCTGCGCTAATGCAATTCGCTTTCGACAAGTCTTGATCATGTCATGCGTTAACTCTTGCTTTTTTTCTAAAGCGTCAAGTCCAGATAGTCGCTTAGCATCATGTTCGATAAGCGAATTTGGATCTACCAAATAGTTTGAGCAATTTTCATCCAGCTTGAGCAGCTCGGTTACGGCAACCGTTGGACTGTATCCAAGTTCGCCCAAATCTTGGCTAGTCCCACAAACTACGCGCATAGCAAGCTGATAGCGAGTGGCATCCACAACTACACGAGCATCTGGTTCCATCCCTAGGCGCAGGGCATGCTCTTTTAACAGGCGCGAGCCAAATGCGTTGTACGTGGAAATGATTGGTTCGCCAAAATCTACGTGAGCCGAATCCTGTGGCAGATAAGTAAGCGCAGCTGGCAAGAATTTACGAACACGATTGAGTAACTCATTGGCTGCCTTGGTGGTAAAAGTTAATCCCAAGATTCGATCTGGGGCGACTTGTTGCGTCATGATCAACCACGCGATTCTGCCGGCCATCACGGTTGTTTTTCCAGTTCCCGCACCGGCAACGATCATGCTTGGTTCTAGCGGTGAAGTAATGGCCTCGAGTTGTTCTTGGCTCGGTGCAAATCCTAAAACTTTTGCTAAGTCAATTACGGTTACCTCAGTCACGACAACACCTGCTTACCTTCAGGCGCAGCTGGACACAACATCCGGACTTTACATAATTTGCATTTTTGTTCTTCGTACTTGGCTTCGTAGCTCTCATCTAGGACGACAAGTGCAGCCTGCCCAATTCGTTGCGTTAGTGAAGTCTGGGAATTTTCATCATGTGACTCAGGCGTGACTTGCTGCACTAAAGCTGCATCCGGATTATCTTTTTCGCTGACACGTAATTGAATTAGCGCAGCGCCCTGCACATTTTGGTTCGTATCTCGCTTTTGAATTTCGTCGTTTTGCGTGTAATTACCGTGCTCGAGCAAGTACGTGTACAAAGCCAGTTGGACATCTTTTTGGAGATCAGCCCGCTTTTTGGATTCTTTACTGGTTTTGAAATCAAAAACCATGACTCCATCTTGGGTAAATTCAATTCGATCTGCTCTGCCCTTTATGGCAACCGATACTTCACGCTCAGTACCATCCGGTTGCACTACATTAACTTTGGTTTGAAATGTAAGTTCAGATTCAGTCACACTTGCGTTTACATTATGAGCCAGCAGCCACGACAAAAGTCGAACGGATGCATCATGGGCAGCTTGGCGCTCTCGAGTCGATTCCCACGTTGCTTCGTAACCCATTCCAGACCAAAGTCGATCTAGCTGTTCATCGATTGCTGTTATGTCACTTGGGATATCTCCCGCAGATAATCCCTGGGCGATTGTATGCAATGCGTTACCAAAAACCATGGGCGTTGCAGATTGCGAGATTGCATTTAGCTTGCGCTCCAAGAACCATTGCGCTGGGCAATGTTCAATGGCAGTGATTCCAGATGCTGAAATTGCTACCTGAGGATTAATAGGTCGTGAGTTCTCAGTTGGTTCGAGAGCTCCCCACCACTGCTGTGGGTTGGCGTGTGCAAATAGCGAGCCAAAATTAGTCGCCATGTGTGCGAGTTGATTAGCTGCAGCTAAGCGCAATGCCTGGGGTGAATCTACGTCAGCAACAGTGCGACGCAAATGCGCAATTAAGCCTTCGGAACTTAATGGCCGCTTTGGTCGTCCGAAATTATGAGCTGGGGCAAGGGTGGAAAGTTTAGTTGTGATGTCAGCTATAAATCGTGTTGGCGATACTCCGTCATCTCGAATTGAAGTATCTGTTGCTGTAATCAACAATGTTTGCATTGCGCGAGTTATCGCTACATAAAACAATCGTCGCTCTTGAGCAAGTAGTTCGCGCATAGTTAACGGCATCAACTCCACGCCTGGTCCGATGCGATCTGATTGCAACAACGTCTGATGTTGTCGTAAGTCTGGCCATAGTTCTTCTTGCGCACCTGCTACAACTACAAACTTCCATTGCAAGCCTTTTGCTCGGTGGGCAGTTAATAGTCGAACGGAATCATTACGGACATCATTTTCGGCAAGTGCCTCAGCTGGTATCTCTTGGGCTTCAATTTCATCCAAGAAATTAGTTAAATCTTTGCCACGACCGCGAGCTACGAAACGATTGGCAAGGTCAAATAAAGAGCAGATCGCATCTAAGTCGCGATGTGCCCTAGTACTCGATGGGCCAAAGCCAAGTGCTTGTTCCTGTAACTTGGCTGGCCACGACGTGCCCTGCCAAACCGACCAAAGCACTTCGTGCGGACTTGCACCATTGCTCATTTGATCGCGGGCAGCTTGCAAGACGGTGCCTAACAACTTGATTGCGGAAACCACTGTGTCATGTCTGCCTGGTGGGACATCTAATAACAGTTTTGGATCCATTAGAGAATTCGCAATCAGTACCATGGCTGGTCGAGGCGCACGTTCGATAGATCTATCTGCAGCCCGTAGGTAACTGCCGAAGCGACGCAAGTCAACCGGATCCACTTTTGCTAATGGGCCGCTGAGTAGGTCAGCGACTACTTCGGCTGTGGCATAACGCGGGTTGTCAATTACTCGCAACGCGGTGACTAATGGCGATACCGCTGGATCTTGATGCAGTGGTATTTCGTCTGCCGCTACTTCTACTGGAATTCCAGCAGCTACAAATGCCCGGTAAATAGTTGGGATTGAAACGACCGCAGACCTAACAATCACCGCAAAGTCAGACCAATTTAGTTCACTTGTTGCGTGAGCGCGCGCAATTACGTCAGCGATGTGTGCAGCTTCGGCCCCTGGTGAGTCAAAAGTTTGGATTGAGATTTCCCCGGAAAGTTTCGCATCACATTTTGGATTACGGTGCACTTCAATATCTTTTGGATTAAAGCCAGCAGGCACCCGATCCCCAATTACTGCGCTGGCTGCTGCGCGAAGGTCGCTGCCAAAACGACGACAAGTTGAAAGCACCACATTTGTGGCTGGCTGACCAAAAACGGTCTCGAATTCAGATTCAAAGTTTCGAATGCCAGATTCATCAGCACCTCGGAATCCGTAAATAGCTTGATCGACGTCGCCCACAATTACTAATGCGCTATCTGCGTTTACCATCGCCTTTAAAAGTGCAACTTGTCCCGGATCGGTATCTTGATATTCGTCTACGTAAATTGCTTTGAAAGTTTTATGTAAATATTCCTGCACGTCAGGTCGGTGGCTTAAAAGCACTGCGCGATGAATTAGTTCTGAATAATCTAAAACACCTTCGGCATCCAAAACATCCAAGTACTCGTTCATGAATACCCCGATCGACGACCAGGTAGCTCGACCGGTACTCCGGCCTAACGTAATTAAATCTTCGGGATCCATGATGTGTGATCGAGTGCGCGACATAACTGCGCGAATCTCTTCAGCAAGTCCACGAGTTCCAACTGCAGGCATCAATTCTTCTGGCCAACTTAATCTTTGGTCGGAAATAGCGTCTGCGAAAAGTTGTCGAGCTCTTACTTGTTGTTCTGGACCTGAGAGCAATCTGGTAGCAGAGACATAGGCTTCATCAGATTGGAACTGACGTACCAAGGAATAGCAAAACGAATGAAATGTGCTTACTAACGGAACTACGCCGCCGCCCACCGCAGCAGTTACTTGATCTCGCCAATCAATGGCCGCGCGTCTACCGAAAGTTAATCCCAATACTTGATCTGCTGATAACGCATCTGGTCCCATCAGGCGCGCTGCCATCGCAGCTACTAATGTCGTGGTTTTTCCAGTCCCAGGACCAGCAAGAACTCGCATGGCGCCGTGCTTGTGATTCACAACGCGTATCTGGTCAGCATCAAGCGCGGGTGGCTGATATGGAGATGCCGGGGTTTGATCCAAGATTAAGCGAGTCATTGCTCCTTATTCCACCACGTACCAGTGACAAATCAGCCGTCGGCTTTCGCATTCCTGAAAAATTCAGGCAAGATTGGAAGGGTAGGCATCGTTAACTGAACTATTGATTGGGGAATGTCCGTGGTACCACAGGCAGCAACCTCGACGTTAGTTATCGAAGATGCGGTTTTGGACCGGCGACTTCGTCGACCGGCGGACTTGGCCCGCTTTGCTGTAACGATAATTGCAATCGCGACCGTTGGATTATTGGCATATGTAGCGCAAGGCACTACAACAGGTATCGAGCAAGATATTGCCCAAGGTGCCACTCGCCTGCCTGCGCCGCTAATTTTGATCACGAACCTTGTCAGTGGTTTTGGCGCTTTAATATTCCCCGCCGTAGTTGCGCTAGATCTTTTGATCCGCCGGCGCACGCGTCAATTAGTGGAATCGATCGGTGGCTTACTTGCCACAGTGCTAATTCTTTCCATCGCTTCCTGGACATTGATTCAATCGGATTCAGCTCGCTTGCTCTTGGCATTTGCCGGAACTATTGATCCCGCTACTGCTGTGCCATTCAATGTTGTTATCGGTGGCCTTGCTGCATTTACAACTGTCGCGCGAATTATGTCTCGACCACGTTGGAATGTTTTAGCCGGAATAGTTTTGGGATCAATAGCCCTAGCCGACATTCTCGGTGGTGGCGTAACTGCAGCTGGACTTGGCGTATCGCTTCTCGCAGGTTGGGCAACCGGGTTGCTGATTCGATACTTACTTGGAACTGATACCACTCGACCATCTGGAAACGAAATTGCAAAAGCACTCGGTGCTTTGGGCCTGCCACTAACTTTGCTGCGCGCTGCTGAAGTTTTGGAATCTGGCCGTCGATATGACGCAAGCACCACAGACGGGCAACGCATTGACTTAATTGTTTTAGATCGAGATCTCGAAGGTGCTGGATTAGCTCAAGCCATTTATCGATCAGTCCGGTTGCGCGATGACACAGGTGGCTCGGGAACTTCTATGCGGCGCAGGCTAGAACGCATTGCCCTTAACAGCTGGGCAATTTCTACTGCAGGAATTTCAACCCAGCATTTAATTGCAGTGGCTGAAGTTGGACCAGATGCGGCGGTACTTGCATTTGAGCATGTGCCAGGCAGAACTTTTGAAGCAACTGGACATCGCTTAGGTGATGCGGAGTTAGCCGGTGCGTGGGAAATCGTGAGAGATTTACAAGCTGCACAAATTGCCCACCGCGCACTCATTGCTACAAATTTCTTGCAGGCAAATGATGGTCGCGTTTATGTGCGCGGCTTGGAAGATGGCACGGTTGCCGCATCCGATGTTTTGTTGCGCATTGACTTAGCCGAAGCCCTTGTCACGCTATCTCTAGCGGCGGATCCAGCACGCGCGATACAGGCTGGGCGCGTAGTGCTTGGAGATGTCGGTTTAGCTCGAGCGCTTCCAGCGTTGCAACCGGTTGCGCTGTCTCCTTACACACGTGGGCTATTAAAAGAAAACCGCGACTTGCTAACAACTTTGCGCGCCACAATTTTGAACAACTTACCGGAAACCGAAGTTGAGCAAATTGAAATTGAACGAGTTAAGCCACGCACTTTACTAACAATCGTTGCTGGGTCTATCGCTGCATATTTATTACTAACGCAACTTGGAAAAGTTAATTTCATCGAGGTATTCCGTGCTGCGGATACAAAATGGTTACTAATTGGACTCGGATTCTCTGCGGTAACTTATGTAGCAGCAACTTTGGCGCTCTCGGGTGTTGTACCAGAGCGCTTGTCATTTTGGAAAACTTTTCAAGCCCAGTGGGCAGCATCATTTGCCACATTGGTTGCGCCACCTACCTTAGGATCAGTCGCGATTAACATTCGTTATTTATCTAAGCAAGGTATGCACTCTGCGTTAGCTGGAGCTAGCGTTGCAGTTGCTCAGGCACTTGCATTTTTTAGCCACATTGCACTGCTATTTATCGCAGTTATTGTGGCTGGTACCTCAAGTGACTTCACATTTAGGCCACCTCGCACCGCCATCATTGGGTTCTTGGTAATAGCGCTTTCGGCTTCGGTATTACTAACCATTCCTAAAGTTAGGCTTTGGGCCACAGAAAAAGTGCAACCAATTTTTTCCCAAGTTGTGCCACGGTTGTCTTCACTTGCTAATCAACCAGCGAAGTTAGCTACTGGCGTTTTTGGTGTGCTGTTGTTAAATGTTGCTTACTGTATGTGTTTGGTCGCATCAGTTCGAGCTTTCACACCAACTGGATCTGTGGCTGCCATTGCTTTGGTGTACCTAGCTGCATCGGTAGTTGGTCAAGCTGCGCCAACACCAGGTGGTTTGGGCGCTGTCGAGGCTGCCGTCGCCGCAGGTTTAACTGCAACTGGAATTGATCCAGGCGTAGCAATTTCGGCCACCCTAGTTTTCCGACTTTGGACATTCTGGGTGCCAACTATTCCAGGCTGGCTTGCGTTCCAAAACTTACAACGAACTGGCGATCTTTAGTAAGAAGGTTTATCCGGTTCGATTTGGCTTACCCAAGCTAATACCCCGCCGCCAACGTGAATTGCATCTTTGAAGCCAGCACCCTTAACGGCTGCTAAAACTTCTGCAGAACGACCACCAACTTTGCAATGTAAAACAATTTGCTTGTCGTTTGGCAACTTAGTTAATGCATCACCCATTAGGAATTCATTCTTTGGAATTAGCACTGCGCCGGGAATGCTCACGATGTCGTACTCATTTGGTTCCCGCACATCGATCAATATGAAATCTTTTTCACCGCGCTCGCGAGCCTTAAGCATTTCATCTAATTGCTTAACGTTAATTGTTGAATCAACGATTGCTTCGGCTGCCTCAGTAGATACCGCGCCACAAAAAGCTTCGTAGTCAATCAATTCCGTCACAGTTGGATTCGTGCCACATACTGCGCAAGCTGGATCTTTGCGAACCTTGATTTTGCGATAAGTCATTTCAAGTGCGTCATAGACGATTAGTGAACCAACTAATGGATCGCCAATACCGGTTAGCACTTTGATTGCTTCTGTTACTTGGATGGATCCAATCGAAGCGCAAAGCACTCCAAGCACTCCACCTTCAGAGCACGAAGGCACCATTCCCGGTGGTGGTGGCTCTGGATACAAGCAGCGATAGCAAGGGCCATGCTCTGACCAAAAGACACTTGCTTGTCCATCAAATCGATAAATAGAACCCCAGACATACGGCTTATTCAAAAGCACACAAGCATCGTTAACTAAATATCTAGTTGCGAAGTTGTCAGTACCGTCAACGATTAAGTCATACTGCGCGAACAGCTCCATGACATTAGTTGAATCTAGTCGCACTTCGTGTTTGATCACATTTACATATGGATTAATTCCTTTGACAGTGTCAGCGGCGCTATCAACTTTTGGACGATCAATATCACTTTGGCTATGAATGATTTGGCGTTGCAAGTTTGATTCATCAACAGTGTCAAATTCCACAATGCCTAAAGTGCCAACACCAGCAGCAGCTAAGTACATCAAAGCTGGACTGCCTAAGCCGCCTGCACCTACGCACAAAACTTTTGCATTCTTCAAGCGTTTCTGGCCAGCCATACCAACATCAGGAATGATCAAGTGTCGGCTATAGCGACGCACCTCGTCCACAGTTAACTCTGCAGCTGGCTCCACCAATGGGGGCAATGACATCTGGACTCCTTAAAACTCAACTAGTACTATCAAACCCTGTTTTTGCCACTCGCGTTTCCACGGGCTTGGAACTGGACAGTAATCGCAAGGACTTCGCAAAAGCCTTAAGCGTAAAAGGCAAATTCCAACATCCAAAAGGACAGGTAGATGCAAATCCTTTAGTCTTACAGGCATGGAAGAAATCCCGTTTTTTAGCGACACTCTCGCGCGACCTGGCGCGGTTAGCAATACAACGGGCCATAAATTACAGGCCCGCCGCTCCAACATCATGACGGCTGGCCTTGAGATTTTTTCCGAAAAAGGTTTTCACGCAAGTTCCATGGATGATATCGCAGACCGAGCAGGCGTCAGTAAGCCTATTTTGTATCAACATTTTTCCTCAAAACAGGAACTTTACTTAGGTGTTCTCGATGAACGCGTTGAAGTAATCGTGTCGCAAGTAACAAATGCAATCGAAGCAAGTACTGGAAATAAAGCACGCCTTGAAGCCGCGATCTCTTGTTATTTTAAATTAGTTGATGATGCCGATCATGGGTATCGATTAATTTTTGAATCAGATTTCACTACAAATCACGAAGTCCGGGCGCGAGTTGAAGATGTAATTTCGCAAGTTTCTCGGGTTATCGGTACCGAAGTAATGCGCCAGACCGGAATGTCTATGGGTGAGGCAAACATTCTTGCCGGTGGACTTTGTGGCATGGCGCAGGCTGCATCCTGGCGCTGGCTAAGACTTGGTCGCCCTATTCCAATAGATCAAGCCATAGCGCAGACTTTAGATTTGGCTTGGAATGGACTTGGCGCAGTAAACACGCAAGTTAGTTCGCCGCAAGCAGACATCCTGCACCTAGAAGATCGCATTGGTTAACGTAGACTTTCAGCATCAGCTATCAAGGAGTCAGTAAGTGGAAATTCGAATCGGTATCCAGCACGCAAATCGCGAAGTTGTTTTAGAAAGTAACGACACAACTGCTTCGGTAAAGAAAGCAATCGACGCTGCAATGTCTGCCGGTTCAGTTTTGACTTTAACTGACGATAAGGGTCGCACTGTTATTGTTCCAGGCGACAAAATTTCTTTTGTAGAAATCGGTATCCAAGCAACCGGTCACGTAGGTTTCGCAACTACTTCTTAATTTTGGGAAGTTTTTTGATGTGTTAGGACGCGAGTCCTTACTGGTTGCGCAGCAGCGCAACCAAAATAAACACAGTATCTATTGGGATGTCTTAGGTTTAGCTAGCTGGACCTCAATGGTTGCGCTACTGCGCAACCAAAATAAACACAGTATCTATTTTGATGTCTTAGGTTTAGCTTGCTAAACCTAAGACATCCATTCTTTTTGCGTGGCCAACTGTCAATCGATTAACCATGGCAGTTAGTTCGGTAGCAGTCATATTTACTTCACCCTCAGGTGGCCGTAGAAATAATTCTTGTAATGCCGGTCGAGATGCTGCCACTAGCGTTGCCTGGCTAATCATTTCGCCCATCAGGCGTCGACCCCAAAGTGCCAACCTGCCGGAAACTTTAGGGTCTTGCGTGATTGCATCTCGGATTCGTTCAATTGCAAAATCCGCATGACCCACATCTGACAAAACTTCAGAAACTAACGTAGCTGTCGCTGAATCCATGTGAGATGAAATTTCTCGATAGAAATCATTTGCAATTCCATCACCGACATAAGCCTTCAACAATCCTTCAAGCCAATCTCGCGGTGTCAGAGTGTTGTGAAATTGATCAAGCGCAGATACAAACGGTTGCATTGCAACTATCGGGTCAGAACCTAGCGAAGTTAAATGCGCAGATAGCTGCTCATAGTGCGCAAATTCAGCAGCTGCCATTTCGGCCAGGGCTGCCTTGTCAGCCAAAGTAGGCGCCAGGCTGGCATCAGCGGCAGTGCGCTCAAAAGCCACTAACTCGCCATATGCCAGGACGCCTAGAAGGTCAATTACTGCAGGACTACTCACAACGCTTAAGGGTAGGCGATATACGGGTACGATTGAAGTCGGCCACGAAAATGTGCGTGTTTGCCTATATCTACCAGGAGTTTTCTCATCGCTAGTTTTGCCGATCTCGGCGTTCCCCAGGACATCTGCTCGGCATTAGCCAGCAAGGGCATCATTGATGCTTTCCCCATTCAAGAAATGACTTTGCCGCTGGCTATGGCTGGCCAAGACCTAATCGGACAAGCAAAAACTGGAACTGGTAAGACTTTGGGATTTGGTATCCCGTTGCTAACCCAGGTAATCACTCCTACAAATCCGCAGTGGGCTGAATTTAAAAATGCTGGCAAGCCACAGGGTTTAGTCATTGTTCCGACTCGTGAATTGGCAATCCAAGTCGCCGCAGACTTAGAAACTGCTGGCAAGAACATGGGTGCTCGCGTATTGAGTCTGTATGGCGGTAAGGCCTACGAACCGCAAGTAGAAGCTCTCAAGAATGGTGTGGAAGTTATCGCCGGTACACCAGGGCGATTAATCGACATGATCAAGCAAGGCCACTTAGATTTGAGCGCTATTAAAGTTTTGGTTTTGGACGAAGCCGATGAAATGCTCGACATGGGTTTTTTGCCAGACGTTGAAACTTTAGTTAGCAAGACGCCAGCAAGTCGCCAAACCATGTTGTTCTCGGCAACTATGCCAGGACAAATTGTCGCACTTGCTCGCCGATACATGACACAGCCAACTCACATTCGTGCGACTGACCCAACAAGTGATTCCTCTATCGTTGATGCAATCGAACAACATGTTTGGCGCTGCCATCAAATGGATAAGCCAGAATTAGTTGCTCGTGTCTTGCAAGCTGAAGGCCGTGGCTTAACCATGATTTTCTGTCGAACTAAGCGCGTGGCGGGAAACTTAGCGGAAGATTTAGCCAACCGTGGCTTTGCATCTGCCGCAGTTCACGGCGACTTGGGTCAAGGCGCGCGCGAACAAGCACTACGCGCTTTCCGCAGCGGCAAAGTTGATGTTTTGGTAGCAACAGATGTTGCCGCCCGAGGTATTGACGTAGCTGACGTGACTCACGTAATTAACTACGAATGTCCAGATGACGAAAAAACTTATTTGCACCGTGTTGGCCGTACTGGTCGCGCCGGCGCATCCGGTGTCGCAATCACTTTGGTTGACTGGCAGGACATTAATCGTTGGCAAATGATCAATCGCATGCTTGGCATGGCATTTAATGATCCAATCGAAACTTATTCATCGAGTGATCACGTCTACATTGGTTTAGGTATCCCAGCCGGAACTACCGGGGAGCTACCAGGTTCGGCTCGCACGCGCGAAGGATTAGCTGGCGAAAAACTTGAAGACTTGGGCGAGACTGGTGCAAATAAAGGTAGGCGCAGTAATTCAAGTAGGCCACAAACCAGCAAATCTAGTGCTGCCAAAAAGTCATCAAGTAGTTCCAAGCCGGTAGCTGCAAATTCAAGTTCAGCTCCAGCGGCAAAACCAAAAGAGCGCGCACCTCGACAACGCAATCGCACGCGCAGCAGTCAAAAAGACGCTTAAGCTAAAGCACTTACTCTTTTCCACAGCGACATTAATTCGCGCTCTAGATAATCATTTAATTGATTGGCATCAAGTGCAGCAAGCGCGCTAGCTAGAACTGGTTCACCAATCATTAAGTGAATTCTTGGGCGATGAAACACTTTGCTGAGCGCCTGCAAAATACTGCGCTCCACACTTCCGGATCCAAGTTTCCTAGTGTCATGATGCGCAATTGGCACAATAGGCATGGCAACTGACTTGGCTAAGGCAGCTGCGCCCGGTCGCCAAGCGCGAGGCGACGCTTCCGCATTAATCTGCACATCACCTTCGGGATACATCAGAACCACTTCATTATTTTTGAGTGCATTTCTAGCAGCGCGATATGCACTACGGCCATCATGTTGATCAGTTGCAATTATTCCACTGCCAGTAACGATCTGCTTTGCCAAAGGAAAGTTCCACATATCAGAAGTTCCAACTGGACGTAAGTGTCGACGATGCGAACAAGCCGCTTTACATGGCCCATCAACTGTGAAGCCGAGTTTGTGCAAAGTTCCAACAACCACGACAACATCAACAACAGTGGTGTGATTCACCACGATCATGGCTGGTCCTGGCTGATCCAAAATTGCCAGATTTTCCTGGCCATGAATTTCAATTTTTGTTAGGCGACGAGCAAGCGCTGCAAGAAATGTTCCTGGCTGACCTCGCATAACTTCACCTTACTTTAAATAGTTACATCCGAAACTAAGCAACAGGTTGTGCGCCAGTTATCTCGACCAGTGACCCACACATAAACGCAGCTTCTTCCGAAGCTAAGAATGCAACGAGCGCAGCAACTTCATCTGGTCGTCCGACGCGACCAAATGGAACTAGCGCATCCAAGTCCGCAATAGTGCGACCGGATCGCTTAGCGCCAGCTTCGAGCATTGGAGTATGAATTTCACCTGGGCATACTGCATTAACTCGCACGTTATGCGGAGCATAATCTCGGGCTAAGTTTTGCGAAAATGATGCAACTGCAGCTTTAGTTACGTTGTAACCGATGCAATTGGGTGCTGGGTGCAAACCCCATTGTGATGCGGTATTAACTATTGCTCCCCCGCCACCTGCAATCATGTGCGGTAGTGCAGCTCGGCATAAGTGAAACATAGCGTTGATGTTTACGGCAAATAAGTCATTCCAGTCCTGAACACTTAGATCCAAAATATTCCCGCGTCGCATGATGCCTGCGTTGTTTACCAACACATCTATTTGGCCCCGCAGTTTAAATACTTGGGCAATCAAATCTATGCAGGCTGCTTCACTTGAAATGTCAGCTGGTAAAGCAATCGCAGCACCGCCACTTGCCGTGATATCAGCAGCTACCTTTGTCGCATTTTCAGCATTGGTGTCAGTAACAACTACAAATGCACCTTCGCTCGCTAGTCGTTGACAAATCGCAGTGCCAATTCCACCTGCGCCTCCGGTGACAATTGCAGTCTTTCCAGTGAATCGAATTGCTTGGCTCATTGCATTTTCCTTTGCGTGTAACTAGTAGCCATAACTTACTAGGTCTGTAAATCTTGGCCTTGAGATGAATATCCCGTGAAATCATAAGGAATTCAAGGTTTTACCCTAACAATGGATTCTTTAGATATGGCCTAGAACGGGTAATCTCGACAGGTGAGCACAATCCAAACCCGCATCTACCTAGCCCGATTGGCTGGGACTGCTGTATTTGACTCCGTGGGAGATCAAGTAGGCAAGATTCGTGATGTCGTAGTGACGGCCCGAAGTAATGGCCGCGCACCATCTGTGTTGGGTTTTGTAGTTGAAGTAGCACCGCGGCGACGAATTTTTGTCCCAATGGCTCGCATCACTTCAATCGAACCGGGCTCTGTGGTAACTAGCGGCGTGGTAAACCTACGCAGATTTGAACGACAGACCGAAGAAACTTTAGTAATTGCCGAATTACTTGATCGTCGAATCACACTTTTGGATTCTGCTGAGCAAGTTACTTTGCAAGACATCGGCATGTCACAAGAGCGCACGCGGGACTGGACAATTTCTCGACTATTTATTCGTAAAGCTGCTACTAGCTTTGGTCGTCGTGGCGAAACTGTAACTGTTGAGTGGAGCGATGTCACTGGACTATTTACCGAGTCTGCGCAGCAACCTGTTGATTCCCTGTTGGCATCAATTGAAGAGATGCGCCCAGCTGACCTGGCGAATTTGCTACAAGAATTGCCGCAGAAGCGTCGACTCGAACTTATTAGTGGGCTTGATGTTGAAAAGTTAGCTGACGTTTTTGAAGAGCTACCCGAAGATGATCGAGTTGAAATTATGTCCGAACTTGGTTTAGAGCGAGCCCGCGATGTTCTGGAAGAAATGGATCCAGACGATGCCGCTGACTTGTTATCAGAATTACCGCCAGAGCAAGCAGAAGAATATCTCGGTGCTATGGAGCCTGATGAAGCCGAAGATTTGCGTCGACTATTGACTTATGACGACTTCAGCGCTGGCGGCATGATGACAACTGAACCGGTTGTGCTATCCACCGATGCCACAGTCGCCGAAGCTTTGGCTCGAGTGCGCCAAGCTCAGCTATCTCCTGCCCTGGCTTCGCAAGTGTATGTAACGCGAGCACCACTGGAAACCCCAACTGGAAAGTACGTTGGCGTGGCCCACGTGCAACGATTGCTGCGGGAGCCGCCATCAAGTTTGGTATCTGGAGTATTGGACACAACCCTTACGCCTATTGGCCCAGGCGCCCCACTGGGGCAAGTTGCCCGATATTTTGCAACTTACAACTTGGTCGCACTGCCTGTTGTAGACGAGAATGATCTTTTGTTAGGTGCCGTCACAATTGACGACGTAATCGACCATATGTTGCCGGAAGACTGGCGGGAAAACGAGATAGATGAGGAGGGCTGATCATGGCACGCAACGAACGACGAGGACCACGTTTGGATCAGCCGTTAGAGAGAGGCCGCTCCCTTCGTCCAACTGTTGATTCAGAAACCGCAGGCCGCGTAAGCGAGCGAGTTGCCCGATTCTTGGGCTCTTGGCGGTTCTTGGGCTACATGACATTTGTAGTTTTCAGCTGGCTACTTTGGAATATTTTTGCACCGAATGAATTTCGGGTTGATGCATTTCCATTCCTATTTTTAACTTTGGCGTTATCGCTGCAGGCCTCTTATGCCGCTCCGCTAATTTTGCTGGCACAAAATCGTCAAGCCGATCGTGATCGTGTGCAATTCCAAGAAGACCGGGATCGCACCGAACGTTTACTTGCTGATTCTGATTACTTGACTCGAGAAATCGCGTCACTTCGATTAGCGCTTGGTGAAGTAGTCACGCGCGATTACCTGCGCGGCGAGATTCGAGACTTACTAGAAGAACTTAAAGATTTGCAAGCCACTGATAAAAAGGATGATCCAAAAACTTCATGACTGTTAACCAAGAAGCCGTTCAAGCCGCACTAGCCACCGTAATTGACCCTGAAATCCGACGCCCAATTACTGAAATTGGGATGGTCAAAGATGTTTCAATTTCTGGTGGCGAGGTAACGGTAGGTGTTTACTTAACAATCTCTGCATGTCCGATGCAAGACACCATTGTTAACAGCGTCAAAGATGCAGTTTCAAAAGTCAGAGATGTTACAAGTGTTGTGGTTGAACTTGATGTCATGAGTCCGGAACAGCGCACTGCACTACGCGAGAAGCTACAAGGACCAACAAAAGAAATTCGCTTTAATCAACCAGGTTCACTTACTCGGATTTATGCAATTGCATCCGGTAAAGGTGGAGTAGGTAAGTCATCAGTAACCACTAACTTGGCAGCAGCAATGGCGAGAAATGGTTTAGCTGTTGGCATTGTTGATGCAGATATTTATGGACATTCGATTCCCGACATGATGGGAATTACGCAAGCACCCCTCAAAGTGGAAAACATGATCATGCCGCCGCAAGGTCATGATGTGCGAGTGATGTCGATGCTGCCGTTAAAGCCAAAAGGTCGACATGAGCCAGTTGCAATGCGCGGACCGATGTTACATCGTTACTTGGAATCATTCTTAAGTGAAGTTTGGTGGGGCGACCTAGACATTCTGTTACTTGATCTACCGCCAGGTACCGGTGACATTGCTATCAGTACTGCGCACCTACTGCCGCAGAGTGAATTAATAATCGTAACCACACCACAACCGGCAGCAGCTGATGTTGCAATTCGCGCCGGCATGCTAGCACCTCAAGTTAATCAGCGGGTCAGCGGCGTAATTGAGAACATGTCAGCGTTTGCCTGCCCACACTGTGGTGAACCAATCGACATGTTTGGCTCTGGTGGCGGAAAAATGGTCGCCGAAACTTTATCTGCAAATGTTGGACAAGAGGTTCCGCTGCTTGGCCGAATTCCATTTGATCCAGGCTTACGTGAAGGTGGAGATGCTGGCATGCCATTTGTGCTTTCCAATCCAACTGCGCCCGCATCAGTAGCCTTGATTGAAATTGCAGAAAAACTTGGGACGCGACCTAGAGGCCTAGTTGGTATGAACTTGGGAGTTACTCCAAGCCGCGATTAAGTTGCGTCGGGATCAAATACTGCATTGACTTGCCGGCTTGGCGAACTTGTTGTTCGCTTCGTTGGGGCAGTCATGGCGTTTGTCGCAATACCTCGTGGCGTCAAGCCGCGTAAATCTTTGGCTAAGTCAGTCACTACTTTGGAATCAACTGAATTAGTTAGCTCCGCAGTCGCAGTACTTGCTTTAGTTCGCAACATCTTTACGAATCGAGCAAATTGCGCGCTCATTTCAGGCAATCTTTCTGGTCCAAAGACAATCAGGCCAATCATGGCAATTACTAGAAATTCACCCCAACCAATATTCATAGTTTGAGTTTAACGCTTAATACTCTCGGCTAATTATGGTCCGAACCTAAAGTGACCTTAATAATTGAGCCATCTGAAAGTTCTAACTCGACCACGTCGCCCGGGTTTTTGGCGCGGATCCGCACCACAAGTTCAGTGCCATCACCAACTTTTACACCATCAATAGCAACGATAACATCGCCAGGTTTCAAAGTTGTTGTTGAAGCTGGGCCGCCAGGAACAATTTCTTGCACCAGCGCACCTGGTTTACTGTAATTAAGGTCAAGTTGAACGCCAATGATCGGATAGCTAGATTTTCCAGTTGCAATCAATTCTGTTGCAACTCGGCGTGCTTGATTAATTGGAATCGCAAAACCAAGTCCGATGCTGCCGCTTTGGCCAGATACTGAACCACCTGTAGTTGCGATTGCAGAATTGATTCCGATAACTTCCCCACGTGAATTAACTAACGGGCCGCCAGAGTTTCCAGGGTTAATTGCAGCATCCGTTTGAATTGCGCTGATGAATGACAAATCATTACTCTCGCCAGCAGTTACTGGTCGATTTAGCGCAGAAACGATTCCACTGGTAACTGTGCCGGTAAGTCCTAGTGGTGAACCAATTGCAATTGTGGCATCGCCAACTACTACGGAATCAGAATCCCCTAATGCAGCAACCGGCAAATTTCCACGATCGACTTTCAATACCGCTAAGTCATAAGACGCATCTGTACCAACTACGGTGGCGCTGGTTTGAGATTGATCTTGAAACGTAACCGTGATTTCCGCAGAGTCACCAGCACCTGTTGCCACATGGTTATTTGTCAGAATGAAAGATTCCTTGGCAGTACTTCTGATTACAAAACCTGAACCCGTGCCCGAGCTACTGGCAGATGTGACGTCAATTGAAACCACAACAGGAAGAACTGCTTGCGCAATTCCAGCGATCGAATCATCGGCACGGGGTGAAGTGTCGCCATTGCCAGCCGGAAGTGAAATCGGCGCCGAGGGGGCATTGCCGATCATTGAGGCACCCATGAAGCCAAGCATGCCTGCCAACAAGCCACTTATGACACCAGCAATGATTGCCTTCTTTACAGCTGGTGAAGCACTGGCTGGCAGGTCGCTAGAAACCTGGACAGGTGCTTGATATACCCAGGTTGGAGCTGGCGGTACCAAAGGTGCTGCAGGCACAATCTCGGTCGGCAGGTTCTGGGTGTCTTCAGGGGTCTGGGTCATAACCTAACTTTCTTGCGCGTGGAACGAATTTTCGAACTACCCCTATTCTCACCTATGAATCCGCGACCTTGCCAACTAAGCGACCATTCTTCACCAAATGCTTACAAGAGCCGTACGCTTGCTTTATGGCACCAACTGACCCACGAATTCTGGCAATCCACAGAGCCTCAACTGACTATGCCGAAACATGGGCTGGCGAAGATGGCGTTCGAGCACATGCTCGCGCCAAAGCTGCCGAAATTGGCTGCGTGGCAATGGGACCTGGGGCAGGCAGCATAGTTAGAACTTTGGCAGCTGCAATTGATGCAAAAAATGTTGTTGAAATTGGAACTGGCGCTGGGGTTTCTGCGCTGTGGCTTTTGGAAGGCATGAATCCTGACGGTGTTTTAACTAGCGTTGATGTTGAAGCCGAGCACCAGTTAATTGCCAAAGATGCTATTTCTCAAGCAGGCATAGCCGCCAATCGAGTTCGACTAATTAATGGTCGTGCTGGTGAAGTACTTGATCGCTTAACCGAATCTGCTTATGACATTGTTTTGATCGCTGGAAAACCAGTTGAATTAAGTGACCACATTGCACGTGCTTTAACTTTGTTGCGATCTGGTGGATTACTAATAATTGATCGCGCACTTTGGAATGACAAACTGGCTGACCCAGCTCAACGTGATCCAGATACCGTTGCAATGCGCGGTGCGATCGAAGGCTTAGCTAATAGCGAAGAATTTACTGGCTCGTTACTACCTGTTGGTGGCGGGCTGTTGGTGGCTGTTAAAAACTAGCCGGCGCTTGGGTAAAACTGGGCAGTGTTTATTGGGCAGTGTTTATTTATGCCAATACTTATTTATGCCTAAGAAATAGGCTTTGCCTATTTCTTAGTTGAATCCGTGAAACGGATTCAAACATAAGGCAGTGTTTATTTATGCCGAAAAGTAGCTAGCTACTTTTTCGGCATGGCACTTACTGTGTCTTTAAGAACAGCTCCCAGGTCTTTAACTTCCTGAGCATTAAGTTCAACTACTAAGCGTCCGCCACCTTCGAGTGGAACTCGAAGGACATATCCGCGACCTTCTTTAGGGCATTCCATTGGGCCGTCGCCAGTGCGTGGCTTCATAGCTGCCATTTTGGTCACCTTCCGATAAGTTTCGTGAATTACGCTTTAGTTCCTCTATTATCCCTTAAAAACAGGCCGTAACGAAATCCGGACAATTCCTGTAAACCCTTGCAAATAATGAGGTTTTTGGGGCTAAAACTGCCGCGAAATTAATAGCGCTTTAAAGCTTGCCTTGCTCAACAAGGTCGGCAAACTTTTCCAACGACTTACGCACGCCATAAACAAAACCAGGCTTAACTAATGTGAAGCCAATCTTGCCTAATAGGCCAAGTGGCAAGTCCAAGTCTTCACTCCAAATGAACTTAGAAGTCGATTCACTAGTTGCAATGACTTCAAAGGTGCCAGTTCCCCGAACTACTCGCCCGGTGTGCAGCACATCGCATTTAGTTGGTGGGTCCCAGGATGTGATTTCCATAGTGTCCAAGAACCCAATGCGCCAGATCCCCGTAAAGGCTTCAATCTGGCCACCAACGCCAGTGCCATCGCCATTAACAGGCCAAACTTTAGTTCCTAGCATCCAGTTACTTTGAGCCTGCCAATTAGTGATCGCATTCCAGACATTGATTGCTGGTGCTTGCACTAAAACTTCTAATTCGATGTGCTCCATTAACCGCGCAACCAGCTAAAGACCGTTTCTTCACATTTTTGTAATTGTGAAACCGGTACGAACTCATTGCGAGAGTGTGCCAAGCCAGGATCACCTGGTCCTAAATTAACGGCCGGCACTCCCATTGCAGAGAACCTCGCAACATCAGTCCAGCCAAACTTGGGGGCAACTTGCCCATTTACTCGAGAAACTAAATCTGCCAATGCAGGGCGATCCAGACCTGGCATCGCACCAGGTGCATTGTCGCTGAATTCAACCGTGAAGTCTTTGAAGGTATCGCGAATATGTTGTTCCGCGTCGGCACCACTTTTGTTCGGTGCGTAACGATAATTAACTTCAACCAAAGCTTGATCTGGAATTATGTTTCCAGCGATACCACCTGAGATAGAAACTGCATTCAAACCCTCGCGGTATTCCAATCCATCTATGAGTACTTTTGCTGGCTCGTAGGAATTCAGCGTTTCTAAAATCGCATTCAAATTATGGATTGCATTTTCGCCTAACCAAGATCTGGCACTATGGGCGCGCTTTCCGGAAGTCGAGATATTTGCGCGCAGCGTGCCTTGGCAACCTGCCTCAATGTTGGCGTTTGAAGGTTCCAGCAGCACTGCGATATCAGCCGTCAACCACTCGGGGTGCTCAGCCGCAATCAACGTTAGGCCGTTGCGGGAACTTTCGATTTCTTCACATTCGTAGAAGATATAAGTGACATCAAACTGCGGATTTTCGATTGTGGCAGCTGCACGGAATGCAACCGCTACCCCACCTTTCATGTCGCAGGATCCAATTCCAAACAACACGTCCTCGGAAACCGACGAGCCATCGCTGGGTAACTTTCCATCCTTGCTAATCAAAACTGCTTGGGCATTGTCTGCCACCGGAACGGTATCGATGTGACCGGCAACGATTACTCGGGAGGGTTTGCCAAGATTGGTTCGCGCAATTACAGAATTTTTGAAGCGAATCACTTCCAGCCAACTACATTGGCTCAAGGCCTGAAAAATCGAGGTTGCAATAACGTTTTCATCGCCCGAGACACTTGGAATATTGACCAAATCCGTGGTTACCGTAACTATGTCGGCGTGCGGGTTTAACGCTGCAATGTCCACACGACTACGGTAGTCCTGTAAGGCTTTTTTCACTACTTAAGCCCCCTATTGTGAGGAACGACATGAGCAATCGAATTGCATCCGCAACTGGATTAGCCACCTATTCTGGCGATGCCCTCTTGGATGCCTGGTACCCAGAACCAGCACTCGGAGCTAAGCCAGCTGCGGTAACTGGGCTGGAACGCGGTATCGATACTGACTCATTGCGTGGCGTGCGTGTTGAAGTAATTCACACCACTTCCAACCTTGATGAAGCTCCTGAAACTGCCGCAGATGCTTACCTACGACTACATCTACTCTCGCATCGCCTAGTTGTCCCGCGCACGATAAATCTTGATGGCTTATTTGGCTTACTTACAAATGTTGCATGGACTTCCCTTGGCCCAGTCGCCATTGAAAATGTAACTCAGGTGGCAATTAACGCGCGAGCTAAAGGTGTCTACTTAAATGTTTTTGGGATCGATAAATTCCCTCGCATGCTCGACTACGTAGTGCCAAGTGGTGTCCGAGTAGCAGACGCAGACCGAGTTCGCCTTGGCGCTCATTTAGCTGCCGGTACCACAGTTATGCACGAAGGCTTTGTGAACTTTAATGCTGGCACGCTCGGAGCCAGCATGGTTGAGGGTCGGATTTCCGCTGGCGTAGTTGTTGGTAATGGTTCTGACATTGGTGGCGGTGCCAGCATCATGGGCACACTTTCTGGTGGTGGCAAAGAAGTAATCACAATTGGTGAAAATTGCTTAGTCGGCGCTAATGCTGGCGTTGGAATTTCGCTTGGTGATAGTTGCGTAGTTGAGGCCGGTTGCTACATCACTGGTGGTTCAAAAATTACATTGCCAGATGGCAAACTCATAAAAGCCAAGGAGCTATCTGGTGCGCACGGCCTACTTTTCCGCCGCAACTCAGTTTCTGGCGCGCTAGAAGCAGTAACGCGAGAAGGAACTTGGGGCGGATTAAATGACGCCCTGCACAAGAACTAAATTTTTTGCTGACTTAGCGCTTAGCTAAATCGACGTAGCCACGTTCGGCTTCGCCAATGTAAACCTGGCGCGGTCGACCAATCTTGGTATCCGGGTCAGTAATCATTTCCTGCCATTGCGCAATCCAACCAGGTACTCGGCCAATTGCAAACAGCACTGTGAACATGCGAGTTGGGAAACCAATAGCTCGGTAAATCAAGCCAGTGTAGAAATCAACATTTGGATATAGTTTGCGCTCAATAAAGAATTCATCATTTAGCGCAGCGTCTTCGAGTTCGCGGGCGATATCAAACAGTGGATCTTGAACACCAAGCATGGTCAGGATGTCGTGAGCGTGCTTTCGCACAATTGCCGCGCGTGGGTCATAGCTCTTGTAAACGCGGTGACCAAAGCCCATTAGCTTTACGCCGTCTTCGCGATTCTTTACTCGCTGAATAAACTGCTGAACTGTGTCACCGGAATTTTGAATTTCTTCGAGCATTTCCAATACTGCTTGGTTGGCCCCACCGTGTAGCGGACCAAATAGCGCATTAATACCAGCTGAAACTGATGCGAACAAGTTTGCATGTGATGAACCCACCATGCGAACTGTTGAGGTTGAGCAATTCTGTTCGTGATCAGCGTGCAAAATGAAAAGCATGTCTAGGGCTTTAACAATTGCTGGGTTAACTTCATACGGTTCAGCTGGAACACCAAAAGTCATGTTCATGAAATTTGAAACATAATCTAATGAATTATCTGGATAGCGTGATGGCTGCCCGATTGTCTTTTTGTAGGCGTACGCTGCCAAAGTTGGGATTTTTGCCATTAAGCGAATTGTGGAAATTTCTACTTGGCGCTCGTCGAACGGATCAAGTGAGTCTTGGTAAAAAGTGGAAAGCGCGCTAACTGCGCTACTCAATACTGGCATTGGGTGGGCATCGCGCGGGAAACCATCAAAGAATCGGCGCAAGTCTTCGTGCACCATAGTGTGCATGCTGATGTCTTCAGTGAACTTAGCAAGTTCGGTAGCACTCGGTAAGTGGCCGTAAATTAATAAATAAGAAGTCTCTAGGAAAGTGCTTTTCTCGGCTAACTGTTCGATTGGGTAACCGCGGTATCGCAAAATTCCATTGTCGCCATCGATGTAAGTAATTGCAGATTCACAAGATGCAGTATTCATAAAGCCGTGATCAAGCGTGATGTGTCCAGTGTCTTTCAATAATGAAGAAACGTCATAGCCAGAAGCACCAACCGTGGCAGGAACTTCACTTAGTAATAGTTCGCCGTTTGGATGGACTAGTTTGGCTTGGGACATAAGACAAACTTACTATTTATTGCCTTACTAGGACTAATCAGGTCAACGGCCTAAGCCATCAGGCGGGCTGCTGCGCTGGCTATCCGCTCATCTGTGGCAGTTAGGGCTAGTCGGACATACTTGGAGCCAGCCGGTCCATAAAAATCACCTGGAGCCACCAGAATTCCGTTTTCCGCAAACCAATTAACGGTCGTTAAACAGTCCGAGCCATTAGTGGCCCATAGGTACAGACCAGCCTGTGAGTGTTCAATATTGAACCCAGCTGCAAGGAGTGCAGCGTGAAGAATCTCACGTCGCTTGGCATAACGATCCCGTTGCACCTGTACGTGGGCATCATCACCCAACGCAGCCACAGTCGCTAATTGCACCGGAGTTGAAACCAACATGCCAGCATGTTTGCGCAGCGAAACAATGTCAGCAATTAACTTGGCATCGCCCAATACTGCGCCGGAACGATACCCAGCCAAATTTGATCGCTTGGAGAGTGAGTGCACAGCCAACACTCCCGTTAAGTCACCATTGCAAACTCTGGGATCCAAAATTGAAACTGGCTCAACATCCCAACCCAGTTCGATGTAGCACTCATCACTTACAACGGGAGCAGAAATTTCGCGTCCTCGAGCAACAAGGGCTTGGAGTTGCGCAACGCTTAACACTTCGCCAGTTGGATTACTTGGCGAATTAACCCAAATCAAGTCCGCATTAGCAGGAATCTGGGATGCATCTGTATAAGTTACAAATTTTGCATGTGCCATTAAAGCACCGACTGCGTAAGTCGGATAAGCCAGCTCTGGAATTGCTACCAAACTATCTTTAGTTAATCCAAAAACTATCGGTAGCCAAGCAACGATTTCTTTGGAGCCAATCGAAGGCACAATTTGATCAACTGTTAAATCGGAATGCAATATTCGTTTCGCCCAAGAGACCCAAGCTTGACGTAATTCCAATAGGCCAGCTGCTGTGGGGTAGCCAGGTGCATTAGCCGCATCGCGCAAAGCAGTTGTAATTACTTCTGGAGTGTCATCAACTGGGGTACCGATTGATAAATCGACTATGCCGTCGGGATGCTTGCGGGCTAACTCCCCTGCCGCCGCAATTCGATCCCACGGAAAATCCGGTAAACCGTTTGCAAGTGGTGAGATCAGTTAACTCACCTGTGGTGGCAAAGACTTAACTGCATCAGGATCATTGCTAGTCTTGCCAGTTTTGGCAGCGCCACCTGGGGATCCGATAGTTTCAAAGAAAGCAGTGTTAAGTCCTTTGAATTCATCCCATTTTTCTGGAACGTCATCTTCGTAATAAATCGCTTCAGTTGGGCACACTGGCTCACAAGCTCCACAGTCAACGCATTCATCGGCCTGGATGTACATCATGCGATCGCCTTCGTAGATGCAATCTACTGGGCATTCTTCGATACAAGCCTTGTCTTTAACATCCACACAAGGCAGTGCGATCACATAAGTCATTTCGACCTCCATACCGATACGTAACTAGTAGTACAAACCTACCTGCCCAATGGGATTCTTGTCGCATCAGGCTCGGTGATTAGATCTCGATTGACTCAAAATTCTGACGCTGTGGCTGGCGCATCGGTGGAATCATTGCGGTGGCAGAGAGCAAAATGGCGCCGGCAATTATGTAAGTGGTTGAGTACCAGGTGACGGTAAAAACTAAGTCCCCATTACTGGATTCAATTGCCATCCGCAGTGTTACCAGTACCCAGGTGACTGCAAAAACTGTACCCGCAAGCCTGGTGCGAAATTGTCGATTCAGCCACAACATCGTGAGCACACAAATACTTAAGGCCAGTGGCAAGCCATACGGGATTAATACCCCCGCCAAAATTATGCGATCGGCGTGCGCAAATCCTGCGATTGAGCTCACAAAAACGCCCGTTATCGCGCTGAACGTAACGATCTTTAACTTTGACATTTAAGCACTTAGTTCTGATTCAGTAAGGCCATTGAATAAATCGGTTTCGCGACCGTACTCATCAAATGGACCGGCGGCAGTTCCTGCAACAAGTCGGTAGTACTCAGTTCCCATAACTTCTGCACCCAAATTATTTGAAAGTGCAAAGAAGCCCTCTTCGGTGCTGATTTGGGTCGCATGTGCCCTTAGGGCTCGAAGTTTTTGCTCCGCAAATTCCCCGCCATCAATCGCTGAAGTTACAAATTCATCTGGACAAGCAAATGGAATGTCATCTGGATCTTGCGCGGCAAAGCCGGTGTCTTCGCCAGCAGCTTGCAGCATTTCGATGCCTGCGCGCATCACACTTACTGGAAACGCAGTCCAGTAAACCTTGGTAATCAACCATGGTGAACCTAATTCGGGCGCAAAACTCGGTGCCGCTGCCAGGGTTCGAGCATAAGTAGCAACGCGATGCGCCTGAATGTGGTCTGGATGGCCGTAGCCACCAAAGTCGTCATATGTGATTAATACTTGTGGTCGAACTTCGCGAATCACAGCGACCAAATCTCGCGCTGCGGCTAATAGATCGGTTTTCCAAAAACAATCTGGGCGTTCATTCGACGGGGTTCCAACCATGCCACTGTCTCGATAAGTGCCTGGACCCCCAAGCAATCTCCAGTCCGTTACACCGAGTTCGGCCATAGCATTTTCAAGTTCAGTGATGCGATGTTTACCTAGGGCATCTGATTTATCCGAGGCCAGATGAGCTAAATCTGGCAGCAGAATTTCGCCTTCTTCGCCAAGCGTGCAGGTAACAAGTGTGACTTTAGCGCCCGCTGCGACGTACTTGGCCATAGTTGCGCCGCTACCGATTGTTTCGTCGTCTGGGTGCGCGTGAACTAGGAGTAAGCGTTGTGCCATGGGACAACTGTACGAGACAACTACCGCCAAGACATGACAGGATCAGGGGGTGACTGAATCCTTTCCGCGCCAAAGTGCTGCCACGCGAAATTTCCAACTTGGCGCGCCACGTAGTTTCCACATCAACGAAGCTGGAGATCAGGTTTTATTCCTGCGCAGTGAAACCGGTAGAGACGCCGTCAATTCCTTATGGCTGTATGACGTTGCAGCGCGACTTGAGCGCAAAGTGGCAGACCCGCGGTTACTTTTGGCAGATGACGGGGACATTCCCGCTGCCGAGCGAGCTCGCCGGGAGCGGATGCGCGAAACTACCGCTGGCATAACTAGTTACAGCACAGATTTCACTGGGAACCTGGTTGGCTTTGCCCTTTCTGGCCAATTGTTTACTGGTGAGGTTAAGTCTGGCGAATTCAAAATCTGCGAAGTCACCGGACCAGTTATTGATCCTAAAGTTTCGCCAAGTGGTGAGTACATCGCTTGGTCAAATGGCAAAGATTTGTATCTGTGTAATTTTGATGGCACAAGAGAGCTAAATCTCACGGCAGAAACTTCTGAAGATACATCTTGGGGTTTGGCTGACTTTATCGCTGCCGAAGAGTTCGGCAGAATGCATGGCTTCTGGTGGTCGCCAGATAGCACTTCGTTAATTGTCGAACACTTCAATGACTCGCAAGTACAAAGTTGGTGGATTTCAGATCCAGCTACTCCAAGTAAGCAGCCGCAAGAAGTGCATTACCCAGCAACTGGTACTGCCAACGCAACTGTTGGATTAGTCAAGATCACAGTTTCTGGCGAGAAGAAACCAATTATCTGGGATAACGATGCATTTGAGTATTTGATATCGGTTGTTTGGCAAAAGGATTGCGATGCCTTAATCACGGTTGCAGATCGAAGTCAGCAAAACTTTGTAACTTTTGCCGTGAGGGAAACTCGATTAGAAAATGTTCATGAAGTTACCGATCATGAATTTGTCGAAGTTATCCCTGGTCAGCCTCGTTGGCACGATTCACAAATTGTCTCAGTCGTAGATAATCGAACAACCGACACTCGGGAGTTACAGATCGCTGGAAAAGCAATCTCCCCTGTCGGTTTACAAATTATGTCTATCTTGGACATAGCCGAAAATTACGTCGATGTTGTAGCCACCTCTGATGCAATTAATCGCGATGTGCTGCGGATTTCATTTGATGGCTCGATTACCGAGTTAGCGCAAGGTGGTGTTGCTACAGCCACTGCAACAACCGCTGGATTACAAGTACTAATTGAATCCCGCCTAGATACCAATACTCGCAGCTATCAATTGCTTCGCGGTGTTAAAACTGAGCACTACTTTGATTCCCTTGCCGAATCTCCAAGTTTTACTACGGAAGTTCAGGTAATTAAAACTGGACCACATGAAGTAAATACCGCAGTTCTATTTCCGCGCGACCATGTCCGCGGCAGCAAAAAACTTCCCGTAATGATGCGACCTTATGGCGGTCCTCACGGCCCGCAAGTGCTCAATGGCGCTTTGACATATGCTGCGGATCAATGGTTTGCCGACCAAGGTTTTGTCGTAATCATTGCGGATAACCGTGGCACTGGCGGTCGTGGGCCAGCTTGGGATCATTCGATTTATCAAAACTTTGTTGCCGCAGTTATCGAAGATCAAGTCGCGGCTGTGACTGCTGTGGCAGCACACTTTCCCGACGACGTTGATATAACTCGCGTTGGAGTAACTGGCTGGTCATTCGGTGGCTACTTATCTGCGCTGGCAGTACTTGAGCGTCCTGATGTATTTCATGCAGCAGTTGCTGGCGCTCCGGTGACTGAGTGGCTTTGGTACGACACGGCTTACACCGAGCGATATTTAGGGCATCCGGAAAAGTTCCCTGAGATTTACACTGACCACTCGCTAATTTCTAAAGCGAATCAACTGGAGCGACCATTAATGCTGGTACATGGGCTAGCAGACGACAATGTCGTTGCAGCGCACTCGCTTGCATTTAGTGGCGCTTTACTTGCGAACAAAAAGCCACACACCGTACTGCCGCTATCTGGAGTCACGCATATGACGCCACAAGAAATTATTTCGGAAAACTTGATGCTGCTAACTGTTGAATTTTTTCAAACTAATTTAAAAGGCTGATTCAGATTTTCTAAAACCTGCTAGCCAATAAAGTCTGAACCAGTGGCCGATGCAGTGTTCGAATCCATTGGGAAATGACAAGCCACTTTGTGACCACTTGCTAGTTCCCGCAACTCTGGAACTTCGGTTTCGCAACGAGATTGAGCCTTGAAGCAACGGGTGCGAAAAACACAACCACTCGGTGGATTGCTTGGGCTAGGCAAGTCACCTGTGAGAATTATTCGCTCACGGGAACGTTCCAAGTCTGGATCAGCAATCGGGACCGCAGATAGCAAGGCATGTGTATAAGGATGCAGTGGCGCTTGGTAAAGGTCGGCTTGCGTTGCAGATTCCATAATCTTGCCCAGGTACATAACTGCGACTCGGTCCGAAATATGGCGCACTACCGATAAATCATGTGCCACAAATAAGTATGCTAAACCGAACTCTTGCTGAATATCATCTAGCAGATTCAAAACCTGCGCCTGAATTGATACGTCCAATGCAGAAACGGGTTCATCGCAAACAATTAATTTTGGCTTTAGCGCAATTGCTCGGGCAATACCAATACGTTGGCGTTGCCCGCCAGAAAATTCATTAGGATACCTGTTGTAATGCTCTGGATTTAAGCCAACTCGATCCATTAGTCCTTGCACTGCTTTAGCAATGCCACCTTCTGGCTTTACGCCTTGGACTTTGAATGGTGCGCCAATGATGTCACCAACAGTCTGTCGAGGATTAAGTGAGGAGAATGGATCTTGAAAAATCATCTGCATTTCGCGACGCAGGGGAACAAGATCCTTCTTCTTTAATTTGGTTAAGTCCTGACCATCAAATTCAACAGCGCCTGCAGTTGGTTCAATCAGGCGCAACATAGCCCGGCCAGCGGTTGACTTGCCACAGCCGCTTTCTCCAACAAGTCCTAAAGTTTCGCCCGGATTAACCTCAAGTGAGATGCCGTCTACTGCGCGCACATTTCCAACGACGCGGTTAAATAATCCGCCACCATGAATTGGGAAGTACTTTTGTAAGTTAGTTACCTTCAAAATCGGAGTAGCCATTAGTTCACCTTTCCGATCTTGCGTTCAGCCCGAATTGTGTTGCGTTGAGTTTCTGATAAATGACAGCGAGCTTCGTGGTCCGGAGACACTGCCAAGAGCTCTGGGAATGTGTTCGCGCAGGCATGATCTGCGACCTGGTCTTTGAAAGTGCAGCGCGGCGCAAACACACAACCCTTTGGCAAATTCAAAAGCGAAGGTGGGGACCCTGGAATTGGATCTAACTGTTCCTTCTTCGCCGAAATCTGCGGAATGGATGCCAGCAGACCCCAGGTGTAAGGCATTTGTGGGGAATAGAAAATTTCTCGCACCGGTGCATGCTCAACTGCGCTGCCGCCATACATAACCAACACTTCATCAGCTAAGTCTGCGACTACCCCTAAATCGTGCGTGATCAAAACAATAGCGGTGCCGAATTCTTTTTGTAGTTCTCGGAGTAGATCCAGAATTTGTGCCTGCACCGTGACATCAAGCGCAGTAGTTGGTTCATCTGCAATCAAAAGTTCTGGTCCGTTAATCAAGGCCATTGCAATCATTACGCGTTGGCGCATACCGCCAGAAAGTTGATGTGGATAATCATCGATTCGCTGGTCAACATCAGGGATACCCACTTTTGCCAGCATTTCAGCTGCTCGTTCCAGAGCTTGCGTTTCAGATACGTCGTTATGAACTCGAACTGCTTCAGCTAGTTGGTCGCCGATTGTGTAATACGGATGCAGCGCACTTAATGGGTCTTGAAAAATCATTGCCATTTCATCGCCACGAAGCTTGCGAACTGCTTCGGGATCAGCAGCTATTAATTCATTTCCGTTGAAGTACACCTCACCAGATATTTTGGAATTGGCGCCGGTTAACAGCCCCATCACTGCCAGGCTCGAAACACTCTTACCCGAACCTGATTCACCTACAATTGCCAGAGTCTTGCCGCGTTCAACCGTGTAGGAAACATCATTTACGGCATGGACGACACCATCATCAGTAGTAAATTCAACATTTAAATTCTTAACTTCTAAAATCACATTGGGATTTGTCATGTCAGTCGCACCCGCGGATCTATCGCGGCATAAAGAATGTCCACAATTAGGTTTGCCACGATTACAAACACTGCGGCGATTAACACAGTTGCCGTAATTGTAGGCAGGTCATAGTCAGTTACTGCTCCAATAGCTAATCGCCCAAGGCCAGGCAAACTAAAGATGTATTCAGTAATTACTGCGCCGCCAAGTAAGCCAGCTAGATCTAGGCCGGCCGAAGTAACAATCGGAGTTAAGCCTGCGCGCAGTGCATGTTTGCGGAAAACTACGCGCTCGGACAAGCCTTTTGCGCGCGCAGTTCGAATGTAATCTTCGCCCATGGTTTCTAGCATTTGGGAACGAGTTAGTCGGGCATAGTAAGCGGCATAAAGGATCGCCAAAGTTAACCATGGCAGCAACATTGTCTGGAAGAACGCAACCGGATCTTCAAAGGGCGATGCGTAATCGGGGTAAGGCAATAGGTTCCAGCGCACGATTACGAAAACTAAAAATAACAATCCGAGAAAGAAAACTGGGAGTGAGTATCCAACTAAGGAGACACCCATAATTGCCCGATCTTGCCACTTGCCATGGTGTTTGGCAGCAATGATGCCAGAAGAAATACCGATCAACATCCAAAGCAAGAATGCGCCTACAGCTAAGTACATAGTCACGGGAACGGCATCCAAAATTAATACGGTAACTTCTTCGCCATTTCGGAATGAATATCCAAGGCATGGCGTGGCGCAATCAAAAGTTGCTGATCCTGAACCATAAGTACGGCCGACAAATATTCCTCTGATCCAATCGATGTATTGGGTATAGAGAGGTTGATCTAGACCCAATCGGATGCGATTGGCAGCAACAATCTCTGGGGTACAAGTTTTGCCACAAGTTAATCGCGCCGGATCTGTTGGTACTGCATTAAAGAGTAAAAAAGTGACAATGCTCAGAATTGTCAGCATGAAAATCATGATGAAAATTCGTCTCACTATGTATGGAAACATCTGTCACCTTTCGAACTTGAATTGGGCATGAATTCGCGGTAACACCTGTGAGTGGACAAAGCGCCCACTCACAGGCATAACCGCTAGTTAATTAATTAACTGATAGAGATGCGTATGGCCAAGAGCCGTACGGTCCCCAAATGTAGGCACCGCCAACCTTTGAACCAACGATGCGCTGTTCCTTACCAAAGCGGGTAGGTAAAGCAAGAGCCAATTCCATCGACTTCTTGCTTAGTGCCTGCCAAGCCTTAGCTTGTTCTGCGCGATCGGTAATCACCTTGGCAGCATTTGACTCAGCCAAGAAGGCTTCGTCATCCCACTGCGAAAGGTTGAATCCACCGTTTGCAGCAAACAGTTCTGGAAGAACTGTAGATGCGTTTGACCAGTCTGGAGCCCAGCCGGAAGCAGACATAGAGCCCTGCTTCTCTGGATCTAGAACTACGCCGTAGTAGGACCCTGGCTCAATTGCATTAAGCGTGGCAACAATGCCAGCCTTTGCAAGCGAGGCAACAAGTGAAGCTGCAGCCTTATCAGCTGTTTCACTCTGGCCGTAGTCAATTACGAATGGCTGTGGGAATGGTTCTCCCGAATCCGCAATTAACTTCTTGGCTAGTTCTGGATTACCTTCGGCAGGTACTACATCACCGAGTAAGCCATCCCATAGACCAGTTGGTGCATAATCTGCACCAATGTTTGGCTTTACGACACCATCTGCATAATCACCGGCGTATTCGCCACCAGCAATTGTGCGCAATTCGTCACGGTTTACAGCGGCAAGGATTGCTTGACGATGCTTAACGTTTGGAACCTTCTTGGTGTTGATTGCGTAGTAACGAACGTAAGGATCTAGTTCATTGAAACGACGCTTTTCATACTTAGCATCAGAGAACACAACTGCAAGCTTTGCAGGATCGACGCTGTCTGGCGAAATCGCCATCTGATCGTCGCCAGCATCAGCCATTAGGCGTTCGGTGATAACTGCAGCAGGAACTGCGAAGATATATTCGATGCGATCTGGGAAAGCGCCACGGAAAGTATCCGTTGCAGGATCCCAGTTTTCGTTACGAACCAAAACTAGCTTGTCCTTCTTTACGTAGGATTCAATCTGGTATGGACCGTTTGAAAGTACGCTGTCATCGTAAGCTTCGCCAGTGTCTGCATCTTCACGAACAGCAGCAAATGCGCTCAAAGTAACTGCGTAGTTGAAGTCAGATGCTGGATTTGCAAGATGGAAAGTAATCTTGTTTCCTTCACAAACTACGGCTGCATCATAAGATGCCTGACCTGCTGCATCATCTACATAAGGTCCCTTGTAGTCAGTTACATCTAACATTGACATTGCATAAGCAGGGCCATCAGTAATGATGTCAGTTGCGAAAGTACGAGAGATTCCGTACTTAAAATCTTCACAAGTTACATCTTTACCGTCTTGCCACTTCATGCCGTCCTTAAGAGTGAACTCCCAAGTCTTGCCACCGTCTGCTGTAGTACCAGTATCAGTAGCGGCGTCAGCAACAAGTTGACTTGCTTCAGTGTTGTCTTTACTTAGTGTGTACTGGGTAAGAGTACGGTTTAGGAAAGCGCTAGCAAAAGCTAGATCTTCACCTGTGTAATTGCGCTGTGGATCTAAATGCAGAATCTGTTCAGTTTCTGTAATGATGGTGAGAGTTCCACCCTTTGATCCTTCGCCAGACGCTGAGCTACTTCCGCCACCGCAAGCGGTTAGCAAAAGAGCTAGCGACGCTGCACCAACTCCGAAGCGGATGCCTGTCGACTTCATCATATTTCCTCCATTGGGATATGGGTTCGCCATATCTTAAGGTCGTGATTCTGGTGAATCACTAGTTGTTCACTCCCCCGGATGAGTTCGTGACTTTTTCAGTTCTCGAGAAACTGAAAAACTTAGTTTCGTCCTGCCTTTGGATCTAATGCATCTCGCAATGCATCACCCAACAGGTTGAACGATAAAACAGCCGCTAACAACATTGTCAGTGGCACACAAAAGTAAAATGGATCAACGGTGAAGTAGCCAACCGATTCTTCAAGCATCGAACCCCAAGTTGGTGTCGGTGGAATTACTGAAATACCAAGGAAGGCAAGCGCAGCTTCGGCACCAATTAATCCGGGCATCGCGATCGTGGCATAAATCAAAATTGGCGCCCAAAGATTTGGCAATAGCTCGCGCCACAATATCCGACTATTACTTGAACCAATAGAAATTGCGGCTTCGACAAATTCGCGCTCCCGCAGTGAAAGCACTTGACCACGAATTAAGCGCGCCAAATATGGCCAACCAAAAATACTAAGCACCAAAATTAGAGTTGTGATTCGGGAAGGATTTCCCGCAGGCATTCCCCAAGCCTGTAAGCGCTGCTCCAAAACTGGGGACATTGCGATGATTACCAATAGCAGCGGGAACGCCAAAGTGATATCCATAAAACGACTAAGTACTGCATCTGTCTTGCCGCGAGAGTTACCAGAAACGATTCCAACAACAGTGCCCATGACTACAGTGATGATCGTTGCAGAAACTGCAATGAAAAGTGAGATTCGCGAACCAAAAAGTAAGCGCGCCATGATGTCGCGACCAGTAAGTGGTTCAACACCAAGCGGGTGCTCAAGGGAGACTCCGCCAAATGGACCTAACGGCAAACTGCCAGCATCATTCAACAAATCGGTATTGAAGTCATATGGGTTGACGCCCAATAATTTTGAGATTAGCGGTCCAAAAATTGCAATAAACGTAATCAGCCCCAGCACATACATACTGACAACAGCAACGCGATCTTTGCGAAGGCGAGACCATGCGATCTGGCGAAGTGTCCGGCCAACAACCGCATCTTGGTTGACATCAGGGTCGAGCGAAGAAACGTCCAGAACTGTCATTTCCCAACCCTTCAAACCCAATGAGTCCCTGAAGTCTATTGGGGTTTGCTTGGCGTTTAACAATCGTTTACTGGTTTGTGACTTTAATAAACTCGGAAAATCCCGCTATTTCAATGGGTTTTCGAGTTTTCCTACGTTCACAATGTCATATTGGTTGCCCAAGGCAATTTGGACGTAAATATCGGTTAAATTCCTTGGTCGATAGAGCACCAGACGATCAACGCCATACGGAAGATAAACCGCCTCATTCATAACCAACTTTTCAATTGCTTTGCTCAAACGGGCAGCTTCAGCAGGTGTCGCTGCTGCATCGAGTTGATCCAGCAGAGAATTGATTTCATCAAGGTTTAGTTCTGCAAAATTTTGATTTGCAGCTGACTTAATCTTTCGGCCATCGACAAGTGGTGCCCAAAATGATAGAGCGGAAGAATAATCTGGCCCCCAGCCGGTTGCCGCAATTCCAATTTTTTGGGTACTCATGGTGTCTGGTGAGCCAATACCCGTCGTGAAGTATTCCGCAAAGTTTCCATACTCAACTGGGTCTACGACAATTCCGACACGTGCCAAACTCTTTTGTACCGATAAAAAGATATCTTTCCCAATTCCGATTGCAACATATGACATCTTCGTTTGAAATCCATCCGGATACCCACACTGTGCCAAACTCTCTCGAGCTTTCTTTATATTTCCTGATTCGTTACTGCCACTTGGATAAGGATTGTAAGAGTTGTCATAACCCAGAATTGTTGGTGGGCTGATTGAATGGGCAATTGCTACGGATGCGCTGCCGCCTCGGACTGCTTGTAAATCCAATTTATCTAATGCATAAAAAATTGCATCCCGACATGGGGCCCTATCTAGTGGTGGCACTTTTGGATTTACAAATAGAAAGTTTACAAAACCCATTTCAGGATTATCAATTAGTGCACGATTTTCTTTACTTACCAGCGTCGCATCGCGGGCCAGTGGTGCCAATCCATAGTTCAGCTTGATATCAATTTCACCATTTATTAGTGCTCGATCAGTACTGTCACCATCTGGAAAAACTTTCCAAGACATAGCGTCAACTTTTGGAATTCGAATCCCATCTGATTCTTGTGTCCAAAATTGATTTTTGGTGAATGAATAAAGTGCATCGGACTGATCAATGGCAAGTACGAATGGGCCATTAGACGCTGGGTTAGTTTTATATGTGGATCCGGCAGCCCGCAACTCGATATCGCGAGCCATTTGAATTGGGGCAAACTGAGGTGTAGCTAGGAGGCGAGAAAATTCCGAAAATGGTCTAGTTAAATTAAAGGTAACCGTACGTTCATCAGGTGTAATAATTGCGGGCAAATCTTCAGTAGGCGAAACATAAGGACCTTTGTAATCTGGCACACCTTTTGTGCATAGTGTGAATAAACAAAGTGTTTCTAATGAAATTGGACTCTGAAGTGAGTCATCGTAAAGGCGCTGAATCGCATACTTAACATCATATGAAGTAACTGGCGTGCCATCGCTCCAAAAGACGTCGTCACGCAATGTGTATGTCCATACTGTCGAGTCTGTATTCACAACTGGCAGGTCAACTACTAAATCTGGTGTGACTGACAAACCTTTATCACCTGGCTTACCTGCAAACGACATCAGGTTTCTAGAAAATATGCGTTGAACAACCAAGCACCATGAATCAAAAGTTTGTGCTGAATCTAGGGAATCACAAGTTGCTGAAGATCCGAGTCGAAGAAGTCCGCCCGAAGTATCACCTTCACCTACCGCACGAGTTAGACCTGCATTAAATCCACCCGGTGAATTAGTAAGTACTGTTGAGCCTGTAACTGCAGGCACGAATGCAAGGACTACAGCAGCCAGCAGGCCAAACTTTAATCCAGTGTTTGCCTTCATGTTCTCGACCTAGTTATTGCGGGCTTTCGAGCGATTTCGATCGCGATCTACTTTTGCCAGTTGGACTTTTCGAATCCGAACTGCGGTCGGGGTAACTTCGACACATTCATCTTCTCGACAGAACTCAAGCGCTTGCTCCAGACTCAATACTTTTGCTGGGATCAGGCGCTCTAATTCATCACCTGTTGCCTGGCGGACGTTTGTTAACTTCTTTTCCCTTACTACGTTGACATCCATGTCTTCGGCTCTAGCATTCTCACCGATTACCATGCCTTCATACACTTCAGTTGTCGGAGAAACGAATAATGTGCCACGTTCCTGTAGTCCAAAGCAGGCGTATGAAGTTACGGCTCCTCTGCGGTCCGATACTAATGAGCCAGATGGTCGCGTGCGCAATTCACCAAACCAAGATTCGTACTTTTCAAAGATGTGATGCATTAAGCCAGTTCCACGGGTTTCAGTCAAGAATTCAGTGCGGAAACCAATTAGGCCACGAGCTGGAACGATGTATTCCATTCGCACCCAGCCAGTGCCGTGGTTAACCATCTGCTCAAGGCGACCTTTTCGCAAACCTAAAAGCTGGGTTACTACCCCAACGTAATCTTCTGGGACGTCAATTGTTAGCCGCTCCATTGGTTCATGAACTTTGCCATCAATTTCTTTAGTAACAACCTGTGGCTTGCCAACTGTCATTTCATATTTCTCGCGGCGCATAAGTTCAACTAGAACTGCAAGTTGTAATTCACCACGACCTTGGACTTCCCAAGTATCAGGTCGTTCCGTTTCTAAAACACGAATAGAAACGTTACCTACGATCTCGGCTTCAAGTCTGGTCTTTAACAGGCGAGCTGTGACTTTAGTTCCAGTTTCACCTGCAAGCGGCGAGCTGTTGATTCCAATTGTCATAGAAATTGATGGCTCATCAACAGTAAATAATGGCAGTGCTTTTGGATTTTCTGGATCAGCCAAAGTTTCGCCGATCGTGATCGTCTCGAAACCAGCAATCGCAATAATGTCACCAGGTCCAGCAGAGTCAACTGGAACTCGATCTAGGGCCTGCGTCATTAGCAATTCAACAACTTTGGCACGTTCAGATGTGCCATCGGACTTCATCCAAGCAACTTGTTGACCTTTATTGATAGTTCCATTGATAACGCGGCAAAGCGCAAGGCGACCAAGATAAGGAGATGAGTCAAGGTTGGTAACGTGTGCCTGCAATGGTGCATCTGGATCGTAAGTAGGTGCCGGGATATGATTAATCAGCGTTTCGAAAAGTGGTTCTAAGTTTTCTTCATCTGGCATTCCGCCATCGACAGGTCGAGTTAGTGAAGCTCGACCAGCCTTCGCTGAGGCATAGACAATTGGAAATTGAATCTGCTCTTCATCCGCATCCAAATCGAAAAATAGTTCATAAGTTTCATCGACTACTTCCGCAATTCGAGCATCCGGCCGATCGACTTTGTTGATAAGTAGAATTACGGGAAGGCGCTTCTGCAATGCTTTGCGAAGTACGAAACGGGTTTGTGGCAGCGGGCCCTCACTGGCATCAACTAGCAGCACTACGCCATCAACCATCTCTAGACCACGTTCAACTTCGCCACCGAAGTCCGCGTGCCCGGGCGTGTCAATAATATTTAGAGTTACGCCACCTTCTTGAGCAGCTGGTCCTAGGTACCTGACTGCGGTGTTCTTGGCCAGGATGGTAATTCCCTTTTCCCGCTCCAAATCCATGGAGTCCATGACGCGGTCGTTTACGTCTTGGTTCGCACGGAATGCACCAGATTGCCACAGCATGGCGTCAACTAGCGTGGTTTTTCCATGGTCAACGTGGGCAATAATTGCAACATTTCGAAGGTCGTTGCGAACGGCAGATTGGGTCACTGTCCTTATTCTAGTTGAGAATTACTAACCCAAAGAACCAAGGAAGCCCAGCCTTTGTTGCTAACGGCCCTAAGGTGTATCTGTGGTATTTAAACTGGAAAATTCACCCACTCTTGCGCCCGGTTCAATAAATTTTTGCTGGGGATTTGGAAAAACATATCCAAATGTGCAGCAGCAAATTTTTGATTTGATTGAAGCGCAATTGCCCCCAGGAGTAGTGACACATACTGTCGAAGATGCGGTTTCTGGTGCAGTCAATCTCTCCCTTTTTATTCGACAGGGTCGAGAGCAGGATGATTCACATAAGGTTGCCGCAGAAGTTATTTTGGCTCATGGCATTGCAGATAAGCGTTACTTCTTTACCCAAGATTCGACGACCTCAATGCCCCTCGCAAATGAGTACGAATACCTATTAGTGCCAGGAAGCTGGCATGTAAATCGATTGATTGAGGGAACTTACCGACGTAACCCGCACTACCAAATTACGGTTGAGCAGAAACAAATTAAGAAAGTTGGTTGGTTGCGGTTAGACCCACTAATTCATGAGTCAAAACATCGTGATCGGGAGCCGCATCATCGGCTTCGCATACTTTGGGCACCGACACATAACGTAATCCCACGCAGTAATGAAAAAATAATTGACACTGTGGCGCCATCGAGTCTTCCTGGGTTTAAGACTCATGTAAAACAACTTGCCGAAAGATACATTTTTCGAGTGTCGCTTCACCCGCGGAACAGATCAGATCGAACCCCAACGGGAAATCAACTTGTTTGGTCCGACGTTGTGATTAGTGATTTCGGCACGATGGTTTACGAGGCCTGGGCGCTAGGTAAGCCAGTAATTTTCCCGCGCTGGGCGATCGATGTAGAGACTTTAATTACGCGCAATCCACTGAGTGCGGAATCGTATATCTATCGAAATCGAATTGGGCTACATCCTGAGTCTCTTGCGGAAATGCAAGAGATGCTGGATGAGATCCAGAGCCACTTAGTTGGAAACTACTTAATTCGGCTACTAAAGCGACTAACTCGCATAAAGACACCTCGAAAAAGTGCAGCCGACTATCGCGGCAAAGGAGTAGCTGAGTTTGTTGATCATTACATTGATCCGACTAATCGAGGCCAGGATGCGAAACGCACTGCAAATGTCTTGATAGAAATAGCTCAGACTCGAGAAAACTTAGTTTAAGAAGTTTCTCAGACAGTTCTTGGCTAATTCTTAACTAATTGCCATCTAACATGAAAGTATGCGCCTACGACTAGTTGCCCCAGTTCTTGCGGTCTTGATGTTTTCCACGTTGGTTGGCACGGCTCAAGCGGAATCAGGAGTGACAATAGTCGCAGTTGGTGATGTGGCTAGATCCGGAGGTGCGCAATCCAAAACAGCCACACTTACTAAGAATATAAATCCGAAGAAAGTTCTGTTAATCGGAGATTTGGCTTACCAAAAAGGATCTGACTACGAATTTAGAAAGTACTTTTTGCCTAAATGGAAACAGTTTCTTGGTAAAACCTGGGCTGTACCTGGCAATCATGAATACAAAACGGAAAATGCTTCTGGGTATCGCAATGTCATAGCCAAATATTCAATGCCAAGCACAAATGGCGACTTATGGTGGGTTAAGCGAACGGGTTACTGGTCAGTGATTGGGCTTGATAGTGAAGCTCTCACAGGAGCTAGCGGTACTAAGCAATTAGATTTCTTGCGTCAGGCTTTACTAGATAACGATGGAAGACCAACGATTGTCACGTGGCATCGTCCAACTTACTCGCGTGGATACCATGGAAATCAAACTGACACTATGCAAATTTGGAACATCGTTAGTGCGGATAAAGATGTGAAGTTAGTACTTTGGGGTCATGATCACAACTATGAGCAAGTGCAGCGAACCATTTCCCCCGGAAGTTCAAACGAACATAAAGTTAATACAATTTTAGTTGGAACAGGCGGCGCCGAGTTGCGAGCGTGTAGTACTCCCAACATTCCAGGTGAATTGATTTGCGGTAAAAAAAATAATTACGGCGTATTAAAGTTGACACTAAAATCCAGTAGCTACTCTTGGACTTATCGAAATGCAAATGGTAACAAGTTTGGAAAAATATTAGATAAGGGAACAGTTACATTCAACTAGACGTTGCTTCCTATCAATTCAACTTTGCTTATTGGTTGAATTCCGGTTCAACTAGACGTTGCTTCCTATCAATTCAACTTTGCTTTTTGGTTGAATTCCGGTTCAACTAGACGTTGAACCGGAATTCAACAACATCCCCATCAGACATGACATACTCTTTGCCTTCCATCCGCACTTTGCCCTTTGCTTTGGCATCAGCTACCGATCCAGCTTCAGTTAGGTCAGAAAAAGCAACAATTTCAGCTTTGATGAAACCCTTTTGAAAATCAGTGTGGATGACTCCTGCTGCCTCTGGCGCAGTTGCGCCAACTGGGATCGTCCAGGCACGGGTTTCTTTTGGACCTGCGGTTAAGTAAGTTTGCAAACCCAAAGTCTTAAAACCAACCCGGGAAAGAATTGCAATTCCACTTTCGTTTTGCCCCACAGATTGCAATAGTTCCAAAGCTTCTTCGTCAGGCAATTCGCTAAGTTCCGATTCGAGCTTGGCATTCATGAACACTGCTTCTACTGGTGCAACTAGTGCGCTCAATTCTTGCTTAAGAGAATCATCAGTCAATTCTTCTTCGTCTAAATTGAAAACATAAAGAAATGGTTTTGCAGTTAACAAAAATAACTCGCGAATTGGCTGGTAATCCAAGCCTGATTCAAAAATAGTTTTTCCGGAATTTAGGATTTCAACAGCTTTTTCTGCCGTAGCTAAAGCTTCGGCTTTAGATTTGTCAATCCGAGCTTCTTTTTGCAAACGAGTCATTGCTTTTTCTAAAGTTTGCATATCAGCCAGAATTAATTCGGTATTAATGGTTTCGATGTCATCTTTTGGTGAAATCGCACCGTCAACGTGTACGACATCGGGATCCTTAAAGGCCCGAATAACCTGGCAAATTGCCTCTGATTCTCGAATGTTTGCTAAAAACTTATTACCAAGACCTTCGCCTTCACTTGCACCACGCACGATTCCAGCAATGTCCACAAAAGTTACGGTTGCCGGCAGAATTCGCTCTGATGAAAATATATTCGCCAGTACCGACAGTCGAGCATCTGGGACTTCGACGACGCCGGTATTTGGCTCAATGGTGGCAAAAGGATAATTGGCAGCTAGCACATTATTTTTGGTCAGTGCATTAAACAATGTCGATTTTCCGACGTTCGGTAATCCGACGATTCCAATAGTTAGGGCCACGGCACATAAGCGTATCTGTTAAATAAGCCCCCTGGAGACCAGCCCAAGAACCCGATACCGTTAGGTCATGACAATAACCAACATAGAGGCTACCGAAGTCACGCCCGCGAGCCTTGGGTGGACGTATCCAGGGGTCATTATTCTGACAAGCGCGGCCATGATGGTTGTGATGGCACTTGACGTTATCTTTACCGGAGACATTGGGTTAGTTTCAAACATCGGTCTGGTTGTTGTGTGCCTGATTTCTGCTCTGAAAGTCCGTACTGCGGACTACCAAGCTGCCATCTGGGTCGCCCCAATTGCCTGGTTGGTGTCATTGCTAACAGTTGGGCAATTGGCACCAATGCGCGGTGGCTCGTTTCTGCGGGAACAGGTTTTGCATCTTGCTTACGGACTTGCAATGCATGCTTGGTGGATTCTTGGGGCAACCGCTCTAAGCGCTGGCGTTTCAATCTTTAGGCGCGGTCGGCGGCCTTAATATCTCGGCGAAGCTCAGGTGGCAACGCAAAAATCAAGTGCTCTTCAATAGTTTCAACTTCTTGCACGTCGGTATAGCCGCGCTCAGCTAACCAAACCAAAACACTATCTACTAAGATCTCGGGCACTGATGCACCACTTGTTAACCCAACGGTGTTAGCACCAGAGATCCACTCTTCGTTAATTTCGCCAGCAAAGTCAACGCGGTAGGCAGCTCCAGCACCAGCTTCTAATGCAACGTCGACCAAGCGCACGGTGTTCGAGGAATTCGCAGAACCAACAACTAGCATCACGTCGCACGCTTGTGATATTTCTTTAACTGCCTTTTGCCGATTTTGTGTCGCGTAGCAAATATCATCACTTGGCGGATCAATTAAGTTTGGGTATTTAGCGCGAAGTAAATCTACGGTTTCTAATGTTTCATCGACTGACAATGTTGTTTGAGACAACCAAGCAACTGGCCGTGTCGGATCAACTTCGATTTCTTGTACATGTGCCGGACCATCAACCAATGTCATGTTGGCAGGAGCTTCGCCCATTGTGCCTTCGACTTCTTCATGGCCTTCGTGGCCGATGAAAAGAATTTGATAATCATCACTGGCAAATCGACGCGCCTCAGAATGAACCTTTGTGACCAATGGGCACGTAGCATCGATTGTCTTTAAGTTTCGTTGGGCCGCTTCCTCGTGGACCGCAGGCGACACTCCATGAGCGCTGAAAACTACCGTTGCGCCTTCGGGCACTTCATCAGTTTCACTAACAAAAATGGCACCTTTAGCCTCAAGTTCAGTAACCACATATTTGTTATGGACAATTTCCTTACGAACATATATGGGTGCGCCGTGTACGGCAAGCGACTTTTCAACAGTCTCTACTGCTCGATCAACACCAGCACAATAACCCCGTGGTTTGGCAAGCAGGACTTTTTTGGTTGTACTCACTCTCCTATCGTAAGCCAGTACCCTGTGCCGTGCTTTGCAGCATTAGGCACAATAGAGCCATGGACCAGACTGAAGTAGCCAAGCCCGGACAAGCTCCTGAGGCGCCACTGGCAGTGCACTCAGTTAGCACCTTAATTGGTGAGTACATAGGCCGCCTCGGCACCATTTGGGTAGAAGGTCAGCTCGCCGAAGTTAACCCCCGAAAGGGATTAACCTACCTTTCGCTACGCGATACCGATAAAGACGTTTCGCTTTCTCTATATGTTGCCTCTGGCGTTATGGACTCTTTAGCAGCAACCATCGAACAGGGCACTCGAGTTCTCGTGCAAGTTAAGGCTGATTGGTGGGCTAAGCGGGGTTCATTGCAATTTAAAGTTCTGCAGATGCGCGCAGTCGGTATCGGCGAACTTATGGCTCGGCTTGAAGCCTTGCGTAACCTCTTAGCTGCCGAAGGATTATTTAACGAAGATAGAAAGTTACCGTTGCCGTTCCTGCCTCGGCGAATTGGCTTGATCTGTGGGCAAGCAAGTGATGCGATGCATGACGTGATTGAAAATGCCAAGCGTCGTTGGCCTGATGCGCAATTTGAAGTTCGGGAAGTTGCAGTACAAGGCGTAAATTGTGTAAAGCAAGTCAGTGCTGCACTAACTGAACTAGATGCGATTTCTGATGTTGATGTCATCGTCATAGCTCGAGGTGGTGGCGCATTCGAAGACTTACTACCATTCAGTGACGAATCTTTGATCCGCGTTGTCGCAGGTATCAGCACCCCAGTTGTTGCAGCAATTGGGCACGAAGAAGATCGCCCATTGATTGATTATGTAGCCGACTATCGGGCGTCGACTCCAACTGATGCTGCACGAAAAATTGTGCCAGATGTACTACAAGAGCTTTCTGACTTGAGAAATACTCGCGCCAGATTACAGACGCTGATTACGGGATTTGTCTCGCGACTTGAGCAAGAGTTGCTAGTTACCAAAAATAGGCCAGCGTTAGCCTCGCCAGCCACCTTGATTGATCAAAGGCTTCGCGACAATTCCGGAATTCGAAGTTCCATAACTTTGCACTTGACTAACTACTTGAAATTAGAAACGGCTTATGTGCAAGGTTCTGTTAAGGCTTTGCGAGCACTCTCACCGCAAGGTACCCTCGAGCGTGGTTTCTCGATTGTGCGAAATGATCTCGGTGGAATAGTTAAAAGTGCGGCAAATGTTGCTGTGGCCGATGAAGTTAGTATTCGCTTCGCAGATGGTGAACGAACTGCAAAAATTCTCTAGGAAGATTTCTTGGAGATTTATTCCGAATCAGATTCGGAATTTGAACCTGGCCGCAAAGCTTCCAATCTGGCTTTAGCCCCAGCAAGTTTTTCTTCACATACCGCGGCCAATCGTTCACCTTGTTCCCAAAGTGTCACCATGTCATCAAGCGGTAAGTCTTTATCCTCTAACCGAAGGACAACTTCATCCAGCTGAGCTTTTGCAGCTTCATAGGTTAAATCAGAAATCGGATCTTTAGCCATGGCTTAATCCTACGGTTTTGCTGGTTCGAGTGACTGGGCAAAGCGACTTAATTCTTCCCATTGCACAGTGCCGGAAACAACAGTTGTGACATCGCCCTGCGTTTTAACAAATGCTCGAGTTAAGGGCTTTGCAATTTCGCATTTTTGCCACGTGGTACCAGAAATAACTTCACTGGAATCACAGGGCGCACTGTTTGTAGCGGCGGCAACAACTGTTTTAGTTGGTCCATCACTTTGCCAAAGCGATACATATTCTCCAGATTCAGTTTGAAAACCTACAAACCAACGCACATCTCCAGAGTCACCATAAGTCTCTGGTTCAAATCTGGCGCTCGTCGCGCGATACCCACTTGGGATTTCACTTGGCACCGAAATCGGCCAAGGTTGTGAAATTAGAGCACTAGAAACTGCGGCTGGGTAATCAACCGATTGGCTGACTTCTTGCTGGGGACGCCAGGCAATCAACATAATCACCACAACCGTTGCGCCTACGGCTGCCATCGAAAGCACCATATCCCAAACGGTTTCTCGGCCACGAGGTTTGCGATTTGCCATTTTTCTATTTTGCCTTGTTTCAGGCAGCTTCGCGCACTCACGGCTACGCGTCCACTTGGTTGGTAAAGGATTAGGCTACCTATATGAATTCGTTTAACTACACCGAAATTCTTCCAATTGCCGATCATGAGCCAAAATACCGGCTCGTGACTACTGAGGGTATCTCCACTACAAAAATCGGCGAACGGACTTTCTTAAACATCGAACCAAGTGTTTTAGAAAAAGTTGCCTATGAAGCGATTCATGACATTTCGCACTATCTACGCACTAGCCATCTCGAGCAGCTTCGCAAAATCATCGATGATCCTGATGCTTCACCCAATGATCGGTTTGTTGCAACAGACTTAATGAAGAATGCAAATATTGCAGCCGGCGGCGTCCTGCCAATGTGCCAAGACACCGGAACTGCAATTGTTTCAGCAAAACGCGGCTCGCAAGTATTAACGGCTGGCCCAGACGAGGAAGCGCTGAGTCGTGGAATTTATGACGCTTACCAAAAACTAAATCTTCGCTATTCCCAGCTTTCACCGATGAATATGTGGGACGAGAAAAATACCGGCGACAACTTACCCGCTCAAATTGAAATCTATTCAGATACTAAACCGGGCCATGAAAACACTTACGAGATGCTATTCATTGCAAAAGGCGGCGGCAGCGCAAATAAAAGCTACTTGTATCAGGAAACTAAAGCAGTTCTCAATCACGATAGTTTCTTGCAATTCATGGACGAAAAATTACGCTTAATCGGAACTTCAGCTTGCCCGCCATATCACTTAGCCGTAGTGGTCGGTGGCACAAGCGCAGAATATGCGCTTAAAGTTTCAAAGCTAGCCAGTACTAAATATCTAGATGAACTTCCAACTCATGGCGGCCCTGATGGTAACGGCTACCGAGATCTTGAAATGGAAGCCGAAATCTTGAAACTTACTCAAGGCTTTGGCATTGGTGCTCAGTTTGGTGGCAAGTACTTCTGCCACGATGTTCGTGTGATTCGGTTGCCTCGTCACGGAGCTTCGTGTCCAATTGCAATTGCAGTTTCCTGTTCAGCGGATCGCCAAGCCTTAGTAAAGATTGATGCCACTGGCGCTTACATCGAAGCCCTCGAGACCGATCCCGCACGTTTCTTACCTGAAGTAACTGATGAGAATCTAGACGAAAGCGTTGTAAAAATTGATTTGAATCAACCAATGGATCAAATCCGAAAAACACTTTCTGGCCTGACCGTAAAAACTCGAGTTTCATTAACAGGATCACTTATCGTCGCTCGTGACTTAGCCCATGCAAAAGTTCTCGAGATGTTAAATCGTGGTGAAGAAATACCGCAGTACTTCAAAGATCATGCGGTCTACTATGCCGGACCAGCAAAGACTCCTGAAGGTTACGCCTCAGGTTCATTTGGCCCGACTACCGCCGGTCGTATGGATGCCTATGTTGATAGATTCCAAAAAGCTGGCGGTTCGTTTGTCATGCTGGCAAAAGGTAATCGCAGCAATCTAGTTACCCAAGCTTGCAAAGATAATGGTGGTTTCTACTTAGGTTCCATTGGTGGCCCAGCAGCTCGGTTAGCAAAAGACAACATCACAAAAGTTGAAGTACTAGATTTTCCAGAAATGGGTATGGAAGCAGTTTGGAAAATTGAAGTCAAAGATTTCCCAGCGTTTGTTGTAGTGGATGACAAAGGAAATGATTTCTTTGCGGAAACTTTGCGACCAGTAGCCCTAAACATTCCAGTAGGGCCACCGACATAAAGGTAAGCCGTTAAGGCTTGAATTTCTTAGCTGGTGGCCACGGACTCCAGCCTCGATCTAGCCAGCCTCGATAAGCCACACGATCTTGCTGCAGACAAGAAGCCTTTGAGGCCTTAGGGGCGTATTTTGTACCACCATATTTTTGCCAAAATCCCTTTGTTACTTGCCAAGTTCCTTGGTACTTACCTTTGCCGCCCGTTGACTTGCAATTATTTCTAGATTCGGCATGTTTCAAAAACTTTGCAGTGGGTGAATTTACCCACACCTTAAATGAAATTTTTTTGCGATCTTCCTTGGACAGGTCTCGTGTGGGATCGTCAGCGGTAGCAACAACAGCCGCAGACGCTGGACTTAGAAATCCTTGTTGACTTATTACGACAGATAGCCCAAAAATTACCTGAACAGCTGACTGTTTCCAAATATTCATTATGTTAAACAATTTAACAGATTCAAGCTTGAACTATGCAGGTAGGTCTTCCAGCATTTCTGTTACAAGGGCAGCGATTGGAGATCGTTCAGATCTAGTTAAAGTCACGTGTCCAAACAGCGGATGCCCTTTTAATTTTTCTACAACTGCAACTACGCCATCGTGACGTCCAACTCGTAGGTTGTCACGCTGTGCCACGTCATGAGTTAGCACGACTCGACTGTCTTTTCCAATGCGGGAAAGTACAGTTAGCAGAACGTTTCGCTCCAAAGACTGGGCCTCATCAACAATGACAAACGTGTCATGCAGTGATCGTCCTCGAATATGAGTCAGCGGCAAAACTTCTAACATTCCGCGCTCCAAAATTTCATCGATCACGTCAGCTGAGGTAACGGCTGACAAGGTGTCAAAGACGGCTTGTGCCCACGGCGACATTTTTTCGTTTTCACTACCTGGGAGGTACCCCAGCTCCTGACCGCCAACTGCGTAAAGTGGCCGAAAAATTACTACTTTGCGATGTTGTTGTCGTTCCATCACAGCTTCTAGTCCAGCACATAGTGCTAATGCACTCTTTCCAGTGCCAGCTCGTCCACCCAATGAAACGATGCCGATATCAGGATCAAGCAATAGGTCAAGGGCAATACGCTGTTCGGCGCTGCGACCATGGAGTCCAAAGGCTTCTCGATCACCCCGAACCAATTGCAATCGTTTGTCGGCAGTTACTCGCGCTAATGCACTTCCCCGCTCGCTAGATAGCACGACACCGGTATGACATGGGTGCTCGCGCGCACTTTCATGATCGATTATCTCGTCGCTATAAAGATCATCGATTTCACTTGAGCTCACTGAAACTTCAGTCATCCCAGTCCATCCGCTGGATGGCACAATCTCGGCTCGATACTCTTGCGCCTCGAGCCCAACTGCCGATGCTTTCACGCGAAGTGGCAGATCCTTACTGACCAAAACGACATCGCAACCTTCTTCGGCAAGGTTGCGAGCAACAGACAAAATTCTCGTATCGTTATCGCCAAGGCGGAATCCAGCAGGCAAAATTTCCGAATTCGTATGGTTTAACTCCACACGTAATACGCCACCCTTATCGCCAATTGGCAGCGGGGCATCTAAGCGACCGTGTTTGATGCGCAAGTCATCCAGGCTACGCAGTGCTGATCGCGCAAAATATCCAAGTTCTGGATGAGTGCGCTTAGATTCAAGTTCAGTTATTACGACGACTGGGATGACCACCTCGTGTTCATCGAATCGAAACAATGCACTCGGGTCAGATAACAAAACGCTGGTATCTAAAACATAAGTTCGCTTTTGAGTGTTCGATTCGGTCACGCGATCACCCCAGATTTTCAGATTTATCCGTGGGAAGGATCGGTATGGTCCGATACCAATGACCGTAATCCTGTGTGACTTTGGATAAGGACAGACACGCCGCAGTAATACCTTTCAGATGGGTAAACTCCTGAACAACAACACGCCTGTGGCCAATCGGTACCTCACCTACTAATCTGGGGCGCATGGGAAGATTGCGCACGCTCGTTGGTGACATTGCCTACGATCTATACGGGCATCGACTCACCTCAGCGTTACCCCACGATCAATTACCTGCACATGTAGGTGTCATTCTTGACGGCAATCGGCGCTGGGCAGCTGAACTGGGATCTTCTAGTGCCTACGGACATCGCGCTGGCGGTGAAAAAATTACTGAATTCTTGGGTTGGTGCGAAGACTTAGGCGTTGAAGTTGTCACTCTCTGGTTACTTTCAACGGACAATCTTTCGCGAGACCCCGCCGAGCTTGATGCCCTGCTGGAAATAATCGAAGAAACAGTCACGTCACTGGCAGAATCTAACCGCTGGCAAATTCATCCAGTGGGTGCCCTCGAGTTACTTCCACCTAGAACTACAGCGGTATTGAATCAGGCTAAGGAATCAACTGCCACAGTGAGTGGCTTGCTGGTGAACGTTGCAGTTGGCTATGGCGGCAGACAAGAAGTTGTAGACGCCGTGCGCTCACTGCTGCAAGAACAGTCTGCTGCAGGAGTAACACTCGATGAATTGGCTAAGACTATCGACATCGAACATATTGCAGCTCATCTTTATACCAAGGGGCAACCTGATCCAGATTTAGTTATCCGCACTTCTGGCGAACAGCGCTTGAGTGGATTTTTATTGTGGCAAAGTGCGCACTCAGAATTTTATTTTTGTGAAGCTTACTGGCCAAATTTTCGAAGAATTGATTTCTTGCGTGCAGTTCGCTCTTATGCGGCTCGAAATCGTAGGTTTGGAATTTAAGGTCTAGCGGCAATCGTTTTTTGTAATACTGATAAATCAGTTGTTGGTGCATCGCACACAAATCCTCGACATACATACGCGGTATCGTCCGATTTAACTTGGATTCGATTCTGCATTAACGGCTGATCTTCTCCCCAGGCATAAACCATTCCTGGGGCATTGCCCATCCCAACCAAGTTATGCATCGGTGAATTTGGTTTTGCCGTGACCGCAACTTCACGAGGTCCATCTAGCCACATCGCAAACACTGCGCTACTCCAGCCCGCAAATCTGGTGTGGGCACTAACCAATGGCACGAGTGCAGGCATGAAAGACTCCGCCCAATTCTTTATATCTAAGTCACCCGAGAGTGCTGAGTACGTCAAAGCTGCATCTACCGTTGCCGCCCAGCCTGATGGAGTTACATTGTCAGTTGGATCGACTTGTCGAGCCGTGACATCTTTTGCAACGGGTGGTACGTCATTTGCAGTATCTGCCAGTCCAGAATTTTGCTGAAAATGTTCCTGTATGTCAGCAAGTAAAACTCCGGCAAGTTCTCGCCAGGAATCATCACCGTGAACCTGAGAAAGCGACAGGAACGCACTTGCAGTTAATGCTTGATCTTCCAGCACGCCCATCGCGTGTAAGCCAGGTTTGCCATCGCGCGACACTCGTACCAATCGATTTGGGTAATCTGAATTTGCGCCTAAGTGAACGCTAACCAATAAATCGCCTGCGCGAGTGGCTGCTTCAATCCAATCGGGCCGGTCGCATACCGTTCCAGCATCGACTAGGGCACGAATGGCAAGTGCGTTCCAACTAGCTACAACTTTGTCATCGCGTCCAGGTCGCGGTCGTTGCTCTCGAGCTACAAACAACTTTGTTCGTAACTGATGCCACTTGTCCCAATCATCGGGATCTTTGTGCAAAGTTAAAACAGACTTACCATCTTCGAAAGTTCCATCCGTTGTTACGTTGCATAATTCACTTACCCACTGCGCATCCGGAGCCCCAAGCACTTGGATGAGTTCTGCCGGTGTCCAAGCATAAAACGCTCCTTCATGCGAATGCTGCGTTACCGGATCAATGCTGTCGGCATCAAGGGCTGCTGCGAACCCGCCTTCGGGAGTAAGTAATTCCCGAGTTATAAATTCTGCGGTTTCGGTAGTGATTCGAAATGCCAACGTACTACCCGTTAAGCGATACCAATGTGCATAAATCGAAAGTAACTGAGCATTGTCGTAAAGCATTTTTTCAAAATGCGGCACGGTCCACGTTTCATCGACACTGTACCTAGCGAATCCGCCACCAAGTTGGTCATACATGCCACCTCTCGCCATGGCCTCACAAGTATGTTCAAGAATTTGCAATGCTCTTTCATCAACTGGAATAGATTCAAGAATCTGTAACGCCTGGCACCTATTTAGAAATTCCAGAGCTAATGCCGGCGGAAATTTTGGAGCAGTGCCAAAGCCGCCGTTGATTGGATCGTATGCAGCAGTCAGGGAATCGATTCCACTAGTAACTGCAGCCAAGATTTCAGCTCTTGTGAAATCAGGTTTTGCATTCACAATCAAGTCGTTACGGGATCCGATGTGTTCCATAATTCGAGTTGCAGAATCTGAGACTCGTTCACGTTCTTTAGTCCAGGTGTCATTTAAGGCGAGTAGGACTTGGGTAAACGATGGCATTCCATGCGAAGGACGTGATGGAAAATATGTACCGGCGTACCAAGGCTTTCGATCGTGATCTAACCAAACTGACATTGGCCAGCCGCCGTGCCCTGTCATCGCCTGAGTAGCTTCCATGTAAAGCGAATCGACTGCCGGTAGTTCCTCCCGATCAACTTTTATGTTTACAAAATATTCATTCATTAAAGCTGCGACGGATGGGCTTTCAAAGCTCTCGTGTGCCATGACATGACACCAATGACAGGCGCTGTATCCAACACTTAGAAAAATCGGCACATCTCTAGTTCGAGCTAATTCAAATGCTTCCTCGCCCCAGGGATACCAATCAACTGGATTGTCTGCATGCTGCAATAGATATGGGGATGTTGAATCTGCGAGGCGATTAGTCACACTTCATTCTTGCACCTCGCGAAGCATGCACAGAATACGCAGACTCTTACCTTCTAGTTTTTTGTTGAACCGCTAATAATTCCTGGGCGTGAAATTACGATTCCAGACAGCATCTGAATGATCAGTGCTACTCCCAACGCAATAAACGATGCGCCCCAAGTGTGTGTTAAGTCTTTTAATAGGCCCAAAGTCAATGGCCCTAGTGCTGAAATGATGTAGCCACCACCCTGCATAAACGACCCCAGATCTCGCGCCGTTTCGTGGCTATCGGAGCGAAGTAAAACCAGAGTCAGAGCCAGTGGAAATGATGAACCTAATCCGATGCCAAGGAGTGAAACCCATAGCCAAGTTCCGTTTTCCCACCAACCCGTAGTTGCGAAAACATAAATTCCAACTAAACCAACTGCGAAAATTGCTACGAAGATTAAGCAAAGCGTTACCTGAGATTTGAATTTCGCAGCTAGTGGCGGAACAAAAAGACCGGCTGGAAATCCGAGTAGCACTAAGAGAGCGAGTTGATTGCCGGCAATTGTTGGATCGATACCAGAATCTCGCAGGATAGATGGCAGCCAGGCATTCATGGAATGGTAATTCATGGACTGGAAACCAAAGTAAAGAACTAATGCCCAAGCTAACTTGTTATGGAACAGGCCACGCATGTCGCGAGGAGATGTCAAAGTTTCATCAACTGTTTCCTCATGACGATAAAAACGCCAAACTGCCCAAGCAACTAATGGCAGAACGGCCCATACTTCTAAAGCTCCACGCCATGAACCAAAGGCTTCAGTAAGCGGATACGTGATTAGCGCAGCCACCGCTGCCGAAATTGATATAGCTCCCGCAATCATTCCCATTACTCCGCCGATATTTTTTGGGAAATCTCTGCGCGTAATTATTGAAGGGACTACGTTTCCTACTGCAACACCGAGTCCAATAATGATTGTTCCAAGATAGAGAACTACTACGGAAGGGACAAGGCGCAGGGTTCCACCGATCGCGAGAGCAATCAACGCAACTGAAACTGCTTTGTTTGGAGTTACTCGGTGTAGCAATCTAGGGACCAGCATTGCTCCAAGTCCAAACATGAGAATTGGCAAAGTACTCAACAAAGATGCTGCTGTCGCACTTAGCCCAAATTCGGCGCGAATTTCAGGAAGTACCGGACCAACGGAAGTGGTTAGTGGACGTAAGGTCATGCCGACAAAGAACAGGGGCATGGCTTTTAAAATAAATTTTTGCTGGGACTTCACGGCAGAATCTGACACCAAAACTCCCTTAGTTGATGTGCCAAGCCTACTGGGTGAAATTACTTCGCTTAATTTTGGTAGTTAAGAAGACACCCACCCGTCCGACCTGATTTTCGACCCCACATTCGCCTGCTGGAACTTTCGCAGCGTCAATCGCCACTACTAATCCTCACTGCAGATTTTGACCATCTGGATCAAAGTGCAGGCAGGACTTACATCTAAACCGCACCGTGCTCAACGACCAAAAGTCGTCTTACGTGGACCGCTTTGCCTGCGGCTGGCATCGGCTTATAGCAAACCAACTTCGAAGAACTGCTTTGCTATGCAATCACGGACCCGGGTGGGTGCCTTAGACGCAAGATTATCGGCTTTTAGGCGAACCACATAAAGCAATCCCAAAAACTCTTTGAGCGCCCGCGATTCGAAGAATGCCAGCCGCGCTACTCATCGTGGCACCCGTGGTTATTACATCGTCAATTAATACAACATCTCCGGACAGCTGGCAGCGCGCGCCGAATGCTCGCGCCATATTCTTCTTGCGTTCATGCGCAGACAATCCGACTTGATCTCGCACGCAAGACTTGAGAAACAGTGCAGCTGTTAATTTCGGGCCTGAAGCTAAGTTCCTACTAACTTCAGCTCCCAAAGTTGCAATGGAATCAAATCCGCGGTCTGCGATTTTTTCTGGCGAGCTTGGAATTGGCACTAACGTTATTGGATTTGCAAAATCTGAGATCTGAAATACCGTCATTAAAGCTGATGCCAATGCAGGAGCATTTCGTTGTCGGCCATTCTTGTACTCAATTAGCTTGTCTCGCACCCAGCCTTCATACGGACTTGAGCAATAAGTTTGGGCCACATTTGTAATTGGCTTTCCAGCGAATGGACTAATTTTCGATGAACAAGCACTACATAGGTTGTTTCCGAGCGACCCACAACTTAAACATGTTGGAGTAAAAATAAGTTCTTTGATAATCGACACTTGAAAACTGTGTCAAAAATTGTGCTATCAGATTTGTAACGTCACGTTGGTGTGAATAACTCTTAGGTGTGGTCGCATAATTCGCTATCTACCTAGTAAAGAAACCGCCAACGCCAGTTGTTAACTCAGACCAGGAACCGAAAGTCTGGCGATACAACAGCTGTTTTGAACCATCAACTACAGAAATGTAGATAATCCCACTACCGTCAATTGCTAGTGCCTGAGTGCCCGGCGGGGTACTCGATAACTTTGTTTTCCCATCTAGCAATGACGTGTCAAACAACATCTCACCACCAGATCCGTCCGCTGCGATGGCCGCCAAACTATTTGGGCTACTCCATGCGATGTCTCGTACCTGCGAAATATTTCGCTCAATTCGATGCAAGCCCACAATCCGGGTTTCCGTATCAGTTCTAAATAAGGCACCAACTGCAATAACGTCTTGGATGCCATCTGATAGCACGACAGCAACTCTTACCCCATCTTGGGCAACCACTACTTGCTTGACCTGGTCGGTAGTTCCCAGATTAGAGACATCAACGGGGATAGCACGTGTTGTGCCATCCTTAGTTACCTCTAGTACTCCTTGACCAAAATCGGCAACATAGATATTTCCATCTTGATCCCACGTAGGTCTGGAAAGGACTTCACCTTGAGCGGCTACCTCAAACTCACCGGTAACTACGTTAGTAACAAGTAGCGTCTTCAAGTCATTTGTTATCGCAGCAATCTGGGAACTATCTCGATTGGCAATTGCTCCAATTAGATTTGCGGGTGCAATTAGTTTTTCAGTGGAAACATCACTTACAACTGAATATATCTTGTCGGCTCGAATGACATTTAGAACGTTGAAGGTGGAATCAAGCAGTGGGGAGATCTCCTGCCAATCTGAGACAGTTTGTGTTACTCCAATGTCAGTTAGCGCAAGCGGTTGACCGGAGACCGTGATTCTCACACCAGAGACGTTGGGTAAAGCACTTAGTGTCCAAACAAGTTGTGCAGATAGGGCTCGTCGAGTCAGTTCATCTGCTCCCAAGATTTCTTGAGACAGATCAACTTGGGCAATCCCGTTTACAACTGGGACTGAACCATAAGTCAATGCGGTACCAACTGGAAATGCAGTTGTAGCTACTGGACCCAGGTACGGTGTGGGGCCATCGAGTAAGGATCTTACGAGAGAAGTTGCAGCACCTGAGCTATTTACCGGCACGATAACCGAATCTGAAACTAAAGAAGTCAGTGACGAATTCAGGAAGTAAATCGGAAAACTGCGAAACGACCTGTCCACGTCTCCAGTAGATAGCAATATGCCATCACTTAAATCTGTGATGCGCCATTGATTACTTGCGTCTTGGGAAACTTTAAATGTCCTGGAAAGTTGAGCTCCAGGATCTGCCGTTTGAAATCTGCCTAAATCAGATATTGCACCTTGTTTCGTTGCGGCTACGACCAAACTTGGCTGTTGACCCGAAACTTCAATTGAATTTGCCTCATATACTTCGATGCCGGCTGCTGGATTCCATGTTGTAGCTGAATCTGCTGTTAAGTACTGTCGCGCAATCGCATAGTCACCTGATGGGTCAGCGCATGCTTCAAGGAAGCCACGAACGATTGCTTCTGGCTCCATGTCGGCAGTAGGCGGCCGCGCAATAACGCGAACAAACTGAGTGGAACTATCTTCGGAAATCACTTCACCAAAATAAACGTCACTCGAAGTAGGGATTCCACCACAACCTGATAGCAACAAGATCGTTGTTAGAGCAGTCCCAAATTTGTTTAGTTTCATGGGGCGCCTGCCGCAATTGCTACTTGCAAAATCTGGCCATGCTCAGTTCTAGGCAAAGTCAAAACAAACTGTGCTCCGATGCCTGGCGCACCCCAAACATCTATCAAGCCACCGTGAAGTGCGGCATCTTCGGCAGAAATGGAAAGTCCTAACCCGGTGCCACCCAAAGTTCGTTGGCGCGCAGGGTCAGCACGCCAAAATCTGTCAAAAACTCGAGCTAAATCTTCAGTCGCAATTCCTTGCCCATAATCCCTTACCGAAATTGAAACGCAGGATTCATTTCCGGCAATATCTATTTCGATTGCAGACCCATCACAGTGCCCTATTGCATTTACAACTAGATTTCTAACAATTCGGGAAATACGTCGCTGGTCTGCGGTAACAATAGCGTCTCCAACTGTCGAGAAATTGAATTCAGTGTTGTGATCTAAGGCAATCTGCACATTCTCACTTAAGATCACTTCGGTTAACTTGCCCAGATTCACCTTAGATAATTCCAGTGGTGCCGCACCGGCATCAATCTTGCTCATTTCGAGTAGGTCACTTAGTAGAACATCAAATCGATCTACCTGATTTCGAAGAAGCTCTGCTGAACGTGCCATGTCAGGATCAAAATCTGCTCGAGCGCCATAGATCATCTCGCTTGCCATGCGAACTGTGGTTAGAGGTGTTCGCAACTCATGCGAGACATCAGAAACGAATTGTTGCTGGACCTGTGACAAGGACTCCAGGCGAATAATCTGGCTTTGCAGACTGGACGCCATTTCGTTTAGTGATCCTGCTAGCCGAGCAATGTCATCTTCACCATGTACTTGCATTCGCCGATCCAGATCACCAGATGCAATTTGCACTGCAATTTCAGCAGCCTCACGAACTGGATCGGTGACCCGCGAAGTAACAAACCAGGCAAGAATCAATAAGCTAATCAACAAAAATACACCTGTAATTGCAACGCCTTGTCTTACCAAGTCAATGGACTTTTGCTCCTTGTCAAGGGGAAATAGTAAATACAGTTCATAAGCGCCAATGCGAGGAATTGAAACTGGAGCTCCCACAACTAAACCCTGAGCCGTGGCTCCGCCCTCATAAATTAAAGTTGAATAAGCCCATGCCTGACGATCGCGCTCGCGGATTGCGGCGCGCAGGTCAGTTGGTATTGATTGTTCGGAAATAAGTTTTGTGCCGCGCTCTGGTACTCCCGCTAAGTCTGGGTCACTTAGAAATATCGCGTCGTAAAGTCCAGGAGAACCAGCTCGAACAGCTAATGCAGTAATTACTGAATCAACAATTCTGGTGCTGTTAGGTGCAACTAATCCAGCATCAGCAGCATCTAATAGGCGCTGGACTTCCAATCGAGCGGCAGTAGCTTCTGTTAATGCACTTTGCTGTTTAGCCTCAAGTAAGCCAGCGGAAACTTGATTTACGAGCAAAATTCCAACCGCACTCAGAATTGAAATTGAAACTAGTGCCGTAATTATTACAAGTCTCAGTTGCAGATTGCGACGCCACATCTGCACAAAAGTTGGTTTGTTTGGAGCTGAATTGCTCACGATTTAAGATTGCCCTGCTTTGTAACCAACGCCACGTACTGTGACCACGATTTCCGGATGGTCAGGATCAATTTCAATTTTGGCTCGTAGGCGCTGGACGTGCACATTAACCAGCCTGGTGTCCGCAGCATGTTGGTATTCCCAAACTTCTTCGAGCAATAATTCTCGAGAAAACACCTGCCACGGACGCTTTGCTAACGTCAATAACAATTTGAACTCAAGAACCGTCAATGAAATTTCTTTGGATCCGCGTTTAACAGAGTGTCCAGCAATATCAATTACTAAGTCACCGATTTGAATTTCATTCAAAATCGGGGTTTCGATCGAACGCAATCGAGCACGAATTCTGGCAAGTAGCTCTTCGTTCTTTATTGGCTTAACTATGTAGTCGTCAGCCCCGGATTCTAATCCTGTGACAACGTCGGCTGAATCGCTTCTTGCGGTTAGCATCACAATTGGTACACCGCTCGATTCTCGAATTGCCCGGCAAACATCGATGCCATCTCGACCTGGCAGCATTAAGTCCAGTAGAACTAGATCCGGCGCTACTGCCTTAAAAGCGGTTATTGCCTGTAAACCATCTGCACAATATGAAACTTCAAATCCTTCGCCACGAAGCAGGATGCCCACAATCTCAGCAATGGATTGGTCATCCTCAATAACCAAAATGCGATGGCCCACAGTGGCGCTCCCCTTCTACGTACTTGGAAGGCAAATTTACCTCAATAAGCGCCAGCGCAGGGACCTATGGCTTAATTCCCTTTAATCGTTGACTAATCTAGGAAGATGCCCTTATCAAATTTGTTCGCCAGTCTGCGCAAAGAACTGGGTAAATTTGGTCTAGTTGGCTTAGTCGCATATCTTATCGACCTAACTATTTTTAACCTTTTGCGTTACGCAGGTGGCGAAGGTCCCTTATACGACAAACCACTTACGGCAAAAGTTTTTAGCGTTTTAGCTGCTACAACTTTTGCCTATTTTGGAAATCGTCACTGGACCTTTAAAGATCGGGCTCGATCAACTTTTCGTAGAGAGTACACATTATTTTTTGTTTTTAACGCTGTTGGTATGGTGATTTCACTTTCCTGTCTTTGGATCAGTCATTACATTCTCGGATTCGACAGCGCGCTGGCCGATAACGTCAGCGCCAACGTAATTGGTTTGGTACTCGGAACAATTTTTAGGTTTTGGGGTTACCACAATTGGGTTTTCCCAAATGACGTTTCAAGCGTGGAGCAAAACTTCTAATCGCTTATTACTACCTATTAGCCGCAATTAGAAAAATACCAAAAGCAGCAGGCTTTAAATTTCGCAACTCTAACCGGCCTCCGTCAATAGAAATTTGTGTTCTGGCCCAAGCCAATCCCAGCCCGGTACCACCCGTTGTATTTCCTTTTACCATTAACGAAACTTCAGCATCCCCTTTAATACCATCGCCCTGGTCACTTACTTCGATCAAAATCCAGGATTGGTATTCCCTAGCCGAAATTCGAATCGTGCCCGCACCATGTTGTAATGAATTCTCAATTAGCACAGAAAGTGCTAGCTCTTGAATTTCTGGGGTACCTAGGGCAATCAAATTAGGTGTGCTAGCTATTTCAATATTACGAGATACTGTCGCTAGGCGATCACGCCATCGAGCACTTGCTTTTGCCAATAACTCGGAAACGTTTATTTCTGTAAGTTCCCGTTCTGATGTGGAACGCCAAGTGGTTAACAACCCTTCAACCAATCGCACTAACCGATCCACTTGTCCTAGTGCGGCATTGGCTTCAGCTTGGACGTTAGTGCCCTCGGATTCTTGGGCGATCTGCTCGAGTCGTAGGGATAGCGCGGTTAGTGGTGAGCGTAATTGGTGAGAAACATCTGCAGCGAGTGTTCGTTCCGAACTTAATCGTTGCTGCGCATCCGATGCCGATTGAAACAAATTTTGCAAAGTTACATCAATTTCATGAATACCAGTTAGCCGAGGTTCATGAATTTCTTGCCTAATAGTGACGTTATTGACCTCAGTTAACATCATTTTAACTGGGGCAATTGATAATTTTGCAAGTAACTTTGCGGCAATTACTACCAAGGTTGCCGTAAGCGTAATCATTGCTTGAACACCAAACGTAATTAGTGTGGAATTTGTCCACGCTAATGCTAAGTTTCCAATCATTTCAGATCTGCGCAGCAAAGTAATGGCGAATAATCCAAGTAAAAGTACAAACGGGATAATCGAAATTGCAAAAAATCTAAAGAGCCGCTGTTCCATTATTAGTTCCGATCGAATCGAAACCCAAGACCACGCACTGTTGAAACATGCTCGCCTTCTGCGCCAAGTTTTCGACGCAAAGCTGATACATGCATGTCCAGATTCTTCGTAGTCCCTGACCAATTTGTATTCCAAACATCACGCAAAATTTGCTGGCGGCTAATTACTCGCCCAGAATTACGCATTAACAGTTCTAATAGGCTGAATTCGGTGGAAGTTAAGAGAACTTCTGTTTCGCCTATGTAGCAAGTGCGCGCTTCGGAATTCAAGGTAATCCCATTTCCAATTAATTCAGTTACGTCATGGCCATCTACGCGACGAATCAAGGCACGCAGTCTGGCTAAAAGTTCAGGAGACTTAAATGGTTTAATGATGTAGTCATCGGCACCAGCATCCAATCCGACAACTAAGTCCAGCTCCGAGGACCTCGCAGTAAGAATCAGAATGGGCATATCGTATTTTTGAGCGCGTAAAGTACGACATATCTCGAGGCCGTCCATATTTGGAAGTCCCAAATCAAGAACGATCATGTCAGGTTTGGTAGTTCTGGCTTTTTCAAGTGCAGCAACGCCATCACCTACAAGTGCTACTGAATAACCTGCAGCCTGAAGAGAGCGCACTAGTGGAACGGCGATCTCAAGATCATCCTCCACTAACAAAATTCTGGTCACAATTCGAAGTTTAGTGTCCTATGTCAATTGCGACCGAACTTGCACCACATCTCCCGAGGTGATTTCTATTTGTCCTTGTGGGGTATCAAGAACCAAAGCCCCGCTAATCAAAACATTTGATGCAAAACCGGAAATTGTGCGATCAGCTGGAAGAGTGACCAAGACTTCGCTTTGTAAAGTGCAGCTAGCTGCTCGATAGGCTGTCAACCATTCCGGATCAGGGTTATTGAGGATTTGCTCAAGTGCGTTAAGAAGGCTTGCAATGAGCGCTTCGCGCCGAATTGAAATTCCTGCTAAAGCCAAAGATGTGGCAAATTCGGTAGGCAACTCAACATCTGTTAAGTCCGTATTGATACCGATACCAATTACTGCGTGCCTGCCTTGAAGTTGAACTAAAATGCCTCCAACCTTCTTTAACTGTTTATTCGAGGAAATCAGCATTAAATCATTTGGCCACTTTAGGCGAATTAGGTCAGAGTGTTGAGCTAAGCAGTTACGGGCCACCAGTCCAACCAATAGCGGAATTGCGGACACTGGACATGGAAAAGCTGACGTTGGAATTGCAATACTTAAGGCAATTCCCGCACCGAACGGACTTTGCCACACTCGTTGCAAACGACCTCTGCCCTGAATCTGTTCATCTGCAGTAACCACGAGCACGGCATCAGGATTGGCGCTGGCCAGTCGTGCAATGACTAGGTCATTTGTTGAACTAACTTGCTCAAAGACCTCAATATCGCGCCACGTGGAGGAAGTTTTGGCTAACTCACTTAATATAAGAGCAGGGTCAAGCGCTGCACGTTCGCGTTTCACATCTTTTATACCCACATCGCTAGGGTAGGCGAAGGACTAGTACGGAGGAACCAGTGAGCGCCGAAAAGGGTCAGAAAGCCGTTGACATCCATACAACTGCGGGAAAGATTGCAGATTTGGAACAGCGCCGGAACGATGCCGCCAGCCGACGCTCTGAGGCCGTCGATAAGCAGCATGCTCGCGGCAAGCTCACTGCGATGGAGCGTATCGAACGTCTTTTGGATGAAGGTTCATTCCAACAAATTGATGGCCTTGCCCGACATCGTTCCCATAACTTTGGCATGGAAAAATCTCGACCTTATGGCGATGGCGTGATTACTGGATACGGAACTATTGATGGCCGACAGGTTTGTGTGTTCGCCCAAGACTTCACAGTTTTCGGTGGCTCTCTCGGCGAAGTATTCGGTGAAAAAATTTGCAAAGTAATGGATCTTGCGCTGAAGACTGGCGTGCCAATGATCGGTATCAACGATTCCGGCGGAGCTCGAATTCAAGAAGGTGTAGTTTCCCTTGGCTTATACGGCGAGATCTTTAAGCGCAATGCACATGCCTCTGGCGTGATTCCACAAATTTCTTTAGTACTTGGGCCATGTGCCGGCGGCGCGGTTTACTCCCCTGCATTAACTGACTTCATAGTTATGGTGGATCAAACTTCGCACATGTTTATTACTGGACCAGAAGTCATTAAGACCGTCACTGGTGAAGAAGTTGCATTCGAAGACCTAGGCGGTGCTCGTACTCACAATACAAAATCCGGTGTAGCGCATTACATGGCATCCGATGAAGATGACGCTTTGGAATATGTAAAGAATTTGCTTTCATTTTTACCGAGCAACAATATGGACGAAGTGCCATTTCTTGATGTTGAAGCTGACATGGAAATTTCTGATGCCGATCGTATGCTCGACACAATCATTCCGGATTCACCAAACCAGCCTTATGACATGCATAAAGTTATCGAGACCATTGTTGATGATGGCGAATTTCTTGAAACGCAATCACTATTTGCCCCAAATATAATTTGTGGTTACGGTCGTGTCGAAGGTCGCCCAGTAGGTGTGGTTGCCAGCCAACCAATGCAATTTGCTGGCACTTTAGATATTGACGCCAGTGAAAAGGCTGCTCGATTTGTTCGTACCTGTGATGCATTCAATGTTCCAGTACTTACTTTGGTTGACGTTCCAGGTTTCTTGCCGGGAACTGATCAAGAATGGCAGGGCATTATCCGCCGTGGCGCAAAGTTGCTTTATGCATATGCCGAAGCCACGGTTCCATTAGTAACCATAATTACTCGCAAGGCTTATGGCGGCGCCTATGACGTAATGGGATCCAAGCATCTTGGCGCGGACATTAACTTAGCTTGGCCAAGTGCCCAGATCGCAGTTATGGGAGCGCAAGGCGCTGTTAACGTGCTTTACCGCAAAGAATTAGCGGATGCGAATGATCCAGATGCCGAACGCGCAAAATTGTTGCAGGAATACGATGACAAGTTTGCTAACCCATATATCGCTGCCGAACGTGGTTACATCGATCGCGTAATTGTGCCAAGTGAAACCCGCGTAATGGTGGTTCGCGCGTTACGTTCATTGCGCGGCAAACGGCAAATTCTGCCGCCGAAGAAGCATGGAAATATTCCGCTGTGAGTCAAGACTTTCAAGTCGTACGTGGCGCTCCTGATGCTGCGGAATTGGCCGCTGTCATTATGGTGATCACTGCTCAAGCTGCGCTCACAGCACAAGCTCGCAATAAACGAGAGCAGCTACGCAATGAATGGAATGCACCACACCGTAGTGTCCGAAAATCATTTGAACATGGTGCTGGAACTTGGCGCAGATCTGCACTTCCCCATCCTTACTAAATTAAAAGTAGTCATTAATGTCACGCACAGTTTTACTCGCTTCGGCTTCAATCTCTCGCTTTTCACTTTTGCAGTCCGCAGGCATCACACCTTTAGTACAAGTTAGTTACGTCGATGAGGATGCCATCGCAGCTAAATTAGCCCCGATTAACACAGCAGACCTGTGCCTTGCTTTGGCAGCTGCCAAAGGTGAAGCAGTTGTAGCCAACATAACGGTTACCCAAGAGTCTGGGTTACTCGTAATAGCGGCTGACTCCATGCTGGAATTCGAAGGTCAATCACTTGGAAAACCAGGTACTCCTGAAATTGCTATCGAGCGCTGGAAACAGATGCGTGGCAAGTCTGGCTACCTGCACACTGGGCACTGGATGAAGGACTTGGTTACTGGCCAAGTGCGAAGTGGAGTGGCTGGTGCGGAAATTGAATTCGCCAATGTTTCGGATTCTGAGATAGTTGCCTACGTTGCAAGCGGCGAACCACTTTCCGTAGCTGGAGGATTTACGCACGAAGGTAAGAGCGCTGCGTTTATAAACCGGATGACTGGAGACAGTCCCGCAGTAGGCGGAATTTCCCTAGCCCTGTTGCGCAAATTTGCATTAGATATGAGCATTGAATGGACCCAACTTTGGGACTTATAGACTTAGGTAAACCAAGCCAAGGAGTTTAAGTGGCCAGCACTCGCAAGATCAATAAGGTTCTAATTGCCAATCGCGGCGAAATTGCAATTCGCGTTGCTAGAGCTTGTGCAGATTCTGGAATCAAAAGTGTGGCAGTTTACGCGGATCCTGATAGAGATGCCCAACATGTCAAAGTTGCCGATGAGGCCTTTGCTCTTGGCGGAAGTACTGCAGCTGAAAGTTACTTAGTTATTGAAAAACTGATTGCTGCTGCAACAAAATCCGGTGCTAACGCAGTGCACCCAGGCTATGGATTTTTGTCAGAAAATGCTGAATTTGCCCAAGCCGTAATTGATGCAGGTTTGATTTGGATTGGTCCACCGCCACAAGCAATTCGGGACTTGGGTGACAAAGTTTCTGCGCGCCACATCGCTTCTCGCGCCGGTGCACCGCAAGTGCAAGGAACGCCAGATCCAGTTAAAGACAGCAAAGAAGTTGTTAAGTTTGCAAAAGAGCACGGTCTGCCAATTGCCATTAAAGCTGCGTTCGGTGGTGGCGGTCGAGGGCTCAAGGTCGCGCGTAACTTAGAGGAAATTCCAGAGCTTTTTGAATCTGCAGTACGTGAGGCCATTGCGGCTTTTGGTCGAGGCGAATGTTTTGTTGAGCGTTACTTGGACAATCCCCGACATGTTGAAACTCAGTGTTTAGCTGACGAACATGGCAACGTAGTTATCGTTTCAACTCGCGATTGCTCGTTGCAGCGCCGCCACCAAAAATTAGTCGAAGAGGCTCCAGCGCCATTCCTGACTCAAGGCCAAATCGACGAACTTTACGCCTCGAGTAAAGCCATCATGAAGGAAGCTAATTACGTTGGCGCTGGTACTTGCGAATTCTTGATTGGTGTGGATGGCACAATTTCATTCCTGGAAGTTAATACTCGACTACAAGTTGAGCACCCAGTATCTGAAGAAGTCGCTGGCATAGATTTAGTGCGCGAACAATTCCGGATTGCCCAAGGTGAGGCACTTGGCTACGGTGACCCAGTATTGCGTGGACACTCCATTGAGTTCCGGATTAACGGTGAAGATCCTGGTCGCGGGTTCTTACCAGCCCCCGGCGCCTTAACAGTTTGGAATCCACCAAGTGGTCCAGGCGTTCGACTAGATGCAGGCTTTGCAAAAGGTGATGTAATCGGCGGAAACTTTGATTCATTACTTGCAAAACTTATCGTCACCGGTCGAGATCGCCAGGAAGCCCTTGAGCGCTCGCGCCGTGCCCTAGCTGAATTTGAAATTGACGGCATTGCAACTGCGCTTACGTTCCATCGTGCCGTTGTAAGTGATCCAGCATTCGCACCAGCTGATCCAGCTACGCCATTTTCAGTACATACTCGCTGGATCGAGACCGAATTTAACAACACCATCCCAGCGTTCTCTGGAACTGCGGGCGATCTTTCCGAAGAATCCGCGCGTACGCCAATTACCGTCGAAGTCGATGGCCGCAGGATTGAAGTAATTTTGCCATCCGATATGTCAATTGGTTCAGCTGGTGGTGGCAAGAAAGCTGCTCGCAAGATTGGTAAGAAATCTGGAGCTGCTGGCAGTGGTGATGCCGTAGTGGCGCCAATGCAGGGAACTATCGTAAAAATTGCCGTTACTGAAGGTCAAGAAGTAGCCCAAGGTGATTTAGTTGTGGTTCTAGAAGCTATGAAGATGGAACAGCCACTAACCGCACACAAGGCGGGCATCATTACCGGCCTAACTGCTGAAGTTGGAACTACTGTCCCAACTGGAACTGAACTTATGGAGATTAAGTAGTTCTAGACCTGGCTCAAAGAGCTGCGAAAACTTCTTTCACCATCTCGATTGTTGTTCCTGGGTGCACAAATGCAAATCTGCCCACAGTTTCACCTTGCCACGATGTTGGTGTCACAAAAGCTGTCTGATTAGTAATCAATCGATCTTGCAGGTCGCGGTAATCTTTAGCTTCCCAGCCAATTTTGCGCCAGAGAACAACTGACAAGCTTGGTTCGATTACCAGTTCCAATTCTGGATGGGTGCGTATAAGTTCGGCCACTTCACGAGTTAATTGAACCGAGGCTTCAACCGCATCGCTATATGCCTTGGTGCCATTTACTGCAACTGAAAACCAAAGTGGCAAACCACGGGCGCGTCGCGTTAAATGATAAGCCAAGTCGGTTGGATTGATAACGTCATCATCTTCATGCAACACATCTAAATATGAAGCGTCTTGGGTGTGAACTGCGGCAGCCAACCTAGGTTCTCGATACAAAATTGCTGCTACATCAAAGGGTGCGAACCACCACTTATGCGGATCCATAGTTATCGAATCGGCAAGTTCGATGCCAACAAAAAGTGACTTTGTTGATGGCGCAAGTAAGCCGGCGCCACCATAAGCTGCGTCGACGTGGAACCAAAGTTTATTTTCCCGAGCAAATTTTCCTATGCCCGATAGGTCGTCCAAAATACCGGCGTTTGTCGTTCCCGCAGTTACAACAACTCCCACTACTGGCGGTTCATTTGGATCACACTTTGCCAAGGCAATTGTTAAGTCGTTTACTGTCATTGCAAACCCAGCTGTTTCGACAATCAGCGGCTCCACATCCAGAATTGCCAATGAATTTCCAATTGAGGAATGTGCTTGCTTACTCAACGCAATTCGAACTGGTGCTCGATTTTTTAAACCGCGGTTTTCGCGGCCAGTCTCTCGCGCAACAGTAAGCGCCGCTAAATTAGCTGCCGAGCCACCCGAGACAAACGTGCCACCAGCGCTTTGCGGTAGCCCAGCCACGTCAGCCATCCATCGCAATACTTGATTCTCGGCAGTAATGGAACCAGCAGCTTCTAGCCAAGAAATTCCTTGAATAGACGCACAAGAAACGATCATGTCAAAAAGCAGTGCAGCTTTAGTTGGCGCCGTTGGAATGAACGCCATGAACCTTGGACTATCCCCCGAGACAACCGCACGTGAGACTACTTTGTCATAGAGCTTAAGTACGTCAGCAGCGGGATTACCTTCTGGTTTGATTAACCCGGCTAAGGCCGCTGCTAAAACCTGTTTGTCGCCTGGGAAATCCAATGGCACTTCCGGCATCGCCAGTCGATCGCGCATATAGTCAAAGACTAAATCGGTTAACTCTGGGTTGTATTTGTGCATTCTGGTAACTGCGGAATTTGAATCAGACATTGAAACCACCAATGACTAGGTATGTGAACCGCCGAACTCAAATTAGCCAGCAGGGTTTTCACAACCAACTCAATGTTATCGGGCTGGTGGCTAGAAAATCTCAGGTGGGTTGTAACGACCCCAAACCTCGCGTAGGGCATCGGCTACTTCGCCGCCACTGGCTTGAGCGGCAAGTGCAGCTTTCATTGGATACATAACATTTTCGGTAGATTCTGCAGCTCGCTTAAGTGCATCTAGGCCGCGAGTCACCTCAGCATTGTTGCGACTGGCTCGAATTGCCTGGAGCCGAGCGGTTTGTTGTTCGCCAATCGCTGGGTCAACTCGAAGCGGCTCGTATTTTTCTTCGACATCTATTGCAAACTTATTTACACCAACTACGGTTCGCTCACCCTTATCGATTTGCAGGGCATAGTCGTAGGCGCTGGTTTCTATTTCATTCTTTTGGAATCCAACTTCAATTGCCTTGGCTGCGCCACCAAATTCTTCAACCTTGTCCATCAAGCGCAAAATCTCAGTTTCCAGCTCATCAGTCATGGCTTCCACTACGTAAGATCCCGCAAATGGGTCAACCGTTGCAGTGACATCGGTTTCATAAGCCAAAACCTGCTGAGTTCGCAATGCCAAGCGCGCAGCTTTTTCCGTTGGCAAGGCAATTGCTTCGTCAAATGAATTGGTGTGCAAAGACTGGGTTCCACCAAAAACTGCCGCTAAGCCTTGGATGGCTACTCGAACCAAATTTACTTCTGGCTGTTGGGCAGTTAACTGCACGCCTGCAGTCTGGGTATGGAAGCGAAGCATTTGGCTTTTTGGGTTTGTTGCTTTGAATTCATCTTTCATAATGCGCGCCCAAATTCGACGAGCTGCCCGGAACTTGGCGACTTCTTCCAAGATAGTTGTCCGCGATACAAAGAAGAAAGCAAGTCGCGGTGCAAAATCATCGACATCCATGCCGGCTGCGATTGCTGCCCGTACATACTCAATACCGTTAGAAAGTGTGAATGCAATTTCTTGCGCGGGCGTAGCGCCTGCTTCACCCATGTGATATCCAGAAATTGAAATGGTGTTCCAGCGTGGAATTTCTTTAGCGCAGTATTCAAAAATATCTGTTGTCAGTCGTAGCGATGCTGCGGGCGGATAGATGTAAGTACCGCGCGAAATATATTCTTTTAGGACGTCATTCTGGATAGTTCCATTGAGTACAGACCCAGTTATACCTTCACCTTCAGCAACTAATTGATACATCAATAACAAAGTTGCAGCCGGTGAATTGATAGTCATTGAAGTTGAAACTTGGTCGAGCGGGATGCGATCAAACAAAATCTTCATGTCATCGACGGTGTCTATTGCCACGCCAACTTTTCCGACTTCGCCTTGCGCTAATTGATGATCTGAGTCATAACCCATTTGGGTGGGTAGATCGAAGGCGACACTTAGCCCGGTAGTACCTGCTGCAAGCAGTTGGTGATAGCGCTCATTGGATTCGGCAGCCGTACCAAATCCGGCGTATTGACGCATAGTCCACGGCCGACCGGTGTACATGCTCGGATAGACGCCGCGAGTGAATGGAAACTCTCCTGGGACACCTAACTCGACAGCTGGATCCCAGCCATCGCGTGATTCCGGTCCATAAACCGGATCAATTGGTAGCCCTGACTGTGTAATCCCCATAAGTAGAGGTTAGTCCGCTTTACGGCGACCGATTGTACGTCCTAGCCAAACCAGTGGATCATATTTTTCGTCAACTACGCGTTCCTTCATCGGAATGATCGCATTGTCTGTGATCTTGATGTGTTCTGGACAGACTGCCGTGCAGCACTTGGTGATGTTACACATTCCAAGGCCGTGCTCTTCTTGAGCTTCCCGTTTGCGATCCCGTTGATCCAATGGGTGCATGTCTAGTTCTGCTAGGCGAATAAAGAAACGAGGTCCGGCAAAAGCTTCCTTGTTTTCTTCATGGTCACGGATAACGTGACAAGTGTCCTGGCACAAGAAGCACTCAATGCATTTACGGAACTCTTGGCTGCGCTGCACATCAACTTGTTCCATGCGGTACTCGCCTGGCTTTAAGTTGTCAGGTCCCTTGAAAGCTGGAATCTCACGAGCCTTCTTGTAGTTAAAGGAAACATCTGCAACTAGATCTTTGATGACTGGAAAAGCGCGCAGTGGCGTAACGGTGATCTCTTCATCTTCAGCAAAAGTGTTCATCCGGGTCATGCACATCAAGCTTGGCTTACCGTTGATCTCAGCACTACAAGAACCACACTTACCGGCCTTGCAGTTCCAACGAACGGCTAAGTCTGGTACCTCAGTTGCTTGCAAACGATGAATTACATCAAGTACAACTTCGCCTTCGCCAACTTCAACCTTGTGCTCTTCAAGTTGACCGGCATCGCTGTTACCGCGCCAGATTCGCATCGATGCTAAGTAACCCATTAGTTGCCTCCCATTCCAAGCTGCGCGAGTTCTTCCGGCAGCAGGTACTTCTTCAATTCTTCGACATCAAATAATTCAGCCAACTCTTTTGGCATTGCTGGCAGCGACTGGCGTTCAGTACTTACCTTTGAGCCGTCCCATGAAGTGATTACGTGAATTGCTCGCCATTTTGGATCCATAGTTGGGAAGTCATCGCGAGTGTGACCACCACGAGATTCTTCACGTTCCATGGCTGACTTAGCAACTGCTTCACTGACAAGCAGCATGTTCATTAGGTCAAGAGCTACGTGCCAACCTGGGTTGAACTTAGTGTCTCCCGAAACGCTGACATGCTTTGCACGTTCTTTCATGGTCTCGAGTTTTTCGATTGCCTCGCGCATTTCTGCACCTACGCGAATGATGCCAACTAAGTCATTCATCATCTGTTGCAGTTCATAGTGAACTGCATATGCGTTTTCTTTGCTGTCTCCCTTAAACGGAGCTAGCGCGGAAGCTAAGGCGCGATCAATTTCAGACTGTGCGAGTTTTGGCTTGGCCGCAAGACTAGTTACATACTCACTTGCGCCAACGCCAGCACGGCGACCAAAAACTAAAAGGTCGGAAAGTGAGTTGCCACCTAGGCGATTTGAACCATGCATACCACCAGCAACTTCACCAGCAGCAAACAGACCAGGTACGCCAGTTGCAGCGCCGCTGTCTGGATCAACCTGCACGCCACCCATTACATAGTGGCAAGTAGGTCCAACTTCCATGGCTTGCTTGGTGATATCCACGTCAGCAAGTTCCTTGAACTGGTGCCACATAGATGGCAGGCGGGCCTTGATTACCTCAGGCGCCAAACGTGTCGAAACGTCTAGGAATACACCGCCGTGAGGGGAACCACGACCGGCTTTAACTTCGGAGTTAATTGCGCGCGCTACTTCATCACGGGGCAGCAGTTCTGGTGGCCGACGATTGTTATCTGGATCGGTGTACCAACGATCTGCTTCTTCTTCAGTGTCTGCGTATTGCTTCACAAAAACTGGTGGGATGTAGTCGAACATAAAGCGTCGACCATCTGAGTTGCGAAGTACGCCGCCATCGCCACGCACGGATTCGGTTACCAGGATGCCTTTAACACTCAGTGGCCAAACCATGCCGGTTGGGTGGAACTGAATGAATTCCATATGCATTAAGTTTCCGCCAGCTTTAAGAGCTAACGCGTGACCGTCGCCAGTACCTTCCCAAGAATTGGAAGTTACCTTGAAGGATTTACCAATACCACCGGTTGCTAAAACAACGGCTGGCGCTTCAAAGACAACGAATTCGCCAGATTCACGCCAGTAACCAAGTACTCCCGAAACCTTGCCATCAGTCTTAAGAATTTCAGTGATTGTTAGTTCTGCAAAAACCTTGATCTTTGATTCGTAATCGCCAGTTTCAGCAAAGTCTTCTTGCTGCAACGAAACAATTTTTTGCTGCATAGTGCGAATCAATTCCAAGCCAGTGCGATCCCCTACGTGAGCTAGGCGTGGATATTCGTGGCCACCAAAGTTACGTTGGCTGATTTTGCCTTCTGGGGTGCGATCAAAAAGCGCGCCATAAGTTTCCAATTCCCAAACACGATCTGGCGATTCCTTGGCATGAAGTTCTGCCATGCGCCAGTTGTTTTGGAATTTTCCGCCCCGCATAGTGTCGCGGAAGTGAACCATCCAGTTGTCTTTGCTGTTTACGTTACCCATGCTGGCGGCAATGCCACCCTCGGCCATAACAGTGTGAGCCTTACCAAATAGTGACTTACAAATGATTGCAGTGCGCAAGCCACTTGCGCGTGCCTCAATTGCAGCACGGAGACCAGCGCCACCAGCGCCTATGATTACAACGTCGTATTCGTGACGCTCAAATTCAGCCATGAGTGTTCAAGTCCCCTTAGAAGAAGTAGATGTTTGTGATTTGGCCTGTTGCGACACTGCGTACATACAGGTCACACAGAGCAACGCCAATCAGCGAAACCCAGGCAAATTTCGGATGATGTGGATTAAGCGTGGAGACAAAAGTCCAAAGCTTGTAACGCATTGGGTGCTTGCTGAAGTGCTTCAAGCGACCACCGACTGCATGTCGGCAAGAGTGACATGACAGCGAATACAACCAAAGGAAGCTCGCGTTAGCCAATAGAACTAAAGTTCCAACACTCATTCCAAAGCCACCATCTTGGCCTTTGAATGCCAAAATCGCATCGTAGGTCAAAATCACATTAAAGATAAGTCCGGCAAAGAAGAAGTAGCGGTGTGAATTCTGAAGCAACAATGGCTGACGAGTTTCACCGGTGTAGGTGCGGTGTGGTTCTGCAACGGAACATGCAGGTGGAGACATCCAAAACGCGCGGTAGTAAGTCTTGCGGTAGTAGTAGCACGTTAACCGGAACCCAAGTGGAAAAACCAAAATTAGAAGTGCAGGTGACAACGTCCACCAATCACCAAATGGTGTTCCAAAGAGCGCAGCTTCAGGCGGGCACGATGTGGCAAGGCAAGGTGAATAAAACGGAGAAACTAAATGGTCAACGTAGTAATAAGCATTTTCAAATGCTCGCCAGGTTGAATACGCAATAAATGACACAAGTACGACAACTGAGATAAGTGGCTCAACCCACCATTTGTCAGTTCTTAAATGCCTAAATGCGATTTTTGCTCGACCCGGCGCGGAGACACCATTTTCCATTGATTTAACAGCCATAGCCAGAAGTTTAGGGTCTCGGGCGCAAGCCTGCATTAGCGCCTAGGGAAATCCGCTGTGATGTACCGCACACCAGAACTGACTAAAAAATTTAGGCCAAACTTAGCGATACAAAGCCAGTTCTAGGTCGGCAACATCACTCACTATCGCCACCGCCCCGGCGCTTTCTAGTTCGGCCAGATCGCCGTATCCATAAAGCACTCCAATGCCAGGCAGGCCATGCTCCTTGGCTCCCAAAATATCGTGCTCCCGATCCCCAATCATGACAATTGAACTTCCATCACACATCCGAAGTTCGGCCAGGGCATACTCGATGACCAAAGCCTTCGTGCCTCGAAGTTCCCCGGTCTCATCAGATCCAGCGATCACATCAAAGAAGTGGTCCAAATTAAAGTGTTGCAAAATGTTTACCGCAGCGTAATCTACTTTCGAAGTGGCCACAGCTAATCGCTTACCATCTGAAACAAGTTTGGCTAATAACTCAGGAATGCCTGAATAGACAGAATTCTCATAAGCACCTGTTTCGTTGTAGTACTCGCGATACAAGCGCACCGCTTCGATAGTTTGAGTTTCATCCATGCCGGCGTAATCACTAAACGATGTCCAAAGAGGCGGACCAAGGTACTTTCTCAATTCTGCATCGTCTGGTTTCGGAAATCCCATTTGTGCGAGTGCATAGAGCACACCATTACCAACGCCAAGTCCGCTGTCAGTTAAGGTGCCGTCGAGATCGAATAGAACTACGTCCCAACTCATGCATAGCCAACAATCACGGGCGGACAAATCCGAGTTTGTCGTATACATCTGCAAGAGTTTTTGCGGCAATTTCTTTGGCGCGAACTGCACTTGTCCGCATGAGCCTTTCCAGTTCAGCTGGATCAGTCATGTAGGAATTAACTTTGGCTTGGTATGGCTCAACAAAATTTAAAACAGCTGCTGCAGTTTCTTTCTTTAAGTCGCCATACATACGACCTTCAAAGCTCTTTACCAAGTCAGCAATTGGAGTTTCGGTGTAAGCCGACATTATTGTTAGCAAGTTTGAGACGCCAGCTTTATTAACTGGATCAAAGGCAACAACGGAATCTGAGTCAGTTACGGCTGACTTAATTTTCTTTTCGGTGGTCTTTACTGGATCCAACAAATTGATGCAGCCCGATGGTGAAGATTTGCTCATCTTGGCAGTTGGATCTTGCAGGTCTTGAATTTTTGCAGTTCCTTTAACTATGAACGCCTCTGGAACCGTGAAGGTATCACCAAAACGGGTATTAAAACGTATTGCTAAATCTCGGGTTAATTCCAAATGCTGTCGTTGATCTTCGCCAACTGGCACGGAGTTTGCCTGGTAAAGCAAAATGTCAGCAGCCTGCAAAATTGGATAAGTCAACAAACCAACACTCGTGGTTGATGAGCCACCTTTTGCTGACTTGTCCTTAAATTGCGTCATGCGATTTGCTTCGCCCAGACCTGTAATGGAGGACATAACCCACATCAACTGCGCATGTTCAGGAACATGGCTTTGCACAATCAAAGTTGATTTGTCTGGATCAATTCCCAGCGCGAGCAGCTGCGCGTATGAAGATAGGGTTCGTTGGCGCAATTGAGCGGGATCTTGCTCGACTGTAATCGCGTGCATATCTGCAATGAAGTAAACGCATTCGTGAGTTTCCTGCATAGCAACCCAGTTTTGTAATGCACCTAGATGATTACCGATGTGGAAACTATCCGATGTGGGTTGGATGCCTGAAAGTACGCGCGGGGTCATTCACCTATTGTGGCAGAACGAAGCACGCGAATCCGTGACACCCGTCGCCCATCCATTTCTAGAACGCTCAGAGTTCCAGCTTCAATCACTATCTCGTCACCAACCATTGGAATTCGGCCAAGTTGGGCAGCCATAAATCCAGCAGCAGTGTCATAAGGACCTTCGGGCAATTCCATAAGAGTCTCTTCCAAGAAATCATCGAGATTCAGTAAGCCATCTACTACGACATCTTTGCCGGGTGGAATAACCCCTTCAGAAGCATCAGTGTCGTATTCATCGCGAATATCGCCGACTAACTCTTCTACTAAATCTTCCATCGTGATGATGCCGGCGGTGCCACCGTACTCATCAACAACTATTGCCATGTGCGCGTTTGTCGCACGCATGTCTGTCAGGGCAGGGATCACTCGTTTAGTTCCTGGCAGGCGAGCCACGTCGCGAACAAGATCGCCAACTCGAATCGAACGTTCGCGAATCTCGGGGTCAAGCAAATCGCGCACGTGCACGAACCCTAAAACATCATCCTCGGAGTCATCCGAAACTGGATATCGTGAGTGCGGTTTATCAGCGACAATTTTTACTGCTTTGTAGACGGGTAGATCTGCATCAAGGAATGCAACTTCAGTACGCGGAATCATAATCTCGCGAATCTCTCGATCGCCAGCATTAAACACGTCATCGATTAACTCGCGTTCAGCATGCGTTAAGTCTTGGTGCATCGCAACCATGCCGCGAAGTTCTTCACCAGAGATTTGTTCTTTCTTGGCATTTGGATTTCCACCAAGTACGCGCACAACTACATCTGTTGAGGCCGATAGTAGTGCAATAAACGGGGCAAATAATTTCGCCATCACGTCAATTGGGCCAGCTAGGAATAACGCATAACGCTCAGAATGCTGGAGGGCCAGACGCTTTGGTACAAGTTCTGCAAAAACCAAAGCCAAGTATGCAACAACTACTGTTGATGCGATGAAGGAAAAAGTTTCGGCAACACCCGTACTGAGCCCGAAACCTTCGAGCCAAGGCACAACAATTGGTGCTAACCGCTTCTCGCCATATGCAGCCGAGATAAAACCTGCAAGTGTTACTCCGACTTGACCCGCGGCCAAGAAGCGATTCGGATTTTCCACCAGCTTTGCTAACCGGCGTCCGCGCCGCCCACCAGTCTCCGCAAGTTTTGTTACTTGGCTTTCCCTAAGTGTGATTAAAGCAGTTTCTGCGGCGACGAACACAGCGCCAACGGCCATAAAAACAAAGACTGTGCCAAAGATAGGCAGGAGTGCGTTCACATCTCCAAGTCTACAAGTTAAATTTTGCCGTAACAGGAGCGTGATCGCTCCAACGTTGGGCGTATGAATCAGCCCTACCTACAACTACATCGTTGCAATGTGGCGCCAAAGCACTTGTTGCTACGTGATAGTCAATTCGCCAGCCAGCATTGTTATCGAAGGCTTGACCACGCCATGACCACCAGGTGTAAGGACCTTCGACTTCGCCAGCAACTTTGCGACCCAAATCCACAACGCCCACTTTTTCAAACCATTTATCAAAATAAGCGCGCTCTTCAGGAAGAAAGCCCGCTTTAGTTAAGTTTCCTTTCCAATTTTTGATATCAAGTTCGCGATGTCCAACATTAAAGTCGCCACATGCTAAAAACAATTCACCAGATTTTTCAGCTGCTTGAAAACGTTTCGTCATAGCTTCCAAGAAGCGATATTTTTCCTGTTGCACTGGCTTTTCGGCATCGCCAGAATGCACATAAACCGACGCAACAGTTAATGGACCCCGCTTGGTTTCCACTTCTGCTTGAACCCAACGGCCAGTTTCGGCAAATTCCTTTGGTCCAACTCCGGTCTTTATTTTGTTCAACTTTTTAGTACTTAGGATTGCCACACCCGCGTGGCCAAGCCGAGCGCTTGAATCATGTGCGACATGCAAATCACTTAATCCGGCGCTATTAAGTACTTCATGTAACTGATCGGTTGTAGCTCTAACTTCCTGCAAACAGATAACTTCAGCAACTCCAGAATCAAGTTGAGATTTAACCCAATCAAAGCCGCCGCGCTTAAGTGCAGCGCGCACGCCGTTTGCGTTAGCTGAAATTACCCCGAGCATAAATTATGCCGACATTACTTTCTGCAAGTTTTCATTGATAGCACCTAAGAATTCCTCGGTCGTCAAGTAGGCCTGATCCTTGCCAACAAGTAGCGCTAGGTCCTTTGTCATTTTTCCGCTTTCCACAGTTTCAATACAGACGCGCTCCAGAGTTTCTGCAAACTTTGTAACTTCTGGCGTACCGTCTAACTTGCCGCGATGAGCTAAACCTTGAGTCCACGCAAAAATTGAGGCAATTGGATTGGTAGAAGTTGGGCGACCATTTTGATGATGGCGATAATGGCGAGTAACTGTGCCGTGCGCAGCTTCTGCTTCCACCGTCTTGCCATCTGGAGTCATCAACACAGAAGTCATAAGGCCAAGTGAACCGAATCCTTGGGCTACGGTGTCAGATTGCACATCGCCGTCATAGTTCTTGCAAGCCCAGACGTAGCCACCTTCCCACTTAAGTGCGGAAGCAACCATGTCATCGATTAAGCGATGTTCGTAAGTTAGGCCAGCAGCATCGAAATCAGCTTTGAATTCCTTTTCATAAATCTCTTGGAAAATATCTTTGAACTGTCCGTCATAAGCTTTCAGGATTGTGTTCTTGGTGGAAAGGTAAACCGGGTAGTTGCGGTTCAGACCATACCGAAGCGAAGCCCGAGCAAACTCGCGAATAGATTCATCCAAGTTATACATACCCATGGCAACACCCGAAGCTGGAAAATCGAAAATGTTTAGTTCCATTGGCTCGCTGCCATCGGCAGGAGTAAATGTCATAGTCAAGGAACCAGCGCCAGGGATTTTTACATCAGTGGCCTTGTATTGATCACCAAAGGCATGGCGTCCAACGATGATTGGCTTAGTCCAGCCTGGTACCAATCGTGGAATGTTGCTGATGATGATTGGTTCGCGGAAAATAACGCCACCAAGAATGTTGCGGATGGTGCCATTTGGCGACTTCCACATTTTCTTTAAACCAAATTCTTCAACGCGGGCTTCGTCGGGTGTGATCGTGGCACATTTAATTCCCACACCGTGCTTTTTGATTGCATTTGCCGCATCAATAGTCACTTGATCGTCCGTGGCGTCACGATTTTCAATACCCAAGTCGTAGTAATCAATATTTATGTCTAGGTAAGGCAGAATTAACTGCTCTTTGATGAAAGACCAAATAATGCGAGTCATCTCGTCGCCATCTAGATCTACTACTGTTCCTTGCACCTTAATTTTTGACATTAATTTTCCTTAAATTGAAAATCTGGTTTATAGCCCGGCTACGTCAGCTTGCTTTTCGCGCACTGCTTCTGCGGCTGCTTTTAACTCAACTAATTCGGAGTCAGTGAGCTTTGTTTCCACAACTTTACGAACGCCACCTTTGCCAATTTGGGCTTCGACACCGAGGTACACACCATTGATGCCGTATTCACCATCGACCCAAGCGCACACTGGCATGACTGTGCCAGAATCTTCGATTACTGCTTTCGCCATGCGAGCTGCAGCAGCTGACGGTGCGTAATAAGCAGAACCAGTTTTTAGTAACGCAACTACTTCTGCGCCACCGTTACGAGTGCGGACTACTAATTCTTCGATCTTGTCTGCCGAAAGTAATTCTGAAAGTGGCTTGCCATCTACCGTGCAGCGAGATGGGACTGGAACCATAGTGTCCCCGTGTGACCCAAGAGTAAGAGTTTGTACAGATGCAACTGGAACTTTTAATTCCTCAGCGACGAAGTGTGTGAATCGGGCAGTATCTAACATTCCGGCTTGGCCAAGTACGCGTTCCTTTGGAAAACCACTTGCAAGCTGAGTTAGTGCAGTCATTTCATCTAGTGGATTGGAAACAACGATGATGACGGAATTTGGTGCATGCTTTGCAATGTTCTCGGCAACGCCACGAACAATCTTTGCATTTGTCTCGATTAAGTCCATGCGGCTCATGCCCGGCTTGCGAGGTAGTCCTGCCGTAATGACAACTACGTCAGAGCCAGCGATTGCTTCGTACCCACCACCATCAACGGTTGTAGTTTGGCCAACAATTTTGGTTTCGAAACCTTCGATAGAACGAGATTGATTCATGTCAAGGGCTATGCCTTCGGGCTTTCCCTCAAGAATGTCGGTTAACACCACAGTGTCAACGATGTTGTATTCCGCAATACGTTGCGCAGTTGTTGATCCGTAAAAACCAGCACCTACGACGGTGACTTTGCCAGCCATGAGAAATCCTTCGAGTAAAAGTATCTTGACGTCAAGACACTTTAATACTACTCCCCCCGAGGTTTCCGGGCCTAACCGGTTATAGAGTGCGAAGCAAACCAACAAGTTGGGAAATTTCCCACCTACCCTGGGAGGTCACAATGGTTGATTATCAGGCATATGACGCGCTTACGTTTGATTGCTACGGAACTTTAATTGACTGGGAATCCGGAATCCTTGCCGGCTTGCGGTCAGCTCTTGGTGAATCTGTGAGCGATGTAACTGACGCTGACCTATTGCGCGACTTTTCTCGTCATGAGCACGAAGCCGAAGTTCCTTACAAGGGTTATCGCGAAGTCCTAGGACTCACACTTCGTCTGCTAGCTGCTGAGCGCGGTATTGCCGTCACCGCCGAACAAGAAGCACAGTTTGGTGGCAGTGTCGTTGACTGGCCAGCATTCCCTGATTCACATGATGCACTTGCCGAACTTCAAAAAATATTTAAACTCGTGGTTATTACGAACTGCGACGATGATTTGTTCGCAGCATCAGCAAAGCGACTTGGCATTGATTTCGACGAAGTCATTACTGCCCAACAAGTTGGATCCTATAAGCCAAACATCGAGAACTTTCATTTCGCGCACGAAAAAATTGCTCGCACGCTTGGAATTTCTAAGGATCGAATTCTGCACGTAGCGCAAAGTTTGTTCCACGACCATGGGCCGGCGAAAAGCATCGGGATGACTACAGTTCACATCAGCAGGCGAGGAAATGGCGCAGCTCCACAAGCGAGTGCTACCCCAGATCAGGTTTTCCCTGACATGGCATCATTTGCTAGCGCAGTTACTGGCTCTTAGCTTTCTTTTTTGCACTAGCAAGTATTACGGCTGCTCCAGTCATGGAAATTCCGAGCAGTAGCTGCCAAGTGATGTTCGTTGAAGCTGTTGGAAATAGCACATCCATCAGGATAGCTCCAGAAAGTTGACCGACAACTGATGTCAGGGTGAATAAAAATACGCCCAAGGTCTTTGCCATAAATGCCGCAGTGAGAACGAATAGAACACCAAATGGTCCACCTAGCCAAATGATCGGGTTTTCAAGCGGCATCGGAGGCATGTTAAATCCTTGCGGACTAATTTGTTGTTTTACTAAATAAACAATTGTTAAGGATATAAATCCGACCAAGAAGTTAACTAGTGTGGCAGCCGCAGGTTGACCAGTGTGGTTTGCAATCTGACCATTTAATGCCGGTTGCGTGGAAACCAGCGCGCCAGCAGCAAAGGAAATTAACACAGCTCCAAATGCAAATTGGCCTTTTGAATCCTGTCCCATTACAGACACCAAGACGCCGCAAATACCTAGGATGGCTGCGCCAATTCTGGCTACGGTTACCGGCTGCTTACCTGCTGGCCCGATTCCAAATTTATCGACTAGCAGTGCCGCCGAAGTTTGACCAGCTACTGCTGCAACCGTAAAGATCGCTACTCCGACAACTGAAACCAAACCGCTTTGGCTAGATACAAAAAATGCGCCCGACAATCCCCCAAGTAATTGCCAGCGACGCAACGTGCCAGCCCGAATCAAGCTCGGAATTCTAAAGAACCCTTCGCGAATCGGCCGACTAATTATCATCATGACAAGAAGTACCAGCAGTCCGGTTGCAAAGTTAATCAATGCTGTAATGAGGGGGTTCTGAATATGCGAATTAAGCTCACTATTAATTGATGATTGCGCTGTAATTATTACCGACGCAATAAATGTCATAACAATATGCGAGACCTTAAATCTACTTTGTTGCACATGTCTGCCTGGCATTAAATCACTTACTTCCATGTGGTACAACGATGGCAAGTATTAACAGCAGTGTTCCAAGGGTTGCCAGCAAAGTTAAGTCAACTCGGCGGCGGCGAATGCGAAGCATTCCTGCCTGCGCATCCGTTAAACGCAACCTAAGAACAAAGGCAAGCAGCACACTTAGCGCTAATAAGATCGCGCCAAAACGAAAATCGACAAATACCACAAACGCGAGCGCAACGATCATCCCAAGGTAAACCGTAATAATGGGCCATTGCCGGCGCAGTGAAGTTTTCATAACTTGACCATCTTGCCACTGATTGGTGCTTGGCGTGGGACGCTCATGTCCGCCTTGATTAGTGGAAAAAATGTCTGGTGCCAGTGAAATACATCGCGACACCTGCGGAATTAGCAGCCGCAATTACTTCATCATCTCGCACTGACCCACCAGGTTGCACGATTGCTTTTACGCCTGCGGCCAGCAATACTTCTAGCCCGTCAGCAAATGGGAAGAACGCATCACTTGCAACAACGCTGTCTTTTGCGCGCTCTGCACCTGCGCGTGAGACTGCAAGTCGGGCAGAATCTACGCGATTTACTTGCCCCATTCCAATACCTACCGCAGCTAAATTTTTAGCAAGCAAAATTCCATTTGACTTAACACAACGTGACGCCCGCCAGGCAAATTTCAAGTCCGCCATAGTTTGGTCATCGACTTTGGTCCCGGCAACTAACTTCCATTGCGCGACATCGTCTCCTGGGCCTTGAAAGCGATCTTGTGACTGCAATAACATTCCACCCGAAATCGGGCGAAGTTCGGCATGGATGGCATCATTTAGAGCAGCAACCCGCAAGATTCGAATGTTGGCTTTAGCCTGCAAAACTTCTAGGGCATCCGTTGTAAAGTCAGGTGCCAAAATTACTTCGGTGAATACATTAGAAATCGCGATTGCCATTTCCTTGGTGACTTCTCGGTTTGCTGCAATTACCCCACCAAACGCCGAAACGGGATCTGTGGCATGAGCTTTTTGATATGCCGAAGTTATGTCAGCATCTGTTGCCACGCCACAAGGGTTGGCATGTTTGATGATTGAAACGGCAGGATCAGCATGATCGTAAGCAGCGCGATAAGCAGCTTCGGCATCCACGTAATTGTTGTATGACATTTCCTTGCCGTGTAATTGTTCAGCTTGGGCCACTCCTGGTTCTCCGGAAGTGGCGACGTAAAGTGCCGCTTCTTGATGTGGGTTTTCGCCATATCGCAAAGTCTGCGCGCGCTCCCAGACTCCGCCATACCAAGCCGGAAATCCAATTTCACTAGGGTCGGCATCTGGTAGCACAACCGAACCAAGCCAAGTTGCAACCGCAACGTCATATTGCGCAACGTGCCTAAATGCTGACGTTGCTAATGTCACTCGCTGATTCATTGTGAACCCAGTACCACGAACTGCTGCTAAGACTGAGTCATATGCACTCGGATCAACTACAACTGCAACATTGGCATGATTTTTTGCGCTTGCTCGAACCATAGCTGGGCCGCCAATATCAATTTGCTCGATGCATTCTTCGACACTTGCACCAGAAGCAACGGTTTGGGCAAATGGATAAAGATTTACCACTACTAATTGGAACGCTTCGATGCCAAGTTCAGTTAGTTGATCAACGTGATCTGATTTTCTAACGTCAGCCAGCAAGCCGCCATGAATTTTAGGGTGCAGAGTCTTGACTCGGCCATCTAAAGATTCTGGAAATCCGGTTACGTCTTTAACTTCAGTTACAGGAATGCCCAATTCAGCAATCCTGGCGGCGGTGCTCCCCGTTGAAACAATGGCAATTCCTGCATCATGTAACCCATGAGCTAGATCTGCGAGTCCAGATTTATCGTAAACGCTGATTAAGGCACGTTTGATTGGTCGAGAGTCAGTCACTTTAAAACAACCTTTCCACTCACGATATCTCGCACCACTTGTACTAGAAGTTTTCGCTCAACTTGTTTAATGCGTTCGTGTAATGACTCCTGTGTGTCACCTGGCTCAAGATTAACGGGAGCTTGCGCAATGATTTCTCCGGTGTCCATCCCAGCATCTACGAAATGAATGGTGGCACCAGTGCTGGAAACATTAGCTGCAAAAGCGTCTCGGACAGCATGAGCACCTGGGAACATAGGCAACATAGCTGGATGGGTATTGATAATGCGCCCTTGGTAGAACCGTAAAACTATTGGACCCAAAATTCGCATAAATCCCGCCGAGACAATAAGCCCAGGCTTTAACTTGCTCAATTCAGTAGCGAGTTCTTGATCCCATTTAACTCGATCGTCGAGCATTGGAATTACGCTCACAGGTATTCCTAGGGTGATTGCCCGGTTACCTGCCGGCACGTCGGCATCAGTTATGAGCCCAACGATGTCTATTTGTAATTCGTCCGCATGTTCACCGAGGTATTGAAAAAGTGTGCCGCTACCTGACGCTAAGACCGCTACTCGTAGTTTGGACACATTATCAATTCTATTTTGTATCCGATTCGCGGTGTGACCACCAGTAAATCATTGACATCGCTGTGCGCGGCAAGACCAAAGTTGCCAATGCTGACAAACCACATACTGTTACTGCAGCTAATGCCAGTTCTCCAGGAACTGGGCCGACAAATTTTAGGTACCCGGTGCCAAGGGGTCCACTTGAAGCACAGGCTGCAATCCAAAGCATTGTTGCTAACAATCCCGTAGAAATCATTAGGGTTGCAACCTCTCGCCACCGAACGATAAATGACATTGAAGTCGCAAGCGAATCACCTTGGACGACCCAAAGCACTCGAGGCATTAGAAAATAAATTGCGACCCCAATCAAAATTGGAATCACAATCAAGAGATGGGAATACTTTGCTGTCTCACTTGGCAAAATTGAAAGTAATGGGAAAGCTGGCAATGCGCCTGGGCTCGCAATCGATGCAGTAACTGTACTTCCCCCGCCCAACACAATTCCAGGACCAAGTAAATACGAAATAGACCACATGCTTACGGTCGGCAAGTACCCGATGCCGAGCAAAGTCATAAAGAACCCATCAAGCAATCCAGGAGCCATCAATGAAGTGACCGCTCGGATTTCAGACCAATGCAATATAAGCGAAATAGAGATCAACGCCGAGCCAGCGACCACAAGCAAACCAAATGCAATCAGAGCTGGACGAATTCCATCGACGACTAATTTCGGTAAGAAATCGGTAAGGATGGTGCGTGAGGGCGCATAGGACATTATGCAAACTGCTGTAGATATCAACGCAACACCCAAGGTATGGAAAGTGCTTGATACCAATGGTGTTTGTAAATCAGTAGTGCTAGCGGCGGCACTGACTAAAAGGGCAAAAATCATGTAAAAAAGGCTGATCGAAATTCCAATTCTTGTAAATTCCTTCGCCGATTTTGGTTGCGAACTTTTAAGCGCCCATTGCGTTGCTTTCCATAAAACAAAAATTGGCAGGATTACAAAACCCCAAGGCAATAATCCGATTGTGGATTCACCAATTACTGCTGGAATGAGATGCAGAACTTGCCAAACAACTCCAGTGGCGCGCAAGACCTGGATAGTTGATTCACTTCCGTGAGCTGCGAACAGCCAAGCGGCCATTACAAATCCAAGAGTAATTAGATAGCCAATTAAAACGGCACCCAAGGCTGCGATCGCGCTAGCTACAAAAGGTGGGTAATGATTTATGTGTTCTTCCGGAATAGGTCGTCGCCACTGGCGCTGGGGTGCACCAGTTGGACGTTTTCGCGGCAGAACTTCAGTCACACTTAAAATCGTCCCAGTTTCCAGCTAAAAACCTGGATTAGACACGAAGTCAGCGACTGGCTAAAACTTCTCGAACCAACCGTGCAGCTTCACTTGGTGTCTTACCTACTCTTACACCAACGGCCTCTAGGGCATCCTTTTTGGCAGCAGCTGTGCCAGATGAGCCAGACACGATTGCGCCAGCGTGACCCATGGTCTTGCCTTCCGGTGCCGTGAATCCAGCTACATATCCAATCACAGGTTTTGTTACGTTGGCTTTAATAAATGCAGCCGCCCGCTCCTCCGCGTCGCCACCGATTTCGCCAATCATTACGATGACATCGGTTTCTGAGTCAGCTTCAAATGCGGCTAAGCAATCTATATGTGTGGTTCCGATAATTGGATCGCCACCAATGCCAACGCAGCTTGAGAATCCGAGATCGCGCAATTCATACATCATTTGATAAGTCAGGGTTCCGGACTTACTTACAAGGCCGATCCGACCCTTTTGAGTGATGTCCCCAGGGATAATTCCGGCATTTGAAAGTCCGGGGCTAATTAAGCCTGGGCAGTTTGGTCCAACTAAGCGAGTCTTGCCAGAATTTTCTGCGTATTGAAAAAATGCCGCAGTGTCATGAATTGGAATACCTTCAGTGATCACAACGCACAATGGAATTGACGCATCAACGGCTTCGATCACAGCTGCCTTCGCGAACTTTGGTGGTACGAATACCACCGAAACATTTGCTCCAGTTGCTGCCATCGCTTCGCTAACGTTGTTGAAAACTGGGATGCCATCAACTTCTTGGCCACCTTTACCTGGTGTGACTCCGGCAACTACGTTAGAGCCGCTAGCTACCATGCGCCGAGTGTGCTTTGTGCCCTCGGAACCCGTCATGCCTTGCACTAAAATCTTGCTATTTGCGTCTAAGAAAATCGCCATCAGAAGTCCTACTTACTTGCAGCTAGTTGGGCAACGCGACGAGCCGCATCATCCATAGTTTCAACACGTTCAATTAGCGCAATTCCGGATTCATCAATAATGCGACGGCCAAGTTCGGCATTATTTCCATCAATCCGACAAACGATTGGCTTCGTGATCGGTTCACCGCGTTCGGCCAACATTGCAACTGCTTGCACAATTCCATTTGCAACTGCATCGCAAGCAGTAATTCCACCGAATACATTTACGAAAACTGCTTTAACTTCTGGGTCACCCAAAACTATGTCAAGACCATTTGCCATAACTTGCGCACTTGCGCCACCACCAATGTCGAGGAAGTTAGCTGGTTTAACGCCGCCAAATTCCTCGCCGGCATAAGCAACCACATCAAGTGTTGACATAACTAAGCCCGCACCATTTCCAATGATTCCTACTTCGCCTTGTAGTTTCACGTAATTCAAATCAAACTCTTTGGCACGCAATTCGATGGCATCTGTTTGTGAGTTATCAATCAGTGCTAAATGAGATTCATGGCGATACTGGGCATTGTCATCGAGCGACACTTTGCCATCTAGTGCCAATACGCGACCATCTGAAATTTTTGCTAATGGGTTAACTTCCACCAGAGTTGCATCTTCTTCTATTAGCACTTTCCAAAGGCTTTGCAGCATTTCAATTACTTGCTCGCGCACTTCGGCTGGGAACTTTGCTGCGTCAACAATCTCTGTGGCTTTAGCAACTGTGCAGCCTTCAAGTGCGTCAACACGAATCATGGCAAGTGCGTCAGGATTATTAACTGCAACTTCCTCGATTTCAACGCCACCTTCAACACTTGCCATTGCTAAAAATGACCGATTTGTGCGATCCAGTAAAAATGAAACGTAATACTCCGCGACAATGTCAGCAGCTTCCGCAACTAATACTTTGTGTACTACGTGACCCTTAATGTCCAGGCCGAGGATATCGCTAGCACGATCCCGTGCATCGTTTGGATTATCTGCAAGCTTTACTCCGCCCGCTTTACCTCGCCCACCAGTTTTTACCTGGGCCTTAACCACCACGGTTGTTCCAATTTCAGTAGCTACTGCTTGTGCTTCTTCGGGTGTGAAGCATACTTTGCCAGGCACTACGGCAACGCCATGTTTAGCAAATAGTTCTTTGGCTTGGTATTCGTATAAGTCCACGAGTCACTCTCTCACTAGCTTGTGAGAGACACTCTATCGAACGCTAGTTACACCTACGTTGGCGCGAACCCATTCCACGACATCGCCGATCGGTGTGCCAGGTGTGAATACGTGGGCCACGCCTGAATTCTGCAACTGTGTTACGTCGTCAGTTGGAATTACGCCACCACCAAATACCACGATGTCCGAAGCGCCCTTAGCAGCAAGCAAACTAATTACAGCTGGGAAAATGGTTAAGTGCGCACCGGAAAGAATCGACATTCCGATTGCATCGGCGTCTTCTTGAATTGCAGTTTGCACAATTTGTTCTGGGGTTTGATGTAAGCCGGTATAGATAACTTCAAATCCAGCGTCGCGTAATGCGCGAGCAATGACTTTGGCGCCACGATCGTGACCGTCCAGGCCAGGCTTTGCTATCACGATTCGAATTGGAGTCACATTCAATAGATACAGGAAAATTTGGTTTTTTCGTAATTGCGAGCGCTCGGGAGGCATCTGAATCTCAAAACCTAGCGAAAGCGTGAAATTACCCCTATTTTCACGTCGATTATGCCTCATGCGTCACAATCTCCCCATTTTCATTTCCCTTCGGGCCGGAATTCGGGTAGAAAAGACTTATAGATTAAGCATTTTTTGTTCGATAGGGTCTTAAGTATGAGCACAGCGCAACGCGGTCGACATCGCGTTGCTCGTCATGCCGCCCCGAAGAAGAGTCTGCCAATTAATGGCAAGCATGTTGGTGCCCTGTTTGGCATAGCTGGCATGAGTTCTGTCGTGGCCACGTCTGGGTCAACGGTTGCGGGAATTGAGCAAACTGGGGATATCAGCGTTATGGAATACCCAACTGTTACCGCTTCGGCTACTGATAGCTCAGGTCTTGGTGCTCAATCGTCTACCGCGCGAGCTCAAGCCGCCAGCCGGTCTGAAGATCGTCAAACTTTACAAGAAGCTGAAGTTGTTGCAGCGGCAGCGGCAGTTGATGATCCTTCCTCAGATCCAAATGCAGTAATTGACATCACCCCTACGGTCTCCAGCGCCGAGCGCAAATCCCTACAGGCCTTGGCTTCGACTACTGATCAACTAGATAGTTTGATCGCACAAGCTCAGAACCAAAAAGACCAGCAGGCACAGATTTTACTTTCAGAGCAACGAGCCGCGGCCAATGCTAGAGCACAAGCCGAGGCTGCGGCTGAATCGGCATTGATCGAAGCCGAGCGATTACGCCAAATCGGAGTTATTACCGAGCCAATTCAAGGCAAGTACACACTTAGTGCTCGATATGGACAGCGTGGCGGACTCTGGTCAAAAGGTTGGCACACTGGCTTAGATTTCCGCGTCAAGACTGGCACTGCAGTTGTTGCTGCCGCAAATGGCAAAATTATTTCTGCCGGCTGGGGCGGTGCATACGGTTACCGAATTGAAGTTGACCACGGCAACGGTTACGTAACTGCCTACAACCACCTATCAAAAATTGAAGTTTCTGCAGGTCAAGTAGCTGCTGGACAAGAAATTGGAAAGTCCGGCTCAACTGGAAATACCACTGGACCACATTTGCATTTTGAAGTTACTAAGGATGGCGAATTTATGAATCCATCTGCTTGGCTTTGGGGTAAGTAACTTAAAGCTTTTCTACCGGGGCATACCGCAGTAATAACCGTTTTTCGCCCGCACTCTTGAAATCTATAGTTGCTTCGGCTTTTTCATTTTGGCCGGTTACAGCTGTCACAGTTCCCATCCCAAATTTGTCATGTAACACTCGGTCGCCAACTTCGAGAACCATAACGGGCTCATCGCGCTTTGTTGGTTTCAAATATCCAGAACCTGAAAGTCCGAGTGGACCTGGCTCTTCACCTTGGCGATCAACTAGTTCAGTTGGGATCTCGGATAAGAATCTAGATTCTGGGTTGTAGTTTGGCTGACCCCAAGTTGACCGAGCAACTGCGCGAGATAAAAAGAGTCGTTTCATTGCTCGAGTCATTCCGACATAAGCCAAGCGGCGTTCTTCTTCGAGTTCAGTTGCCGAACCTAATGCTCGTTGATGTGGGAACACGCCATCTTCCATGCCAGTTAAAAATACGACCGGAAATTCCAAGCCCTTGGCAGTATGCAGCGTCATTAGGGTGACAACCCCACCATGTTCTTCGCCAGTTGGAATTTGATCGGAATCCGCGACTAACGAAACTCGTTCCAAGAAATTTGAAAGTGTTGCCACATCTCCGGCCTCGCTATCTTCGAGAAACTGTTCTTCGTATTCGCGCGTGACATTTTCAAGTTCGGCAATATTCTCAACTCGAACTTCATCTTGTGGATCTTTGCTCGCAGTTAGTTCCTTCAGGTAGCCAGATGCCTCCATTGCAGCTTCTAGAATTGCACTTGGTCCGGCACCAGATTCATCTAAGGTTCGCAAGTTTCCAAGGAGTCTGTTGAATTCCGTTAATGCAGTTGCCGACCTAGTGGGCAAAGTGTGAATCTCTGAGAGTCGATTTAATGCCGCGCTAAAAGTGATTTTCTCTCGCCGAGCAAAGCCTTCAACGGCTTCTTCAGCTTTGTCGCCAATGCCACGGCGCGGGGTGTTTAGAATTCGGCGAACTGAAACATCATCTTCGGGATTAGAAACAGCCCGCAGGTAAGCCAAGGCATCTTTAATTTCTTTGCGTTCATAAAATCTTGTGCCGCCTACAACTTTGTAAGGTACGCCACGGCGAATGAAAACTTCTTCGACACTTCGTGATTGATTATTAGTCCGATAAAAAATTGCAACATCTTTATAGTTGAAGGCATGATTATCAATTAAGTCGGCAACATTGTTAACTATGAAGTCAGCCTCGTGGTGCTCATCGTTGGCCGTATAAATAACAATCTTTTCGCCACTACCTTCGGCAGTCCAAAGTCGCTTAGCTGGTCTGCCCGAATTCTTTTCAATGACTGAATTCGCGCTGGTAAGAATATTTTGGGTAGATCGATAGTTTTGTTCCAGTACTACGGTCTTTGCATCTGGATAGTCGCGTTCGAATTCAACTATGTTGCGAATGTTCGCACCGCGGAAAGCATAGATGCTCTGGTCAGCATCGCCCACAACACAAAGTTCGGCTGGTAGCAATCCGTCTTTACCGGTTCCTACCAATTCGCGAATCAAAACGTATTGTGCGTGGTTGGTATCTTGATACTCATCGACAAGTACATGTCGAAAGCGACGATGGTAGTGCTCAGCAACATCTGGAAATGCTTGAAGTAATGCAACGGTGTGTCCAATTAAGTCATCGAAGTCGACTGCGCTTGCCAACATTAACCGCCGCTGATATTCACCATATGCTTGCGCAACGGTTTGTTCTAGCGCAGTTACTGCCTTACTGATGGCATCTTCGTAGTCAATTAACTCGTTCTTTAAATTGCTAATCTGTCCCAACAAATACTTTGGACTGTAGGACTTTGGGTCGATTCCCAGATCCTTTGAAACGAGAGACAACATCCGGACAGAATCTTGGGTGTCATAAATCGTGAATGATGGCTTGAGGTTGAGGCGCTTTGCCTCAGTTCGCAAAATTCGAACGCAAGCTGAGTGAAACGTCGAAACCCACATGCTTCTTGCCCTTGGCCCAACTATGTGAGCAACGCGTTCTTTCATTTCGTTAGCCGCTTTGTTGGTGAAGGTAATTGCCAAAATCTCTGTTGGTGCGACACTTCGCTCGGCCATTAAATAAGCAATCCGTCGAGTCAAAACTCGAGTTTTTCCAGATCCTGCCCCAGCAACAACGAGTAATGGCGAACCGGCATGAGTTACCGCTTGTCGCTGCGGTTCATTGAGATCGTCCAAAAGTTCAGAAGGCACACGGACAGTCTATGTAAGTACCCTGACAGCAGGTGGCTTGGCATAAACGAAATAGAGTTGTCGTCGTGGCTAACGAACAAACTGATCCAATTGAAATTCCAGAAGGTGTAACCCGAGCCTTGGTGGTGACCGCGCACCCCGATGATGTGGACTTTGGTGCTGGTGGAACTGTGATGGCACTGGTCAAAGCTGGCGTGCAAGTTACGTTCTGTATTTGCACTGACGGAGATGCTGGTGGATTTGATGATTCGACTGATCGCTCGCAAATACCTGCGATCCGCCGTGCTGAACAAACTGCGGCGGCTGCCGTTTATGGCGTAAGCGATGTGCGATTCCTGGGCTACAAAGATGGTTACTTAGAACCAAGTCATGATTTACAGCTAGATATCGTTCGAGTCATTCGCCAGGTGCAGCCACATCTCGTAATTACTCAATCACCAGAACGTAACTGGGAACGGCTACCAGCAAGTCATCCTGATCACATGGCTGCCGGTGAAGCAACAACGCGTGCGCTCTATCCAGCAGTTCGAAATCCTTATGCTTACCCAGAGCTGCGGACCGAAGAAGGTCTGGAAGCTTGGACGGTTTCATGGCTTTGGCTGCAAGGCAATCCGATAACAAATCACTTCATTGATACAACCGAATTCTTTGACCGAAAAGTAACTGCCCTAGAGGCGCATGCCAGCCAGACTTCACATATGGAGGACCTTGCCGGATTACTTCGCGCTTGGGCTGAAATGCAAGCAAATGCTGCCGGATTTGCGTCCGGTCGCTTAGCTGAAGGATTCCGACAAATTAAATTGCCGGATTAAAGCGCAACCGCAATAACAATATTTGTTAGCGTCAATGCGCCGACCAGGCCCCAGTAAAGTTTTGGCTCAGACTTGCGCTTACCAATTGAATACGCAGCGATTACGGCAAGTGCGATCACGAGCTTAAGTGCAATCTTTGACATATCCAGTGCTTCGTCATCAGCGACTACGCCCGATTCGCGAAGGCCTACCATTAAGACTCCGGTAAGCAATTGCGTGCTGGCACCATGCAACATAGCGACATTCACGCCAAAGGTTTTATTAGCAAGTTCCTTGAAGAAACCAAATGCAATAGCAACAATTCCGACGACGTGAAGTACAACTAAGAGCGTATAAACGATGTCCATAATTATTCCCATTCAATTGTGCCCGGAGGCTTTGATGTTACATCCAACACTACGCGGTTTACTTCGCGAACTTCGTTAGTTATCCGATTAGAAATTTTTGCTAACACGTCGTACGGCAATCTGGTCCAGTCTGCAGTCATTGCGTCTTCACTTGATACTGGACGTAACACAATTGGGTGACCATATGTTCGGCCATCACCTTGCACGCCAACACTTCGCACATCAGCAAGTAATACAACGGGGAACTGCCAGATCGAAGAATCCAAGCCAGCAATCGTGGTTTCTTCGCGCACAATTGCATCTGCAGCGCGCAATATATCTAGACGTTCCTTATCAACCGCGCCAACAATTCGAATACCAAGTCCTGGACCTGGGAACGGATGGCGCATAACCATTGCTTCGGGTAATCCAAGTTCCCGGCCAACTGAACGCACTTCGTCTTTAAATAATTCACGTAATGGTTCGCACAATTCAAATTCGATGTCATCCGGTAAGCCACCAACATTGTGATGACTCTTGATTGTGGCTGCCCCAGTTCCGCCGCCGCTTTCAACAACGTCTGGATACAAAGTTCCTTGCACCAAGAAGTCAATCGAAGCGCCTTCAGCCCCAGCTTCAGCAATCAGTTCTTTCTGGGCATCTTCAAACACTCGAATGAAGATTCTGCCAATAATCTTGCGCTTAGTCTCTGGATCTGTAACACCGGCAAGTTCTGAAAGGAATCTGTCAGCTGCATCAATTACGACGAGGCGAATTCCAGTTGCAGCTACATAGTCACGCTCAACCTGTTCGCGTTCACCAGCGCGTAACAGGCCATGATCTACAAACACACAAACTAGATTGTCACCGACTGCTTTATGCACCAACGCAGCTGCAACTGCAGAATCGACTCCGCCAGATAGTCCGCAAATAACTTTGGAATCGCCGATCTGACTACGGATGCGAGCCACTTGTTCATCCACAATTCCAGCTGGCGTCCAAGTTGGGTCTAACTTGGCAATGTCATATAGAAAATGTTCCAATACTTTCTGACCATGTTCCGAGTGCATAACTTCAGGATGAAATTGCACACCAGCCAAACTGCGCGATAAATCTTCGAATGCGGCCACTGCTGCCCCCGCACTGGATGCAGTCACAGTAAAACCAGCAGGCGCTTCTTGCACCGAGTCCCCGTGACTCATCCAAACATTTTGGGTTGCCGGCAGTCCCGTAAATAAACAGCTAGTTGTGTTGGCAGTTAGTTCTGTGGCGCCAAACTCGGAAAGCCCAGTCTGGGCAACGCTGCCGCCAAGAGTGGCTGCCATGGCTTGAAAGCCATAACAAATTCCAAAAACCGGCAAGTTGGTATCGAATAATGCAGCATCTACTTGCGGTGCACCTTCGGCATAAACACTGGAAGGTCCACCCGAAAGAATTATTGCAAGCGGATTTTTTGCCAGCATGTCCACTACCGACATTGTGCTGGGCACAACTTCAGAATAAATCTTGGCTTCTCGCACGCGACGCGCAATTAACTGTGCATACTGCGCCCCGAAATCAACTACAAGTACCGGGCGGGCGTCAGTCACATACCTACCCTATCTACGAGTAGTAGTGCTTGATCAGTCGATAAGCCGTAGCTCACCTATGGCACCAACCGGAACTACTGGCGAATTTGGGATAACCCGAGAGATGGGCCGATACGCCTGACCAACTGCTGGTCGCGGATCGACTTCACCGTTGTTTGGCCAAAGTGCCATAGCTCGCTCGGCTTGCGCCGTAATCGTAAGTGAAGGATTAACTCCTAAGTTTCCAGAGATTGTTGAGCCATCAGTTATGTGCAAACCCTCGTATCCAAAAACTCGGTGATACGGATCCACAACACCTTCACTTGGATCGGAGGCAATAACACAGCCCCCTACAAAGTGGGCCGTAAACGGGGCCTCAATTACTTCGCCCAAATTGCCCATTGGATCACCATCAATCGTGATTGCCAATTCCCGCGCAACTTGATTGGCAAGGGGAATCCAACTTGGATTTGGTTCGCCTTCGCCCTGTTTACTACTTAACTTCCAGCCACCAAAAGTTTTATCATTTTTGCCAAACACAGTTATTGAATTATCCAAACTTTGCATTACTAACGCGATAACTGTTTTTTGCGACCAATCTTTAACCCATAGATGCTTCAAGGCATTACCTGGAGATTTAGCCACCGCCTTAATCCAAATTTTCCAACGTGATTTACCTGGTTGGCCATCAGTCAAGATCGTGGAAAGTAATCCCATTGCATTGGAGCCGATTCCGTATCGCACTGGCTCAACGTGAGTATGTTCATCTGGGAAAAATGATGACGTGATTGCTACTCCGCGCGTAAAGTCTGGGTTTGGAATCTTGTTTGCAACTGCTCCCACTAGAGCTTCGGAGTTAGTGCGCGATAAGTACCCCAACCGGTCCGACAAATTCTGTAACGTACCTTCATCCTTCATGCGATGCAAAAGTTTTTGTGTGTTGAATGTTCCGGCTGCAACAATTACCTGCTTGGCATGAAAAGTCTGTTTAGTCATACCGCCAGTCTTTTTGGTTCGTACTAGCCATTCGCCATCAGATCGAATCAAATCAGTAACGGTTGTCATTGAAACGATTTCAGCCCCACCAATACGAGCCAGTGCTAAGTAGTTTTTATCTAATGTGTTCTTGGCATTGTGACGACAGCCAGTCATACATTCGCCGCAATTCGTGCAGCCAGTTCGGGTCGGACCAATGCCACCGAAGTACGGATCAGCTGATTCAATTCCTGGACCAGCTCCAAAGTGAACAGCAACGGGCGCTAATTTGAAACTATCCCCTACACCCATGCGCTGCGCTACATTTTTCATTGCAACATCTGCCGGCGACATGTAAGTATTCATTTCAACACCGAGCATACGTCGGGCTAAGTCGTAATACGGTTTTAATTCGGCTTGCCAATCGGTAATGCTTGACCAAGGACCTTGGGCGAAAAATTCCGCTGGTGGTTCATACATGGTGTTGGCATAAACCAAAGAGCCACCGCCAACTCCCGCGCCGGCAAGTACTAAAACATCCGGCAGCATATGGATGCGTTGGATTCCATAACAGCCAATTGCAGGTGCGAATAGAAAGTCGCGGATTTTCCATGATGATTTCGCGTACTCGTCATTTTTGAATTCTCGGCCAGCTTCGATTACTAGGACTTTGTAATTCTTTTCGGTTAAACGCAGTGCCGCAACGGCCCCGCCGAATCCAGATCCAACGATTACTACGTCGTACTCAGTTGCCATTAGCGAATTCGCAGTTTCTTAAGAACCAGTAACGACTTGCCTAATAAAGATGTCCATTGCTCTTGCGTACGTCCGAATTTAGGGCCAATGGAAATCCCGCGTTGTCGCGCAATAGTCTGCGGTTGTGTGAACCTGAGTAAACCTTCGATGCCGTGGCGACGGCCTAAACCAGATTCACCCATGCCACCCATTGGAGCTGATACCGAGCCATAGGCAGCGGCAAATCCTTCATTGATGTTTACTGAACCCGATCGAATTTGTTCGGCTATATACCGACCCTGTTTCGGACTTGAAGTAATTACTGACGCGGACAGCCCATAAATCGAGTCATTGGCCAAACTTATTGCCTCGTTTACATTTGAAAATGGTTGCACGTATACACAAGGGCCAAAAACTTCTTCGGTTGAAATGGTCATGTCATTGGTGACACCGGTTAGTACTGTCGGTTCATATACGTATGGCCCAATTTCTGGCCGGCCACGAGCTCCAGTTTCTACCTTCGCGCCTTGGGCAACTGCAGATTCCACCGCCCCAGATACGCGCTGCAACAATTCCGGAGTTGCCAGTGAACCTACGTCGTAACCCCAACCAATTTGCGCGCCAAGCGTGAGTTCCTTAACTTCTGAAACAAATGCACTCAGGAATTTTTCATAAATAGATTCGTGGATATACATGCGCTCAATGGATACGCAAAGTTGTCCAGCCGAAGTAAAGCAACCCCGAAGGGCTACCTCTAAAAATGTTTCTAGTTTTGCATCTGCACAAACAATCATCGGGTTCTTGCCACCCAATTCAAGTGAGGCCCCAATTAACCTTGCGCCAGCTTGCGCGGCTACAACTTTGCCTGTTTTAGTCGAGCCTGTAAAACATACATAATCAACTTCGTTTATTAAAGCAGTGCCTATGGTGTGCCCTTGTCCAACAACAATCGTGACGACACCATCGGGAAGTCCAGCTTGAGATAACAATTCCAGTCCGTGGATTGCAGACCAAATAGTTTGATTATCTGGTCTGATCACAACCGTATTGCCCGCCAAAATTGCTGGGAGCGCATCACAAATGGCAAGTACGAATGGATAATTCCACGGGGAAATTATTCCGACAACACCTTTAGGTTGGGAAACCATATAAGTCTTGGTGAAAATTGGAAGCGCTCCAGCTCGACGCTGTGGCTTTAGTGCTTTTTTTGCAATTTTTGCGTAAAACGCCGTGATCATTGTCAGGCCTAGAACTTCGTCAGCAGCATGGAACCGTGACTTACCAGTTTCTTTTTGAATGACATTTAGTAGCTGGTCTTGATTTGCTATCAATAAGTCATGGAATTTGTCCAGGATTCGCACGCGAGACGAAAGCTCAGTATTTTTCCACGCAGATTGCGCAGTACGAGCAGCTGTAACTGCATTAGCAACATCTGTGATTGATGACTCTGGGACGGATTCAATTTCAACGTCGGAAAATGGACTAATGGGAGTAACAAAATTTCCGCTAGTTGCGACTACGTTTCGCAATAAACGATCGCTTTCAAAACTTTGCACGATCTCAGCCTAGGATCCTACGCCAATAATTACCTGTAATTAGTAATTAATTAGGAGTAACTACAACCTCGCAACGCTGGAATTCTTTGAGATCTGAGTAACCGTTTGTTGCCATCGAGCGACGCAACGCACCCACCATATTCATGGTGCCATCTGCAACATGGGATGGCCCAGTCAAAATTTCAGTTAGGGTTCCTGAAGTTCCAAGGTCAACTAATTCACCGCGTGGTAGATCCGGGTGAGTTGCCTCAATACCCCAATGCTTTCCACGTCCCGGAGCATCAGTAGCACGAGCAAAGGTGGAACCGACCACAACTGCATCAGCGCCTAGTGCAATCGCCTTGGAGACATCGCCGCTTCTACCCATAGAGCCATCAGCAATAACTGAAACATATCGGCCACCAGATTCGTCAAGGTAATCCCGACGAGCTGCCGCAACGTCAGCAACGGCACTAGCCATCGGGACGCGAACACCAAGTACATCAAGTGTGGTGTGAGCGGCGCCCCCACCAAAGCCAACTAAAACGCCAGCAGCGCCGGTTCGCATTAAGTGAAGAGCTGCGGTGTAAGTTGCGCAACCACCAACGATAACTGGCACATCAAGTTGGTAGATAAATTCTTTTAAGTTCAATACTTCGCCACCATTAGAGACATGCTCTGCGCTAACCGTGGTTCCGCGAATTACAAAGATGTCTACGCCGGCATCAACAACTTGCTTTGCGAAATGTGCAGTGCGTTGTGGACTTAGTGAGCCAGCAACGGTAATTCCGGATGCTCGCATTTCCTGGATACGAGCAGCAATCAATTCCGGCTTAATTGGTTGCGCATAAATTTCTTGCAGTTTTGCAGTTGCACCCTTTGGATCAAGTGCTGCAATGTCATTGAGCACTCCCGTTGGATCTTCGTAACGAGTCCACACGCCTTCTAAATTAAGTATTGCCAGGCCACCATTTTCGGAAAAAGTTTTTGCAGTAGCCGGCGAAACAACTGAGTCCATTGGAGCAGCAATGATCGGGTGCGCAAAAGAATACGCATCAATCTTCCAGTCCAATGAAACCAATTCGGCATCACGAGTGCGGCGACTTGGAACTAATGAAACATCTTCAAATGAATAAGCTACGCGAGCACGCTTACTTCGACCAATTTCCACATCTGACATTTTTATTCCCCTATCGAACGTGGTAGTTAGGTGCTTCTACCGTGAGCTGGACATCGTGTGGATGGCTTTCCTTTAGACCTGCAGCGGTGATTCGGATCAAGCGACCATTTGTTTTTAAGTCAGAGATCGTGGCAGCTCCGGCATATCCCATCGAGGCACGTAATCCCCCAATAAGTTGATGCGATACCCCAGCTAAGTTGCCACGATACGGGACCTGGCCTTCAATACCTTCGGGAACTAATTTGTCTTCGGAAAGCACGTCATCTTGGAAGTAACGATCCTTTGAATATGACTTTGCCGTACCGCGAGATTGCATGGCGCCAAGTGAACCCATGCCACGATACTGCTTGAACTGTTTACCGTTAACAAATACCAGTTGACCCGGTGCTTCTTCACAACCAGCGAGCAACGAACCAAGCATCACAGTGTCGGCGCCAGCCACAATTGCTTTTGCGATGTCTCCGGAATATTGCAAACCACCGTCACCAATTACTGGCACATCAGCCGGGCCTGCCGCAAGAGATGCTTCATAAATTGCAGTTATCTGTGGCACACCAACTCCGGCAACAACTCGAGTGGTGCAAATAGAGCCTGGTCCCACGCCAACTTTCACCGCGTCAGCGCCGGCATCAATTAAAGCTTGGGCACCACTTCGCGTAGCAATGTTGCCACCAATGACTTGTACCTTGGTTGCTTTCTTAATTCGAGAAACCATTTCTAGTACCGCATTTTGATGGCCGTGCGCAGTATCAACTATGACAACATCAACGCCAGCATCTACGAGCGACATTGCGCGCGTAAATGAATCTTCGCCAACGCCAACTGCAGCACCGACCATAAGTCGGCCAGCGGAATCTTTCGTTGCCAGCGGATAGCGATCGCTCTTTACATAATCCTTTACGGTAATTAAGCCGGTTAATTTCCCAGCTCCATCAACTAACGGAAGTTTTTCGATTTTATTAACACGCAACAGCTCAAGTGCATCTTCACCGTTCATGCCTGGCTTACCAGTAATTAACGGCATGCGAGTCATTACGTCGCCTACTTTGCGACTCTTGTCATCTTCAAAGCACATGTCGCGATTAGTTACGATGCCTAGTAATTTTCCTTCGTCATCAACAACTGGAACACCGCTAATTCGGTAATGTGCGCAAAGTCGATCGACTTCATCCAAAGTGTCATCAGCTCGACACGTGACTGGATGGGTGATCATGCCAGCTTCGCTGCGCTTTACTAAGTCAACTTGTGCGGCTTGATCCTCAATTGAAAGGTTTCGGTGCAAGATACCTAGGCCACCTTGGCGTGCCATGGCGATTGCCATCCGAGCCTCTGTGACAGTATCCATAGCTGAAGAAAGCAATGGGATTTGTAGGGTAATTTCCCGGGTCAATTTGGTACTGGTATTTACTTCACTTGGAATTACATTGCTGGCATCTGGTAGGAGTAAGACGTCATCGTAAGTAAGGCCCAGCATTGCAAACTTCTCAGGAAGGCCCTGTGTCATGGAAACCCCTTGCTACCGACTACTTATGTGGACCGCTAATTAACTGCCACTTATAAGTGAATTGCTCAAGGCTATCGTGAATCCAGCCAGGTCCAAAAAGGAGTGCTTGGCTGGTATTTAGCGTCCGGAGGCTGCAGCTAGAGCAATTAGAGTGCTGGTGAAATCATGGTTTTGCACAACACCTTGGGGTAGTTCTTCCTGCCAACCAGGACCGGCACACATTAAAACTGGTGCTGGCCGCATTGGCTCAACTGCTTCCCAAATCGAGCAATCTGCAGTTCCTTTAGTTTGCGACCAAACCAAAATCGCGCTTGGACCAATCTTTTTTGCGGCATTACCTAAAGCTTGAGCGGGCAGGCGGGCACCCAAAATTCGACTTGTAATGTTTTGCTCAGCTAGACCTGCAGCGATGGCATACATCGGAATCGTGTGTAGTTCGTGTGGTGCACAGGCTAAAAGAACTGGTCGGGCATTTTCTGGTTCCGTGACTTTATCTAGAACCTTCCTAAACTGACTCATGATCGATTCGGCAAGTAAATGTTCTTGCTCAACTCCTTCGCCGGTTTGTTCCCAAGTTTCGCCAATTGCTATTAGCACTGGAATCAAGACTTTTTCCCAAGTCCAAATCACGCCATGGGATTCAATTGCTTGCGAAATAATTTGATCGCACCCAATTGCATCTAGCGCTGAAACGGCGCGGTTCAAAGATCTGATTACTACCTTTGGGCTATCCAACGAAATGACATTGTCGGTACCAGTTTCATCCGTTACTAAATGAAGTGACGAATTAGTTATTTCTGCTGATGCCGCTAATGGTGCCAGGTCTTGACTTAAAGCGGTTCGCGCAGCTTCGCTAGGTAATGCTCCATTTAGCATCAGCTTTCGCATTAAATCGATTCGGGCTACATCAGCGACTGAGTAACGGCGATGCGAGCCTGCTACGTGAACGGTTGGTCCAAGGCCGTAGCGGCGATCCCAGGTGCGCAAAGTGGCCGGGGCGATCCCAATTCGGCGGGCAACGGCAGCAACGGTTAGGCCTACTTCGACCTGCGGTGCACGTTGTGACATACCCCTCATTCTTACGCCCCTTTAGGGATTCTGCACCTTGGGCGTGATTAAACGCATTGGACTGTGGGATTTTTACTCACTATGTGCAACATGCTGCAAAACCTATTCATCCAATTTGCTTGACCAACTTATGAAGCGGTTATACGATCAAGTTAAGTAAGACCTAGATAAAGGTGATTCTCGTGGCCGACCTTTCAAGACTTCCAGGACCCAATGCAGATTTTTGGGATTGGCAATTACATTCCGCATGCCGCGGCCTGGATTCAGATATTTTTTACCACCCAGACGGTGAACGAGGCTCAGCTCGCGAACGTCGAGTGGCGACTGCAAAAGCAATTTGCGCCGCTTGCCCAGTGCTTGCCCAGTGCCGAGATCACGCATTAAAGACTCGTGAACCGTATGGCGTTTGGGGCGGACTAGGTGAAGAAGATCGGGAAGTTATTTATGCTCGCCAAGCACGAATGCAAAAGCTTTCCTAATCGGTAAAACTTCTCGAATAGGCTAATCCGTCTCTAGTGACTGAAATTGCTTTACCGTCAATGACTGGACCTATGAATAATCTTTCTGGCATCCACTCATCAGATCCGATCCGATAAATACCAAGACCAATTGCTACTAATTCTTGATCAATATTTGGCGCTTCAACTCCGCCTGAGGCAATCATAAATAGCGATCCACTTCGGTACACAATTCTAAAATTTGTAAACCACGGTGAGTAGCAACGGTAGTGACCTAGTAAAGAAAGTTGATCTGCAGACGGTGGCAGGAAATTTTGTTTTTTGGTACTCAGCAAATGCGGACCGTAAGTCCAATTTTCGCCATCCCATTCAAAATGAAATTTTCGTAATGCTGGATTGGTCGCAATAAATCGCTTAGACCAAGTGCGAGTTAAATACCCTTGTTCACCATTGCAAATTATCTGAACCAAATCATCATCCGGCCTCACTTGAATCTTCATTTCTTCACCGCAATCAAGTGTGGATGTGAATTCACCAAAGAAAACATCTTCGAGTTCAGCGGCATGAACCTTCGCATCTGGTGAAGGTATGTTTTCAAAGCCTTTCAAAAGGCAGTTATGAATAACCCTGGCGATTAGTTGCGCGGCTGGGAAGTCTCCATTTCCGTTTGTTAAAACGCTAACTCCGAGTCCAGCAGTCAGGTCAGCGAGCAAGAATGTTGCGTACCCAACCATGCCACCGCCATGTGTAACACAATGGTTCTCATGGATCGTCTCCACGTTGACACCTAGACCGTATCGACTTGAGGTCACATTTGAATGATCTCCCCAGTTTGCAATATCTTCGCCAGTTGGCGCGACGGGATTAACTAGTTGATTAAATGCCTTGGCAGAGATAACTTGATGTCCATCTAGTTGTCCATCACTAAGTAAGAGTTGTCCTAATTTACTGAGCTCACGGATATCTGCAGCTACATTGCCGTCAGCACATGCGATCTCAAACCAAGTTGCAGCAACCAGCGGATCACCTTCCAACCAAGTCTGATCGTCGTAAAGTGGCCAGTGCCCTGTTGCCATAACTTTTCTATCTGCATGAACTACGCCGACTCGTGCGTCTGGAATTCCCATCGGAACTAGCACTCTATTTCGTAATTGATCTGAAACTGTTGAACCGGAAACTTGTTGAATCAATGCTCCCAAGACCATGTACCCAACATTCGAATAATGAAATCGTTCACCTAAATCGCCGCTTCGCGACAAATCTCTAAGTGACCACACCTGCGCTAATTCATCAGGTATGTGATCCGATCCCATGATTAGTCCAGACGTGTGTGACATTAGGTGACGCGCTGTTATAGCTGCAAAAGGCTTGCCGCAATCAAACCAAGGAATGTAGTCAATTACGGGCTTATCAATGTCGATCAGACCATCGTCAGCTAGAGCCAGAACTAAGAGCGAAGTTAAAGTCTTTGATATAGATCCGATTTCAAATTTGTGGTCGATCTTCATTGGTGTTTGGCTTGCCAATTCTGCAAATCCAAAAGCGAAATCTGCAACTACTCCAGACGTGTCAAAGATCGCAACCGTCCCGCCAGGAATTGGATTGTGAGTTATCAGGTTTTGAACGTAACTCTTAATCTGAGTTAGTTCAAACTCTGAGATGGTTACTTGACTCATGACTACTTTAATAACTCAACAATTGTTAAATATAGAATCTCTGTCATTTGCACAACCTCTGGAATTGAAACCCACTCATCTTCAGCGTGATAATTACCACCTGCTGGACCTACTAGCAAAGTTGGAATACCAGCCTCCTGCAAAAGTGCAGCATCTGTCCAGGAATTTTCACCCCTTGGTTCCATTGGCTTACCTATGACAGTAATCGCAGCTTTATCCATGGCGGCCAACAACGGTTCGTAGCCGGCTCCAACAAATGGATTGCGATTTAATTTAACATCTACTTCACCATGAAAATTTGGTAAATCTTTCTTGATATCGGAAAAAATTTGCTCTATTTCGCTTACGCGGTTGTCTAAAGTTTCACCTGGCTGTGACCCGATTTCAATTCCTAACACCACTCGATTTGGGTAGGTGGCATAGTCAGTTCCACCATGGATTGTTCCAGTGTGAAATACAGTTCGGCCATTCTTGGGATCAGGGTTCGGCGCCCATTCCCTTTCATCTAATTCATGAAGTCTTTTAACAACTTCGGCCATATGAACTATGGCATCTATACCGGCATCAGGTGCTGACCCATGCGCAGCTTTTCCATGAACAATAATGTCTATCCATCCAAAACCTTGATGCTCAGTAATTGCTATGGGCAACCCGGTCGGCTCAATAACGATCGCATAATCTATCTTGTGATTTGCTACTAGATGCTCGGTGCCAATAGAGATTCCCTCTTCATCAATCACACAGGCAACTAAGACATCGCCGCTAAGCTCAATATTTTGTTTTGCCAATGCTCGGACTGCTAGTAATGCAGAAACACACCCTGCCTTATCGTCCGCGGCGCCAAGTCCAATCATTCGGTCACCCTCAATTTTTGGAGTGAGGGCTCGATCAGACCAGTTTGCAAATCCCACAGTGTCTGCGTGTGCGTTGATGCATAAAGTAGGGCCGGTTCCGTTACCGCGAAGCCGAACTAATAAGTTTGGCCTTCCGTCAGCAACCTCGTCTAACGTAACTTCTAAGTTTGTATCTGAAAGCCAGTCTGCCAAAAACTCCGCTTGCTTTCGCTCGCCGGCGCCAGATTCAATCAGCCATGGCGTAACTGATTCAATTTTGACTAGGTCTGAAAGCAAGGTAACAACCTCATCGCGAGAAAAATTCACTTCGTCTCCTTTTTTTCAGGGAAATGGCAAGCAACAAACTGGTCGCCAATTGACTCTAGCTTCGGATCACTCGAGATACACAATTCAGGTTGCCCAAGTGCTCGATACTTAGGGCAACGAGGACTAAACCTACATCCCGAGGGAATCTCCAAAGGATCAGGAATCTCGCCGCTTAGTATGATTCGATTTCGAGCAATATTTTTTTCAGGAACCGGGATAACTGACACCAGCGCTTTGGTGTAAGGATGCTGAGGAAACGAGATTAAGTCGGCGGGGTGGCCCTCCTCGACAATTCGTCCTGAATAAACAACAGCTATGCGATCTGCATACATCCAGGCAAGCGATAAATCATGCGTGATGAATAGCGTAGCAATCTGGAGTTCCCTACTAAGTTCACGCATTAGACGCAAGATTCCGGCCCTAAGCGAAACATCGAGCATGGAAACAGGTTCGTCTGCAACTAGTAAGTGTGGCTTTAAAATCATGGCAGCCGCTATTGCTACCCGCTGCCGCTGACCACCTGATAGTTGGTAGGTATATCGGGCGCCTACATTTTCTGCTGGAATTAAGCCAACTTTTTCGAGTGCTTCAAGGGCTAGCTTTCGTTTTTCGGCATCGTCGATACCAATCCCTGCGACAACTAATGACTCAAGAATTGTGTCAAGAACGGTTCTTCTTGGATCAAGGGATTCAAACGGGTCCTGGAAAATCATTTGGAATTTCGATCGTGCTAGTCGTAACTCTTTGCCCGCCAATTTCGTCAATTCTTTGCCATCAAGCATGATGCTGCCTGATGTTGGTTCGATCAGGCGCATAATCGCATTAGCAATAGACGTTTTTCCGCTGCCGGACTCTCCTACAACAGCAAGTGTTTCACCGGGGCGAATCTTCAGCGAGACACCATCTACGGCTCTTGCAATTCTGACGCCTCTTTTTCCCTTAGTTTTAACCTGATACTCAACGGTTAAGTTATTGACATCCAAAATTGGGGCGACGGAATTCATTTACTACCTCCAACCAAGTGACAGGCAGACCTATGAAGCTCCGAAATTACAGCTAACTCTGGTTCGTCAGTGAAGCACTTTTCAACCGATACGGTGCAACGTTCAGCAAATCTACATCCCGCATGAGATTTTGAAAGATCGGGCGGATACCCCGGAATTCCATCAATAAATTTGCGTTCCTGATGAATGTTCGGATACGACTTCAATAATCTCTGGGTGTAAGGATGTGCAGAGTTTTGCTCTCCAAATACATCGTCAGCGGTACCAACTTCAGCAACCTTGCCTGCATACATTATTTGAACCCGATCACATGTTTCAGCTAACACCGACAAGTCGTGTGATATGAGCAGCATCGATAAGTTAAAAGTTTCCGACAGGCTTCGTAGCAGTTCCAAAATTTGAGCTTGAGTCATTACATCTAAGGCCGTAATTGGTTCATCTGCAATAACCAATTTCGGCCGACAAGCAAGCGCCATGGCAATCATTACTCGCTGCCTCATGCCACCAGAAAATTCGTGAGAATAACTGCTAGATCTACTGGCAGAAATTCCAACCGCTTCCAGCAGTTCCTTGGCTCTTGTAATGGCAGCATCATGAGAAGTCCCAGGTTCATGAATAAGTATTGGTTCTGCTATTTGATTACCAATAGTTGCAACAGGATTTAAGGCATTCAAAGCACCCTGAAAAATAACTGAGATATCACGCCAGCGAACTTCATTTAGTTCACTTTCCGACTTGTTTGACAAATCTTGGCCTTCAAATTCGATGGTCCCAGTCGTAATTGAGGCGTACTTTGGCAAGAGGTTTGGAATAGCCATAGCTAGTGTTGTTTTCCCGCATCCAGATTCGCCTGCCAGCCCAACAAACTCTCCAACTCCAACCGACAGGTCGACCCCGTCTACTGCCAGAACTCCGCCTTGGCCACTTCCATACTGGACACTAAGGTTTTTTACTTCTAATAAATTCATGCCGCATCCCGCAGTCGAGGATTGTTAATGCGATCAAAAGAGTGGCCAAGCAAAGTGAAAGCTAATACGATAGCCAAAATCCCTAAGCCGGGTGGCATAAAGTACCACCACGCTCCTCTACCGATAGCGCCAGAAGCAAACGCGAAGTGAAGCATCGACCCCCAAGAGATTCGATCTGGATCCCCCAACCCGATAAATGCCAATGTTGCCTCAGCCAAAATGGCGCCAGCAACTACCAGAATTGTATTTGCAACGACGAGCGGCAACACATGCGGAATCATGTGTTTCCTTATTATTCGCAAATCGGTTGCTCCGAGGGATTTTGCTCTCGGAACAAATTTTCGCTCCCGCAATGAAAGGGTCTGAGACCTAATAATTCGAGCATTTCTTGGCCAACTAAGCACTCCAATAATCAAAATAATTACCGTCAAGTTTTGTCCAAAAATTGAACCCATCGCGATCATGAGTGGAAGCGAAGGAACTACTAAAAAGAAGTCTGTGATTGCCATCAAAACTGTATCTAGTCTTCCCATAAAGTAGCCCGAACTAATTCCGATTCCGGCGCCAATGACAGTGGCGATGATTGTTGCCGTGACTCCTACCAATAGTGAAACTCTCGAGCCCTGTAGAAATTGACTAAATACATCGCGCCCTAGTTCGTCGGTACCTAACCAGTTCTGTGAATTGGGAGGTTGCAAGATGCTAGATGCATCAGCTCCAACCGCTGCAGGGTCGAACGGCCAAATCATTGGTCCAATTATTGAAATTGTAAAAACTGACACAGTCATTAGCAACCCAATTCGACCCATTCGATCCTGCCAAATTTTTCCAAGAATCGAAAGCTGTGTTTCTGGGGCTTCACGTAATTCGAAATCATTAGAGTTAGTCGTCATTGTGCAACCACCACCCGAGGATCAAGGCGCCGGTAAAGAACATCGGTTGCAAAGTTGGCCAAGATAACCACTACGGAACTTACTAGAAAAGCAGCTTCTAAAACGGCATAATCCCTAGCGAGAACTGAGTTATACATCAACAAGCCCATTCCCGGCCACGAATAAACGACTTCGACTTGGATTGCGCCACCCACTAATCCACTGATGTAAAGTGCGGAAGCAGTCATCACCGGTAGCAATGCATTTCTAACTCCATGCCGCCAGACTAAAGTTCGTCGGGGCAAGCCTTTGCCGCGCGCCGTTAACATGAAGTCTTCCGACATCACCTCTACCAATGACGTCCTAGTAATTAGTACAAAGAAAGCGATGTCAACCAAAGCTAAAGTTAAAGTCGGCAAAACTAAGTGGCGTGCGATATCCATTAGATACGAGAAATAAGTTTCATAAACAGCGTTGGGAGTAGTGATTCCCGAAATGGGTAGAACACCCCACCACACTCCAAAAGTAAAAACTAAAAGCATGCCCACCCAGAAGGTAGGCATGCTCCAAAAAACTAATGCGCCAATAATTGTTCGCGAGTCTGCTTTACTTCCTTGCCTTGAACCTGCAAATACGCCAAGAAATATCCCAAACAAAACAACTATCACAGTTGAGGTTGCCAAAAGTAATGCAGTGTGCCCGAGCGCTCTCATTAATGCCGTTGATACTTGTTCGTGCAAGGCGAAGGAGTACCCAAGGTCACCATGTAAGAGATTTCCTATGTACGTTAGATATTGAGAGAACAGTGACCCGTCAAGTCCATATTCGATGCGAAGTGCAGCCACCTGCTCTGCATCCAATTTTTGAGTGCGTGCAATGAGTCGAAGCGGATCACCAGGAATTATATGAAATAGGAAAAAGTTGAAGGTTGTAACAGCAAATATCGAACCAAGTACTTGCAGTGACTTACGCGGTAAATAACCCATTACCTAGTTGCTAACTACCAGCCTTAGCATTCAAGAAGTTATCACGGGTGAAGTTGAAAATAATTCCACCAGGTGTTTCTTGAAATCCAGTCCAACTAGCTTCTCGGTAGGCCTGTAATTTATCAAGGTAAACCGGAATTATGTATGCGCAATCTTCGTAGAATTTCTTTTGCATAGCAATCACAGTCTCAACTCGTGCTGCCTTATCCAATTCACCTGCTTGCTTCTCATACATCGCATCGTAGTCAGGATCTGCATAGAACACATCGTTATTGCCACCAATCTGACTGGACAACGGCACGCCGAGCAAATAGTTAGGATCGTTTACTCCCGAGTCCCAACCCCAGACGAAGATGTCCCAATCGGGTCCGTCTGTGTTGTAAACAGTGCTTCCCAATGTGTCTGAGTCCAAAGTTGCTACTTCTAGTTTGATTCCAACTTTGGAAGCAGACTCAGCAAATAACTGAGCTGTTCGGACATCCACAGTTGTAGTGCTTATCGCAATCAAACGGAACTGCAGTAGTTTGCCGTCTGAACTTTGGCGGATTCCATCGGAATTCTTAGTTGAATAGCCGGCGTCATCCAGAAGTTTATTGGCTTTGTCTGGGTTGTTATCTAAGACATCCCCAGCAGCTGGCTCATAGTGGAAGTCGCCAAAAGAAGGTGGGAGAAGACTTGATCCTGGCTTAGCCAAGCCAGCGTAGGCAATTTGAACAATTTGATTTCGATCTAGTGCACAACTGAGTGCCTGACGAATCGATTTATCGAGCAACAGCGGGTTGCCCTTGGAATTTGGATCTGCTGAAACGTTAATTCCAATATGGTGGAATGAAAACGAATCAAGATTCACAGTCTTAATTCCGTCAGCGCCTTCTAGGCCCGTGAATACTGTTGGTGGAACTTGTGGAATTATGTCGATTTCTCCAGATTTTAAAGCTTGGGCTTGAAGATCATCGTTGGTGTAAAGCGTCCAAGAAACCCCAGCCGCATCCGGCTTTGTACCCCACCATGAATCATTGCGATCAATAGTTGCATTCTGGCCCTTATTCCAAGAGCCAAACTTGAATGGTCCAGTTCCAACTGGAGCGTCGTTTGCAAACTTACTAATTTCATCAGCCGACATTACAGACCAAATTGACTTAGGAACAATTGGAATAACTAAGCCAGGGTCAAATGCCTGTGGGCGCGAAAACTCAACAACAACAGTCTTCGGATCTGGGCTAGTAACACCCGTCATGTCAGTTAAATATTGAGCATTAATTCCTAACTCATTTTTCGAAATCAAGTCGAAAGTGAAAACTACGTCATCGGCCGTAAACGCTGAGCCGTCATGCCAGGTCACGCCTTCGCGAAGCGTGTAGGTAATGGTGTTGCCTTCGGCTTTTGTCTCTGCAGCTAAACCTGGTTCAGGTTTTAGATCCACGCCATAATGCATCAAGTTGTCATACATCAACGAAAGTATTTCGATTGCTTCGGTAGTAACGGTTGTAAATGGATTAAAGGTGTCAAGGTCAGATTTCCAGCCAACTTTAAGTAACTTCGTTCCCGTGCCACCCGAAGTTGTAGGTGGTGCGCAGGCAGTCATAAGCCCTGGGATAGTAACTACAGCGCCGAGAACGGCTGCCCCTCGAAGGAACGATCGTCGATCGATAGTTGACTTCGCCAATGATTCATTATTTCCAGTTGTCATACTCACCATAAGATGAGTGAACCAGACCTTAATTGGCTCGTCAAGGGAATTGGGTATTTTCGTGTCGGATTAAAGAAGTCTGTATGCACATCTAATGCATAACACGGGGTTGTGAAAGCCTAACTACTTCAAATTTGGCAAACTTTTCTTGCCATGCTTTTTCGAACGCTGGGTCTGGACTAATTTTCATAGTCTGTCGTTCTGGACTTGCCACATTAATTCCCTGTGACCTTGCCAAAATCAAAGCCCCACCAATCGCTGAATAATCGCTATCACCATCAATTGGTGCAATTACATTTCTTTGTAATACATCTGCAAGCTGCTGTCGAAACCATGGATTTAGTGCACTGCCTCCCGCAACTGAAATATCTTCACCTTGAAATCCAAATTCCTGAAGTACAGAAATGCAACGCCAGCTTTCTAACAAGATTCCATCAACTAAAGCCTTCATGATGTCACCCTTAGAGTGTGACAAGTTGAGTCCGTGTATGGATCCAGTTGAATTTGGATCCCATAATGCTCCTTGTTCTCCCGGTGAGACATATGGCAAAAATGTTGGAGGTTCACTAGATTTACTATTTCTTGCCAGCTCTAATGCAGCTGTTTCACTAGCCTCGCCAAAAAGTTCTGAAAGCCATCGAATTGCTCCGCCCGTGGACAAAAGATCCATCTCTAGTCCCCAAGTACCCGGCTCGGCCATCGGAGTCACAATGAATCGATTCTTAGGGTCATCTGGAATGGATTCAGAAATACCTAAAATTACGGTGCTAGTTCCTGCAACATATGCAATTTGTCCTTGGGCGGTAATACCCATTCCAACGGCGCCAAGCACAGAGTCTGCAGCGCCGATGCAAATTGGTAGTCCTTGTGGCAAATCAAAAGTAGAAGCTGCAATTTCAGAAACCGGTCGCCACGTTGTGCTCATCGCAATGTTCGGGACTTTAACCGAGATACCAGCGGCTTGCAAAATAGATTCATCCCAGCACCCAGTTTTTAGGTTAAAGCATCCGTAACCAGTAGCAGTGCTTGGATCGGTTTCAACTACACCAGTTAGAACACCAAAGAGATAATCTTTAGCGCCTGCAATGGTGACCGTACTAGCTTTGCGCTGGGGCTCTGCATTGCACAGTCTCAGCCACATGGGAATTAAATATCTTCCATCGACTAACTGTCCTGTTGCTTTATAAAGTGCAGCTTCTCCAAATTTATTTCTAAAGCTCTTACCGAAATCTTCTGCTCGGCCATCTTCCCAAGTAATTGCAGACCCAACGGGATTGGACTCGTTGTCTAGACATACCAAAGTTGGGATCATCCCGGACAAACCAATTCCTGCCCATAATTCGGTTGGAATCTGTTCTGCAAGTTGCCGGATTACTAGCTCACTGGCATCTAGCCAATGTTTTGGATCTTGTTCAGAAGCACCTAGTTCTGGTCTGGACGTCGGATAAGTAGCCTGGCCACGAGCTATGACATAGCCATTCAGATCAACGGCTACCCCTTTTAACCCGGAGGTACCAAGATCTAAGCCAATTAATACCGTGTGATTAGCGTCTGCGCGCCATTGTTGTGAGTGCATCCTGAGCTGCCTCCAAGGTTTTATCAATATCTTCATCAGTATGCACTAACGATACAAATAAGTTCTCTAAGTGACTTGGGTGGAATAGCACGCCACGTTTCAACATTTCTTGATACCACTGCGTAAACAACTCTTCGTTGGAGTATTTCTCGGCGTCACGCCAGTTCTTGATTGGGTGCTCCGAGAACCAAAGTTGGAATACCGTTCCAATGCCATCGATCCTAGAAGGGAATCCAGCGTCGTTTGCCATCGTGGTAATGCCTTCAGCCAATCGATATCCAAGCGCCCGTTGGCGCTCATAAAGTCCTGGCTCTGCTAGCAAGTCCATAGTCGCACTGACCGCGGCACATTGAACAACATTCGCGTTGTAGGTTCCTGAGTGCGAGTAACGCCCTTCAGCAATTATGCTCATCACTTCTTTGGTGCCACCAATAGCAGCAACAGGGAATCCGCCACCGAGTCCCTTGGCCATGGTCGTGATATCGGGCATCACGTTAAACCACTCTTGTGCTCCACCTCGTGCAAATCGGAAGCCAGTAATCACTTCATCAAAAATTAATAGGGTACCGTATTTCTTAGTTTCGGATCGAAGTAACTCTAAGTATCCAGGCTCTGGCAAAATACATCCCGTATTAAAAACTGCAGCTTCCGTTATTACTGCAGCAATTTCATCGCCGCGCTCCTGCATAACCTGCATGAAACTTTCCGGATCGTTCCAACTAAGAACGATTAGCGTATCTTCTAATTCTCGTGGTACGCCCGGACCAGATGGAACGGGACGTGGGCGATTCTGATTGCCAGCATCCTTTGGATCCACATGATTACTCCAATAAACCGTGTCTTGCCAACCGTGGTAATGCCCTTCAAAACGAATAATGAGTCTGCGGCCGGTTACTGCTCGCGCAATGCGAACTGCTGATCCAACAGCTTCAGACCCTGAGTTTGTAAATCTAACCATTTCAATGCTTGGCACAGCATCCACAACTTTTTGAGCTGCTTCAATTTCAAGCTCGTACGGTAAACCGAAGCAAGTTCCATATTCACGAATGGCACTTACAACGGCTTCGGTTACCACTGGGTTGCGATGTCCCAGGATCATCGGGCCAAGTCCTAGTAGGTAGTCGATGTACTGATTTCCATCGACATCATTAATTTTGGAGCCCAGTCCATCCTTAATAAATAGTGGATAAGGCTTCCAGCCAAACTTGCGCGTCCGGGCACTACTTCCTGCGCCACCGGGAATTATTTCACTAGCTCGCTCGAATAACTCGCCCGAGCGCTTGGCTAAAGTTGCATATTCTTGTTCAAAGTCTGTTTTGGTCACAAAGCAACCTTATACTCTGCATAATGAATTAACAAGTAATCGAAGAGCTATTTTCCCGAGGTAAGTGGGGACACGCTCCAGTCGCCTGTATTCGTTGAAGGGAGTAGGTGTTTTTGTTGAGAACCCGAGACAAAAAATACAAACTGCCGAGCCGGGTAAATCTGCTGGAAACAGTCAAATGGGATGCCATCGGCACTAAAGCTCACTCCACGTACTCGGACAATGTTCTCGCGCGTTGGCAGAGAAAGTTGTGTTCTTTCTTGAATTGTTGGAACGGTAACTTCGAGGAATTGCTCTTCGTGTTGATCGATCAATCCATATTTGGTCGACAAAAATCCGTACAGCGACTTGCCATCGCGCAACCATTCTTCATCCAGTGTCGGAGCAAGCTGCATAGGAATAACCGCAGATTCTGCAATTACGGGTTTCCCATCGAGCAATCGTCTTCGGTTTATTTGCCAAACTGGAAGTCCATCTGCGAGTTTCAAGTTGGCGGCAATGGTTGCGCTGGGAACTGCAGCTTTGATCGACACAAGTTCAGTTGTGAGTCTGCCAGCCTGTTGCGTGCCAGAAAGGGTCTCAAGCAAATCACCGGTGCGAGCTGGGGCGGACAAGATGCGATTCTGGGCCACAAAGGTTCCTACGCCTTGTTGCCTTTGAATTCTGCCAGCGCGCTCGAGTTCATCCATAGCTCTGCGAACCGAGATCAAACTAAATCCAGATTGGTCGGCAAGTTCTGTAGAAGTTGGCAGACGATCGCCTGGCTGCAAGTTTTGATCCGCAATGATGCTCAAGATCAAGTCTTTCACGATCTCGTAACGCAACTTAGAACTAGATTCGGGCACGAAAGGAAAGGTATCAGATTCTGTATACCAATTACTCCAGACCTAATAAAAGCCTTTAATCTCAACATGAATCGAGTGGCAATATGACAAATTATGGCCGAAATATGTCTGCCGAAATATCAGAGCAGCCAGCAATGTTCGCCAGGATTCTGGCAAATCAAAATGAGATTCAACTTGCCGCCCAGCAAATACGCAGGTTTGACCCTAAGTTCATAATGTTCGCGGGTAGGGGGACAAGTGACAATGCTGCTCTGTACGGAAAGTATCTGACTGAAATCAAATTAAATTTGCCGGCAGGCCAGATCTCGGCATCTTCACTTACTGCTTTCGGGGCCCATCCGAATTTCAAGGACGTACTAGTAGTTGTAATCTCACAAAGTGGTGGTTCACCTGATCTAATTGAAACTGCAATTGTGTCCAAGCAATGCGGTGCCTTGGTACTTGCGATAACAAACAATTCCGGTTCAGAGTTAGCTTTAGCAGCTGACGTACATATTGATGTCCAAGCCGGACCCGAAATTGCAGTTGCGGCAACTAAATCATTTACGGCTCAGATGCTCACCCTGTGGTTACTTGTATGTGCAATTGGGGGCACAGAAAGCGATGTTGCTGGACTTGAAAATGCAGCTTTCTCTACCTTGGATCGAAAGGCTGAACTACTTGAAATTGCGCGCAAGTTAGCCGATGCAAATAACTTGGTTGTAACTGGCAGAGGTTATTCCTATCCAGTGGCGCTCGAAGCCGCATTGAAAATTATGGAAACTTCCTACATACATTCGCATGGGTTCAGTTCTGCTGATTTAGTCCATGGGCCGTTAGCCATGATAGGTCCGCATGATCCAGTAATTGTTATCGCACCAGACGGGAAAGGTTTTCAAGCGCTTCGTCCCGCTCTTGATCGGCTGAATGAAACCACATCAAACTTGATTATTTTTGGGGGTCGAGAAGCCAAAGGCATTTCAAAATTTGAATTCATTAATACTTATGATTGCGAAGAAGAACTTTCACCGCTCGTTGACATAATCGCCTTACAGGTGGCCATAGTAGAACTTGCAATTATCCGAGGTAATGATCCTGATAGGCCAAGGGGTCTTTCCAAAGTAACCAAAACTTGGTAATAACTAAAGGCCCCGAAATTATCCGAGGCCTTTAGTTATCTAGTACTTAACTTATTTACAAATTTGCACTTTAGTGAGTAAGTTTGCCAAGCCTTGCGGTTGGGAAACAAATGACAGCGCCCATTTGAGTCACACTCACTTTAGTGAGAGTGACCAGCATGCGAATGGCCATGGCCACCTGCATCTTCAGGAGCCTTTTCTTTCTTCTCAACAACAAGAGCTTCGGTAGTTAGCAACATGCCAGCGATTGAAGCTGCGTTCTCAAGTGCGGAACGAGTTACCTTAACTGGATCGATGACGCCTTGAGCTACCAGATCGCCGTATTCACCAGTTGCGGCATTGATGCCTTGGCCTTGACCAAGTTCGCGAACACGGTCAACGACTACATAGCCTTCGAGGCCAGCATTCTCAGCAATCCAACGAAGTGGTTCTACTACGCCGCGACGAACGATCTGGACACCAATTGCTTGGTCACCAGTTAGTCCTAAGTCGCCATTGAGAACGGCTGAAGCGTGAATCAAAGCTGAGCCACCGCCAGAGACGATGCCTTCTTCGATTGCAGCGCGAGTTGCAGAAACTGCATCCTCGATGCGGTGCTTCTTTTCCTTAAGTTCAACTTCGGTGTGTGCGCCAACCTTGATTACGCAAACGCCGCCAGAAAGCTTTGCCAAACGCTCAGAAAGCTTTTCTTTATCCCAGTCGGAATCAGAATTTTCGATCTCGCGCTTGATTTGGCCAACGCGATCATTTACTGCAGCTGCATCGCCGCCGCCATCCACAATTGTGGTGTTGTCCTTGGTTGCAACAACGCGACGGGCGCTACCTAGAACCTCAAGACCAACCTGGTCAATTTTCAGACCGATGTCAGCAGAGATAACAGTTGCACCTGTAAGGATTGCAATGTCTTCAAGGATTGACTTGCGACGATCGCCAAATGCAGGAGCTTTGATCGCAACGCTTGGGAAAGTGCCACGGATACGGTTCACAACAAGTGTGGAAAGTGCCTCGCCGTCTACGTCTTCGGCGATGATTACCAATGGCTTGCTGGCTGCTGAAACTTTTTCCAGAATTGGAAGTAGTTCTGAGACGCTGGAAATTTTGCCTTGGACCAACATGATGGCCGGGTTATCTAATACAGCTTCCATGCGATCAGCATCAGTTACGAAGTAAGGCGAGATGTAACCCTTGTCGAACTGCATGCCTTCGGTGAATTCCAACTCCATTGCAGTAGTACTGGATTCTTCAACCGAGATAACGCCGTCTTTGCCAACCTTGTCAAAAGCTTCGGCAATCAAATCGCCAATAACTTGGTCGCGGGAACTAATTGCGCCAACCTGCGAGATGCCTTCTTTGCCATCTACCGGACGAGCTTGCTTCAGTAATTCAGCTTTCATTGCTGCTACGGCTGCTTCGATTCCGCGCTTAAGTTCTACTGGTGCGCCGCCAGCGGCAACAACCTTTAGGCCTTCGCGCACGAATGCTTGGGCAAGCACGGTTGCAGTTGTTGTTCCGTCACCGGCAACATCGTTGGTCTTGGTGGCAACTTCTTTTGCTAGCTGAGCGCCAAGGTTTTCGTAGGAATCTTCAAGTTCAATTTCGCGAGCAATAGTCACACCATCGTTAGTAATTGTTGGTGCGCCCCATGCCTTGCTAATGACTACGTTGCGACCCTTTGGTCCAAGGGTTACTTTTACTGCATCAGCCAGGGCGTTAACGCCACGTTCTAATGCGCGACGAGCATCTTCGTCGAATTCAACGGTCTTTGCCATTTGTATTTCTCCAAAACTAATAGGTCATTAAGTTGCTAACGCCCCGAGCGAAACTGATCGGGGCGCTAGCTAAAGGTTTTTATTTTTCGACGATTGCGAGAATGTCGCGAGCACCAAGTAATAGGTACTCAACGCCGTTGTACTTAACTTCGGTGCCGCCGTACTTGGAGTAGATAACAACGTCGCCGACTTTAACGTCAAGCGGAATACGCTTTTCGCCATCTTCATCGAAACGACCTGGTCCTACTGCGACAACCTTGCCCTCTTGTGGCTTTTCTTTAGCTGTATCTGGGATTACCAAACCTGAAGCGGTGGTCTGCTCGGCTTCTAGTGACTGAACGAGGATGCGATCCTCAAGTGGCTTAATGTTGACCGACACGTCGTGTCTCCTGTTATTGCTCGATTTGAATTAGCACCCGAGGCTTTAGAGTGCTAATCCAAATGTAAGCAGGAATTGGCACTCGGTCAACTTGAGTGCCAAGCCAAGGCCTCTGGGAGCTCAGATGGCCCAAACCAGAGGAAGTCTTGGGAATCAGCCGCATTAGCAGCGAAAATTGCGTAAACATTGGCTTTTATGATCAGGCCCATAATCTGAATCTGACCCGTTTGAGCATTAGTGACCGATCCTTGGCATTCGCCCACAATTACTAGCCGGCTGTGCTGCCCAGCATCATCCAACATCTGCGCCTCGAGGACTTCTGGATCAGTTTCGTCCCAGGACTCGGACCATTCGGGAGTAACCACGAAACCAACTTCACAGGCAAACTGCGCAGAACTCTGCAAACTTGTTAAGTGCTCCGGCTGAGCTGGGATCCATGCGCGCATAGGTCCATTCTTGCTTATAGATAGGTAAGTGTCAGGATGTACCTATGGATGCAATCACAAATGTTCCCGTCCCTTACAACGAGCCGATTGGTACTTTCGCTCCTGGCACCCCAGAGCGTGCCGGGTTAGAGCAAGGACTCAAAGACTTAGTTGCCACAACTCACGAACTGCCAAATGTCATTGGCGGCAAGAAAGTTATGGCCACGGGCGAAAAGATCGAAGTACGCAGTCCGCATGAACATTCCCGAGTACTCGGTGTGGCAGCTAATTCCACGCATACTGATGCAACAAGCGCGATTGCCGCAGCTAAAGCAGCCGGTCCAATGTGGCGAGATTTGCCATTTGATGAGCGCGCTGCAGTTATCTTGCGCGCCGCAGATTTGTTATCAGGTCCATGGCGAAACAAAATTTTGGCTGCAACCGTATGGGGTCAGTCAAAGACTGCCTATCAAGCCGAGATTGATTCAACTTGTGAATTGATTGACTTCTGGCGCTTTAATGTGCACTTTGCGCGCCAGATTTTGCAAGAACAACCAGTGTCATCTCCTGGGGTTTGGAATCGAACTGACCATCGACCACTCGAAGGTTTTGTTTACGCAATTACGCCGTTTAACTTCACGGCTATTGCAGGTAACTTGCCAACTGCGCCAGCACTCATGGGTAATACCGTCGTGTGGAAACCATCTCCAACACAACAAGTTGCCGCATCGATGACTATGGACTTATTAATGGCTGCTGGTTTGCCACCCGGTGTAATCAATATGGTTACCGGCGATGGCCTGGCGGTTTCAGATGTTGCGCTGGCAGATCCAGACTTAGCCGGCATCCACTTCACTGGTTCAACACCGGTATTCCAACACTTATGGAAAACCGTTGGAAATAACATTGCAAACTACAAGTCTTACCCACGCCTAGTCGGCGAAACTGGCGGCAAAGATTTTATTTTCGCTCACCCCTCTGCCGAACATCGCACACTTATTACTGCGATGATCCGAGGCTCGTTTGAATTCCAAGGACAAAAGTGTTCGGCGGCATCGCGGGCATATGTGCCACGCAGTATTTGGAATGCCATAAAGGACGACTTCCAAGCCGAAGTTGAAGGCATTAAACAGGGTCACGCTTCTGATTTCAGTAACTTTATGACCGCAGTAATTGACGAAAAAGCATTTAACCGAGTTTCCGGCGCTATCGATCGGGCACATGCCGAGAAGTCCATTGATGTTGTTGCTGGCGGAACTTATGACAAGAGCGAAGGCTGGTTCATCCGCCCAACAGTTCTTGTTGGCAGTGACCCAACAGTTGAATTCTTTACGGATGAATACTTTGGCCCAGTCTTGGCCATTCATGTCTATGAAGATAACAAGTGGCGCGAAACCCTGGCCCAAATGGAAGGTATCGCTAAGTACGCACTTACCGGAGCCATCATTGCTCAAGATCGCGATGCTGTTAACGAAATGTCACATGCACTGCGTTTTGCTGCTGGCAACTTCTACATAAACGACAAGCCAACTGGCGCAGTTGTTGGACAGCAACCATTCGGTGGCGCGCGAGCTTCGGGTACTAATGACAAAGCCGGTGCAGCGCTTAACTTGCAACGTTGGACCAGTGATCGCAGCATCAAGGAAACTATGGTGCCGGCGCAGAATTACCAATACCCATTTATGGGTTAGCGATGAAAACTACAAAAGGCCTTTTCACAAGTATTAAGTCTTGGGTTAAGGCCTTTGTAGATATGTTACGGGGATTCGAGCCCCCATTTTGATGTCTGCCATTTTAATCACCGATGGCAATTGCGCTTTTTGTCAGCGCACTGCTGCGAAGCTTGCCAACATAGTTTCAAAGGGTTGGGCAAATGTGCCGAGCACTGAACTTGCCGAAAGTTATGGACTCACAGCAGAACAGTTAGCACAATCAGTTTGGTTAATTGAATTCGCTGGGGCTGAAGTGAACAAATACCGTGGGGCAAAAGCGGTAGGGAAAGTTTTAAGGATGCGCGGCGGACTATGGGGCGCAGTTGGGTGGTTAACTTTTATTCCACCTACATCTTGGGTTGCTGCTGGCTTGTATCGCTTAGTTGCAAATAATCGAAAGTTCTTCAGTCGATTCGTTTAGTGAATGAAAGTAGCTTCGGGCTTTAGTTCAATTTCGAACTTAGCTTTCACGCCTTGCACAATGTAATCAGCAAGTTCTGAGATGTCTGCACTAGTTGCATTTCCTTGATTCGTAATTGCCAAAGTGTGTTTACTTGATAGTGCGGCCCGACCGTTTAAGGTAAATCCTTTATTAAAGCCAGCCTGTTCAATCAACCACGCAGCGCTTACTTTTACTGTGCCATCTGGTTCAGGCCAGTTCGGTGCATTCTCAGGAGCAACCAAAACTCTGGGATTCATAAAGAATGACCCGACGCTCCAGGTGTCATGATCTGTTGCATCAAGCACCATGCCCTTGGCCGCGCGCAATTCCAATACCGCATTACGAACATCATGCGCTTTGACGCGGGAATCAAGTTCGACTTTCAATTTGCTTGCTAATTCGTAATAGCTAATCGGCGCAGACATGTCACCAAGTGGAAGTTGGAAGGTTACGCTCAAAATTACCCAGGTATCTGGGTGCTGCTTAAATATTGAAGTTCGGTAGCCGAACTCACAGTCTGCGGCAAACAAGGTGTCCACAGTTTTTGTTTTACGATTCCAGGCTCGTACTTGCGCAATCGTTTCACTGACTTGTTGTCCGTAGGCGCCGACATTTTGAATTGGGGTGGCTCCCACAGTTCCCGGAATACCTGAGAGGGCTTCGATACCTGCCCAGCCATTAGCAACAGCATGCGAAACAAAATCATCCCAGTTATGGCCCGCAGCAACCGTTACCCAAGCACCGGCGCAAGCGGATTCATCATTTTCAAATCCAGCTGATTCAATCTTTATAACCTCACCGACAAAATCATCGGAAACAATAAGGTTGCTTCCACCGCCGAGAATTAAAACATTTGGGCTAGCGCTTTGCACAGCAGCAATAATTTGGGATTCATCCGTAGCAATTGTTAGAGATTGCGGAGTGCCACCAACGTGCAAGGTGGTCAGTTCAGCCAGGCTGCGCATCATGAATCTATTGTGCTAGTCGCACAGTCGCTTTTGCTAAACCTAGGACCTTTACATCGCCAAAGATGGCGCCAAGTTCAACCTGAATGGTGCCATCGTCATTAATTTGTGCGACTTTTCCAGTAAAGCGAACAACAGATCCGACAGCAGTGTCAGGCACAACAACGGGGCGAGTCATTCGCACTGAATAGTCAATTACCGCTGTTGGATCGCCAACCCAATTCGTCACAACCTGAATTGCGCGTCCCATGGTGAGCATGCCGTGGGCAATAACATCTGGTAGCCCAACGGATTTAGCAAACTCTTCATCTTGATGAATTGGATTCAAGTCCCCTGATGCGTGGGCATAAGCAACTAAGTCAGCTCGCGTGAAAGTTAAATCTAACGCTGGAAGTTCTTGACCGACTACTACATCTGAAAATTTGATTGTCATGCTTCTGGCCCTCGCACAACAATTTTTGACCAGCCAGTAACAACAAGTTCGCCACCTGAGAGCACTTCGGTCTTGAAAGTTGCTATCTCATTTGTGCCCAGTGGTTTGATTTCTTCGACTGATGCACTAACTGTGAGTTCATCACCAACGCGAATTGGTCGAACATATTCAAATCTTTGATCACTATGTACTAGGCGGGCGTAATCAAGTTGCAAAGCTGGATCGTGAAATGCGGCGTCCATAGCATTCATGGTTACCACGATTGGAAATGTTGGTGGCGCAACAGTTCCGTCGGCGTATGCCGGATTGGTGTCACCCAATGACTTAACAAAAGCAGAGATCTTTTCTGCCGTCACCAAATATGGCTGTGAAGGCGGATAGACATGACCGATCATGTCGTGGTTCATTCCCATGGGATTCCCCTAAACAATTAACTGACGTTAACTAATTAACGAGTTTCCTTGTGTAAGGTGTGCTTGTTGCACTTTGGGCAATGCTTCTTGATCTCTAGGCGGTCTGGATCGTTACGACGATTCTTCCGTGAGATGTAGTTGCGATCTTTGCAGTCTTCGCATGCCAAAGTGATCTTTGGACGAACATCGTTACGTGCCATGGTCTTGCCTTTCGTTTGAACAGCTACACGTGGTGTGTAATTGGTCTTGCCTTTTAGTACCGAGGGCCGGACTTGAACCGGCGACACAGCGATTATGAGCCGCTTGCTCTACCAAGCTGAGCTACCCCGGCTTAAAAACCGCGAGTAACCACGGCCTTCGAGCCCCCTGTCAGAATCGAACTGACGACCTCTTCCTTACCAAGGAAGTGCGCTACCACTGTGCCAAGGGGGCCAGTCTTTTCTTTCAGCCACGCATTTCTGCGCCCCGTTAGCGTATCGAATACCTACCGTTACAGGGAAATTGAGCCATCCAAGTGACCCAACTTGCGGGTATCTATGCGTGAATTCAATCTGGCAAATCCAATAAAGAAAGCGCTAGATCCCGTCGGATCCAGCGCTTTCTGGTGGCAGATAGTGGGTTCGAACCACTGTAGCTTTCGCGACGGATTTACAGTTAGACGTCAATCCCGATGAAGAACATGTTGACAATTTCGTCTGCGATTGCATCCAATGAAAGACGTCCACCTGGTTTGTACCACGTGGGCAACGAACTTATAGTGCCGAAAAGTGCCGCCAGGACCACCGAAGGATCTGCTGACCTGAAGGTGCCTGCCTTTTGACCAGCAACTAAAGATTTTCGGAACATTGCGCTATAGCTGTCCCTTAAGGAAACGATTTTTGCTCGAGCATCTTCATCCAACGAACGAATTTCAGAGTCTGTTATGAAATTCTCCTTACGGCGTTGCGCGTGATAACTGACATGCATGCGAATAGCTTCGCCAAGTTGAGATTTGGGATCGGTTTCCGCATCCATAACCCGCTTGGCTAAACCAATAAGGTCATTCATCGTGCTTTCCATAATGTCAACAAGTAACGATTGCTTGCTTGGGTAGTGGTGATACAGGGATGACATTTGAATTCCGACGCGAGCAGCAACCTCTCTCATCGAAGTGCCATGAAAACCTCGCTCGAACATCAGATCAACTGCTGCGCTTCGGATTCGTTCAATAGTCGGCAAATTTGTTGGTGCCGAAGTCGCCGTGCTACTCACTTCGCTTTACCTTATATTTAGCGCTAAACCTGGCTTCAAGCTTTTTGCTGACTGCATCTTGCTTCAGCAAATGCACAGATGAAGCCACTTCAAACTCCCGGGAGTCCACCAGCAGTGAAGACCACGACATACGAATAGCTTCGCGGGTCATGGAAACAGCTTCAGGAAAGTACCCAGCAACTTGGATGGCAATTTCCCGTGCGCGTGTGACACATTCACCATCATTTACAACTTCATGGATTAGGCCAATTTCACTTGCACGCTGGGAACCAACAACTGAATTTGTCAGCATCATCCAACGTGCCATGCTCTCCCCAATCAATCTAGGAAGTTTCCATGTCAACCCACCTGTTGGCAGCGCGCCAACCTCAATGTCTGCAATGCAAAAGGTCGCTCGAGAATCACAAACTCTGATATCGCACATTGCCGCTATTTCAAGTCCGCCCCCGTATGCCAGACTGTTTATTGCAGCTATCCAAATCGTTCCTGAATCCGCGATCGCATCATCTAACTTCGCATAAGACATCAAGTAACTAGCAAGGTCATTGTCGACTTTTCCAAACAAACCAGTGATATCTCCACCTGCACTAAAAGCCCTGCCAGACCCTGTAACAATTACTGTGCGAATTTCTTCGTTGTTTTTTGCACTCTGGGCAACTGCCGTTAACTCTTGAATCATGTCTACAGTGAGAGCATTCAACTTTTCTGGACGGTTAAGTGTCACAAGGAGAGCGCCCTCAGTCAGCTGTTGTACCTGGACTAAATCGTTTGCCATTATTTAGTTTTCTCGGGGAAAGTGGCATACGTATCACCTGCAGATACTTGTGCTTCAGCCGCAAACTCTGCTTCCTTGCTCTCTGTCGCAGATCGGTATGCGCCACTTGTAAGAAGCTCTTTGGCAAGTGCGACAACTTCCTTCGGGCAGTCAATCGTCATATCTCGTGCAATCTCAACTGCTCGATTACCTGCCATGCCGACAGGCACGACCTCAAGAACAAGCCCTAAAGTACATGCTTCATCGGCCGTATATCGTTTACCGCCAAGCAGCATGTTTCTAGCGATTGCAAGGCCCACCGCTTTAGAAAGCCGGTAAGTCCCACCCCACGACGGAATCGCTGAACGTTGAATTTCCGGAAGTCCAAACACTGCACCGCTGCCCGAAACGATGAGGTCACAAGACAGTGCAAGTTCTAGGCCACCACCAAGTGCAAACCCCTCTACTGCTGCAATAGAGAGGACATTCAGACTAGCGATCTCATCCATAAGATCTTGTCCGCTACGCGCATGCTCAATTCGTTGTTCGACTGTCATTGCTAGAGCAGCCTTCATGTCCGAACCCGAGCAAAAAGCGAGCTCGCCTTGGCTAGTGATAATTACGGCTCGGAGTGCTTCATCTGCATTGGCCTCACGAACTTGTGCGCGTAACTGTTCGATTGTTTCGTTATCCAAGGCATTACGTCGTTCAGGTCGGCAAATAGTTAGTACGCGAACTTGCTCATGCTGAGTTACTTGTATCACAACTAGACTCCGAAAGCCCTGACAGCATTGTCGTGCAAAACTGCTTGTAATGTTTCTGGCTTCAGGCCCAGTTCTTTGATTTGACGCATACTCTCTTCGTGACGAACCAGTGGGTAATCAGTTCCCCACACGGTCTTGTTTCGTCCACGTCGAGAATCCATGAACTGCAACATCTCTGGTCGCCAATATTTTGGTGCATATCCGGAAGTGCCAAGATATACATTCGGATGCTTCGATGCAACGGCGATGGCTTCTTCAACCCATGGCCAGCCAGTATGTCCGCACACAATTGTTAGGTCTGGGAAGTACAAAGCAATGTCATCAATAAACATAGGTCGTCCCACTTCGCCAGGCATGTAATCTAGAGTGTGTCCCATCGAAATTGTGACTGTGGCGCCAAGCTCCTGACATTTTGCGTAATACGGAAAATACCAAGCGTGGTTTGGCGGAACTCCAAAACCATGTGGGTGAATGTGGAGACCTTTGAATCCCTTGTTGCGAATTGCATCCTCCATCTCTCGCACACCTTGCATACGTTTGCGTGGATTAACTCCGTACCATCCGAAAATGTGCTCTGGAAATTGTGCATGCGCCTCTGCAACTTCCTCAACGAATGTCTCTTCGATCGCATGCTGGTTCCAGTAGTCCCAGGTCAACAGTGTTGGAATAATAATCTTCCCAATGCCCAAGGAATTCAGATGAGTCATGAACTCAGGAGCAGTAAAACCTTTAAGTCCAGCTAGTCGCCCCGCAGATTCAAAGATTTCACTTTCAGAACTTTCAAAAAAGTTACGCCTGATATTTTCCTCTGTGAAATGACCACACATAAAGTCAACTGCCATATATTCAGACATAATTCTCCTCACCAACCGAGTACTTCATAAGGGAAGCCAACTTTTTCGAGTTGTCTCGAAATAATGAGTTCCTGGATTTGGGTCGTTCCATCGAGAATCTGACACGCCTTTGCATCTCGAAATAGTTTTTCAACAATATAGTCGCGCGTCAGTCCAGCGCCACCGTGAATTTGAATCGCTTCCGTTGTAATGCGCATAGCTGCGGCAGTAGTCGCTAGCTTTGCCATCGAAACTAGGGTGCTCGCAGCGCGACCCTCATTGTTTTCATAGGCATCAAGAGCACGATCAAAAATGGACCAAGCAGCCGCCATCTCGCTTGCAAGATCTGCAAGTAAGAATCCGATACCTTGGTGCCGAATAATTGGTTGGCCAAAGCTGACTCGGTTTCGCGCGAATTCGATGGATTCATCGAGCGCTCTTCGGCATATGCCCAGTGCTATAGCTGAAATGTTCAGGCGCGCCTCATCTAGCGAAACCATGGCAAGTCGAAATCCATCGCCCTCTTCACCGAGTCGCCAATCACTAGATACACGGACTGAATCGAAATTGACGACACTAGCTGGCGTTCCCCGAAGGCCAATTAGATTCTCATCGCGCCCAAGACTCAATCCGGGTGCACTTCGGGGTACCAAGAATGCACTCACGCCATTGCGTGGATCTTCGGAAGTTCGGGCGTAAACCGTGAAGAAGTCACTAACTGAGCCATTCGTGATGTAAATCTTTTGACCAGTAAGCAGGTAATCGTCACCATCTCGAATTGCCTTCATTGTCAAGCTCGCATTATCAGAGCCAGAGCCCGGTTCCGTCAGAGCAAATGCCACGATTGCCTGTCCGCTTGCAGCCTCAGGAAGCACCGCTTTCTTAATGTCTTCCGTTGCGCCATGAATAACTGATGACACACCGTCTCCGAGGTTCGCCACAGATATTGCAAAACCTGGCGAAACACGCGCCATTCTCTCGACTGCCAACATGACTGTGCGGACACCGACATCGATTCCGCCGTAGACTTCCGGAATCATCGTTGCTAGAAGTCCAAGTTCGGCAACTTCAGCATAAAGTTCTGAGGAAAACAGACCTGATTCATCTATATCTGCGGCCCGCGGCTCTAGCCTCTCGACTGTAAATCGATCGACCGCGGCAAGCATCATCCTTTGCTCAGACGTGAGTTTATCTGGGGTCATCGATCTCGCTCATCAATCCAGCGTTTGGTCTTGTAGTCACTTCTTTCGACAGGGCCGATAATCACTTCGAAATGAATTCCCAAATTCTGGTGCAAGTCTTTCACCAGCTGGTCGCGAACTCGATCGCCCTGTGAATCATCTATTTCGGATTTCAACATTGCAGTAACTGTGGCAATGTCAGCTTGACTACTTGAACTTGTCAAGCGGACCACATACTCATCTACTTCTGTTATCGCAAAGACTGTTTTGTCTAGAGCCTGCGGATAAACATTGACACCCTTAATCTTCTTCACATCATCCGTTCGACCAATTGAACATACCTGGAGGCCGTCCATCTCTCGCCCACAACTACACGAGCTACCAGATCGGAAGATCCCACCGTCTCGCATTTGGCATCTGATGAGTGGAACATCCTGGTGATACAGGCTGGTGATTATTATCTCGCCATATTCACCGTTAGATACTTGTTGTCCAGATTCAAGATTAAGTACCTCAAGAATTGCGTAAGGATCAATGTTGTGTAGCACTCCGGGTTCTTCAACTGTTCCGAATCCGCGCTCACAAGTAAACATGTGATCTGATCGCATTTGAGCCGAGCCAAATCGATCAAATGCTTTAGCACCCCAAACTTCTTCAAGTCGCTCTATGTATGGAATGCTTCCGCCTTCTAAACCTGTGAGCATTACTTCGATTGATGATTCTTTGACATCTGTTTCTGCCACTGCGGCAAGATGCATGAAGTACGTAGTTGAGCCATACAGCACCTTTGGCTTGAAGCGTTCAATAAGGGAAAGTTTTTGCTTTGCTTCATAATTACCGATGGGCAAAGTCGTTAATCCAAATCCAAGTCCACCGTCATATTCAACGCGCCCACCAGCCATCATCGTGAGCGGTAACGTCATTACTGCTAGATCACCAGGCTTCAGACCAGCCCAAGTGAATCCGTAGCTGTACATTTTCACCATCTCGGCAGTTTCTCGAATTGTTTGAATGTGAATTTCAGACCCTTGGCCGCTTGTTCCACTCGTTGTGTAGTACTCCAAGCGATCTGCAGGGCCAATCTCATTCGAAAGTCTCGTGCCCTGCGGTGGGTGCGCAGTTTGGTCCGCTAGGAAGTCAGCCTTTTCGACAGTAGGAATCAATGAACTAAATGCTTCAAATGAGGTGACCTTGGACAAATCGACACCGGCAGCGTCCCAATGGCGACGGTAGAAATCGTTTGTCTTGTACACGTGATGTAACAGAGGTTCCAACTTGGCCCACTGCAACGCTTTAAGTTCGTTATGGCTGAGTGTCTCAACTGTTTTGTCGTAATGATATTTCGCAGCCATCTAACTCACCCGACCATCGTAAGCCCGCCGCTGACGCTGATGACTTGCCCAGTTATGTAGGACGCTTCATCGCTCGCCAGAAAGGCTAGAAGCGGAGCAACATCTTCAGGTTCACCTACTCGTCGAAGTGGCACTGCTTTAATGAGTTTCTCAATAAGAGTTGGATTGTCTGCCATTTCTTGTTCAAGCAATGCGGTACGGATTGGGCCGGGACAAACCGCATTGACTGTCACTTTATATGGCGCCATCTCTCGGGCTAAGGATTTTGTTAAAGCTAAGATGCCGCCTTTCGCGGCTGCGTAAACAGTTTCGCCTTTACTTCCAACGCGACCGGCATCTGAAGACACATTAACAATCGTTCCATGTTGCTGTTCCATAAGAAATGGAACGGTGGCCCGCGTCATGTGCAGGTTTGACCATAAATTGACATCAATTAGTTGGTGCCACATTTCAAGAGACTGTTCCCAAAACTTTCCCGGTTCATCCCAGCCCGCAACATTGATCAGTGCGTCTACTCCGCCGAGGGCAGCAACCGCAGCATTAACGGAGGTCTCTACGTGAGGCCAGTCAACGAGATCACCTGGATAAGCAAAAACAGTTCCATGTGCTGCAAGTTCAGCACGTACCGCTTCAAGACCTTCAACATTGCGATCGAAAAGCGCCAAACTCGCCCCCTGTGCGGATGCAAGTCGTGCAAAACAGCGCCCCATACCGGATGCAGCTCCAGTCACGAGTAGTCGTTTCCCACTTAGCGTAATTTCCTGCGCCATGAATCCTCCAGATCGCGTGCCTATCGTACGATCGATTGTTTCGTTACAAACCGCTCGTTGTCAACCACTTTGCTATATCTTGTTGGTATGACTGAATCGCAGGCCAAGAGCTTGGCGCACATAATTGGCGCTGAATTTGAACATGTAGCAATTGCGGCACCAAGAATCAGAGATTTGCTACCCATCTACCTTGACTTACTGGGCGGAAAGCCGATCTGGGCTTCTGATAACACTGCATATGGGTTTCGGGTTGTATGTATCGGTTACACCAACGGAACCTGGCACGAATTGATGGAACCACTTCATGGTTCTACTTTTTTCGACAAGTTCTTTAGCAAACGACCAGCAGGTGGAGCGCACCACATCACATTTACAGTAAAGGACATCGACCAGGCGCAGGCGACTTGCGAAGCACACGGATTTGCCATTGTCGGACGAAGCGATGAAAGTCCAGAATGGAAAGAGTTTTTCCTTGATCTCAGAGAAACCTCCGGAACCCTCATTCAGATAGGTGAATCAAAATTGAAACTAGATCACACGTGGACGATGGAGCAAATTCTTAACGGTGAACATGGGAACGGAATCCCAAGTCCTTAAGAACTCCCAATGGGACGTTTGAGTCCATTGATGAGAATTGCAAAACCTCGAAGTTGTCAGTCCGCTGTGGCATGATCGGCTTGATAAGGAAAACTAAATACCAAGCAACCTTGAAAAGCCCACGAAACAAAGAAAGCGCCAGACTCCCGTCGGAATCTAGCGCTTTCTAGTGGCAGATAGTGGGTTCGAACCACTGTAGCTTTCGCGACGGATTTACAGTCCGCTCCCATTGGCCGCTCGGGCAATCTGCCGTGTCGCCCAAAGGCAACTCAGTAAGGATACCGACCGAATGGGCATAAATGCCAATTGGCATAGGGATCGGACTTAAGTTAAAAGGAGTCCATGATGTGTCGGTTTCCACGATCAAAGGTCAGGTAATTCCAAGTCCAGTCAGCCATAGTGCCAATTTTGTTTCGGCCACCCAGAATGTAAAACAGGTGCAGCCATAGCCATGCGACCCAGGCAAGTGGTCCGGAAATTCTAATTCCCTTTACTTCAACGATTGCCTTATGTCGCCCAATTGTTGCCATCGAACCCTTGTCTTTGTATTTAAAGTTTTCTAGCTGTCTACCAGTTGCCAAACTTGTTAGCTGCTTGGCAATGAATCGACCTTGCTGCATTGCAACCGGTGCGACCATTGGAAGCGGTGTGCCATCGCTGTTGATTGCCCCAGCAATATCGCCAATCGCCCATACATTTTCAAAGCCAGTTACTTGCATAGTGCTGGCTACATCAATACGTCCCCTGGTAACTGGCAGACCTAGGGTTTCCATTGCCGGAACACCTTTAACTCCTGCTGCCCACACGGTTGTATCAGCAGGAATCTCCCCACCTTCGGTAATAATCGAATCAGCTCGAACTTCTTTTACTGCAGTATTTGTTAGGACCTTTACACCGAGTTTTTCTAGGTCCGACTGCGTCTTACGCGAAAGCGACTCTGAAAATGACGGCACTAATCGCGGACCAGCTTCAATAATTGAGACTTGAACTCGATTTGCAGCATCTGCATAATCTGATCGCAGCGGTCCGCGGACTAATTCTGCAAATGCGCCAGCCATTTCGACTCCAGTTGGGCCACCGCCAACTATGGCAATGTTCAAGGTGTCGGTATTTCCTTGCGCACACATTTGCTCGTAAGACCGCATAACTTTAGATCTGATAGTCAGCGCCTCGCCAACAGTTTTCATACCTAAGGCATTTTCTTTAACGCCAGGGACACCGAAATCAGCCGTCGTCGATCCCAAGGCAATAATCAAATGATCGTAGCTAACTACATGGCCATCACTTAATGTCAATTCATTTTTTGCCGCATTTAATTTTGCTGGAGTTCCCATGCGAAATTGCACATCTGTCTTACGCAATGCGCCACGAATTGGGTAAGCAACATGATCTGCTGCTAATCCAGCAGTTGAAACTTGATAGAGCAAGGGTAAGAAGGTTTGAAAGTTATGGCGATCGATCAAGGTAACTTGCGCATGTTTAGAAATTGCTCGCGCCGCAGTCAGGCCGCCGAAGCCGGCGCCAAGTATTACTACTTTTGGCATTTCCATTGCGACCTCGATCCCGAAGGGTTCAGAAAGTTAAGACTAGTCCCCAAAACCAGGTCGTGGTACAGAGCTCATTAAAGTCTGGGCAAATCCACCGTCCGCAACTATGTCTGCGCCAGTCACGTACCGAGCCCGATCGCTGGTCAAGAATGTGACCACATCTGCAATGTCTTCAGGTTTTGCCACCCGACCAATTGGTACCGCAGCATCGCGACGTTGTGCGACATCGCCAACTTGGTAATACGCCTCAGTCATCGGAGTGCGAACTAAGCCAGGGCTCACAGTATTACTGCGCACACCCTTGGCGCCAAGTTCGAATGCTAGCTGCTTAGACATAATCACAACTCCAGCTTTACTCACGCTGTAAGCACCGCTAGAACCTTGCGGATTAGTGCTCGAAATTGACGCAATGTGAACCATCGAACCATTTCCGGAAGCTACTAAATGCGGTGTGAAAGCGCGCGCCATTAAAAAGTAACCAGTTAGGTTCACTTTCAGTAACGCATCCCACTCAGCAGTTTGTAAGTCAGCTAATGCGCCAGGTCTAACAAGTCCGGCAGCATTAACCAAAATGTCACACTTTGTAATGGACTTAGCGAGTTTTTCGATGGCTGACTCATCTGTGACATCACAAACTGCGCCGGTCGCACTACCACCAGATTGTGTTACCTCACTTACTGCAGCGTCCACTAAGTCAGCAGAACGATCAAGTAAGTAACAATGAACGCCCGCGGCACTAAGTTCCATAGCTACCGCTTTTCCGATGCCACCACCAGCGCCGGTGACAACTGCAGTTCTTCCCGAAAGGCCTAGCCAGTTACTCATGAGGAAATTGTTTCCTTTTGTACTTCCGCCATGATGCTAAGCGCAGTCTTGGTGTGCTCAACTTGATCCAGCCAGATTGGCCGCAGGATATCGATGCGCCACTCTTTCTCTTGCAATTTTCCAAGTGGTCCGGCAATTGCTCGGAATCCCCCAGCCTTTTCATGCAATCGAACCATTTCAAGTGCCAATTTTGCTTGAATCAAATAGATCGGAGGTTGCGCGCCTCGGGCTCCAATCATTCCGATCAAATACAACTTTTCCAATCCAATTGGCACTACTGCTGCGCCAACGCGTAACGGAATTCCGTCTTGGCGCTCAATGTGTTCTTCAGCCAAGAATGGCAGCGACGCGTGAAAGCCTGTGGCATACAAAATGGTGTCGTACTCTTTCGAAGTGCCATCACTGAAATGCACAGTCTTGCCTTCAAATTTTTCGATGCCTGGCTTAACCGTGATCCGGCCATGATGAATCCAGTAGAGCAACAACTGATTAACCACAGGTGGGCCATCAGCTAACGTACTGTGATCTGGCGCTGGCATACCTGGATAATTCTCATGGGTTCCCACAGATAGCCGAATCATTAAGCGGGCAATCAGATCTTGTTCTTCGAATGTGAATTCCTGCATCCAGCCAAGTTCGGCGCGTGGCACTCCAAAGAAAGTTTTTGGTTGGAAAAAATGTCCGCGGCGAATCACGATGTCAGTTTCAAAATGATTTTGCGCTGCATCAACCGCTAAGTCACAACCTGAGTTACCAGATCCAATAACTAGTACGCGGGTACCATCAATATCTTTAGTGCTGACATAAGTTCCTGAGTGGATGGTTTTGCCAGTGAACTCCCCCGAAAACTCTGGGCGCTTTTCATCCCACAAATGGCCGTTAGCCACGAAAACCCCATCATAAGTATTTGTTGTTCCATCACTAGTAGTGACGCTCCAACCGGCTGATCCAATTGGTCCATCTGTTGGCAATGGTTCAATTCGATCGACGGAAACACCAAAAGTTACATATTTCTTTAAGTCAAACTCTTCGGCAAAGTCTTCGAAGTACTGCAACATAAGTTTGCGGCTTGGAAAAATTGGCCAATCTTCTGGCATTGGATGGCCGTCGTAACCCGTTACCTTGCTTGAGGTAATCAAATGCAAAGCTTCGTAGTCTGTGTTCCAGTGTCCACCCACGGCCTGAGTGCGTTCAAAGCAATCAAACTCAAGTCCGGCATCAACCAAAGTCTTCATCGACGCTAAACCTGCTGGTCCAGCACCAATCACACAGTACTTACTCATCGTGAGATCTCCGTTTCCACATAACTGCCGTCAAGCCTAGCTTCTGCCTGAATCATCGCATTACATCCGCACCCGAGAGAACTATGGTTTCTCCGTCAACAAACCCAGCTTTTGTTGGGTCGGAAAGTATCCAAACCCACTCCGCTATTTCAGCAGGCTGAGCCACTCGACCAATTGGGATGGACTTGGCAGCTTCTTCCATTCGTCCAGTTGCCGCATTGCCAGGAGTAGCAACCCAGCCTGGTGCAATTCCATTTACTCGAATCCCTTTTGGAGCTAATTCCAGCGCTAACGATTTGGTAATCATAATTACGGCTGATTTAGATGCGCCATACAACAACTGACCACGGGAAACTGTAAAGCCATCAACGGATGCAAAGTTCACTACTGCTGAACCTGATTGCATGAATGGCACACACACCGCAGTCACATTCAAAACACCAAGAACATTCACATCAAAAATAAAACGAAAATTCTCTTCCGTAAAAGTTTCTAGTGTTGTGGGTGGAAAAACGCCTGCAATATTTGCAACTGCATCAATTTGGCCACCAGTTTTAGCAACAATTGGTCCAAGGGCAACCTCAAGCACCTGGCGGTTTCTAACATCTGCAATAACCCAATGAAGATTGTTTGATTCAATGCCAGGGTTAGGAGCAACGTCCACGGCGATAACCGTCCAGTCTCGGCTTAGGTAAAGTTCCGCAGTCGCGCGGCCCATTCCACTGCCTGCACCGGTGATTACTGCAACACCCATTGCTCACTCCAATTCAAAATCTTGCTTTACTCAGGTAGGTTACGGCAAGAGAAGTTAGGGTTCATGGGTTTTCCTAAATAGTCGCAATGTCGGAAATTGCGTGTCTTGGACCTGTTGCAACCAGAAATATCCTTCAGAAGTAAAATGAAGAAACCGTCCAGTCTTAGTGAGGTACCAAATGGCTGATTCCAGTATGGACATTGTGAGCAAAGTTGATCGTCAGGAAGCAGATAACGCGCTTGGCCAAGCGGCTAAGGAACTTGCCACTCGCTTTGACTTCAAAGGAACTGAAACTTCAATTGAGTGGAAAGGCGAGCTCGGCGTTGAGATCACCTCAAGCACCGAAGATCGCGCTAAGGCTGCGTTAGAAGTATTCCGCGAAAAATTAATTAAGCGTGGGGTAAGTCTAAAATCTTTCACCGCTGGGGATCCTCGCGTCTCGGGTAAAGATTACAAAATTAACGGCGACTTTAAGGCTGGCATTAGCCAGGAGCAAGCCAAGAAAATCAGCAAGCTAATTCGCGATGAGGGCCCAAAGAATGCTAAGACCCAAATCCAGGGCGAAGAATTACGGGTAACTGGCAAGAGCCGCGATGACTTACAAGAAGTGCAGCAACTGCTGAATGAATCTGAATTAGATTTTGCAGTGCAGTTCACAAACTATCGCTAGTTATTTCTTGCGCCGCCCGCTAGGCGGTTCGTTAATTTGCGGTGCGGAAGTGCCATCATTGCGACGCGCACTTGGCAAGGATGCAGCTAACGCATCAATGCTGTAAATCAACTCAGAACGCGATTGCCCCGCAGGCATATCGGTGTCCGCCCAGTACAAAGCATCAAATGGGCAAACATCGATGCAGATGCCACACCACATGCACTCACCAAAATCAATTGCGAATGAATCCAAAACATTCTTGGTTGCTTGCCGACGTGAGTTGCTGTACTCCGGTGCATCTGGATCAGGCTGCGAATGAGCTTCGATTGTTATGCACCAATCTGGGCACTCCCGGACACAGAGCATGCATGATGTGCAGGATGCAGGATGAAGCGCAATTGTCGAATGCTTCATGATTGCCACTCTGGAAATATTCCTGGTGGTGATGCAGGTCGCCGAGTTGCGTTCTCATCTGGTTCAACTGCGCCCGGCCATTCAGTATCCACGCGCGATGCCAAAGCAAAATCTCTGCGCAATGGGAAACCAGCAAATTCAGTTTCGAATGCCAGCTCGCTAGTGTCGTGTCCAGAAAATGTTAAGCCAAACATTTGAGCAACTTCTCGTTCATGAAACGCCACACTCGGATAAATCGAAGTCAAACTTTCAACACTTGTATCTACTGCGCTCGAAAATAGAGTACGTTCTGACAAATCAGGCTTTGCTACGCAAAGTGTGACCGTAAAACTCTCGCCACCATTGTGTGAAGCAGTTAGCCACTCACACCTGGTAAATCCTGCAGCTTTTAACTGCTGTGCATTATCCAGCCACTCTGCCGGTTGGATATTTACCTGCGTCATGATGCCAGCTCAATTGCTTGTAGCAGAGCAGTAGCAAGCTCTTCTGGACCTGGTGGGCAACCCGGAACATGGATGTCAACCGGAATAATTTGATCTGCGCCAGGGACCACAGCGTACGAGTCCCAATATGGCCCGCCCGAAATCGCGCACGCTCCAAAGGCAACTACAACTCGTGGCTCCTGCAATGCCTCGAATGCGGATTTCACAGTTGGGATCAAGGCATGCGTTACGGTACCGGCAATTACCAGGATATTTTGCGCTGCAGAAATCTTTGAAACTGATTCGGTTTGATTCCAAGCCGCTTGAACTAATTCAACCGAGCTGGCTTCAACACCGCAACAAGCTAAGCCTGCTTGTAAGACCGAAACTTTGGACACACTACGACTCTAGTCAAGATCTGGAACCAATGATTTTGTGACGCTACGACGGTTGCGTAAGGCATCAGTTGTCAGCATTACCAAGGCAAACCAAGTAATTACAAAGCCGATCCACCGTTCCTGTGGCATTGCTTCTTTAGTCACCCAGACACCAACAAAAAATTGAATGGTCGGCCCGATGTATTGCAACATTCCCAACGTAGTGAACGGAAGACGAGTAATTGCTACGCCAAATGCCAACAGTGGAATTGCAGTAACGAAGCCAGCACTTGCCATCCAAATGGTGTGATGAATGCCATTTTCCAGGAAAGTATTGCCTCCGTTAAATTGCAGCCAAACTAAGTAACCAATTGCAACCGGAGTCAAAATCAATGTTTCTATCATCAGACTTTCAAGTGCCTGCACATTTGCCAGCTTCTTTACGTACCCGTACATCGTGAAACTAGTAGAAAGTGACAGTGCTACCCAAGGCACGATTCCCATTGCAATAGTTATATAGAGCACTGCAAGCCCAGCAATCGAAATAGCAAGCCATTGCATTGGTCGTAATCTTTCCTTAAAGAAGAACACGCCCAGACCAACATTTAATAGTGGCGTTATGTAATACCCGAGAGATGAGTCCAGCACATGATCATTCATGCTGGCCCAAATAAACAGTCCCCAGTTGATGCAAATCAGTATTGAAGCCACTGTTAGCAATTTCATCTGCCGCGAATTAGCAAGTACTACCTTTAATGAAACGATTCGCTTTTGATAAATCAAAATGACAGCTACAAAAAGTAAGCTCCATAAAATTCGATGTGCCAAAATTTCAAGTGGTGTTGCTGGTGCTAAGTATGGCCAATAAAGAATGACAGCGCCCCAGATAATGTAGGCGATAAATCCATTTATCAGACCAATGGAATGTTCTGATCGCTTCTCTTTGCCGACTACAGAACTCATGATGATTTAAAACTATGGCACTAGGTTGCAACCTAAGCGCTCGGGTGGCTAAACCGTTCGGTATGCCACGTTATCGACTAGCGAAATCATGGCCTGCTTTGCATCACAATCTGGTAGCGCAGTTAGTCGTTCGCGCGCGCGATCGGCCCATTGTTCCAAAACCTCACGTGCTTGATCCATAGCTGGATGTACCCGTAAGGCGGCAAGTGCTTCGGCATGTTCCGCATCATTTGGCAACGGCCGGCTGAGTAAATCGCGTAATCGCTCCGGAGTATCTGGATCTGCTAACGCAAACAGCACCGGCAAAGTTCGGATACCTTCTCGCAAATCTGTGCCTGGCGTCTTGCCGGATTCATCAGATTCAATATCCAACAAATCATCACTTAACTGGAATGCGATTCCGATACTTTCGCCAAAATCGGCGATTTTGTCAGTTAGTTCTGGTGAAACACCACTCATCATTGCGCCATACCGGCCAGCTGCAGCAATTAGAGATCCAGTTTTATCTGCAAGTACTTCTAAATGATGCACAATCGGATCTTCATTACCTTGCGGACCAACGCTTTCGCGCAGTTGACCAATTACTAATCTCTCAAAAGTTTGGGCCTGCACTCGAACTGCTTCTGGCCCCAAATCTGCAAGTAATTTTGAAGAGCGAGCGAATAAGAAATCGCCACTAAGAATTGCAACGGTGTTACCCCAACGACTATTGGCTGACTCTGCGCCGCGTCGAATCGTGGCTTCATCCATCACATCATCGTGATACAAAGTTGCAAGATGCGTTAGTTCTACAACTACTGCTGCTGGCACGATTCCCTCTGCTTTTGCATCGCCAAAATGTGATGCTAGTAAAACAAGTAATGGGCGAAAGCGCTTTCCACCGGCTTCAACTAAGTGTCGAGCTGTTATGTCTGCTAGTTCGTAATCGCTAACAATTTCTTCGCGCAGCCGATCCTCAACCGCGGCCAGGCCAGCAAACAGCTCATCTTCAAGAGCTGCTAGTTCCTCAGGAAATAAAATCGACACGTCTTAATCTTTGCACTTTGCGCGCAAAGTTGCGACTTTAGATTTAACGGAGAAATAAACCAGCATTGATTACTAGGTTCAAAACTGGTTGGGGCGCGATTCCGAGTAGCACCGTAAAAGCCGCACTAATGCCAATGGCTACTGTGGTTAGGGCACTTGGTACGACCACGCTTGGGCCATCTACAGGTGGTTCAGTAAAGAACATCAACACAATTACTCGGGCGTAGAAGAAGGCCGCAACTGCGCTAGCAACCACTGCAATTATTACTAGTGGGGTGGCCCCACCTTCAACTGCAGCTGTAAAAACTGCGAACTTGCCGGTGAATCCGCTGGTGAGTGGAATACCTGCAAGTGCTAACAAAAACAGGGCAAAGATGCTCGCCATCCAAGGTGACTTCTTGCCTAATCCGGCCCATTGCGACAAATGCGTCGCTTCGCCAGAGGCATCTCGAACTAAGCCAACTATCGCAAAGACACCGACTGAAGTGAAGCCATAAGCAAGCAGATAGAACAACGTACTGGACAAGCCGGCAGCGCTAGTGGAAACAACACCTAACAAAATAAAACCAGTGTGTGCAACTGATGAGAATGCCAGCATGCGTTTCATATCAGTTTGCGTTACTGCCAAAATCGAACCAACGATCATCGATAATGCAGCTACTACCCACATCATCGGACGCCAATCCCAACGCATGCCGCCAAATGCTACGTAAAACACGCGAAGCAGAGCACCAAACGCCGCAACCTTAGTTGCAGCACTCATAAATGCAGTTAGTGGAGTTGGCGAACCTTGGTAAACATCTGGCACCCACTGATGGAATGGAACTGCGCCAACCTTGAATAGCAAGCCGACTGCAATCATGCCGATGCCGGAAATGATCAAGCCATCTAGTGATGAATTCTCCATAGCAACTGCGATGGCGCTAAAACTAACTGATGAAGTTGCTGCATAAATTAATGCGGCACCGAAAAGGAAGAACGCGCTAGAAAATGAACCCAAGATGAAATACTTCAAGGCTGCCTCTTGACTCAAGAGTCGACGGCGGCGAGCCATGGTCGCAATTAAGTAAAGCGGTAATGAGAAAACTTCAAGGGCCACAAACATTGTCAAGAAATCATTTGCTACTGGGAACAACAACATGCCACCAACGCAGAACAAATAAAGTGGCCAAATTTCAGTCTGTAGCCAGCCTTGCGCGGTGAACTGGCGTTCATCCTCACTACCTGGCAAAGCTGAAGACCTCGATGCAAACGCATCACCTTGCGGATCAATTTGGCGTTCTGCCATTAGTAAGGTCGCAACGAATGCAACGAGCAAAATGATTCCCTGAATCACCATGCCTGGTCCATCAATCGCGACCGAGCCATTGGCTGCGATCTGGCGCAAACCCTTGAGCTGTCCGCCATTTGTCGCTGGGTCACCAGCTAGCGGTGCAGTTGCATTTATAACTACGTAGGCAAATGCCAAAACAATTGAGGCCAAAACCAACATGAGTTGGATTGGACGACGAATTGTTCGAGGTAAAAATGCTTCAAGTAAAACCGACAGTACGCCAGATGCCAACAAAATGATGATTGGAGCTAGCGCTTGGTATTCAAATGAAACCTTCATGAGCCACTCCCCTCAGGTACAGCCACGGCTTCTGGATCAGTGAACCCCACGTAGGTTTGAACTTGCTCAACTGCTGGATTAATGTAATTAAGCGCAACCTGTGGCACAAAACCTAGCGCAATCATTATCGCCAAAAGTGGTACAACTGCAATTAGTTCACGTTTGGAAATCTCAGTGACTGTCTCTTCAACTTCTTGGCTTGGAACTCCAGTCATCGTTCTCTGGTAGAGCCAAAGAATGTATACCGCGGCCAAAACGATTCCAAAAGTAGCGACGATGGCAGCAGCTGGATTAACTGCATATGTTCCTGTTAATACCAAGAATTCTGAAATGAAAGTAGACATACCTGGCAGTGCCAGGCCAGACAAGCCAGAAATTAATACCACACCAGTAAGTATTGGTGCGACTTTTTGGACACCACCAAAATCTGCAATTCGTTTCGAACCGCGACGGGAAACCAGGTATCCCATTGCTAAGAACAAGGCGCCAGTTGAGAAGCCGTGATTAACCATGTAGAACGATGATCCGCTAAGTCCTTGTGAGGTCATAACAAAAATTCCCATCACAATAAAACCAAAGTGTGAGATTGAAGTAAATGCAATCAGTCTCATGATGTCCGTTTGGCCAATGGCAAGTAAGGCACCATAAAAAATACTGATAACCGCGAGAACAATAATTGCGGGGGCATAGAACTTGCTTGCCTCCGGAAAAATTGGCAGCAAAAAGTGCAGCATTGCGAAAGTTCCGACTTTATCGAGTACGCCCACCAAAAGAGTTGAGGTACCTGGAGTTGCCTCAGCTGCAGCATCAGGCAGCCAAGTGTGAAATGGCACCATAGGTGCCTTAACTGCAAAGGCAAAGAAGAATCCCAAGTACAACAATTTCTGCGTATTTGGATCCATGTTTAATGTGGTTAAAGTTTCAAAATCAAAAGTTCCCGCACCCAGTTCACGCCCGGCTACAACATAAAGTCCAATTAGTGAGGCCAACATAAATAGGCCACCCACTAATGAGTAAATCAAAAACTTCATTGCTGCATAAGCGCGTTGTGGGCCACCAAATCTTCCTATTAAGAAGTAGATCGGGAAAAGCATTGCTTCAAAAAAGACATAGAAAAGGAATAAGTCGTTAGCAGCAAAGACTCCGATGATGAAAACTTCTAACGCAAGAATCAAGGCAAAGTAGCCCTTAACCGATCCTTGACTTGAATTTTCCGCATCCCACCATCCGGCAATGATCGCTACTGGTACCAGAATTGCAGACATCACAATCAGTGATGCTGAAATTCCGTTGACACCTAAAGTCCAGGAGATTCCAAAAGCTGGAATCCAATCGTAAGACTCAACAAGCTGTAGTCCACCAGATGAATTATCTAGTCCAAGCACCATTAGAACTGAAACAACCAAAGTTACTAGAGCAAATCCAAGTGCGATCTGCTTGGCAAGAGCTGCCTTTGCAGCAGGTATCAAGAAAACAACTATTGCTCCCACTAGTGGGATCAGCATCAGCGTCGTTAACAACATGATTAAAGCCTCACTAATAGGAGTACGAGGGCAATCAAAACTGCGCCACCGAGCATAGTTAATGCATACGACCGGACGTAACCATTTTGCAATCTCCGGGTGCGAGCAGATAGACCACCGATAGCAGCAGCTAAGCCACCTATTGAGCCATCAATCGCTTTAGAGTCAAACCAAGTAAGTGAGCGAGTTAAGTATTGCCCTGGACGCATGAAAACGGCTTCGTTTATAGCATCGCCAAAAGCGTCTGCGCGAGCTGCTTTGGTTAACAAACTAACGTTTGTTGGAGCAACTACTGGCACTGGACGACGTCCGTAACGCAACCAGGCATAGCCAGCACCGATTAGCACCACAGCGAGCGTTACTGGAATTAGGACTGCATTAGATACTGAATGATCTGGCTGCGCAAAACCAGTTACTGGTTCAAGCCAATGTTCAATGTCACCCAAAAACAGCATTGCCATGCCACCGAATACTGATCCAAATGCCAAAACCATCATTGGAATGGTCATGACTGCGGGCGATTCATGTGGGTGCACATCATCTTCCCAACGCGCTTCACCGAAGAAAGTCATAGCCATCATGCGCGTCATGTAAAACGCGGTCACTCCGGCACCGAGCAAAGTAGCTAAGCCAATAAACATGCTCTGGCCAAAGGCAGCATGAATGATTTCATCCTTAGACCAAAACCCAGCAAACGGCGGTACGCCAATGATTGCCAAGAAGCCAAGTCCAAATGTGGCATAAGTAACTTTCATCATGGTGCGAAGCGCGCCATAGTGCCTCATGTTTACGTCGTCATGCATCCCATGCATTACCGAGCCAGCACCCAAGAACAATCCGGCTTTGAACATGCCGTGTGTTAACAGATGGAAAATCGCAAACACATATCCAACCGGTCCCAAGCCCGCAGCAAGAATCATGTAACCGATCTGGCTCATCGTGGAACCAGCCAGACCCTTCTTAATGTCGTCCTTTGCAGTACCAATAAATGCACCGAGCAGCAGGGTAATCGCGCCGACTGCAACTACTGCAGTTCGTGCAGTTTGAGATAAATCAAAAATTGCGTGCGCGCGCACTATTAAATAGACGCCAGCAGTAACCATGGTTGCTGCGTGAATCAGTGCAGAAACTGGGGTTGGACCTTCCATCGCATCAAGTAGCCAAGATTGCAATGGGAACTGCGCACTCTTGCCACATGCAGCTAGCAATAATGCCAGGCCAATCCAGGTGATCGTGGAGGAATTTGCCAATCCAGCTGCTGCATTAACGCCATCGAAAGTTACTGTGCCAAAAGTTACGAACATAAGAATGATTGCAAGGGATAGTCCAACGTCACCCACACGGTTAACAATGAATGCTTTCTTGCCCGCAACTGCTGCTGATGGTTTTTGTTGATAAAAACTAATCAGCAAATATGAAGCAAGGCCAACGCCTTCCCAGCCAACATAAAGTAGGAAGTAGTTGTCAGCCAGGACCAGCAACAACATAGTCGCAACGAATAAGTTCAGATACCCAAAGAATCGGCGACGATTTGGATCGTGTTCCATGTAGCCAATGGAATAAATGTGAATTAAAGTTCCCACACCGGTGATTAGCAAAACAAAGGCAATTGAAAGCTGATCTAAGTGCAGTCCAAATGGAACTTGAAAAGCGCCAACTGCAATCCAGTCAAAAAGATGTTGCCCAATTTCGCGCTCTTCTTCAGATTTGCCAAGCATCTGAATAAACAGTCCAAGTCCAACAAAGAAAGATGCAGCAGACATTGCTACTGCAAGGAAGTGTCCCCAAGCATTGGTGCGACGGCCCCCGAGCAAGAGCACTGAGGAGCCAAGTAATGGCAAACCAATTAGAGCGGCAATCATTTCAATTCCCCTAGTACTTCATCAGACTTGCTTCGTCGATCGAGGCCGACCTACGGGTACGGAAAATTGTCACAATAATTGCTAGTCCGACTACTACTTCGGCTGCTGCCACCACCATCACAAAGAATGCCGCTATTAATCCATCAAGAGTTCCGGTGTTACGGGCTGCTGCCACAAACGCCAAATTTGCAGCATTGAGCATGATCTCGACACTCATGAAAACGATGATTGCGTTACGACGTACTAAAACTCCATAAGCGCCAATAGTGAACAGGACGGCCGCAAGGACTAAGTAATTGTTTGGATTCACTTGCCTGCCTCCTCTATTGCGTTAATTTTTTCTACTTGACCTTGGCTGCGGAATGCATTCGGCAGCGAATCTACTGATGTTGTGCCATCTGGCAACAGCGCCGGGGTATCCACTGAGTTATTGCGAGCCATAACACCTGGCGCCGGCATTGGAGTTACGTGATTACTTAGCGTGCGCTCGCGTTGCAACTGATCCTGGGTTTTCTTTGGAGCCCAGCGTTCATTGTGTGCCAGCACCATGGCGCCCATGGCGGCCGTAATCAATAGTGCGGAAGTTGCTTCAAATGCAAATAGATATTGGGTGAATATTAAATGAGCAAGCGCCTGCATGTGGCCACCGTAGCCAGCATTTGCAATCGCTAACCCGTTGGAAGGCGACGCTTGCGTACTGGCAATCGCTGAAACCAATAGGCCACCAAATGCTAGTGCGAAAAAGCTCGCCAATAATCTTTGGCCTTTTATCGTTTCAAGAAGTGAGTCTGAAGAATCTACGCCAACGATCATCAATACGAATAAGAACAGCATCATGACTGCTCCGGTGTAAACGATGATTTGAGTTGTACCCAAAAATGGTGCTTCTAAAGTGAAGTAAAGAATTGCGATGTTAATCATTGCAAACGCAACCCAAAGCGCACTATGTACTGCCTTGCGAGATACCACCATGCCCAGCGCACCAACAACTGCAAATGTTCCGGACACCCAGAAAACTAGGTTTTCAGCTTTCAATTTTCGTCACCCGCTTGCGCAGTACTTACTGAAGCTCCGTGAACTTTGCCTTCGTAGTAGTCAATTGCAGTAGTTCCTGGCGCCATGTCATGCGGTGGTAATTCCATTCCAGAAAGAAGTGGAGCTAGTAAATCTTCCTTGGTGAAAATTAACTTCTCACGGCTGTCATCTGCTAATTCATATTCATTGGTCATTGTCAGCGCACGTGTTGGACAAGCTTCGATGCATAGTCCACACAAAATGCAACGTAAGTAGTTGATTTGGTAAGTGCGACCGTAACGCTCGCCTGGTGAAAATCTTTCTTCTTCCGTATTGTCGGCACCTTCAACATAAATCGCATCAGCTGGACATGCCCAAGCGCAAAGTTCACAGCCAATACATTTTTCTAAACCATCTGGATGACGATTTAGTTGATGACGACCGTGGAACCGAGGCTTTGGTGGATACTTGTCCCGCTCTTCTGGATACTGTTCGGTAGTTACTTTCTTAAACATCGACAAGAAAGTGACACCAAAACCACGAACGACTTGTGGAACTCGAGACATTATTTGTCCTCCGTAGCTTCGGTGGCTATCGCACTAGATGAGACAGTCGATGTGACAGTTAAGTTTGATCGGCGTGAGAGTTGAGCAGCTTGACCTGGCATTGGCGGCACAGGGAAACCACCAGCAAATGGATCAAACTCTTGATCTGCTTCCAGCGCTAATCTTTCGGACTCGACCTCGTCAGCTTTTTTGCGTCGCAAATCAACTACGTAAGAAATCACCACAATAAGAATTAGCACGGCGCTAGCAGCAAACAATAAATTGCGTGATTCCAGGCCGCCAGTTGAACGCAAGTAGCGAGCAATCGACACGATCAAAATCCAAACTATGGAAACTGGAATCAAAACTTTCCAGCCAAACTTCATAAATTGGTCATAACGCAAACGCGGTAGCGTTCCACGCAGCCAAATGAAGGCGAATAGGAATGCAAAAACTTTTGCAAAGAACCAAAGCATCGGCCACCAGCCCACGTTGGCCTGATCCCACAATGAAATTGGCCATGGTGCCCGCCAGCCGCCAAGGAAAAGTGTGGTTGCTAACGCAGAAACGGTCACCATGTTTACGTATTCCGCTAAGAAGAAGAGTGCGAACTTGAGTGAGGAATACTCAGTGTGGAATCCACCAACAAGTTCACCTTCGGCCTCAGGTAAATCAAACGGAGCTCGGTTAGTTTCACCAACCATTGCTGTGGTGTAAATGATGAAGGATGGAAGTAGTAGCACGATGTACCACATAGGTTCTTGCGCGGCCACGATTTGTGAGGTTGACATCGATTGTGCGTAAAGGAATACCGCCACAAACGAAAGTCCCATCGCGATTTCATAACTAATCATTTGCGCGGACGAGCGAAGGCCACCAAGTAACGGGTAGATAGAACCCGAAGACCAACCGGCTAACACAATTCCATAGATACCAATTGAAGCGATTGCGAGCACATACAAAACGGAAACTGGGAAATCTGTCAGTTGTAATGGAGTCACATGTCCGAACATCGAAACTTCTGGTCCAAGTGGGATTACTGCAAAAGTTAAGAATGCGGTCGTAGCTGCAATCACCGGTGCGATCACATAAACGGCTAAGTGAACACCTTTAGGAATAATTTCTTCTTTGAGCGCTAGCTTCACGCCATCCATCAAAGACTGCAATAACCCAAATGGGCCAACGCGGTTTGGTCCGATACGCATCTGCATGCGTCCAACTACGCGGCGCTCAGCCCAGATAGTCATCAGCGTCATCACAACCATAATGACAAAGATGCCAAGTACTTTTACGGCAATAACAATGCCTGGGTCGTTACCGAAAATCCCAAGATCACCCTGTGGTCCCATGTGAAGCATCAGATTTCTCCTCGCGAAACACTAACGACACAGCCAGAAGGCAGATTCAAAGAACAACCTTCGCTATTTGCTGGAACCCAAACCACATCATCTGCCATACCTGCAGTCACAATAAGTGGCGCACTTGCACTTTCGCCACAACAGCTCACAGTTGCGGTACCACCATCAATCAAGTCAAGTTTTTGCGCGGTAGCAGGACTTACTCGAACTACGGCTACTCGTGCTGTTGCTGCTAAATATGGTTCGCCACTTTGCAGCGCACCCTTATCTAATAAATGTCGCCACGTTGAAAGAACTGCTTGTCCAGAGCCAACTTCAGATGCATCTGCGGGACTGGCAGCTAAAGCCGGCTTGGTTGCGCTGGCCCAATAATCAATGATTGAAATGGCCTTGTCGAGCTCGCGTGCTAATTCACCCAAAACATCTGCATCACTAAGTGCACCTGGGGTTGGTACCACTGCACTAAAGCTGCGATCGCGGCCTTCCCAGTTTCGGAATGTGCCACTCTTTTCGGTTACAACTGCAACCGGGAATACCACATCGGCATTTGCTGTGACTTCGGTGTGACGTGTCTCGAGAGACACTACGAATTTTGCAGATTCGACAGCAGCAATTAAGTCGCCGTCAACATCTTCTGGCGATACGCCACCAATTAACAAACCTTTGATAGCGCTACCGGCTGCTGCCACAATCTCAGTTGTATTGCGGCCACCGATTGGCAGTAATCCAGCATCTAAGGCACCGCGGTCACCAGCTCGACGTGGCACCCAAGCTAGCTTTGCACCAGTTTTTTGTGCTAATTCAGAAACGGCATGTAGCGCACCTGGCGTTTGTACCGCGCGCTCGCCTACCAAAATAATGCTCTCGCCAGTTAAGTGTTCGGCCGCTTTACTAATTGCCGAAACTTCTTGACGTGGCCCAGCAACTAGCAGGGTGCCCTTCATCTTGGCTAACCCAGCACTTGTGTACGGACCAACTGAATAAACTTTGGTGCTTCCTTTAAGCGCTGCTTTACGAAGTCGCAGAAAAATAATTGGAGATTCATCTTCTGGTTCAAAAGCCACAAGCAAAACGCTCTTTGCAGTTTCTAAGTCACCGTAAGTTACATCTAGTGGCTTGCCTGCAACATGGTTTGCCAAGAACGCGGTTTCTTCATTACTTACTACGCGAGCTCGGAAATCTACATCCTTAGTTCCCAAAACTTCGCGAGCAAATGCCGAATAGGCCTGCGCATCTTCAACTGTCACGCGGCCACCAGTTAACACTCCGGTTGCAGCACCAGTTCCAGCTAAACCAGCTGCGGCAATTCTTAGTGCTTCTGGCCAAGATGTTGGAACCAAATTGCCATCGGTATCGCGCACTAGTGGATGTGTTAGTCGAGCCTCGGATGTATATGGGAAAGCAAAGCGACCTTTATCGCAGTTCCATTCTTCGTTAACTTCCGGAGCATCCCAAGCAAGTCGACGCATCACAGTGCTTCGGCGAACGTCAGTGCGAAGTGCACAGCCACTGGCACAGTGTTCACATGCCGTCGGGGTGCTAACTAAATCAAATGGTCGGGACCGGAAACGATACTTTGCACTCGTCAAAGCACCTACCGGGCAAATCTGAATCGTGTTTCCTGAGAAGTAAGAATCAAATGGCTGATCTTCCGAGGTGCCAACTTGTTGCTTCGCGCCACGTTCAAGTAACTCGATAAATGGATCGCCAGCAATTTCGTCTGCGAATCGGGTGCAACGCGCACATGAAACACAGCGCTCTCGGTCAAGTAAAACTTGGGCGCTGACATTAATTGGCTTGGGGAAAGTTCGCTTAGTGCCTTGGAAGCGAGTTTCACCTTGGCCATTCGTCATGGCTTGATTTTGTAGTGGACATTCACCGCCCTTGTCACAGATTGGACAATCAAGTGGGTGATTAATCAATAGAAATTCCATTACGCCAGCTTGAGCTTTTTCTGCCATCTCGCTGGTGTGCTGAGTCTTGATTATCATGCCATCTGCAACGGTTATCGCACATGATGGTTGTGGTTTACCTTGGCCTTCAATTTCTACTAAGCACATTCGGCAAGCAGCAACTGGTGCAAGTAATGGGTGATCGCAAAAACGCGGGATCGCAGTTCCCAACATTTCAGCCACGCGAATAATTAAAGTTCCTGCTGGAACTTCGACAACTACGCCGTCAACTGTGACTGTGACGGTTTGTGTGGTTACAGTCATCGGGTCGCTCCTACAAATACTGTGGCAGCAACTGGATCGAAGGTTTCACTAGCCGGAGAAATTGTTGCTTGCACAAACTCGTCGCGGAAATGCTTAAGGGCTGCCGGGAATGGTGTTGCAGCCGCATCACCAAGTGCGCAAAATGAGCGACCAGCAATCTGCTCACAAATATCAATTAGCTTGTCCAGGTCTGCTTCGGTGCCGTGACCAGCTTCAAATCTATGAAGTACATCGCTAAGCCACCAAGTACCTTCACGACAAGGTGTGCACTTGCCACATGACTCATGCTTGTAAAACGAAATCCAGCCGGTAACAGCACGAACAACAGATGTAGTTTCATCGAAAATCATTGGGGTGCCAGTTCCTAACATGGATCCAGCAGCAGCAATGTCTTCGTAAGTAAGTGGCGTATCAAGTAAATCTGGTGTCAACATTGGAACGGAAGATCCACCTGGTAACCAGAACTTAACTTTGTGCCCATTGCGAACGCCACCGGCATGCTCGAGTAATTCGCGCATAGTTATGCCAAGTGGTGCTTCGTAAATGCCAGGACGATTTACATGCCCAGAAACTGCGAACAATTTAAAGCCTGGGGACTTTTCAGTTCCAAATGACTTAAACCAATCGACACCGTTATTAACAATGTATGGAATGTTTGCAATGGTCTCGACATTGTTTACACAAGATGGCGACGCATATAGTCCGGCTACCGCTGGAAATGGTGGCTTTAGGCGTGGCTGGCCACGACGGCCTTCGAGGGAATCAAGTAGCGCAGTTTCTTCGCCACAAATGTAAGCGCCGGCGCCGGCGTGCAGAACGACTTCCAGATCAAAACCTGATCCCATGATGTTCTTGCCTAAGTAACCCGCAGCATAAGCTTCGCGAATTGCATTATTAACGCGTCGGAATACGTGTGGCACTTCGCCGCGCACATAAATAAATGCATGGTTAGCGCGCATTGCATAAGACGCAATGATGATGCCTTCGATTAACGCATGTGGATTAGCAAGCATGAGAGGGATGTCTTTGCAAGCACCTGGCTCTGACTCATCTGCGTTGATTACTAGGTAGTGCGGCTTTCCATCACCTTGTGGAACGAAACTCCACTTCAAACCTGTTGGGAACCCTGCGCCGCCACGGCCACGCAAACCCGAATCTTTAACCATTGAAATAATGTCATCGGGTCCAGTAGCAAATGCTTTCTTGAAAGCGGTGTAGCCACCATGACGCATGTAGCCGCCAATTTTGTATGAATCTGCTTCATCCCAATGCGCAGTCAATACTGGAGTTAAAGTCATTTCTTTACCCCCGGTGCACTTTGGCCAAGTTCTTTAGCGCGATTTAGGCCAGCTAACATTTCTGCGTCAGCCTGCCCACCTTCATCAACTAGGCCATCGTCAAAGCCAGCAAGTGTTAGTTCATTTTCTTTGAAAGTTCTGATTCGCGGTCCACGCGTGCTAATTACTTCTTGGCCACTAGCTAACTTCTCAACAACTTCGATGGCAGATTCAATTGTCATGTTGTCCAAGAATTCCCAGTTCGCAGTCATCACTGGCGCATGAGTACAAGCTGCCTGGCATTCAATACGTTCTAATGAAATTTTTCCATCGGCCGTAACTTCATCATGTCCGATACCTAAACGATTACTTAGTTTTTCCCAAATCGCATCGCCACCGAGAATGCCACAACCTGGGTTAATGCAAACACCGATGTGATACTCGCCTGCTGGTTTTCTGTGGTACATCGTGTAGAACGTTGCTACGGCAGCAACTTCGGCGGTTGTCAAGGAAAGTTCTTCGGCACACAGCGAAATCCCGTCGGCACTCACGTAGCCTTCTTCGGATTGAACTAAATGCAACATTGGCAATAGTGCAGAACGAGCCTGCGGATAGCGAGAAATAATTTCCCGTGCCTGTTCCCGAGTTTGTTGTGACAAAGACATTTAGCGGTCAACGCCTCCCATAACAGGATCGATGGACGCAACTGCTGCAATTACATCTGCGATTTGGCCACCTTCACACATCGCTGCAACTGCTTGCAGGTTTGTGAACGAAGGATCGCGGTAATGAACTCGATATGGTCGAGTACTGCCGTCCGAAACAATGTGCACACCGAGTTCTCCACGTGGGGATTCAACTGCGCTGTAAACCTGACCAGCTGGGACTTGGAAACCTTCAGTTACTAACTTGAAGTGATGGATTAGGGCCTCCATGGATTCGCCCATGATGTGTCGAATATGATCTAGCGAATTACCTTGACCATCGGAGCCAATCGAAAGCTGAGCTGGCCAAGCAATCTTTTTATCTTCAACCATTACTGGACCTGGCTGTAATCGATCTAGACACTGTTCCACGATGTTTAGTGACTGTCCCATTTCCGTTAGGCGAATCAAGAAACGGCCATATGAATCAGCGGTGGTTTGTGTCATGACATCAAACTCATAGTTTTCGTAGCCACTGTATGGGGCACTCTTGCGAAGATCTTGCGGCAATCCAGTTGCTCGCAAAACTGGACCAGTTACCCCAAGTGCCATACAGCCAGCTAAATCAAGTTTGCCAATTCCAGATGTGCGTGCCATCCAGATTGAGTTATCAACCAACATGTCCGCAGTGTCTTTCATTCGACGCGGCAAAGCCATGATGGTGTCGCGAATTTGCTTTTCGGCACCTGCCGGAAGATCTTGGGCCACGCCACCTGGACGAATGTAAGCACTATTCATACGCAACCCAGTTACTAATTCAAATAGATCGAGAACTGATTCGCGCTCGCGGAACCCAAAGATCATTGCGGTTAGGGCGCCAAGTTCCATACCGCCGGTCGCTAGTGCTACCAAGTGGGACGAGACGCGATTGAGTTCCATCATCATTACTCGAATGATTTGTGCACGTTCTGGAATTTGGTCTGTTATTCCAAGAAGTTTTTCGACACCGAGGCAGTATGCAGTTTCATTGAAAAATGGTGACAAGTAATCCATGCGCGTAACAAAAGTTACGCCTTGGGTCCAAGTACGGTATTCCAAATTCTTTTCAATTCCGGTATGCAAGTAACCAATGCCGCAACGAGCTTCGGTAACGGTTTCACCTTCGAGTTCCAAAATTAATCGCAGTACGCCATGCGTTGATGGGTGCTGTGGTCCCATGTTTACGACAACACGTTCGGCCTGGCCTTGTGCAGCACCAAGTACTGAATCCCAGTCTTGGCCCATAACGGTATGCACGCGACCTTCGGTAGTTTCATAAGTTGGAGCGTAAGTATCAGACATTAGCTGTACGACCTCCGAGTATCTGGTGGCGGAATTGTCGCGCCTTTGTATTCAACTGGAACGCCACCGAGTGGATAGTCCTTACGTTGTGGGTGTCCCTGCCAATCATCCGGCATCATGATGCGAATCAAATGCGGGTGACCATCAAAAATAATTCCGAAGAAGTCATAGGTTTCGCGTTCATGCCAATCGTTAGTTGGATAAATCGACATGATTGATGGCACGTGTGGATTTGAATCTGGAACCGAAACTTCAACTCGAACTAGTCGGTTATGGGTGATCGATCGGAATTGATATACCGCGTGCATTTCACGGCCATCATGTCCTGGGTAGTGCACGCCACTAACGCCCAAACACAACTCGAACCTTAAGCCTGGTTCATCGCGAAGAGTTTTTGCTACTGCAACAAGTTCACTCGGACGCACATGCAAAGTAAGTTCATCTCGATCTACAACTACTTTTTCAATTGCCTTATCCCAAGTGGAATCAAAATCCGGAAGTGCAGCCTGCAATTCATCAGCGATGACATCAAAGTAGCTACCAAATGGTCGGGCCGAAGCAACTGGGACTGGAACTACTGTTACTAATCCACCAAAACCCGAAGTATCTCCAGAGCCTGAAGCTCCAAACATTCCTTGGTTTACAGCAGTTACTTCTAAAAGTGGTTGGCCTGCTGGCACGACAACTTCACTCATCGCAGTAGACCTTTCTGCGCCGTCACAGGTGTGGCCATTAGTGCAGCTTGCTCTAATTCAACAATTTCGCGTTTGCGATTTGAACCTAATTTTGTATCACCAATTTGTTCGTGCAATTTGAGAAGGGCATCAATTAGCATTTCGGGGCGAGGTGGGCAGCCTGGCAAATAAATGTCAACAGGTACTACGTGATCGACGCCCTGAACAATTGCATAGTTGTTAAACATGCCGCCGGACGATGCGCAGGCACCCATGGCAAGTACCCATTTAGGTTCTGGCATTTGATCATAAATTTGGCGAAGTACCGGAGCCATTTTTTGACTAACTCGACCAGCAACGATCATTAAATCTGCTTGGCGAGGTGAGGCCCGAAAAACTTCCATACCAAATCGAGCTAAGTCATAACGTCCAGCTCCAGAGGCCATCATTTCGATCGCGCAGCATGCAAGTCCAAAGGTGGCGGGCCACAATGAATTCTTACGTGCGTACCCAGCTAGACCTTCTACCGTAGTGAGTAGAACTCCACTAGGTAATTTTTCTTCTAAGCCCATTTCCCGTCTACCTCAAACTTCTTAATCCCACTCAAGTCCGCCGCGACGCCACACGAATGCGTACGCAACTAGAACTGTGAGCACAAAAATAATCATTTCAATTAAGCCAAAGAGGCCAAGTGCATCAAAGGAAACTGCCCATGGATACAAAAAGACAATTTCAATGTCGAACACAATAAACAACATCGCAGTTATGTAGTACTTGACGGGAAAGCGACCGCCGCCAAGTTGAATTTGCGCCGGTTGGATACCGCATTCATAGGCATCAACTTTTGCCCGGTTGTAACGTTTTGGTCCCGTGATGGACGAAATGGCAACTGAAAAAGCGGCAAAACCAAAAGCCAATAGACCTAAGAAAAGTATGGGTAGGTAGACGTTGCCCTGTCCCACTGTGAGGCCACCCTTCGCTCGTGCTAACTGTTGGCGCTAACCAATCCTAGGTCCGAAAAGACCTTTGAAATTACAGCATTTGTGCGTTTGTGAATTATTTCACTAACGCGTACTTAGTTTATTTGAACCCGATCTAGATACTTGGCTTTGGGTCTAACTATGAGCGAATTTGCTACTTAGTAGCTCGATGAAGTGCCACAATTCCGCCCGTTAAATCTCGGAATTCACAGGTGTCCCAGCCGGACGCCAAAATATCCGCGCTTAATTCACTCTGATTTGGCCAGGCTCTGATTGACTCTGCGAGGTAAATATAAGCATCGGGGTTACTAGACATCTTGCTAGCGACTGCAGGTAATGCCTTCATCAGATATTCCATATAAACCGTCCGAAATGGCGACCATGTCGGATGACTAAATTCACAGACTACGAGGCGGCCGCCAGGGCGGGTAACTCTAGACATTTCCGAAAGTGCCCGCTTTGGATCTTGGACATTTCTTAGCCCAAACGAAATTGTTACTGCATCAAAACTGTTGTCTTTAAATGGCAAATTCATGGCATCGCCTTGCACAAAATTTAAGTGCGGGAATTGGTTGCGCCCAACTTCAATCATGCCGGGACTGAAATCGCACGCAGTAGGAATCGCACCTGCTTCATAAAACGGCTGGGTGCTAGTTCCAGTTCCAGCAGCTAAGTCCAAAATTAGCTCGCCAGTCTTTGGCGCTACCGCAGAAACTACTGCTTTGCGCCAACTCTTTGTTTGACCTAATGAAAGCACGTCGTTTGTGATGTCATATTTCTTTGCCACAGCGTCGAACATTGCAGCCACTTCATGAGGCTCTTTGTTCAAGTTAGCGCGGGACATGTTTCTAGTCTGCCAGTATTTCGGGCAAGCGCATCACGGGGTTAATCAATTGCAGCTCGCAGTTTAGTTTCGACTGATTTCCAAATAGCAATTACGCTCGAAAGTACCTCACTCAATTTTTGACCATTTCCAGTCACCGTCAGATCCTGTAGCATCACGCTTGCCGTAGTTGGGGAATGCCCAATATCACCAGCGAATAGCGATTTCCAGATATTTTCTTCTAAAGCACGGAGAGCTTCAAGTTCCTTTAGGGAAATTCGTAATTCCAAAGCTTGCATCTGCAATTCAGCTCGGTGAATCTGAGTCGAATGCAAGATGCCACCGGTTACTGATGCTCCGTTAAATAGCAGAAACGGAATTATGGCATTGACCAAAGCAGTACTGTATGAACTTGAACTGTCGCCTGCAATAAAACCCAGCAGTAGTAACCAGAAAAATAGATAAGTAATTAAAAGTAACTCAAAACATATGACTCGAAATACTAATGAAAGTCTCAGCAACTTGGGTGCTACCAGTTTTATATAAATCCAAAAAATTGCATAACCTATCAGGCTTAAAGCCGAGCCCCAGAAAAAAACACTTCGGGTATCAACGAAGTAACCGAGCCAAGTGCCAAGACCAAAAAGAGAAATGACTGCCATCGCAATTGGTAGATAACTGTTTTCTCTTTTTACGTTATCGATCATGAAACTTAGTGAGTTGTACTTTCCAGAAATTTGTCTTAGCCCGCTGGCACGGTTTGGGAGTGCCTTAGTTTTATATCGCACACTTTCTTCAATCTTAGAAAGTGAAAGTTTCAAAGATTCAAAGTTCAATAAGTCTGATGCGGCAATTTCGTATTTTGATTCACATAACTCGATCGCTGCGCGCGATGCTTCGACTTCAAGAGATATCTCTCTCCCTGCAAAATTTCGACCATCATTTATTGTTTGGATTAAGCGTTGGCGTTCCCGAAATAGTTCATCCACAATCTCCCGAGCTGTTGTAACTTGATATAGATTTGCAGAAATGAAATGCCCAACCCAGCTAAAGCCCAAGAATATGAAAGTTGTGAAAATTATATTCAGCAAAATTTGCCATGTTGGGGGTGAAACCTGATCTATATTCCAGGATTGAAATAGCCACTTTATGATTTCATTTGCCAGAATCGTGGCAATGAAATATGCAGTAATCACTAATGTTGTCCGCACTGCAAGGTTCGCTACCTGCAAGATACCTTTTCCAGCAAAGACTAAGACGACGAATGCGATCATTTGCGACAAAATCACAGCGCTTGCCACATAGATCACTGGGTCAGAATCCTCAAACGCAATCACGGAAATTCTGTTGAGAGTTACGAATGTCGTGGCCAATAACAAGGAAGTTACGCTAAAGGCGCGTGGTCCACTTATCTGACTGGCAAGTTCTGAAAACCTTGAGAAATCAATGACGCGCGCGCGATTAGTCACAGCGTAAGTCTAAGTGGCTTTGCTGCATATGCTAAGAAACTCAAGGGGCCGTAGGCTTAAGTGGTTATGACTTCAGCAGCATTTGATCCAACCGCGACTCTGTTCGTCCGGACTTCTGAGTTACCGGATATTCCGCATTTGTTGTCGCTGCTTCCGGCCGAAGGTGGTCTGGCTTGGGTACACGGACCAGCGACGGATCAAACTGGAGTTATTGGGCTAGGCGAAGTTACTCGAATAACGATTTCTGGACCAGAACGATTTAGCCGCGCGCAGCGTTGGTGGTCTCAGCAGTGCGCTCTATCAGAGGGTGGCAATCCCATTGCGTTTGCCTCATTTGCTTTTGATAAGCAGCCCGGAACTTCTGTTGTAGTTGTGCCAAACATCGTGGTACGTCGAATCAATTCCAAAACTACGCTGTCAGTGATTAGTGAGACTCCAATTACTGACGCTCAAGTGACCAAAGTTGTTGGTCAAATCAATCGGCCCCATTCACTCACTCATGGGATCAACCAAGTGCAATACCTAGACGGCTCTCGTCCAGTGGCAGATTGGCAAGCGGCAGTAGACACTGCAGTTTCTCGAATCAATACCGGCGAGCTAGACAAAGTTGTGCTTGCCCGTGACATTGTGGCGCAACTCGATGAACCGTTACACATTGGTGCACTACTAATGCGGTTAAACGAATCATTTCCTGAATGCTGGACCTTTAGCGTCGATGGCTTAATAGGTGCAACGCCAGAATTGTTGATTAAACGAGATGGTGAGCATGTCACAAGTCGAGTGCTAGCTGGCACTATGCGCCGAAGCAGCAATATAGATAGAGACGGTCAGTTGGCAGCTGAACTCCTCGGTTCTGACAAGGATCAAGAAGAGCATATGTATGCCGTTGAATCTGTAGCTGCTGCGTTAGCTACACATTGCACCGACTTAAATGTTCCTGATCGTCCATTCATCTTGCGACTAGCAAACGTTCAACACTTGGCGACCGATGTCACTGGTGAACTTGTGGACGCTGCTCCTGCGCTTGCACTTGCTGCCTCACTTCATCCAACAGCCGCTGTTTGTGGCACGCCTACTGAGCGCGCATCACAAGTGATTCGAGAACTTGAAGGTATGGATCGCGGCCGATACTCAGCGCCAATAGGTTGGATCGCAGCCAACGGTGATGGTGAATTTGGAATTGCCTTACGTTGTGCCTTAATCGAAAATGACGAGCGAACTAAATTGCGACTGTACGCGGGCTGTGGCATTGTTTCCGGATCAACTGGAGAATCCGAAGTTGCTGAATCTCAGGCAAAATTTGCTGCGATGCGCTCAGCGCTGGATTAGCAACTAATTTTTTGCGGGAATTGTTTCCCAGCCACGCAATACAAAAGTTGGTCGCTGCACCGGCTCGCCTGCTAATTGCAAATTTGGAAATCTCTCAAACAACATTGGTAGTGAATTTTGCATTTCTAATCGAGCCAACGGCGCACCAATGCAAAAATGAATGCCGGCACCAAAGGCAATATGTGGATTATGTTCGCGTGTGACATCAAACGTATCTGGATTTTCGAAAACTTCCTCATCTCTATTTGCCGACCCAAGCATTGCCACAACTTTTTGCCCTACCTGGACGGTAGTTTTTCCAATTACAGTTTCTGAGGTTGCAGTGCGTTCAAACATATGTAGTGGTGAATCAAACCTCATCATTTCTTCCAGAGCAGTTACGGTATTTTTCCGTGCCGAACTTTTCATCAAATCCAATTGGTCAGAATTTCTAAACATTGCAACCATGCCATTGCCAAAACCATTGACTGAGGCTTCATGGCCCGCATTTAAAAGCAAAACGCACATTGCAATTAATTCATGTTCATTCAATTTCTCGCCTTGTTCTTCAACTTCAACCAAGGCCGTAATTAGATCCGATTTTGGCTCAAGTTTTCGAAGTGCGGCCAACTCAGCAATGTAAGAACTGAATTCAAAGCCTGATTTTTGCGCAGCTAATTCTTGTTCGCGAGTGCGTCCATACTCATACATTTTCACAATATCTTGAGACCAGCGCCGCAGGTCATTTGCTTTTTCGCGAGGCACGCCAAGCAGATCTGCAATTACCAGAACCGGAAGTGGTTCAGCGAAATCTGCGAGCACATCAAAGCTGCCCTGAGCTTGTAACTTAGCCTGAGCTTTGTCGAGCAAGCCGTTACAAATGTCAATGATGTTTGGTTCCAGCGCAGCTATTCGCCCAGGCGTAAATGCCTTTTGCACTAAGGCGCGTAGCCTGGTGTGTTTTGGCGGCTCGCTGTCCAAAATGGAATCAGAATGCAACCAATTAAATATTTCCCATTGATCGAAAGGTTCTTGTGGTTCGTAAATTCGGCCCAGGCTCTTGGTTCGCAATGTGGCATTTGCAGTTTCATGCGTAGGGGCTAACCACAATCCCAAGCGTTCGCTCCAAACTAAATCTCGACTTGCTCTTAGCTCGCGATAAATGTCATATGGATTAGCTACAACTCGTGGATCACGAGTATCCAAAATGTCAGCCGTACTCATGCGCTTTCCAAAATGTCAGCCGTACTCATGCGCTAGTAGTTAAATCTTCCTTATACCCAATTGATTTAATCGGCAAGGTGATCACATAAAGCGCAGCAAAGCCCGCTCCAATGCCAACAAAAATCCAACGTCCGGTAGTTGCGGTACCTGGAGCTAAATATGTAAGCGCCGATAAAGCGGCTGATACAAAAACCATTACTACCGCAGCTCGGCGAAATGCTGGGTCAGCAGCATTTCTGGAAGTTGTCGCCATGTGAGTTGCTAATGCAATCAATAAAATCGCGGTCAGTCTAAATGACCACACAAGAGACTCGTTTGCAGTCAGTCCGATGTAATCAACAAATGCAGTCGGATCAAACAGCAAGGCTGCGGCGCTTAGCGCAAAAACAATAGAACCAATAATCATTACTAGGCGTGAATATCGGTACCTCGAGTTTCGCATGTTCTTAGTGTAGAACCGAGCTATCTGATTGGCCTGCTTGGACTACTTATGCAACAGTCCAGCACTAGTTAATTGGGTATCACAATCTGTGGAGCCAGGGATCGGAGCTTCAGGTGTGCGAGCTGGACAAACTCGTTCGAAGGCACAGTAATCACACAATCTAGATACTCGTGCTTCCCACGACGAACTCGCTACATCTGATTCGGAGCCTGCCCGCATTTGAGCTAACTTTTCACCTTGCGCAATTACTAAGCCTGAATCAGCAGGTCGTCGCACAACCTCTTTAGCATTTAAGAAAATGAGTTCAACTTCATCAACATCGATATCGTGTTGGGTTTTAAAACCAAGTGCATACAAATATGGTTGCGCCAATTTATCGTCGATAAATTTTCCAGGACTTTTCCCAGTTTTATAATCCGTTACTCGATTAACACCATCTACTGTGAATCGATCTACTTTGCCAAAAAAGTTTACGCCATTAATTTTGACACTTAATTCCATCTCCAGATGCTCGGGCTGGACCACTACTTCTTTCGGGTCTTCTACGACAAACAAGTTTTCGATTGCTTCCTTAACGCTATGTTTCATCTTCATGTCAGATTCAAATGGCTTGTATTCAGTAGCTTTGAGCATTCGTGGTCCATGCTCACGCAGCAAGTCCATTGCTGCTTCAAGTGTTCGATCATTTGGCGAGAGTCGATATAGATGTTCAACAACTTCGTGAGTGATCGAACCACCAGCTAGTGCTGAGGTTGGTGGTTCGCGCCAACCATCGATGTAAGAAAAGAAATACTTCAATCCGCACTGTTGGTACAACGACATTTGAGAGTACGAAACGCGTTTTGGCAAACTAGCGGTTGTGGGTTGCTCAACATCAACTCGCAAAGATTTATCGGCCACTGGGTTACCTTTCGTATTGCCCCAACCGTACTTGTCACATCTGACAAATTACGGTTTTAGCGCTTGTTAAGTCGAGATTTAACTTGATCGTGTGGCAAGGCATAGGAAGTATTGCCATCTCGGCCAATCATTGTGGCGTTATTAACCAAAGCATTCACAACCGCTTCCTCTACAGCTTGGACAACTGCTGTGTAAAACGCATCAAGGTAATTCCACGGCACAAACTCAAGGGAATTTAAATGTGCTGTTGCCTTAGTCGGGAAGCCACTTGATAACGGCCCTGGCTGAGCAGTAGAAAAAGCTAAGAATATATCGCCGCTGAAATGGCCACCTGCTGTTCCGGTCCGTGCCAAACCAAGTGGTACCCGACGCGCTAGCGCTCGACATTGATCCGGCAATAACGGCGCGTCGGTAGCAATAATCACAATTACCGAGCCAGCTCCGCCAGGCACCGAACGCGAACGATCCTTGTTAATCCAAGCCGAGTCATCCATAGGATTTGGCACATCAAGATCAGACATATCAATGCCATTTATCCGCAGTTCTTCTCGGCTACCAAAGTTTGCCTGGAGAAATGCACCTACAACATATTCCTTGCCCGCAAACGGAACCATTCTTGACGCAGTTCCATTACCACCTTTAAACCCATAGCAATTCATTCCAGTGCCACCACCAAACGAACCTTCGGAAACTGGCCCAGAACTTGCGCTATCTATAGCCGTGATCGCATGTTCAGTTGTGACGTGTGGGCCATTTATATCGTTTAGATAGCCATCCCAAGTTTCCGCGACCACTGGTAGTAACCACTCCATTGCAGCTTCGGGATGATTTTGCTTAACCCATTCGATAACACCTCGGTGCACCGTTCCCACCGCATGCGTATTTGTAATCATGACTGGGCCAGATAGGCCACCAGTTTCAGTTATCCAATGTGATCCGGTCATTTCGCCGTTTCCATTTAACGAATAAATACCTGCTGGAATAGATTGCTGGATTTTTTCGCGCCCAACAGGCAGGATCGCAGTCACACCAGTTCTGACGGGTCCACTATCGGCAACTAGATCGCCATCGCCAGAAATTAACGTGACCATGCCAACTTGCAAGTTGGAAACATCGGTGATCGCATTTAAGGTTCCTGGAGTTCCGCCAAAAGATATTCCAAGTTCGCGTGCTCGCATAATTAGAATCCTTAACTATTTTGTATTTGCGAAACTATTTGCTTAATCAAATCATTCTCGTCTTTACGGTCACCTGTCAGGCAAACAATAACTTTTAGACCAGAAACTTTTTCAAAGTTTGTTAACGCAAAAGCCAGTTCCGACTTTGTTGTTACTTGCTTGGCAGGAACCCCCAAAGATTCAGCGATTACCCATAAGTCTTTGCCATGTGGCGTCCCAAAAACTTTTTCGTAATGCTCTTGGTACTCATCAGCACCTTGTTCGAGTTGACTAAATATGCCACTGCCATTGTTATCCATAACCACAATGGTTAAGTCCGGCTCAACTTGATCGCTACCTATGTTCAAACCACCCAAGTCATGCAGGAATGCAATGTCACCAAGCAGTAAGTAGGTGCGTGTAGCCCCGCCAATTGCCACGCCTGCTGCAGTGGAGATTAAGCCATCAATGCCATTGGCGCCCCGATTACCAAAAACTGTAAGTCCATCTCGATTTGCAGCATAAGCCTCTAGATGACGAACTGGCCAAGAAGCTGCCACGAACAATTGATCGTTGGCTCCTGCGAAATTCCAAAGTGTTTGTGCCGCGCTTGGACCAGTCAAAGTGTCAGGGTTCAGCGCTTTGGTAATTACTGCTTCTGCTTTTGCATTCAATTCTTGCCACTGCAATAACCAAGAACTATCTGGCGTATTTGTAAGTTGCGGAACAGTTTCTAGAACTTGAGCAGCACTTGATACTGGATCTGGGATATCGAAACCAGCGCTTTGACTATGGATCGCAAGGTGAGTCTGCGTCGCTGTTAGTAACCGCAGTACTGCGCGGGAAAGTCCAACTGCGCCAAGTGTCACCACTATGTCAGGCATCGGTGCGACTTCGGCTTGCAGTAACGCAACACCGTGAGCAATCGAATTATCCAAACTGTGCGCATTAGCTGACGGCTCACAAATAACGGGCCAACCCAATTGGTGGGAAAGCAAATCAATTTCTTTTACCGCAGCTACATCCGAATTATCTCCGATGATAAATAGTCCATGCGCAGATGCAGCTATCTGGCGACCTGTGTCTCGTTGCCTCGAAATTTCCGGAACTAACTGAACTTGTGGTTGCCAGTCAATGTATTCAACATCTGGCATCAGAGGTAACTCAAACTGCGCATTGATTTGAATTGGAGCACTTCGCTGGGTCAAACTTTCTGCCAACGCCTTAGCTACTTTGCCTGAACCTAAGTCCTCTGCTGAAATATCGATGCAGGTTTTTACAAAGCTTCCAAATATGCCAACTTGATTGATGGTCTGCGGCGCGCTGTGTCCCCGCGATGTTGCTGGTCGATCGGCACTTAATATCACAATTGGAATTCCGCTATGAAAACCTTCAACTACTGCTGGCAACAGATTTGCTACGGCTGAACCCGAAGTAACAACCACTGGCACCGGCTTATTAGTCGCCTTTGAAATTCCCAGCGCTAAAAATCCAGCATCCCGTTCATCAATACGCACATGAAGTGTGACTAAGCCGGCTTTCTCCGCTTGGGCAAAAGCCCAAGACAAGGGAGCATTACGTGAGCCAGGTGCAATCACGACATGTTTAGTTCCATGATTTAGGCAAGTCTGAACAATTTCTCGAGCAAGTTGAGTTGCTGAGTTTGGCAATGCGCTACTAGTCATGCACCTACCGCCTCTCGAACTTGCGCACTAACCAAATCACTGGCTCCTGCTTGCCATGCTCGCACAATGCGTTGCTGCCACCAAAGTCGATCCGCATTCGAGACTCGATTTGCTGAGGTGGAAAGTAGATGGGCATCAGGTGAACTTCGTCTAACTTGCAGTTCGCCATTTTCGGGCAAGGTGGTTTCGGTGACTAAATCTTGGGCAAAAAGTGTGCCAGTGCCAAGTCCACAGGCCCCATAAAGTTGCGGAATACTCGCAGCCAATGCAATCGCACTAGAAAGTCCGACGGAGGTATCAAGCGATCCACTGACTACGGTCGGGAGCCCGATTTCCATAACGATGTCTAATGCGCGCTGTACCCCACCCAATGGAATTGCTTTTACGACCGCCACATCAGCAATTTCTCGGATGCTTGCCAAATCAATTTGGTCGGACATTCGGATTGATTCATCAATAGCAATTGGGACTGGCTCGGACCAATTCTGCATAGCCGTTTTTAGAATTCTTAATTCAGAAAGTTCTCTACATGGCTGCTCTGCATAATCCAAGCTGCCAACAACTTCTGTAATTCGCTGCAGCGCCACGATCGCCTGTTCTGCAGTCCAGGCGCCGTTGACATCAATTCTGATTTTTCCTTCGATGCCAAGTTCATTGAACACTGACTGGGTAGCAGCGATCCGCGCCAAATCATTAGCCAAAGATTCCGGCGTTCCATCCGCAACCTTAAGTTTTATGGTGGTCATTCCATGCTTTGTGATTGCTGTTGATACAGCTTCCTTTGTCTCGAGCTCACTCAACATTGGAATGATCGCATTAACTGGAATTGCGGTTCGAATCCGATCGGGAAATTTTCCGAAGGCTGCCTCTAATGCGCCAGCTAGCCAGCGCGCGGAGATCTTGTCGTAGTATTCCGGAAACGGAGCGAACTCGCCCCAGCCGGAAGATCCACTAATTAATACGCCGGTTCGAATGTCTGTACTTCGAAATTTTGCATTCATGTCAAGTGCGAACGGCACTGACTGTTCGGCAATTTCGGCAATCGACATCGAGGTAACTAACTAAAACGAAACTAGGGACGCTTCGGGAATTGCGAGAAGTCCGGGCGGCGCTTTTCTTTGTAAGCATTGCGCCCTTCTTGCGCTTCTTCACTCATGTAGAAAAGTAAAGTTGCATCGCCCGCTAATTGCTGGATCCCTGCCAATCCATCATCAGCTGCATTGTGGCTTGCCTTTAGCATCCGAAGTGAAAGCGGTGAGAGTCGAAGCATCTCGCGACACCATTGCACAGTTTCAATTTCTAAATCTTGCAACGGCACAACGGAGTTCACTAGTCCCCAGTCATACGCTTGCTCGGCGCCGTACTGCCGACATAGGAACCAAATTTCGCGAGCGCGTTTTTGTCCAATGTGTCGGGCAAGTAATCCGGAACCATATCCACCATCGAACGAGCCCACAATCGGACCGGTCTGACCAAAGCGTGCATTGTCAGCAGCAATCGTTAAATCGCAAACCACATGCAGCACGTGACCGCCACCAATTGAGTAACCAGCGACCATTGCGATAACTGGCTTTGGAATTCTCCGAATGGCAATTTGTAAATCCAATACGTTTAATCGACCAACGCCAGCTTGCGCAACGGCATCATCACCGATGTAACCGTCATCGCCACGAATCATTTGGTCGCCGCCGCTACAAAAAGCCCAGTCACCTTGGCCGGTCAGAATCACAACACCAACACTTGGGTCATCACGTACGACATCAAACGCATGAATAAGTTCTTGCACAGTTTGTGGCCGGAAGGCATTGCGCTTTTCTGGGCGATTGATAGTGATCTTGGCAATTCCAGAGTCTTCGCCAGTTGAGCGTTCCAAAATTATGTCGGTGTAGTCACCAGTGCGAACCCAATTGGCGGCAAGGGTGATTGAGGAGTGACTTGGATCCTTCTTGGCTGGGCTGTCATCTGCAACCACTGGCGGAAGGACGTACTTTGTGCGGGTATCCATAACAAACCTTAGGAAAGTATTGAGTAATAGTTCTTCGCTCTAGGCTAGTCTCGATGACCCAATCTGACACATTCAAGGAAAACCCGATACCCCGGAAATTGACCGCGGTTACGGTGCCTGCTGGCATGGGCGGAGTTCTAAAGTTGGCATCGGTCATCGGCCCAGCCCTTGCAGGCACTGGGCCAGCGATTCTTCCCATGGCTGCAGAACCAGAATTTCTAGTTAGCCAAACGCGTAATGCGCTTAAACCAGATGACCAAAATTTCCCGCTGGAATCTTCAGATGTTGCGATTGTGTGCGCCACTTCCGGATCAACGGGATCACCTCGCGGAGTGTTGCTTAAGGAGTCGGCCCTAGCTGCAGCTGCCAGCGCATTTGGGTCCCGCTTTGGAACTAACAACCGCTGGGTTATTTCTATGCCAGCCCATCGAATTGCCGGAATTATGGTTCTTGTTCGATCTTGGTACCACGGCAGTCCATACGAAATTGATCCAAGTGTTGGTGGGGCCAGGCAATTTGAAGCCGCCACTTTTGCGGCAACAACTATGCGCGCAGTTCGTGAGAGTGAAAAAGATGGCCGCGCATTGATGGTTTCATTAGTCCCAACACAAATCGCTCGCTTATTAGAAGCTGGCAGTGTTGGCATCGAAGCGTTGCAGTCTTATGACTTAGTTCTCAGTGGCGCTGCCGCTACGCCACAACCCATGCTGCAGCGACTGCGCGAACTTGGCGTTAAAGTTTCCGTTTCTTATGGCATGACCGAAACTTGTGGTGGCTGTGTATTTGATGGCAGCCCACTTGATGGCGTGGCGATCTCTTTAGGTACTAAGGATGATGTTGAGCCGGGGCGCATCACAATTTCTGGGCCAGTTGCTGCAAGTGGGTATCGCCTCAGGCCAGACCTTGATGCAATTAGTTTCATCTCAGGTCGGGTTCAAACGCATGATGTTGGCAAGCTTGATGCAAGCGGCCTGTTACATATTTTGGGGCGACTCGATGATGTCGTTACGGTTGGTGGCGTCAATGTTGCGCTCAGTGCTGTTGAGTCATTAATGCGCCACCACCCGGCAATCGAAGATGTCGCAGTTATCGATGTGCAAGATGAACTTTGGGGATCCATTCCAATTGCTTACGTAGTTAGTCGGCTACATCTATCAAATACTTCAAGTTTGATCGATGAGCTCCAAAGCACAGTGCGAAACCAAATCGGCCGTTCCGCAGTTCCTCGAACTATTCAATTTGTGGAAGCGCTACCCATGCTCGACTCGGGAAAGATTGATCGGATAAGTTTGCGCATGCAAGCTTCTACTGATCTGACACAACGCCGGTTCCCACATCCAGGCGCTTCAAGCTAAGGATTTAAATGGCAACGCGTGATGAATGGAAAGCTGGCGCCCGGCCTAAAACTTTGCCGGCAGCAATTGCGCCAGTAATTGTTGGCAGTGCGATTGCCGAATTTGAAGGCTCCTTTAGACCCGTGATTGCTTGCTTGGCTCTAGTCGTAGCACTGGGATTACAAATCGGCGTTAACTATGCCAATGATTACAGCGACGGAATTCGCGGCACTGACGATGATCGTGTTGGGCCAGTTCGGTTAGTTGGCCAAGGACTTGCTACGCCAGAACAAGTTAAGAAAGCAGCACTACTTTCATTTGCAGTAAGTGTTGTGGCTGGACTTGGGATGGTACTGATTAGCCAGGTTTGGCTACTGATTCCAGTTGGTATCGCATCAATCGCTGCTGCTTGGTTTTATACCGGAGGTTCAAAACCTTATGGCTATTCCGGCTACGGTGAACTTTTTGTTTTTGTATTTTTTGGGTTAGTTGCAGTTGCCGGAACTAGCGCAAGCCAAACCGGCCAAGTTACTCCCCTGGCATTACTAGGCGGAGTTTCATGTGGCGCATTATCTGCGGCAATTTTGGTGGCAAACAATTTAAGAGATTTACCAACCGACAAGTTAGCTGGAAAGAAAACTTTGGCAGTGCGTTTGGGCGATGCCAAAACCAGAGAGTTGTATCGAATCTGCATTGTGGTTGGTTTCATGATGCCGTTGGCAATGAATTTCTTAGCTAACGGTCCAGTAAGTGCATACATTGGACTATTTGCGATCTTAAGTGCTCGTCGGCCGTTACAGGCGGTACGCGCTGGGGCAACTGGGCCAGACCTCATACCAGTGTTAGCCGATACCGCTAGGTTACTTTTACTGTTTGCGGGATTGCTGTCGGTTTCTATTTCGTTATCGCCAAACGGACTTTAATTTTTATTCGTCAGTGTCTTCTTTGCGAGTGTTCGCATCGATCTTTGCATTTAAGTTTGAAAAGTAACCAGCGATGCGGCCACCAAGTTGGGATCGCTGCTTGTTAAGTAAAACGAATGACACAATTCCCGAACCCAAGAAACCTAGAATGAGCAGAATTACGCCACGTAACCCTGCCACGTAACCAATTCCTAGCGTCAGGACAAGTAGGCCAAATCTGGCCAAGGTGTAGGAAATAAATGGGCTCACCACTTAAGTTTAGACAGGTTCGCGATCTTTCATATTCTGACTTACCCTTGAAGTATGCCTCGCTTTGTTTTATCGGTATTAATCGTCGGACTCTCGGTCTACGCGTTCGTCGATTGTTTGCAAACACCTAACCCAAAAGCGCTGCCAAAAATTGTTTGGATCTTTATAATTGTTGGGCTACCAATCCTGGGGCCAGTGCTATGGATATTGTTTGGACGTGCAAATGGCCGAGGTTGGGGTCGCGACGATGACGATGTGTTCGCGCCTGATGATGACCCTAGTTTTTTGCGAGACTTGTCACCTAAGCGTTAACAATCAGGCTTGGCTTACAAACCTGAAAACTTACAAACCTGAATAAGAGTGCAGTCCTTGCACGTACATATTCACAATGAAGTAATTGAAAATAATTGCGCCGTATCCAGCAATCGCCACAAAAGCTGCTTTGCGTCCACGCCAACCGGCAGTTGCTCGGGCATGCAAGTAGGCAGCATAAATTACCCACGTAATAAATGCCCAAGTTTCTTTTGGATCCCAACCCCAATACCGACCCCAAGCTGCTTCTGCCCAAATTGCGCCAGCAATAACTGCAAAGGTCCAGATTGGAAACATGAAGGCATGGATTCGATATGCCATTAGATCCAGACGATCAGCTGATGGAATTCGCTGCGCTAGTGCTGCGCTTCGCCCTGGTTCCAGTCCGGCAGCAACTCGGTCTTCGGCAGCCTGCGCTACTAAATACAAACCCGAAAGTGCAGCGCCTACTGTAAACGCACCCATGCACACAGTTGCAGCTGTGACGTGGATAGCTAGCCAGTAGGAATTAAGTGCGGGAACTAACTGAGCACTATCGGTATAAAGCACTGTGATTGCCAGTCCCAAATCAAGCAGCACTGGCATCGTTATGAAAACTCCCAGCCAACGCAAATCACGCGTTAGCGACAACAGGCAATAAGCAAGCGAAACTGCAAAGCCCGCGGCTAGCGAAAACTCATACATATTTCCAATCGGTGGCCGGCCAGCTGAAAGTCCACGAAAAACAATTCCCGTTCCCAGCAATATTGTGCCGAGCCAAGTTAGCGACATGCCGATATTTCCAGCACGCCGACCTTCACCTCGGCCAGCTTCATCAGATACAGATGTTGATACGGCAGGTCGGTCAAGAGTTGCTGTGGCACCCATGCGAACTTGGTGTGAAGCACTACTTCTTTCAACTGAAGTTTCTAAAGTTTCTAGTCTGCGGCCTTTGGCCAGCGAAATACTAAAGGCCACCATCGCGCCAGTAAATGCAGTCATTGATCCATAGACCATGGCATTGCTTGCTTGCGCCAATGTTTCATTAACGGTCATTAGTTTCCTCCGGTGCAGGTACTAGTTTGGCAAGTTGCAAAATCTCATTTGCTAAGCCAGGAGCTTCAGTTTTTGATAGGCCAGCAACTTCAATCAGATTACCTTCACTCGGAGTTGATGTCACTCGCAGCCAAGCCCGGCGCCTCGGGATCAATAGTGAAAGTGACAGACCAACTATGGATGCAATTGCAGCTCCAAGTGCCCAGCCCTTGCCAGGGTCTCGAGTGATAGCAAACGATGCCCACTCTCGATAACCCGAGAATTCAACAGTTACGCCAGAGTTTGGTAATTTCCAAGTTTCACCGGGAGACAATTCTTCGATTCCAATTCGTTTCATGTTTTCGGTATCTAGGCGATAAACACTTTGCGGCATTCCAGAATCGAGACCTAAATCACCGATCCAGGCACTGAGGTAAACCTGCGGATTATCTGCAGCTGGAAACTTTGATTTGGGTCCATGGCTAAAGTCACCTGAGGCGGTGGGTAAGAAAAATCCTTGGATGCCAAGTTGGGGAACTGTGTCAGGAACCTTTACTACACCACTTGATGTGAACGCCCCGTCTTGCGGCAAAAATACTGCAGCGTCTTGCCAAACTATATTTCCCTTGGCATCGCGAATCGTAAATTCCGGTGCATAGCCATGACCAACTAAGTAGGCCGTAATTCCTGAAGTTCGTAGCGGATCATTAACTTCAATCCGCAAATCCCGCGGTTGTGCATCCTGGTTGTCTTTAACAGCTATGTCTGCAAAAAATTCGCGCGGTGCACCATTTTGTCGCCCGCCGCGTTGATATGTCGCACCAAAATCTTTTAGCAAAAAGGAGATAGGCGGCAACTGGTCTGGCCCGAACATTCGTCCTGGTGCAAAAGTGTCATACTGCGTGACATTGTTTGCAAAGCCCGAACCCTCTCGAACAATTACCGTGCCACGGAAACCCACTGCGCCTCCCACACCAACTGCAACCAACAAAACAAGCAACGCAAGATGAAAAATTAAATTTCCAGTTTCGCGGGAATAGCCTTTTTCCGCAGAAATCCAACCATCACCGGTACGAACTCTCCAACCCCGCTTTTTCCACGCTTGTTGGGTTTCAGCAATTATTTCTTCTGCTGGCCTGGTGCTGTAACACTGTTGATGTGCCGGTAAACGACTTAAGTTTTTAGGAGCTACTGGAGGCAAACTGCGGATCTCTTTGTAATGTTCAAGTGCCCGCGGTAAAACACACCCTGTTAACGAAATGAAAAGTAATAGGTAAATTGCCGCAAACCAAGGTGAGGCAAAAACATCGAACATGTAAAGCCGATCCAGAATTGGACCGCTAGTTGGATTATCTTGCAGAAACTCTTTTACTCGGAGTGGCGAAGTTCCGCGCTGTGGGAAAAGTGATCCCGGCACGCTTGCCAATGCCAATAAAAATAGCAAGATCAAGGCGATGCGCATGCTCGTTAATTGCCGCCATAACCAGCGCAAATTTGCCATCACTTATTCACCACAAAATTCACTTAAATCGGAACTCCCCATTCGGCTGCCCAAACTCGCAACCCAATAGTTAAGTCATTCCAATAACCCGTAACTAGAAGTAACCCAATCACGATAAGCATGACGCCACCGAAATACATAATTCCTTTGGAGTGCCGGCGTAATACTTTCACAGTGCGGATACTGCGCTCAAAGAATAGGGCGAGCAAAATAAACGGTAGCCCTAGTCCAATGCAGTAAGCCGCACTCAAAATTGCGCCGCGAGCTGCGCTGGCTTCGGTTAGTGCCATGCCTTGCACGGCTGCCAAAGTAGGACCAATGCAAGGTGTCCAACCAATCGCAAATAGCGCACCGAGCATGAAGGCGCCAAGCAAAGTTCCGGTTGGTACCCGATGAATTCTGATGTCGCGCTGAATCGCCGGAATCGCGCCTAAAAATCCCAAGCCTAAAATCACGACAACAACACCCATAACCATTTGAATGATGCGCTGATACTCAAGCAGCACTTGTCCGATTCCACCAAAAAGTGCGCCATAGGAAATAAATACCAAGGAAAATCCAGCAACAAAAACTACGGATCCCCAGACTGCCCGAGAACGCGACACTGATGTTCGTTGTGCGGTAGCTCTGGCGCCCGCTACTCCAGTTATGTAGGAGAGATATCCAGGAACTAGTGGCAATACACAAGGCGATAAAAATGAAACTAACCCGGCAGCCATGGCAAGCGGAATTGCCAGGAGCAAAGATCCTGACGTAACGGTTTCAACCACTCCGAATGTAAGCATCAGTTGTCACTTTCGATGACTGCGTCTAAGACCACACGAAGTTCGGACTCGGTTGTTGGGCCAAGTATGCGGGCAGCGACTCGACCTTTTGAATCCAAAATAATTGTCGACGGCGTAGCTGCCGGCCCTAAATTTCCAAATGCCAAAGTTAGTTGGCCATCTTTATCTTGAATCGATGGATACGAGGTTTTGAAACGTGCCGTAAAGGCGCGGGCTGCTGCCAGGCCATCACGAGTATTTAGGCCCAAAAATTTAACATTTTTATCTTTGAACTGTTGGTTAACGATTTCTAAGTCAGCTGCTTCAGATCGACAAGGCCCACACCAAGACGCCCAGAGATTAACTACTACCGGACTTCCTTGCCAATCCTTAATGTCTAGAGATTTTCCGTCAAGCGTTTCCCCGGCGAGTGAAATTGCCTCGCCTCGGTCTTCGGGCGAAACCAAAACTGTTGAACCATCACCAGATATGTAACCAGTGTCGGAGTTGTTGGCTGGGGTACTCCCACTACAACCCGCAAGCAAAATAGCGCAACATATCGCAAGCCCAGCAGCAGTAACTTTACGCACCGGCGATCTTGCTCGCTTTCGCTAACAAGTCAGCACTTGGCTCGGTGTATAGGACTGCAACTAGTTCATCGTCATCAAAAGTTAATGAGGTTAACGAAGCCAAACTGCACTGGCGTTTCCTAGGATCATGTGGAAATCTGCGATCTTCAAAATCTAGGCGACTAATCCAAATTGGAAGCTGATGACTAACCAATACGGCTTCGTGACCGCGAGCAGCTTCACGGGCGCGGGTAACGGCTTGCCGCATTCGATTTGCTACCACTACATACGGCTCACCCCACGATGGGCGAATCGGGTTGTATAGATGTCGCCAGGCTTTAGGTTGTCGCAGCACACCATCGCCTACTGCAACTCGCTGGCCTTCAAAAACATTGTCGGCTTCAATCAAATCTTCGTCAGTGCCAATCGTTAGGCCATGATGCCCGGCAATTGGAGCAGCAGTTTGCTGTGCTCGTTCCAGCGGCGAAGAAATTACGGCAGCTATGTCGCGATTAGCTAACGTTTCAGCAGCTCGTTGCGCCATTTCGTGCCCAAGTTCGGAAAGCCGATAACCCGGCAACCGTCCATAAAGAACCTTGTCCGGGTTATGAACTTCACCGTGACGCAGTAAGTGAACAGTTGTCCGCATACTACTAATCAGATCACGTGGCGCGACGTCGTGCAGCAGAGCGCTTGCGAGATGGGCGCCAACCGACTGAGCCGGATGATGCTGCTTCGTCGCGAAGCGCACCACCATGCACTGCTAACGCATTAGCTAACGCAGTGATTGTGGCTTCTTCTGGAAGTACATCGACTCGAAGTCCGTGCTCTTGTGCAGTCTTTGCAGTAGCTGGACCAATGCAGGCAATGATCGTGGTTGGATGCGGCTTACCGGCAATTCCAACCAAGTTACGAACTGTGCTGCTTGAGGTGAAGATGACGGCGTCAAAGCCACCGCTCTTGATTGCTTCGCGAGTTTCAACTGCAGGAGGCGCAGCGCGAACTGTGCGGAATGCTGTGACGTCTTCGACTTCCCAACCAAGTGCAGTCAGCCCGGCAACCAAAGTGTCAGTTGCAATGTCTGCGCGCGGCAAGAAGATGCGATTGATTGGATCATTGATGGAATCAAACTCTGGCCACTCTTCGAGCAAGCTAGCAGTTGTTTGTTCTTCTTCTGGAATCAAATCTGGTCGCACGCCCATTGCGATTAACGCATTGACGGTGTCTTCACCAATTGCTGCAATTCGAATTCCCGATAACGAACGAGCATCAAGGCCATACTCTTCGAAGCGTTCGCGAATTGCCCGAACTGCATTCAAGCTAGTGAATACAACCCACTCGTAGCGACCGGAAACTAAGCCATGTACTGCTCGTTCCATTTGCTGTGGAGTTCGTGGCGGTTCAACCGACATTGTTGGGACTTCAAATGGCACTGCGCCGAATGAAATCATTTGATCTTGTAAATCTTCAGTTGAATCTTTAGTGCGCGGAACTAGAACTCGCCAACCATGCAGTGGACGGTTTTCAAACCAAGCGGTACGTTCACCGACAGTGTCACCGATGATTACGATGCCAGCGCCACTTTGCTTTGCGAGCTTTGCAGCATTTGATACTGACTCCAAAGTTGAGTGCAAGGAACGCTGTTCCACAGTTGCGCCATCGCGCACGATTGCTACTGGAGTGTTTGCTTCCCGACCAGCTTTGATCAGCGCCTTGGAAACTTCAGCCACGCGATCGGCAGCATTATGAACCACCAAAGTAATTAATGGATCTACGTGTGCTGCCCAATCCACCATCGGTGAATCGGCATCAATAATGCGAACTTCTCGGGTCCGACCACCAGTTAGCGAAACGCCAACATGGGCTGCTACCGCTGTCAGTGGCGAAACTCCTGCCGCTACTTCAAAAGCATGGCCAGCTTTTGCTAGAGACGCAGTCTCCATAGCTAATCTGCCATCAAGAACTGGATCTCCAGAAAGTAGTCGAACTACTTGAAGTCCATCTTTACGGGCATCTGTCAAGACTTTGGTGCGCGCAGCCAGAGATAGCGGGGCGCCAACATTGTCAATTGCTACCAAAACTTGTCCGGAAGAAACCAACTCCGCTAATCGGGTGATCTCTTCGTCAACAACTACGACGTCTGCGGCTTGTAAGAGCCGATGTGCGCGCATTGTTAACAAATCTGGGTCGCCTGGACCGGCAACCACAAAAGACACTCCGACAGCAGCAGATACCTGCGAGCTAGCCATTTACACACCTACCTTGTTTGTGTACTTGCAGCTTTGGGAAGTCATTTTTATCCTGCATTCGCTTGAGTTAACGCAGCTTGTGATTTGCGTTGCTCGTGGAATGCAAGAATCTGTAGTTCGGTCGCAAGGTCTACGCGACGCACATCAACACCTGTAGGTACTTCGATCAATACTGGTGCAAAATTCAAAATACTTGTCACACCATTGCGAACCATCAGGTCGCATACTTCTTGGGCTGCTGATTCTGGAGTTGCAATAACTCCAATAGCTGCTCCAGTACTCAAGACAACTTGTGGCAGTTTGGTAATGTCCTGAACTTCAAGTGCCTTGCCCGCAACTACAACTGATTCACCAACGCGTTGCTTGTCGGTGTCAAACAAACCAACTACAGAAAATCCGCGCGAAGCAAAACCTGGGTAGCCAGCTAAGGCATGACCCAGGTTTCCAATACCAACTATGACTACTGGCCACTCTTGGGTCAGACCTAATGCGCGCGCAATTTGGTAAAGCAAAAATTCAACGTCATAGCCAACGCCGCGAGTTCCATATGAACCAAGGAAAGAAAGATCCTTGCGAAGTTTTGCGCTAGACACACCACTGGCCTCGGCCAACTCTTCGGACGAGACCAGGATTACACCACGGGAAGCTAACGAAACCAGGCTGCGGTGATACATCGGAAGACGACTAACGGTCGCGTCAGGAATCACACCACGCGCACTTACGTGCGATTTCGGTGTCTGTGACAGCGGCATGAAAACCACCCTTCTTGTGACCGTATGGCGATCAGGTTATGCGGTTATTCGCCCTATGCAAAATTGGCGCGAAACCCCTAGTTCGTGCTAGGGAAATCAAGGTTTTTTGGTGTTACAAACGTGACTGGTGTGACTTGACGACTGAAAGATTTTTAGTCGTTTTTTTTCATTAAAGCAGCACGTAATCGAGATTCATCAACGCGCCATTTGTCATGCACTTTGCCATCAACCAAAGTAACTGGGATCGATTCGAAGTATTGGTCTGCTAACTGCGGGTCTTCCAAAATGGACTGTTCACGCCAAGTTTCGCCAAGTTCATCGCACACTTTAGCGATTATTAACCTGGCGTTTTCGCACAAATGGCACTCTGGTTTTCCAATGAGTACAACACGAGAGTCCATTTTTTTATTACCTTCCTTGTGTAACCAGTGTGGCACATTGCATGCGCAGTACCCTATAAACGTGGGTTCAAATCCAGGACAGTCATCGGCTATCGGAGCTCCTCCAGAGCCACAAAACATTGGCGCCTTTTTTGACATTGATAACACCATCATGCGCGGCGCCAGTATCTATCACCTAGCTCGAGGTTTGTTCGCTCGAAAAATTCTGAGTGCCACAGACTTGGCGAACTTCGCAATTGCGCAAGGCAAGTTCCTAACTTATGGCTCAGAAAATCTATCGGACATGGCGCGGATTACCGAGAATGCCTTGTCATTTGTAACTGGTCGAAACGTAGACGAAGTTACTGCGCTATCTGAGGATATTTATGACGAAATCATGGCTGACAAAGTATGGCCTGGGACAGTGCAACTAGCCCACATGCATCGAGCTGCTGGGCACCAAGTTTGGTTAGTGTCAGCGGCACCAATTGAGCTAGCAAACATAATTGCAAACAAGCTGGGTTTGTCAGGTGCGATTGCAACTGTCAGCGAAATTGAAAATGGCATCTACACCGGGCGACTAAAAAACCCTCCGATGCACGGTGAGCAAAAAGCATTAGCCGTCGCACAATTGGCACGCGAGCACGATTTAGTTTTGGACCATAGTTTCGCCTACTCAGATTCGAGTAATGACATTCCGTTACTTAACAGCGTCGGTAACCCAACTGCCATAAATCCAGATTCGTCTCTGCGCACCTATGCCAATGAACATGGCTGGCCAGTGCACGATTTTCGTAGGCAGCGCTTAGTTAAGCGATACGGGATTCCAGCTGGGGCGACTGCGATTGCATTAGTAGGCGCGGGTGCCGGGCTTGCAATAGCTGCAACCCGACGCTCCCGCGCCTGAAGTTCTAAAGGGTTTATTTACCCTTATTGCGACGCTGTGAACGCGTCTTCTTTAACATCTTGCGATGCTTCTTCTTGGCCATGCGCTTGCGGCGCTTCTTGATCACCGAGCCCATTTGGACCACCTTTACATCTGTTGTTACTTAAGAGTCTACGCACTTACTTTGGGACGAAAAACTGCGGTGTCGCAGTACTTCGAAAATTACCCAGCTTCTACAAAAGATTCCTGTAGGTAAGTGTGAACTGCTTGCTCTGGAATTCGGAACGAACGACCAACTTGAACCGCTGGTAATTCTCCGTTGTGTACCAAGCGATACACAGTCATTTTTGAAACGCGCATTGCTGTTGCTACTTCAGCAACAGTTAAGAATCGAACCTCTCCTAGAGGACGTTCATTCGCTGCACCCATAGGTCACCAAAACCATTCTGTGTGGGCTAAGCACCGGCTTCCCCTCCGGGCTGAACTTCACACTCATTCGTAGATGTTTACACTAGTGGCGAATGGGGCTCAAGTGAAAGTCGATTCAGAAACTAGCTCAAATTACACGTGTGTAATTTGAGTTATTGCATACCCAGTTCTAATTGCTACCGCAAACGATTTTGAGCAGTATTCATTAGCTCAAAAGAACTGGCTATTGCATACCCAGTTCTTTTGAGCGATCACGAGCTGCTTCCATCGCGCTCAAAAATGCAGCTCTGACTTTAAAGTCATCAAACTGTCGAAGCGCTGCCACTGTCGTGCCACCTGGTGAAGTTACTTGCTCCCGTAACACTGTTGGGTGTTCCCCAGTCTCTCGCAACATAGTGGCTGCGCCGTAAACGGTTTGCAGTACTAATTCATTAGCGACATCTCTTGGCAGACCCAGCATCACGCCACCTTCGATCATGGCTTCAACTACATAAAAGATATAAGCCGGACCTGATCCGGAGATTGCAGTGATTGCGTCTTGGTACTTCTCTGGTACCCGCACAACTTGACCAACACTGCGAAGTAAAGTTTCGGCAGTCTCCAGGTGCGTTTCAGTAGAAAGCGATCCTGCACTTATGGCTGCCATTCCTTCATCAACAAGAGCAGGTGTATTTGGCATTACCCGAATTACTGGCGTACCGGCTGGCAATAAGTTTTCGATGAAACTTGTAGTTATTCCCGCTGCTAGAGATACAACTAATGCGTCAGGTTTAATGGCATCGCTGATTTCACCCAGAACGATAGCCATGTCTTGTGGCTTAACGACTAGAACAACGGTGTCTGCGTTGCTGACAACTTCTTGATTGGTGCCATTGCTGACTCCATGCTTTTCAGTCACTTCTGCAGAGCGCTCAATTCGACGATCGGCAATTAGCAAATCCTTTTTCGAAACGCCGGCTCGCAGCAGTCCGGCTAAAAGGGTTTCGCCCATGACGCCAGCTCCGATGATGGCGGTAGTCATAATGTTTTCCTAACTCTTTGAAACCAGGGACCGTAAAAATAGCGATAAGTTTGCGGGCTTTTCGGCCATCCGTCGCATTAAGTACGGATACCACTGGTCGCCATAAGGCACATAAATTCGGACTTTGTGACCAAGGTCAGCTAAGCGAAGTTGCTCTTCGGGACGCACTCCTAAAAGCATTTGGAACTCGAACGTCTCTTTCTTGCGACCACTACGTAACGCTAACGCTTGGCCAATTTGAATCAGTCGTGGATCATGTGTGGCCAACATTGGATAAGCACTTGATTCAATTAAGGCTCGCATGCTTCGGACATAAGCTTTATCGATTTCCCCGCGTTCAACGAAGGCCACATCAGCGGCTTCCGCGTAGGCGCCTTTACATAGTCGAATCCGTGAATCAGCATATGAATAAGCAGCTACGTCATCTTCGGTGCGATGCAATTGCGCCTGCAGCACGCCACCAGTTGTTGGAAATGCCTTTCGAACTGCGGTCAAAATTCGCAGAGTTGAATCGATAGTTGTGTGGTCTTCCATGTCAAAAGTAACCGTGGTGCCCACTTCTTTAGCTATCGCGCAAATCGTTAAGGCGTTTTCCAGCGCGATACTTTCGCCATCGGCACCAAGGGCCTGTCCCACTGCCGAAAGTTTGACGGAAACTTCGGCACTTGATGTTAATCCAGCATTAGAAATCGCTCGGAGCACATCTTTGTAATCCGAAACTGTTGCGTCTGCGGCGGCTCGATCCAGGGTGTCCTCACCAAGGCGATCGACAGTTGCAAGTAATCCGTTGTCGTGCAGATTTTGAACCGTTGAAACTACGTCAGCAGTAGTGGTGCCGGCGACAAATCTATTAACTACGCCACGGCTAAGCGGTGAAGTAGAAACTAGATGTTCTAACTTCTCGCTGCGTGATGCCGAAACTAATAACTCGCGAAGCATGGCTCTCCCACTTTTGACGATCCAAATAATGGATCTAGTCACAACTTTACGCGGTATTTGGCTTACTCGGAATCGTCAGCAAACCAGTCAAGGCGGCGCAGGATAATTCCTTCGCGCAGCGCCCATGGGCAGATCTCAAGTGACGTTAAGTTGAAAAATTTCATAGTTTCTTGCGCCACAATTGCCCCAGCCAATAATTGCTCGGCTCTGCCTGCAGACACACCTGGTAACTGGGCTCTTTGAGCAACTGTCATTCCAGTTAACTTGGGAACCCATTCATCCAGACCTAATAGCGTTAGGTTTCGCTGTACTCGCTGGCCTTCACTCGATGGCGCAGCTCCACTTAGACGAGCAAGTTGCTTGAATGTCTTACTAGTCGCAACTGCATGATCAAAGTCACCTTGGATCAAATCTGCAAAATCAGTAACCAGGGTTTTTTGCACATACTTTCGAAGTGCTTTTATCTCATCCGCATCCGGAACTTCGGAACCAAAAAAGTCTCTGGTCAATCGACCCGCACCTAGTGGTGTGGATTTAGCTAATTCGGGATGCTCATCAGATCCCATTGCAACTTCTAATGACCCGCCGCCAATGTCAGCAACTAAGAGTCGGCCGGAGGACCAGCCAAACCATCGACGAACTGCTAAAAATGTCAGAACTGCTTCATGCTCACCATCGAGCACCTGCAGTTCAATCCCGGTTTCTTGCTTGATTTTCTTTAAGGTCTCATCTGAATTGCTAGATTCCCGAATGGCTGAAGTGGCAAAGGCCAGCAACTCGTCGCAGTCATGGTCAGCGATGAAGGTATTACATTCATGTAGGACGTCAATCAAGGACTTAACCGATGACTTCTTTAATGAGCCATCGTCCTTTAGCTGTTCGGATAGGCGAAGCTCATATTTCTGGGACATGGCTGGGATCGGAGCCGCACCCGCATGTGCATCGACGATGAGTAGGTGAACAGTGTTTGAACCTACGTCTAACACTCCCAATCGCATACAGGAAAGGGTACTCGTGCAACGAGTGCTGTGTACGGAAGCGGCGCCAAGCATATTAAGATTTACTCGTGGTTGAAAAGAATCTTGATTTTCCTCGTGCCTGGGTGGAGTTCGTTGATCCCGAGGACGATACGAATTTGTATCGCTGTGATCTAACTTGGTTGACGAGTCGCTGGATGTGTATCTGGGGTAACGGCTGTAAAGGTATCGACAAAGAAAATCCCGATGTTGGTTGTTGCAACCTCGGAGCGCACTTGGCTGACAAAGAAGATCTGAAAAATACTAAAAAGTATGCCGAGATGCTAACTCCCGAAATTTGGCAAAACCATAAAGAAGGCCACAAGAACGGCATGTTCGAAAAAGATGATGAAGGAACAAAAAAGACTCGTGCTTTTAAGGGCGCCTGCATCTTCCATAACCGAAATGGTTTCGAAGGTGGCGACGGATGCTCACTTCACATTCTTGCCGGACAACTTGGCGTAAATCCATTGGTTACAAAACCACAGGTTTGTTGGGAACTTCCAATTCGTCGAACTTTCGAAGAAGTTAAGCGCCCAGATGACGTCGACATAATCGTGATCGGTATCGAAGAATACAATCGTCGCGGCTGGGGTCCTGGCGGTGCTGACTTGGATTGGTACTGCACAACGGCAACTGAAGCCCACGTTGGTGCGCGGGCCGTGTATGAGTCTTATGAACCAGAGCTAACTGCACTTATGGGCAAGAAGGCTTACAAAATTTTGGCAGAACATTGCAAGGTTCGCGAAGAAACAATTGCGGCCGCAAAGGCTTCTGATGACACTCGTGCTATTAAGTATTTGGCGATTCATCCAGCCACACCTAAATAGCCAACGCGTCAAGCCTGTGCACCAACTGATTACATTGTCGGACTAAGCGCGTAACCTAAAGGCATGGCTAAAGCAACACGCGCCACCTTTAAATGCACTGAGTGTGGGTGGACCGGACACAAGTGGGTTGGTCGCTGTCCCGAATGCCAAGCCTGGAGTTCAGTTGCCGAGTCTTCAGTATCTGCAAGTAGTGCTGGATTACGAACTTCCACAACAGGGGTTGCGCCCGGTCGACCAGCTCGACCCGTCAAAGAAATTCCACTCGGTGAAGTTGAGCGCACATCAACTGGCATCGAAGAGTTTGACCGCGTGCTTGGTGGTGGCTTAGTTGCTGGGCAATGTGTCTTGGTTGCGGGTGAGCCTGGCGTTGGTAAATCAACTCTGTTATTAGAGGCCGCCGATAAGTTTGCCCGAGCCGGAAGTAAGCCCCGCAAAGTTTTATACATTTCTGGCGAAGAATCTGCCGAACAAATTGGAATTCGCGCCCGCCGCATTGGCGTCAATGCCGAGACTTTGTTAATTGCCGATGAAACAGATCTGGCAGTTTTATTAGGACACGTTGAAGACGTTGATCCTGATTTACTAATTGTCGACAGCGTACAAACCATTGCTTCCGCAGAATTAGATGGTCGCGCTGGCGGTGTTGCCCAAGTTCATGAAGTCACCCAAGTTTTAACCAGAGCTGCCAAAGGTCGCCGGATGCCACTGTTACTAATTGGCCAATCCACTCGCGACAACTCCGTCGCTGGCCCGCGTTCGCTTGAGCACCTAGTGGATACCGTTCTAACTTTCGAAGGTGATCGGGGCACCCCGCTTCGTCTATTGCGCGCCAACAAGAATCGCTATGGTCCCGCCGATGAAGTTGCTTGCTTTGAACAAGCTGACGATGGCTTGCGCCAAGTCACAGATCCTTCAGCCCTATTTAGATCGCAACGCGATCAAGCAATACCTGGAACTTGCATTGCTATTACGTTGGAAGGTCGGCGCGCACTTCTAGTTGAAGTTCAAGCACTGACAACAACTAGTCCGGGCAACAATCCAATGCGTCGCACTACCGGCTTTGATAACGCGCGAGCTGCAATGTTGATTGCGGTCACCGAGCGAGCGGCCCGATTAAAGCTTTGGGATAAGGACGTTTATCTAGCCACTGTCGCAGGTGCCAAAATCTCAGATCCGGGAGCGGACTTAGCAATGTGCCTGGCTATTACATCCGCTGCTCGCGACTCCGCGCTGCCCATAGATCTAGTTGCCATCGGTGAGGTAGCCCTGAGTGGAGATGTGCGCCCGGTTCCTGGCATGAACCAGCGGTTAAGCGAAGCTGCCCGAATTGGATTCAAGACTGCGTTGGTGCCAAAAGGTACCCGCCTACCATCTGGGGTTAAAGGTTTGCGATTGATCGAAGTCAGCTCCTTGGCTGACGCGGTTAACGCAATCTAAATTCTTTTTCAATCCGATACATTTTGCAGGTTTCGACATAGACTCATGTCAACTCCAGTGAGAAAGAATTGTCGTGGCTACCAAAGAGCAAGTTGACTCAGCCGAGGTTTTACGATCAGTACTTGCCCAAGTAGCTCCAGGAACTGCGCTTCGCGACGGACTGGAACGAATTCTTCGCGGCAGCACTGGTGCATTGATCGTATTAGGCCAAGATAAAACAATTAATGCCATCAGCAGTGGTGGTTTTGATGTGAACATCGAATTTTCCGCCACTCGACTTCGCGAGCTCGCCAAAATGGATGGCGCAGTTATCTGTGACCGAGATGCCACCCAGATTATTTCTGCTGCAGTTCAATTGCTGCCAGACCCACGCATACCAACTGATGAGCAAGGTACTCGCCATCGCACCGCAGATCGTGTTTCGCGCCAATCAAACTTGCCTGTGATTAGTGTGAGCAAGTCAATGAACATTATTGCGCTGTATCTTGATGGCCGACGTTATGTATTAGAAGACTCCGCAACCATACTTTCTAAAGCAAATCAAGCATTGGCAACTTTAGAGCGATACCGAGCTCGTCTCGACGAAGTTGCTGGATCACTTTCCACATTGGAAATCGAAGATCTGGTTACTGCGCGCGACGTTTCAACTGTGGTACAGCGTCATGAAATGGTTCGACGAATTTCAAATGAAATTTCTGCGTACGTAATTGAGCTGGGTACTGACGGTCGATTGCTGTCGTTGCAACTTGAGGAATTAGTTTCAGGTACCGCGGCGGACTTGGGCTTTGTGATTCGGGATTATATGCCGCTGGGTGGGCGAAAAGCCAACAAATCTGAGGCCATCTTGCAGGGAATTAGTGACATAGATGCCACATCCCTATTGGATGTTTCCAACATAGCCGAGATTATTGGGCTGCCTAGTGACACTGAATCACTTGATAACACAGTTCATCCCCGAGGATTCCGCTTGTTGGCAAAAGTTCCGAGACTGCCAGAACAAATCTTTGAAAATTTGATTTCCCACTTCGGCAGCCTGCAACACTTACTTTCTGCTTCCGCTGAAGAACTTCGCGATGTCGAAGGCGTTGGAGAAACTCGAGCTCGAGCAATTCGGGAGAACTTATCTAGAGTTGCCGAAGCTAGCTTGCTAGAACGTTACGTCTAATTACTGAACGACAAACTTAACGCCATCACTATTTAGGCTGGAATTCCTACCGTGAGCCCAATAAGCACCGGGTTTTGCCATATTTCTGACTTTGCAACCTTTAGCTGTTTGTTTTCCAATCCAAACCACGTTGACGCTCCACTCTTGACCTGGAGCAAGTTCTACTAAATCTTTTTCGGTACTTGGATTGCAATGATCCGTTGACCAAATAAGTGCTGGACCAGAAATAACTGTTACTTCATTGGCGCCGCTTCCCACATCGCGTTTGCAGGCTACCGTTGAAATATTCTTTACGATCATTTTGATGTGAACTCCTTCGCCAACTGCTGTGGTTTCACGATCAACTTCTACTCGAATCGAAGTGTCCGCATCTGAACATTCGCCTTCACCGACAACTGGCACGGTTGGTTGCGCTGTCGGTTGCAGTGCAATTGGCGTTGGCGATGCTAGTACTACGGTTGGAGCCGGAGTTGCCCCAGTAGTTATCTGATCTGTCGCAACAGGTGATGCAGCCGCGGCCGGGGCATCACCGCCTCCCGTGAAGCTACGAACAATCACAATCAGGGTGATCAAGGCAGCCAAGGCAAATATGAGTCGGCGACGCCAATAAACCTGAGGTTCCTCAGGTCCAACTGGATGTACAACGCCGGTCACAAGTTCACGGTATTAAGCATTTGGCATAAATTGCTTTAGGCGCGAGCAAGTAGATTCTGCGCAGCACAAAAAAGAAAGGGCTACCGTTTCCGGTAGCCCTTTCTTTATAGTCAACTAGCTAACAAGGTCCTTAATGGCCGATTCATTTTCCTTGCGAGCTACACCAATGATGTAACCGACAACAAGGGCAATGAATGGGACCGCCATCAAGACTGTTCCAGTCATGCTTTGTGCCCAGGCAGTGACTGTTGGGTCAACATCTGGAGCTGTAGTACCAGCAAGCAAGGCAAAGCGAGACATCAGCAAGTATTCACCGAATGCCAAACCTAATGCTGCAAGTACAGGTGCAATAACACGAGTAAACAATCCTTCATCAATCTTGTTCTTAGCGAAGAAGGCTATTACCGCGATGCTAACTAGAATTTCAACTAGCACAATTGCGATTACTGATGTTGCGCTCAACCAATAGAACAAGTTCAGAATTGGATCAAGAGCGTTGATCTGGAAGTAAAGGATCACAATTATTGCCAGCACAGATGTAACTAGAGCTGCATTCTGTGGGGCACCGCGACCATTAACTTTTGCCATTGACTTTGGTAAAACTCCGCCACGACCCATTGCGTAAAGATAGCGACTTGCTGAGTTCTGGAATGCCACAGTTGCAGCAAACAGGCTGGAAAGAATTAACCAGCCCATCAAAGTTCCTAACCAAGTACCGACGTAAGTATTGGCGACTGTGATCAAAACGTTTGCTGGGTTTGCCAATGGCACACCGTCAACAGTTGACCATTCCACGGTCTTGGCCACAGCTTCTGATGCACCCATAGCGGTAACCATTGCGAATGTAACCAACACGAATACTGCTGTGATGATTCCAACTGCAAGGTAAGTTGCTCGGGGAACTGCACGCTTTGGATCTTTAGATTCTTCACCATAAATAGCTGTTGCTTCAAATCCAATAAATGATGCGAATGCGAATGCGAATGCAATGCCGGCAGTACCTAACAACCCACCAGCAAAGATATTGCTTGGCGAGAATGAGGCACCGAAGTTCAAGCCTTCTGGTCCGCCATCAATCAATGCGGCAAGTGAAGTAATAATCAAAGATGTCATTTCAGCAATCATGAGAACGCCGAGTACCTTGGCACCGACATCAACACTAAGCAGCGAAAGCACGGTGGCGATTACGAGCGCAATTAATGCCCACACATACCAAGCAAGATCGATACCAAATTGTGCCGACATTTGGCCAGCCATAACTGCGCCAAAGAATCCATAGATTGCCCACTGAACAGTCAAGTAAGCGACCATCGATACCAATGCTGAACCAACACCGGCATTAGTTCCCAAGCCTCGGCCAACATATGCAAAGAACGCACCAGCGTTAGTAACGCGGTGAGTCATTGCTGCGTAGCCAACGCTAAACAGAAGCAGCACAAGGCCAACCAAGAGGTAAGCACCAGGAGTACCTGATCCACTTCCGAGAACAATTGCAACTGGTGCAGCGCCGGTCATACCAGCAAGTGGTGCAGCAGCAGCTACAACGAAGAAGACAATGCCAAGTACACCAATGGTGCCTTTACGCAAGCCTTCCTTTTGTGCTTCATGACCTGAATCATGTGTTGCCATGGGCTCCTCCTAGAGTCCTTCAGTTACTTCAGTAGTTGTAAGCGCGATGCGAACAACTACTTCTTGCTTATCCAGCCTGTGTGACACGGGCTGGAAGACTTAAGACCCCGTTCACGAAATTCGAACGGGTCCTAACGATTTTTCCAGTTCTTTCCAGAAAAATCCGTCTTTTTTGCATTTCTTCCAGCAAAATTTTTATTTCTAGGCGTGCCAGTGAGGCTCCAATGCAGTGATGCGGGCCTTGGGCGCCAAAAGCTAGGTGCTTTGGGCGTGTCGGGCGAGAAACACTGAAATCTAGTGGATTTTCAAAGAATTCTTCGTCAAAGTTAGATGAGGCGTACCACATCACAACCTTGTCCCCAGCAGCAATTGGGTGACCATCTATCTGGGTATCTTTGGTTGCGGTCCGGCGGAAATGCAGCACCGGTGTGGCGTACCTGATGATTTCTTCCACGGCGTTTTCGATCAAATCAGGATTGTCATAAAACTTTTGCAGCTGATCTGGGTTGTCCATAAAAGCATGCAGTCCATTTGAAATAGCCGTGCGTGTAGTTTCGTTGCCTGCGAAAACTAAGACTTGGAAAAAGTTTGCAAATTCCGCTTCAGTTAGGTGCTCACCATCAACTTGAGAATGCACCAAAGTGCTTACGACGTCATCATGTGGATTGGCTCGACGCTCGTCTCCTAACTTTCGGCCATATTCAAAGAGTGCGAATGCTGCTGGGCTATTGAATGGCAAAAGTTCAAGTGGAGTTTTATTCCCATAAGCATCTGGTACCAGCGGCTCACCTGTTGTGCCCTCAACTAAGTGATCACTGAGCTCAACCATGTAGGCGGTATCTTCACTAGGTACGCCAAGAATGTTTACAATCACTTGAATTGGAAGTGGCGATGATATTGCTGTAACCAAATCCACATTCGAATCATTAACTGCAGCATCGAGAAGAGTGGCGGCGATCTTTCGAGTTGCAGCCTCGTAATCAGCTACTTTGCGCAAAGTAAACGGTGGCATCGCAAGTTTGCGTAGCCGAGCATGAATTGGCGGATCGCTTTCAATAATGGAGCGTCTGGCCTCCATGGCTTCATCTGACAGATCCCAAAGGTTTACCATCTTTTTGGCAGATGAAAAAGTTTCCCAGTCTCTGGTTACTTGAATTACGTCGTTATATCTAGTTACCGCCCAGAAGTCGCCGTCCGCATACTCGTGACGATAAACCGGAGCATTGTGGCGCATCCATTTAAAAGTTTCGTGCGGGATACCTTGTTCATAAATTGCCGGATCGACGATATTTAGATCTTTAGTCTGAGTCATTTTGGTCAATCCAAATTTCTTAGTTAGGGAACTAGCGCTATTCGGCCAGCAACGGTGCCGGCAATTAGTCGTTCGTGTGCTTCCTGTGCATTAGCCAGAGGAATAGCTTCGACTGAATGTTTGAGCTCATGCTTGTTAGCCAGGTCAAGTAGTTCACCTAGTTGACCTTGCGTTCCCCAAATACTTGTCATGAATCGTGCTTCATGCGGCACAGCGCCAAAACCAAATGGGATCTTGCCACCAAAAATTCCAACCAATACCGCGATGCCTTGACGTGCAACAAGCTTTGCCATTAACTCAAGCGTGTTCTGGGCGCCAACAAAGTCAACAATCGCATCAAAAGTTCCGTCTAGCTCTGTCGGGCTGGCAACTTCATCTGCACCGACAGCCAGTGCGCGCTGAAGTTTGTCGCTCGACAAATCAGTTGCAATCACTTTGGCATCTGACTGAATTTTTAAGAATTGAATTCCAAACTGCCCAAGTCCACCAGCGCCAATAACTAGTACGCGACTCTTCTTGGTTAAGTTTGGCAAAGTATGACTGACTGCGCGATAAGCAGTAAGCCCCCCGCAGGCAAGTGGTGCAGCAGACAAAGGATCTAGGTCTCCAAGTGGAATTAGGTACGACTTGTTTTTAATTAGCATTTTCTCGGCATAACCACCGTTGCGAAAAAGTCCGGCTTCGGTAGCATTCGGGCAAATCATTTCCTGGCCACTTGAACAGGCCCAGCAATCTGCTTTCAAGCATCCCCAACATGGATAAACCATTACCGGACCTAGTTCGTCGTGGATACCAACAACTTCATGTCCCATGATCATTGGCAATGGGCTTGGGTAAATACCCTCAACTACGTGCAAATCCGAGTGACAAACTCCACAAGCAGTAACCGTAATCACGGTTTCTGAGCCCTTGGGGCTTGGATCTGGATAATCCAAGTAACTCAGCTTCGCACCGACTTCATTTAAAACTACGGCCTTCATTGGCGAAACTTCCTTTCGGGTATTTATCAACTGAGAACAATTTCGATCGTAAATCACATACATCCAATCCCAACGCACAATACTCTTAATGAATATCCAAAACCTAACTTTGGGGGAATTCGTGTCGCACGATAATGTCGCTCAATTGAAGCAAGTTGCAGAACTCTGCGAAAAGCACAACATCCATACCGTCGAATGCATAATTGTCGACAACTGGGGAGTGCCTCGAGGTAAGCGCTTACCAACTGAACAATTTTTGCGCAACGAAGGCTACGGAATTGCAAATGTTGTGCATACTTGGCAACCACGATGTGAAATTGAAATCACTCCAGTCCAGGAGATTAAAGATATTCACGTACAACCAGACTTGAGTTCATTCCGAGTTGCTGGTTGGGCTGAGGGAATTGGTGTCGTCTTGTGCGATACCTTCACCACTGATACCCATCAGCCGGTAGACATTGACCCTCGCCAAATGCTGAAAACCACTCTGAAAAAATTCTCAGACCTGGGTTACACCGTAAATGCCGCCACAGAACTTGAGTTTTATTTATTCAACCCAGATGGAACGCCGCTTTTCACTTCATTGCAGTGTTACGGAATCAACAAGGGCGCCGAGCTAGAGCCGATAATTTTAGAAATTCGAGAGGCTCTGAGAAAAACCGGGATGCTTGTTGAGGCAAGCAACGTCGAATATGGACCATCTCAAATTGAAATCAATTTGCGTTATAGCGAAGCGATGAAAATGGCCGACGATACTGTTTTGTATAAATACATTGTTCGGTTGGTTGCTCAGAAACATGGATTAGTAGCGAGCTTCATGGCTAAACCAATGCTGGGTGAATCTGGCTGCGGAATGCATGTGCATCAAAGTTTGGTTACCAAAGATGGCAAGAATGCTTTCGATGCAACTGATGGAAAAGGTGTTCTTGATTCAGCATTGATGGAAAAGTACCTTGCCGGATTGATGGCGTACACCAAAGACTTACAGGTAGTTAACACTCCAACCATAAATGGGTACAAGCGATTAGTGGATTACAGTTTCTCGCCAACACAAGTTACTTGGGGACTTGATAATCGCTTGGTTGGAGTTCGTTGTATTAACGGCGCCAAGGGTTCTAATCGAATTGAGTGGCGTTGGGCTGCTGCGGATGCGCACCCTTACTTAGTTCTAAACGGTGCCCTAGCTGCTGGTTACGAAGGACTAACGAATGATTTGCCATTGCCAGAAATGGTTACTGGTGACCCACACCCTGAAGATAAATGGGATCGGCTTCCAAATCATCCGGCTGAAGCTATCGACAATTGGGAAGCCAGTGCATTTGCTCGGCGGGCATTTAGTGACGCATTTGTAGATATGTGGGCTGCTGTCCAACGTGTCGAATTAGCAACATTTGCATCACAAGTCACTGATTGGGAACTTGCTCGTTACAAAGAGATTATTTAAATTATGCGCACCTTGTTGATAAGTCATGAAGAAGCCGGTCGGCCCGGTGTGATCGGCGAAATTCTGAAATCACGCGGCATCGAAACGCAGCGACACATAATTCTTGGCGAAGATGGCGAATTAAACTTGAATTTTCCTGATCCGTCTGAATTTGATTTCATAATTTCATTTGGATCTTTTTACAGTGCGTTTGATCCCGAGGTTGCTACTTGGGTAGACGCTGAAGAAGAGTTAATCAATCGCACATTTGATCAGGAAGTTCCGTTTCTTGGTGTTTGCTTCGGCGGCCAAGTGCTTGCCAAAGCAGTCGGTGGCAGCGTGGAAAAATCTGATGAACTTGAACTGGGCGAACTGCACATCAAGGAAACCTCACTCGGTTTACCATTTCCGGAAGGACCTTGGTTTTCTTGGCACAGTGACCGAATGATCCTGCCTGATCACATTGAAGTTTTGGCCGAGACGCCATCGGCTGTGCAAGTCTTTCGGCACAAATCCGCAGTTGGACTCCAGTTTCATCCTGAGGCTACAACTGACTTAGTTCAAGCCTGGTTGGACATCGGTGGAGCTAACTATTTACCTACTGGAATGACTACCGAAATATTGATGTCTGAGGTAGCTGCAATCTCTGATGACACTGCGCAAAACTGCGAAGTCTTAGTCGATTGGTTTATTTCAGAATATGTAAACGCCAAGAAGTCTTAATAAGACTTAGGCAAGCCCAACACATGCTGACCGATGTAGGCCATAACTAAGTTGTTGTTAATCGGAGCAACTTGATAAAGCCTGGTTTCACGGAACTTGCGCTCAATGTCGTACTCTTCTGCAAATCCCATGCCACCATGGGTATCGATCGACGCATTTCCAGCTGCCCAAGACGCTTCGGCAGCCAAGAACTTCGCAGTGTTTGCTTGCGCGCCACAATCTTCGCCAGCATCAAATCGAGCTGCAGCATCGAACCTGACTAAATCGGCGGCTCGAAGTTGCATGTACGACCGGGCTAATGGAAATTGCACACCTTGATTCTTTCCAATTGGGCCACCAAATATTTCTCTGCTATTAGCATAAGCAACCGCCCGGTCTAGGAAAAATCTGCCATCGCCAATGCACTCAGCTGCGATCAAAATTCTTTCGGCATTCATGCCATCCAAAATGTATTTGAAGCCTCTTCCCTCTTCGCCAATGAGCGAATTTTCAGGAATAACGACGTTGTCGAAAAATACTTCAGTGGTGTTGTGATTCATCATGGTTTTGATCGGGCGAATCGTTAATCCTTCAAGATTTCGCATATCGAAAATGAACACAGACATACCAGCGGATGGTTTACCGCTTTCATCAAACGGTGAGGTTCGCGCCAGCAATAACATCAAGTCAGAATGAAGTGCGCGCGAAGTCCAAATTTTTTGGCCATTAATCTTCCAACCGCCATCAACTCGCTCTGCCTTGGTGCGAATCTTGGTGGTTTCTGAACCAGCACCTGGCTCCGTTACTGCAAAAGCCTGGAGTCGCAATTCACCCGCGGCAATTTTTGGAAGGTATTGCTGCTTTTGCGCATCACTTCCGTGACGCAACAAAGTCCCCATCACATACATCTGGGCATGGCACGCACTTGGATTACCACCAGAGGCAGAAATTTCTTCCAAGATGATTGAGGCTTCAGTTAAGGTCGCCCCACCCCCACCAAACTCTTCTGGGATTAGGACGGATAGCCAGCCATTTTTTGTCAGGGTTGATACAAATTCCTCTGGATATTTATCTGGCTCCAGTGATCGCCAGTACTCACCTGGGTAATCTGCGCAAACTGCAGAGATAGCTGAGCGCAAATCGTCATGACCCGTACTTGTCATCAAATCCACACACTATTTGTATCACTTATTAAAGTTCCCTGTGGAATGAGCCATTTTGCACGGCTTTGTTACTGGGCAGCACGTCATAATTGAGTAACGAAAGTAGATGACATGAAAATTGAAATAGACCTTGATAAGTGCCAGGGTTATGCGCAATGCGTCCTTGAAGCTCCGGAAATTTTCGAATTAAACGAATCAGGTCTGGCACAAACTCTCGCAGCAGGTGTCACCAGTGAAAATGAAAAGTACGCACTTGCGGCGGCTGACCTTTGCCCAATGCAGGCAATTTCTATAAATAATTAACTAATCTTTCGTGCCCTAACGAATATTTCGTACTACGATAGTCGCATGTCTGAACTACATGGATTCCTACCTCCGCTCACTCCAACTGGCAAAAGCAACCTCGTGCCAGAAATGCCCTGGTATTACAGCGGCACGTTGTTAACAGTTGAGTACTTGACTGACCCCGCCAATGTGCGCGCGCTATTGCCAGCCGACATTGACTTAGCGCCTGAAGAACCAGGCGCTGTGGCCTTTATTTGGGCTGACTGGCAATCATGTAGTGAAGGTGGCGCTGAGTTACTAGATCCGATTCGTTCCCAGTACCTAGAAACTTTTGCAGTTGTGCGCTGCTCCTACGAAGGTGTTACTTACAGTCGCTGCGTTGCCATTTGGGTAACGAAGGATTTTGCGCTTGCCCGTGGTTGGTTCCAAGGATATCCAAAGAAAATTGGCTCGGCACATGTCACCCGAATTTTTAATCGCGGTAAAGCATCGCCTCGCCTCGAAGCTGGTGCAAAACTTGGAGCGACTTTGTCGGCATACGATCATCGACTGGCCTCCGCAGTCGTGACGCTGCGCGAACCATCGGAGACTAATGGATTTGTAAATGGTCACGCGATGCTACACAGCCGTTTCATGCCATCCATTACAAAAGATGCAGGGCTATCTATGGATCAATTGATAACCATGCATGGCATTGATGTCGATTTAGGTCAAGCCTGGAAGGGCGATGCTGAACTTGTATTAGGTGATTCGCAATGGGACGAACTCGGTTCAATACTTCCAGTTAAGAAAATACTTGGTGGCTACTACCGCGAAGTTGGAGTTACCTTCGCTGGTGGCAAATTAATTGCTGACCGTTCAAATCCGGTCTAGTAATCCCAAATATATTCATCTAGTTCCCAAGCGGTGATCTCGCGAGTACTTGGATCTGGAACTTCTGCTTCGTAGCGTTCAATTTCATCACGCTTCAAAGTTAAGTGAGTCGAAACCACAATTGGTCCCATTAACTCTGCAAAGAGTGGGTCCGCATCAAGGGCATCTAGTGCCGCAGTAAATGTAAGTGGTAGTAACGGATCTGATTCATCCTCGTAGGCCCAACCTTCTGAAGCTTTATTAGGTTTCATCTTCTGCTTTATTCCATCTAAGCCAGCAGCCAAGACTGAAGCAACCATCAAGTAAGGATTCGCTGCGCCATCACCGATTCGAATCTCTAGTCGAGTGCCTTCGCCACGCTCAGGTGGCACTCGAAGCAAAGTTGCCCGATTGTCATAACCCCAGTTAGCGCGACTAGGCGCCAAAGTATCTGGACCAAGGCGCTTAAACGCATTGATTGTTGGATTGGCAAATGCGGTCAGAGCGTTTGCATGGCTTAGGATTCCAGCGATCATGTGGTTTGCAACTTCAGATAGCTCTTCGCCGTCATGCATTTGGTTCTTGCCCTTGGCATCCACCACTGAGAAGTGCAAGTGGAAGCCACTACCTTCAGATTCGGCCCAAGGCTTTCCTAGGAACGTTGCGTTATAGCCGCGACGGACTGCAATATCTTTAATTGCAGTCTTGAACAAGAAAGTTCTATCTGTAGATTCCAAAGCTTCGCCATGCCACAAGTTAATTTCATATTGGGCTGGGGCAAACTCATGATTACCTGCAAAGACGCCAATTGCCATCTGGTCTAGCATGCGCAAAATGTGTAAGAACGTGCCATCCGGATCAACAATTGCTCCAGTCGTGTAAACCCGACCAGTTCGATGTAGTGCTCGTACCCATACATTGTTTTCTTGCTTGGCTAGGTAGAACTCAAGCTCTGGCCCGATTACCGGAGTCAGCCCAATTTTTTCGTACTCTTTCAATACCCGCTGTAACGCAGTGCGAGGCGCAACTGGATTGTCATCACCATTTGGTTCAAACGCATCGACAATTGCATAAGCAACTCCTGGTTCCCACGGCAGTTTACGAATCGTGCTGGGATCAATCCGGCTAACGAAGTCGGATAAGCCATCGGAAATACTGCCATGTCCATCCAGCACGCCACCGCGAGTGGTGGTAACCCATACGCCTTGACAAAAAGCTGGCCCATGTGCGGCAGCCTTTTCCATTTGGCTAACAACTAAGTCTTTGGATCGTGGAATACCCAACACGTCTGCGTAAACTAATCGCAAAATATCAATGTTTTCACTCTGCAGTTGGGCGCGAAGTGCAGAAAGATCGAGAGACATGCTTCCTCCGAATATTCGTTAGGGTATGAACGATTTTTTTATTTTAATCGCTTGGGGAGCTTTTTAGGGCAGAATAGTAGAAATTCTGACTGGAAAATGAGGTAGCCATGCGAGTTCTCATAATTGCGCATGACCATGTCAGCCCACCTGGGCCAGTCGCAGAGCGCTTTCGCCATCATGGCTTTGAAGTGGATGAGTTTTTGGTAGTACCGGAAGCAGATTTTCGCGAACCCAACATAGTTCGAGAATTCCCAGATCTTGCCGACTACGACGTAATTGTTCCGATGGGCGCCCCTTGGGGAGCTTGGGATGATGATCGTATTGGTAACTGGCTCGAGCCTGAGTTGGAATTCTTAACCAAGGCAATTACGCAAGATACCCCAATTTTTGGAATCTGTTTTGGTGGACAATTACTTGCCCGCGCTTTGGGCGGTAGCGTAGCGCCGGGTCCTAAACCTGAAATTGGTTGGACAGTTGTTCATACCGATCGTCCTGATCTTGTTTCCGCCGGCCCGTGGTTTCAGTTTCACTACGACAGATGGCAATTGCCCGGATCTGCCTTAGAAGTAGCTCGGAACTCGGCTGCAAGCCAGGCATTTACTAACGCACGAAATCTAGGGGTTCAATTTCATCCGGAGTTAACGGTTGAAATGCTCACTGGCTGGCTAAACAATGGCGGTCGTGACTTAGTGATCAAAGACGGTCAAGACCCAGATGTGTTACTTGCTCACACTGCGGCTGAGCAAGTTAATGCAAAAGAACGCACCAACCAACTGGTTGATGCGTTCCTGCGCGATATTGCTAAATTGATTTAGCTACTTCAGCGTTACCTCGACTGGAAAACGCTTAATGCCATTTACGAAATTACTGCGCAGCCGCTCTACTTCGCCGACTCGCTTGATATTCGAAATTCTGGGCAGCAATTCCTCGAACATGATTTTGATTTCAAGTCGAGCTAGTGAATTACCTAAGCACATGTGTGGCCCGCCTCGACCAAATGTCATGTGCTCATTTGGGTTTCGCGTGACATCCATTCGATATGGGTCTTTGAATACTTCTGGATCACGATTCCCAGCAGCAAACCAGGTGACAACTTTGTCGCCTTCCTTGATGGCTTGACCATTGATTTCAGTATCCTTCGAGGCAGTGCGACGGAAATGATAAACCGGGCTGGCCATACGAAGCATTTCTTCTACACCCCATTCGATTAACTCTGGGCGCTCCTGCATCAATGCCATCTGATCTGGATTATCAATCAAGTAGTTCATGCTGTGGCTAATTGTGTGTCGCGTGGTTTCGTTTCCAGCAACAATTAAAAGTAAGAAGTAGGCATGGAAATCCCGAGTCGAAAGTGGCAGTCCATCAATTGGGGTTTGATTGATCAGCGTAGAAACAATGTCTACGCCTTTCCCGCCTAGCCTTTGCTTTGCTAAGTCATCGCCATAAGCCCAAACTTCCAACGCTGCAGGTGAACGAAATGGCAACATTCGGTATTTTTCTGATTCTGGAGAGTCCAACAAAACATCGGCATGTTCTGGGTCAGTATTTCCCACCATGCGGTTTCCCCAAGCAATTAACTTGTCAATGTCCGTGTCGGGAACATCCATAAGTCGAGCTAGAACTCGAATTGGAAAGTCTGCGGCAACTTCTTTCACGAAGTCAAAGGATCCTTTTGCGAAAGCATCATCTAGCGTGCTTGCAGTTAATCCACGAAGGAAAGTTTCATACCCAGCTACTGCTTTTGGGGTAAAGGAATCCTGCATTAATTTACGCAAAGCGCGGTGACGAATACCGTCAGTCTCGATCATCGACTTACGTGCTTCCATCTGCTCTTCGTCGAGCTCTTCCAGATTTACAGTGCCCTTTTCGCTTGAATAGGTTTCAGTATCACGCAGCACACGAACAATATCGTGATAGCGAGTCAACGACCAGAATCCAGAGTTAGGAGCAGGTTCGTCACTCCAGTGCACAGGATTATTCGCACGCAATTCGTCAAAAGTTTGCCATGGAATCTGCGCTTCGAATAAATCTAAGTTTGCCAAGCTGACATCTGTAGCGGCTGACATTAACTCACCTCACACCAAGTTGGATTAATCGTTCGGGTACGAACAGTTTTAAGATACCTGATTCTGACCCATCTCGCGATCATTTTCAAGAAAGCCGATAAAGTTGCCTTAGGTTCTAGAAAATTGAGGTTCCATGGCCGGTCAGCACACGTTAGACGAAACTGAACGCCAAGTTCAAGCTCGTCTCGGAGATCTGAAAATAGATTTCGAGGCCATGGCAGTTACCTCTAACCTTTTCCGCGCTGCAAACGCAGTCCGCAATTATTTAGAGCGCACGGTGCTTGCGGAGCATGATTTATCTTGGACGGCATTTGTGGTCCTTTGGGTGGTCTGGATCTGGGAACCAGTTGAATCCCGTGTCATTGCTGAAGAGGGTGGATTTTCCAAAGCGACCTTGACTGGCGTTATGCAGACCCTGGAAGGTCGAGGGCTCATAACTCGAACTCGCAGCAGTAAAGATGGGCGATTAGTTTTGGTAAAACTAACTGCCAAGGGCCGCAAAATGATGAAGCAGTTATTCCCGGAATTTAACAAAGGTGAACGGCTAGCCTTAGCTGATTTAAAGCGATCAGATTTGGGTTCATTTGCAGATCTACTTAGAGCAGTCACACTTACTGTGGATGCCCAAAAAACAAACTAAGCGCTTGCTTCTATAACTAACCGCGCAAATAGTCCGCTCTGGTTTACATCTGATTTTGCCTTATCTTCCGGGTGCCATTGCACTCCGCGAGCCCAACCAGTTGATTCAATTCCAACGGCTTCGATAGTTCCATCAGGTCCACGACCCAGTACTTCTAACCCGGTACCGATTTTATCGATTGCTTGGTGGTGGTAGCACGAAGTACCTACTAGCTCTGTTGTAAATCCAAAGGATTCATAATCACTGACTTTTACTTCTTGCACCACGTGGCGATGATTAACTGGCATGTCTTGGGTCAAGGTTCCACCGCGAACTATGTTTACGACATGTAAGCCGCGACATACTGCCAAGGTAGGTATCCCCTGTTGCAATACGTACTCGGTCATTCCAAAATCTGAATCATCTTGAAGATCGTCTACGTCATAGACGCTGGCATCCGGTGCTTGACCGTACCTGGCGGGATTAATGTCGCCGCCGCCTGCAAGCAAGACACCTTGGTAACCCTGAAGTCGCTGCTGCCAGTCACTTTCTGGCGCAGCCAACAGGGTTACTGGATCAGCTCCCGCATCCCAGAGTGATTCCAGCAACGCTCGCGAACTGACGACTCCGGCATATCTAAGTGCCGAAGCCGAGTTTGTAAACCGCCCTATTAGTGCGATTTTGGGACGTAACGACATTTCACCAGCCTAATGAAAGAATTACCTAAATTTGGTTCCCAAATCACTAGATTTAACGTATCGTAATTCGTTAGTACCCGAACGACTTTTCAGGGGATGGCATGACAATGGCAACAGTTGCTGGGGTTGAAGTTGATACTCGGCATTTCATCGGCGGTAAGCGGGTTGCCTCCGATTCCACATTCGCGGATCATTCCCCAATAGATGGCACTTTTCTGGCGGACATTTCCCGCGGTGGAAAACGTGAAGTTGATTTAGCTGTTGCGGCCGCAAAAGCTGCCTTTCCAATTTGGTCACAAATGTCGCCAGCTGAACGTGGCGCTATTTTAAATCGGGTCGCAGACATTATCGAGTCACGGATCGAAGACTTAGCAATAGTTGAAACCACCGACAATGGCTCGCTGCTTCGATCACATCGTCGTGGTGTTATGCCCCGCGTTGCCATGAACTTTAGATTCTTTGCTGACTACGCGATGAATCAACTGAACTACCCAGACTTTGAAACGCGCGGACATACCAATCACGTAACTTGGGATCCAGCAGGTGTTACCGGAATCATCACGCCTTGGAATGCGCCACTTATGCTCGCGTCTTGGCGAATCGGTCCAGCCCTTGCAGCTGGCGATACCGTCGTAGCAAAACCACCTGAGTGGGCACCGCTAACTGCTTCCCTACTTGCAGACATAACTGTGGAGGCAGGTATGCCACCAGGGGTTTTCAATGTGGTTCAAGGTTTTGGCGAAGAAGCTGGCGCAGCCTTAACTGCGCACCCAGATTTATCTCGCATTTCATTTACTGGTTCAGTACCGACCGCAAAACTTGTCGCTAAAGCAGCAGCCGAAAATCTTGTGCCATGTTCATTCGAACTTGGTGGCAAAAGTCCGCTCATCATCACTGACGATGCGGACTTAGATATCGCAGTCACTGTTGCCGTTGAGCAGTATGACAATGCTGGACAAGTTTGTTTGTCAGGTACTCGGTTCTTGGTGCAACGTGGAATTGCCGACAAGTTCAAAGCAGCATTTATCGAGCGAGCTAAGCAAATCAAACAGGGCGACCCGCGAGATGAAGCTACTGACATTGGGCCGCAAATTCATCCTGAACATTTTTCTCGCGTAAAGGGATTCGTTGATCGCGCAGTAGCCGAAGGTCAGACCGTAGTTTTGGGTGGCGGGCCTAATTCAGAGTTGGGCGGAAACTTCTTCTTGCCTACTTTGATTGATAATCCAACAGTTGGCAGCGAAATCGTAACGCAAGAAGTTTTTGGCCCAGTTCTATCTATGCAGCAATTCGATACTGATGCCGAAGCAATTGAAATGGCTAACGGAACAGAATTTGGATTAGCCGCAGTGGTTGTTTGTGGAAACAAAAAACGTGCCCAAGCAATTACTGACCGACTCGTCGCTGGCACGATTTGGGTTAACTGCTTCTTTGTACGCGATCTTGGTGCGCCATTTGGTGGTTCTAAGAAATCAGGTATTGGCCGTGAAGGCGGAATCTGGTCATTTGATTTTTATGCAGACGTAAAGAACACGGTCTTTGCGCCTAACGGTTGGAAGGAATAAATCATGGGTGAAATTGTTGGAGCGGGCCTGTTGGCACATGTGCCGACCATTGTCTTGCCACTTGAGATTCGTAAGGAACTCAACAACGGCAAAGACTTCACGCTGGTCGCTGGTTTAGAACAACTTCGCAAAGACGTATTTGAGACTGTCGACTACGACACAGTCATAGTCTTTGATTCCCACTGGGCGACCACAGTTGAGTTCGTAGTGACCTCACATGATCGTCGGGAAGGTTTCTATACCAGCGAAGAACTACCGCGCGGAATGTCATCAGTACCTTTTGATTGGAAGGGCGATCCTGCGCTAGCCAAAGAAATCGCATCACTTGGCGAAAAGCATGGCACTTGGATTACTCCTATCGATAACCCACATTTGCCAACTTTCTATGCGACTTTGAATCTCTGGATGTACCTAGGTAAAGGTCTAAACAAGAACTGGATCAGTATCGGCATGTGCCAAACCGGTGATGACGAAGACAACTTACGGTTAGGTCGCGCAGTAGGTGAAGCAATTGCAAACTCGGATCGTAAAGTCTTGCTAATTGCTTCCGGTGCTTTGTCACATACTTTCTGGCCATTGCGTGAACTACGAAAGCATGAATCTGCAGATCTGAATTCAATTTATACGCCAGAAGCTCGGGCTGCCGATGAAGAACGTATCGCTTGGTACCTAGCAGGCGATCATGCCAAGGTACTCGACACTATGGATAGCTTCCATAAGTACAAGCCAGAAGCACGCTACGGACACGGCATGATGATGCACGGCGCCCTTGGTGAAAAAGATTGCACAGCACCTGGTCGTCAATATGGCGATTATGAAAACTCAATTGGAACCGGCCAAGTGCACATCTGGTTTGACCAACCCACAGGCGGATTTCCTGCGGTAAAGCATCCGGTAGTGTCACGTGGCTGAGTATCGTCGCATTCTGCTTGATGGCTTTGCAGTACAAACAATTCGCCATGGTGAAACTCTCGTTGCACCAGATGGCAGAGAAGTCGCAATTGCTAATGCAATTCACTTGCCGCCAAGTGAGCCGACAAAAATCATTGCGGTTCATTTGAATTACGACAGTCGCACCAAGGAGTTCATGACTAAACTTCCCGCGGCGCCAACGTACTTCCACAAGCCAATTACTGCTCTCAATAGCCACTTGGGATCAATCGTTCGGCCGCAAGGTTGTAAATGGTTGAACTACGAAGGCGAGATCGTAATTGTGATTGGCAAAACTTGCCGCAACATCAGTCCAGCAGAGGCGGGCGATTACATCGCTGGCTACACCATTGGTAATGATTACGGATTACATGACTTCCGAGATACCGATGCCGGTTCTATGTTGCGAGTAAAAGGCAGCGACACCTTGGCACCAGTCGGTCCTGGCTTGATAACCGACTGGGACTTCCGCGGAAAACAAATTCGCACTTTAGTTAATGGCGTTGTTAAACAAGATGACAACACCAGCAACATGGAATGGGACATGCATTACCTAGTGGCTGACATTGCGCGAACCATCACGTTAGTTCCTGGCGACATTTTGTTCTCCGGAACGCCAGCTAACTCTCGCCCAGTGGAGCCTGGCGACGTGGTTGAAGTAGAAGTTGAAGGCCTTGGCAAATTGACTAACACAATTGTCACCGGCCCAACTGCAATCCGTACCGATGTCGGAGCGCAACCGACGGAAAGTGAAGAAGTGGTCTCCACCGCCATGGGTGGCGACTGGGAGTTCCGCGGAATTAGAACTCCATCTAAAGATCTGTATCCATCAACTGTTGAGGAGAAGAAATGATAACCATCGATGTCGACATGGATAAGTGCCAGCACTATGGCCAATGCGTGTTTGAAGCACCAGATATTTTTAAGTTGAATGACAACGACAAGCTTGAGTTTGTTGCTACCGCTGATGACAGTCGCAGAAGCGATGTTGAAAGCGCCGTGGATGTTTGCCCAATGCAGGCAATATCCATCGTTGAATAACTGACACGTTATTTATGTCAAAGTCAGTAGTTATTGTTGGTGCTTCCATGGGCGGCTTGCGGGCAGCCGAAGCGCTGCGCAATAACGGGTTCGATGGCCAAATTGCGGTAATCGGTGAGGAAGTACACGCGCCTTATAACCGCCCACCACTATCAAAAGAAGTGCTGGCCAAGGAAGTTACTCATGAAGCTGTGGCTTTCAAGTTACGCGCTCAGGTTGAAGATGTCATTTGGAATCTTGGTGATCCAGCGACTTCGGTTGATTTAGAAAAGCAGGTTGTTACAACAGCCTCTGGCAAAACTTTTGAATATGACGGATTGGTGATTGCGTCCGGGTTGCGGCCACGGGTACTTGATCTACCAAATGGCAAAGTATCGGGTCGTCATACAGTGCGCACGCTAGATGATGCAATTGGATTGCGGGCTGCTTTAGTACCTGGTGCCCAAGTCGTCGTAGCTGGCGCAGGATTTATTGGCTGTGAAGTTGCAGCTACTGCAAGAGGTTTGGGATGCGCAGTTACCAACGTCGCTATTGATAGTTACCCAATGATTCGCCCACTTGGCGAATTGCTTGCTGCCGAACTCCAGCGCAGACATGAATCCAAAGGTGTAAATTTTCGGTTGCAGCGTGGAATCAAGGATTTGACCGGAACCGATTCGCTGTCTGGAGTAATTCTGGATGACGGGGATTTCTTAGAAGCCACGGTGTTGGTTGAAGCAATTAGTTCACACTGCAATGTTGAGTGGCTGGCAAATACCAATCTTGATATTTCTAATGGCGTGCTTACTGATTCAGCGCTTCGAGCTGTAACTACCGAAGGTCAGTCAGTCGACGGAGTTTATGTAGTTGGCGACTTGGCTAGATTCGCCAATCCACTTTTTGATGATGAGGCTAGACGAATCGAGCATTGGAACATTCCTACCGAAACTGGAAAGCGAGTAGGTGCCGCATTGAGTGCTTACTTGGCAGAAGCGGATCACTTTGCAGAACTAGCTGCCCAAACTTTCACTCCATTGCCGACTTTTTGGTCAGATCAATATGAAATGAAAATTCAAGGCTTTGGCATGCCCGGTCTCGCAGATCGATACGAATTAGTTGATGGCGAATTATCCGATGAACTTGTTATGGCTTACTTCCGAAATGATGTGTTAATCGGTGTTGTTGGTATTGGAATGACTGCAGAAGTTATGAAATACCGCAAGCAACTTCTCGGCACCTAGACCGAAAATGCTGGGATAACTTTTCCAACGTGAACGCCGCCACCAAATAGTTCCTGACTATCTAGTTGGCGCTCGACTTCTTGGGAAACCACACCCATTACTTTTTGCAAAATTGACATTGCCACAACGATGCGAGCTCGATCAGCGCCGTCTTCGATTTTGATCGCCAATGCTCGCCCATCCCCTAGGCCAATTCCATAAACGGCTTCGGCGCCATCTTTGGCTACCAAGCCTGGGACACCTTGCATAAGTTTGGTGACATCACGCCGAGTGCCGCCAAGGTACTGCGGATTTTCTTTGATTGCAGTTGCGATTTTCTTTTGATCTGCGTCAGCAGCAGGTCCGGCAAACTGAGAAAAAGATCTGGCTAGTCCCGTTAGTGACATGGACATTAATGGTGCGCCACAGCCATCAACTCCAATGTGTGCAACTTTTTCGCCAGTTACGGACTCGATCGTTTCGCGGCAGGCTTCTTGCATTGGATGATTTGGCTTCAAGTAAGTCTCGGTATCCCAACCATTCAAAACGCTGGTAAAAAGCATGGCCGAGTGTTTGCCGCTGCAGTTCATATATAGGGATGCTTTACCCATTCCCGCAGCCAAGAAAGTATCTCGCTCAATTTCGTCTAACGGCCAGTCCGGTGGGCATTTCAATGAGTCAGTATCTAGATTTGCCCCGTTTAAGATATCGCGCACACCATCTAGGTGAAAGTCCTCGCCACTATGAGATGCACAAGCAAGCGCAAGTAGTTCATTCTTAAGTGGCAGGCCGTTTCGAACCATAGCCAAACCTTGCATCAGTTTGTTTGAAGACCTGGGAAACATCGCACTGGTGACATCACCAATAGACCATTCGACTTTGCCTTGGTCATCGACCACGACCGCGCTACCGAAGTGAGCCCCTTCGACCAGGCCACTGCGAACCACATATGCAACAGGAACTGACATGTGACTATCGTTCCACGGCCAGATACCTAATGCCTAATGCAGATACCCTTGCTTATCCAGCAGAATGTACTCATGCGTGCAGTTATTCAGCGAGTCGATAGTGCCAGTGTTGAAGTCGAGGGCAAAGTTATTGGGTCATTTACTGGTCCAGGCTTACTCGTATTAATAGGCGTAAGTGTCGACGACGATGACAGTAAGTGCGCAGTCCTTGCTGACAAGATTTGGAAACTCCGAATTTTTGAATCAGCCGCTCTAAAAGCTGTAGGTAAAACAGTTAATTCTGAATCAGTAGAAGTTGCTGCAGCTGATGCAAACCTGCCAATTCTGGCAATCAGCCAATTCACGCTATTTGCAGACACCACAAATGGCCGCCGGCCGACATGGCAACAAGCAGCGCGTGGGCCACAAGCTGAACCATTAGTTGAAAATGTAGTTACAGCCTTACGCGGACTTGGAGCTCAAGTTGAAACCGGAAAGTTTGGAGCCGATATGCGTATCAGCGCAATTTGCGATGGACCGATGACTGTAACGGTTGAGGTTTAATTACCAGTTTGCATTGAGAGCTGTAGGGGCTCGAAATTCCCAACCAGCAAACTCAACTTTGTCACTGTCAGGCAACGCGATTTCTGGCAAACCTTCTACGAGAATCTGAAGTGAAATTCGCTCAACGCCTCGCGCGAAAGCATGTCCCGCGCAAAAATGTGGACCATAACCAAAGGATGCATTGGATTGGCGCGGTCGATCCATGTCGAACGTGTCTGGGTTAGTAAATACCGTTTCATCTCTTGAGGCACTTGCGACAACAGCTGCGACTGCTGAACCCGCAGGGATAGTTACTCCGCCTAACTCCACGTCCTGAGTAGTCTGACGAGTCTGGGTACCGATCGGTGCGATCCAGCGCAAACCTTCTTGAATCACGTCATCCCAAAGTTCCGGGTTCAAGCGGAGTCGATCGAATGCACCTGGAATATTCGCTAGCGCGAAAAAGGTAGCTGCTGCGCCATGACCAGGTTCTTGCATACCACCCAAAATCGTAAGTTTAAGAGTTGGCAAAATATATTCGGCGCTACGTTTCTCGCCATCTGGCATTCCAGAATGCAACATGTGCGAAATCGTTGAATCATCTGGAGTAGCAAGTAGCCGTTCCATAATCGGTAGCAACTCATCATTCATTTCAGCTTCTACTTCATCTGAAATCTTTTGCTTTTCTGGGTCGCGCTCAAAGTTTGTGGCACCCATGGCTAAGCCATGAAACCAGTGCTGCAATGTGTCGGCGCTTAAATGACCTAGGCCTAGGACCGCACCTAAACTCAAAACCGAAATTGGTTCAAAATATGACGCCACTAATTCCCGACGATCATTTGAAACAATTTCATCAAGTTGGTTCATTGCAATTGGAGTAACCAAATCATCGATGTAAGTGGAGACCATGCGTGGCCGATATTTGCTATCAAGACTCTTGCGCATATTTAGGTGCTCGTCACCATCCATAGTCAGCAGACTTTTGCCTTTAAAGGAGCGATCTAGGGTGGAATCGGTAACTTGAGCGGTGAACAAATCTGGATGAGTTGTTACATATTCAACATCTTCGGCTCGGGTAACCAACCATAAGTTAACTGCTGGAACGTGAGCGACCGGCGCTTCTTTTCGTAATCTGGCATAAATTGGGTACGGATCGCGATCAAGATCCGCAACTGTTATTGATTCAGCAAACGTAGTCACAACTAACCTTTCGATAAGGAAAGTTAATCAGCAACGCAAGAGTTTGACTCGAGATTTAGTTAAAAACTCGCTATTCAACAATCACTGTTTGGCTGGCTGAAACTGTGCCAGCCGTTAGAACTACATCTGTTGGAACTGAACGCTTAATAACAGCCAGGGCTAATGGACCACTTTCGTAATCTTGAGTTACCGAAGTAACACGGCCGACTGCTTTGCCATCCCAAAGAACAGCGTCCCCAATCAATGGAAGTTCATTCGTTGAACCGTCTAATTCCAGTTGCACTATGCGACGCGGTGGTTTACCTAAGTTGTAAACCCGAGCCACTGTTTCTTGGCCACGGTAGCAGCCCTTATTTAAATGCACTGAGGATGCGATTAAGCCAAGCTCATGCGGAATCGTTTTGTGATCTGTTTCAAAATTTAATCTTGGGACACCGGCGCGAATTCGATGCGCCTCCCAAGCCCAAATACCGACAGGTACATCTTGGGCGAGAACTTCTGCTAACTCGGCGCGCGGCACAAATAACTCACTGATTTTCCAATCAGCTGGACGTTGCGCCACATATTTATCAGTAACTGCAGAGCCGACAACAAAAGCATCTGAGGAATGCCAAACCGGATACTTATCGGATGCAATCCAACCTGGCGCTCCCACAATGGCGTAATCAGAACTTACGTCAGTGATTTCCACCCGCAACATGAATTTCATGGATTCTAAATAAGTCATCAAGTCATTTACAGTTCCCGGTTCACAACTGATCCAGGTGGTTTCACCATCGTCAGTGACATGCATGTCGTGTTCAATGTGCCCGTGAGGCGACAAAATTAAAGATGTTAAATGCGCTTGTGGAGATTCAAAATCTTGCGTAGTTATGGAATGTAACCAAGACTTTCTATCAACACCGGAGACGGTAACAATTCCGTGATGGGATAAATCAACTCGGCCGCGACCTGCTACTAGCTCGCGCTGTTCCTTGAGTGGCTCCCCGTAATGCCATGGCACCGCAGCATCGATACTGGCTTCATCCATGTTAGGAATTGCGGTCATAAGTACATTCTCTCGCAGATACTGGCAACTAAATACCTGTGATTGCTCAGAACTAATGCAATTTAAAGCAGTTTCTGGCGATCCATGCAGGTTGTGCACTGGCCGTGAACTGAAACATGGGCAACGTCGGTTTCAAATCCCGCCTTTTCACGAAGCATCTGCACGAATAGTTCTGCGGCATCAGCTGGGATTGACGTGACAGATTGGCAAGTGTCACAGACCAGATGGATGTGAGCGTCAGTATCAACTGAATGATACGTCGGAGCGCCATGCCCGATGTGGGCATGAGTTACTAAGCCAACTTGTTCTAGAACTTCTAAAGTTCGATAGATCGTTGAAAGGTTCACGGCTGCAGCAGTTTTTTGAACTTCCGCCAATAATTCTTCTGGAGTGGCGTGAGCTAGCGTATTTACAGCCTCAAGAACTAGCTGGCGCTGTGGCGTAATTCGGTAACCCTGTTCGCGTAAAACGTCATCCCACTGATTACTCATGGCGCAGTTGCCTTCGTTAGGTGGAATGAGGCATGTGACTTCATAGTCTGCCCTTCGGCCGCCATGTCATAAACCCAACCGATGTTGCCATCTACTAGGCCATAAATTCGTTCACCCGAGTCAACTTGTTTAGCTGAAGCAGTTCGCAAAATCGCATCTGTCTTTAACTCAACCCGCGCGCCAGTGATCTGGGCATTTTCTAAACCAGTAATCGTAACTTTGCCAAACCAAGATTCTAAGAATCCCGTTGGATGCGCCAGCAGAAATTCAACTTCGTTGTTAGGTCGTGGGCGCCAAAATCCACTTTCTAATGCAAGTGGCCGAACTCGCTCGCCTTCATCATCCAACTCCCAAGTGCGAGACCAGTGAATCAAAAATGGTCGGCCGTCCGAGTGAATGCTTAGTTCCTGGCCCACTTGAATATCAGATTCCATACTTGGATATCCAACAACGCCTACGCCTACCCAGGTGCCGACCAGCCAGGACAATGGCGCTAAATCAGGATGGAGTTTCGTAGTCACGCTTGGCCCTTGAAAAGTTTGTAAACCATGTAGCTGGCATAGCCCGTTATGGACAAGGACGACACAACTAACAACCCGGTGTAAAACGTCTCAGCCATGTCTCCAAGTCTATCTGGCAAGTATTCTCGAACTAGCAACTAAGCCGACGGAAGAGGACTTATGGAAAGCGCAAAAGTAAAAGAGATTTTGCAATCGGCTAAAACTGTCGCAGTAATCGGCGTCTCCGGAAAGCCCGATCGCGCTAGCCATCAGGTTGCTGCCTATTTGATCGAACAAACACATTTTGATGTCTACCTAATTAATCCAGCGACAACTGAAGAGATCCTTGGCCAACAGGTTTATAAGTCATTGGCAGAGTTGCCGATAGTTCCCGACATCGTGAATGTCTTTAGAAAAGGCGAAGATATGCCTGGGGTATTTGCAAAGGAATTCCCAGCAATTGAAAATCAAGCAGCTGGAAAAACTTGGTGGATGCAACTTGGGATTGAGAATCAAGACGTTGCCAAACTTGCAAGTGATGCTGGCATGCAAGTTGTCATGAATCGATGTATCAAAGTTGATTACCAGAATTTTATTGCGGAAGGCAAGTAGAGAATTCAAGCGAAACGGCTGGCTTCCCGAAGGAAACCAGCCGTTTTGTTGTGCTTAAGCTAATTGGATATTTATATCGACAATCTTTCCCAATTCGGCAGTTGTAGGTGTTCGCTTAGTCGCGCTAGGTACCAAAGTAACTATGGTCCAATCTCCAGCCGCAGCGAAAAATCTAAATTCACCAAGCTTTGAAACTGGCATCTCTGCCACAAACTCGTCATTGCGATCCAATAACCTCACGTAACCAAGGTTTGCGGGCGCTGCGCCAACAGTAACTACGCCTTGAATAACTGCCTGAGTTGCAATATCAATGTTGTCCAGAGATACGCCACCGACTACAGCGCCGCAAGCACTCATGCTGAACCTGGCTCGTCTCCGACAGCTACTGGAACACCAACAAGTGATCCGTATTCTGTCCAGGAACCGTCATAGTTACGAACGTTCTTAACGCCCAACAGCTCGTGCAATACGAACCAGGAATGTGCTGAACGCTCACCAATCCGGCAATAAGCAACGGTGTCTTTCTTTAAGTCCACGCCTGCGCCTTCGTAGAGAGATGTCAATTCATCAATTGACTTAAATGAGCCATCTTCGTTAGCAGCTTTACTCCATGGAATGTTTGCAGCAGTTGGAATGTGTCCACCGATGCGAGCGGCTTCTTGTGGCAAATGTGCTGGAGCTAGTAAGCGACCGGCGTACTCATCCGGGCTACGCACATCAACTAGATTCTGCACTCCAATTGCCTTAAGTACATCTTCACGGAAAGCGCGAATCGATAGGTCCTGATCCTTGGCAACGTATTTAGTTAATGCACGAGTTGAAGCGGCGCTAACTAGTTCACGACCATCTAGTTCCCACTTTTTGCGACCACCATCAAGTAAGCGAACATCGCCATGACCATAGAGCTTGAAGTACCAGTACGCATAAGCAGCAAACCAATTGTTGTTCCCGCCGTAAAGCACCACAGTGTCGTCATTTGAAACACCCTTAGCACTCAACAAAGCTTCAAACTGTTCCTTGTTTACAAAATCGCGACGGACTGGATCCTGCAGATCTGTTTTCCAGTTAAGTGCAATTGCGTTCTTGATGTGATTGCCGGCATACGCTTCGGTGTCTTCATCAACTTCGATGAAAACTACTTTTGCATCATCAAGATGCGCCAGCGCCCATTCTGCGTCAACTAGTGCTTGGTTACTCATTTGTTTCTCCTTGTGTGTTCTTAAGTTTTTGTTATGAAAAAATTCGCTTGCCGATTAAGTACATTTCGCACCCAAGGCAAAAGTTAAATGCTGCGTTCAAAAAAGCAGCACCAAGTGCAAAGCCGACCGCAATTGTTGCGACCAAGTCAGCACCCGCGAGCAGTGCCACTAAGCCAACAATTGCAAAAAGGAAACCTACTAGTTGGGCAAAACGTGGTGGCTCGACTGCTTCTAATTCAGTTGGCTTGCCAAGTTTTGGCGCTACTAGCTTGCGATACAAAATTCCGTATGGTTGAGCATGTAATCCAACAAATGCACCAAGTGCAAATACCACTGTTTGAATTCCTAACAACACTGTGGCAATGCTCGATGGGATCGTAAGCAATATAACTGCCAAAACAATAGTTGTAATAGCCGCTCCAAAGCGGGGGCCTCTTGGATCAATTTGCTTGCTCATCTAAATTCCTTTTGCAGTTTCGGTTGGCTTTGCTGAATTAATGCAGGCCACTCGGGTCTGCGGAATTAGCTGCACATACACATGTCAGAACCCAGCCGGCCGTAATCAACGACCCGACGCTTGGTAAGTACTTTTCCGCCTGACATGTCCTCAACCTTAGGCCAGTTAAGCCACGGACAAAACTTGAGATTTCTCTACTGCAAAACCTTCGCAGTAGTTTCTCAAGTTGGCGAATCTGGCCATTTCACCTAAGTTCAGAAGGGTTGATTTATAAGGAGTGGCAATGAGTACCGGCGGTTACGTGTTACTTGCGGTACTTGCGCTCTCTGCCGGCTTTGGGATTTACCGGAAACTAAGTGATGGCAAACTTCGCGGCGAGATTGTCCCGCCACTTCAAGGCCTTACTGAGCACCTTCACTTGGATCATGATCATCCGCCGCAGGTAACATTTCTGCAGTTTTCATCCGAGTTCTGCCAACCCTGCCGTGTTACAACGCGAGTCCTGGATGAAGTAACAAATAGCTTTCCGGCAATCTGCCACATCGAACTCGATGTAGTTGAGCATTTAGATTTAGTTAAGACTTATGGAATTACTCGCACGCCGACTACTTTAATTATCGATAAAGCAGGCACTGTGCATTTTCGTGCAGTAGGCGTGCCAAAGGCTGCTGATTTAACTAATGCAGTGTCTGCATTAACAGAAGTCCCCTAAACCCTTAGAAATCCTGCCCCCATTTCGGGCTCCAAGTTCTGCTCTAGACTTAAGGCATAACCAGGAACGGCAGGTGAAGTCATGGCTCAGATCCTTTTGCTAACCCGTGCCCTCACCCCTTCAAATGCAGTATTGCCAGGGCTGGAACTACTAAGCCATCACATTAAAGTGATGTCCCCTGAGCCAACGGCGCTAATCACTGCACCTGAAGTTGACGTCATTTTGATCGATGGTCGCACTGATTTACCAGCAGTTCGAAGCTTGTGTCGCTTGATGGAAACAACTGGAAACACTTCGCCAATAATTTTGATTACTACTGAGGGTGGCCTAGCTGCAGTTACGCACGAGTGGGGGCTAACTGACGTACTACTTGTTGATGCCAGCCCAGCTGAAATCGAAGTGCGAATTAGATTGGCCACAACTAGTAAGGCTGTAACGGCACAAACAGATGTCGAGATTCGCGCTGGCGAACTTCATATTGACGAAGCGACCTACACTGCCAAGCTTCGCGGCCGTGCGCTTGATCTAACTTTCAAAGAATTCGAACTACTTAAGTTCTTGGCGCAACATCCAGGTCGAGTATTTTCTCGGGACCAGTTGCTAAGTGAAGTTTGGGGATTTGATTATTTTGGTGGCACTAGAACAGTTGATGTTCATGTGCGACGTCTGCGCGCAAAGCTCGGTCCCGAAAATGAAAACCTAATTGGCACTGTCAGAAATGTTGGATACCGATACGTCACTTCACCCGTTACCGATAGTGAATCCCACGAAGTTCTTGTTTAATTCATGTCGATAAATATCTCGGTACTCTCCCACTTAAGCGACGCCCAGACTGAAGAAGTTACGCAACTTGCCTTTGCTGCTGCTGCAGTAGATGAGATGGCTCCCCTTTCTGAACATGTTTTGATTCACTTGCACCATGGCGGAGATGATGCCGATGAACATTTAATTGCCTCCAATGAAACCGGAAAAATCATTGGGTACTTGCATCTAGATCAAACAGATGTTGTTGCGGGCTCAGTTGTTGAAGTTGTGGTGCATCCAGATTTTCGCCGAAACGGTGTGGGCCGAGCTTTAGTTGAATCAGCGATGGCTAAATCAAATGATCCACGAATGCGGCTTTGGGCTCATGGTGAACTAACTAGTGCATATACCTTGGCTGCAAAACTAGGTTTTGCAAAAGCGCGCGAGCTGTGGCAAATGCGACGTTCGCTTTTTGCTCCGCTGCCTAAAGCAAGCGACAGCTTGGAGGTCAGCATTCGCGCTTTTCAACTCGGCCACGATGAATCCGAGTGGCTGGCATTAAACTCAAGAGTTTTTGCCGACCATCCAGAGCAAGGCCGGATGTCCGAACAAGATCTGGCAATTCGTATGTCAGAGGCCTGGTTTGATCCGGCAGGATTTTTGATCGCAACGCGCAATGTCGGTGGCAAAGAAACCATAGTTGGCTATCACTGGACAAAAGTTCATGGTGGCGCTGGCGGACACGGTCACTCGGAAATTGGCGAAATTTATGTTCTGGGTATTGCGCCCGAAGAACGTGGTTCTGGGCTTGCCAAACTACTTAGTATTCGCGGCCTAGAACACTTGCGCGGTCTTGGATTACCAGCAGCCATGCTTTATGTTGACGCAGACAATTCAGCCGCAATTGGTTTGTATGAATCCCTTGGCTTTGCGCACTGGGACACTGACGTGATGTTTAAACGAGCGCAGGCGTAATTAGTGTTTGACCAGCACTAAATTCTTTGCGGTGCCCATCTACAAATAACCACGCAGATTGACGCCCTTGAACTTCCCATTCGACCGGGCCACCAACAATGGCAGTGTCTTCATCAATTCCCACAACGCTTACGCCATCGGGGACTTTCATAAATCGAGTCATGAAGTCTGGAATACGAGCGAACATTTTGTCGAAGTGCGGCAGGACTTGAATATGTGGCAGGAGTCCAAAGCCTCGGGTTGCAGTATGAGTTGGTAATCGAAGAGCTGGAATGTGATCTGCTAATGCCATCGCCCCGGCACTACAACCAGCAAGAGCTGCGCCGTCACGCCAGGCAATTTCAATTTCTTTCCATAACAAAGTGTCACGGATTGTGTTTGCCAAGAAAGTCGGATTACCACCGGATAAATAAATTAATCCAGCGCCTCGAACAAGTTCTGCAATCCGCGGATCTTCGGCGTCATTTCGATCATGGGCGATAACTGAGACCGCTTCCACGCCAATGCGATCAGCTTGAGACTTGCCCAACCTAATCCAGTGATGTAAAGATGACTCACCTTCGGGCGCAGCAGCCGTTGGAATCTGAACATATTTTGGATTTCTACCGGCAATTAAATTGGCTTCAATTGTTTGCATAATTGGTAAATACTCACCCGAACCAACTAGCGCAATTGGACCAGGACTCATGAACTTTCGATCTCCCAAGATGATCCATCTTTAGTGTCTTGGATGGTTACTTTCATTTCCATAAGTTGATCGCGAATCGCATCAGCATCATCCCAACGGCCGCCAGCCCGCGCAGCTTGGCGAGCTTGCAGTAGTGCATCAACGTAAGGACCAATTACCGACATGATGTCGACTTTAGGACTTGCTGCGATGTGACCAAGTCGAGTTACGAGCGAATGCACAGCAGCGCGTGTTTCAGTATCGCGATCAAGTTCATCCAAATTTAGTAAGGCATCTACCGCGTCACTAACTTTTCCGGCATCAAGTAATTCTTCGACTTTATGCGGATCAACTTTAAATAGTGGCGCGGGTTCGCCAAGCACGATGGTGCTTCCAGTATGGGAAATAATTTCTTCGAAAGTTGCGCTCTGACCGGATGCAACAGTCCATGACTCACCGTGATGGCGAATAGTCATAGTGCCTCTACCAAATACATGTGCAATTCGTTCATCTAAATCAAATCGAATACCGGTGTGTTCATCTACCCCAATTATGAAAACTTCTGGAGGTAGCAATGACTCCATAGTTCGCAAGCGACGTTCACCGATGTAACAGAATCGGGTGTCGTGGTTTGCACCATCGGCATTGTCGTAATGCGGGATTATTGCGGCTGGCATTCCAGTGTGACGCTCGATTAAATTCAAACCTGGCAGCCAGTGTGGCTCTTCGCCAACTTTATACATTTCATATACAGGAATGGTGTGTGAGCCTGCGGTCAATGCCGCAGCCGACGCCAGAACCACAGTTCCATCCAACAGCACTTCATCAAAGTGTGGACTCACACCTAGTTTGTGCCAAACCTTCAACGCGTACGACGGGCTGCCCGGTCCAGCAAATAGCCAGTCTGATTCGCGAATGGAATTAACCGCTTCACCAAGTGCTGCTCCATTGACAGATGTATCTCGAAGTGAAATCGCTTTCGGAGTTGCGCCAACTGAATGAGTAAAGAATTCAATTAACTTCTCAGTTAAGTCATCAGCATTTTCTTGGAACCCAAATGGTGTGTCCAAAATGGTGAGTTTGAGCTGGTTCAATTTGCCTAGGGATGCCAGGATTTTCTGATGTGGCGTAACCATCGTTGGGCTGGTTTCCCCAGATCCCATAACCACAATTTGTCTAGCCACGGCTAAATCATTGCACTATCTCGCCAAATGTTCACCTTTTGATTTTTTCGCTTTAGGAGTTGTTTACCTAAGTATGTAAAGGTAGAAGGGCTATGACCGAGACTTCCCAACTGGCCCCCGTGGCAAGCATGCTTCCTAGCGATCGATTCCTAGATCGCGAGCTATCTTGGCTCGCCTTCAATCAGCGCGTACTTGAACTAGCTCAAGACCAAGACATGGAACTTCTAGAGCGAGTTAAATACTTATCAATTTTCGCTAGCAATTTAGATGAATTCTTTATGGTGCGAGTTGCTGGGTTAAAGCGCCGATTGGCCACCGGCTTAGCAAAAAAGACCATCTCTGGGAAACTTCCAGGAGAAGTTCACTCTGAAGTTTTAGCGCAGAGTTACGAAGCGATGAAAGAAGCCTCGAAAACATTCAACGATTCAATTTTACCTGCACTAGTTGCCAGTGGGATTGAAATTTTGCGATGGGAAGAACTAACTAGTGACGAACGCGAAGCTATGTCTAAGTTGTTCGAAGAGCAAGTATTTCCGGTTCTAACTCCCCTCGCCGTGGACCCGTCGCACCCATTTCCATATATTTCTGGATTATCCCTAAATCTGGCAGTTGTTGTTAAGAACCCTTCTGCTGGCGATGAACTTTTCGCTCGCGTAAAAGTGCCACCATCGCTTCCACGCTTCATTGAAGTCTCGCGACAACGGTTTGTGACACTAGAAGACGTAATCTCTGGACACCTAGACAAACTCTTTCCTGGCATGCAAGTTCTGCAGTATCACGCATTTCGAGTTACGCGTAATGAGGAACTTGAAGTTGAAGAAGATGACGCAGAAAACTTACTTCAGGCACTTGAGCGTGAGCTTATGCGTCGTCGCTTTGGACCAGCTGTTCGCCTCGAAGTAGAAAACTCAATTGACCCACATGTGTTAGAACTGATTATCAGTGAACTTGGTGTCGAATACAACGAAGTCTTTAGACTGACTGGTCCACTAGATCACGAGTCATTACTTGAATTGGCAAAACTAAATCGTGAGGATCTAAAAGCCCCTGTCTTTATTGCACGAACCAGTACTGCACTTGCTGAAGTCGAAAGTTCGACAGCTCCGGATATTTTGGATGTTATGCGGCACCGTGAGGTGTTGCTACATCATCCCTATGATTCATTTTCTACGAGTATGCAGCTTTTCTTGGAGCAAGCTTCTAACGATCCGAATGTTTTAGCTATTAAGCAAACTTTGTATCGCACTTCAGGTGATTCCCCGATTGTTGATGCCTTAATTAATGCTGCGGAAATGGGTAAACAAGTACTGGCCGTAGTTGAAATTAAGGCTCGCTTTGATGAACAAAACAATATTGATTGGGCGCGAAAGCTGGAAGAAGCGGGCGTGCACGTCGTTTACGGAATTGTCGGTCTAAAAACTCACGCCAAACTTTGTTTAGTAGTTCGAAACGATGGCGGCAAACTGAATCGCTATGTACACATCGGAACTGGTAACTACAATCCTCGAACCGCCCGGCACTACGAAGACTACGGATTGCTAACTACTGATCCCAAAATAGGTGAAGATGTTGCTAGTTTGTTTAATCACTTGAGTGGCTATGGCGTACAGGGTGATTATCACCGACTAATAGTGGCTCCAAAGGGTTTGCGCACCGGACTAGTTTCCCGGATCGAACGCGAAATCGAACATGTCCGCAATGGCCATGAGGGCCATATCCGGTTTAAGTGCAATGCCATAGTTGACGAGACCATCATTGATGCCTTGTACCGAGCCTCCCAAGCTGGCGTGAAGGTAGATATTTTTGTTCGCGGAATTTGTGCCTTGCGCCCAGGTGTACCTGGATATTCAGAAAACATTCGAGTTCGGAGTGTGCTTGGCAGATTTTTGGAACATAGTCGCATCTATGACTTTGCGAATGCCGGAGATCGCGAGACTTGGTTAGGCTCACCAGATCTGATGCATCGAAACCTAGATCGCCGGGTCGAAGCATTGGTTCGAATTAACCCTCAAGATTTCGAAACTATCGTTGAAGTAATTGATTTGGGCATGTCAGATAACACCGCTTCTTGGCATCTGCAGCCAGATGGTGAATGGGTTCGCAAGCATGAAGACGAAAACGGCGAACCTTTAATCAACTACCAAGAATTATTGATTAATCGCCATCCCATTGCTAGATCAGCTGCCGACTCACCTATCCCACGACGCATCGACACAATCTTAAATAAGGTTGGACTCTTTGGCAGCCACTGAAAAAATAATTGCAGCTGGTGCAGTCGTTACTCGAATGGGTGCCTCGGGAACCGAGTACTTATTAATACATCGCGGATACCGTTCGGACTGGACTTTTCCAAAGGGCAAAGTCGATCCTGGGGAGCACGTTCTTACTGCAGCTATCAGAGAAGTACGCGAAGAGACGGGCTATGCGATTGAGCTTGGCGTGCCACTTCCTACACAGACTTACAAAGTTGAAGGCAAGCTAAAGGACTCGCACTACTGGATCGGCAAGTTGCTTTCCGGTGACTTTGTTCCTAATGATGAAGTTGATGAAATAGCTTGGTTACCGTTTGAACTGGCAAAAGCAAAACTAACTTACGAACACGATCTCGAAGTTCTTACCGCGGCAGCTAATGCAATTCCAACTGTTGCATTTGCGATATTGCGACATACCCAATCTGTTAAGCGAGTCGAGTGGCTAATAAGTACTGATGGCCTGTCTGAAGTTGATGCCAGCCGCCCACTAACTGCGGTAGGGCGAATGCAAGCTAACTCACTTGTTGGCGCCCTGGCTGCCTTCGGCATAGCCGAGATACACTCTTCGGATTCACGAAGGTGTCGAGATACTGTTGGCCCATATGCAACTGCACGAAGTTTGGCAGTCACTTTGGAAAAAACTGTAAGTGAAGAACGTCATAAAGATAATCCAGAAAAGGCAATGGCTCGTGTCGGCGAACTTGCTGGAATTGCACAGCCAGTTGTGTTGTGCACTCATCGTCCTGTACTTCCAACAGTTATGGATGCGCTTAGTTCAATATTTACGGTTGCTGAAGAAACTAAAAAGACATTTGATCCAGCTCTCACACCTGGTTCACTAATCGTTTATCACAGAGATGTTAAAGATCTCAAACACATAGTCGCCGTAGAGCGCTACTTGCACTAACTATCCGAAGCGACCGGAAATGTAATCTTCAGTTCGGGAATCACTCGGGTTTGTAAATATTTTTGATGTTTGATCCATCTCAACTAAATGTCCATACCGTTGACCGGCTTCATCAACGCGGGCGCTAAAGAATGCGGTGCGGTCAGATACTCGAGCTGCCTGCTGCATATTGTGAGTAACAATTACTACTGTGTAATCATTTACTAACTCCAACATCAAATCTTCGATTAAGGATGTCGCAATTGGATCCAGCGAAGCACATGGCTCATCCATTAACAAGATGTCTGGTGATGTTGCGATTGCGCGCGCAATACATAAACGCTGTTGCTGTCCGCCAGAAAGTGCGAATCCACTTTGGTCCAGCTTGTCCTTAACCTCAGACCACAAGCCAGCTTTATTGAGAGCGTGCTCTACTAAATCTGCAGTTGAGGACTTATCCAATTTCATGCCTGTGACTCTTGGACCATAGGCAACATTGTCAAAAATCGATTTTGGAAATGGATTCGGTTTCTGAAATACCATACCAACGCGGCGCCGAACTTCAATTGGATCCACAGTTGAGGCATACAAATCCTGCCCACGGTAATCAATTACTCCAGTGACTCTCGCGCTCGGAACTAAATCGTTAGTTCGGTTTAAGCAGCGCAAGACTGTTGATTTACCGCAACCCGACGGTCCGATAAATGCCGTAATTTGATTAGCACCAACATCGAGGGAGATGTCCCGTACGGCGTGGAAGTTTCCGTAGTAAACATCAAGGTTTCGAAGCTCCATGATTGGGTGCACGGTTTCGCCACGAGTAGATGCACCAAGGTGCATGCTTCGACTTAGGCCCTGGGGTTCTGATGTCATATTTTCTCCTACCAACGCTTTGCAAACTTGTTACGAATGAAAATTGCTACACCATTCATACTTAACAAAATAACGAGTAATAGCATGCTTGTTGCTGCGGCTAGTTGTTTGAACTCATCCTGGGCAGCACTAGTCCAGCTGAAAATCTGAATTGGCATGGTGGTAAATCCGGCAAACAAACCATTTGGATCATAGGTTATAAAAACTAGAGCACCGAGAAGCAATAGCGGTGCTGCTTCACCAATTGCACGCGAAACGGCCAGGATGGTTCCAGTGGCTATACCAGGAATCGCAGCGGGCAGGGTTTGCTTAGTTACGGTTTGAACTTCAGTCGCCCCTAATGCAAGTGAGCCATCTCGGATTTCTTGTGGCACAGCACGTAATGCCTCTCGAGTAGTCAGAATGACTACTGGCAAAATTAGAAGCGCTAGAGCTAATGAACCGCCAATTACTACGTTCTTGTTTTTCAAACCAAGCAAGGTAAGGATGCCAAGCGTCAACATTCCATAAAGAATTGCTGGTACAGCGGCCAAGTTCTGAATATTCAATTCGATGAGTTTGTTGTACCACTTGGTGCGGTCTGCAAATTCTTCTAAGTAAACAGCAGCTGCAATTCCGATCGGAATTGCCATAAATGCGGTAACCGTAACAACGAAAAGCGAACCTAAGATTGCTGCCCTAGCTCCAGCGTCTGCCGGAGTGGTGTTGTTGTAATCAGTAAAGAGACGCATGTCGTATCGGCCCATACCATTCATGGCAGTCGTTACTAACAAAATTATTAGGAATAGAAATGCTACAAAAAGGCTGAGCCAGAGTAATCCCAAGAACATAATGGACTTAAAGTTGCGCTCGTGGTTCTTGCCTTCGATTGACCAATTTGTTGCAGTTGTCATTAGTAAGCCTCTCGATATCGGCGGACTAATCGAATACTTATGAAATTAATTATTAAAGTACTCATGAAAAGCAAGAGGCCGACAGCAAATAATGTGTCGTACTCAAGAGATCCCACACGTGAATCTCCCAGAGCTGCATTTGCGATGAAACCAGTCATAGTTTGGGCGCCTTCAAGCGGATTACTCGAAATGTTTGGCTTATTTCCAGCGGCAAGTGCAACGATCATGGTTTCACCCACTGCTCGAGAAATTCCGAGTACTACGGCTGCAGCAATTCCAGAAAACGCAGCTGGAAATACAACTCGTAATGTCGTTTGCATTTTGTTTGCACCAAGTGCAAAAGATCCTTGACGCATTGCAAGTGGAACTGCCGAAAGTGCATCTTCAGAGAGTGAAGCTACGGTTGGAATGATCATTACACCCATTACTAAACCTGCAGACAGCACGCTAAATGTTCCAACATCTAGTCCCATCCAATCTTTGAGCACTACGCGTGTAACAAACTCAATGGCAAAGAAACCATAGACAACGGTTGGAATGCCAGCCAGCAATTCAACTACTGGCTTCAATCGACGTCGTGTTTTATCACTTGCATACTCCGATAGATACATCGCCGACCCAAGGCCAAATGGAACTGCCACAATTAATGCGATTGCGGTGGTCCAAAGTGTGCCAACTATGAGAGGCACCACGCCAAAGCTGGCTGGTTTAAATCGAGGTGCCCAGCGAGTTCCAGTTAGAAAATCCATAACTGGAACTTGGCGAAAGAATTCAAGTGCGGGAGCTAGCAAGGACCAAACAATGCCAATTGTGATCAAAACTGAAAATGCAGATGCAGCAAAAAGCGTGCCGCGAATAACGCGTTCACCGATTCGAAGTGAGGAACTTCGAAGTGAAAAATCTTCCATTTTCACCGAACTGCTCATTTCGCTCATTTCCTGAGATCAACGCTTTCTGGAATTCGGGGAACTACTAAATAGGTTATCGGACACGCAACTGGCCTGGCAGGACTATCCCCGCCAGGCCAGAATTTAGTGCGAATTACTTAAGGCCAGCTACTGCTGTTTGGGCAGATGTCTTCTGGTCTGCACTCAACGGTACGAAAAGTGCCTTTGTAGTGATGGCATCATCATTAGCGACAAAGTACTCAGCGAAGGCCAAAACTTCAGCGCGTGCTGCTGCTGCGTTGCTTACATAGATGAACAATGGGCGGGAAAGTGGTGCGTAGGTTCCAGCCTGCGCGGTATCGATTGATGGAGCAACACAACCAGCGCCGCCATCAACTTCAACAGCAGTTAGCTTGTCCATGTTCTCTTCGAAGTAAGAAAGTCCGAAGTAACCAAGAGCACCCTTTGCACCTTCAACACCCTGAACTGTGACGTTGTCATCTTCAGTTGGGTTGTAGTCAGTGCGGGATGCACCTTCTTCGCCATTGATTGCTTTGGTGAAGTAGTCGAATGTTCCGGAGTCAGTTCCAGCGCCATAAAGATCAAGTGGCACATCTGGGAAACCCGCACGAATTTGAGACCATGAAGTAACAGTGCCTTCGGCAGCTGGTTCCCACATCTTCTTTAACTCATCTACGGTCAAGCAAGTCGCCCAATCGTTTTCCTTGTTTACAACAATTGTTAGTGCATCATTGGCTACAACGATTTCAGTAAATTCGATTCCTGCTGCAGCACATTCTGCGGCTTCTTCGTCCTTAATTGAACGGGAGGCATTTGATATGTCCGTTTCACCGGCGCAGAATTTCTTGAATCCACCACCAGTTCCTGAAGTACCTACCGAAACGTTAACGCTTGGATTTTCAGCTTTGAAAAGTTCGCCAGCTGCAGCTGCAAGAGGGGCAACAGTTGATGAACCATCAATGCGAATTTCAGATGAACTAGCGGCAGGTGCTGAAGAAGCACCGTCAGCTGAATTTGTGCCACCACAGGCGGCTAGAAGTAATGCGGCAGGTATTACAACTGCTGCTACTTTCAGGTTAAAACGAGGCATTTGCCTTTTTCCTTTCGGCATGAGAACTTCTCACTAATCCACAAATTATTGGGATTCAGCAAACTAACACTTACTTGTGGGTTAACGGAAGGTGAATTTATCTACCTATTTAAAAACCGTATTTTTAGGCAATATGCCGAGAATTAGATCTGGAGTTGACCTGCTAAGGTCATAGGAAAACCCAGAATGTATTGGTTTTCCAAGCAATTTACCGAAAGATTGAATTTCAGGTTTACAGACGCCATGGCTAAACATAGACGAGCACATACCAAAAACCCCAAGCTTGGATACTCCCTTTATCTAGCCGCCGCGACCTGCTGGGCACTGAACGGCACGGTTGCCAAAGTAGTTCTCCTGGAAGTTGGAGACCCCTTGCGCGTCTCACAATTTCGTGGAACTGGCACAGCGGTAATTCTGACTATCTTTGTTGCGCTAACAAATCGTAAAGCATTTCGAATTAAGCCTAAAGAAGCATTGCTGCTCGCTGGTTACGGCATTATTGGCGTTGCTATGTGCCAGTGGTTTTACTTTGAATCAATTTCTCGAATGCCAATTACTATCAGCCTTCTAATTGAATTTATGGCACCAATTTTTGTCGTGCTTTATGCCCGCTTTGTTATGCATGTGTCAGTGCGAAACACAGTTTGGCTTGGACTTGCGCTTGCTGTTGCCGGCTTAGCTATGGTGGCTCAAGTCTGGGATGGCTTTACGCTCGACAAAATCGGTGTGCTTTACGCAATGGCGTCGATGACCACATTGGTATTTATGTACTTGCTTGGTGATAAAGCTAGCCAGGGTCGCGATCCAATGTCACTTCTGATGTGGGCATTTATTTTCGCATCACTGTTCTTTGCGATTTTGCGGCCATGGAACACTTTCCCGTGGGAATCACTGCAAGCACAAGTAACTCCTTTTGAAGGTGGCACTCAGGTATACCCAATCTGGCCATTCTTTACATTTATGGTGTTAATCGGAACTTTGACGCCATACATTTTTGTCATCAATTCAATTCGACATATCGGTGGCCCGGGCGCAAGCATCATGGGAATGACTGAGCCACCGATTGCTTCAATCGCAGCTTGGATCGTACTTGGCGAAATCTTTGTCCCAATCCAAATGTTGGGTGGGGCAATTATGTTGGTGGGAATTGTGGTGGCCGAACGTGCCAGAGAACAGTCACCACACGAAGCCCTGCCAGAACCCGAACTAGCCACCTAAACTAACTGCTATGGCAGGATCCCTAAGTCAGGCTTTGGCTCCTTTGGTGGCAACAGTTTCTGACCCCGAAGTTGTTTTCTCGTACACAACGGACTGGACCGGCCGATTCACGGGTCATGCCGATGTAGTAGTTAGACCTGAATCCACTGAGCAAGTAGTTGCAACCGTTCAAGTCTGCCTGGCTGCCGGGGCAAAAATTCAGATCCAAGGTGGCAACACCGGCTTAGTTGGTGGCTCCGTGCCGCCTACAAAATCAGATTACGCAGTATGCCTAGTGTCGACGAAGTCACTAACTTCGATTATTGATTTCGACGAAATCTCAGGACACATCACAGTTGGTGCCGGTGTCACACTTGGCCAAGTTCAAGACTTGGTGCGCGCGAAAGGCTGGGATTTTGCTGTTGACTTAGCGGCTCGGGAAAGTGCCACTGTGGGCGGGTTAGTCGCTACCAATGCTGGTGGGATTCGGGTTTGTGCATTTGGAATGACTAAACGTAGCGTAGTTGGAATTGAAATGGTGCTTGCTGATGGTCGAGTTATGTCAAACCTAAAAAGTCCTCTAAAAGACAACACTGGATATGCCGTTGAAGATATTGCAATTGGTGCCGAGGGAACTTTAGGCATAATTACTGCAGTAAAACTTAAACTGATTCGACCAGTTGCCGAAACTACTTTGTATCTGATTCCAGCAAAATCCATGAAGAGCGCCCTCGAGACATTAACGAAGGTGCAAAGCTCTGGACATCAATTACTTGCTGCTGAATGTGTTGATGCAGTTTCCATGCAGCTAATTTTGGATCATGCAAACTTTCGGCCACTTTGGAATGAAATTCCTAAACTAACTTTACTTATTGAAGTTGCAGGCCAGAATGTGGATTTGGAATTACCTGCCGACGCACTTGGATCAAGTGAGCCTGCTGCCAAACGAAACTATTGGCAGTACCGCGAAGTCGCAAGTGATACTTGGACGGCACTAGGCAAAGTTCATAAATTGGATGTGAGTGTTGCCATTTCTGACCTCGCAGAATTTGATTTATCACTTCATAATCTCCTCTCGTCGTTCAAGGGGGTAGAACTTTTTGGAGCTTTTGGTCATTTAGCTGATGGCAACTTGCACATTGAATTTGTCGGTCCTGCAATTGATGACTTTGCAGTTGATTATGCAGTTTTAAAGTTGGTTGCAGAATTTAATGGCAGCATCAGCGCTGAACATGGAATTGGCAGAGCAAAGCGGGAATATCTCTCGCTGACTCGACCAGCTCTTGACATTGAAATTGGAAGACAAATCAAATCTGTTTTTGATCCAACCGGATTATTTAATCCTGGTGTCCTGTATGCGGACTAAGGCGTTCAACTACGCCGAATGACATGGCAACTGCTTGACCGATCAATACCGCAAACAGCAGCGTGCCGATTCCAACAATGCCACCAAGTGCCCAACCAATAGTTAGCACAATTACTTCGATACCCAAACGCACTCGACCGACTCGAATTCCAGTCCTGGCATTTAAGCCAGTCATCAAGCCATCACGCGGACCAGGTCCAACATTGCAAGTTATGTATAGCCCACTAGCGATACCAACGATTGCAATTCCGATTAGAACTTCAATAAGTTGTGCAGCGAAGTTTGTTGGTGATGGCAAGATATTTATCATTACTTCAAGTGCCAGCGCAACAACCAGGATGTTCATTACGGTGCCTAAACCAGGCCGACGCTTTAATGGAATCCACAACAGCAAAACAAAAACTGAAGTTAAAAAGGTGGTTTCCCCAATCGTCAGACCAAATGTTTTGGCCAAGCCATAAGCCAGCACCGTCCATGGCGATTGACCAATTCCTGCATCTACTAAAAAGGCTTCCCCGGTTCCAAATAGCCACAAGCCAAGCATCAGAACGAAAAATGTCTTTGGACTAACTTTCCAATTGGATTCACCGGCGGACCATGAGGTTTTTGGAACTGTTAATGCAGGTCTAAGCCATTGCCCAATTGATGCCATTGTTATTCCCCCGGATTAAGTCTTAGTTTGTTGAACTTGGTTTGCTAACGCGACCGACAATACCAAAGAAAATTGCTACAACTTCGCCAACCAAGACGGTGACTAATACGGTACCAAGTCCTACGGATCCGCCAAGTAACCAACCGGCTACCAAGAACACGGCTTCGACTGCGAATCGCACGCGCCCAATTGGAATTCCAGTTCGGTAATGAAAGCCTGTCATAAGTCCATCTCGCGGTCCAGGGCCTAAATTGCTTGGAATGTAGAAAGCACTGCCTAATCCAATTACCAAAATTCCAATAAGTACTTGGACAACGGAAAGCGCATAGCTATCTGGACTTGGGAAAACAGGCATCATTACATCAATTGCAACCGATACAAAAATGATGTTCAGTACCGTTCCAATTCCAACTTTATTTTTTAATGGGATCCACATGAACATCACACCAACTGAAATATAAAAGCTAGTCCAACCCAAACTATCGCCAGTTAGGTTCTGGATTCCTTGCGCTAATACAGTTCCCGCCGACTGACCAATGTCAGCTTTAATCAGGATTGCTTCGCCAGTACCATAAAGCCAATTACCAAGCATCAAGAAAAATAAAGTCTTAGGACTTGCTTTCCACATCGAGCCGGATGCACTCCACGATGTTGTGGGTACTGTTCTCGATGGCTTTAGCCACTCCGCAAGTTTTGACATGTGTTAGACGATGTTTTTTTCTGGGCGAAGTTCGCCGCCAGAAGAGAAGCGATCATTGCTTAACGGTGAGATATCAACAAATGGTTTTTTACCTAAATACATGTCACGCAAAATTTCACCGATTGCTGGTCCTTGTAAGAAACCGTGACCGCTAAAACCTGTGGCATATAGGAATCTAGAGACGCCTTCCCATTCGCCCATGATCGCATTGTGATCCGGTGCTAAGTCATATAAACCAGCCCATCCACTAGCTGCGCCCAATTCCAGAAGTCGAGGTGCGCGAACATCTGCAAGCTCGCCGATCTTTTCTAGGAATTTTGGGTCACGACGCAGGTCCCAGGAGTACTCAACAGTCTTGTCTGAAAATCCCATCAGCATGGCGTTACCTTCACGGTGCCAATAAAGCGAAGTTGAGTAATCAATTGTCATTGGCATGTTTTCTGGAACGTCATCAAAATCAGCAGTCAGTGGCTCAGTGATTAAAAGTTCGCGACGAAGTGGCTTAACAGGAATTTCTAACCCAACCATCTCGCCTATTGTTGGTGACCAGGCACCCGCGCAATTGATAACTGTCTTAGTTTTAACCGTTCCCGCACTTGTAGTAACGCTTACGATCTGACCATCGACAACATCAATACCAGTTGCCTCAGTGTGAGTCATTACGGTCGCGCCGTGTTTGCGAGCGCCACTTGCGTAACCCAAAACCACAGATTCTGGTGTGCAGTAACCATCATTTGGCGTAAAGGATGCGGCCAGAATGCCATCGATTTCAAGAAGTGGATTGAGTTCTTTTGCTTCTTGTGGCGTAAGCATACGAGATTCAACACCAGCAGCTAAGTGCAGGGCTGTTGATTTCTCAAATAGCTCAACGTCTTCTGGTGTTGAAAGTGCAAACATGTAACCCGGGCGATGTAAATCAATTTCTTGACCTGGTCGGTTAGGAAAATCTGCCAGCAAATCCAGGGAACGCGCTCCCATTGCGATGTTCAACTCGTCGGAGAAGTTAGCGCGCACGCCACCTGCTGCCTTTGAAGTTGAACCACTCGCGAGTTCATTTTTTTCAACTAAGAGAACACTCACGCCAGCTTCGGCCAAGTGGAACGTAGTGGAAGCGCCCATGACGCCACCACCTATGACAACTACATCAACTTCTTCTGGAAGATTAGCCATCGAGTGGTTCCTTAAATCTTGAAGTCTGGGTTGTGTGGGACTTCTTCGTTATCCATCTGGGCTTTTTGAAGTTTGCCTGACCAGTCCCAGTTAAGTGACTGCCAGCGAGTGAACACATCAAGAACCCAGATGCCGGACTGACGAGAACCATTGCCGCTCTTGCCGTTGCCACCAAACGGTAAGTGTGCTTCAGCGCCTGAAGTCGAGTTGTTGATAGAAAGCATGCCAGCTGAAATTCCTTCCCGGAAAGTCCAAACTGCCTTTGGATCGCTGGTGTAGATCGCAGCTGATAATCCGAAGCCATGATCGTTACCAAGTTCGATTGCTTCTTCGATTGTTGAGAAGCGACCAACTGTTACAAGTGGACCGAAAGTTTCGGTGTCATAAAGTTCGTCGTCCTTGGTGATGCCCGCAACGATTGTTGGGTGAGCGAAAACGCCAGCGTCAGGATCTCCAACGAAACCTTCACGCGGGTTGTCTTTAGTGATTCGGCCAATTCCAGTTGAACCAAGCACGGTGTGATGCGGCTGAATCAACTTTAAGTTTTCTTCGTGAGTTGCAAGATACTTCTCACCAATCATCGGACCAAACAAAACGTCTTGCATTGGGTCACCAACTTTAGAACTAGCAACCTTGTCGGCGTACATCTTTAAGAACTTGTCATAGACCGAGTCATGAACCCATAAAGTTCCAAGTGAAGTACAGCGCTGCCCAGCAGTACCAAAGCCTGCGAACAATGCGCCATCAAGTGCTAGTTCTAAATCAGCATCCGGCATGATGATCATTGGATTCTTGCCACCAAGTTCTAGGCAAGCACTCTGAATGTATTCGCCAACTTTGGCGCCAATTAAGCGACCAACTTCTGTTGAACCAGTGAAACCAACTTTGTTAATGGTTCCTTCATCAAGGCCCTTGACCATGCCTTCGAAAGTTTCTTTGCCTTCGGCAACAACTGTGATCAAAACATCCTTTGGCACACCTGCAGCATGGAAAATTGCTGTCATTGCTTCGGCAACGGCTGGGGTGTATTCCGAAGGCTTCCAGACAACGGAGTTTCCAGTTAGTAGCGCAGGGATGATGTACCAAGATGGCACAGCAGCTGGGAAGTTTCCGGCAGTAATAATTAGCGCAGTACCAACTGGCATGCGGAAAGTGAATAAGTTCTTGTTTGGCATTTCACTAGGAACGGTTTGACCGTATAGACGACGGCCTTCGCCTAAGAAGAAGTCACAAGTATCAATTACTTCCTGAACATCGCCAAGTGCTTCGCGGTATACCTTGCCCATTTCGCGGGTGACCAACTTGGAAAGCGCTTCCTTATTGTTCTCAAACAACCTTCCAGCGTTTGCAATTACTCGACCGCGAGCAGGTGCAGGCATTTTGGCCCAAGCTTTTTGGGCGGCCTTGGCGCGACGAGCGGCATCTGCGATGTCATCGGCAGTAGCAAGCTTGGTCTCTACGACAACGTCGCTCAAGTTGGTTGGATTTAGAGATTTGAAGGTGGACACCAGGGCCTCTTTCATTGACGATAAAGTAATTTACATGTCTAACAATGCCAGTTCGAACCACCAAACAGTAGCCGGGGTAATCCTGGATCTGCTCTGGGAAGCAGGTGTTAAAACCACCTTTGGAATTCCAGGCGTGCATAACCTGGCTTTCTGGGATGCATTAGGTCCCAATCGCCCTGAAATTGTTGGCGTTAGGCACGAACAGACCACTGCCTACGCCGCCGACGGCGTGGCTCGGACGACTGGCTCACTGGGCGTGGCCTTAACAACTACTGGCCCAGGAGCTGCAAATACCCTTGGGGCTTTCGGTGAGGCAGCAATAAGTGGCTCCCCGGTCTTTGTAATTTCATCTGAAGCTCCAATTGGTAAGCGTTCCAAAGATGGTTCGCGTGGCCTGCTCCACGAAATGGATGACCAGGCAGCCATGTTTGCCCCGCTTGCCAAAAAACTTGCTGGCGTATCAATGGCTATCAGCGTTACTGATGGTGTCACTGCTGTCGATGTTGCCGCTGAAATGATTCGCGATCTTTTGCGTGCCCCGGTCGGCGCTGGTTATCTAGGAATTCCTGCCGATGTATTGGGACAACAATTCACAGGCGAAAAACCAAAACTTGAAATCGGTCAAGAAGTAATTGAAGTTGATATCGCTGCAGCGCAAGCCGCACTTGCTGATGCCGACAAAATTGTGATTTGGGCTGGTGGTGGCGCAGTTGATTCATCCGATTCACTATCTGCCCTGGCCACGCATTGGAATGCACCGATTCTGACTTCATTTGCAGGACGTGGGATTGCAGCTGAATCGGAGTTAACGGTCGTTGCGCCGATTCATGAACCAGAAACGGAAGCCGTTCTTGCGCAAGCAGATGCATTGGTAGTTTTTGGAAGTCAGCTAGATGGCATGAATACCAAGAACTGGGCGATCGCCTGGCCAAAGACAATCGTGTTAGTTGATGTTGAGCCAACAAAAACTATGCGAAACGTGGATCCAACCGCTGTTGTACTTAACAACAACATCAATGGTGTTGCAGCTGCCCTTGTTTCTGGAACCGCAGCTCGCGAATCTTGGGTTGATGTTGCTGCTGTGAATAAAACTGTTCGTGATCGATTACGGGTTGGCGAAAAATCTGCCCGTGGCATCGCGCTAGTTGAAGCCATTGAACAACATTGGCCAGCCGATGGCACCATCGTTTGCGACATGTCAGTCTGTGGTTACTGGACTGGCGTATATGCAGTACAGCCACGTTCCCGTCGCATTGTTTATCCAGTTGGTTGGGGAACTTTAGGTTTTGGATTGCCGGCTGCAATTGGTCCAGCAGCAAATGGAAGTCGCACTCTGGCTGTCTGTGGTGATGGTGGCGTTGCCTTCGCACTTGGTGAACTTGCCACTATTGTGCAAGAAAATTTGCCTTACACATTGTTAATCGTTGATGACGGCGGCTACGGAATGCTTCGTTATGACCAGCAAGTTATGGGTCATCCTGAGCGCGGTGTTGATTTACTTTCTCCAGATTGGGCAATCCTGGCACAATCCTTTGGACTGTCATTCACTGAAACCACGATTGAAGAATTAGGCGATGCGCTAGATCTAAAGCAACCAGGAATTATCTTGATTCGCGAAAAACTTTATCCACCAAAGAGCACTAGCCCGCGGTGGAACGAAAAGTAAATTAGCTAAATTTCTGGCCGGTTAGTTGTTCGTAAGCTGCGATATAACGCTCGCGAGTTTTTTCGATTACATCCTCAGGCAATGCAGGTGGTGCTTCGCCAGAATTCTTATCCCAGCCGGAAAATGGAGAAGTTAACCAGTCGCGGACAAACTGTTTGTCGTACGAAGGCTGGGCTTGGCCAGGCACCCATTGGTCAGCTGGCCAATAGCGTGAGGAATCTGGAGTTAGCACCTCGTCTGCAAGTACGATCTGGTCTTTGTTCGCGCCAACAATCCCTAAACCAAATTCGAACTTAGTATCGGCCAAAATAATTCCGCGTTCGAATGCAATTTCTGCCGCTACGTCATAAATCCAAGTTGTGAAGCGCTTTAGTTGTTGCGCTTCTTCCATACCGATCGAAGTTATTACTTCATCAAAAGTTACATTCTCATCGTGATCGCCAATGGCTGCTTTGGTAGCTGGGGTGAACAACGTCTTAGGAAGTTTGGCGCCATCCTTTAGACCTGGTGGCAAGCCGTTTCCGCAGATTGATTGATCCCGCAAGTAATCGGTGTAACCAGAACCAGCTAAATAGCCGCGCGCAACACATTCGATTGGCAGCATTTCAAGTTTTTCACAATACGTTGCTCGGCCACGAACGGAATTTGGCACGTTTGTAGAAAGCACGTGATTAGGCACAATGCCCTCAAGGCGTTCAAACCACCACATCGACATTGCCGTCAGGATGCGTCCTTTGTCAGGAATTACTGAGGGCAAAATCCAGTCGTATGCAGAGATGCGATCGCTAGCGATAAATAGCAAGCGCCCATCGGGTGCTTCATATAGATCGCGGACTTTGCCGGAGTAGACATGCTTGAACTCAGCACCTAAGTCATAGTTGGTGGACTGAATTGTCACAGAATTGGCTCCGGTCGGTAAGTGGCTGCCTCAGGTGAGGAAGCTACGAGTTTAGAAACTTTAGCTGCGACGGTGGCCACTTGCTCACGAGCAGCACCGGTAAATTCCAGCGGCTGTGCAATCAAGCCTTCTAAATCTTGGCGATTGATCCCCAAGCGCGCATCTGCGGCTAATCGATCTAGCACTGCGTTGCCATCGCCACCATTAGGACCGCGCATTTCCAAGGCCACAGCGACTGCGTGTTCTTTGATAACTTCATGTGCAGTTTCCCGGCCAACGCCATTGCGAACGGCAGCCATCAAAATTTTGGTAGTTGCTAGGAACGGCAGATAACGAGAGAGTTCGCGATCTATTACTGCAGGGAAAGCGCCGAACTCTTCTAGGACGGTTAAGAAAGTTTCAAATAAACCATCAATGGCATAGAACGAATCCGGCAGAGCAACGCGACGAACGACGGAACAGAAAACGTCACCTTCATTCCATTGGTTGCCGGCAAGTTCGCCAACCATGGATGCGTACCCACGCAGAATTACCGCAAAACCATTTACGCGTTCGCAAGAACGAGTATTCATCTTGTGCGGCATCGCGCTGGAACCAACTTGGCCTTCTTTGAAGCCTTCAGTTACAAGTTCATGGCCTGCCATCAAACGAATCGTTGTTGCGAAACTACTTGGGCCAGCTGCTAATTGAACTAAGGCAGTTACGGTGTCGTAATCAACTGAGCGCGGATAAACCTGACCAACACTTGTAAACACATTCGTGAAGCCTAAGTGTTTTGCGATCCGAGTCTCTAAGTCAGCAAGCTTGCTGGCATCACCAACAAGTAGGTCGAGCATGTCCTGGGCCGTTCCAACTGGACCTTTGATTCCCCGCAATGGATAGCGTGCAATTAAATCATCGAGGCGCGCAATCGCTACCAGTAATTCATCGGCAGCAGATGCAAAGCGCTTACCAAGTGTTGTGGTTTGGGCAGCTACGTTATGGCTACGACCAGTTAGCGCCACATCGGTATAGCGAACTGCAAGTTCAGCGAGCGCCCCTGCAGTGGCAACTGCTTTGGTGCGAATTAACTTAAGGCCAGCGAGTACTTGAAGTTGTTCAACATTTTCAGTTAAGTCGCGGCTAGTCATTCCCTTATGGATATGTTCGTGACCCGCTAGTGCACAAAATTCTTCGATTCGAGCTTTTACATCGTGACGAGAAATCTTTTCTCTTGCCGCGATACTGGCTAAGTCAACGTTTTCGATTACCACTTCGTAAGCCTCGATCACACCGTTTGGGACTTCAATTCCCAAATCTTTTTGGGCACGTAATACTGCGATCCAAAGTTGGCGTTCCAACACAATCTTGTTAGTTGGCGACCAGATCTGTGCCATCGAAGTTGAGGCGTATCGCCCAGCAAGAACATTTGGAATGTTTGGCTTACTCAATTTCGGTCTCCCAATCTGATCTCACCAAGCGCTGCCTTCAGCGCAATATCCGAGCGGTGATGTTCGCCGTCGAATCTAATTCTCTCAATTTCTGAGTAAACCTCGCTACGTGCATCATTTAGGTCTGCGCCAAGGGCTGTGACACTTAGAACTCTGCCACCATTTACCTGTAATTCGCCGTGCTCATTGGTTTTAGTGCCAGCGTGATAAACCATGGTGCCAGACTTAGGTGTTTCGGCAATCCCCGAAATGATCGCTCCAGTGACCGGAGAATCTGGATAACCCTGGGCAGCCATGACCACGGTCACCGCAGCTTCGGACTTCCAACTAAGTTCTGGCAAGCTAGCTAGCTCGCCTGTTGCGGCGGCAAAAAGTAATTCGCTAAGCGAAGACTTCAGGCGCGCTAACACAACTTGCGTTTCTGGATCCCCAAATCGAGCATTGAATTCAATGACACGAACACCGCGTGAAGTAATTGCAAGACCAGCAAAAAGCAATCCGCTAAATGGAATGCCACGTCGATTCATTTCATCAATAGTTGGTTGCAACACTGTTTTCATAACTTCAGTTACAAAGTTTTCTGGTGCCCAAGGCAATGGTGAGTAAGCCCCCATGCCCCCAGTGTTAGGTCCAGCATCATTGTTGCCAACGCGCTTGAAGTCTTGCGCTGGTGTCAAGGCAACGATTGTTTTGCCGTCGCTAACTCCAAATAAACTAACTTCTGGGCCATCGAGGTATTCTTCGATTACAACCGCACCACCATCACGACTATCGATGCAAGCAAATGCATGACGTAATGCTTCCGCGCGATCATCTGTTACGACGACGCCTTTTCCTGCAGCCAAACCATCGTCTTTAACTACATATGGTGCGCCGTATAAATCAAGGGCAATTGCAACTTTGTCAAGATCTACGCAGTAACTTGCAGCCGCAGTTGGTACGCCAGCGGCAATCATTATTTCTTTTGCGAATGCTTTACTGCCTTCGAGTGCGGCGGCGGCTTGTGATGGACCAAATACAACGAAATCGGCATTGCGTAGCTCATCAGCTACGCCAGCAACCAGTGGTGCCTCGGGACCAATCACAACTAAATCAGGATTGTGTTTTTTGGCTAATGCCACAACAGCCAAAGCGTCAGTTGGGTTTACTGGTTCGATTTGTGCGATCTGTGCAATTCCCGGATTGCCTGGTGCGCAAATTACCTGAACGTCAGGATCTCGAAGCAGGGTGTGGGTTATGGCGTGCTCTCGTGCACCTTGACCAATAACCAGGATTAACACTTTCCTAAGCCTATTGCTTATTCGCACAACAAAAAAATCCCGAACCTAGATTCGCACTAGGTTCGGGATTTTGATTAAGTGTTACTTGCCTTCGTAGTACTTTCCTAGGCTGGCAAAGACTTCGTCCAAAATGGCTAGCCCTTCTTTGGCTTCGGTTTCTGTCACGTTGCAAGGTGGAACTACGTGCAAACGGTTGTAGTTAGTAAATGGCATCAAGCCATGCTTCTTACAAGTTGCAACCAAGTCAGCCATAGCTGGTGAAGTGCCACCGTATGGCGCAATCATTTCTTTGGTATCGCGGTCCTTGACTAAATCAAGTGCCCAGAAGACACCCTTGCCGCGAGCTTCACCAATGATCTTGTGGCGGTCAGCTAGATCCTTAAGGCCTGGACCAAGAACGGTTTCGCCAATGTGCTTGGCGTTCTCAACAATCTTTTCTTCCTTCATGACATCGATAGTTGCCACGATTGATGCTGCGGCAAGTGGATGACCTGAGTATGTTAAACCACCAGGGAATACTCGATCGTTGAATGTTGCTGCGATGTCATCGCTAATCACAACGCCACCAACTGGTACGTAACCACTGTTTGAACCTTTAGCAAATACAAACAGGTCCGGTTTTACATCAAAGGCATCGAATGCAAACCATTCACCGGTACGGCCAAAGCCAGCCATAACTTCATCAAGGATCAACATGATGCCGTTATCGTCACAAAGTTTGCGAACACCTTCGAGGTAACCCGGAGGTGGGATAAGTACGCCCGCAGTTCCAACCACAGTTTCAATAATGATTGAACCGATAGTAGCTGCGCCTTCGTACTTGATTACATCTGCAAGATGAGTAAGAGCGCGCTCAGTTTCTTGTTCCTGAGTTTCTGACCAGAAACTTGTGCGATATAGATGTGGTCCGAAGAAGTGAACGTGACCAGAAGAATTTTCATTTGGCCAACGACGTGGGTCGCCAGTTGCATTAATAGCTGACCCAGTATTGCCGTGGTACGAGCGATAGAACGAAAGCACTTTCTGCTTTCCGGTGTGCAGACGTGCCATCCGGATCGCGTTTTCAACTGCATCTGCTCCACCATTAGTAAAGAAAACTTTGTTCATGTGATCTGGTGCAAGATCAGAAATACGCTTAGCTGCTTCACCACGCATATCATTTGCGTGCTGTGGCGCAATTGTTGTTAACTTGCCAGCCTGATCCTGAATTGCCTTAACAACTTTTGGATGCTGGTGACCAATATTTACGTTTACTAACTGGCTAGAGAAATCTAAATACCGATTTCCGTCGTAGTCCCAAACATACGAACCTTCGCCACCTTGAATCAACATTGGGTTTAGGGCACCCTGTGCACTCCAAGAGTGAAAAACGTGGGCACGATCAAGATCGTAAACTTCTTTGCCGCGGGCTGAATTAGCTTCCATGGTTATCGCAACTCCTATTACTGGTCTAGACAATGCTACGCCTGAGGCGAGTGTCATGGTAATGCCATTGGCTAAACGGGTTAGCGCTGGACATCCAGATTCAGGCTTGGCCAACGGGCTTCTACGATTGGAGCCGTTAAGTCCGAAAGGCGCAGTTTCTGCTGGCCCGCCGAGTCAAAGTTTTCTGGCGAAAGCCAAGTTTCATATGCATCCTGAGCAACTGGCCAGTCTCGGTCGATGATTGCAAACCAAGCAGTATCTCGATTATGGCCCTTGACCATAGTTGCCTGGCGGAACAAACCTTCGAAGGACATTCCCAACCGCATTGCAGCATTAATGGATGGCTGATTTAGCGAATTGCATTTCCATTCATAACGGCGATAACCCATATCAAACGCATTTTTCATCATTAAATACATGGCTTCGGTGGCAATTGGTTTTTGTTGAATCAGAGGCGAATACGTAATCCAACCAACTTCGATTGAGCTAGCGCCTGGATCTACGCGTAAGTAAGAGGCAACACCTACAGCTTTATTGGATTCGCTATCGATGATCGCGTAAAAGAATGGGTCAGCCTTGTGTTGTGCGCCTTCAACCCAAGTTCGGTACTCGGCTTCACTATTAAATGGTCCCTGTGGCATGTATGTCCAAAGCCGACCATCAGTATCAAGTGAGTATGCGGCAAATAAATCAGCAGTGTGCTTTTCTGCATCTAGAACTTCTAAGTAGCAGTACTGCCCAGTTAGTTTGGCCGAATCATCTGGCAGTGAGGGCGTAGATACTTGGCTTACAGGCAGGCCAATTGGATCGCCAAATTCATTTTTAACCGAACTGATCTTCATGGCAGAAATATTCTCTACTACTTACGAAGTAAGTCGTTGATGCTGATGGTGGCATTTCGATCTTGACCAACGCCAACCGCAGAGATTGGGGTTCCGCTGACATCTTCTAGGAATTTAATGTATGAGCGAGCGTTAACTGGAAGATCTTCCATAGTTTTTGCACCACTGATATCTTCTGACCAACCAGGCAACATTTCATAAATTGGCTTCGCGTGATGGAATTCGGTTTGTGTCATTGGCAACTCTTCGGTGCGCTTGCCATCAATTTCATAAGCAACACACACTGGAATCTTTTCCCAACCAGTTAGTACATCAAGCTTGGTCAAGAAGATGTCCGTTAATCCATTGATGCGGGTTGCGTATCGCGCGATCGGAGCATCGAACCAGCCGCAACGACGAGGGCGACCAGTTGTTACGCCACGCTCACCGCCAATAGTGCGAAGCTTTTCGCCATCTTCATCAAGAAGTTCAGTTGGGAAAGGACCAGAGCCAACGCGAGTTGTGTAAGCCTTGAGAATTCCAACTACTCCAGTGATTTTGGTTGGACCAATTCCCGATCCAGCACAAGCGCCACCAGCAGTTGGATTGCTGGAGGTTACGAATGGATATGTTCCGTGATCAACGTCAAGGAGTGTTCCCTGTCCACCTTCAAGCAAAACAACTTTGTTTTCATCCAATGCGCGATTCAAAAGCAAAGAGGTATCGGCAACGTATGGCTTCAGACGGTCAGCGTGAACCATTAAATTCTCAACAACTTCATCAACTGTTACCGCGCGACGATTGAAAACCTTGACTAGAACTTGGTTCTTACTTAGAAGCGAACCTTCAATTTTTGCGCGAAGAATTTTTTCATCGAATAGGTCTTGAACACGAATTCCGAGGCGCGAAATCTTGTCGGCATACGATGGACCAATTCCACGACCTGTGGTTCCGATTTTGGAATTGCCCAAGAAACGTTCCGTTACTTTGTCCAGGGTTACGTGGTACGGAGTAATTAAGTGTGCGTTAGCGCTGATCAACAAATTAGAGGTATCGATACCTTGCGCTTCAAGGCCATCAATTTCTTCGAATAAAACAGCAACATCGATAACAACACCGTTACCGATTACTGGAGTTACTTCAGGAGTCAAGATGCCACTTGGCAACAAGTGCAACGCAAACTTCTTTTCACCGATTACGACGGTGTGACCTGCGTTATTTCCGCCTTGATAGCGAACGCAGTAATCTACTCGACTACCTAGAAGGTCGGTAGCTTTACCCTTACCTTCGTCTCCCCATTGAGCACCAACTAGCACTACGGCAGGCATGGCAATTCCCCTTAAATCTCGTTGAACCTAGATAAGGCTAGTCCTTATTTCTGGCCTAGGTTTACTCGGCTAGTGCTTGAGTGGCCGCCGGGTCACAATCAGTTAGAAACTGGGCGCAGCGAGTGGCTTCGGCAGTTTCACCAATTACTTTGGCACTGCGCGCTAAGGCGTTTAGGCAGCGCAGGAATCCTTGATTTGGTTCATGGCTCCAAGGAACTGGTCCAAATCCCTTCCAGCCATTTTTGCGAAGTGAATCAAGTCCGCGGTGATAGCCAACGCGGGCAAAGGCATAGGACTCGATAACTCTTTTTTCGCCCCAAGCTTGGTCGGCAAGAATTGCCCAAGCCAAACTGCTGTCAGGAAAATCTGCAGCAACTTTTTCTGGAGTTGCTCCGACGCCTAAGGCATCAGTTGTCCGATTATCAACCGGCAACAAAGTCGGTGGTGGACCATCTAGTAGATCTTGGCCAATTGTCATTAGATCTTGGTTCCAGTTGATCGCAGATCTTCGCAGGCTTTCGCAACGCGGGCAGCCATACCAGCTTCGGCCGCTTTGCCAAAAGCACGTGGATCGTAAATCTTCTTGTTTCCAACTTCGCCGTCAATTTTCAAAATACCGTCATAGTTTTTGAAAACGTGATCTGCAACTGGCCGCGTAAATGCGTACTGGGTATCGGTGTCGATGTTCATTTTGATCACACCGTAATCCAGAGATTCGCGAATTTCTGAAAGTAAGGAACCGGAGCCGCCGTGGAATACCAAGTCAAGTGGCTTGTCTTTGGTGTTGTGCTTTGCCTGAACCGCGTCCTGAAGTTCCTTCAAGATGCCCGGGGTAAGTACTACATTGCCTGGCTTGTAAACACCATGCACGTTTCCAAAAGTTGCTGCCACTAAGTAGCGCCCACGTTCGCCAAGGCCTAAGCGATCAGCCATGGCTAATGCATCTTCTGGTGTTGAGAATAACTTGGCATCATGTGATGCTTCAACGCCATCTTCTTCGCCGCCAACAACACCAATTTCGATCTCCAAAATTGTTTGAGCTGCTGCGCACTTGTCCAACATCTCGTCAGCGACAGCTAAGTTTTCTTTCATTGAAACTGCCGAACCATCCCACATGTGAGACTGAAATAGTGGGCCTTGGCCATTGTTGACTCGGTCTGCTGAAATTTGCACTAATGGACGCATGAAGCCGTCAAGTTTTTCCGCTGGGCAATGATCGGTATGTAGCGCAATGTTTACGCCGTAACCTTTTGCAACTGCATGGGCAAATTCAGCAAGAGCAACTGCGCCGATAACCATATCTTTAACGCCTTGACCGGATGCAAATTCCGCGCCGCCCCAAGAAACTTGAACGATGCCATCACTTTCAGCTTCAGCAAAGCCACGGATCGCAGCAACAATGGTTTGCGAAGATGTGCAGTTAATAGCGGGGTAAGCGAATGCGCCAGCCTTGGCGCGATCAAGCATTTCGTTGTAAATCTCTGGACTAGCAATAGGCATTTGGCATACTCCTGGAATCAATAATTCTGTGGGTTTGGGCTTACCGCTGCCCACGTTCTTATTGTGTCACGGGTACAGTCATATGGTGATTGCAACTACCCCATTCGAATTCGCAACATCCATTCAAGCTGCGGGACTACTTGACCCTGAGGGCTTACTTAAAGGATTCGGCAGTTTAGCGCTTGTTGTTGCCTGTGGGATTTTGTTGATTGAATGCGCACTGCTTATTGGGCTGGTGCTCCCAGGCGATTCACTTCTCTTTATCGTCGGAATTCTGCTCGCCACTGGATTCATATCCACACCGGTTTGGATTGCAATTGTCGCAATGTCCTTAGCCGCCGTTTTGGGCAACTTGCTTGGATATTGGACTGGCGCAAAACTAGGACCAAAGCTATTTAGTAAAGCTGACTCTCGATTTTTCAAACAGGAGTATGTAGTTATAACTCAAAACTTTTTTGAAAAGCACGGACCACGTGCAATCGTCTTGGCCAGATTTGTTCCTGTTGTTAGACCTGTGATTACCAGCATGGCTGGTGTGGCCCGAATGAACTTCCGCGTTTACGCAATCTACAGCACCATCGGTGGAATTCTTTGGGTTCTAACTCTCACTTTGGCTGGATACTTTTTCGGCGGAATTCAGTTTGTTGCAGACAATATCGAACTTGTCACACTTGGAATTGTTGCTCTTAGTTTGGTCCCAGTAATTATTGAAGTCTTAAAGCAACGCAGAAATAAGTCTTAACTTAAAACTTTCGCTTCAGTCTTTTAAAGACCTAAATCTGGCAAGTTGTACGCATAAAGGTACTTAAGTCCGGCAGCTTCTACTGCAGGAGCTGCGGCCCGTTCCACAATAACGGCGACTGCAACAACTTCTGCGCCAGCTTCACGCAATGCTTCAACTGCAGTCATAACTGAACCGCCTGTGGTACTGGTATCTTCGACAGCAAGTACTCGCTTGCCCTTCACATCTGGTCCTTCGATGCGACGCTGCAGTCCATGAGCCTTTTCAGCTTTGCGAACTACGAAGGCATCGAGTTTTCGTCCTTGCGCAGCAGCAGCATGCAACATCGCAGTAGCAACGGGATCGGCACCTAGCGTGAGTCCGCCAACTGCATCGAAATCTAAATCTTTCGTTAGTTCCAGCATCACTCGACCAATGATTGGCGCAGCTTCGGCGTCAAGAGTTACGCGACGCAAGTCAACGTAGTAATCAGCTTCTTTGCCACTGGAAAGAATCACCTTTCCATGGACTACTGCTTTATCAATAATTTGCTGACGAAGTGCTTCGCGATCTGACATGTGCCTAGCCTAATTCGCGCGAGCCGCGTACGAATAGGGAACCCACTAATCTGACATGATTAACGCGTGAGCATTCTGTTACTTCGGCTATTGCTTACCCCTTCACTCGTTGTCCTAGTTTCTTACATTCAAAAACGCTGGGGGCATGCGATAGGAGGCAGAGTAATTGGACTTCCACTATCCACGGCACCGTTTTTGGTACTGGTTTATCTGATGGACGGCGCAAGTGAAACTGAAAAAGCAGCGCACGGAGTAGTCGCTGGGCAAATTGCAGTTGTTTCCTACTGCTACATCTTCACCTTCATCAACTGGCGTAAGGCCTGGCCATTTGCACTAGTGTCCGGCTGGCTAGTTGCAGGACTCGCGGATTTCACATTGATTCAACTTTCTAACACTTGGTTAGTCGGCGGAATAGTTGTTTTCGTTTCTGCCATGGCAATCAAATTCTGGCCAGGGCCGTTAACAGACGATCAATCAATTCGTATTCCGCAATGGTGGGAAACTCCGATGAAGGCAGCTGTCGCAGGAACTTTAGTTGCGACTTTGACTGGAGTTAAGGACATCATTGGTGTCCAAGCTGCCGGCGTCTTGGCGTCGATGCCAGTTATCTTGTCAGTGCTAGCGCCAACGACATCTCGCAGTTACGGACCTTCGGCTGTATCTGATCTCTTACACGGCACGACTAAATCACTTGGTGGCTCCGTTATGTTTTCAACGGTTGTGGCTGCAACGATCACAGTCCTGCCAGCACCAGTTGCATTCACACTTGGGCTAGCAGGACTGATCACAACAGATCTTGTCTTGACTTGGTCAAGACGTAATCCAGATAGTGAAGTTTCGGTTCTTTAATAACAAAAGGACCCGAGAAAATCTCGAGTCCTTTTGTATAAAGTGTTGGTCTTAAACCGGGCGAACGTGCTCTGCCTGAGGACCCTTTGGGCCTTCTCCGATTTCGAACTCAACTCGCTGATCCTGTTCCAGGGTCTTGAATCCATCAACCTCAATAGCTGAGTAATGAAGGAATACATCGCGATCAGTGCCATCAACTTCTACGAAGCCATAGCCCTTTTCCTGGTTGAACCACTTGACTGTGCCTAACATGGCATCTCTTTTCTTAATGGGTCGAAGCGACGTTTGCCACTTCGGGTCTTGCTCCCTGCCCACCAAGGTGAGAGTTCGCATCGTGCTCGCGAATCTTTGTCTTCGAGTCTTGCTCTCTAACGAAATGCTTGCCTTTGACCAAAACTAACCCTACGGCACATAAGCACAAGGTATTCGCCACATTCACTAAAAACGCTGTCTTCAATCAGTTTTTAATGGATTAATCGGCCCAATTAGTGGTTAATTAACCACCAGCAACTGCAGGAACTATCGAAACAGTCACGCCAGCTGGAGTTGGTGTTGAAAGGCCATCTAGGAATCGAACGTCATCATCATTGACATATACATTCACAAAGCGTCGTAATTCTCCAGTGTCGGAGATTACTCGCTGCAAAATTCCAGGTGCCATAGCTTCCAGGGCATCAAGTACACCCTGCAGAGTTTCTGGGTTTGGTTCTAGTTCAACTGTTGATTGATCGGACACATATGCCCGCAAAATTGTTGGGACTCGGACAGTTACGCTCATCATGCACCTTCGATAACTCTTGCAACGGATTCAACATTTGGAGTAATGGTTGCAGTGAAACCATTACCAGTGGATACCGCGTCAAGGGTTTTAAGCCCTTCACCAGTATTTACAATCACAGTTTCTGCAGTTGGATCTAGCAGCCCTTGTGCCAATAACTTTCGTGTCACGGCAACGGTTACGCCGCCAGATGTCTCGCCAAATATTCCTTCGCACTCAGCCAACAATCGGATGCCTTCCACAACTTCTTCGTCAGTGACATCGCCAACTGCGCCATTTGTGCGACGCACTGCATCTAGTGCATACGGACCATCAGCTGGGTTTCCGATTGCAAGTGATTTGGCAATGGTGTCGGGTTTAACTGGACGCACTACTTCGCTGCCATCAGCCCAAGCAGTTGATACTGGATTGCATCCAGTTGCTTGTGCGCCGAATACGCGCCATTGTCGATCCGGAACTAAACCAAGTTCTACAAATTCGCGCCAGCCTTTGTCGACTTTAGTTAACAGCGCGCCGGAAGCCACTGGAATCACAACTTGGTCAGGAAGTCTCCAGCCGAGTTGCTCGGCAATTTCGTAACCAACCGTTTTAGAACCTTCGGCATAGTAAGGCCGCAAGTTAACGTTTACGAATCCCCAGTTAGCAGAAACTTCTTCGCCAATTAATTCCCCGCAAAGGCGATTCACGTCATCGTAGTTTCCTTCGATGCCAATCACGTGACCGTTGTAAGCAGCGGTTGCTTGAATTTTGTTTTGCTCCAAATTCGATGGAACTAAGACAACTGATTTTTGTCCAGCACGTGCGGCAGCAGCTGCAACCGCGTGTGCCAAGTTCCCAGTTGAAGCACATGCCAAAGTGTCAAAGCCAAGTTGAATGCCGGCGCTTTGTGCCACAGCAACAACGCGATCTTTGAATGAGTGCGTTGGGTTTCCGCTGTCGTCTTTAACCCAAAGCGTGCCGGTGATGCCAAGTGCTTTTGCCAAATTGTCAGCGCGATGAAGGCGAGTCATGCCAGGCGCTAAGTTACGAGACTCGGCGATGTTCGCTGGAACTGGCAAAAGCGCCGCATAACGCCACAAAGAGAACGGACCCGATTGGATCTGTTCTCTTGTTACGGTGCCGAAGTCATATGCCACTTCAAGTGGGCCAAAACATTCCCAACAGGAATAGTCGGCGCCAAGTTTTGCATGCGCGCCACAAGCACGACAGACCAAGTGAGTTGCCGCACCAAATGGTGCAGTATCGATTTTTTCTAGTGTTACAGACATTGAGCTGGAAGCCTTTCGTCATCTCTACTAAAAACAGCAAGCTGTCTTTAGTCGGAATTGGCACCGGGTCGCAAGGCCTTAACGGTTCTGCGGTGGTTGCCGGGGCTTCAACGGGCCGTTCCCTCTGCCCCTCTGGATGAGGTGTATTTAGTTTTTAGAAGCGGTAAACCGCGTCCGTGGAAAAACTGTATCAGGGCTGGGGGAAAAAGCAATTTCGAGTATCAATTCGTGATAAATGATCACGAATTATTTAATAATCACCAAAGTTAACGCGGTTTGGCTCAAATCTGCTGGGGCCTCGACTAATGTGCCACCGGTCTGGGTAGCCAACTCTTCGGCCGAACTCAACTCGTTAGCTGGATAAAAAATTGTGGTTTCCAATAGTGGCTCACCGGTCCAGTTGCCAGTCTCTTCCACAACCCAATCCGCATCGTGCAATTCATCACTCATGGTTTTTGCAAGTCCTGCAGTTTGTGTTCCGTTAAGAACGATAACTGGAATCCGACCGTTTGCATCCAGGTTTGCACCTGCTGATCCGCTTGGCAGCGCTGAAGGCATCACTGGTATTGACGGTTCTGCGGATGCGGATATGGTTGGTTCGGCGGCAACTGGATTGGGATCAAGTTTCCAGAGTTTGTAGCCAACTAGAAAAAGCACGCTCACAGTTGCCAAAATTACAACTGCAGGGACAGTTACTCGTTGATGAAAAGTTTGGCCGCCAGGCATGGCAATTGCCTAATTCTTTAGTTCAATGCCCAAGCGACGAGCTGAACGAGCGCGTTGCCGAGCTGCCCGCATACGCTGAAGGCGCTTGACCAACATTGGATCAAAAGCAAGAGCTTCTGGTTGATCAATCAAGGCATTAAGTACTTGGTAATAACGAGTCGCAGACATATCGAATTGTTCGCGGATTGCCTGTTCCTTTGCGCCGGCAAACTTCCACCATTGGCGTTCAAATTCCAGGACCTGTTGATCTCGCTCTGGTAGGACACCAGAGTTATCAGCAGACAGGGCGCGTACAGCATCGTTCACGTAACCAATGCTAAACCTTGGGGCACAAGAAATACGTTCACCCCCCGTCTCGGGGTGTCACATCAAGTGGTAGTGCGGGCTACGACAAGATGGACAGGTGAATACTTCCCCAGCACCAACTAAAAGTTGGCTTGCGCTCTGGCTAGTCCTGACAACTATTTGGGGATTTTCCTTTTTCTTCATCAAGGTGGCTAGCAGTTTTCTAGACCCATATGAGCAAACTTTCGCCCGCATGGGATTCGGCGCGCTCGCGCTCATCCTTATTGTGCTGGTAACTAGACGCAAATTTATTGTTCGCGGTCCGGCCGTAAAACATCTGGCACTTATTACTGTCATGGCGCAAGTACTTCCCTTCGCCACATTTGCTTGGGCGATCCATCACATCTCTTCGATTGCTGCTGGATTACTAAATTCGACTATGCCGCTTTGGACCGCAGTTTTGGCAGTACTTATGTTGCCGGAAGAAAAGCTAACAACATTTCGTGTTGGTGGCCTGATTCTTGGTTTCCTAGGACTGCTAGTTCTGCTTGGCGTTTGGGATGTTAATTTCCAAGCAAATTGGTTGGCCTACACAGCGTGCGCTTTTTGCACAATTGGATATGCGTTTTCCGCAATCTGGACTCGCAAGTACCTAACACCTATGGGATTAGATTCGATTAGTGCGGTGGCAACGCAACTAACAATTGGTGCCGCAATTTGTGCCGTCTTCGCGATTGCTTCGCCACATGAAATTACCTCTTGGCCAATAACTGGAATTTTGGCAATCGTTGCGCTTGGCGTTTTAGGAACTGGCGCTGCCTTGGTGATTGGTTTTGTGATTGTGAAACGCGCTGGCGCAATTGCAATGTCGACAGTGACTTACTCAATTCCGGTGGTATCAACTTTGGCCGGCGTTTTACTACTTAACGAAAAAATGAATTGGTACGAACCGATTGGGGCATTGATTGTTCTGATTGGAATTGCAATCGTGCAGGAGCTAATCAAACCTCGAGTTGTGGCGTTACCTTAGATCGTCATGGCTCTTGCCAAAGGCAAAAAATGGAGCCCCCTATCCGATTTGAACGGATGACATTCGCTTTACAAGAGCGACGCTCTACCACTGAGCTAAGGAGGCTTGGACAACAGACCCGAGTCCGGTGTCGCTAGAACAGTCTAGGAAAAAAATCCAATTTTCCCAAAACGAGGTGCTAACTGTTACGGATGACGAATCTTGGCCAATTCATAAAGTGCGATACCAGCAGCCACGCCAGCATTTAGAGATTCAGTTTCATCAAACATTGGAATTGAAACCACTAGATCGCAGGTGTCGCGAACTAACCGAGACATGCCAGTTGCTTCGCCACCGACAACTAACACAATCGGTCCAGCCACAATGTCTTGCTTTAGATCCTGGACGAAAGTATCGCCATCCGAATCAAGCCCAATAATTGTGCAGCCTGCGCGCTTAAATTCAACAAGTGAGCGAGTTAAGTTTACAGCGCGCGAGACCGGTACGCGCGTCGCTGCCCCAGCGGAAGTTTTCCAAGCCGAGGCTGTCATGCCAGCAGCACGACGTTCTGGAACCAATACGCCATCCACGCCAAATGCAGCTGACGATCGAATCACCGCACCAAGATTTCGTGGATCGGTTACGCCATCAAGGGCAACAACAAATGGTGCCTCATCGTGGTCAAAGGATTGATCCAATAAATCGATTGGATCTAAATATGAATACGGCGGAATTCGAAGTGCCACACCTTGGTGAACTGCGCCATCAGTGTTTCGATCAATTTCACTTCGTGGCGCCTCCAGGAATGGCAAACCGCGATCATTTGCTAATTGCAGAATTTCCTTAACACGATCATCGGCATCAAGGAACTGTTGCATGTAAAGCGCATTTGCTGGAATGTTTGCCCGCAGCGCTTCAAGTACCGAGTTACGTCCTGCGACCCACTCGATACCATCACGATCGCGCGGACGACTTACTCGAGTTGAACCACGCTTTTCGGCAGCTCTTTCTGCTGCGCGAGCGCGCTTTGCAGCTGGATGCTTATCGCGTTCTGAAGCCTTTGGTGTTGGGCCGCGACCTTCAAGTTTTTGTTTGCCACGACCACCAGAACCAGCGGACGCACCTTTTTTGCTGGTGCGGATCGCACCCTTGCGCTTGGAATTGCCAGCCATTACTTCTCCAAATTCCAGCGCACACCATCAGATGTGTCTTCTAGTGCGATACCAACATCGCGCAACGAATCGCGAATTGCGTCCGCGGCTTCAAAAGCCTTATTTTCTTTTGCAGCATTTCGAACTGCAATTGCTTGCTGCACGAAGTGATCCAAGGCAGCTTCCAAACTCTCGGTGTTCTTGCCAGCTTGATTCCAAGTTGGCGACAGTGGATCTACACCAAGTACATCCAGCATTTTGCGCACCGATGCTAAACAGCCCTTTATTGCTGCAGCGTCTGCTTTATTCGCTAGCAAAGTGTTTCCCTCGCCCACTACTTCATGAAGTGCGGCCAGTGCTGATGGCACATTCAAGTCTTCGTTCATGGCAACTTCGAAATCCGCACACATCGGAGTGCTGGCGAAATCTACGTCACCAACGATTGAAGTTGCGCGCTCGACGAAGTTTTCAATGCGTTGGAAGGCAACTGCTGATTCTTGCAGCGAGCTATCTGAAAATTCAAGATTGCTGCGGTAATGCGCACTGGCTAAATACCAACGAAGTTCAATTGGGCGAACTCGTTTTGCCACTTCGGTGACCACAAGTGAGTTACCAAGTGACTTAGACATTTTTTCGCCGGCCGTTGTTACCCAGGCATTGTGCAACCAGAAGTTTGCGAAGTTTTGACCAGCAGCTTTTGATTGTGCTACTTCATTTTCATGATGCGGGAAAACTAGATCTAAGCCACCACCATGAATATCGAAAGCATCACCAAGGTAGGCGTGTGCCATCGCAGAACATTCAATGTGCCAGCCAGGACGACCGTTACCCCACGGTGTTGGCCAAGAAGGTTCACCTGGCTTTACGGATTTCCAAAGTGCAAAATCACGCGAGTCTTTCTTGCGGGATTCACCTTCGGAATCGCCAGCAGGAAGTAAGTCGTCAATCTTTTGTCCAGAAAGCTTGCCGTAATCAGCAAATGAGCGAACATCGAAATAAACATCACCATCAGCAGCGTATGCGTGGCCACGTTCGATTAGGGCCTGCATTAATTCGATCATCTGGGTGATGTGACCGGTTGCGCGTGGCTCAACAGTTGGTGGCGTGCAACCCAAAATTTCATAAGCATTTTGGAATTCACGTTCGTAATGCGCGGCCACTGCCCACCAGGGACGATTTTCTACTGATTCTTTTGCCAAAATCTTGTCATCAATGTCAGTTACATTTCGCACCAGTGTTACGTCATGGCCGTTAGCCCGCAGCCATCGGGCCAGCACGTCAAAAGCAACGCCAGAACGGATGTGACCTACGTGCGGCGCAGATTGAACCGTCGCGCCACAGACGTACATAGACACCTTGCCGTCAACCAACGGGGTGAAATCTCGGACTGCGCGAGTGGCAGTGTCATATAAACGCACGGTTCAAGGTTACCGATCTGCGAAGCGTTCTAATAATGCTGAAGCCATCGCCGCCACACCTTCGCCGCGACCAGTTAGACCAAGGCCATCAGTAGTGGTGCCGGCCACGGAAACAGATGCTCCGGACAAGGCTTTAGACATTGCGGTTTGAGCTTCTTCGCGGCGGGAACCGATTTTTGGTGAATTAGCGATTACCTGGACGCTGACATTCACAATGCGCCAGCCAGATTTCGAAATCAAGCGAGTAACTTCGCCAAGCAGCTCAGCACCTGATGCGCCAGCCCACTTTGGATCTGAAGTACCAAACACTGACCCCAGGTCTCCCATTCCGGCAGCCGACAGAATCGCGTCACAGGCTGCGTGTGCTGCTACGTCGCCATCAGAGTGACCGTCGCAGCCAGCACCTTCATCTGGCCAAGACAAACAGGCAAGCTGCATTGGTCGTCCTGCTACTAATGGATGAACATCAACCCCAGTTCCAATTCTTAAGTCACTCATGAGTGCCCTCCAACATACTTATTGCGTGATACACATCAGACATCGTTGTTATCTTTAGCGCTCGTTCATCACCGACAACAGTTGTCACTTCGACTCCGAGGGCGTCCATTAATCCTGCATCATCAGTTGCAACCACGGCTGGATCTTTATGAGCTGAATCTAGAGTTGCCCGATCAAATCCTTGCGGGGTCTGCACTCTGCGCAATTGATTTCGATCTACGGTTTCAATCGCAATACCTTGACCGTTAACTCGCTTTATGGTGTCTACCAACGGCAAAACTGGAATAACTGCCTTTGCGCCATTGCGAACCGCTTCAACTACGTCTTTTACAACCTGGATTGGAACGAGAGGCCTTGCTGCATCATGAACTAACACGATAGAAACGTCGGCTGGAACTTTTCGTAAGGCATTAGCCACAGATTCTTGCCGATGTTCGCCGCCAGCAACAATATGAATTTCGGCATCTACTTGTTGTAGTTGCGCACTGGCTTCTTCTAGTGCGTCAACCGGCGCTGAAATTATTAAGACATCCGCTACTGCGCTCATTGCTAATGCACTACGAGTTAATAAGGACATGCCACCGAGAGTTAAAAATGCTTTCGGAACATCCGCACCTAAGCGAATTCCTAAACCGGCGGCAGGAATAATTGCCGCCACTCGTCCAGTAGCGGCGGTTGACATTAGGAAGCCAGTACCTCGTCGAGAACTTCTTCAGCTTTAACTTCGTTAGTTTTTTCCGCTAATGCGATTTCACTAATCAGTTGGGTGCGTGCTCGAGCTAGCATGCTCTTTTCGCCAGTTGAAAGTGGCTTCTTTTGCGCACGACGCCATAGGTCACGCACTACTTCGGCAACTTTAATTACATCGCCGGAGGAAAGTTTTTCAGTATTTGCCTTGAATCGGCGAGACCAGTTCGCTGGATCTTCAACATATGGCATCCGCAGCACGCCAAAGACTTTTTCTAATCCTGCTTGGCTAGTTACATCTCGCACGCCAACAAGATCAAGGTTGTCCGATGGAACTCGCACAGTCAGGTCGCTCTGGTGAACCCGAAGTACTAAGTACTCGCGTTCTTCGCCCTTGATGGTGCGCTTTTCTTTGGAAATGATGTCTGCTGCGCCGTGATGTGGATACACGACAGTTTCCCCGACTTTGTAGGCCATTTAGATTGATCCTTTGGTTGCCTTGAACCTCAATTCTACCATGCGACACGCCGTCTCGATGCCACAAAAACCCCGCAACTAATGGAGTTTTTGCTCAGTTCAGCCGATGGGTCTAAATCTGTAATCTGTCCAAAGGTGGGTGAATATTCAATTTTTTCCACAAGTAGGCTTAGAGGCGAAACCACTAATTACTGGTATTTCACTAAAGGGGAATCGTTCATGGCGCGTAAGCACTTTGCAGTAGCAGCAGCCGTTTCAGCTGCCATCCTTCTACTTAGCGGCTGTGCCACTGGTTTTGATGCTGCGACGAACAACCAGCCAGACTCCGGAAATGGTCGAAGTGTCGATGTTGGAGCGCTCCAAATTCGCAACGCATCCGTGATTGTGGATCCTGCGGACACCTCACGCGCCACCATAATCATGACTGTGATCAACAATGACAAAACTACTGATGACGTACTTAATGGAGTTGCAGCTGCTAAGACTGTAGGTGTCGACGGTGAAGTTAACATCTCACTTCCGCACATGCAGGTTGTAAAGGTTGGATATGACTCCCAATACCGAATCGTGCTCACGAGCGTTTCCGGTGCGCTGGAGCCAGGTCAGTTTGTAGATGTTTCGCTGATGTTTGCAAGCGGTCAATCTGCACCGCTTTCGATGCTGGTTAATGCCAACACCGGAATTTACGCGGACATTGAAATTCCAGCCACAGCTGTTGCCCCAGCCCCAGCACCTAGCGCTTCTTAGCGCCTGACCTCATTTAACTAAGAAGTTGGCTCCGGCGTAGCCGCGTCTGTTGCATCTACAGCCGGTTCTTCAGTTGGCATTTCAGTAGGTAGTGCAGGCTCAGGCTCACCCGATGGTGGTACTGACGGTTCAGGTAATCCCGCTGAAACGATACCCAACAATTCAATTCGAATGTTTTCCGGTGTCGCGTTGCGCCCCACTCCTACTAATTCTCCTTGGGAGTCCAAGCGCAAAATGTATTTGGCGAAAGCCTTAGCTGCAAGTTCATTCTGACCCTTGCAAATACTTACCGTAGTTTGCGCAATGCCGTGCCATGGGATTGCTGCTTCGTCTGTTCCTTCGGAAGCAGTCGGTTCAATCGTTGGGTCAATTTCAGCTACGTAATCATCGCCAGTATTAGTCAAAACCATCTGAGTACCGCCGGAGTCAACACCAGCAGATTCTGCGTATAGCGATTGATCACTAGAAGGAAGTAGGAATTCGGCAAGGCTCAATGAATTGTTTTGTGCGTATGCTAAAGACGCAATTCCAATTGATCCATCAGTAGCCAGTTCCTCTAAGTTCTGTTCTGCAGCCGCAGTTATTGGCTGCCAAGTACCGCCCGTCTCAGTTGCCATCCAAAGATTTAGTGCTTCAACTTCGGTTTTTGATCCTGATTGGATGACCTGCATCGGAAGGTCTGGGAATTCAATATCTGGATTCAAGTCTGTAATGTCAGCATCCTGCCAGTTTGAAATTTCTCCAAGTAAGACCTTGTTTAGAACCTCTGGTGATAGCACGATGTTTTCGACACCCTCGAGAGGTGTTGCGACTACAACGCCGTCCAGCCCTACTGGGATTTTTAAGCTCGAACTACAAAATGGAGTCGCTTCTGAGGCGCCGGAAATCACTATGTCCGAAGTGTTTCCATACTCAGTAATTTGAAGTTTTGAGTTAGCACAATTGGTTGTATAGCTTTCTGACCAAATGTTTAGTAGTTCTTCGAATTCGGGCTGACTAGAAATGGTCAACGGCCCATCAACACATGTCACGTATTTATCAGCCAAAGCAGCCTTAACTTCTGGCGGCATTGGAGGTGTGCAGCCAACTAATCCAGCTGCCAGCAATAAGCTGCCTACTACTTTGACCAATTTCATTTAAGTTATCTTTCGCTAGCCGTTAATGTCAGTAGCCCGCAAGGCAATTGCCAAGCGGGCTAATGACGGATTAATTAGAATCCAGAACGTGCGTTCGATAGTGCGCGCTGGTATAGCTTGCTCTTTGAGCTAAAGCCAGCGTATCCTGCTGCTGGCTTCTTGCCACAAGTTACAACTGCATACTCAGCGAAGTCACTTACGACTCCCGCTTTAGCGGCATCATAAGTTCCAGGTGAGGCTCCCTTTGGAATCACTAAGTAAGTAAGGATGCTTAAGTTGTAGCCGCCTGTAACTTTCTTTTTGAAATTGATTGTTACGATTCCATTCTTACCTGGATCAGCTTGAGCAGAAATAAATTTCTTTGCTGCTGCTGCAGTTGGCTTTACGTAAGCACCCTTGGCATTCTTAAGGGAAACATACTTCAATTTCACCGTTACATCTGCTAGATCTGCATAGCCGATAGCACCTGGGGTACTCGCAATAGTGGATACCATCACGGCACTGGTGCTTGCAAGCGCTCCCTTAGCGCCATCCCAGTTCTTGTTGGCATTGCTTGCTGTAAAGCCGCCGACTGTTTGGTTTAGGTAATCTTGCACGTTAGCTGTGGTTCCAGAGCCATCGCGGTAAACGACAGTAATGTTGCCCTTTAGCTTTCCCTTAGGTGCTGACTTGTTCAGCTTCTTGATAGCTGGGTCATCCCACTTGGTAATTGTGCCCTTGAAAATCGCAGCAAGAGTTTTTGGATCTAGCTTTAGAGTCTTTACACCTGAAACGTTAAATCCGATGGCAACTGGGCCAGAAGTAACTGGAACATAAGTAAAGGCTTGGGAAGGAGCTGAACCTGATGCCCATGGAACATCGGTAGCAGCGAATTCAACCGCGCCTGCCTTGTACTGAGAAAGCCCAGTTGAAGAGCCTGTTGATGTGTAAGCAACTGTATTTCCAGTTGCAGAGTTGAATTCTCGTGCACACTTTTGCATAAAGTTGTTGGCAAATGAGGAACCTTTACCATTTACTGTTTCGCCGGCTTGCGCTGCAGGTGCTGCAACAAGTACGGAAGCTGCCATTGCAAGCACAGCCACAGATTTAGTAATAATGCTTCGCATTATTTCTCCTTCTTGATGTCACCGGCGTTTCCGGTATGAGAAGAGTTAATTACTCGGTTCTGAATGCAAGTTGTAGCGAAACCTAATTGCTAATGATTTTTGGGTAAACAGTTGGTGTACTACCCAAATCGACCATTTACGTAATCTTCTGTGCGTGGATCATTCGGGGATGAAAACAGCGCCTCGGTATTTCCAAACTCAACGACGTAACCTGGCTGGTTTTCTTCAGCCAAGAAAAATGCAGTTTGATCCGATACTCGTTGGGCTTGTTGCATGTTGTGCGTGACAATTACCACAGTCATGTCCGATGACAACTCGCGGATGGTTTCTTCGATGCGACGAGTGGAGCCCGGATCCAAGGCTGAACATGGCTCATCCATCAAAAGCACATCTGGTGCAAGCGCAAGTGATCGTGCAATGCAAAGGCGTTGCTGTTGGCCGCCAGATAACGATCCAGCTGGAGCATCTAGCCGATCCTTTACTTCATTCCAGATGCTTGCCCGAGTTAGACATTTTTCAACCAATTCATTTTCGTCCCTGGTGCGCCGATTACTAAGTCGCAGCCCGGCTAGTACATTTCCTTTAATTGTCATGGTGGGGAATGGATTTGGCTTTTGAAACACCATCCCAATTTTTAGGCGTACTGAAACTGGATCTATATCAGCATCATAAATATTCTTGCCGTCAAGATATATTTCTCCAGCTAACCCTGCTCCAGGAATAAGTTCATGCATGCGATTAAGCGTTCTGATGAAAGATGACTTACCGCAGCCCGATGGACCAATCAGCGCCGTAACCGAATTTGTGGGGAACTTCAACGAGACATCCGAAAGCACATGGCGTTCTTTAAACCACACGTTTATGTCCCTAGCTTCGAGATGATATTGCTCATCAAGAGTTCGCAACCTTTTAGTCTCCACTTGAGTAGTCATCTCCATACTTCCTTCGATAGTTGTGGTCATTTCTTTCCTACTTCTCTACTTCCAAAAATTCGTGCAAGTGTGAATAAAATTCCGATAACAACCAACAGCACAAGTGCAGCGCCCCAAGCTCGTTGTCTTGAAGTGTCATAACCCGCACCGAGGAATGAGTAGATATATGTGGTCAGCGTTGTCATGCCATCGCTAGTTGGATTTATATTCGTTTCATTGGAAATATTGGTTGTCAGAATCAATGGAGCCGTCTCGCCAAATACCCGGGCTAATCCCAGCAAAACAGCAGTGATAAGCCCAGTTTTTGCAGCAGGTAAAATCACTTGGAAGAACGCCCTGCGTCGGGGAGCACCAAGTGCTAACGCGGCGGCCCGCAACTCACCTGGTACCAGTTTTAATACCTCTTCGCTCATGCGAGCGATCGTTGGCAACATTAGAAGTAATAGTGATGCGGCACCTAACCAACCAACTGGTTTAACTAATCCAGATGCAATAAATACCGTATAGATAAAAAGTCCGGCAACCACAGATGGTAGGCCACTCATAGCTTGGGAAAAAAATCGGACTGGGCCTCGGAACCGACCATCAGTTTCAGTTAGATAAACTGCGACCCCGATTCCTATCGGAACGGTTGCCAAAGTAACTAAACCAACGACTATAAGACTTCCAAGGATCGCGTGCCCGACGCCACCATATTCAAGTGAAGTTGTCGGCGTTATGTAAACACTGTTTTGATAAAGAAAATGTGGACTTAACGCCTTCAATCCCCAACTTATTACCGAAAAGAGGACGGACCCCAGCAAAATACTGATTGCCACGGTTGAAAAGATCACACCTACGTTAAGGAATGCATCCGCAATCCCGCGCTTACCTCTTAATATCAGCGCTGCTAGGGCACTAAATAGTAACTGCAGCGGAAGGAAAATAAGAAGAAGCGTAACGGCACCAGGTAGCTCCAGAAGAAAACGCACAATTACTGCTATGAGGCTTGGAGCTACCGATGCAATCGCAATTAAAGCAACGTTCTTTCGATTTCGATTTTTCCAAGGTGTCGCATTTGTGGGCCTGACGGCAATTTGTGTCATTACGATGCCATTCGCTTTTCAGACCTTTGGACAATTGCAGTTGCAAGCATGTTTACAATTAAGGTAAACACGAACAATACGACGCCAGCGGCCATTAGGGCCCTTAGTTCGACTGGCGTGGCTTCACCAAACCTAGAAATAATGAGGGACGCAATCGAGCCGCCACGAGGTTCCAAAATTGAATAGAAGTTAGTCTCGAACAGTAAATTAAGCACATAGTAAATTGCAATTGTTTCACCAAGTGCGCGTCCAAGACCGAGAAGTATGCCACCCAGAATTCCGCTCCTGGCAGTGGGGATCACAACTCTACGAAGTGAGCTAAATGATGTACCACCTAATGCAAAGGCAGCTGCAATTAACTCTTTGTCGACTCGGCTCATCACTTCACGAGTTACAGAAGTAATGATTGGGATGACCATGATGGCAACTACAAATCCTGCTATGAATGGAGACCTGAAGGCATTGGGTTCATCGTTTGCAAAAATAGGAATAAAGCCCAGATGTTTTGTAAGTAACTCAGACCACCCAGTTGCAACTGGAGTGAGCACTAACAATCCCCACATGGCAATTAAAATCGAAGGCAGTGCTGCGAGTAAGTCAATAATTGAAATCGCAACTTTTGCGAATATGCCTTTAGCCATAAATTGAATAAAGTAAGCCGTCGCAATCGAAACCGGAACAGCAATGACTAGACCAAGTGCCGATATCAAAAATGATCCATAAAGCATGGGAAATATTTGAAAAGTTGGAGTTTCGCTCGCTGAATCCCAGATTGACCCGGTCACAAATTTTAAACCTTGTTGCTGAAATGTGGTCCAAGAACCATTGAGCAAAAAGGCAACAATCATCAGCACCAGTAGCAAGGATAAAGCCGCGGCAAGAGATGCCCCGCCAAAGAATACGCGATCTGCATCCTTGGGTTTGTAGCTCTTTAAATCAATGCGCGATTGAGTTTTACTCACCTCAACAGATTAGAAAGCCAAGGGATATAGCACGTGCAAACTAGGTAAACACCGAGTGAACTGCTCGATAACTTTTAGGCTTCGAAGCGGTAACCCAAGCCACGAACTGTCGTTAGATAGACCGGATTTGCTGGATCTGGTTCAATTTTTGAGCGAATTCTCTTGATGTGAACATCGAGAGTCTTTCCATCGCCAACATAGTTTGAGCCCCAGACTCGATCCATTAGCTGTCCGCGCGTCAAGACTCGTCCGGAATTACGCATTAACAATTCCAACAATTCAAATTCCTTAAGCGGCATAGCAACAGCTTGTCCGTTGACTGAAAGTGCATGGCGCTCAACATCCATTCGAACTGGTCCAACTTCAACTGCTCCAACCGAGTCAATTTCGATTTCCCCACCACGCCGAAGCACCGCCTTAATACGAGCAAGTAACTCTCTCGTAGAAAAAGGTTTTGTCACATAATCGTCTGCGCCTAGTTCAAGGCCGACGACCTTATCGATTTCAGTATCTTTAGCAGTCAACATGATTACTGGCGTGTTTGATTTGGATCGGATGTATTTACAGACTTCGGTGCCTGATACTTCCGGAAGCATTAAGTCAAGCAAAACTAAATCTGGATTTTTGGAATCAAATAACTTCATGCCTTCGGCGCCGTTTGGTGCCAAGATCACATCAAAGCCTTCACGAGAAAGCATGAACTGCAGCGCATCGCGGAATGACTCTTCATCTTCGATGACCAGAACACGTGTCATTTACCTGTAACCTCCGTTGGGGTGCCGGCACCATTTAGGTACACGGGAAAACGTAATGTAAATGTCGAACCTTGACCTACTTGCGACCAAACAACGCAATCGCCACCATGGTTTGCGCAAACATGTTTAACGATTGCTAGACCTAAGCCGGTACCACCAGTATCACGAGACCTGGCTGGGTCAACTCTATAGAAACGTTCAAAAATACGATTTAGATCTGCCTCAGGAATACCAGGGCCTTGATCAGTAACTGAAATTTCAATTACGTCATCGTTTAGGCGAGCACCAACACCGACTCGGGTAGATTCTGGCGAATACTTAATGGCATTTGACAACAAATTATTTAATGCCACGTTTAGCTGACCTTCGTCGCCGAATATTCGTCCCACATTATTTACATCGTCCGCAACAACAACTTCAATGGATTTTTGCTCAGCAGCAATCTTTGTGGCATCAACTGCCTCATGGATGATGCTCGCAACATCAACTGGCGCAGAATTTCGCAGGGGTGCATCACTTTGCACTTGGGACAAGGCAACTAAATCTGAAATCATGGCAGTTAATCGCTTCACTTCAATTTGCATCCGAGAAGTGAAATGGCGCACTTGTTCAATGTCGGTGTCTGCCGCTTGCACTGCCTCAGCTAACAGTGAAAGTGCACCAACTGGGGTCTTGAGTTCGTGGGAAACGTTCGCAACGAAATCACGACGCACATCATTTAGTCGACGCTCTTCGCTTAAGTCCTGTGCGATCAGCAAACTTAGTTCTTCATCAATCGGTGAAATTTGAACTCGGGCTTCCCATTCGCCAAGGCGAGAGCCATTTCGCTTAATTACTGCGTCTCGGCTTTGAGTCTTACTCAGGCGATGAACCTCGCGATTTAGCGCCCGTAATTCAACTGGGGCAATGCGTTCTAAGGAAATCAATCCCATGGCTACGCAGTTTGCACTTGCTGCTAAAACTCGATCGGCTGAATCTACGATTGCAGCTGCATCAGGAAGGACATCGAGAATTTGGCTCAACGCTTCCACTCGATCAGCCTGACTTTGCGCAGCTTCAGTAGCGCCAGCCTTTGGCCGACCTGGCGATCTACGATTTAGCATGGCTGCACCAAGCACCAATCTCTAGCCATTCCGAATCTGTTCACCTTCTAAGGATAGGTAGATTTGGGGTTAGACATCTCACGTCCAGCCTTACTTCAGCAACTGTTCATCTAAAAGCCAAACTATGTTTGCCCGCACTTTCCCTAGTGTTTTTATGGCGAAAATCCAGGATTAGGGTCATCGGTATTAGACTCGTTTTATGCGCGAGGATTACACGAATCAATTAGCTTCTATCAATGAAGGCTTAGTTTCCATGGCCGACCTAGTCGGTAAGGCTATTCGTGGTGCAACTGATGCACTACTTGAAGATGACTTAGCAATTGCCGAACAAGTTATTGCTGGCGACGAGCGAATCAATGAGCTAAATGCCGAGGTAGAAGAAATGTCTGCTCGAATCGCAGCGTTACAGGCTCCAGTTGCAACAGACCTTCGGTTAGTTATGGGTGCAATTCGTATGGCAACGTCACTCGAGAGAATGGGTGACCTTGCGGTTCACATTGCAAAGCAAGTTCGGCTGCGCTATCCAAACCCTTCAATTCCTGCCGAACTAAAAGATACTTTCTCCCAGATGGGCGAAGCTGCAAGCCAAATTGTGGCCCAAACTGGCGAAGTTATTTCTTCGCGCGATACTACGCTGGCAGACAACATGAAGAAATACGATGACGCCTTAGATCGACTGCATCGCGAACTCTTCACTGTGGTGCTTTCAGAAAATTGGTCGCATGGTGTTGAGGCTGCCATCGACGTTACTTTGCTTTCCCGATTCTACGAACGCTTTGGCGATCATGCCGTATCGGTGGCACGACGCGTAATACACATTGTTACTGGCGAACCCTACGCAAAATAGGAAATATTCCACCAAGTATCGCAGTTAGGCCCTTTTCGCTAAGTTAGTAAAGGGTTCTCATGACAAACAACGCTTCCGGACTACATCGCATTGCGATCCTCTCTGTCCACACCTCTCCGCTGCATCAACCTGGAACTGGAGATTCTGGTGGCATGAATGTTTACGTCGCTGAGACTGCGAAAAGAATTGCGGCCCGAGGAATCGAAGTTGAGATTTTCACTCGGGCAACTTCACTTTCAGATCCAGAATTCAGCGAACTAGCACCTGGGGTTTTGGTGCGAAATATTCCAGCCGGACCATTTGAAGGTTTGCGTAAAGAAGATTTACCCGCGCAACTTTGCGCCGTTACTGCCGGCGTGCTGCGCGCAGAAGCTGCAAAGAACGAAGGCTTCTACGACTTGGTACATAGTCACTACTGGCTGTCTGGTCAGGTTGGTTGGATTGCCCAAGAGCGTTGGGGTGTGCCATTGGTTCACACTATGCACACTATGGCTCGCGTTAAGAACTTAACTTTGGCGCAAGGCGATTCGCCAGAACCGGCCATTAGGGAAATTGGTGAAGAGCAAGTTGTAATTGCCGCGGATCGATTAGTGGCTAATACACACGCTGAAGCTAAGGAACTAATTGAGCTATATCACGCCGATCCAAATCGCGTGCGAGTTGTCCATCCAGGTGTAGATCTTGAACTTTTCATTCCGGGAAGTGAAAACGCGGCTCGATCTGAATTAGGAATTGCTGACGATGCAATCGTGCTACTTTTTGTCGGACGAATCCAGCCACTAAAGGCACCTGACGTATTGATTGAAGCTGCAGCAGAAATATTGAAGCGTAATCCAGGCCTTCGTAGTCGACTAGTAGTTGCAATTTGTGGTGGGCCCTCAGGCAGTGGACTGGAACAGCCTGACGCGCTCTTAACTCTTGCTAATGAGCTCGGCGTTTCTGATGTAGTGCAGTTTGTGCCACCAACCAGTCGTGCCAAGTTAGTTAAGTGGTACCAAGCCGCAACAGTTTGCGTAGTTCCGTCTTATAGCGAGTCGTTTGGATTAGTTGCAATCGAAGCGCAGGCTTGTGGTACGCCAGTAATTGCAGCGCGAGTTGGTGGCCTACCTACTGCGGTGCGCGAAGGTATCAGCGGAGTACTTGTTGATGGACATAACGCCAATGACTGGGCTGAGTCAATTCTTAAAGTTGTTAGTGATGAACCCCTTCAGAAGCGGTTAACTGCAGGTGCTATTGCTCATGCCTCGCACTTTGGTTGGGAAGACACAACTGACAAATTAATTTCGGTTTACCAAGAAGCGGTTGCCTCGTCGAAGGCCCGGGTGCATTCAAAATGATTTTCTTGAATCAGGTTGTCGAATTTCTAGCTGAACAAGATTTGAACTATGAACTAGCCGGTGACAAAACCGTTGTGGTTTCACTTCCCGGAGTTAACAAGCAATTCGTAAATGTCGCGCTCACAGTTGGTGACACTATCTTCAAAATTGAAAGCTTTGTGGCTAGGAATCCTGACGAGAACCACGAAGTTGTGTATCGCTGGATTCTTGAACAAAATCGCAAATTGCTGGTCATCAACTACTGTCTTGATCACTTAGGCGACATTTATCTATCTGGAACTTTGCCAATTGCCACAGTAGATACTGCACAGATCGACCAATTACTTGGAGTAATGCTGCAAACCTCTGACAACTCTTTCAACGTGCTATTAGAACTTGGATTTAAGTCCGCAATCGAGCGGGAATGGGCTTGGCGTACTAGTAACGGTATGGATTTGGCTAACTTGCAGGCCTTTGCTCATCTGTTCGAATAATCGGGCAGAATTGCCTTATGAGTAACTACACCTTGATTTTGGTTCGTCATGGCGAAAGTCAATGGAATGAAAAGAACCTCTTCACAGGCTGGGTCGACGTCGACTTAACTGCCAAGGGTCTTAAGGAAGCCGCCCGAGCTGGCGAGTTACTCAAAGAGCAAAATGTTTTGCCAGATGTGTTACACACTTCCCTGCTTCGTCGCGCTATCAAGACCGCAAACATTGCACTAGATGTTGCTGATCGACATTGGATTCCAGTCGAACGTTCGTGGCGATTAAATGAACGTCACTACGGTGCCTTGCAAGGTAAAGATAAGGCACAAACTTTGGCTGAATACGGCGAAGATCAATTCATGTTGTGGCGACGCTCATTCGATACTCCACCACCAGCTGTTGACCCAAGCAATGAATACGCCCAAACTAACGATCCGCGTTATGCAAACTTAGGTAAAGATCTGCCATCAACTGAGTGCTTAGCCGATGTAGTTGTTCGCATGCTTCCATACTGGGAATCCAGCATCGTGCCTGATTTAAAATCGGGAAAGACGGTAATGGTTGCAGCTCACGGTAATTCCCTGCGCGCCCTTGTAAAGCACCTAGATGGAATTAGCGATTCTGAAATTGCGGGACTAAATATTCCTACTGGAATCCCGTTGGTTTATGAATTGGATGAGAATCTAAAGCCAATAGTTTCTGGTGGTAAGTATTTAGATCCCGAAGCTGCTGCTAGTGCTGCGGCGGCTGTAGCCAACCAAGGCAAAAAGTAACCAGCAGTTCAGGCGACTTGAAAATTTAACGCCGCGTCATTTCATTTATCTTTGGTCGGATGTCGGCCAGATAAACACTGCACGCAATCAAACCGATTACTCCAGTGAATCCCCAAGGGCTAAATAAAATGTGTCCCAAGATGCTGCCAATTGTGATTGCCAGCCAAATGTTTTTAGTCTGGCGGTTTAAGAATGGGAACGCTTCAGCCGGTGCTTTCAAAACATCCGATAATGCCCAGGCTTTTATACCCAATGCAATGTATCCAGAAATTAACCAAATTAACGAAACGGTAGCTTCCACGATTTTCCTATCTACAACTGTTTAAAGTCTAATCAAATTTTTGGCAGACATGATTCGCCATGGCCAAAGCGCTGGTCCAAGCAGGCGAAACTGCATTAAGTAAGTGTGTTGAGTTCTCATCGCCGCGAACTACAAAATCCATTTCAAGTTTTTTGTTCTTGACGTCAAGGAGTTGAGCCCTAATGCCTGGACGCCCACGCTCGGTGAAGTCCTGGGGATTTATACTCGGTACCAAGCTTTGTGCCTGCGACACTAGGTGTTTTTGTAAGTACTTAGGCATTTCAGCGCGAATCAATCCCAGAACATCATGATGTTTACTCGTCAAAAATTTGGGATAGATGCCAACTATGTTCATGATTTCTTTTGGGCTTAGGCCGCCAAATCCGGAATAACTCTCTCGAGAAAAAATCGGAATTGCAGTTGGACCAATCTTGGCTCGGCCATCAACTGTGACAGTTATGTGAACTCCGAGGAATGGATTACGAACATCCGGCACTGGATATACATGACGCTGCAACGTACCAGGTGCCCAGTTGCCGTACCAATACAAACCTTTGAACGGCAGCATTTGATAGTCATCACAGAATCCAAATGGCTTTGCAATTTTGTCGGCGTATAGACCAGCCGTATTAACAATGTGACCGATTGAATAGTTACCAAGATTTGTAATGATGCGATTAGGTGCAGTCGAAGTAACACGTTGTCCTAGCTTTAATTGAGTTCCTTCTCTGACTACTTTGTCTGCTAGTGCTTGCGTGACTGCGAGTGGATTTGCAACTGCGGTATTTGGTGACCAAAGCGCAATCTGCTCAGTTCGCGCTAGCGGCTCTAACTCTGCAAGCTGCTCGGTCGTAACAATTTCGGTAGTTACGCCGTTTGCATTTCCTCGACGATGCAATTCGTGCAAAGCCTGGACTTCAGAGGCATTCTGGGCAACAACGACTTTGCCAGTTTCTTTGACTGCAATACCTTCACTGGCACAAAATTCACGTAGCAGTTGATTACCATCTCGCGTAAGCGCAGCCTTCAATGAATCTGGCGAGTAATAGAACCCGGCATGCAAAACTCCGCTGTTGCGACCACTTGCATGTTGCCCGACAGATGTTTCTTTATCAAAGACCGCAATCTTGGCATCAGGATGCAGCTCACGCAGGCGATTAGCCATTGCTAACCCAACAATGCCAGCTCCGATGACTCCGAAGTCAAAATTCTTAGCTGTCATCAGCCAGTAATCTACTCAGAAACTCCAGCAGTACCAGCTACTTCAATTTCGATATCAGATAGTTCACCTTTAAATTCACCACGCATGTTGAACTTGGCATCGTCGCCTTCGCCTTCAACATCCACAATGACGATTTCACCTGGCTTCAAATCACCAAAGAGCATCTTTTCGCTCATCGGATCTTCGATCTCGCGCTGAATAGTGCGACGAAGTGGACGGGCGCCAAGTACTGGATCGTAACCGCGCTTTGCCAGCAATGCCTTGGCAGCGGTAGTTAGCTCGATTGCCATGTCCTTGTCCTTGAGACGCGAATCCAATTTCGCAATCATCAGGTCGACGATCTCGACGATTTCGTCTTCACTTAACTGGTGGAACACGATGATGTCATCAATGCGGTTTAGGAATTCAGGTCGGAAGTGAGTCTTTAGCTCATCGTTGACCTTGGCCTTCATCCGATCGTAAGAAGTTGCCGTGTCATTACCATCAGCAAATCCCAGGCTTACACCCTTGGCAATGTCACGAGTACCCAGGTTAGTAGTCATGATGATTACGGTGTTTTTGAAGTCAACGACGCGACCCTGAGCATCTGTTAGGCGACCATCTTCCAAAATCTGTAACAATGAGTTAAAGATATCCGGATGCGCCTTTTCAACTTCGTCAAACAAGACAACGCTAAATGGCTTGCGTCTTACCTTCTCAGTAAGTTGGCCACCTTCTTCGTAACCAACAAATCCTGGAGGTGAACCAAATAGTCGTGAAACGGTGTGCTTCTCGGAGTACTCAGACATATCTAACTGGATCAATGAATCTTCATCACCGAATAAGAACTCGGCAAGCGTCTTGGAAAGTTCAGTCTTACCAACACCGGATGGGCCAGCGAAAATAAATGAACCACCTGGGCGCTTTGGATCCTTTAGGCCCGCTCGCGTACGACGAATAGCTTGTGACAATGCCTTGATCGCTTGCTCTTGGCCAATAACACGCTTATGAAGTTCACCTTCCATGTGAAGAAGTCGTTGCGACTCTTCTTCAGTCAGCTTGAATACTGGGATGCCGGTTGATGCAGCCAAAACTTCAGCGATTAATTCTTCATCGACTGTGGCAACCACATCCATATCGCCGTCTTTCCATTCCTTTTCGCGTGTTGCGCGCGCGGCGATCAAATTCTTTTCATCATCGCGAAGTGAAGCTGCCCGTTCAAAGTCTTGGCCATCAATAGCCGATTCCTTCTCGAGGCGTACGGCAGCAATCTTGTCGTCAATTTCGCGCAAGTCTGGTGGCGCAGTCATGCGGCGAATGCGCAAGCGCGCGCCGGCTTCATCGATCAAGTCGATGGCCTTGTCTGGCAGGAACCGGTCACTGATGTAACGGTCAGCCATAGTCGCGGCACCAACCAATGCGGCATCGGTAATGGTGACGCGGTGATGGTTTTCGTATCGATCCCGCAGGCCTTTAAGAATTTCGATAGTCTGCGCGATTGTTGGTTCGTTTACCTGGATTGGCTGGAAACGACGCTCAAGTGCGGCATCCTTTTCGATGTACTTACGGTACTCGTCCAAAGTTGTCGCTCCGATAGTTTGCAGTTCGCCGCGTGCCAACATTGGCTTCAAAATACTGGCTGCATCAATTGCGCCTTCTGCGGCGCCAGCGCCAACCAAAGTGTGCATTTCATCAATGAAGATAATGATGTCGCCACGAGTTTTGATTTCTTTCAAAACTTTCTTGAGGCGTTCTTCGAAATCACCACGGTAACGCGATCCAGCGACAAGCGCGCCAAGATCAAGCGAATAAATCTGCTTGTCTTTCAGAGTTTCTGGAACTTCACCCTTAACAACATTTTGTGCCAGACCTTCAACAACCGCAGTTTTACCTACGCCTGGTTCACCAATAAGAACGGGATTGTTTTTGGTACGGCGCGAAAGTACTTGCATCACTCGTTCAATTTCTTTAACGCGACCAATAACTGGATCGAGCTGACCTTCGCGTGCTGCTTGCGTTAAGTTGCGACCAAATTGATCAAGCACCAACGAAGTAGATGGTGTTCCTTCGGCTGGACCGGAACCTTGTTGCTGTGGTTCTTTTCCTTGGTAACCGGAAAGCAATTGAATTACTTGCTGGCGCACTCGGTTTAAATCGGCTCCGAGCTTTACCAATACCTGCGCAGCTACGCCTTCGCCTTCGCGAATCAATCCAAGCAAGATGTGTTCAGTTCCGATGTAGTTGTGTCCTAGTTGCAAAGCTTCACGCAAAGAAAGTTCAAGAACTTTCTTTGCCCGTGGTGTGAATGGGATATGACCGGATGGCGCTTGCTGACCTTGACCAATAATTTCTTCAACTTGAGCGCGAACTGCTTCAAGTGAGATGTCCATACTTTCTAGAGCCTTGGCAGCTACGCCTTCTCCTTCATGGATTAGGCCTAGGAGGATGTGTTCAGTTCCGATGTAGTTGTGATTAAGCATTCTTGCCTCTTCTTGGGCAAGCACCACAACGCGACGAGCTCGGTCGGTGAATCTCTCGAACATATGCAACTCCTCTGACTTTTAGGCCTTAGGTCAATGCTAGAGCCACCACGTGACACTGCATCCGCAAACATATGAAACAGCGAATAATTTGCAGGTACGCGAGCAAACAAGGGCGAATTTTGTGGGTTTTTTAGTATCTGCCGGTAGCGAACAATGACCCCTTGACGCATGTCAAGGGGTCATTGCCAAAGAGTGATACTTGGATCCAAATTTTAATTGTTTCGGACTGAAGTTAATTCTTCAAGCAACGTGAGTACTTCGGTTTCCTGGAATCGACGATGGCCCCCAAGAGTGCGGATTACAGTTAGCTTTCCGCTTTCCGCCCACCTGATCACAGTCTTTGGATCAACGCGAAAGAGTTTTGCCACTTCCGAGGGACTCATAAGTACTTGATCGAAATAATCCATTGTGCTTTCCACTGCTTCCTAACTTCCTATTGAACGCCTGTTAAATACCTACGAGCGAACTAAGGCATTAAGTCGGCTAATCGGAGTAAAGCAGACAATGTGGGTGGAAATCGAGCGACAAAATAGACATAACGTTGCTTTATCCCAAAGATTTAGTAAAGAATAAAATGTTAGTAAAGAGACGGTAAAGAAAATTTTTGAGCAATTTACAATATTTGTTTATTTGTAACGTTTCTTATAAACAACGGTTAAAGCACCTTAATCATTCGGGTATTTCCCAAAGTATTCGGCTTTACGTGCTCCAGATCAAGGAACTCAGCCACACCCTGATCGCCAGAGAGCAACATCTCGGCGTAAGTAGTCGCATCAACTGGTGACTCTTGAATTGGTGCAAAACCATGACCAGTAAAAAACTTAGTTTCAAATGTAAGGCAAAACAATTTAGTTAGGCCTAGTACTTTTGCCCGATCAGTTAATGCGGCCAAAATCTGCGAGCCAATTCCTTGGCCTTTGCAGCTCGGATCAACTGCAACAGTTCGAATCTCTCCTAAGTCATGCCACATCACATGTAATGCGCCACAACCAACAACTTTGCCGTCTTGTTCCGCGACATAAAATTCCTGGACATCTTCATAAAGCGTTACGGTGTTTTTACGAAGCAATCTCGGACCATCGCCAGCGTAGTTTTCAACTAAGTCGCGAACTGCTAATACATCAGACGTCCGAGCCGGACGCACTACAAGAGTCATTACTACTCCGGCTTTACAAGCGGGAACAGAATAGTTTCGCGAATATTTAAACCAGTTAATGTCATAAGTAGTCGATCGACACCCATGCCAACTCCACCACTTGGTGGCATGCCGTACTCCAAAGCGCGTAGGAAGTCTTCGTCAAGTTGCATAGCTTCAGCATCGCCACCAGCTTTAAGTGAAGATTGCTCAATTAGGCGCTCACGTTGAATCACTGGATCAACTAGTTCGGAGTATCCGGTTCCAGCTTCGTAGCCATCTATATAAAGATCCCACTTCTCAGCAGTTCCCTTGAATGTTCGGTGTTCTCTAACAAGTGGCGAAGTGTCAACGGGATAGTCCATAACAAACGTTGGTCGCTTCAATGCATCTACTACGTAGTGTTCTAACAATTCTTCAACAAGTTTTCCGTGAATTGCCTTTGGATCATGAGTGATGCCGGCATCAGCACATAGTTTTCGCAGCGTTTCAATCGGAGTTTCTGGCGTGATTTCCTGGCCGATCGCTTTACTCACCGAAGGGAAAACTGAAATCTGATCCCACTCGCCAGAAAGATCGCGCGTTCCACCCTCAACAAGTTCAAAATTCAATGTGCCATGCACCGAAAGCGCGGCTTCTTGAATCAACTCACGGGTCAAAGTAGCCATGTCGTTGTAATCTGCGTAAGCCTGGTAATACTCCAGCATTGCAAATTCAGGCGAATGTGTGGAATCTGCACCTTCATTACGGAAGTTGCGATTTATTTCGAAAACACGTTCGATGCCACCGACTACACAGCGCTTCAAGAAAAGCTCTGGGGCAATGCGCAGGAACAATTCCATATCAAAGGCATTCGATGACGTAACGAAAGGACGTGCTGCTGCTCCGCCATGCATGGTCTGCAACATAGGCGTTTCGACTTCGATGTAATCTCGCTTGGCAAAACTGGCTCGCAAACTTGCTAATGTTGCCGGACGCAGGCGGGCTACGGTTCGTGCTGTGTCGCGCATAATCAAATCTGCATAACGCTGGCGAACTCGAGTCTCTTCGCTTAGTGGCTTATGTGGATTTGGAAGTGGCCGAAGCGCTTTTGCTGCCATATGCCAAGAATCTGTCATGACTGAGAGTTCGCCACGCTTGCTGCTAATGACTTCACCTACAACAGCCACCACATCACCAATGTCTACAAGCGCTTTCCAGGAATCTAGTTTTTCTTCGCCGAGGCGATCAAAAGAAAGCATCGCCTGGATAGTTTCGCCGGTTCCCGCTTGTAATTGTGCGAAGCAAAGTTTTCCAGTATTGCGCATGAACATAATGCGTCCCGCAATGCCTACGGTTTCGCCACTTTCTTGTTCTGCAACTAAGTGGGCGTACTTGTCACGTACCGCTGGAATCGTGGTGGTTACTGGGACACGGACTGGATAAGCCTCTGCGCCACTAGCGAGAATTGCAGCTCGCTTTTCGTGCCGAACCTGCATTTGTTCAGGTAAGTCATCGACTTCCTCAGCTGCTGGATTCTGATCAGTGGTCATTTACCAAGATTATCGGTACTAAGCGTTGCGCTCGTACATCAGTCGCAATCCGATCAATGTCAGATCTGGCTCGTGGTGTGTAATGGTTTCTGACTCGGGAACGACAATGCCAGCCAATCCGCCAGTGGCAATTACTGCTTTAACGGAAGTGCCCAGTTCCTCAACAATTCGGTCAACTAGACCATCAACTTGACCCGCAAAGCCATAGATCGCACCGGATTGCAGAGCCTCTACAGTGTTTTTGCCAATCACATTTCGTGGTGCCACCAATTCAACTTTTCGCAATTGAGCCGCTCGGTTGGCAAGTGCATCGATTGATATTTCAATTCCAGGTGCAAGTGCTCCACCAAGGAATTCACCTTTGTCCGAAATCACATCCAGATTCGTGGAAGTACCAAAATCCACCACAATCGCAGGCCCGCCATACAGCGTGAAAGCTGCTAACGAATTTACGATTCGATCTGCGCCGACTTCCTTTGGGTTATCAGTTAATACGGGAACGCCAGTTTTGATTCCTGGCTCGACTATTACCTGCGGAACATCTTGGTAGTAGTTCTTTAACATAGTTCGCATTTCCCGAAGCACTGCAGGGACCGTTGAGCAAAGCGCAATTCCGGTAACTTCTGGAGCATCGCTAAGTATCGCTTTAAACTTCAACGCCAGTTCATCTGCGGTTTCTCGGCTGTCAGTCTTAGTTCGCCACGAAGAAATTAATTCTTCGCCTGAAAATAAACCTAAAACAGTATTGGTATTACCAACATCAATTGCTAATAACATGACTCTCCTACTTTGCTATTTCTAAATTGTCGATTAGGCGAATGTCTTCAATGACTACCGCGATAAATATTCGAGCATTTGCTGGAACTGGTGGAGAAATTAAATCTGAAGCCCTGATTTCTAGATACTCAATTGAAGCAATTCCTTGGCCAAGCAAATACTCTCGGCCAACTTGTTCGCATTCACGCGCACTTTCACCAGAAGTGAATGCTTGAGACATTAATTCCATGACAACTGGAATATGTTGCGCTAATTCAAGACCCGAGCTACTTAACCTACGATTTCTACTCGACAACGCCAATCCTGATTCATCGCGAACCGTGGGTACTCCGAATATTTCTATCGGCATTGCAAGTTCAGTCACCATTTCCTTGACAAGGGCTAACTGTTGAAAATCTTTCTCGCCAAAGAATGAATAGTCTGCATCGAGAATTTCAAAAAGTCGATGAACTACAGTAAGCATTCCGCGAAAGTGGCCAGGACGGGCGTTACCTTCCAAAATCTCACCGAGAGCGCCGGGCTCCATGGGTGGATTAACTTTTAATCCGGCTGGATAAATTTGCCCAACATCAGGAACAAAAACGGCATCAGCCCCAGCAGCTTTCAGTAAAGCTAAATCCGCATCCAAAGATCTTGGGTATTGATCTAGGTCAGATGCACTATTAAATTGCGTTGGGTTTACAAAAATTGTGGCAATAACTCGCGTACCAGGTGGGGTATTAGCTTTTGCATGAGTAATCAATTCAGCATGCCCGCGGTGTAAAGCTCCCATGGTTAATACGGCAGCAACTGGAGTGGCCTCGCTATTGTTCCAGCTCTGGACGTCACCGACTGTAGTTAGCAATTTCAAGGAACTCATAATTCGCCGGCCAAAATCGCAAGTAGATCTTGAGCTGCATGCGGCGACAAAGTTCCTGCCGCTAGCGCTCGCACTGCCGTGAGCCGAGCCATACTGCGATACGCCTGACTTACTGCTGGATCGAAATCAGATAGCACTCGAAGGTGTTCTTTCACGGTGCCCGCATCGCCGCGAGCAACCGGTCCAGTCAAAGCTGCATCACCATTTCGTAAGGCGTTGTCTAACGATGCATTAAACAGTGGCGCGATTAAACTTTCCGGATTTTCAATCCCAGCATTATTGAGTAATTCAGAAGTTTGATTCACCAAGGTCATGGTGTTATTTGCGCCAAAAGTTAGCGCTGCGTGATACAAGGCTCGACTGGCTTCGGGAATCCAAACTGGCTCGCCACCAATTTCAACCACTAAAGTTTCGGCAACTGGTCGCAAAGTTTCATGGGTCGTGATTCCGAACGGACACGCAGAAAGGCGATTCAAGTCAATACTGGTTCCAGTAAATGTCATTACTGGATGAAGAGCTAAGGGTAGACAGCCCTGTTCAGTTAATGGGCTCAACACTTCAATTCCATATCGACCTGAAGCATGCATTACGAATGTTCCGGGACTTATGGCATTAGTTGCCGCCAAGCCAGTAACAACTTGGGAAAGAACATCATCAGGAACAGTAAGCAAAACTAGATCGCGATCTTTTACTGCAACATCGATAGTGGTGATGGGAACACCTGGCAATAGCGATTCAGCGCGCAATTTAGAAATATCACTGACTGCAGTACAAGCTAAAACGTTATGGCCAGCCCGTCTCAGGGCAGCACCTATCACGGAACCGGCTTTACCAGTTCCTACTACGCCAACGTCTAGGCGTGGAGGTTTTTCGGTCCAAGGCTTATCGCTCTCGGCCATTGTGTTGACCACGTAACCAGCCTAGTAGGAATCCCGCAGACAAGCGATCGCTTTATTTTCGCGGGTATGACACGATAAGTCCCGTGGTTGAGCGCAACATAATTGGCATGTCGCCGATTGATACTGCCCGAAGCGATCGGACTTCCGGGTTAGCGCTACATGCGCCAGCAACTCATGGAATGTTGCGAATTTCCTGCCAGCTTGATGGTGACACAATCATTTCGGCTACACCGCTGCTTGGGTCAATGCACCGCGGTGCCGAAAAATTATTTGAGTCCCGCGACTATCGTCAAGTCATTGCGCTAGCCAATCGACACGAATGGTTGAGTGCCTACTCCGGTGAAGTGGGAGTCGCGCAACTAATTGAAACTGCACTGGGAATTGAAGTTCCAGAAGCTGCGCAATGGTTTCGTACTTTGCTTTTGGAATTTAATCGCATCACTTCTCACCTGGCTTTTTTGGCTGGTTTCCCTTGGGACGATAAGGAACTGACACAGAACTTACGCAACTCGCGCGAACTTTGGGTTAAGCACTATCGCTCGTACACCGGAAGTCGAATGCATCCGATGCTGACTCGAATCGGCGGACTTTCGCAAGCTCCAGACAGCGCATGGCTTGAAGAAGTTCAGCATCTGTCGCTTGACACCGCCCAAATTATTCTGGAATCAAATTGGATTGAAATGCTTGCATCTTATGAAGGCATAGGTAAATTAACTCTTGCTGACGCGGAAGCACAGGCAATCAGTGGACCGGTCGCGCGCGCAAGTGGATACGCCATTGATGCTCGCGAGCTTGCAACTGACGTTAAGTACCAGGAGTTAACAAGTTTTGCAGTAGCAATTCAAACTGGTGGCGATGTTAGCTCCCGAATTTTGCAATTAGTTGATGAAGTTACGTTGTCACTTGCCATGATTTCGGAACTGATCGAAAAGTGTGCTGACTTAGTTTCCGAAGAAGTTAATGTCTTGCTGCCAAAGGTTGTTCGTGTTCCAGAAGGAACCTATGAACACAGCATTGAAACTCCACTGGGGATTACTTCTTGGTTCTTGGTTTCGCGTAATGACAAAATGCCGTATCGCTTGAAACTAAGACCTGCTAGTTTGCACACTGTGCTGGCACTTTCAACAGTGTTATCGGGAGCGCGCCGAGAAGATTTCGATGCAATTGTTGCAAGCATGCCGTTTATTGCCGGCGATGCAGATCGTTAGTCTCTGCGCTTGAGTGCAAGTTCAGCAAGATCAGCTAGCCGAACCATAAGATTCTCGATCAACTTTTGCGATGAATCCAATCGATCTCGTAAATCTTTGATTTCATCACGCATAATCACTAATTCGAGTGAATGGGTTTGATCTGCTGCTTCATCAATAATTACGGTCGGTGACGCTTGCTGAGTTGATTGCGTATAGACCCGAGACTCTTCGCGTACTTGAGTTCGGACTGTTTCAAACTCTGGTTCTGATGTAGGTGCTTCGAATTTTGATTCAGAAGTAATTTTGCTAATTGGTGCTTCAGTTTCAAATAAAGATTCAAATGTTGGTGAATCCACTGCTGGCTGTGCGGTTGGTGCCTTTGGTGTAACTGGCGGAACGTAAGGCGGCGCTTGCTGAACTGAAACTTCAACAGGTTCATCAAATATTGGGTGCTCAAAACTCTCCGAAACACGATTCAAATTTGTTTGCAAGCTAGCTCGCATCTGGGCAATTCGACGGCGTGCTTCTTCGAGTGCCTCCGCTGGTGACACTACGAAATCTGGGTCTGGAACAAAATCAGTTGGGAAATAAAATGGTCGAACTTCAACTATCGGTTCACGCACGACATCAGCGCTGTCAGAAACCAAATCATTGGGTGCAACAAATTTTGATTCGTCAGTACTCAGCACTTCGATTGGTGACCAAGCATCTGGATCAACATTTTCATGAATTGGTGAGATTGCATTTTCAAATTTTGCTTCGCGAGCTTTAGCGTCTTCTAAGCTTTCGCCCGATTTAATTAGCGGAACCCAGCCTGTGTATTCCCCGCGAATAATTTCGTCTGCATCAGGAGGTAATGGCGGACGGCGACGAATTATGGTGTCTTCATCAATTGGCATGAATTGCTCAAGTGGTGGTGCCAAAGTGGGTTCATCGACATCGCTCAAATCCCAAACCGGAGCTGTTAGTGGATCCCATTCGCGCGCATCATCAACTGAGTTGTCATCAGACATATTGCGCACCTCCTGGAAAGTCTTTAAAGATTGAAGTACTCAAGCCTATGGGCATTTTGTGCACATGTGAAACCTCAATTCCGTGGAATGCTTGGAGACATGGGGTTTCTAGCAAATTCGTTGCTTTCATTTGGCGCAGCTGGCCTTGGAACCACGGCATACGGCCTTGTTGAAGCCCAAGCTTTCACTACCCGCCATCTCGAGCTCAAAGTTCTGCCACCTGGTAGCTCTGACTTGAGAGTCCTTCATTTATCCGATTTGCACCTAACTCCAGCCCAAACTCGAAAAATAAACTGGATTAAATCCTTGGCGAAGTTGGAACCAGACTTTGTGGTTGGTACTGGAGATTTCCTAGCTCACCAGCTAGCAGTTCCTGCGGTCGTTGAGGCTATGGATGAACTTATGAATATTCCTGGGGCATTTGTTCTAGGCAGTAATGATTATTTTGCGCCACAAGTCAAAAATCCATTTATGTACTTTGATAAGAATCGCAAAGTTCAGGCTGCGGGAGATCCGCTACCTACCAGTGACTTAGTAGAGCAACTAACAGATGCTGGTTGGTTAGATCTAAATAACAAGCAAGGATCCATATCGATTAACGGTGTCAAGATTCATGCGCGTGGAACTGATGATCCTCATATTCGAAAAGATGACTACGCATCTGTTGCAGGTGCCTTCGATAACAATTCGTTCGCGCTTGGGGTTACGCATGCACCATACAAACGCGTACTTCAAAGTTTTGCAACAGATAGCGCGGACTTAGTTCTTGCTGGTCACACACACGGCGGACAAGTTTGCCTTCCGTTTTATGGCGCCTTAGTAACTAATTGTGATTTACCGCAAAACCAAGCAAAAGGATATTCCGAGTTTGGTGAAAGCAAAATGCCAATGCACGTATCTGCTGGAGTGGGCACTTCGCCTTACGCACCAATTCGAATTGCCTGTCGACCAGAAGCAACGCTACTTACGCTAACCGCTAACCGCTAACTAAATTCTTTAGCTACTACTTCAGCAATCTGAGCAGTATTTAGTGCTGCGCCTTTTCGTAAGTTGTCGCCACAAACAAAGAAATCGATTTCATTTGGATATTCTTTTGAAACTCGAATTCGTCCGACAACTGTTGGATCAGTTCCCACTGCATCAATTGGTGTTGGAAAAATTTTGTTTGCTGGATCATCAGTTACGAGTACGCCAGCCGCGTCTGCAAGTAGCGCTCGCACTTCATCAGCGGTGACAGCGCGATCCAACACCGCATGGACTGCAAGTGAGTGAGTAGTGACGACAGGAACTCGAACACAAGTTGCATGAACCTTTAGTTCTGGCTTACCTAGAATTTTGCGAGACTCGTTGCGAACTTTGATCTCTTCGCTAGTGTAATCATTTTCCGAAAGTGATCCTGCCCATGGCACAACATTTAAAGCTAGCGGCGCTGGAAATACGTCGTTATTGGTGATGACATTGCGTACGTCTTTAGTTTCATTTCCCAAATTCTTTCCCGCAACTGCATCTATTTGTTCATGCAATGCATCAATGCCACCTTGGCCGGCGCCTGACGCTGCTTGATATGAAGCAACTACGAGTTCTTTGACTCCGAATGCTTTTTCTAATGCGCCAACAACAACAATCATGGAAAGTGTGGTGCAGTTTGGATTTGCAATAATGCCACGAGGACGATTCCGAGTTTGTTCCTCATTGACTTCAGGAACTACCAGCGGAACATCGGAATCCATGCGAAATGCACCACTGTTATCAACGGCAACTACGCCTTTAGCGGCGGCAATTGGCGCCCAAATAGCCGAGATTTCATCAGGCACATCAAACATTGCAACATCTACGCCGTCAAAGGCTGCTTCGGTTAATTCTTCAACCACTACATCTTGACCGCGCACTTGCAGGACCTTGCCAGCTGAGCGAGCTGATGCAAGTAACTTAATGTCGCCCCAAACATTTGGGCGCGTGGAAAGTAAATCAAGCATTACGGTGCCAACTGCACCGGTGGCTCCTACTACTGCAAGGGTTGGTTTTTTTGTCATGTGTTATCGGCCCGTTCCACCATAAACAACTGCTTCACCATCAGCATCAAGCCCGAATGCAGTGTGAATTGCTTTAACTGCTTTTTCGGCATCCTCAGCTCTAGTTACAACCGAAATGCGGATTTCCGAAGTTGAAATCATTTCAACATTTACTCCGGCGTCTGCAATTGCCTTGAAGAATGTTGCAGAAACACCAGGATGTGAACGCATGCCCGCGCCAACAAGTGAAATTTTTCCAATGTTGTCATCGGTATCGATATCTTTAAACTCAACTTCTTTTTCGATTCGACGCAGCGCTAACTCGGCTTTGGCCGAATCTCCACGCGGGCAAGTGAACGTAACATCAGTTGCACCTGACCCATGCACGCTTACGTTCTGCACAATCATGTCCATGTTGATGCCAGCATCGGCAACAGCCTGGAAAATCGCAGCAGCCATACCTGGTCGGTCTGGGACTCCAACGACTGTTATTTTCGCATCACCTAAATCGTGTGCGACACCAGCAATGATCGGTTGTTCCATAATTGCTCCTAGTTTGGACAACTTTTTTAACTTGGATTGATCTGCCAAGTCAGCAATAACAAAAGTTCCTTCTTTTTCGGAGAAGGATGAACGGACATGGATCGGTAAGTCAAAGCGCTTGGCATATTCCACGCAACGCAAATGCAAAACTTTGGCGCCAGCTGCGGCCAGCTCCATCATTTCGTCATAAGTAATGCGCGGAACTTGTCGCGCGTTAGGCACAATTCGAGGATCAGCCGAAAAGATGCCATCAACATCGGTGTAAATTTCACAAACATCGGCGTAAAGTGCGGCCGCTAACGCAACTGCAGTTAAATCCGAACCGCCGCGACCAAGTGTCGTGATGTCCTTGGTGTCTTGCGATACACCTTGGAAGCCAGCAACGATTGGAATTGCATTATCCCGAAGTGCTTCTTGAATTCGACCTGGTGTCACATCAACAATTCGTGCCTTGCCATGTGTTGAGTCAGTAATCAATCCGGCTTGTGAGCCGGTGTAAGAACGAGCTTCAAACCCTAAATCGTTAATTGCCATCGCCAGTACTGCCATAGAAATTCGTTCACCTGAGGTGAGCAACATATCTAACTCGCGACCTGGCGGGTTTGGTGAAACTTGTTTTGCTAAATCAATCAGGTCGTCGGTGGTGTCACCCATGGCTGAAACAACTACAACAACTTCGTTTCCAGCTCGTTTGCTATCCACGATTCGCTTGGCGACACGCAAGACTCCAGCGGCATCTGCAACAGATGAACCGCCAAATTTAGCGACAATCAAGCCCATAGTACCTAAGTCTAAAGGGGATTTCGATTTCGAAAATCACAGGCCAAACTGTGAAATAACTAAATCTCTCAGGGACTTACTTGGCGCCGGCCTTCAAAAGCTCGGCCGAGAGTAACTTCGTCGGCATATTCCAAATCGCCACCGACTGGTAAACCTGATGCCAGTCGCGTGACTTTAATTCCTAGGGGTGAAATTAGCCGTGTTAAGTAAGTGGCTGTTGCTTCACCTTCGAGGTTGGGATCAGTTGCCAAGATGATTTCAGTGATAGCACCATCAGCCAATCGAGTCATCAATTCCGTGACTCGCAGGTCATCGGGACCAATTCCATCAATTGGACTGATTGCTCCACCTAGGACGTGATAGCGCCCCCGAAATTCCCGAGTACGTTCAACGGCCAAAACATCCTTTGGTTCTTCAACTACACAAATCGCGGAACCGTCTCGACGGGTGTCGGCACAGATTCGACATAACTCATCTTGGGCAACGTTATAACAAACGCGGCAAAATCTAATTTTTTCTTTTACTTCCGCCAACACTGTGGCCAATTTAGTTACATCGACGCTATCTGTAGCCAATAAATGAAAAGCGATACGCGTTGCACCTTTTGGTCCAACACCTGGAAGTTTGGCAAGTTCATCAATCAAATCTTGCACGATGCCTTCGTACATATTGCTCATGCTTCGCGAGAACTCTCACTAATAACTTGGCCGCCAAGTGAACTGGTAATTATATCTATTGAGGAACGCGCTGGCAGATTTTCATCTTCGGGTGAAGCATCACCGGAATCTGTTGCGGCTGCTTTCTTTGGCTTGGCAGCAACAGCGCGATTCGGATCGACGGTTGGATCAATAGTTACATCAGCGTGAAACAGTTTTGAAATAACAAGTCGCAGGCGATCATCATGTCCACTCTTAACGGCGTTGTTCATAGTGTTCACATTTGCAAATGCAACTGCCAAAACTTTGTCTTCACCATAAGAAAGTGGCGCAGTATCGGCCATAACAATTCCAGCAACACGACTTTGACTGCCCATGGTCTGCAAAATAGTTGGCCAGGCATCACGGATTTGTTCGAAAGTTAACGGGCCAGTCAAAATTTTTGGCGATTCCGCTTCAGCGTCTGCTGCTTGTTGCGCGGCTACAGCGGTGACTTGTGATGGTTTCAAGGGTGCTGGAGTCGTTGAAACTTTTGGCCGTGGTGGTGGAGTTGCCTTTGCAGGCGCAGCAGGAGTTTCTTCGGAAGATGTTTGTGGCTGTTCGGCTACTATCCGTGGCCGAGCTGGTGCGGCGGCGGACGTTCGTGGCTCACCTTGTTCTAATTTTTCAACTCGAGTAATCAAGTCTTGGGTAACTTCATTGGTAACTAGACGAGCTGCAAGTAATTCCAGTTGTAAACGTGGTGAAGCTGCCCCGCGTAGTTCAGATAGCCCAGAACTTACTAAGTCAGCGACTCGAACCAGTTGCGCTGGCGTAAACAGCTTGCCTTGCGCAACTAAATCATCAATTTGCTCGTTTGGAATTTCGAAGATGCCAGAACTTGCTGCATCGGGTACTTGAGTTACTACAACCAAATCGCGCAAGTGATCCAACAAGTCATTAGCAAATCGACGCGGTTCGTGGCCGGATGTAATAATTTGTTCGATCAAAGTAAATAGTTCGGCGCCATTGCCTTGGGCAATCGCCACTACAACTTGGCTTAGCAAAGTTTCATCGGTGAAACCGAGTTGGGCCACCGTATCCGCGTAGGTAACGCCTTCGGGTCCGGACCCGGCAATGACTTGGCCCAGCACAGATTGCGCATCGCGAACTGAACCAGCCCCCGCGCGTGCAACTAATGCAAGTGCGGCAGGGTCGGCAACTATGCCTTCACGTTCACACATCAATGCCATATGTTGCGCCAAAGTTTTTGCCGACACCAATCGGAATGGATAGTGATGTGTACGCGAGCGCAAAGTTGGAATGATCTTGTCCGGTTCAGTTGTTGCAAAAATAAATCGTAGATGCGGTGGTGGCTCTTCAACTAATTTCAATAAAACATTGAATGCATCACGGGTTAGCTGATGTGCCTCATCGATGATATAAACCTTGAATCGAGCACTAACCGGTGCATACACAGCACGCTCACGCAGCTCTTTGGCATCGTCAATACCGCGATAGGTTGCCGCATCAATTTCAATAACGTCCATTGAACCTGGGCCATTGGGTGCCAAATCAACACAGGATTGGCAGACACCACAAGGATTTGAGGTTGGGCCTTGTTCGCAATTCATGGATCGAGCCATGATTCGAGCCGAAGAAGTCTTGCCACACCCACGTGGACCAGTGAATAGATACGCGTGGTGAATTCGGTCAGTATCTAACGCTCTCGAAAGTGGAACTGTGACATGTTCTTGCCCGATTACGTCAGAAAACTGACCAGGTCGGTACTTTCGGTATAGGGCCAAGGACATATGTATGAGAGTAGTGGGTGGGGCTGACGGCCACTCAAATCACTGCCAAGATTCCTTAATTCAGCAATTAGCGCTCATACCTGAATTGCAGGTAATCTCGACAACGGAGGATTCGCCTAGTGGCCTATGGCGCTCGCTTGGAAAGCGAGTTGGGTGAAAGCCCTCAGGGGTTCAAATCCCCTATCCTCCGCCATAAGAAAAGAACACCCTTCTGGGTGTTCTTTTCTTATATACGGGGTTTCCGGATTTGGGAGGAGCTTGCGACGGTTCCCCTATCCTCCGCTGTAAGAAAAGAACATCCTTATGGGTGTTCTTTTCTGTTTATACGAGAGAATCAACTATGAAAATTGGATTCTTGGGTGTCGGCGCAGTATCTAGTGCAGTAATTGAAGCCATGGCTTCTCGCGAAGGAAAGCAAGAAACTGTCTACCTTTCACCACGAGGCGAAAAGCGCTCCACCGATCTTGCAGCTAAGTACGATCACTGCGTTCGATTAGATTCCAATCAAGCCGTTATTGATGCCAGCGACATGGTTGTAATCAGCATGCTGCCAAACCAAGTCGATGAAGCTTTAGCTGAGCTAACTTTCCGAGAAGACCAGATCATCGCCAGCTTTATTGCGGGCACTCCCCCAAGTGGAATTGCAAAACTTACTGCTCCTGCTACAACCGTGAGTCAATTGATTCCGTTGCCGGCAATTGTGCATCACAAGGGACCACTAGTGATTTGTCCATCACAACCAGACATCATGCGAGAGTTTGCTGGTCTCGGGGACATCATCATTCTGGAGGACGAAACCAAGATTCGAATCTTGAGCGTAACGTCAGCAGTTATGTCGAGTTACTTTACGTGGCAAAACACGGTTATCAAATGGACTGAGGACTCTGGCCTCGATCACGATACGTCATCTAAATATGTGCGTTCGCTGTTAGAAGGTCTGGCATTTGAAGGTCAGGCTGCAACAGATGCAGAACTGTTGCACTTACCAGTTGAGCACGAAACACCAGGTGGTCTGAATTACCGAAATCGCACTGGCTTAGAAAGCCAAGGTTGGTTTGACGCGTTCTATAACCGCTTACAAGATACCTACTCCAACGCTGACTTGAAGGCGAAATCGACCGAGTAATTATCTAACTAGAATTGGTGACAGCCCCTCGCGTGGCGTTAACCTGTGAACCTCCCCAGGGCCGGAAGGCAGCAAGGATAAGCGGGCTCTAACGGGTGCGCGAGGGGTCTTTTATATATTAAAGAGTTATCCGCCGTAGACGTGCGGAGCCAAAATTCCAACTTCACGCAAGTTGCGATACTTTTCGGCGTAGTCCAAACCAAATCCAACGACAAATTCATTTGGAATATCAAAGCCAATGTATTTTGCTGGAACTTCTACTTTGATGGCATCTGGTTTGCGCATCATGGTCATAACTTCAACTGACTTTGGATGACGAGACTTTAAGTTTTTGATTAACCAAGACAAGGTCAGACCTGAATCCAAAATATCTTCCACGATTAAAACATCGCGCCCAGCTAAATCAATATCTAGGTCTTTAATAATGCGAACTACTCCGCTGGATTTTGTGCCTGAGCCATAGGAAGAAACCGCCATGAAATCAAATTCGACCGAAATTGATACTGCGCGCGCAAGGTCAGCCATAACCATCACAGCGCCTTTAAGTACGCCAACTAATAAAAGTGGTTTTTCTGAATTTGCATAATCAACATCAATCTCGGCAGCAATCTCACTAATTCGAGTATCGATTTGCTCTGTCGTTAAAACGATGCTGGAAAGGTCATTACCAATTTGTGATGCGTCCACGCATTGCTCCTTGAAAACTATTGTTGATAGAACGTAAGTCTGTCATGTCGTCTTTCGACATTCACAGCGCCTGGCAGATTTAGTGGACCCTGGCCATGCCAGTTGGTAACTAATGCATCAATTGCCAAAACGTGGTCTCGAGTCAGGTCATTGATCGCACAACCATTTGTAATGGCGAGTTGACGAATCACTCTGGTTCGAATGGCTCGAGGCAATGCGCCAATTAAATTAACGTCATCACCGACTCTGGTGATTTCAAACCTGGCCAGCGCATCAAGGGCATCTGCGTCGTCGCGCAAAAGATCTGCGCTGCGTACTAGAGCGTGCGTTACTCCAGGACCTAGTTCAGATTCCAAAATAGGTAGCACTGAATTACGAACTCGTACGCGCGCGAACTTGGTATCGCTGTTATGCGGATCTTCAAATGCCACTAAATCTTTGACTTCGCTTCGCACGGTCTCGCGATCAATATTTAGAAACGGCCTGCGATAAATTCCTTCAACGGCTCGCATCCCCGAAAGTGATCGAGCGCCAGATCCACGAGCAAGTCCCAACAAAACCGTTTCAGCTTGGTCCTGGAGTGTGTGTCCTAGCAAAATCGCCTTGGCATTGTGCTCGCCCGCCACACGGGTAAATGCCTGACGACGCGCATCTCGAGCTGCGGCTTCCATGCCGCCACTGCCAGGACCGGTGGCGACGTTGACGTTAAAAATCAAAACTGGGTCGGCGCCTAAATCAGTGGCAAGTTGTGCAGCGGTCTGCGAAGTTTTTGCGGATTCAGCTTGGATTTGATGATCAATAATGATCGCACCGACATTAATGGATTGAATTTTCCCGACCATAACTGCGCATTTAAGCAATGAAAGGCTGTCGGCCCCGCCGCTAAGTCCAACTAATACTGTGTCGCCAGCTTCTAAATCAGCCAGGCTAGCGATCAGACCTTGTCGCAATTCCAGGTTGATCATGATCTGACTCTACGCAACTCGACAGCCGCACTGCACCAAAGCCTTCACAACTTCATCCATTGCTGCTTCGCCTTGTTTAGTTCCGCTTGGAATTTCATTTGCGATTAATGTGTAGATCAAAAGATCTCCGTTGGCATCAACCAAAGTTCCGGACAACACAACGACCTTAGATAGTGTTCCAGTCTTGGCTCGCACGGTGCCTCGACCAGGTTCACCGATGTCATACCTATCTATTAGGGTTCCTGAGATTCCAGCAACTGGCAGGCCACTTAAGTTCGCCCAGGCCGACCCACCGTTTGTATTTGCATACTGCAGCGCTGCAACTAATGCCTTTGCTGAAGTGCGATTAGACCGACTTAATCCCGAGCCATCCAAGATCTCAGTGCCAGCAATATCAATTCCTGCGTCAATTAGTGCTTGTCTAGTTACTTGCGCGCCCGCTGCGAATGTGTACTCGCCGATAGTTCCGCCCAAGTGATGTGACAGATACTCTGCCATGGTGTTGTTGCTCGTTGTGATCATTCGTTCCACAATGTCTGTCACAGTTGCGGATTCAACGCGCGCTAATTCGGATGTGCTTGAACTAGCAACGCGATCGCCAAGTGTCACAGACAATCCTCGCGCAACTAGTTCTGCAACATAAAACTCCGCTGCCGATTTCGCAGGATCGGGCATTACTGCTTCCGTGTCATTGATTCCAAAATCCATGGTTAAGCCCTGGACGGCAGACACTTCGCCAGTACGTAGATATTGATCGGGCCAAGATTCATGCGCTATTGGTTTTGCAAACAACGAATCATCAAAATTCAGAATGTAATTTTCGGTGCTCGTTCCAAGCGCGACGGCAGTTAAGTCTGCAAGTTGTTCAAGTGAAGGTGGTTGTTCCGAACCTGGTGGCTTGCCACGCCAATTAATTGGTGTGAGCGAAACTAAAGTTGGATCGCCGCCGCCAACTAACGTCAAAGTAGTTGCGTCCTGCATAACTCGGGTAGCAAATCGTGTTTCGGCGCCTAGAACATTCATTGCTGCTATTCCGGTGTAGAGCTTCAATGTCGAAGCAGGGATCATGGGCTGCGAACCTTTGATGTCTACGAGTACTTCGCCTGAGTTTGCATCCACGACGTAAGCAGTTACCCCGGCGCCTAATCTTGGGTCGGCTAGTTTTTCTGTAACTAATGCGGTTGCAGTTGCCGCGTCGATAGTGCCCATTGCTTCAACAGGATTGAAAATTCCAATCGAGCTTGGGGCAGGTGGTACTTCAACCGATTGCTCCGCGTTGGTAGGACTTGAAAAGCTGATGCATCCAAAGAGCAACGAAGTGATAAGCAGGATGCGACGAAAGATGTCTAGCCTCCTTAAATAGGGGGTTTCCTGATTTACATCTAAGATTGAGTAATCACTAACAAGAGTAAGTGGAAATCTAGAAATGGTGGGGCATCGTGGCACTTGAATTTGATGTACTGGTGGAGATCCCTGGCGGTAGCCGTAATAAGTATGAAGTGGACCACGAGACTGGCCGCCTTCGGTTAGACCGCATGCTTTTCACTGCCACCCGATACCCACGTGATTATGGCTACATCGAAGGCACTCTGGGTCAAGATGGCGATCCACTAGATGCGCTAGTCCTAATTGAAGAGCCGACATTCCCTGGTGTTTTGATTCGCTGCCGCGCAATCGCGATGTTCCGCATGAGTGATGAAGCGGGCGAAGATGACAAGATTATGTGCGTCCCAGCCCATGATCCCCGCAAACTTACTTTGCAAGACATTGGTGATATGCCTGAGTTTGAGCGTCTTGAAATTCAGCACTTCTTTGAAACTTACAAGGACCTAGAGCCAGGTAAATCTGTTGAAGGTGCTACTTGGGGAAACTGCGCTGAAGCTGAAGCCGAAATCCTAGCTTCGATTGCACGCGCCAAGCAAGGTCACTAAAACTTAAGCATTTGCTCCGGCAGGGATGCCTGACTTAAGTCTGTTAACTACATCAACAGCGCTCCAGCCATTTGGAAATTCTTTTAGCATGCCTTCGACGTCACTTGTTGTTGCACCCAAAGTTAATAGTGGAGCTTCCTTGTAACCGTCTGGTCGCTCCTGTCCCAAACCAACTGCTGCAACCAATCCGTTGCATAAACAAATGCGACCTTCAAGATCTGGTTCGTCGCCACCCTTTTTCAGGAATGGACTATCAGGTTCCGCAGCACATCGGTAACTAACTTTTCCAGCTTCATCAATATGACTTGAGCGCAAGTAACCAAGATCGCACAATCTCGGACGTGCCTTATAAGTTTCTGGGTCACCAACAGTTCCTGGCAGTTGCACAACTTTGAATGGGAATCCGGTTGGCGATGCGCGATGGTCGGTACGCACCCGTAAATTACCGTCACGCGCTGCTTGCAACATTTGCTCGCGGTATTCCGGTAACAATCCAGATTCATTGCTTAAGGCAAACAGCGAGCCAACTTGAACGCCTTCGGCACCCGCATTGATTGCTTCGGTAACAGAGGCAGGTGTGGCGCGACCGCCCGCTAACCAAAACGGCAAACCAACATCGGCAACTTTTTCGATATTTGCTTCATCCTTTGGACCGTAACCAGTTTCAGTGTCTTGCAGTTTGCGAGGTGGTGCGTTGTGTCCACCAGCCATGAAGTGTTCAACAACAAAACCATCTGGTCGAGTTACTTCATCACGCGCCAAATAAGAAGCAAGAACTTCGGCAGTAACAATTGCCAAGAAAGCTGGGCGAGGCAATTCCGGTGCTTTACCAAATGACTCAAGTGGGTTGAATTCCAAAATTGGAGCAGCCATTCCAGCTGGGCGATCAGAATCAATACTTAAGTGTCCTGATTTTCCTTGTGCGAAATCTGTCATTAGTTGTGGAATCTCGCGCGGAATACCTGCGCCCATCAAAATTGCATCTACGCCTGCAAGCATCGCGCCGTAAAGTGCAGCTGGTGTTGCAGTTTGAAGTTTCTCTAAAAAGTTAATTCCAACTTTTCCGTTACCGGATTGCTTTGCCAACCAAACTTCAACGAAGTTAGAGGCGACTGCTAGTTGATCGTGTTCGGTGTGAGCTTCTAAGCTCAAGCGACGCATTGGACGAAATGGTTTGCCCTGACGACCTTCGGGCTTAAAAAACTTAGCCAAAATTTCTTCAGCTACTTCTGGGTATGGAAAATGCGCCAAAGCTTCGCGCATGTGGCCGCCTTCGTCACCATTTTGTAAGCGACGAGTTACGACTGTTTCTAAGGCAGTACCTGAGACGACACCGAGTTGTCCCTCGTTTGCAACGGTGCGAGCTAAGTACCAAGAAGATACTGCTGCGCCCATGCCACCTTGAATAATCGGTGGCAGGCCCAGGTTGTTCATTAAGACTCCAAAACCTCTAGTTGGCTACGGTAACGTAACCTACGCTAGCGTAACCTACGCCACCGTAGGTTACGAATTAAAGGCTATTTTTATGAATTTTTAGGCAATTTCTCGAGGATCTAATGGGTTTACTGACTAAGTTCGGCGTTTTGCCCTTGTAGGTGGCGAACTCCGGGCACAGCCAGCATGGCGGCCAAAACCACGACAAATAGAGCTGACATAGCAATCAGTGTGGTTTCCGAGCCAAATCTTTCCGTTATTGGGCCAGCGACAATCAAGCCAAACGGCGCTAAAGCTAATGAACCAAATGCGTCATAAGAAGTTACCCGCGATAACGATTCCCGCGGGATATTGCTCTGCATTGCGGTTTGCCAGAGCACCATAAAGAAATCCAGTGCAATGCCGGCAAAGAATGCACTCACCATAATCAATGGAATCCAGTTTGTTACACCCATTGTGAAAATCCAAACGACAACACCAATCTGTGCGACAAGACCGACCACTAATGGACGCCTTGGCCTAACTTTCATGGACACCAAAACACCAGCCACCATTCCAGCAGATAGCGCTGCCAAGATCCACGACCAAGGTTTAGGGCCGCCAAGCACTTGTTCGGCATGTACTGGTCCAACAACTGCAAACACGCTTTCAAAAATCATGGCAATCACGGAATAGCCAGCAACAACTGCTACCACCCAGCTACGACTTGAGAACTCTTTCCAACCATGCGCCAAATCCTGAAACACAGTTGGCGAATGCTCGTTCTGTTCTCGAGTCTTGCCAAAGCTGCGAAGGGTAAAGACCAAAATTCCAGCAATGAAAAACGAAATGCCATCTGCCACTAAAGCCCAGCCGGCACCAATACCCGCCACGATAATTCCGCCGGCCACGGTCCCGGTGATGTTTGCTGTATTCGCACCAAGTCCGATAACAGAATTAGCAGACTGCAGATTCTCTTCTGGAACAATTTCGGGAATCATTCCAGCAAACGCTGGCCACCACAATGCATTTAAAGAACCGCTGATGAAGGCAATTACGGCAAGGCTCAGGACTGTTGCAGTTCCATTAATCAACATCACGCCATTGAGAATTACAAACGCACTCAAGAAAATATCTGAAAGGCCGACCACCATAGCGCGTGGGAAGCGATCGGCTAGAACTCCGCCAAATAACATGAACAAAACCATTGGCCCAAGTTGCGCGGCCATCACGATGCTCAATGTAGTTGGTGTAGCTCCATCTAATCCGAGCACGCCGAAAGCAAGTGCGATCGGTGCTACACCATTACCCAAATTAGAAATAATTCGAGCAATTAGAAGTGTGCGAAATGCTGGCATCAACCAGAGTCGCTTTAAGTCAGTTAGCACTATCTCACCGATAAGTCAGTGTTTGGATCTGCAACCCAATTAATTACGCCGGCCCATGGCGTCCAACCTTCTTCGACGGCAAAGTGTCCGGCACCCATAACCAATTCGAATTTCAGTCCTAACGGTTTAGCAAAAGTTTCTTCCAGACCACGCGGTAACCAAGGATCAGAGTCACTGCCAACTAACAGCGTTGCGGCGGCGGCTTTGTGAGCAGCGCTCTTAACTGATTCAGAATTTAGATCCAATTGAAACGATGGGACTTCGCCACATAAATCGGGATCTGCCGGCGCAACTAACATCACGCGACTGGCTTGTTCTTGCAACATTCCACTTTGCGTAATGTGCAGCCAAGTTAAGCAGCCAAGTGAGTGCCCAAACACAATTAGTTCGCCGTCACCAGCTTCATGCAACATGTCTAGTTCAACTTTTAAAACTGCAAGCCACTTATCTAGGCTCGGTAATTCCGTATCTGGCAGTTGAGGATACGCAACTATGTGTCCCTGTTGCCTTAGCTCTTTTGCTAGTAGGCGATGCCAATGTCCAACTGGGCGTTCATTTCCCCAGCCATGAATAATTAGCACTCGCTTCATGTAGGTAACTTTAGCGGTCGTGGAATGGCGAGATCGCAATAGAATAAGGAAATGGCCGAATATCAAATCACCTATTGGCGCGACTTTCCTTCAATGGTTGTGGCGCGAAATGGCGACGATACAGTCAAGATTTCTCTAGCTAATCGCTTTCAAGAAGCAATTGATGAAGCTGCCATGAGACTGGATGCAGCTGATGCTGACGCTTATCTCGATGGCTGGGTTCGTAGTGAATGGATTTCTGAAGCTGGTGAAGCGGCAGAAGTTGCCGAACGCATCAGTGCAGATCTAGAAAACTCGCTAGATGACGCAGCACTACAAGCAATGCTCGACAAACTTTCCTAAATTTAAGGAGTAATCATGGCTAACGTTTACGAATGGCTCGATGCCGGAAACACACTTGTTGGCGACGGTGCCATGGGAACTGCGCTGCAGGATCTTGGTCTAACCGATGGTGGCGCTCCTGAGCTTTGGAATGTTGAGCAGCCTGCAAAAGTTGCTTCAGTTTTAGAAGGCTATGCAGTAGCAGGCGCGAATGTTGTAACCACAAATACTTTTGGTGGAACCCGCGGGCGACTGGAAATGCATGGCCTTGGTGATCGCGTGCACGAATTGAATAAGGCTGGATCTGAAGTGGCTCGTTCCGTTGCTGACAAATTTGAAAATGTTTTTGTCTTCGGTGACGTAGGTCCATCCGGAGAATTGATGGATCCAATGGGCACGCTAACTCCTGAATCAGGCAAAGCACTTTTTGCGGAACAGATTAAAGGTCTGGTCGACGGCGGCTGCGATGCAATATTGATTGAAACTATGAGTGATCTAGGTGAAGTAGCTGCTGCTGTGGCTGCTGCCCAAGAAGTAGCACCAGGTATGCCGATCGTGGCGACTTTAAGTTTTGATACAAACTTGCGCACCATGATGGGTGTTAAACCCGCTCAAGCCATTACTGCAATTGCAGAAATGGGTGTGCGCTTAATTGGAGCTAACTGTGGTCGTGGCACCGATGAAATGCGAATCATTGCCAGTGAACTAGCCGATGCAAAACCCGCAGGTGTCCATGTTTTTATTCAGTCCAATGCAGGATTGCCACAACTAGTTGGCGCTGACTTTATCTATACGGGTACCCCAGAAGAAATGGGTGAGTTCGCCACTGAAATGAAAGCACTTGGAATCAAAGCAATTGGTTCTTGCTGTGGCTCGACTAGCGTTCACACCGCCGCTATTGCCGGAGCGCTTAAGTCATAAATGACTGAGGCACCCGATCGCGGCGACTTAGGTCCAGGCGAGTTCTATCCCGTAGTAGGTGTAGGACCGCATCCAAAGCCCTGGCCAACAGAGTCACAATTTGATCCTGAACTTCTTGAACTTGGTGACCGAAGAAATGTTGTCGATAAATATCGATACTGGTCCGTCGAAGCAATTGTTGCCGATCTAGACACCTCGCGCGCCAAACTACACATTGCAATTGAAAATTGGCAACATGATTTGAATATTGGATCTGTCGTGAGAACGGCTAATGCCTTTAATGTTTCTGCAGTTCATATTGTTGGTAAAAAGGGATGGAATCGCCGAGGTGCAATGGTTACTGATCGTTACCTACATCTGTTACATCACCCTACGGTTGCCGATTTTGTCGCTTGGGCCATTGAAAATAAAGTACCAATAATTGGTATCGATAATGTTCCAGGCTGTGGCAACATAGAAAACTCAGAGTTACCAGAATCTTGTGTGCTTTACTTTGGACAAGAAGGTCCAGGACTTTCACCAGAGGGGATTGCTGCGTGTTCGCAAATCCTTGGTATCACTCAAAGTGGTTCTACTAGGTCTATGAATGCCTCAGCAGCTGGAGCAATTGCAATGTACGCCTGGGCTATGCAAAATGTGCACAACAAATAATCATTAAAACTACCTAACTCTTACCCTTGCCGTTTTTCCGGTAGCCGAAAAAATTCCACCATTAGTTTTACTAATGACTCGATACGTAGTTGACCTTCCCCACTTAGCTCTGAACTTAACTACGCCGCTTCCGTCTGTAGACGCTGTTTTTACTGTGACCCATTTGTTGCCCCGATAAATCTGAAGTGACATTGCCTGACCGACAACTGGAGATCCAGTTGTTCCAGAAGCCTTCGCAGAAATCACGGTTTTTGATCCTCTAGAAACTGACCCAAGTTTGGTAGTTCTCGTAATCTTAAAACTAGTAAAACCTTGTGCCTTCAATGCTGAGGCTACATTCTTGCATGTAGCTTTGTTAAACCCATCAGTATTGTTGTTCGCAAAATCACTACATGCAATGACCATTTGTTTTCCAAAATCAAAATAGTTTGCAGACGCTGTCAATTTGCTGGTTGTGGCAAAAACTAGCTGGGACATTCTGGATATCCCAGTGCATTCATCAGTTGAGTTGCACAACCCATCATTGGTAACAGTGCCAAGTGGATTGATATTTGTTTTGCCGACTTTGCCACCATTTGCCAATAGGTAGGCCAGCTTATTTACTGGCCCATTGTTGTCATGTCCGTCCCTAGCAATCCAATTTTTATCGATTCGCGCAATTTGCGGATTCTTTAGGCTTCTAATGCCACCTGCCTGCACGTCTTCACCCAAGATCCAATTCGGATCTGGCGCTTCGCCTTCCGTCACATTTAGCTGATCCATTGCCTCACCGAAGATATCGGAAACGGCTTCACTCAAGGCGTAGGTTTCTGATGTTTCAGACATAGCGGAATTAAACGCAATTGCGAACGAAACTCCGTGCGCCAACTCATGGGCAATCACGTCATCAGCAACGTCAAAGTCTTTTCCAAGGAAAATTCCACTGCACGCCTTTGACTGACAATCGGGTGAAACCCACGGTACCCAAAATGCATTCTCGTATGGGCATGCGTACGCACTACCATTTGTTGCACAAACATTTACAAATGCACTTATTCTCGGTACAGCCTCATTAGTTATCGATAAATCTGAAGTGATATTGCCTAAGTACGCTTCGGCATTTATGTCTTGACCAAGTACGGAACTGAAATAATCCCAGGTTCGAATTATGTTCGCTTTCGCAATTTCCGTTTCAGGCGCACCAAGGCCAATGTTGTCTTTCCTGCACAGTGGGTACCCTAGCTTTCCCGACGAAATGTTTACGTACCGGTTTCCATAGCGCTCTTCAATAAGTCCAAGTTGATGTACATACCCCGGATTTCCGACATCGAACTGCATGTCACATACAAATGGATCTTCGGCGATGCCTCTCACATACGGAAGAGTTGAAAGTACGGTACTGCCATCTGCCGAAAGGTATGACAGAGATAGGGAAGTTAAGCTTCCCGAAATGGAGGTTGTTGCGCGCCATGCCAAATACTTACCGAATGGAACGTCATCAACCAAAGCATCATCAACAATTACTAGCTCCATTTTTGAAATGGAAACTTGCTCTGGAGAAATTTTGTTTTCGTTGGCTAATAGTTTTACAAGCGATGACATCGCTTGCTCCTGGGTAATTGGAGCCTTCGTTTCCTGCGAGAAATCTGAGGTTGCTTTGGTATAGGACAACAAGGCCCCATTAGATGTGACAGTTATTGCAAGAAGTGAATTAGCAACTTCTACACCATCGATAAATTGTGTAAATCTAACAGCTGAAATTCCACCGGCTAGAGATACCGCTTCTGCAGCCTGATATTCCAGTGGATTAACTCCCCAGCCCGCCGCGTTTGCCACTAAGTGGGCACGAGCAGCCTTAACTTCATTACGTTCAATACGACCTAATGATTCAGGGGCTGAAAGTGATTCTGAGTTGAACAAGGAATCCGAGTTGGCCACAGGTGCATTAGGTCCTGGTACCGCTCTAGCGGGCGACACTCCGAGCAAGCTCGAGAGCAGCGCAAAACTAACCAAGGCAAGTCCAATTTGATTAGCGCGGGGGAAGAACTTCACTCCTCTAATCTACGTCAGACATGGACCAAAATTGGGTGGCGCAAATCCAAGAACCGCCCAAAAATGCTGGGTGCGATAGTCTGCCTTTACGGGCAAAGTGCGCGGCAAACCTCGAAACTGGTGAAGGTTAATTACTTATGAGCGACTCGATGACCTTGCGACTTACTGTCGGACTTGCCATCACAGTGGTGCTTATGGCCTTGGCGTTCAAGCGCGTTTGGTTTCTCTATCAATTAGTTCGCAGCGGTGAACCCGCAGTTGATCGAACTGCCCAAAAACGAGTTCGGGTCCGCGCAGAAGTAACAGAAGTATTCGGTCAAAAGAAGTTGTTGGCCTGGACAGTTCCTGGAATCGCACACGTTCTAGCATTTTGGGGATTCATTGTTCTTTCGCTAACCATCGTTGAAGCTTTCGGCGCGCTTTTCAATAGTCAGTTTGCCATTCCAGTAATTGGTAGGTCACCAATAGTTGGATTCCTCGAAGATTTATTCACTCTGTTTGTACTAATTGGTATTGCGATGTTCGCAGTTATTCGGTTATTCCGGAACCCAGTCAAGATGGGCCGGGAATCTAGATTTTATGGATCACATACTGGTGCAGCTTGGTTTGTTTTATTCATGATTTTTAATGTGGTCTGGACGCTGTTGTTATATCGCGGTGCGCAAATCAATGTCAGCACTGAACTGGGAACTAATAATTTCCCATTCATGGCAGGCGGGGCTTTTGCTTCTGAATCTGTAGCTGGGTTAATCCAGCCATTAGGACTGCAAGCAAATGAGTGGTTAGAAACGATTGGCCTTTGGCTAAACATTGGTGTGATTCTTGGATTCCTAGTTTTGGCACTTCATAGCAAGCATTTACACATTGGTGCTGCTCCACTAAACGTGCTGTTTAGTCGCCGTCCAAATGCACTTGGTCCCTTACTACCAATTTATGCTGGAACAGAAGTTTTAGATTTTGAAGATCCAGCTGACGATGCAATTTTCGGTCGAGGAAAGATTGAAGACTTCACTTGGAAGGGCAATCTAGATTTACTAAGTTGCACCGAATGTGGTCGCTGCCAAGATCAATGCCCTGCTTGGAATACTGGTAAGCCACTAAGTCCAAAACTTATGGTGATGGATTTACGCGATCACTTGTTTGCCAAGGCGCCTTACATTCTTGCGGGTAGTGATGACTCCAAGCTCGATAGTTTAAGCGCGCAGGTACAAGCTGAAGTTGCTCGACCTATGGTTGGTTCGCGATCCGATGATCCAAATGCTTTAACTGATGGTTATGACGCAACGGGCCACCGCTCGAGCGAAGGTGCAGTTATTGACTACGACGCACTTTGGTCTTGCACATCATGTGGTGCGTGCGTACAGCAATGCCCCGTAGATATTGAGCACGTCGATCACTTTATGGATCTGCGTCGCCATCAAGTCTTGGTTGAATCAGAATTCCCAGCTGAATTAAATGGCCTATTTAAGAACCTTGAAACTAAGGGCAATCCATGGGGCATGAACACCAGCGGCCGAATGACTTGGATCGAAGAAGTTGAATTCCCGGTACGTGTCTTTGGGATGAACGGTGAAGACAAAATTCCTGCCGACGTTGAATACCTGTTCTGGGTTGGTTGTGCTGGTGCATATGACGATCGAGCTAAGCGAACCACTAAGGCGGTAGCTGAATTGATGCACACTGCTGGAATTGAATTCATGGTTCTCGGTGAAGGTGAAACTTGTACCGGAGATCCTGCACGTCGAGCAGGTAATGAATTCCTTTACCAAATGCAGGCAGCTCAAAACGTTGAAGTACTAAACGACGTGGGCGCTAGAAGAATTGTTGTGACCTGCCCGCACTGCTTAAACACGATTGGCCGGGAGTACCCACAACTAGGTGGAAATTACGAAGTAGTTCACCACACAGTTTTGTTAAACCAATTGGTTTCGGAGAATCGGTTAACGATGTTGACACCTGAAGATGAAACCGTTACTTATCACGATCCTTGCTACCTTGGTCGACATAACAAGATTTACATGCCACCGCGTGAATTGATTACCAACATGCCAGGTATCAACCTAGTTGAAATGGATCGCAACAAGGAGAAGTCATTCTGTTGTGGAGCTGGTGGCGGTCGCATGTGGATGGAAGAAACTATCGGCACTCGCGTAAACCTAAATCGTGGCGATGAAGCACTAAGTACTGGCGCAACCAAGATTGCAGTTGCTTGTCCGTTCTGTTCGGTGATGCTAAATGATGCAGTTACGGTTCGCGGTCAAGAAGCTGGTGGCGATGCCGCGGCTGAAGTTGTCGACGTCGCGACGTTACTACTTGATCGCGTTAAAGCAAAGTAGTTAATTAATTTTTGTGCGATGAAAGTTTGCGTGTGATCGACTCGGTGTTGGTCCGCGCTGACCTTGGTAACGAGATCCGTAGATGCTCGAACCATAAGGATGTTCTGCTTCCGATGACATCTGGAAGAAACAAACTTGACCAATCTTCATGCCCGGATAAAGCAGAATCGGCAAAGTTGCCACATTTGCAAGTTCCAGAGTTACGTGCCCGGAGAATCCTGGGTCAATAAAACCTGCAGTTGAGTGAGTAAGTAACCCAAGGCGGCCCAAGCTTGATTTGCCTTCGAGGCGAGCAGCGACATTGTTTGGCAAGGTGACAACCTCGTAAGTACTACCCAAGACAAATTCACCTGGATGCAGAACAAATGGTTCATCGCCAATTGCTTCAACTTCACGAGTTAAATCAGGTTGTTCCGTAGATGGATCGATATGCGGATACCGATGATTTTCAAAAACGCGGAAAAAGCGATCTAAGCGCACATCAATACTCGACGGCTGAACCATTGCCGGTTCATACGGATCAATTCCTACGCGGCCAGATTCAATCTCAGCCTTAATGTCTTTGTCAGATAACAGCACGCCTTCAAGATTACCGATTGTCCCGCTAGGCTGTGGCAACAGGTCAGAAATATTGAAAAACCAACGCGGGTATGGCGTAATGGCAGCGCGTAACCTTCCCAAGGTTGAGGCGCGGGTTCGATTCCCGCTACCCGCTCGAGTAATCTAAAGGTATGAAAACACGCCTAATTTTCCGTCGCACACTGAGTTCGATTGCTGTCGCTGCACTAGCTTTACTCGCTCCAATCTCTTCAGCCTCGGCTCATACTGAATTGACCAGCACTTCACCAACTGCGGATTCAGATATAAATACGGCTCAGGAATTGATTTCAATTACATTTAGCGAGCCACCTCTGGTTGATGGTGCGGCAATAGTAGTTATGAATGAAGCGGGCGACATCCTGGATTCGCCAGCTCCTGCTCTCGATGGCGCCAGTCTGACAATTCCATGGCCAGCTGATTTAACTCCCGGCAAAGTGATCGTGCAGTGGCGCGCGTCTGCTGATGATGGCCACGTGCAAAGTGGCGAATTTACATTTAATTACACAGCAGCTGCCGAATCTGGTCCGGCTCCAACTGATACTGCGGTTCCATCTGCATCAGCAGAGCCATTGATGACTGCCTTAGCAACACCTGAAGTTATTGCGATGCCACTTGGCGCGCCAGCCGAAGAATCAGGTCCAAACACTTTGATCATGGGTGTTGCAATCTTGGCACTAGTTGGATTAGTTGCAGCTGGACTTTATATGCGCCGGAGCAAGTAACTTTTTCATGCAAAGAATTGTTGCTCGCCTTGGGGTATTCCTGCTTGCAATGATTTCGTTCTCAATTACTCTGATTTATGGTGGCGCCGCATGGGCACCTCCTATCGAGGGGATCCCCGATACCGGACAAGCCACTAGCTGGGCATTGCAGTTTGCCATTTTTGCTCATGTGGTTTTTGGGTTGCGGGTTTTTGGATTACTCATCACTTGGACATTCTTAGCTCCTACTTTTGGAGAAACTATAACGCGCGATGGCAGGGCTGCCGTTTTACATGCAAGTGCTATCGCCGCTTTATGGTCTGGCGCTGCGGTCGTTGCAGCCTTAACCACAATGGCGAATGTTTTGGGCGTGCCATTTAGGTCTGTCTTTGGACAAGGTTTTATTGGAACTTACTTAATGGCATTGCCACCATCGCGCAGCTACATGATTACGGCAAGCGTTGCGCTGGGAATTTCAATTGCTGGAATATTTTTAGCCAGCTTGAACTCAATCGCAATCTTGGCAGCCCTAGCAGGGGCTGGTATCGCAGCCCCGTTACTAAACAGTCACGCTGCATCATTGGGTGATCACTCCCTAGCTTTGACTTCGTCGGTTGCACACGGCTTGTCGATGAGTGCCTGGGTTGGTTGCTTATGGGCTATGACTTCGTTTGTTAAAGCTAAAGACCTAAAAGTTGTTGCTAGATTTTCAATGTTGGCTGGGACCAGTGTTGCAGTGCTTGCAATCTCGGGAGTTGCGGCAACTTACACTCGGATTGATTCAATCAGCGACTTGTGGCTAAGTCGCTACGGTCAACTCGTAGTGATAAAGATTTTCCTTTTCGCATTCTTAATGCTGATTGCAGTAAAGATTCGCGCAAAACTCACTTCCCAAGGAAATTTGGTTGGATTTCTAGCAACTGAAGCGAGCATCATGGCTATCGCAATTGGTGTGGGTGTTGCACTTCACTCCACTCCAATGAGTCGAGCATCTGCAACGCTAAATTCTGCGAGTGAAGAGATTTTGGGTTACGCCTTTCCACCCACGCCAAGTTTTGGTTCCGTAGTTTTTGGCTGGCACCCAGAATGGTTCATGCTCAGTGCCAGTTTGGTTGCGGCAGCGCTTTATGCAATTGGCGTTATCCGTGTTAAGCGAAATCAAATTCGCTGGAGTACCCTACGAACCATTTCTTTCATGACTGGCATCGGCTTGGTGATATGGACTACGTGCGCCGGCATTAGCAGGTATGCCCAAGTTTCATTTGAGTACCACATGATCCAACACATGGTTTTATCTATGGTTGCGCCAATCTTTGTTGCGCTCAGCACACCCGTAACTTTGGCGCTGCGTGCTTTGCCAGCTCAAAAGTCATCAGATCATCGCAGTGCTCGGGAATGGATCTTGGCTGTTTTACATAGTGGTTACTCACACTTGATAACCCATCCACTTGTGGTGCTGGGAGTGTTTACTTTTGGCTTGTATGGCCTTTATTTCACTCCACTATTTTCAACTTTGATGGCAAGTCATACTGGACACGTGTTCATGGAGATTCACTTCTTTTTATCTGGGTTGTTGCTTTCTTATGTAGTAATTGGCGCCGATCCAAGTCCACGCGAGGTTCCTTATTGGGCTCGCTTAATGATCGTTTTAGTCGGGCTTTCCCTTCATGCATTTTTTGCGATCGCAATTATGCAATCAAGTGAACCAATAGGTGTTGATTGGTATATCCAAGTACAGCCACCATGGATACCAAGCTTGTTAGCCGACACCACAGCAGGTGGCAGTGTTGCATGGGCTCTCGGAGAAGTGCCAACTTTGTTCTTGCTAATCATTGTTGCTGTGATGTGGTCTCAAAATGACACCCGGCTTGCCCGTCAATTAGATCGATCTGCTGATCGTGATCATGACGCTGATCTCAAGGCCTATAACGAACAATTACGCGCACTCAATGATCGTGACAAGAGCTAGCGAATAAAACGATCGAGTTGGAACGGGTGTTCAGTTCTGAACGACTCAACTTGTGTTAGATCTATGTCTGCGTAAAGCACTTCTTCTTCGGTACCTGCTTCAGCAACAATTTCACCGCGTGGACTAATCACCATGGAATGCCCACCAAGCATGACCTTGCCATTGGGACCAACCTCATTACATGCAATTACCCATGCTTGATTTTCAATAGCTCGAGCTTGATTTAGCACCCGCCAATGATTGATGCGCGGTGTTGGCCAACCAGAAGATATCAAAATAGTTTCGACTCCTTGATCGCCCATGCCACGGAATAACTCCGGAAACCGTAAGTCATAACAAATTGCTAAGCCCACATTTCCAATTGGCGTATTAGGGACCGTGACAACTTCAGTTCCGCGCTCGAGCAGTACTGCCTCGCCGTGATCAAATCCATATAGATGAATCTTGCGATAAAAAGTAACAACTTCACCAGCGGAATTAATTAGTACCGCAGTGTTAGACATTCCACCATCAGGGTGTGCTTCAACAAATGAGCCACCATGTAACCAAAAGCCGCCGGCCTTTGCGGCCTGCTTCAGAGCTTTAACTAATTTGCCATCGCGTGGCTGTGGACTAGATTCTAAGTCACGATAGTTAAAGGCTCCGATGTTCCAAAGCTCTGGCAAGACTGCTAAATCGCATTTGCCCTTTTGTTCGCTTACTAGTTTTAATACGCGCGCTTCGCGATCAACTTGGGATTCGGAATCACTTACATCGATTTGCAATAATGCGACGCGGGCCATGAGTAGATCTTAACGAGAAACAATCAAATCAACTAGATGTCTAGCACCAGATCCTTACCAATTGAGCGCGAAATACATGGATACATCACGCCAATTGCATCCTTATCTTCATCACTCATTACTGAGTCCAGATGGACAGGGGTACCTTTGAGAACTCGAACTTCACAGGTTCCACAAACGCCCTCACCACACGAGGAAATTAAGGCGCCACCGTTCGCATTGATTGCATCAAGTAATGACTCATCTTTTCCAACAGTGACTGTCTTGTGTGAACGACTCAAGGTAACTTCAAATTGTTCGGCTTCACCGGCATCGCGATCTACTGCGCTGAATCTCTCGAAATGCAGTCGTTGTGCTGGAACGCGCTGAATCATTGCGTTAAGTAGCGGTTCTGGACCACATACATATACGTGTCCATCAAACCCTGCTAGTAGTGCATCCAGATCAGGGTGTCCACCCTGTTCATCGTCCGCGTGCACTATAACTCGAGAACCATGCTCGGCAACCAATTCGTCCACGAATGCCATCGAACTACGGCTGCGTCCGGCATAAAGCAATCGCCAAGTTCTGCGTTGTGGCAACGAATCAATCATCGCCTTCATTGGCGTAATACCGATTCCGCCAGCAACAAATAGGTACTCCTGTGCTGCCTCAAGTTCAAAGTGATTATGTGGTCCCGAAACTTCTATGGTCATTCCCGATTTCAAATTTTCGTGAATCCAGCTACTGCCGCCTCGAGAATTTGGCGAATTAAGAACTGCTACCGAATAATGCGTGCGATCCGCCGGGTCACTACACAGTGAATATTGTCGCTGCAAGCCATTTGGCAAATGTAAGGTTATGTGGGAGCCCGGCACCCACGCTGGCATAACTTCTTGCATCGGAGTTATGAAGTCAATTCCCATAATTCCTGCAGCAGCGGAATAAGTCTTAGTGATTGCTAAGTTGTGCTTATTCGCGACATTTTGATTTGGGCGCCGTCCCTCAACTGTTGCCGCCAAAGTCTTCGCAGGCTTCGGAAACAAGATGCGAACAATAAGTGCAACCGTTGTGATGAAAATTAGTACTAAAGCGGTGATGCGGTATGCCCACGCGCGAACATCAGTACCTGACCAACCGGCATGAAACGACACCACCAGTACTAACACATAGCTTGAGTAGTGAATTGCTTTCCAATATTTTCTTGGCAGCTTCTTCATCATTAAAGACGTACCTTGGACGGCAATCATGATGTAGAAACACAAAACACCTAAGGCAACGGGCCAAGGGCCAAGAGATGCAACTTTGGCGTACTGCGAGTGAAATGGCACAAACAGATCTGGAATTGTAAAGTGCGCAAAGTTATCCATATAAAGAGAAAACATGTGAAGGCCAACAAAAACTACGGAAAGTCCAGACATCCACCTATGTAGATCAAGCAACCAGCCTGGGCTATCTTTTGGTTTCATTACACGAGTGGCCAATAAAATCCCCCACATGACGCTAATGACCATAAGGGCCCATGCAATGATTGCGCTTGATCTTGTTACGTACCACCAAATAGCTGGATCCATTATGTGTACTTCTTCCAATCGGTCGTTTCGTAACGGTTAAATTCTCGATCAAAGAGTAGCGCCTGAGCGCCTGCCTCTTCGATTCGTAAAATTGCATCTTCGACTGGCAGTAGAAAACTTACTTTTGTTAGCGCTTCGGCATGCACAGCTGCATGTGCCACAACCGTTGCCTGTAGTACTGATGATTGCGCACTTTTCATGGTACTGGGGTCGATAATGTGAGATTGGCCTGACTTTGATAACCAACCATCTGAACCAGACGTAGCTAGGCCACCCATGCTTAGTCGCACTGTGTCTACAAATTTAGTTGGGTCCTTGGGGTCTTGAACTCCGACTTCCCAGCCTTCGCCAGTGTCGGAGATTCCGCGAACTGCTACATCACCACCAGCAAAGACTGCAATGCCCATCGCTCCCAGTTCTATTGCGCGAATGGCAATTAGATCGGCAGCAAGTCCTTTTCCAATTCCCCCAGCATCTAATCCGACACCATAGGGCAAAGTTACAGTTGAATTATTTTCGTCAATTTCAACATCTTCAACGGTGCATTCGCTTTCGCTGCGAGCGCTCCATACAGTGACGTCCGAAGGGTCGCCTTTGCTCGAAGCAAACCCTGCATCGAGCACTGCACCCAAAACATTTGGATCAAATAGCCCACCTGATATTTCATAAGCATTCTTCATTTCTTTAACTAATCGAATTGTTGCTGGGCTAACCAGACGCGGCACTCCGGGTGAATTATTCAATTCCATTAGTTCGCTTGTTGGCTTGAACCTGGACCATTGTGCTTCCAAATCAACAGCAAGAGCATAAACATTATCAAATAGTCCTGGTTCAGGTTCGATAGCTACACAAAAGAATTCGGTACCCATGGCATTAAAGTCAATCCGTTGTATGTTACGCATGAAGTCATCACTCGTTAGAGCAAATTATTTTTGGGTGAGCACATACCCAGAAGGACAAGTTTGACCCTTCGGCTTCTTATGGTATCCCGAAGTTGGTGAAATACATGTGTAAGCAACTTTTGGTGCTGCAGGTGCTGCAGGTGCGGTTGTAGGTGTCGTCGCCGATGCCGTTTTTGGTGTAGCTGCCTTAGCCTTTTTCTTCTTTTTTGCCGACGCTTTTGTGGTTGTCGCAGCGGGCGTAGTTGAAACAGTAGTAACTGGTGCAGCCGAGGTCGCAGGAGCGACCGGTATTGCAGTATCTGTTGGTGCTACTACTGGTGCGGCTGGAACTTCTGGTGCAATTGGAGTCGAATTTGCAGCTAATTCAGCTGCCTGTGAGTTCAAAGCAAAACTAGATATGATCGCGAGAAATGCTGATGATGAAATTGTCGCTGTAGCAATTCGGGCACGACGAGCAGGGTGTGGCTTGCGAGTAATTAATTTAGTCATCTTCCTCGTCATCTCCCTCATCTTCGCCATCTTCATTTTCGCTATTTGACGTGGCTTTGTGCTTCTTGGCTGTAGCTGCCTTGCTCGATTTAGCTTTTGGAGACGCAGATTTCGTAGTTGTTGGCTCAGTACTTATTTGATTATCCGTTGTCGGAGCAACACTTACATCAAGTTGGATCTGGTCAGTAGCTGTGCCGCCTACGGTAGTTGCGTCCGCGGTCGGGGTAATCAAAGTTGTTGTGCCAGAACCGACAGTAGTTTCCACATTAGATTGAAGGGCCTGGGTGTTTACTGCAGCAGCGGCAGTTCCAGCGGTAAGCACTCCCAAGAGCGCCAAGGTCGTAGCAAATTTTGATTTCATGTCTTGAAATTACCCAATCCAAATACTCAATCCACCCCATAGAGATCCAAGAAATGTCCAAGAATTACTTAGATTAGGTAAACCGCGCAGGTACAGGGGAATATGAATACATGGACATTCTTTTAGTCGAAGACGACCCATCCGTGGCAGCCAGTGTCATAGATGGACTTGAGAATGCCAGCATGATCGTAACGCACGTTTCTAATGGAAAAGATGCAATCTCGGCAGCTGCAACGACTAATCCTGACTTGATCTTGTTAGACCTTGGGCTTCCGGACATGGACGGGCAAGATGTTTGTCGCATAATTCGCGAAACTTCTTCGATTCCAATTATTGTCTTGAGTGCTCGAAGCGAAGAAATTGATCGGGTATTAGCCCTTGAATTCGGGGCAGATGACTACATGGTGAAACCATTTGGAATGCGCGAGCTCGTTGCTCGAATTCGCGCAGTTGGACGGCGATCCAATCAAGCAGAATCTACTGCAACCACTTCGGTTCAAGTAATCGGTCCGCTAAGTATTGATCGCCGCACTCAACGAGTTCGAGTTAATGGTGAAGATGTCTATTTGACACCTAAGGAATTTGATTTACTCGCGCATCTGGCAACTGATCCGGGAGCCGTTTATCGACGCAATGACATCATGAGTGAAGTTTGGGATACGAATTGGTACGGCACCACGAAAACAGTTGATGCCCATGTTGCAGCCCTAAGAAAAAAGCTAGGTAACCAAGACTGGATCGAAGCAGTGCGTGGTGTTGGCTTTCGGCTAGGTATTACCGACTCGTGAAATGGCGGCTTTTAGCTGCGCTACTTGGTTTAACTTTGGTGGTGCTCTTAGTTCACGACATTCCGCTTGTTAGCTACTTAAGAACTGTAGAAAACGATCGAATTATCACTGCGTTAGAACGCGATAGTTTCGTAATTGCTGGGCGCTCCGAAGAATTGCTTGAATCAGGTAATGCAACTGGTTCGGCCTACATTAAAGAAGCCATTAAGTCCTACAGCGCAAAGAGTGGTGCTCGAGTTCTCGTTACAGACAGTGCCGGAATTGTTATCGCAACGTCTGACGTTAAGGACTCAGTAGGAACCTCATTTGCCAGTCGTGAAGAAATTGCCAGCGCGTTAAGTGGACAGGTTTCTTCAGGGCGTAGATTTTCCGCAACTTTGAACTACGAAATTCTTTATGTATCCGTGCCAGTTTTAAATGGCGATCGAATAATAGGTGCAGTTCGACTTACTTTTCCTGCATCCGTGGTTGATGATGCAGTGTCAGCTCGACTACGAGGAATCTCAACTGTCGCAGGTATTACTCTTTTTGTTGCAGCTTTAGTTGCGTTATTGCTTGCCGTCGGAATTACCCGTCGGCTGACCAAGCTGCGAAATGTTACCGAAGAATTCAGTAATGGAAATTTTGCAGTACGAGCAGAGATCGAAGGCGGCGCGCCAGAAATACAATCTTTAGCTCGTAGTTTTAATAAGATGGCCAACCAGCTGGAGAGATTAATCTTCCAGCAAAGAGCTTTTGCCGGAGACGCTTCGCACCAATTGCGTACTCCGCTGACTGCACTAACGCTTCGACTTGAACGGGTTTCTGAATTATTGGAAACAGATCCGTTGGCAGCTGCTGAACGGCTGGATGCCGCATTAATTGAAACAGATCGCCTGCAGCGACTAGTCGAAGGACTTTTAGTCTTAAGCCGATCTGAAGAAAAAGACGTGGCAGTTGTACGAGAAGATGCCAGCGCGATAGTTCGAGAAAGAGCTGCAAACTGGGATGCCCTAGCCGCCGAACAAAATGTCGAGATTGTGATTTCAATCCCGGATAGTGCGTACGTGCTCGCAGCGCCGGGTTCTTTGGAGCAGGTGATAGATAACTATGTTGATAACGCCCTAGAAGTGGTACCTGCGGGATCGACCATAACTATTTTAGTTAAAGCTAGTTCCGATCTGACTAAAATTTCAGTATTAGATGAGGGGCCTGGCTTATCTGAAGCGGATTTAGCAAAAGCCTTCAATAGATTTTGGCGGGCTCGAAGCGATACCCATGGCTCTGGTCTTGGGTTAGCAATTGTTGAACGGTTAGCCGAAGCCAGTGGCGGTCACGCAGAATTGCGCAATCGTGAACCAAACGGCTTGGAAGCAAGCGCGTATTTTCCTACTTTTTAAGCCGGACTGCTGTTTCGCACATCTGTTTCAGATGGTGGTTCCTTAATCCGACAGATTCGTTCCAGCCATAGTGCGATCAAGATCGTGATGAAACTTGCAACGGCTGTCACCGCAGCAGACTTGATTCGGTCATTGCCGGCAACAGATTCAATTGCAACTATGTTTGACAGCAATACCCCTATATAGAAACCTAGGGCCAGCGCACCAACGCGAGAAGCAGACATCGCAAGCGCTGCAGTTCGCGCTGCAACCAACGGATGCAAGCGCTTAACGCCCGACTCAGGGTTTAGGCGAGCACGTGTCATGAATGTCCAAACCAGAAGTGAAATTGCAACCAAAATCATGGCAATTGCTGATCCAGTTGACACCGGAAATCCTTGGGCGAACCAAGTTGGCCAGAGCTGAGCAAGCGACCAACCAACCGACGCAGAAAGAATCGCAAGGATTATGAGCACACTTATTTTTGTCTGTTGCACCATTAGTGAGCCACCAGTGCTAAATCATTTCTAAAGCGAATACCTTTAACTTCTAAGCCCTCAAGTATTTCGGCAACTGACGCCTTCCCTGGAATTATATAATCTGGGTCAAGTAGCGACCAAGGCAGCAGCACAAAAACTCGCTCATGCGCCCTTGGGTGCGGCAGTTCTAACTCAGGCGTGGATCGAACTTCACTATCCATTGCCAACAGGTCGATGTCTAGAGTTCTTGGTCCCCATCGTTCGTTTCGTTCCCGGTTTTGCTCAAGTTCAATTTGTTGCGTCGCTGCTAAGAACTGTTCTGGCGACAAAATGGTTTTGACTACGGCAACCGCATTTAAATACTGTCCCTGCTCTGGTCCGCCAACTGGATCAGTCTCAAAAATTGGTGACACTGAGTGAACTTGCGTACCTGTTACGGCATTAATTGAATCAAGGGCATTTTGCAGATATTGAAACCGGTCACCAAGGTTTGACCCCAGACTAATTGTGGCTTTCATTATGGCAAAGTCCTAGTTACTGAAACATTTCCAAATGGCACATCAATAGGTGCTTGTGGTTTGTGAACCGTAACGCTTACCGAAACGATGCCAGAAATATCAAGACATTCCCGGGCAATTTGATCTGCTAATTTTTCAATTAAGTTAACAGGTTTTCCGGTTATTGCAACATGAGCGATTCCAGCTAACTCGGCATAGTTTACTGTGTCACGGACATCATCAGATTTAATTGCAGAATCGAAGTTAGTCGTAACTTCAATATCAACTAGAAAAGTTTGGCCATCACGTTTTTCAGAATCGAATACTCCGTGATATCCAAATCCAGATATACCAGTAAGGCTTATTTTGTCGGTCATGGTGTGTTTGCCATTCGACTCACTACTTCGATTACATCTCGAGAGTCGCGCACATCATGTACTCGCACGCACCATGTTTTGCGTTGCGCCATAAGAACAGATATTGCGGTAGTAGCGGCTTCCCGATCATCCATGTGTCGGGCTTCACCATTTTTAGAAAGTAATTCCCCAAGGAATTTCTTTCGGGATGCGCCCATAAGAATAGGTAGACCCAGATCTTCTAGTACATCTAGATGCTTCAAAATCGGCCAGTTCTGATCAACGGTTTTTGCAAAGCCAATACCTGGATCAACCACGATGCGGTCCCGGGCTACACCAGCTGAAACTGCAACATCTACTTGCTCGCTGATTTCCTTTGTCACATCTACCACGACATCTTTGTAGTCAGTCAGTGAGTTCATAATGTTTGATGGTCCACGCCAGTGCATCAAAATAAATGGCACATCTAAAGTTGCCACATAAGAAAGCATTTCAGGATCTGCTTTCCCACCACTGACATCGTTAATCATGCCAGCGCCAGCTGCAATAGCTGCTTGGGCAACTTCCGGGCGCATCGTGTCAATGCTCAACACTGCTTCGGTTTCAGCCAGCGCTGAAATTATTGGGAGTACGCGACCCATTTCTTCCTGGATAGAAATTCGTTCCGAGCCAGGACGAGTTGATTCGCCACCAATATCAATAATGTCTGCGCCATCACTGATCATTTGTTTAGCGTGAGCAATTGCAACGCTGGAATCAAAGAACCGGCCACCATCACTAAATGAATCGGGAGTTACATTCAAAACTCCCATGACGAGTGTGCGATCGAGGGAACTTAAGTTTTTTGGCAAACCGCTTGGATGCAACATGGAAATTACTTTCCGTTAATTAGCGACATTGCTTCGATGCGTGTTGCTGGATCACGCAATTGGCCGCGCACAACCGAAGTCAAAGTAGTAGAACCGGGTTTGCGAATACCTCGCATAGACATGCATAAGTGCTCGCACTCAATGACCACGATGACTCCCCGAGCTCCCAAAATGTCTGTCATGGCATCGGCAATTTGAGTTGTTAATCTTTCCTGTACTTGCGGGCGACGGGAAAACATGTCGACCACGCGAGCAATCTTTGACAAACCGGTGATTTTGCCATCTTCGCCAGGAATGTAACCAACGTGTCCAACACCATGGAATGGTAATAAGTGATGTTCGCAAGTTGAATAAATCGGAATATCGCGAACTACAACTAACTCATCATGTCCCAGAGAAAATGTAGTTGTAAGTACGTCTTTAGCGGTTTGATGCAACCCACCAAATATTTCAGCGTAAGACTTAGCTACGCGAGCCGGAGTTTGTGCCAAACCCTCGCGGTCAGGGTTTTCCCCGATGCCAATCAGCAACTCACGAATGGCGGCCTCAACACGCTCCGCATCAAAGGGTTGCTGCGCAGGTGGTTCGCTTAGTTGCTCGATTGGATCGATGCTCACGCTTCGGCCTGAGGCGTTTCTGTGGCTTCTACTTCAACTTCGTCAGCTGGTGGCTTTGGACCAAAAGCATTCGTCAAAGCCAGTGGTGGCACATCTACCGGTGGTCGATCACTTGGGGAACGACGAGCGGAACCAGTCCATGCGGGGCGGCCAGGGCGACGATTTAGTGGCTTGAAGATGCGTTCAACCTCTTCGCGATTTAACGTTTCTTTCTCTAGCAACTCAACCACAAGTGCATCTAGCACATCGCGGTTTTCAGCCAAGATTTCATACGCCTCATGATGAGCCACATCTATAAATGCACGTACTTCTTCATCGATTGCAGAAGCAACTTCTTCCGAATACTCTCGGCCATGACCCATATCGCGACCCATGAAAACTTCACCAGATTCAGCGCCGTATTTAATTGCGCCAAGACGCTCGGTCATACCAAACTGCATAACCATCTTGCGGGCTACCGATGTTGCCTTTTCAATGTCATTGCTTGCGCCTGTTGTTGGATCATGGAAAACCATTTCTTCAGCAGCGCGGCCACCAAGCATGTATGCGAGTTGATCTTGCATTTCACTACGGGTGGTTGAGTACTTATCGTTTTCTGGCAAAACCATGGTGTAACCAAGCGCGCGACCACGCGGCAAAATGGTCACCTTGTGAACTGGATCCGTGTTTGGCAGAGCGGCGGCAACTAATGCGTGACCACCTTCGTGATATGCAGTGATCAAGCGTTCATGCTCACCCATCACGCGTGTACGTTTCTGTGGGCCGCCAATTACGCGATCAATTGCTTCATCAAGAGTGGCATTGGTGATTAGCTTTTGATCAGTACGAGCCGTAAGTAATGCAGCTTCGTTCAACACGTTAGCTAAATCTGCACCCGAGAATCCTGGAGTGCGACGAGCCACAGCGGTCAAGTCAACATCTTCAGCAATCGGCTTACCCTTTGCATGAACTGTCAATACATCGCGTCGTCCCAATAGATCAGGTACGTCAATTGAGATTTGACGATCAAAGCGGCCTGGACGAAGTAATGCCGGATCCAAAATATCTGGACGGTTAGTAGCGGCAATTAGAATTACGCCAGTGTTGCCGTCGAAGCCATCCATCTCGACCAACATTTGGTTAAGTGTCTGTTCACGTTCATCGTGGCCACCACCCATGCCAGCACCACGGTGACGACCAACAGCATCAATTTCATCGATAAAGATAATTGCTGGAGCATTTGCTTTTGCTTGCTCGAAAAGATCACGGACGCGACTAGCGCCGACACCAACAAACATTTCAACGAAGTCAGAACCAGAAATCGAATAGAACGGAACTCCGGCTTCGCCTGCGACAGCTCGAGCTAACAATGTTTTACCAGTTCCCGGCGCACCATAAAGTAAAACACCCTTTGGAATCTTTGCGCCGAGTGCTTGGAACTTAGCTGGCTCTTGCAAGAACTCTTTGATTTCTTCGAGTTCTTGAACTGCTTCGTCAGCACCAGCGACATCAGCGAAAGTGGTTTGTGGCATATCTTTCGTAATCATTTTCGCGCGCGACTTACCAAACTGCATGACTTTGCCGCCACCTTGCATTTGTCCCATGAAATAGAACAGCAAGCCAAGAATCAATATGATTGGCAGAACTGAGGCGAGCAGGCTAACAATGAATGATTGCTTTGGAACTACGACGTTATATCCGTCTGGCAGATTTCCTTTGGCTTTTTCTGACTTTAATAAGTCAATTAGATCAGTGCCTTGGCCTGCAATGTAGTTAGCAGTTTCCTTTGTGTCATCAGTTAACGTGATGTTTATTAGCTGATCATTATCGACCAAAGTTACTGATTTAGCGCGGCCTTGCTGGATGTCGTCAACAATCTTCCAGGTGTCTACTTTCGAGGCGGCGCTACTTCCGCTAATCGTGTTGGTGCCAATTAGCAACGCCATTACGGCAAGTACGATCCACGTTAGTGGTGATCGGAAAAGTGACTTAATTTTCATACTCTGGAGACCAACGCCCTTTAAAATCGCGTAATTGTTTGAATCTTTACGGTACTACCCAATGGCCCTGACCGCTAAACTCATGGACCAATCCGCAGGTGCTGTTCGCTAGAAGCGACATACCTAATTCGCTAAATACCCAGTCTTGGCGGGGTTTTCCCTATTGTTTAAGTGTGATCTTTAAGTCGGTGTTAAATGAACGGCCGTATCCGGAACTGACCATTGCCAGCGAGGAATGGGGTGCTTTGGCGCCTCGGCAAATCAAGCTATCTGAACTGTCCACAATTAGAAGCACTCTGGAGCTCACTGCCTTACTTGCGACCGACTCCACATTCTTTGGTGACCTTTTCGCCCACGTTGTTCGCTGGAATGGGCAACTGTATTTAGAGGACGGTTTGCACCGAGCAGTGCGAGCTGCGCTACAAGGTCGCACTTCACTACATGCGCGCGTGATTGATCACCCAGGTTCTTAAAGTCGCCCAGCTTCGTGAACTCGGCGAAGGAAATCTTTAGTTTCAGGTTGCTGTGGTGCAGAGATAACTTGCGACGCGGGTCCACGCTCAACGATATTTCCATCTTTCAAGAAGCAAACTTCATCGGCTACTTGCGTGGCAAATCCCATTTCATGAGTTGCTAGCACCATTGCCATGCCATCGGCCTTCAAGTCCCGCACGATCGACAAAACTTCATTAACTAAAACTGGGTCAAGCGCAGATGTAACTTCATCTAGTAATAACAAACGCGGCTTAACTGCGATAGAACGAATGATCGCGACACGTTGTTGCTGTCCGCCACTTAAGCGATCAGGATACTGATCAGCTTTATCAGCTAAATCAAATCGACGTAACAAAGTCATAGCTTCTTCACGCGCTTGTTCTTTAGACATTTTATGCACCCGAACTGGCGCCAACATGATGTTGTCCAAAACACTCATATGAGGAAATAAATTAAATGATTGAAAAACCATTCCTAAGTTTTTCCGAACTTCGTCGACATCAATTCCGGGATCCGAAATTTCTTTGCCATCTAAAAATATTGAGCCGTCATCAATTGTGTCTAATAAATTTATGCATCGAAGCAAAGTAGATTTGCCTGAACCTGAGGCACCAATCAAAACCGTTGCAGTGTGATCTGGAACTGTTAGCGATAAATCATCAAGTACTAAGTTCTCTTCGAAGCTCTTTCGTAGATTTTTAACTTCTAATACGTTCATGCTGCGCCCTGCGCATTCTGTCGCTTAATTGAACGTGCTAGCACACGATCGGTGTATCGAGTCAACGGAATTGTGATGAGTAAAAATAAAATTGCGGCAGTGACATACGGCGTGTAGTTAAATGTGCGAGAGCTGGCAATTTGCGCAGCACGCACGGCGTCGGTCACTCCCAAAATCGAAACTAAACCAGTGTCTTTGATTAGCGCAACCAGATCATTAAGCAGTGGTGGCACAACGCGCTTTACCGCTTGTGGCAAAACAACATGACGCATAGTTTGCGATGAAGTCAGGCCTAATGATCGAGCCGCAGCGCGCTGACTTGGATGGATCGACAAGATGCCACTGCGCAATACCTCAGCCACGTAAGCCGAATAAGTCAGTACAACTGCTGTCGTGCCAAGGATCAAAACGCTATTAGTTAGGCCATCAATTCGCAGCGCTGGCACGCCAAAGCCCACGAGCAAAATAACGAGCAATAGCGGAACTCCGCGAAAGACATCTACATAAGCAGTGGCCAGGATTCGAAACGGGGTAAGCGCGGCCGAGCGCGAAGTGCGAAGCAATGCCAACGTCATGGCAAAAATGCTGATCAGGATTGAGGCAATAATTGTCAGCTTTATGTTTACGACTAAGCCTTTAGCGACGGCGCCTAAGACTTCACCGCCATAGGACCAATCAAAGAAAGTTTCTTTTACTACTTGCCAGCCTGGCGAAGTTACGATCAACGCGATTAGCGCGCCGATTACTAATACCGAGGAAATAGTTGCGACTAAGGCTTTCTTGCGACCAATTGCCTTACGCGAAGCTTGTCTTTGTAGTTCTCGATCACTTGGAGACCACGACAAAGCCCGGCCCGAGTTACCTCGGACCGGGCTGTCGTTACTCATGATCTAACTAAACCAGAACTATTTAAGAACTGGTGCTCCCGCTTCAGTTGAAAGCCACTTTGCAGTGATTTCATCAAGTTCGCCACTGGTGCGGATAGCATCCACTGCCTGTGAAACACAGAATGTGATTGGGCTGTCCTTAGTAAGTAGTAAACCGAAGTTGTCGCCGTCACCTGTTGATGGCAACTGGCCAACAATGATTCCGCCATCAACTTCAACACCGGATAAGTAGAAGGCTGTTGGAAGGTCAACGACGATACCGTCGATCTGACCATTCTTAAGCGCAGCTACTGCAGCAGCGTTGTCATTGAATGCCTGTGGTTCGGAACCGAACACAGTTGAAATTGCATCTAGTGATGTTGTTCCAACACCAGCGCCTAGCTTTGCACCCTTAAGTTCCTCGATGGTTGTTTTACCTTCGATTGGGCTGCCAGCGTAGGAAACGATTGCCTGCGGTGCTGAGTAGTAAGGACTAGAGAAATCAACAGCTGCTTTGCGTTCTTCAGTGATCGAGAACTGCTGCAAGTTGAAATCGAATTCCTTTGCACCTGGTGTGATCGCGCCATCAAATGTGGTGCGAACCCAAGATACGTCTTCAGCTGCGTAACCAAGTTGAGTAGCAACTGCGTATGCAACTGCTGCTTCAAAGCCTGCGCCTGATTCTGGGGCATCATCGATAACCCATGGGTAGTAAGCAGGTTCGCCAGTTGCAATAACAAGCTTTCCTGTTGTTAGTGTTGCCAAGCTATCTGGTGCACATGCACTGGCAGCTGTTTCGGCTGCAGTTGGTGCTGCGGATGCTGCGGTGTCTGATGACGATGAGCAAGCAGTTAGTAGCAGCGCTGATGCTGCAACTAATGCAATGCCAAATCGACGTGTTGATGCGTTATTCACGCTTGTCTCCTTGATACTTCGGGTGTCATGGGTCAACGGTTGTTCACCCATGTTGGGCCCTGTTATGGACCCGCGCTTGCCGTTTGCACGGCCAGGTCCTCATCCGGGGGCACCCCATCGCGGTCTGCAAGGGTTGTCGGATAGCTAGCCGGGACTTAGTGCTATCACTCTTGACCTAGTTAAAGAATAGCAACGATTTCTGGGTATGAAAACTTCAGGCTAAACGTGAAACAATCATGGCATGTCAAACCCCGTGTTTATTGAAGCAATGCGAAATGCACTAGAACTCGCTGCAAAGGCTTCGCAACAGGGTGACGTTCCAGTTGGTGCTGTTGTGTTGAGTCCCGCTGGGGAGATTGTCGGTCAGGGTTATAACAATCGCGAACTTGATCACGATCCAATGAGTCATGCGGAGATTGTCGCAATGCGCGAAGCTGCGATTGCTAACAACTCATGGCGACTAGATGATCACACTTTGGTTGTGACACTGGAGCCGTGCACGATGTGTGCCGGAGCTGCAGTTCAAGCCAGAGTTGCTCGAATTGTTTTTGGTGCTTTCGACGAGAAAGCTGGCGCAGTCGGATCGCTATGGGATGTGGTTCGGGATCGCCGATTACCACATCGTCCTGAGGTAGTTTCCGGAGTTTTAGCCGATGAGTGTGGCGCAATTTTGAGCGAGTTTTTTAAGAACCATCGATAACTTTCGGTGGGAGCCGTCGCTTGCTGCGCAAGCTCCTCCCAAATCCCGCCAGCTGATTTACCCTTCACGCAAAAAACTGCCCGAACATGGGCAGTTTTTGCGTGGCGGTATCGGTGGGATTTGAACCCACGGTGCGTTTGCACGCACACAACTTTTCGAGAGTTGCACCTTCGGCCGCTCGGACACGATACCGAGATCAAGATTACTGGTTAAATAAAGCCACAAGAAATCGAGAATTGCTCGCCGATGTCAGATTCATGTATTTCAAGAAGGTATCGGAGATGTTTTCTTCTACTTCGAAGGCATTAATTAGTCACTTGTCGCACTTATTGGTTCAGTAGCTCTTGATATTCCAACTTATCCGATTGCAGTCCAACCACACTTATGTATTTGGCAACTGCCCTTGTGCGGGTATTTCCTTCGGCTGATCCGTCAATTCCAATTGCTGCACACGCGCGACGAATGGCATCTTCCGTCGCTTTTAGTGAAGTCCCGCGTGCCGTTGCAATTTGTGCGTTTGACTTACCTTGGGACATAAGCCGCAGTACTTCGATTTGCTTAGTAGTTAATTTTGCAAATGGTCGCTCAGCATCTTGGTCATGACGGTGATGTTTTGTCACCTGGCCACGCATTGAGACATCCAGCGCGTCGTATAACACGTTCAAATCTGCTAATGCAGATTTTCTAAGGTAAGCGATGCCTGTTGGCATTTTATTCTCATCAGTTGGAGCAAACCGTGAATCTGGTAGCTGAGTTAGAAATACAATTCCGGCAGCCGGATTTTCTTTTCTTACCATTTGTGCGAAGTCGATACCCGATTGACCCGGCCCTAGGTCGATTTCAAGAATCACACCATCTGGATCAACGCTACGATAGATTCGCTTGGCTTCGGTTATATCTCCCGCAGTCTGTGCGGTATACCCACGGATTTCAAGGGCAGTGGCAATAAGCTCGCGCAGCAATGCGTCACCTTCAACAACCAAAACAATTCTTGCGGACATGAAAATACACCGTAACCCCGTGGTGAGATCATCCCCCGATGATCGATCACTGGTCTAAGACTGCCGTAAGTAATTGAGTTACTCCAGATAAAACTGGGTATTCCCCGCATTTTTTACGATGCAAGTAAATGGCACTAGCTACAGGGTTTTCAGAGAACTAACGACCTTGGTCAACGAATCCTTGGCATCCCCGAATAGTAAGGAAGTCTTTGGGTCAAAGAGCACTTCGTTCTCGATGCCAGCAAAACCTGGACGCATCGAACGCTTTAGGAATACCACTTGTTGGGCCTGATCTACGTTCAAAATTGGCATGCCATAGATAGGCGCACTCTTGTCATCGCGGGCAGCTGGGTTAACCACGTCATTGGCGCCGACTACTAAGGCGACATCGGTAGCCGGGAACTCTGGATTGATTTCGTCCATTTCCTTGAGTTGATCGTAAGGAACATTTGCCTCTGCAAGCAACACATTCATATGTCCTGGCATGCGACCGGCAACTGGGTGAATTGCGTAATCCACTTCGATCCCCTTTGCCACCAGCAATTCAACAAGCTCGCGAATTGTGTTTTGGGCTTGGGCAACGGCCAGACCGTAACCGGGAACAATAATCACCTTGCGTGCGTAAGCCAGCATGATCGCAACATCTTCTGGTGATGCGGATTTAACCGGACGATCTTCGGCCGAGGCAGTCGTAGTTACTGCTTTTGCCTTAAAGGCGCCGAACAAAGTATTTGTAAGTGGTCGTCCCATTGCTTGAGCCATCATGCGGGTTAGCAAAGTTCCGGATGCACCAACAAGTGTGCCAGCAACGATCAGGAGCACGTTGCCAAGTACGTAACCCGAAGCGGCAACTGATAAACCAGTGAATGCATTGAGCAGCGAAATAACGATTGGTACGTCAGCGCCTCCTACCGGAAGCACTAGCAAAATTCCTAGAAGTAACGACAGTCCAAGTAGTAACCAAAGTAATGAGTTGACTGGACTTAAAATCAGCGCAATCGCTGTTACTACCGTTCCAACGGCAACACCAATTGTGATGAAGCGACCAAGTGGAATCACAACTGGACGCGAAGTCATTAACTCCTGAAGCTTTGCGAAAGTTAATAGTGAGCCAGTGAAAGACACCGAACCAACGACAACTGTGAAAATTGTTGCCGTCAGCATTGCAACACTTTCCTCGTGCACCGACAAGAACTCAATAACGGAAATCACAGCAGCGGCGCCGCCGCCAACGCCATTGAATAACGCAACCATTTGAGGCATCTGAGTCATTTGGACGCGACGTGCAGCAATCCAACCAATAATTGAACCGATTGCAATTGCAGTCAAAATTTCAGGTAAGTGTTGGACTGGTCCGCCATAAAACTCTTGACCATAAAAGAATGCAACTGCAGTTGCAATGGCTGCGCCGGCTGCGCCAAGTAAATTTCCGCGACGGGCTGTCTTCGGTGAAGACAATCCCTTAAGCGCAAGGATGAATAAAATTGCAGCTGCTAATTCAGCAAGGCGCACCCAAGTCGGTGTCATTTGGACACCTCTTCCTTTTCAACCTTTTTGGGTTTAAACATTTCCAACATTCGGTCGGTAACCACAAAGCCGCCAACCATGTTGATTGCCGCTAAAACTATGGCAGTTAGGCCTAAATAAAGCTGTATGTTGTCTTCGGCTTTGCCGGTAACCAAGATTGCACCAACCAAGACCACACCGTGGATAGCGTTTGCACCGGACATTAACGGCGTATGCAGAATCGCTGAAACCTTTGAAACGACTTCGATGCCAACAAAGATGCTGAGTACAAAGATCGTTAGTAGTGAAATTGCATCCATGACTATTCACTCTCTCCGGTTGCTAGTGCAGGTAAATTTAAAGCCTCGCGAGACATTGCGTTCTTAACTTCGCCGTTAAATACCACGGCAGAACCTTGCACAACTTCATCAGAATAATCAGGTGTTACAACACCTTCGGCTGTCATTAATGTCAGCAATGACACCACGTTTTGCGCGTAAAGCTTGCTGGCGTGAACGGCTAACTGACTTGCTAAATCTTTGCAGCCAATTAGTGTGATCGATCCACCTGGAACATTAAGTTTCACATCCTGGCCAGCAACACTGCCTTCGACGTTGCCACCAGATTCAGCAGCTAAGTCAACAATGATTGCGCCAGGCTTCATGGCGTTCATCATGTCGCTGGTGATTAGTGTTGGTGCTTTTCGACCAGGTACAGCTGCAGTTGTAATCACAACATCGGATTCAGAAATAAATTTCTTCAGCGCATCTTGTTGAGCCTTCGCACGCTCTGGTGTCATTTCGCGTGCGTAACCACCAGCGCCTTCAACTTCGTCAAGTCCTAAGTCCAAGAAAGTTGCGCCCATTGATTTAACTTCGTCCGCGCTCGAGGCCCGAACATCGTATGCGCTAACAATCGCGCCAAGACGCTTTGCGGTTGCCATTGCTTGCAATCCAGCAACACCAGCGCCAAGAACTAACACTTTTGCAGGTGGAATGGTGCCGGCAGCAGTCATTAACATTGGGAAAAATTTTGGTGCGCGTTCAGCTGCAATAAGTACTGTGCGATATCCCGCACACAGCGCTTGTGAAGTTAGTGCATCCATTGATTGCGCCCGAGAAATTCTAGGTAATACATCGAATGAAAGCGCAGTGACTTTTTGGTCAGCTAACGCCTTAATTGTTTGGGCATCATTGGCGGGTGACAAAAATGAAATTGTGATTGCGCTGGACTTCAATTGCGAAATTTGTTCGTTAGCAAGTGGTCTCACGGTTGCCACTACATCTGCTGAACTTAAGGTTCCTGAGCCGGCGGCAACATCTGCGCCCACGGCCTTGTACTCGTCATTGTGATAACCAGATGCTTCGCCAGCACCTTCTTGCACAGTTACTGAAAGCCCAAGTTTGATGAGCTTTTGGGCGCCTTCAGGGGTCAAGCCAACACGAAGTTCGCCCGCCCTGGTTTCGGCTGGGATAAATACCAACATCAGCAATTCCGCCTTAAATCTGTTAGGTATGAGCCTAGAGGCAGTGCTAATGTTCTGCAGACCCGCGCCTTACTTTCTGGACCTGCTGGGTGGCTATCGCGACCAATATAAAGGAGAACAGAATTACGGTGATTCGTTGCGGAATTTGATGGCTGAGCCAGACCCCAAAAAAGGTGAATGGCACACCCGCTAACCCCGAAAGCACGGCATAAGGGACCTCGACATTGCCCTTACGCAAATTAGCCCAAGTCCCAGAGATCGCCGATCCAATAATTACGGCCAGGCTGGTGCCGCGAGCCGCGATCGAATCCAGGCCGGCCGCAATGATCAAGGCTGGCACCATAACGATGCCGCCGCCTACGCCAAAAAGCCCTGACATTACGCCAGCGAAAAATCCAACGGCTACCAGCAAAATTATGCTGGGCCAGCCTTCAAGGAGTAGATGTGGATTTGAGGACCAGATCAATCGCATCGCTGATAAATACAGCAAGGTCGCAAAACCAATTTGTAAGAACTTAAGGGATACCTGGCCCAAGAGTTTGACGCCGTAGAGCGCGCCAAATACTGAACCAAGTAGCAACGCAAAAGCGGCATCCCAAGCAACATTTCCACTTGTGGCATATCCGATGGCACCTGCGATCGCAATAGGCACAACTGCAGCTAGCGATGTGGCATGAGATTTACGTTGATCTAATCCGATCCACAATACATATAGCGGGACCATTAGGAATCCGCCGCCAACGCCAAACATGCCAGCTAATACTCCAGCGAGTAAACCGACAATTAAGGCTTGCGTGATCTGGCGTCGTGACAAAGCAGTCAACATAATTCCAGACTAACTGAGCAAGTTACTGAAACGCGTCCAGTAATTAGTTATCGTCAGAATTCTCGCCAGTTATGCTTTCCGCCGGGAATTCAGTCACGGTGCCATAAATGGTTGCGCGACTATCTGCCATACGAGTCATTAAGTCACTAACTGCTTCTTCTGAATCTTTTAGATGTAAATGTGCTTGGTCGAACCAAAGTGTGCGCAAGTCTGCAATTCGCTTCTTAATGTCGTCAAAAATTGCACGGTTTACATCTAATGAGGCCAGTACATTATCGCGGTACACAATTGCTGCGTCGCGAAGTGCTGCGGCGTCTGCCTTTGATTTAGCAGCAGCTGCCTTCGATTTCGCCGCAGTAGCTCGACCGATTTCATCAGCCTTAGCCTGTGCTTGCGAAATTATCTGCTCAGCTTGCTTTTCAGCTTGCTGCAATTTGGCTTGCGCGTCAGAAATCGTTGCGTTGTGATTCTTGCTAGCATCCTCGCCAAGTGCGCGAGCGTCTCCCGTTGCTTTTTCGAGCATTGATTGCACAGCATTTGTAGCTTCGGTTTGCAAGCGCTTGGCTTCATTTTGCGCCGCTGTTATCTGATCATTGGAAGCTTTGGTGGCAGAGGCATTAAGTTTTGAAATTTCATTTTCGGTTGTTGCACGCAATGCATCAGTTTCTTTTTCAACACGGGCTTTTAGTTGTTCCGCTTCTACGGCAACTTCACTTGCGCGCTTGGTTGCATCATCAAGTAACTTGGCAATCACTTTTTGATTTTCGGCTGCTTGCGAATCGGCATCATTCTGAGTGGCTTCAAGTAGTTGAGATGCTTGATCTCGGGCTGTTTCTAATGTGGCCGTCGCTTCTGCACGAAGTTTGCGAGCATCAACATTTGCAGCTTCGCGTGTTTGCCGCGCATCAAGTTCACAGCTGGCGCGGATTTGTTCCCGCTCAGACTCGGCTTGTTGCAAAGTTTCGGTGGCTTGCTCGATTAGTTTGCCAGCACGCATGCGAGCTGCACGAATAATTACTGCAGCATCTTCTGCTGCGATTTGAGTTAGTGCGTCTTCATCCATGTCAATGAAACTCGGACGACCAGCTGCGCCTTCCAATTCAGCAATACGACTCTGCAATGCACCAATTGTCTTTTCGGCATCCGCGAAGTCGCGCGCACTAGCGGAACCGATATCACCGGATTCGTCGCCCTTAAAAAATCTGCCTAGGCCTTTGCTGTCACTCATTTACATTCCTCATTTCCCCGTAGGTAAAGAATAGGGGCCAAACCGCTTAGTTGAAAACCCGATTTGTCGGAAAATGCGGGGTTTAGCGGGATCGACTGCCACCACGGGATCCACCGGAGCGACTTTGTGGCCGGCCACCACCAGATCGACTTGGTCCACCTGGACGTCGACCTCGAGCTGGCGCTTCTGCTGGTGGTTTCCAAGCAATGCCTGTTGGTTCTTTTGCTCCAGTTATTGTCACCAATTCCTTAGACATTGGCTTAACCTTTACAACTTCAGGGTCTACCCCGGCCCGACTTGTCATTGCAGTTACAGCTTTTTGTTGACGTGGTCCGATCATAGTTACAACTTTGCCGGTTTCCCCTGCACGGGCAGTTCGTCCGGCGCGGTGCAAATAATCCTTGTGATCATTAGGTGGATCGATGTGAACCACCAAGCTGACACCGTCGACGTGAATACCGCGAGCGGCAACGTCAGTTGCTACTAGAACATTTGTCAGGCCTTCTTTGAAGGCATTCAAAGTACGGGTTCTGACTGCTTGAGTTTTGCCACCATGCAATGCGCCAGCGGGCACACCCTTGTTCGCCAAATCCTTAGCGATGCGATCTACGCCTGCTTGGGTTCGCGCAAAGAACATGGTCTTACCTTTTCGCGAACCAATCTCGGCCAAGATGGTCGGCTTGTCTTCGCTATAAGTAATGAATAAGTAGTGAGTCATAGTCTTGACTGATGCTTTACCTGAGTTCGTTGCGTGCTCAACTGGATCGTGCAAATACTTACGAACGATCTTGTCTACGTCTTTGTCCAACGTCGCACTGAACAAAAGTCGCTGGGAGTTTGGCTTGGTCATGTCCAGCACTTCGACGATTTGTGGCATGAAGCCCATGTCACACATTTGGTCGGCTTCATCCAGGATTGTAATTTCGATCTTGCTTAAGTTGATGTGTCCTTGCTCAACTAAATCGTTTAGTCGACCAGGTGTTGCAACTACGATCGGTACGCCGCGCTTTAATGCATCGATTTGTTTTGCGTAAGGCATGCCACCGGCAATTAACCGAATGTCTAGTTCAACGGCTTGGGCGTAAGGCATCAATGCATCAGTCACCTGCATCGCAAGTTCACGAGTCGGGACTAGAACAATTCCAAGTGGATGCTTTGCAGTTGCTTTGCGATGTGCCAAGCGAGTAACCATTGCAAGACCAAATGCCAAAGTTTTTCCTGAACCAGTTTGACCGCGACCTAAAACGTCTCGACCGCTAATTGCATCAGGCAATGTTTTGGCTTGGATTGGAAACGGCGTTTCAATTCCTTGACGCTTCAAAGTGCTTAACAATTCAGTAGATACACCAAGTTCAGCCCAGCTGCTAGACGCAGTGTCTAAAGCAACTTCCGCGGTGTCATCTGACATTGCACTCTTACTGGAAACTTTTTCAGTTGAAGCTTTTTCACGCGGCAAGCGAGATTTTGGTGCATAAATTTCTTCGCGCTTTGTGCGAGGAGCACGCGCTGGTGCTTCGTCACGATATGTGCGAGGTGCACGGGTTGGTGCTGAGTCATCGCGTCGAGCGCGTGGTGCGCGAACCGGAGCGTCGTCGTTGTATTTGCGAGGTGCGCGAACTGGTGCATCATCGTTGTACTTACGTGGAGCACGTGCTGGTGCTACATCATCACGGCGTGCGCGGCTTGGTGCTGCATCTTTATAAGTGCGTGGTGCGCGGCTTGGTGCTGTGTCATCGCGACGTGCGCGCGGTGGGCGTGCTGGTGCATCATCGTTGTACTTACGTGGAGCACGGGTTGGACGATCTTCTTCATACCTATCGCGGGATCCACGAGTGCCTGATGGCTTTTCGCCACCCTTACGTTGGGGTTTGCCGGATGGGTTCCACACATCATTACTTCGCTTGCTGCCACGGGCTTGGCCGCGAGGTGATTCAGCCTTACTTCGGGCATCTGGGTCACGAGGTTCGCGCGGCGCGCGGGATTCAGCCTTTGCCACCTTGGACTTTGGCTTGGCACGCTTCTTGGCGGCAGTTTCTTTTGCCGCAGCATGGCGAGGTGAACCGGCTTTTGGCTTGGATTCAGTCTCGCGAGCGCGATCTCGTTCGAGCTTTCGGGCGCGCGGCTTTTTCTTAGGACTTGATGGAGTGGACATTAAAACCTTCTTTGGGGAATGTTCTAACGGTAGGCGAGAAATGGCTTAAAACCTAATCGTCACGGCGGTTTTCAACGTTTTGTCACTGCCCAATGGGAGACTTACTCCATGGACGTAACTTCATTAATTGTCATTGTGTTACTAACTGCGCTTACTACCGCAGGCATCGTTGGGCTCGTAGTTAGTCGAGCCATGAAAAACCAAGGCGGCTTGTCTAGTCAAGACATTCGTCAACAGGTTGCTGATGCAGCGCGCGAACAATATATGTCTGCTGCGCAGATGTTAGAAACTTCGACAGAGCAACGTTTGCAAACTACCAATGCTTCGATTGCCGAGCAAACTCGCGCGGCTTCGGCTTCGATTCAAGAAATTATCAAACCGCTTGGCGAAAGTTTGAAGGCTTTAGATGCAAAAGTTGGCGACCTAGAAACTAAGCGCGCTGATGCATACGCTCGCCTTGATCAACAAGTAACTAACACCACTGGCTTATTAGATTCACTCCGAACTGAAACGACAAATCTTTCAAGTGCACTGCGACGCAATGATGCGCGTGGTCGATGGGGCGAACTTCAGTTACGACGCATTATTGAAATGATCGGAATGTCCGAACATGTTTCCTTTGATGAACAGCGCCAACAAGTTGGCGAAGGTTCTGGTCGCCCAGACGTAACAATTCACTTGCCAAACAACCGTGTGCTTTATGTTGATAGTAAAGCGCCAATGAATTCCTATCTTGATGCAATCAACGAAGTTGATCCGGATCGTCGCAAAACTTTATTCGAAGCGCACGCTACTGCGCTCAAGGGTCACATTAAATCTTTAGCAAGTCGAAACTATGTGGATGATAAGGAATCTCTTAACTACGTCATCATGTTCATTCCGACGGAATCATCACTGGCAGCTGCGTTTGAGGTTTACCCAAACTTGATCGAAGATGCCGCTGCTGCAAAAGTTGTGTTGACTTCGCCAACTTCCTTGGTGATCGCTTTGAACACAATTGCAATGTTGTGGCAAGAAGATACCCAAGTGCGCAATGCACAGGAAATGATTAAGGAATCTGGTGATCTTTACGGCCGGTTGATTACTTTTATAAATCACTTCAGCAAAGTCGGCGATAACTTAAAGCGTTCGATGGACACTTATAACAATGCCGTTGGATCATTTGATCGCTCGGTAATGCCAAAAGCTAAAGCAGTTGAGGAGCTAGGTAAGTTCAGCGATGAATTACCGGTAACTGAAAAACTTGAAGTCGATGTTCGTGAATCCAAATACGCAACGCATGAAACGCAATTGGGATTGGTTTCTGGATCTGATGAAGAAACTGCTTAGTTGCTATAGCTCCTTAAATACAGGGTTACTACAGGTCTAAATAACCAATCCTTGGGTTACTGCGTTACCTAAACTTCGCACCCGTTAAGTTTTTCCTATGGGAAATGAAGATTTTGAAAATAGTTCAAGCGCGCCGGTTCAACCAACAAAGCAAATGGCAAATCCACTTGACTTAACTGCTGATTACAGCATCGAGAAGTCTGCGTTGCGCAAAAGTTTTGGTCGCAAGGAGGTCTTGTTCTTTTCGGCATGTTCCGTAATTGGGCTAGACACTATTGGCGTAGTAGCTGCAGGTGGCCCTGAGGCAATTTCATGGATGGCCGTACTTGCCATCGTTTTCCTAATTCCGGCAGCTATGGTGATCGCGGAATTGAGTTCAACATTCACCTACCAGGGCGGTCCTTATATGTGGACGAGATTGGCATTTGGCAGGTTTGCCGGTTCGATCAGTGCCGCAATAAGTTGGTTTAAAAGCCCGATTTGGTTTGGCGGCGTCCTTACCTTAGTTGCAGTGGCAACCTCTGAAACGTTCTTTATGTCTGGTTCGCGTATGTCGGAGTTTTCGTTTTACCGATTTGCATTGGCATTTATCTGGATTGGGATTATCGCTGCGAATCTTTCGTTTCGAGTAGGTAAGTGGGTGCCCACCCTTGGAGCCCTAGCTCGGCTAATTGTAATTCCGTTCTTTACTGTCACAGTTGTTGTTTTTGGGATTGCAAATGGTTTACGCGGTGTCGCGTTTTCAGACTTTGGTTTGAGTTTTGAAGGCTTTCTTGCATCAATAGGCATAATCATGTTTGCCTTTTTAGGTTTAGAAAACGTCAGCGCAGCAAGTGACGAGATGACTCATGCCAAGCGCGATCTCCCTTACGCAGCATTTCGAACGTCAGCGCTAGCAATACTTCTCTATGGCTTTCCTATTATGGCTGTGTTACTTGTCCTACCTATCAATCAAGTAACTGGTTTGACTGGATTCGTAGATGCATTGAAGTCAGCATTTACCGTGTATGGCGGAAGTATCGCCGAAGACGGCACGGTAACCCTTAGTGGCGCGGGTGTTTATCTCGGATCATTTGCTGCTGTACTTATCATCTTGGCAGTTTTTGCATCCGGGGCTTCATGGCTGATGTCTACGAATCGCACACTAGCGATGAGTTGTTTTGATGGCGCTGGTCCTCGCTGGCTTGGTCACACGAATCCTAGATATGGAACGCCAGTTCGCATTAACAACATCACAGGATTTATCGCCACCATTATTTTGATCGTTGGCTACCGTTTTGTTGATGGCGATACTGCCAAATATTTTGGTCTCATGATTTCATTCGCAATTGCGATGTCCCTAGTTACTTACTTATTCCTTTTCCCAGCATTCTGGTTGCTACGAAACAAATTCCCAGATGCCCATCGTCCATACCAAGTGCCAGCACATCGCACAGTTTCTATTTGGTTGACGGTGGTAGTGGCAGTTGCGCTAATCCAAATTCTTGCTCCTGGATTTGGTGATATTTGGTTTAGTGATGAATATCGTCCAGCTGGTTGGGTTGGCGACCAAGGTCGCCCTTACTATCTAGTGCAGTTGGCGATTTTGGCAGTCATAATCTTGAAGGCAACTGCCTTTTGGGCCATTGGGCGACGCAATCGCCGCAAAGTTGCAATCAATGAACCAGAGGCCATGCAAGCCGACGTTAACTAGCGCGTTAATAGCGTACGGTTACAACATGATCACCTCACTGACCGAAGTTGCCGACGCCGAAGCCTTAGTGGCCAAATTTGTAAGTGGCCTAAGCAGTGACGAAGTTGCTGCTGAATCATTACTTCCTGATTGGTCTCGGGGTCACGTGCTATCACATTTGGCAAATAATGCGCGCGGGCTAAACAACTTGGTCGAGTGGGCACTAACTGGCGTGCAAAAAGATATGTATGTTTCAGTTGAACAGCGCGCAATTGACATTGAAAATGATGCTGCGCGTGATGGCCAGGCAATCGTGGCTGACTTCTTGGAGCAAACGAAAGTCTTGGCTGCCAATTTAGAAAAAATGGTGGCTGGGCCGTTATTGGCCGAAGAAGTTGTCTTGGGTAACGGATCTCACGTCCATCCTCATGAGATTACGACACTGCGGGAACGTGAGCTGTTAGTTCACTTAGTGGACTTAGGCCTTGATTACACATCAGAAGATTGGACCTTCCCCTTTTCCATCAAAACACTCAAAAGTGTGAGTAATGGCAAGCGCAAGGAACCTGTTAGCTTCCGTCTTTTAATTGCTGGTGACCACACCTGGACTGGCGATCAAAACGCAATGATGGACATCTTTGGATCTCCGCAAGATTTAGCTGCTTGGCTGATGGGACGAGAACCGGTTGGAAAATTGACTACCTCTGACGGTACCGCGCTAGGCAAACCACCCAAGTGGCTTTAAAGTCATTACTAAGTAGAGGGAAAGAAGAATCCAATGTCTGAAGAAACTCCTAGTATCACAATCCGACCAAATGGTTCGTTGCGAGTTAAGGGCGCAACTCTTATCGGCGCAGATGGCAACGTCATTACCGACAAAGACACATACTCACTTTGTCGATGTGGGCACTCAAAAGACAAACCATTTTGTGATGGCTCACATCGAGAATGTGGTTTTGAAGATTTGGGCGAACACGCCCCAGTTGAGTAATGGAACTACTTGAGTTAAAAGGTGTCTGGAATGATGTTCTAGATGAACTCGAAGCAACAAATCGAATTGCTTGGCTGGCATTTTTTGATGCGCGATTAGCGAAACTGGAAAATCAAGTTTTAACTTTAGATTTCTCTGATGCTTCCAAGTTCCAAGATGGCCATGATTTGAAAAGCACAGTCTCAAGTAGCACTTACGAGGCGTTGCTCATTGCCATTAAAAAGGTGACCGGACTGAGTCTGACTCTGGAATTTTGTTAGCCCACTTTTAAGCAGTTGCTTTTGAGTCGCTGGGAATTTTCCGAACCATAGGTATTACTTTGGTTCCATACAGCAAAAGTAATTTCATAAATTTACGATTCCTCCAATAGGTAAATGAGATGCTTTACTCAGCTGAAAAGATTGGCTTGTTAAACCACTTCCTCAATTACTAAATAGTAATCCGAAACTTGAATGGTGTGGTTCAAAAACCTACTTAATGTCCATAACTAAAAAGGTGTGTTTGTAAGACTTTGATTTAGGAAGCTTCCCTTTTTTCTTTGGTTCTTGGATTTTTATTGTAACTTTACAGCTTCCAGATTTTAGCGTCTTGAGTTTTCCTTTTGAAACCTTGCAAATCTTTTTAGAACTTGAGGCAACTTTTAAAGACACTTTTGCTTTTGATGTACGTGTGACACTTACTGCAGTTGCGATTGACTTTGCGGCATATGACGTACGAACGTAGATAGTATGTGCGACTCTGTCCGCGGTTATTTTCTGGTCTTCAAATTCGCGTGCAACCGTGAAGCCATTCCACTTGTCATCCGTCAAAGTAAATCCAGTCGCAGTGAATGAGACGTGAGCGGCTGGGCTTGCGCCGATGTTTGCGAAAGCTCGAGTTTCTACTGTTGGGGCATTTCCTAAGAAGGTAACATTTGTCAAGCTCCCCGCCCATTCAAATGCAGCGATGCCAATACTAGTAACTCCGTATGGAATTTCTATGCTGGCAAGACTGTAGGTGCTATTGAAAGCACTGGCCAAAATAGTTGTGAGTTTACTGCCTGATTCAAAAGTTACCGATACCAAATTGAGACAATCACTAAATCCGCGAACATCTACAGACGTGACACTATTTGGAATTGTGACTGAGGTTATCAGAACATTGCTATAAAAAGCGTTGACTCCGATAGAAGTGACTCCGGATGGAATAACTGCTTCACCTGCGCAAGTTGAATTTAATTCTGCTACTACATTTCCTGTGATCAAGAAGTACCCATCAGTGCTACAACTAATGCCGCCCGATCCTGTGCCTTCTGAATATGATGCAATCCACTTGGCATAAAGGGTGAGGTCACTTGCGGTACTTGGCGTAAACGGGAAAGTGATTGGCGTTCCCCCGTCAGAATCTGACCATCCAGCAAATGTATATCCAGATAGCGTTGGTCGACTTGGTGCTGCGGTGATTGCACCGCCCGAGATAAATGAATTGGGTGTTACAGCCGAACCGCTTTTGGAGTCGTAAGTCGCTGTATAAACGCCAACTTCCGTTGTAAGGCCGTTCCAATCACCGCCAACGACTCCAAAACCAGTTGCGGTTCTCTTTATATATGCCTTCGCGCCGGCAGCCACCCCATAGAATCCAACGGAACCAAGAACCGTTGGTGCAGCGTCGCTAAAGAAGTAAACGCTGTCTAGTGAACTCGTCCCATAAAACGCACCATCTAGGAGGGTGACCGGAGTGCTTGTACCAGCAAATGTCACAGTTTTCAGGGAAGTTGCTCGATTAAAAGCGCTTACGCCAATGGTCGTTACACCTGCAGGGATGGTGATTGCAACAAGTGAGGTTGCTCCATAGAACGCACCATTGTCAATGATTTGAAGAGAGCTCGTGCCAGCAAATGTCACAGTTTGAAGCGAAGTTGCTGCATTAAACGCACTGTTGCGGATCGAGGTTACTCCGGATGGAATAACTGCGTCTCCAGTACAACTTGTATTACCAGTTACAACGTTTGACGCGATTGTGAAGTAACCAGTAGTACATTCAACGGTTCCACTACCTGTGCCCGCGTCGTAGGTACCAACTGCATTTGCTGGACTTAACCCAATGCCTGACAGAACTAAAGCGATTGTTGTTATGAGTATTGAAATCCGGCGCATTTGAAACCTTACCTAGTAGGTATAGCTAGCCAAGGAAAAACATGACCGCATAACTCTCCAAAATAGGTAAAGAGGCTTGCTAATCCAAGGGATAATTGCGACAATTTTTTAGAATTATTTAAACGTTGCCTACGGGTGTACTTCGAGCTGTCGAAGGAATATGAGCCCAAAAATCCCTAGGGTTTCTGGGCTTTTATGAAGCAAATTTCATAAGCCTTATACTAAATTTTCGACAGTTGTGAATGGCGCTGTTTCAAACGGGTAAATATGAAGAATAGTTTTGCGAAAGCAATTTTGGGACTGGTAGTTATAGTTTCGCTGCTAGCAAGTTTAGGTTCTCCTGCTCAGGCGACCGCATCACCGACATCTCTAACTATTAGTGGATTCAAAACCATGAAATCAGCACTTACCTCCGCTCAAAAGGGTGCGATTCAAAATTTTGTGTCAGCAAATACTGGAATTGCATCGGTAAGTTGCGTGGGCTACACCGGGTACAACTATCTGGGAGTGTCAGCTCACAGAATTAAAGCGCTAGCTAAAGATCGCGCAAGAAAAGCCTGCAATTTTGCTGCTGCTAGTGCCGGAGTATCAGTTAGCGCACTGAGTGTAAAAATTACACAAAGCCAAAATTCATCGATTCGCAAAGTGGTTCTAAAATTCACATATGCTGTTATCGAACCTGGGCGCTACCAATACAGTATGAGCAACCTCGATCCTGACTCAGTGTTACATGGTGGCCCGGTAACTGGTTATTTTCACGAAGGTGATTTGGTCTCCTCTACCTTCTCAGATGCATACTCGCTAGACAATTACACCCAGATGGGAACTATCGATGGTGGTGGTGCGGCCTACTTCGATCACTGGAATACGCAAGCGGATGACACGGGAACTAGCTACCGAATAGGTGATCACCTCGGACATATTCCAGATGGAACTACCGTCACTCTTTACGCGATTGCTGCCACCGGCTAGGACGAATCAATACTCAAGCAATGTGCGCGCTCGAAGGGATTCGAACCCCTAACCTTCTGATCCGTAGTCAGATGCTCTATCCGTTGAGCTACGAGCGCGTGCGCACTGAAATGCGCTCCGCCAGTCTAGCCCACTTAGAGGTTCTGCCAAAAATCGCAGGATTAAGGGATTACTTAAATGTCTGAGATCGAACTATGGATTGGGATTACCTGATCTAAGCCCGTAATTCCAAATACTTTAAGAACTCGTTCGTTGGTTATTACTAAATCCAAATCAATGTCAGCTTCGCGGCAGCGCTTGAGGCCTCTAACGATTACACCTAAGCCCGATGAGTCCATAAATGTCACTTCAGATAAATCTATGGCTACCGCTTTGGCTCCCGAATCCAATACAGAAATTATCGCAACGTCTAATTGCGGAGAACTGGCTAAATCCACTTCTCCTGACACTGTAATTACGTGACGGTCTGGGTTAGAAGTCTGTTCGATCTGCATAATGTTCCTTTTCGGGTGTATCTCTAATCTACGGCATATATAGATAGCGATTGGAATCCAAAAAGCGAAGACCCCCTCGGGGGGAGGGGGTCTTCTTATCGATACGGGGGGTGTATCGATGGTGGCTACAAAAAGTAGTCAGTTAAAGCGTTACGAATCTTTGCAAAAAATTCAAGTTACTTGTTGGTATCCGCCATTTCAGCCAGTTGTTTAGCCATTTCAATGCCCTGGCGAATGGCGTTTCCCTGCCACTGGATCCAAGCGAGCATGCCAGCTTGCGTTCCCAACATGTATCCCGTGAGCGCTTTTACATAAGCCGGGCGGCCTTGCAAAAATGCGCCGTACTCACTCATTACCAATCCGCCAGGATCTACATCGCGTGACGCCAAGATCAACCGAGTGCTGGAGCGGGCAACTAAATACGAACCTTGAGTAAATGGTCGAAGAGTTGCTAACTCGGCATGAGCGATTGCAGCAATCAAAATTGCTGGCGCCTTTGAGTGCAAAATTAGATCAACTAACTGCGCTAGCCGCTCTTGCAAAACTTCATGTGGTGGCAAGCTACTTAGGCGCAGTGGATCACTTACCTCGTTACTTGTTCGTGGTTTACCGCGATCTTCATCCGTTGAGACAAAGGTGTGCAACCGAGCTAATACTTTTAATGGCTCGGTTTTAAACGCCAAAGTTTGTAAGTCTGCTTCGGCAGTGATCAGTAACCCTTGGTCTGATAGCGATCCCATCGGTGACACTTCAGGTTCCATGGTTGGATCCTTTGGCATTTGTGCCCCGTCAAGTGCGGCTGTTGCAAAACCTGCGATGCGCCGTGTGTATGGAATTAGAGATTCTTGATGTCGTCGAACTGTACGATCCCACATCAATTCATCAATTGCTTTTAAAGTTGCATCACATTCAGATTGAATTCCATCAATCGACAATAACTTTTCAAGTGGATCGAGTTGATTTTGTTGCGACAAGTTTTACTTTGCTCCTGGGCGCAAAGTGGTAATTGTTTGCACTGTTTCTGTTACTGACTTTGCAGTCTTGGTTCCGAAAGTAATTTTGGAAACTTGCCGCTTAGCTAGAACTCCCAAAATTATTGCTGCCACGATTAGACCGGCCACAACAAAAAGGAAGCTAACCCAAAGTTCAAAACCTAAAGTGTGAATGAAGTAGGCGGCGGCAATAAACATGAACACAACTGCCAAGTTCGCCATGGCAATTGCAGTGAAAAATAGGCCCGAAGATTTAGCCATCCGACCGACCGCTTCTTTAGCTTCTGCCTGGGCCAATTCAATGTGGCTATTCACCAAAGAGGTCAGATCGTCTTTGATCGAATTGATCATCGAAGTTAGGGTCGGTTCCTGCTGCTCACTCATAGATCTAGCGTAATGCAGACAAGTACTTTAGAAAATCTATACAACTATTCGGTTTTATAGCGCCCAATGGCCCTCGAACGAATTGAGATCGCAAGTACGGAAACAATAATCGCGACCAGATTGGTAAAGATGATTGCGAATTTGCTCGTTACCAAAATTGCAGGGTCATCCATAAATGACACTTCCGCAATCAACAGCGCAACGGTAAATCCAATACTTGCCAATGAGCCAACGACAACGACATCCCACCAAGACAGAGCGGGATTGAGCGTTCCCTTCGTGAACCGAGAAACCAGGAAAGCACCGAAGGTAACGCCGATTGGTTGACCAATAATTAGGCCACACAACACACCCAGTGTGAGCGGATCAGATAACGCCTCGCCCAATGTTGTCCCTAATACATTTACGCCCGCCGCCAAGAACGCAAAAGCTGGTACCGCAAATCCGGCTGAAAATGGCCGCAGTGTTACTTCAGCTTTGTCGCATGGCGACTCTTGTTCAGTTTCAGTTTTTCGCACTCGCATTAGTAGACCCATTGCGACACCAGCAATAGTTGCGTGAATTCCACTTCGGAACATCGCATACCAAATTACTATTGCAAGTGGCACAAAAATATAGAGCGAGGTTCCTTTTCGGCTTTGCAGCGCACCAAATAAGAACAGCAAAGCTACGGCCACGCCAAACCACATTGCGTAAAAACCATGGCCATAGAAAATTGCAATGACTAAAATCGCACCGAGGTCGTTTACTACAGCAAGTGTCAGAAGAAAAGATCGTAATTCCATTGGCAGACGATGCCCAGCAATTGCTAATACTGCCAACGCAAAAGCAACATCAGTTGAAATTGGCAAACCCCAGGCAGCTTGCGCTGGAGTGCCAAGATTGAAAGCTAAGAAAATTGCTGCTGCAGTGAACATGCCGCCGAAGGCTGCACCAATTGGAACCGCAGCTATCCGGGGATTAGAAAGCGTTCCAAGCACGAATTCATGTTTTAGTTCACAGCCAATTACAAAAAAGAAAATTGCTAGCAAAAAATCTGCAGCCCAGACATTCAAAGTTAAATTCAAATGCAGCGATTCTGGCCCAACCTTAAAGTTAACCAAGGATTCATAGGAATTTGCCCAAGCAGAGTTAGCCCAAATCAGCGCTATCAACGCCGCAGACATCAATAACAGTCCGCCAACGGTTTCGCTTTTGAGCGCGCGAGCTAACCAACGCTGCTCCGTTTCCGGAACTTCGCTAAACACGTCTACTTCGTGGCTCATGCATACGACTTTATCTTAAACGGAATTAGTCATCGTCTGATGTTGAACTCTTTAAACCATCACTAATTAGATTCATAATCGTTGGGTCCGCCAAAGTAGTTACATCACCCAGTGTTCGATTCTCCGCAACGTCACGAAGTAATCGACGCATGATTTTTCCAGACCGAGTCTTTGGCAATTCCGCAACAATTAGAATTTGACGTGGTCGAGCAATCGCACCGATTTCTTTAGCAACGTGCGCGCGAAGTTCTTGCGCAACTCCAGGTCCATCTTCTGAACCAGCTCGAAGAATTACAAATGCGACAATGCCTTGCCCGGTCGTGTCATCATTGGCGCCAACTACAGCTGCTTCAGCCACTGTTGGATGTGATACCAATGCCGATTCAACTTCAGTCGTTGAAATTCGATGGCCAGAAACGTTCATTACGTCATCGACACGACCTAATAACCAAATCGCACCGTCGTCATCCCACTTAGCACCATCACCGGCGAAGTATTGCGACTTAAAACGCGACCAATACGTTTCTTTGTAGCGATCCATGTCGCCCCATATGCCACGCAACATTGCCGGCCAAGGTTGAGTCAGCACTAAATAACCGCCGCTACCATGCCCAACTGCAACACCTGCGTCATCAAGAATCTCCGCTTTAATACCTGGGATTGGACCCATTGCAGATCCGGGCTTTGTTCCAGTCACACCTGGCAATGGACTGATCATGATGGCGCCGGTTTCGGTCTGCCACCAAGTATCAACGATTGGACAGTTGTTTGCGCCAATTAATTCTCGGTACCACATCCAAGCTTCCGGATTAATTGGTTCGCCAACACTGCCGAGCAATCGAAGGCTTGATAAGTCGTGTGCTTGTGGGAACTCATCTCCCCATTTCATGAAAGTGCGAATTGCAGTTGGCGCGGTGTAAAGAATCGTCACGCCATATTTTGCAATGATTTCCCACCAGCGACCCTTGTGTGGCGTATCTGGAGTGCCTTCATAAATAACTTGCGTGGCGCCATTTGAAAGCGGGCCATAGGCAACATAAGAGTGGCCAGTTACCCAACCGACGTCTGCAGTGCACCAATAAACATCAGTTTCAGGTTTGATATCAAACACAACTCGATGTGTGTATGAAACCTGAGTTAGGTAACCGCCCGTAGTGTGCAAAATACCTTTTGGTTTTCCGGTCGTTCCTGATGTGTAAAGAATAAAAAGTGGATGTTCGGAATCAAATGCCTCTGGTGTATGTGAGCTGGATTGCCGACCGACTATGTCGTGCCACCAAACATCACGATCGTTATTCCACACAACTTCTTGTTCAGTTCGTTTTACAACTATTACGTTTTTAACGCTAGGGATAGTTTCGATAGCTTCATCTACAGCGACTTTTAAACCAAATGCACTTCCCTTTCGGAAACCACCATCAGCAGTTATAACTAGGCTCGCGGATGCATCTTCGATTCGACTGCGTAATGACTCGGCGGAGAAACCACCAAACACAACTGAGTGCGGTGCGCCGATGCGAGCGCACGCCAACATGGAAACTACTGCCTCTGGAATCATTGGCATATAGATAGCCACGCGATCGCCAGCTTTTATTCCTAGTTCAGTTAAAGCATTGGCAGCCTGGCTGACGGAATTTAATAGGTCCTGATAAGTAATGGTTTGCGTATCGCCACGTTCGCCTTCAAAGTGAATAGCAACGCGAGATCCATTTCCGGCCGCAACATGTCGGTCTACACAATTGACCGAAACATTTAATTTGCCGCCAACAAACCATTTCGAAACTGGGGCATTAGACCAATCCAGAACCTGGGTCCAAGGCTGTTCCCATTGCAAGGACTTTGCTTGGTCATTCCAAAAGCCTTCGCGATCAGCGTCTGCTGCTTTAAATAGATCTGCTTTAGCGTTTGCTTGGGCCGCGAATTGCTCACTTGGAAAGAAGACCCGATCTTCGTGGGAGAGATTCTCTAAGGCTTCGCCGCTCATGTATTCCCGCACTTTCTGAATAAAAATTTGTTGTTAGTAACGATAGTTGTCGCAGTTAGTTCACGGGTCAAGCGATATGGCAAATTTCATAAATCAAAGATCAGAGCACTCCCCTGTATCTACGGCTTGCGTAGCCGTACTGGCGTTTTCAACTCCGTCCATAAACTCTTTTGCGATCAGTGCGTAGCCAGTTTGCCAATCTGTTGCAGATGATGCGAAAACTAGCCCCACAACTGAGCCGTCCAAGGCGAACATGGGTGCGCCAGAATCACCTTGCTTAATGTCGGCTGTGATGGCATAGATCTCACGGGAGACTTGTGCTTTGCCGTAGATATCAGTTCCGCTCGATTCACTGACACTTCGGACTCGAGCTGGGATCAAAGTAAGCGGGCCACCCTCTGGAAAACCTGCAACCACCGCAGTATCACCACGCTTCAGGGGCGGCCCTATTCGCAAGGCAACCGATGGGAAGTCTTTAGTTCGTATGATTGCAACATCACGTGCCGGATCAAAATAAACAATGGTGCCTTCGAATGCTTTACCTTTGCCTTTAACCCGAACCGTTGGCGAAGTTATTCCTGAAACTACGTGCGCATTTGTGATGATTAGGTCTGGGCCAACTACAAATCCAGAGCCTGTTAGTCGCGTGCTACATTCCGTTGCCGTACCTTCAACTTTCACAACCGAATCAAGTGCAGCTAATACTGCCGGTGCATCGATAGAAGTTTGATCGGGTGGATCTACTTCGGGAGCAAATATCGCCTCAGCTAAACCAGCGGGTAAGTCGGAATTAGAAACATAGATTCGAATTGATTCCACGCCTGCACGAATTTGTGATGGCATGTACTGCTCAAGGTTGTTAACAACTTTAGATTCAGATAATAAATTAGTGACTGGAGTAACAGGGGCTGCCAATAATGTCGTTGCCATAAACCAGGTAACAATTGTCCAGGCTGCAAGCGAAAGTATTGCTCCAGTTAAATTGTCGAGAGTTCTAATTGGACGCCAGCTAAACATTCGTCGCAATTTACTGCCGAGATATCCGCCTACAGCGCTGCCGATACCCATACATATAAATAGCGTCGTAGCTATGATTCCAGTTCGAGTAAAAGATTGTGAGGTTGAGGCCCCGTCAACTATATAAATAATCGACCTGCCCAACCAAGCTCCGAATATCAAACCAATTAATGAAAAAGCGCTAACGACTAATCCGCGCCGCCAACCAGATATCAAAATGAATACCCCAAGTGCCAACAAGATTATGTCTAGGTAAAGCGGATTCAACTGGTTACTTCCGTATTTGTTGCTGGCGCTGGCAAATCTATAACTTTTGAGTCATCCCAAGGAATTGACCAGCCTGCAATGTCCATCAATCGACTTATCAAGCCTCCTGTGAAGCCCCAGATCAGCATGTCGGCAACCTTAAAGCCTGGTCCAAATGATCCATTTACATGACGTACTCGAGTTCGATTGATCGGGTCAATCAATTCCGAAAGCGCAATTCGATGCACAGCCTGAACTTCATTGGCATCAACTTTTGTAATCTCATGTGGTGAATGCCACCAGGCAAGTACCGGAGTTACTTTGAAGTTTGAAGGTGGGATCCAAAGTTGCGGTAACTCACCGAGTATTTCAATTGTGTTGGAATCCAATCCAATTTCTTCGCGTGCCTCCCGCAAAGCGGTTTGTGATAGCGAGCTATCGCCTTCTTCAACTCGGCCACCTGGAAAAGCTGGCTGACCAGGGTGTGCTTTCAGATGCGATGCCCGCTCAATAATTACAACTTCACCAAAATCCTTGCGCGGGCCAAAGAGCACTAACACTGCTGCTTCTCGTGTTGATTCCTCAGGAACGGCATGACGCGATAAATCACTTGGTTGCAAATCGGGCAACTTAGTGATTAATTGGTTCATCCACTTTGGCGCTGACATCTCAATCACCAGTCTTCACTAGTTTTGCCGCAATGTCCGAATCTGTTGGACCTTCACCATATGAAGGACACATTGCTGCTAATTCGCACGCTCCGCATGCGGGCTTTCGCGAGTGACAAACTCGTCGCCCCAAGAAAATTAGTTTGTGATTCAACATGGTCCACTCTTCAGGTGGAAATATTTCCATGATGTCGAATTCCACTTTTACGGGATCAGTATTCTTGGTCCAGCCCAACCTACGAGCAATTCGCCCGACGTGAGTGTCGACGGTTACTCCAGGGACGCCAAATGCATTACCCAACACAACATTGGCTGTTTTTCTGCCAGCACCTGGCAAGGTGACTAGCTCAGCTAACGTGTCAGGCACTTCACCTGCATAGCGTTCGATGATTGCAGCTGATAATCCCTTAATTGACATCGCTTTATTGTGATAAAAACCAGTGGAACGAATGATTTCTTCTATCGCTTCGATCGGTGCCGCAGCCAAATCTTGCACGGTCGGGTATTTTTTGAATAGCACGGGTGTTACTTGATTGACTCGTTTGTCTGTGCATTGCGCAGATAAAACTGTTGCAACTAAAAGTTCCAATGGGTTTTGATAATCTAATTCGCATTTGGCATCAGGAAACATCTGCGTCAGAGTTTCATTTATTGATTGCGCGCGGGCTTGGAGTGCTTTTTTAGATTCGCGCGGTGCCATTACCTAAGACTAAGTGATGAACTAACCAGCACGTTTTGCTAGTCGTTCAACATCAAGTATCTCAACTGAACGAGTTTCAAGTTTTAACCAGCCGCGGCTTGCAAAATCTGCCAATGCCTTATTGACAGTTTCACGAGATGCACCAACTAATTGAGCTAGTTCTTCTTGTGTTAAATCGTGATGGACATACATGCCATCAGCAGTCTTGGTGCCAAACTTTTCCCCAAGTTCTAATAGCGCTTTTGCCACGCGGCCTGGCACATCTGCAAAAACTAAATCTGACATGGTTTCATTTGTTCGTCGCAAGCGATGCGCAAGTGCTTGCAGTAATGACTGGGCAACTTCTGGTCGACCCGCTAGCCAAGGATTTAAATCAGTATTGCCAAGACCTAAAACTTTTGAGTCTGTGACTGCAATTGCCGTTGCAGTTCGCGGACCTGGATCAAATAGCGAAAGTTCTCCGAACATGTCACCCGGACCAAGCACCATCAATACAGATTCGCGACCATCACCAGAAGCGTGGCTTAACTTAATTTTTCCTTCGGTAACAACATATAGGCGATCGCCTGGCTCGCCTTCTTGAAAGAGTGGATGCCCTTTCTTGATGCTTTGCGGAACCATCGATTGCTGCAGGGCTTTTGCAGCCTCGATATCCAGAGCAGAAAAGAGTGGCGTGTTTCGTAAATTACTATCGATCATCGCCACTACCTTTCTACGAAATCTAGATTTGGTTTCTAGGAATTAATCGCGGACTTCAACAATCACTTCAACTTCAACCGGTGTGTTGGCTGGCAAAGCTGCAACGCCAACCGCGGATCGAGCATGCTTACCAGCATCACCAAAAGCTTGAATGAATAAATCGCTAGCACCGTTAATTACAACTGGTTGCTTGGTGAAATCTGGTGTGCTGGCAACGAAGCCCACAACTTTTACGACGCGCACAACTTTATCTAGATCGCCAATTAAGGACTTAATAGCTGCAATTGCATTTACTGCACATTGTGCTGCGCACTTAGCTGCAGTTTCTTCGTCAACGTCTTTACCTAGCAAGCCGGTGGCCATTAGTACACCGTCAACAAAAGGTAGTTGACCTGACGTGTAAACCAAATTTCCAGTGCGTGAAGCTGGAACATAAGACGCTACTGGTGGAACAACTTCTGGAACTGTTATTCCCAATGCGGATAAACGATCTTCTACGGCGCTCATTTTTTTCCTTAGTCTTTTGGTCGCTTGAAGTAAGCAACAAGATTTTCGGTATTCATACCCGGCACAATTGCAACAAGTTCCCAGCCATCAAGTCCGAAATTATCCAGAATTGCTTTGGTGTTATGAACCAGAATTGGCGCAGTTAGGTATTCCCATTTAGTCATGACTTGAGCATACGACAGTTATTGACGATCCAAAACTTCGGTATTAAGCGCCCCGGACAAAGGCAACTGGATCAAGGCGGTCGTAATCTTGGCGAGCGTTCATCAGCAGCTCGCGCCAGGACGTCACGTTTGAGCGGCGGCGAAGTAATGCGCGACGCTCACGTTCGGTCATACCACCCCAAACGCCAAACTCAATTTCATTATCAAGGGCATCAGCTAAGCACTCGGTGCGAACTGAGCAACCAGCACAAATAACTTTGACGCGATTTTGTGCGGCACCTTGAACGAACAATAAATCAGGATCAGTGTCGCGACAGGCTGCGCTGCGACTCCATTCAGCATTCCACATTGACGATTTGTATCCCCTCATACTTGGATTAACGTCTACCGATTATTCTCTTGTGCAAAATGCTAGAGCAAGTACCGATGGGTTAACTATTGGGGTAGATGGTATCCCCTGTCAATACCCAGAGCCAGTTTTTTTCCGTGGAATATCAACTGTTATCAAACAGATATATCCGCGTTATCAGTTGAGTATTTCCCCAGTTACCATTAGAGAACTATGGGAAATGACTCGGCGGAAACCGGCTTAGACCGTTTTGGTCTATTGACCCGAATGGCGACCTTTATTGCCCTTGCGGGAATAGTCGCATCCTTAGTTGTACTTCCTGTCATTGGTGGAATTGGTTTAGCAACTCGAAACAGCGCGAATGCTTTTAGTGAATTGCCAAGTGATTTAACGCAAGTGCCGCTGCCGCAACAAAACACCATAGTCGATTCCAATGGCGACATACTTGCCGTGCTTTTTGCGCAGAATCGCATTGAAGTGCCACTGGAAGAAATTTCGCCAATTATGCAACAAGCAATTATTGCTATCGAGGATCAAAGGTTCTTGAGTCATGCTGGCGTTGATTTTCGTGGAACTTTGCGCGCGACAATTTCAACTGGCGCTGGTGGTCAAGTGCAGGGTGGCTCCACAATTACCCAGCAATACGTAAAACAGATTTTATTGACAGCCGCCACTACCAAAGAAGAGCAAGAAGCAGCTACCGCTAGATCAATTAATCGAAAGATTCGCGAAGCGCGATATGCGATTGCACTAGAGAATAAATTGTCAAAGAAAGAAATTCTTGAGGGCTATCTAAACATCGCATATTTTGGTGCTGGTTCCTACGGTGTTGAAATCGCATCTCGTCGATATTTTTCAAAACACGCGAATGAATTGACGTTAAGCCAGGCTGCCACTTTAGCTGGGCTGGTTCAGAATCCATCACGTTATGACCCGACTCAATATCCAGATCGAGCTACTGCTCGACGCGATTTAGTTTTGCAAGCCATGGTTAACACTGGCTACATCACACAAGCTGCGGCCGATGAAGCCCAAGCAGTTCCAATCGCCACAGACTTGGATGCCGCTGAACTGCCCAATGGTTGCACCACATCTGTTGCACCATACTTCTGTGATTACGTCTTAACAGTTTTAAAAAATGATTCAGTATTTGGTGAGACACCAGAAGACCGAGCGCGACTGCTAGAAATCGGTGGCTTAACAATTAAGACCACATTGGATCGAAAAGCCCAAGATTCATCACAGACAGCGGTAGAAGCGAAAATTCCATTTGATGATCCAAGTGGCAAAGCAGCATCAATCACTATGATTCGTCCGGGTACCGGTGAAATAACAGCAATGGCACAAAACCGTAAATGGGGTCGTAGTGGAATCGGCTACACGACAGTAAATTATGGTGCGCCTGTTTCTGCAAATGGGACCGTAGGTTTTCAAGCAGGCTCAACATTCAAAGCGTTTACTATTGCTGCTGCCTTCAAACAAGGCTGGGATCCGTTTAAGGTTATTAACTCACCAGCCAAGAAGAAATTTGAAAACTTCATCGAATGCGGAACTGGAGAGAAATTTGCACCCTATGAAGTGCGGAACTCAACTTCGTCGGGAGCTTTTGACATGCTCAGCGGTGCTGCGTATTCAGTAAACACTTATTTCGTTGGGCTTGAGGAACAAATTGGCCTATGCGATCCTGCGGAAATCGCTAAAGCAGCCGGAGTTCAGCAAGGCAATGGCCAAGATTTTGAAAAGTTCCCGTGTTTTACACTCGGCTGTTTTGATGTAACAACTCTTGACATGGCAGAAGGTATGGCGACTTTTGCAGCGCACGGAATGCATTGCAACCCGATTGCAATTAATCAAATAACTGATCGTTATGGGAATGAATTAGATGTGCCGTCCGCTGATTGCAAACGGACGATTGATTTGCAAGTTGCTGACAGTACCGCGGCAGTCTTGGCAGGTGTAATCGAAGGACCAGTTCAAGGTCGAACAGGTCAGGCTATGAATTTAGGCCGACCTGCTGCTGGAAAAACTGGAACTACCGATAGTTCGGCTGCCGTTTGGTTCGTAGGTTTTACGCCAGACATGGCAGCTGCTGTCTGGGTGGGCGATCCTCGCGGTGGGCAAAAATATCCAATGAAGGGTGTGACCATAAATGGTCGCTATTACTCGCAAGTTTTTGGATCTACCATGCCTGGACCAATTTGGCGTGATTCGTTAATCGGTGCCCTTGAAGGAACTCCAAAGACACCTTGGAATTTGAATACTCTTAGTGGAGTTAATCCCGGCGGATTTGGTAACAAAATTACTGCCACCAAGAACAGGTGTGCTGGCCTAGAAGGCAAAGAATTGATTAAGTGTGTGTCTGAATCTCAAGCAAAGAAATATGCTGCTGAGATCGCTAGTGGAGCAATGATTATTGATCCGCTTACCGGTAAGGCGATTCCAAATCCAAATGCTCCAGTTACTCAGCCTCCTACAGAACCGCCGACAGAACCAACTACTCCGTAACCAAATCTGGCAAGGTAGACCTATGACATCACTTAAAGAGCAAATTCAAGCCGACCTTACTGCCTCAATTCGGGCTAAGAATTCCTTAACTTCAGGAACGCTACGTATGGTGTTGTCTGCCATAACCAATGAAGAGGTCTCCGGCAAAGAAGCGCGAGTTCTTAATGATCAGGATCTGATCACAGTACTTAATCGCGAGGCTAAGAAACGTAAAGAAGCCGCGACTGCATTCGATGATGCCAAGCGTCCGGAACTTGCCGATAAAGAGCGCGCTGAATTGGAAATAATTCAGGCTTATTTGCCAGCTGCGCTTTCTGATGATGAGCTAGCACAAATCATTGCATCTGCGGTGGCCCAAGCTGCTGCCGATGGAGCATCGGGACAAAGCGCAATGGGCGCCGTCATGAAATTAGTTTCGCCGCAAGTTGCTGGCCGCGCTGATGGGTCGATGGTAGCTGCTGCTGTTAAAGCTGCGCTAGCTTAACTGCCCCACGCGCAATACCTTTTTCCTCACCAATAGTGTGAGTGTGTGGGTAAATCATTGAAGACCAAAGTCGCACTTGGCTTGGGCACAATGTACATCGCATGGGGAACCACCTACATTGGTATCGCTTTTGCGATTGAAACAATGCCGCCGTTAATGTCGATGGCATTTAGATTTCTTGCTGCTAGCTCTGCGCTTTTTTTGTTCATAGGGTTACGAAGTGGTTGGGCTGCCTTAAAGCTAACTCGCAAACAATTTATAAATTCGATTTTCCTCGGCACCTTAATGTTGGGCATGGGGCTTGGCACCATGTCGTTGGGCGAAAAAGTTGTACCAATTGGTGTGGCTTCTTTAATTGTTGCTGCGATGCCAATTTGGACTGCGTTGTTTCGGACGTTAGATAATGATCGACCAAAGTTAATCTCGTTGATTGGCATCGTGGCTGGATTAGTCGGTATCGGAATAATCATGTTGCCGGGTCATACTCAAGCTCGACCAGATTCTGGCGGCGCGAACGTTACGCTCTGGATGTTTATTATTTTGCTTGGGAATTTGTGTTGGTCACTTGGATCGTTTCTTGCACCAAGGATTGAAACGCCCAGTAATCCACTCTTATTAAGCACTTACGAAATGGCAGGTGCGGCTGTTTCACTTTTTATTGCTGGGTTAATCCACGGTGAGCAAGTAACTGAATTTGCCACTGCTTCGGCTCGATCCTGGGCCGGCTGGGTTTATTTAGTAACTGTTGGCTCGTTACTTGGGTATACGGTCTATACCTGGTTACTAGAAAATGCTTCGATTACTTTGGTATCAACTTATGCATATGTAAATCCTGTTGTTGCGGTAGCACTTGGCATTTTAATATTTAGTGAGAAAGTCACGCTAAATATTTTTATCGGCGGCTTGATAGTTATCGCAAGCGTTGCGATCGTAGTTGCAGTTGAATCTGCTAAGAAACAAACTCCGCTGCAAGTTCAATAATTCGTTCCAGCGCAGCTCGCTCGCCAATGCTGATGCGAACTCCTTCCCCCGAAAATGGGCGAATTGAAACCGCGATGTCTGCGCTGCGGCTAGTGAATTCATCCGTGCGATCCCCTAATGGTAGCCACACAAAATTAGCCTGGCTTGCCGGCAAATCAAAACCGATCTTGCGTAATTCAGCTTCAAACCAATTTCGCTCAGCGATCATCTTTTCTACAATTTCAAATAGTTCCGCTTCATGTTGGAGTGAGGAAACAGCTGCGGCTTGCGCAATGCCAGATACACCAAATGGAACTGCAGTTTTGCGAACTGCTTCTGCGATGTGTTCGGGGCCTATGAAATAACCCACTCGCAATCCAGCCAGTCCATAGGCTTTCGAAAAGGTTCGTAGTACACCAACATTTGTGTGTGCTTTCATAGTTGCCATGCCATCAATTGCTAGCGCGTCTCGATTAAATTCCACATATGCTTCATCGATTACTACCAAAATATCTTTTGGAACTTTAGCTAGAAATGAATCAATTTCTGGTTGTGTAACAATTCCACCCGTTGGATTGTTCGGGGTGCAGATAAAAATCACACGAGTCCTCGGGGTGATCGCTACAAGCATCGCCGGTAGATCGTGTTGTCCCGAAGCTGTAAGTGGAATCTGGACGTTAACTGCTCCCGCAATCGTGGCAATGATTGGATAGGCCTCAAATGATCGCCAGGCATACATAACTTCATCGCCCGCATCAGCAACGGCTTGCACAATCTGTTGACATACGCCAACAGATCCCGTGCCGGTCGCAATTTGTTCAATTGGCACATCAAATTTGTCAGCCAGCGCAGCAGTTAACGTGCTGGCGAATGGATCTGGGTAGCGATTAATCTCAGCTGCTGCATCGACTATTGCTGAGAGCACACTTGGTAATGGAGCGTGGGCGTTCTCGTTAGAGGAAAGCTTGTAAGCATCGAGGCCATTAACTGGCGCAACTTTTTTTCCCGCTTTATACGTTGGTAAAGCCGAAATTTCGGAGCGAAGCTGAGGCTTCATCGATTCACTCATTATCCGAGCCTACGGGTAATCACAACAACTGACACATCATCTCGATGCCAGGTAACAGAATCTTGCCTAGCGGCAGACACAATTAAGTTGGTTAATTCCGAAGATGATTCCACTTGATGACCGGAAACCACAGAGGTAATCAAACCTTGGGTGCCAAATTCTTCGCCCTTGTCATCTTGAGTTTCAATCAAACCGTCAGAGGCCAATACGATGCGGTTATCAGGTGCAAAGAAGAATTCCTGACTGATCCAATCGCCACCGAATCCACCTAGCATTGGGCCGGTGGGATTCAACGCTGTGATCAAATAATTACTGTCTATCCAATAGCCTGCCGGGTGCCCGGCATTAACCCATTTGATTGGCAAACTCTCATCATTTGGAATATCGAGTATTGCTGCAGTGGCTAACAAAGCATCAACATCAGTAAGTCCAGCCGAGACTCGCTCCATAACTGCGGCTGGCGAGAATCCTGCGGAAAGCGCGGCCGTCATAATTGCCTTGATCTGCAGCCCAACTACACCAGCTTCAGGCCCGTGGCCTGTGACATCAACTATTGCAACCGCGTAACCCTGCGGTGTGCGGATTACATCCCACCAGTCGCCAGCGATTGCGCCGCTGGCTGGCAGGGTCTGGCCTGCGATGTCTAAACCAGCCACCGATGTATCTATCAAAGTTTGAGAAAGCGCCTTACGCATCGATGTGACTAACGGAGCGTTCTGTTCTAATCCCTGCCAAGCCGCTCTGGCAATATCAATTTGTGCAACTAGATTTTGTCGCATTGATTCAGCATCGGCAGCTGCCAACTTAATTTCGGGTGGGTTAGCAACTTCGATTACTTGATTGATGGTGCCACTTGCAACAAGTCGCAGTTCGGTTCGCATTTCATCCAGCGGCGCAAGCAACCAGCGTTCTAAAAATATCCATCCCAACGCTAACAACGTCAAGCTTAAAAAGATTGAAATGCTTAGCGCTGATGAAAGCTGATCAGCAACTTCATCAAGCCTGATATCTCTTGCGATTGTTTCCGAGATTTCTTCGCGTGCCTTGATGTATGCCAGACGTTCCCAAACTGCCGCACCAAGTATCGTCACAGCAAAAATTGCAATGAAAAATTGAAGTCGTCGACGTAGCGTCATATGCCAAAGTCTAAAGTAACTTAGACTGCACCAATTCAGCGATGGCTTCTTTGAATAATTGGCCGTGCCGATCAACTTGTTCTTGGGTAGTAGTGGGACACATTAAAGCCATGTTGTGAAATGGTGTCATCAATACGCCACGATTACACATGTACAAATGCATAAACTCATCTAATTCATCATCGCCAGCTTGCATCGAAGTAGTTCCGTTTTTTGGTGCAGGATATGTAAAGCGATACTCAGCTCGTGCACCGAGTTGTGAAATGGACCATGGCACGCCATGTTCATCTAGCACTTCGTTGACTTGGTCGGTGTAGCGCGTAGCTAGCGCAATCATGTGCTCGAACGCTTGCTCGGTTAAGACTTCGCCCAGCGTGGCTCGCATTGCTGCCAGCGACAGTGCATTACCAGCAAGAGTGCCACCGACGCCGCCGACATCAAGTAAGTCTGCGTCCTTATGCGAATTAATTAAGTCCGCGACTTTTTGGGTAAACCCGTAAGCACCTGAAGGGATGCCGGCACCAATACATTTTCCAATTATGAAAATGTCTGGTTCGAGTTCATCACGCTTAGTCATGCCGCCATAACCTGCGGAAATTGTGTGGGTCTCGTCAATCATTAACAATGCGCCATATTTAGTAGCCAGCTCTCGCATTCCCGCTAGGTATCCAGGTTCTGGAAGCACGATGCCGATGTTGGTGAGTGCTGGCTCAGTCAGAATTGCTGCCACATCGCCGTGTTGCAATGCTGCTTCTAAGGCCGGAAGGTTGTTGAATTCAACGACACGCGTGGTCTGATCGATTGGTACCGGAGGCGCAACGTTGCCTGGCCGTGCCACAGTATTGCCGTTGGCATCTAGCACACCAAAAGTTTCATCTACCGAGCCGTGATAGCAATATGAAAACACTAAGATTTTGCTTTTGCCGGTAGCCAGACGTGCTAATCGAATCGCCCAGCGATTGGAATCTGTTGCAGAAACTGTAAAGGACCAAAGCGGCACACCGAATCTTCGGGCTAGATCTGCGCCAACCCACTGGGCATCTTCGGTTGGCATCATTGTCGTCATCCCGCCCAAGTCTTGTATCTGATTAATGATTGCCTTGACGCTGGCATCAGGTGAATGTCCAGTCATTGCTGCGGTGTCACCTAATGCAAAATCTATATATTCGTGGCCATCAATATCGACAATGATGTTTCCTTTGGCACTTTGCATATAAAGCGGGAATCCACCTACCCACTTATTCATCCACGGCATTGGCACGCCGCCAAATAAATTGCCGGCCTCGTTATACAGAGCCATGGATTTTGGATTACTTGCACGATAAGTTGTTCGTTCGCGATCCAACAATGAACTTAGGTGCGCGCGATCTAACTGGGTATTTCGGGTGGACACAAGTGCCTGCTTTCACGTTCTGAATAAGTAGTTAAGAAGTCGCCATGTCTACGAAACGACTGTAGTGGCCCTGGAATGCCACGGTAACAGTTCCAGTTGGACCGTTGCGATGCTTTGCCAAAATGAAGTCTGCTTCACCTGCGCGCGGTGATTCGCGCTCGTAAACATCTTCACGGTGTAACAAAATCACCATGTCAGCATCTTGCTCAAGGGATCCGGATTCACGCAGATCCGAAAGCATAGGTCGCTTATCCTGGCGTTGCTCGGGACCACGGTTGAGCTGCGAAATTGCAATTACTGGAATTTCCAATTCCTTAGCAAGCAGTTTTAGCGAACGTGAAAATTCCGAGACTTCAACTTGGCGGCTTTCGACCTTTCGACCTGATGACATCAGTTGCAAGTAGTCGATGATTAATAACTTCAAATCAAAGCGTTGTTTTAAGCGACGTGCTTTCGCGCGAATTTCCATCATCGTCATGTTCGGCGAATCGTCGATGAACAACGGTGCGTCATTTACTTGACCCATCTTGGTTGCTAAGCGTCCCCAGTCTGCGTCACTTAAAGTTCCCGCGCGCATGTGGTTTAAGCCAACTTGAGCTTCTGCAGAAAGTAGTCGCATCACGATTTCATTACGACTCATTTCAAGTGAGAATATTGCCGAAGTTAAATTGTGTTTGATACTTGCCGAGCGCGCTAAATCTAAACCAAGTGTGGACTTACCAATTGCCGGACGAGCCGCAACGATAACTAATTGTCCGGCATGTAAACCGTGTGTGATGTCATCGAGTTGTTGGAAGCCAGTTGGAACTCCGACTAGCTGTCCACCACGACCTTCGATTGCTTCAATTTCCGAAAGTGTTTGCGGCATGATTTCCGAAAGTGGTGCGTAGTCTTCGGAAGTGCGGCGGCCAGTAACGTCGTACACCTCAGCTTGCGCACGATCAACTAGTTGATCTACTTCGGCTTCTCCGGCGTAACCCATTTGTGCGATGCGCGTACCAGCATCAACAAGGCGTCGCAGGATTGCCCGCTCGGTAACAATACGCGCATAGTAAGAACCGTTAGCAGCTGTTGGCACACTCGCTACGAGCGTGTGCAAGTAACCTGCGCCGCCGACATTACCAAGTGCGCCACTCTTGCTTAAGTAGTTTGCAACCGTGATTGCATCGGCTGGTTCGCCGCGGCCATAAATATCTAGAATCGCTCCGTAGATAGTTGCGTGAGCTGGTTTGTAAAAATCAACTTCGCGTAGTGTCTCGATTACATCGGCAATGGCGTCTTTGCTGAGCAACATTGCGCCAAGGACTGACTGCTCGGCGACGATGTCTTGCGGTGGGGTTAGCGCGCCTTCTTCTTCGTAATTGCGGGGAAATTCCGCGACGCTCATTTAGTCCACCTTTGGTTTTAGGCCCAATAATCCTGATTTATCAAGTGTTCTTGACTGTACGGTTAGGGCCTGACAATAACAATGGGGCCTGTGGATAACTAAGTGGATAATATGGGGAAAACCGCCGAAACAATGGGTATTTCGCTGGGGATATCCTGTGAGGTTAACTGGACATTGCCTGTGGATATCCCCGTTTATCAGGGATTTTGCTGTCCCAAGCCTGTGTGCAGAAAGTTCTTGCCCAACTATTTTTCTCCCCGGCTATTCAGCCGGCACTAGTGCCGTCTTGGGCTGGAGTTAACACTCCTTTGAGTCGCAGTGCAAACACGCAGGCGAGTAACTGACCAGCCACAATCATGCCGATCCAGCTACCAACAAGTTTGTGCTGCAACATCACGCCGGACACAGCTGGCCCCACGGCACCAGCAAAGACCCAGATCAAACCATCAACTGAGTTATACCGGCCGCGTAAATGTTCAGGGGCCAATTCGTTAGTAAGGGTCGGGCCTACCGAAGACCAGATCATCTCACCGAGTGCGAATATTCCAATTCCTAACGCTGCAAGAATAAACGTTGCTGTCGGATTGAGAGCCACACTAATACCGATGATTACCCAGGACACTGACCAAAGAATTGCAACTGTTGCCATTAAGCGAATTCGGCTTCGTCCAGTTAGTCGATTTAAGACGAAAATCTGTCCGATGACAATCACGCCGGTATTGACTGCCCAAATTGGACCAAGTGTACGTACTGACAAATCCCCAAACAAAGTCAGTAGCGCGGGAAGTCCCGCATCTAAAGATGCATAACCAAAAGTGATCATCAAAAGTTTTGCAAAGGCAAGTCGTATAAAAGATCGATCGGTAAGCACCTCGCGGTATCCGCCATCGTTATCAACTTGCTCTTGTGTCTTTTCAATTTTTCCACCTACGCCATGTAAGGAATAAATAAAAGCAAAAAATACCAGAAACGTAATCGCATCTAAAAAGTAAAGGCGCGTGAAGCTCGCTGGGTCGTTTACGTTCACAATGAAGGAGCTAAAAACTCCACCAAGACCAAGTCCCAGATTTAGCATCATGAATTGCAAACCGAAAAACTTTGGCCGAAAATCTTCATCAACCATGCGAGCCATCATGGTGGTCTGTGGCGGCCAGATCGCCGAAGCGCCAAGTGAAGAAAGCGCGCCAACTATCAGGGCACTTTGGATATCCGTTACAAATGCCCACGACGCAGTCGAGATCGCCTCAATCAAAATTGCAGCGAGCATAATTCGCCTTGGGCCGTACTGATCAACCAGGTAACCAATCATCGGTGAAAATGCCAGTCCGGTGATTGCCATCCAAGACAGAATTAACGATGCCGAGGTTAGAGAAATTCCTCGGACTTGATTTAAATAGATAATCAAAATCGGTAAAGTTAATCCGCCGCCGAGTGAATTAAGCAATGCGCCAGCTAAGAACCGCTTTACCTGCGGTGAGGCAGTTCGCAATTCATTCACTTTAGGTACCAGGCCTTTAAGACTTATTGATTTCTGATTCGGACAAACAAAACTGGAGGTAGATAATCTACCTCCAGCGTTATGTGGAGAATAGGGGACTCGAACCCCTAACCCCTGCCTTGCAAAGGCAGTGCTCTACCAATTGAGCTAATTCCCCGGCGGTAAAACCGTAGGACAAAATCTACTCTGAAGTAGCCTGTGTCCACAATTCTTGTTCAGCCTTGCTGTCCTCTACTTGTTGGTAGATCACATATCCGGCTACCGCCAATAACGCTAGAGACAATAACTTTTTCATGTTGATCTACTCCTTCCAACTAGAATTTTGCGTGGGCCCAGGTGGACTTGAACCACCGACCTCTTCGTTATCAGCGAAGCGCTCTAACCAAGCTGAGCTATGGGCCCGAATTTCTTTCGGATCTTGCCTTGTCTTTGCCTTACATTTATTGATTTGTCCCTATTTCTAGGCACGAGTTAAGAGGTTACCTTAAAGCGGGCTTTCCCCCAAAATGACTGATTTCTATCCCCTGTCGGTCAGGGTTAATTCCACTCCGCCGGTGAAACCGACGCTGAGGTTATACAAAACTGCAAACAGTGTCGAAAGCACACTAAGTAGCACGATTTCTATTGCGGAGAGCACCATTGTTAGCCCAAGCAATCTGCCTAATGACAAGAAGCTCACGCCGGATCCGGTGCTGCCAGATGCATCACTCCAGAGACTGGTTATTGCTTCAAACACACCTGCCGCGGACAACATTCCCCACAGCACGACGGTGGCAACCATCAGCACTCCTGCGATCGTTACACCCAACACGAAGGCGCCTTTGGCAACAGACCATGGGTCTACGTGAGTTAGATGCAGGCGTACCTGTCGGTTTGGCTGTGTATCTGCAGGTACAGCTGCCGGCGTTGCTGACTCTTGTGCCTTAAGCGGGTTCTTGAAAAAGTTTCGCTTCGTTGGCTGATCGTCATTTAAATCAATATCGATGTCAGACATTTATTCTGCTTCCCCCTCAGGCGCAACTTCAGTTGGACTTGCTGGAACTTCGACACTCTCTAGTGCTGCCATTGAAGCTGCGGTGCTTTTTGCAACAGCAACGACTTTATCTTCGTCGCCAACCTTCATAAACGAAACACCCATGGTGTCTCGACCGGCTGCGCGAATTTCATCTACGCGAGTTCTAATCACAACACCATTGCTAGCAATTGCAAAGATCTCGTCGTCGCCCGCGCAAATTAAAGCGCCAGCAAGTCCGCCGCGCTTTTCAACTAATCGCATAGCGCGAACACCTTGAGTACCACGACCTTTGGCGTTCCATTCTTCGATTGAAGTTCGCTTTGCCCAACCACCTTCGGTAACGGTTACAACGAATGAATCTGGTGTTGCGACCTCCATTTTGAGTAGGTAGTCGTCTTCAGTCTTGAAGCGAATTCCAATTACGCCGCCTGCGGTTCGTCCCATTGGACGAAGAGTTGCGTCGTCAGCATGACAGCGAACTGAATAGCCCATTTTGGAAACCAATAACAAATCATCTTCATCATCGACGAGTTGAGCTGAGACCACGCCATCTTCATCCCGAAGAGTGATTGCTACCAGGCCAGTGCTTCGCGATGAATCGTAATCCGTTAGGCGCGATTTTTTGATAACGCCATTGCGAGTTGCTAGCACCAGATACTTTGCCTGTTCGTAATCTCGCAGATCAAGCACCTCGACAACATGCTCTTCGGGCGCAAGCGATAGTAGGTTTGCCACGTGTTGACCGCGAGCGTCGCGACCAGTGTCAGTGAGTTCGTAGGCCTTAACTCGGAATACCCGACCGCGATCAGTAAAGAACAAAATCCAGTGGTGTGTTGTGGTCACAAAGAAATTAGTGACTACGTCGTCTTGCTTCAGGGCTGCACCCTTAACTCCACGGCCGCCACGTTTTTGCGAGCGGTAAAGCGCTGCTTTGGTTCGCTTGATGTAACCATCCGCAGACAACGTAACCACTATCGGCTCTTCTGCGATTAAGTCTTCGTGAGTTACATCGTTTTCATCCGCCACAATTGTGGTGCGTCGCTCGTCGCCAAACTTATTAACGATTTCAGCTAACTCATCGCTAACAATGCTGCGCTGACGAGTGAGGTTAGAGAGGATGTCTTTGTAATCTGCAATCTCGGCCATTAACTTGTCGTGCTGAGTTTGTAATTCATTTCGTTCTAGAGCTGCGAGCTTACGCAGCTGCATATCCAAAATCGCTTGCGCTTGGATTTCATCAATATCAAGAAGTTTCATTAAGCCGGCTTGTGCAACTGAAGCAGATTCCGATGCGCGGATTAATGCAATCACTTCATCAATTCGATCGATGGCTTTTAATAAGCCGATCAAAATATGTACGCGCTCTTCGGCAATTCGTAGTCGGTAAGCAGTTCGGCGCTGAATTACTTCAACCTGGTGCTCAATCCAATTCAAAACAAACGCATCAAGAGTTAGTGTGCGTGGCACTCCATCGACCAATGCCAACATGTTGGCGCCAAAATTATCTTGTAGCTGGGTGTACTTAAATAAGTTGTTGAGTACCACCTTTGGCACGGCGTCACGCTTAAGAACTACAACAATTCGCATGCCGGTACGTGATGAGCTTTCGTCAATTAAGTCTGCGATCCCGCTTACTTTGCCTTGCTCAACTAGTTCAGCAATACGTTCCAATAAATTATCTGGATTTACTTGGTACGGCAGCTGGGTAATCGCGATGATTGTGCGGCCACGCTTATCTTCGGTGATTTCAGTAACAGCGCGCATTGTTACCGAGCCGCGACCGGTGCGATACGCGTCTTGAATGCCGCGACGGCCAACGATCTGTCCCCCGGTTGGGAAATCCGGTCCAGTGATTCGTTCCATCAAAGCTTCGAGTAATTCTTCGCGAGTTGCATCTGGATGCTCTAGTGACCACTGCACACCAGCTGCAACTTCAGTTAAGTTATGCGGCGGGATGTTGGTGGCCATACCTACGGCGATACCTGAGGAGCCATTAACTAATAAGTTCGGGAATCGACTTGGCAGAACGGTTGGTTCTAAATTCTTGCCATCGTAGTTTGGTACGAAATTGACCGTATCTTGATCAATATCTCGCACCATTTCCATCGCAAGTGCTGCCATGCGACATTCGGTGTAACGAGACGCAGCCGCAGAGTCATTACCAGGAGATCCAAAGTTGCCTTGTCCTTGCACTAACGGATAACGCAATGACCAAGATTGGGTCAAGCGCACCAATGTGTCATAAATCGCACTATCGCCATGTGGATGATATTGACCCATGACTTCGCCGACTACGCGGGCACTCTTATTGAAAGCTCGGTCTGGTCGGTAACCACCGTCATACATCGCGTAGATAACGCGACGATGGACTGGCTTTAAACCGTCTCGCACATCTGGAAGTGCACGCGAGACGATAACGCTCATTGCATAGTCAAGATATGACCTTTGCATTTCGACATTCAGATCAACGATCTGAACTTCGTCGTGTGTTGAATCGTTTATGTCAGTCATCAGATGTCCAAGAACCGCACGTCATGTGCATTGCGTTGAATGAAATTTCGGCGACTTTCTACATCTTCGCCCATTAATGTCGAGAACAGTTGATCAGCTTGCGCAGCATCGTCAACTGAGATTTGTAAAAGAACACGCGTTTCAGGATTCATTGTGGTTTCCCAAAGTTCCTCAGCATTCATTTCACCAAGGCCTTTATAGCGTTGAATGTCTTCGGTGCGAAGTTTCTTGCCAGCGGCTAAACCTGCTTCGACAAGTTCGTCTCGTTGCCGATCGGAATACGCATAACCCGGGGTTTCGCGTGACCATTTAACTTTGTAGAGCGGTGGTTGCGCTAAGTAAACAAAGCCACCATCAACAAGTGGTCGCATGTACCGGAATAAGAAAGTTAGCAATAGGGTGCGAATGTGTTGGCCATCAACGTCAGCATCCGCCATCAAAACTAGTTTGTGGTATCGCAATTTGTTGATATCGAATTCGTCTTGAATTCCAGTTCCGAATGCAGAGATAATTGCTTGTACTTCAGTGTTAGCAAGTACCCGATCGATTCTGGTTTTTTCTACGTTCAAGATTTTTCCGCGAATTGGCAAGATTGCTTGGGTGCGTGGATCGCGGCCTTGACCGGCTGAACCACCCGCAGAGTCACCTTCAACAATGAACACTTCACACTCAGATGGTTCGTGACTTGAACAATCTTTTAACTTGCCTGGCAAACTGCTGCTGCCAAGTAGGCCTTTTCGGTTACGTGCTAAGTCACGAGCTTTACGGGCAGCAAGTCGAGCAGTTGCAGCTTGTAAAGATTTACGCGCAATGTCTTTTCCTTGTGCCGGATTCTTTTCAAACCAAGCGGCCAATTCTTCGTTAACCGCTTTTTGCACAAACGTTTTTGCTTCAGTGTTTCCAAGTTTGGTTTTTGTTTGACCTTCGAACTGTGGTTCGAGCAACTTAATGGAAATAATTGCAGTTAGGCCTTCGCGAACATCTTCACCAGAAAGATTGGTGTCTTTTTCTTTTAGGATGCTCCACTCGCGCGCAAATTTATTTACTAGCGATGTCAGTGCGGTACGGAATCCTTCTTCGTGCGTTCCACCTTCAATGGTGTTGATGGTGTTTGCAAACGAATAAACCGACTCGGAGTAGCTGGCATTCCATTGCATAGCAACTTCAAGGCTTAGTCCGCGCTTAGTGTCTTCAGAAAAAATTTCCACAATGTCGTTGTGAATTGGGGTTTTTCGAGCATTTAGGTGACTTACGAAATCTGCAATGCCGCCTTCGTACATGTAGCTAACGCTGCGTGGGCCATCGAGTTTTGGTTCTCCGGTTTCTTCATCGATTGCTGGGCCGGCTGAGGCGCGCTCATCGGTAAGCGTAAGTGTTAGTCCGCGATTAAGAAATGCCATTTCTTGGAATCGCCGAGAGAGAGTTTCGAAATCATAAACTGTGGTTTCAAAAATATCGCCATCAGCCCAGAACGTGACAGTTGTTCCAGAGGTTTCTGTTTTGCCACCTTTTTTAAGTGGCGCAACCGGCACACCATATTTGTAGGACTGAGTATGAATAGATCCGTCGCGCCGAACTTCGACATCAACTTTTTTGGACAGCGCGTTCACAACTGAAACGCCCACGCCGTGCAATCCGCCGGATACCGCGTAGCCGCCGCCGCCGAATTTGCCGCCAGCGTGTAGCACGGTAAGTACAACTTCAACAGCTGGCTTACCTTCGGAAGGAACTATATCTACTGGGATTCCGCGGCCGTTATCAACAACACGAACTCCGCCGTCAGCCAAAATTGTTACATCGATTTGGGTGCAATACCCCGCTAAAGCTTCATCGACTGAGTTGTCTACAACTTCGTGAACTAAGTGGTGAAGGCCGCGCTCACCGGTGGAACCGATGTACATTCCGGGCCGTTTGCGTACCGCATCGAGACCCTCTAAAACTTGGATCGAACTGGCGTCATATGACACGTTTCGGGCCTTTCGTAGAGCTATATTTTGCACCTGAAGGTCAGACCCTAATTGGGAGTTTTTCAGGCGCGCTTACTGCCCTAATTCTATCTTTTTGTTGACTTTTTTGGTAGTCGGGGTGCTACCCGTAGGTATCCCGTGGGCCTCGTCCTGGGACACTTCTTTGGCCGTGTTTCCAGGATGGAGCTGTTGGTCCAATCACCTTAATTTCACTAATTCTGCCATGGCCGATTTCCTCGCCTAGACGCTGCGAAATGGTCGGCATTAGTAATCGAATTTGGGTAGCCCAGGCGCTGGAATCTGCTTTCAGGATCAAGGTGCCTGATTGACCGCTTGGGTCTAAATTAAACGAGTCAATCGAGACATGGGAAGCCACTTCATGACCCACTATTAGACCCCACTGACCAGTTAGGCGCCCGGTTGAGACTTGTAGGTCCCAGCCTTTGTTAATTATTAATCGATCAATTAAGCCAGAAAGCATTGCGGGATCGCGTTCATCTGGTCCAGCGCCACTGCGCTGTTCGTCATATTGCGGCATGTTGGATTTACGCCGGCTGGGTGAGGCAGTAGCGCGAACCCTGGCTCGGCTAAGCAAGGATTTTAAGAATTCCTCTTGGTGTTTCTCTAACACGATGCTAGTTATCTTCCAGCAATATCTGGTTACTTAGCAATTCCTTTGGGATATCTTCTACGACAGCCGCGGTGATTAATGTTTGCTCAACACCATCAATTGCTTGAATTAAACGTTTTCTGCGTTTTTCATCAAGCTCGGCAAACACGTCATCCAGGATCAAAATCGGGTCATCATCGTGCTCGCGTAAAACATCAAAAGCAGCTAGGCGTAAAGCGATTGCAATCGACCAAGACTGCCCGTGTGAGGCATAGCCTTTTGCTGGCATGTTGCTTAACTTTATTTCTAAATCATCTCGATGTGGACCAACTAAAGTTACGCCTCGATCTAATTCATCTTTAAATTTAAGTTTTAAGTTTTCTCTAAAAACATTTTTGATTTCAGTGAGTTCAAAAGTGTCTTTTAGTAACCAAGACGATAAGTAGTCAACTTCCAATGGTTCGGTATTGCCGCTTATTGTTTTACCAAATTCAATAATTTTTGGTGTTAGTTTTTTAAGGTTCATTAATCTTGTTGACACTAAGTTACTGCCGTGAATAATTAATTGTTCATCCCAGGCATCTAGTGTGTCTTGTGCTTGTTGTGAGGGTGGTCGCCTGCCGAGTGATTTAAGTAAAGTATTGCGCTGTTTTAATGTTCGTTCGTATTCACTTCGGGTGTTTATAAATTTAGGTGTTAGTAATGTGCTGAATTCGTCTATGAATTTACGGCGTGATGTGGGTTCGCCTTTTACAAGCTCTAGGTCCTCGGGTGAAAAAATTACAGTTGTCACTAGACCGAGTAGGTCTCGTGGTCGTGAAAGCTGGGTTTGATTAAGTAAAACTTTGTTGGTCCCTGGGTAATTTATTGTTAGCTCTACTTGCGCCTGTCGATTATGTTTTTTTACCAAGGCGTTAATTTGTGCGCTTAGTAGGCCGTTGCGAACAAGTGGACCGTCTTGGGAAACCCGGTGTGATCCTAGGGTTGCTAGGTAGTGCACGGCTTCAACTATGTTGGTTTTTCCGCGGCCGTTCCTACCGATAATTGTGGTTGCCCCGCTTAGAAAATCTAGCTCAAGGTTTTCGTGGTTGCGAAAATCATGCAGTGCCAGTTTAGATATTTGCATTACTAACTGTTGCTAGTTTTATTGTTGCCGGATTGGCATTAACAAATATTTAAAGCTGTCATCTGGTTGTGCGCCGAAGTCGGTAGCGCCAGAAATTACAGCTGGTCGTATTGGGGTAGTCATAGAAACTACTGCAATGGCAGAGTCGATTGCGTTTAAGCCGTCAAGTAAGAACTGGTGATTAAAAGCAATTGTTAACTCGTCGCCTGTTAACGTGCATTCAATAAATTCTTTAGCTTCTGCCAATTCCCCACTGCCGCCACCGCCCGTAACAATTGCTTCACCGTTTGCAAATGTTATTCGGATTGGAGCTTCACGCTCTAGCACTAGGGATACACGTTTTACAGACTCAACAAGTGCGCTGGTGCTAATTTGTGCAACTGTTGTCGATTCGGTTGGCAATAAAGTTCGGTACTTAGGAAAATCTGCCGCGAGTAAGCGACTCGTGGTTTGACGGCCTGCTCCTTCAATGCCAACCAAGCCTTCGTTGGCAGTTGAAAACGCAATTGATATTGCTTCGCTGTGCGCTAGAGATTTTGAAGACTCAGATAAAAATTTCGCTGGGATTAACGCATGGGTGCTTAATGAAGTTGAAGTTGGCGACCAATTTAATTCCCGCACAGCAAGCCGATATCTGTCGGTGGCTGCCAACGTGATTACCGCGCCCTCGACATCAATTTTTACACCAGTGAATGCTGGCAATGTTTCATCGCGCGATGCTGCAATTGCAACTTGTGAGATTGCTGTCGCGAAATCTGTGCCAGATATAGTTCCAGAAACCCCAGGCATTGTTGGTAGCGGTGGGTATTCAGCCTCTGGCATTGTTGGAATTGTGAAAGAGGATCGGCCGCAAGTGATTTGAGCTCGGTTACCTTTAACTGAAAAATCAATAGTTGCTGACGGTAGAGAGCGTGTAATGTCGGCAAGTAAGCGGCCAGGAATTAAAACTGTGCCGGTTTCTATTACGTCAGCTTTTAGGTTTGCGCGCGCGCTGACATCAGCGTCGCTACCAGAAAGCGTGAGCCCGGATTTTTCGGCAACTAAGTGCATGCCTGTTAGCAACGGCTGGGTGGATTTTGTCGGGAGCGTTCTAGAGGCCCATGACACTGCATCGGCCATTACGTCGCGATCTACTTGGAACTTCACTTACAACTCACCCTCTGGCGTTTCAATATCTTGAGCCTTTATCGTGCCATGTTTGGCTGACTAATTCAGCCACAGCCTCGTTGCGGCTGAAATCCCACTAGATTTAGCCCTAATTCAAGACTTATTAACAGCACTGGTCAAGACCTAAGCTGGAAATATATCTTTAGTAGTCGTAGTAGCCCCTGGGGATACTGTGGATAACCTTAATTCCCCAACATAAGAAACAATTCCTAGCAATATAACCTGTGGATAAAAACGGACCAAAACCCCACAAATTAAAAACTTAAAAAGTTATCCACAGTTATCCACAGTTATTAAGGCTAAATACCCAACTATCCTCACAAAACAACTAAAACAAAAGGTAAATCCAATAAAACCAAGAAATCTACTAAAAAGATATCCCCATGTTTATCCACACTGTGTATAGAAGTGACGGATGTTACTAGAGTTACAAACCTCGAGCTTGAGCCTTAATTCGAGCAGTCAAGTCGCTTACCTGGTTATACAAACTTCTACGCTCAGCAATTAACTGCCGGACTTTACGATCTGCGTGCATGACTGTGGTGTGGTCGCGGCCGCCAAACTGTTGGCCAATTTTTGGAAGCGACAAATCAGTCAGTTCTCGACACAAATACATCGCGATCTGGCGGGCAGTTACTAAAACCCGGGAGCGACTAGCACCAGTTAGGTCATCAAGGGTGACACCAAAGTAGCTAGCTGTTTGAGCCATAATCAAGCTCGCGCTAATTTCTGGCCCAGCAGCGTCAGAAACCAAGTCTTTAAGAACCACCTCAGCTAAACCTAAGTCCACTGGGGCTCGGTTCAAGCTAGCAAATGCAGTAACTCGAATTAGTGCACCTTCAAGCTCACGAATATTGGTCGACATTTTTGACGCTATAAATTCCAATACTTCTGGCGGCGCACTCAATCTTTCTTGCGCGCTCTTCTTACGCAAAATCGCAATACGAGTTTCTAAATCGGGTGGCTGAACATCAGTAATCAAACCCCACTCAAAGCGCGAACTCATCCGATCCTCGAAACCTTGGAGCTGTTTTGGAGGTAAATCAGAAGTCACAACAATTTGCTTGTTGGCATTATGCAACGTATTAAAAGTGTGAAAAAATTCTTCTTGAGTTTGTACTTTCCCCGACAAGAACTGAATGTCATCAACCAACAACACGTCAATATCCCTGTAACGACGCTGGAATTCCTTAGCTTTATCATCACGAATTGAATTAATAAATTCATTAGTAAATTCTTCCGAACTCACATAACGAACTTTTGATCCGGCATAAAGCGTTCGGGTGTAGTGACCAATTGCATGAAGTAGGTGAGTCTTACCCAAACCTGATTCGCCGTATACGAACAACGGGTTGTAGGCCTTTGCAGGCTGTTCGGCTACCGCTCGGGCAGCAGCGTGGGCAAAGCGATTAGATGAACCCGGCACGAAAGTGTCGAAAGTATATTTTGGATTTAAGCGGCTTCCTTCTTCGGAAGTACGGGGAGCCGGAGCGGGCCCACGACTAGCTTGAGGCGGCAACGCCGGATTTGGATCTGACTGCAGACCAATTGATTCGATATCGGCGTAAGTTGAATCCGCTAAATCATCGGTTGCCTCATCATCAAGATCTGGCGCAATCGACTCATCGACAGTCACAGCTAGCCGCATTTCACGGCCTAAAGTTGCCGAGAGCGCATCACAGACAATCGGGCTTAAGCGACTTTCCAAAACGTCTTTTGTAAATTCATTCGGGGCAGCAACAAGCGCAGTGTCGCCGACAATTCCTAGTGGCCGAGTCAAGGTAACAAAAGCTCGCTGTTGTGGTGTCAAAGCTCCCGCCGAAAGCGACTCTAAGGTCTTAGCCCAAACTTCGTTCAGATCTAGATCGTCCATGGTCGCCTTTCAGGTGTGCAAATGGGGAATATTGATATCCACAGGCTCGGACTATGCAGACTACGGCCTGTGGATACCCGCTGACAAGTTGTTTTCCACAGGAGGTAAGCCTAGTTTTTGGGTTTGACCTAACCCCGCAATTGCCCGTATCTTTAGGGAGTTAATAAACGAGATCGATGTGCTTCTCGTCGAATGTTCACGAACCATAAATTCGTGAATGTCCGATGGCCAGTCGCCTCAGCCCTACTTCCTTTTGGAGTGTCATTATGACAAAGCGCACCTATCAGCCAAATAAGCGTCGTCGCGCCAAAAAGCATGGTTTCCGTAACCGTATGAGCACCCGCGCTGGCCGTGGCATTCTTGCCTCTCGCCGTGCCAAGGGTCGCACCAAGCTTTCCGCCTAACAAGGCATAAAGCACATGCTTCCCGCCTCGGCGCGGTTGCGTAAGTCCTCGGACATCTCGGCAGTAATGAAGTCGGGCACTAGGTTTTCAGCAAAATTGGTGGTTCTACACGTGGCACATGGATCAAGTGAGCAATCCAAGGTTGCATTTGCCGTTGGGAAAAACGTTGGAAACTCAGTAATTCGCCACCGTGTCACTCGCCAACTACGTCACGCAATCTCCCCACTCCTTCCAGCATTACCAAGTGGGAGCCATATCGTGGTTCGGGCATTACCAGGCGCTGGTACCGCGAGCTTTTCCCAACTCAGCGAAAACCTAAATTTTGTCTTAGCAAAGGCAAATAAATCATGACTAGATTTTTAGCTAGCCTGAAGTTCTTTTGGGACCAGACCTTTGGACGACTTTTTGTATTGTTCTTGGTCGGCATAATTCGCGCTTATCAAATCGGACTTAGTCCGCGACTTGGGCAAGTCTGTCGCTACTACCCAAGCTGTTCGCACTATGGCCTTGAAGCAATAAAAGTTCACGGTGCCGGTAAAGGCAGCGCGCTAGCTACTTGGCGAATTATGCGGTGCCATCCCTGGGCAGCTGGCGGCGTTGAATTTATTCCAGCAAAAGGAACTTGGACTAACCGAGAAGTAATTGAACATTCAACTAATAATGATAGGCAGGTTATTGGCGCATGAACCTTAATCCATTGGTATGGCTAGAAACTCTGGTTAGTTGGGTTTTAGTTTCGTTCCACTCACTTACCTCATCTGTATTTGATGCTGACAGCGGTTGGGCCTGGGGACTAGCCATTGTCTTGCTAGTGATCTTGATTCGTATCTTGCTAATCCCACTTTTCGTAAAACAAATCAAGAGCCAGCGGAACATGCAAATCATTCAGCCGCAGGTTAAAGAAATTCAGAAAAAGTACGCAGGAGATCGCGAGCGTCAATCTCAAGAATTAATGAAGCTATACAAGGAAACGGGCACAAACCCACTTTCTAGTTGCCTACCAATCCTGGCCCAAGCTCCAATTTTTTATGCGCTATTCGTAGTGCTCCAAGGAATTGCAAAGAACACACCTAAAGGTGTGCTAACTGACGATTTAGTTCAATCTGCGCGAAACGCCAAAATTTTCGGTGCTCCGATTTATGGAACTTTTATGAACCGGGCAGAAACTGAAAACCCAAGTGCCACGTTTGTCGTCACCTTGATCTTGATTATTTTGATGACTGCTACAACATTCTTAACTCAGCGCCAACTGATTGTAAAAAATACAGCGCCAGATAACCCAATGGTTAAGCAGCAAAAGATTTTGCTTTATGTATTCCCAATCATCTTTGCAGTTACAGGTATTAACTTCCCAATTGGCGTTTTGCTTTATTGGTTCACCACAAACCTTTGGACCATGGGCCAACAGTTCTATGTAATCCGCAACAGTCCTCAACCCGGAACGCCAGCATTTGCTGCTCTAGAAGCTCGAAAAGCGGCCAAGAAGACAAAGCGAAATCCAGATAGTTTAGGCGAAACTGAATCAACGCCTGAGGTAAAGCCAGTTCGCCAACAACCAAAGAAGAAGCCGAAAAAGAAGCGTTAATTGTTTCACGTGAAACAAGTTCCTAAATTACGACCAAACCTAAATTTCCAACTAGAAAGGCCTAACTAACATGGCTGAGAAACTCTCACTACTTGAGCAAGAAGGCGAAATCGCCGCAGACTACCTTGAAGGTTTACTAGACATTGCCGACCTAGATGGCGACATCGACATGGATGTAGAAAACGATCGCGCAACTGTGAGCATCGTCGGCGCCGACCTAAGTCAATTAGTTGGCCAAAAAGGCGCGGTCCTTGATGCCCTACAGGAACTTACTCGGCTGGCAGTAACTCGGGAAACCGGCGAACGCTCCCGATTAATGCTAGATATTTCTGGGTACCGCGCAGACGTTAAGGCAAAGCTTGTAGTAGTTGCCAAAGAGGCCGCAGCTAAAGCCATTGAAACCGGGGAAGAAGTAGAACTTAAACCGATGAATGCTTTTGAACGCAAAGTGGTTCATGACGCCGTTGCTGAAGCCGGGGCATCGAGTGTTTCAAAGGGCGAAGATCCAAAGCGCCGAATTGTGGTACTCCCTGTCTAGTTTCACGTTTCACGTGAAACATTGGACATGGGATCGGTCTTAATTGAAACCCATAGTTGAGGTATACCCAGAAGTAGCGGAAAGCCTTGCCCGATACGCGGATTGGCTAGCGGGCGCGGGTGTAGAACGCGGCTTTCTTGGCCCGCGAGAAGTGGATCGAATCTGGGATCGGCACATCGGAAACTGTGCGGTAGTTGAGGAATTGATCCCAAGTAATGCCAAAGTATTCGATATTGGAAGTGGCGCCGGCTTGCCTGGTGTTGTCCTAGCCATAGTTCGTCCGGATATCTCAGTTGGATTGATTGAGCCATTGATGCGCAGATCTGAGTTCTTAATCGAAGTGGTTAACGATCTTGGAATAGCTGATCGAGTTACGGTAATGAGAGGCCGAGCTGAGGAATTACGGGGCCAAACCGCACAAATTGTTACCGCTAGAGCCGTTGCCCCACTGGGTAAATTACTGACTTGGTCGCTACCGCTAACTGCAAAAGGTGGCCAAATTTTGGCTATGAAAGGCAGCTCGGCAGCCAATGAGATCATTGATGCCAAGGATGTTTTAAAAGGCAAAACTGCGGAAATTGTGCTCTGCGGCCAAGGCATTGTTGACCCGCTAACCACGGTAGTTCGGGTAACCACCTAGTAAGTGAGTCGGGCGTTTGCCCTACGATAAGGATTCAAGTTAGTAATACTGGGGTCAAGACAAATTAGGTTGGCAAAATGGCTTACGCCGATGATGAAGATACGCCGCTAGCCACAGCGGCTGCCGCTGCGGTTTACGTGCGTCGGGGCCTGAAAGGTACTTTCGCTAAACCTAAACAAACTCGCATTATTACTATTGCCAACCAAAAAGGCGGAGTTGGTAAAACCACCTCAGCTGTGAACTTGGCAGCCTCTATGGCCCTTGCCGGATTAAATGTTTTGCTAATTGACCTTGATCCACAAGGAAATGCCAGTACTGCATTCGGAATAGATCATTATGAGGATGCCAGCGGCTCCTTTGATGTTTTGCTTGATGGGGCACCAATTGCTGAGATGATGAGCGCCGCCGAAGGCTTTGATTCCTTATGGGTATTGCCGGCTACTTTGGACTTAGCCGGTGCCGACATTGAACTAATTACTACTGTCGATGAGGCAAAACGGCCATTTCTATTAAAACAGGCCTTGGCTACCTTCCTGGCTGACCATGAAATGGACTACGTCTTTATAGATTGTCCACCGAGCCTGGGATTATTGACAATTAATGCTCTAGCTGCAGTCAAAGAAGTTCTGATCCCAATCCAATGCGAGTTTTATGCCCTCGAGGGTGTCCAGCAATTGATGCGCACCATTGACTTCGCTAAAGAACGGCTAAACCCAGACTTAGAAATAAGCACTATTTTGCTTACTATGTACAACTCCACCACCAACCTTTCCGCGTCTGTGGTGGAGGAAGTCCGGGGATACTTTGGCAAGAAAGTTCTAGATACCGTGATTCCGCGGTCAATTTATGTCGCAGAAGCCCCTTCATTTGGGCAATCTGTTATGACTTACGATCCCGGTTCAACGGGGGCAGTAGCTTATTTGGCTGCGGCTCGAGAAATCACTGAACGCAAGCAGAAGGGCTAATTTAATGGCGAAACGACAAAGTCTGGGACGTGGCTTGGGAGCTTTGATCCCAGATGTTTCACGTGAAACTACAGCAAAGAAAGCGCCGGCCAAAAAAGCCCAAATCAAGCCAGCTGCCAAGGCACCTGCCAAAAAGTCGCCAGCTACTAAGGCTGCGGCTAAATCAACTAGTTCACAAGGCGCCGACAGCTCAGCAAACGCCCCAGTTGCTATTGCCGGCCTAACTTTCGCCGAATTGCCGGTGCGCTTAATCGTGCCAAATGCGCAACAACCGCGCCAAGTATTCGATGATGAAGCCCTAGCTGAACTGGTGCATTCGATCAAAGAAGTGGGCTTACTGCAACCAATCGTTGTACGGCCAGCTCCGGGCGGCGGCTATGAATTAGTTGCTGGCGAGCGCCGCCTGCGGGCAACTAAAAAGGCTGGTTTTAAAACAATTCCAGCCCTAATTCGGGAAACTGCCGACGACAAAATGCTTCGTGATGCCTTGTTAGAAAACCTGCACCGGGCAGCACTAACACCACTGGAAGAAGCCGCTGCCTATAAACAGTTACTCGAAGATTTTGGTGGCACCCAAGATGAATTGGCTACTCGATTAGGCCGATCCCGACCACAGATTTCCAACACCCTTCGTTTGTTAAACCTGCCGTTGGCTGTGCAACGTCGCGTTGCAGCGGGTGTAATTTCAGCGGGTCACGCACGCGCACTGCTTGGCTTAAAGGACCAAGGTGCGATTGAACGGTTAGCCAGTCGCATTGTGGCTGAAGGTCTTTCGGTTCGCACCGTAGAAGAAATAGTGTCCCTGGGTCAAGAAGATAAGCCGGGAAAGAAAGCTGGCAAAAAATCAGCCGGGAAAATCAGTGCCCCAGGATTAAAGTCCATGGGGGATCGCCTTTCGGAAAAGCTGGATACTCGAGTAACGGTTCAGGTTGGCAAGTCCAAAGGCAAAGTCATAATTGAGTTTGCAACTTTGGAAGATCTGCAACGAATCGTTGATGTGATTGATCCAAAACAGCGCGGCATGTTCGGAGAACCCGTGAAATAGCTAGTTACCCACATGTGAACAACTTGTGTAGTAACAGTAGTTGCAATCATTAAATGTGACCCAAATCACATTTTAACCTAGGGCAAATAACTAGCCAATTAATGGAGCCAGAATTCGAGTCACTGCTGAGCTCAACCCAGCGGCCAAGGCATCTCGGGATGCAGGATCAGCAAGGATTTCGCTGTCATGCTCACTAGTTGCATAACCTAATTCCACCTTGATGCTGGGCATGCGTGTTAGCCGTAACAGATCCCAAGTCTTGGCATGCGACTTAGCATCAGCCAGGGCAGTTCGGGAAGTCAATTCCTCTTGCACGATCTCAGCTAATCGCATTCCGGTAGCCGAGCGCGAGAATTCATGCCCGAAATAGTAAGTAGCGACCCCTTGGGCTAACGGATTTAGCTGTCGATCAAGCCCCAAACCAATAATCAAATCAACATTGCTTTCGTTAGCAAGGGTGGCCCTAGTTCTTTCGCCATCAGCTTTAGTTGATTGCGATCGAGTTAGGAGAACCAAGGTGCCCATTGCGGCCAGCCGACCTTCCAATCGGGAAGCAATGTCCCAACAGACATCCGCATGCGTTAGTTCGGTGCCAACCAGGCTGCCAGCATTATCACTCGGATCAATCAAAATCGAACAAGTCTCGACTGTTCGGTTCTTACCAAAGTTGGCAACGGTAGAAATTTCTCGCAAGTGTTCTTGGCTGCCGCCCGCAATGGTTCTGGCTAATCTTTGGAAAGCACGAAAAAACTGTGGACCGCAAATGCCATCTACATCTAAACCTACATTGCGCTGAAACTCACGAACTGCGCTATCTGTACTTTTCGCAAAAATTCCATCTACTCGATCAAGCGCGAAACCCAACTCAATTAAGCGTTGTTGTAATTGCGCAACATCTTCGCCATGTATGACATGGCCCGGCGTGAAACTTAAAACCCGATCACCAATTTTCCAGCGCGCTTCTTCGAGGCGTCGGAAAGTACGTGGGCCGACTAAACCATCTACAGTTAAGCCGCGAGTCTGCTGAAAATAACGCAGCGCAGCTAGCAAGACGTCGTCAAAGACATCTGCTGCTGCGCTGGCATTTTCACTAAGTAGCCCAAGGCGAACCAAGCGATCACGAACCTCTTGTACTGCCGGCCCTTGATCGCCGCGTCGCAGGATCGTTACTGTCATGCGTTACTTAAATGAACTCAGCAAGATCTGATAGCAAGGCGGCTTTTGGCTTTGCACCAATAATCTGCTTAACGATTTCACCATTTTGGTAAACGTTCATTGTTGGAATCGAAGTCACACCGTAGTTAGCGGCGGTAGCGGGATTCTCATCAACGTTTAATTTCAAAATGGTTAGCTTGTCACCGTGTGCGGCGGCAATCTCTTCCAGGATTGGACCAATCATCTTGCAAGGTCCACACCATTCTGCCCAAAAATCAACCAGGACAGGCTTTGTGCTCATTAATACATCGTCAGCAAACGATGCATCGGTCACTGCTGCGGTAGCTCCCATTGTGTTACTCCTCTAATTACTTGTGGCTTAAGCATAGGTGGTGACTAACTCACAACCGGCGCTTCTGGATTACTTGCTATGTAAGTTGGCTAAAAAGCGCTCTGCATCAAGGGCTGCACTGCATCCAGTGCCAGCCGCAGTGATTGCTTGGCGATAGGTATGGTCCACTAAGTCTCCACAGGCGAATACGCCTGGCAGGTTAGTTGCCGTAGTGCCCGCTGCGGTGAGAACGTATCCCTGAGGGTCTAGATCAACTTGACCGCGGATTAGTTCAGAACGTGGATCATGGCCAATTGCCACGAACAAACCAGTAACTGAAAGCGCTCGAGTTTCGCCGGTATTAATGTCTCGCAAGGTAATCCCAGAGAGTTTTTCGTCACCCTGTAGATCTAGAACTTCGCTGTTCCAAGCAAACTTAATCTTTGGATCTTTATGCGCACGCTCTGCCATAATCTTGCTGGCGCGCAATTCATCACGGCGATGGATCATAGTTACGCTGCTTGCAAAACGCGTTAAGAAAGTTGCTTCTTCGACGGCAGAGTCACCCCCACCTACCACCGCAATGTCTTGATCGCGGAAGAAGAAGCCATCGCAAGTTGCACACCAAGAGACTCCGTGTCCCGACAAACGTTTTTCATTTTCCAAACCAAGTTCCCGATAGCTAGATCCGGTAGCCAAAATCACTGAATGTGCCTTGTACTCTCTACCTTCACTATCAATCACCGTTTTTATGTCTCCGGTTAGATTTGCCACAGTGACATCATCGGTAATCAAGTTGGCACCGAATTTAACCGCTTGCGCCCGCATGTTTTCCATAAGGGCTGGACCCATGACCCCATCTGGGAAACCTGGGAAATTCTCTACCTCGGTGGTGTTCATTAAGGCACCGCCAGCAGTAACTGCGCCTTCGAACAAAATTGGTTTTAGTTGGGCTCGGGCCGCGTACACACCAGCGGTATAGCCAGCTGGGCCAGAACCAATAATAATGACGTCGTTGATGTCCTGTGACATTAAATTTCCTTTATTCGAATTAATCTAAGTTTACTGTCGAGACCCCAAGCCCTGAGTTCTGGAGCAGTTGCTGTCAGCGAACAGGTTTTAACCGGTGACGTCAACTTGTACAACGCCACCTTGGTATTTACCCGAAGTGGCCTTTGGTAGATCGGGAGTCAACCAGATCAAGACATATCTTCCAGAAACGGAATCGGCAGAGGTGACCTCGGAAGATACTTCATCAGGATTTGTAACGCCAAATCTATTTGCTGTTGCGAAATCAATTTTCGGTGAATCGGTCACATAGATGTCGGCCGCTTGCCCTACTGAAGTAAATGTAACAGCCACATTTGATACTTTTTGAGATTCACCAAGATCTAATAAGAGTCCAACTCCAGCTTTGCCACCCATATTCGCACTGTTGTAATAAACCGTCGTCCAAGCAGTTTTGTCATCATTATCTATTGCAAAATTGGCTTGATCAAAGTTCTCTTCATTGTCACCAAGAGGATCGTAAATATCCGTCTTAGTTATTTCGAGAATTTGACCTGCTGGTTCTGATGCTTCCACGCTGGGTAGCGGAGAGACTAAAACTGCTATCGGAGCATCAGACTTTTGGAAATTGCTGGTTAGCAGTTGCCAACCAACCCAGCCAAAAATCAACACAGACATACCAGCAATCACAGATGCACGGAGTCGACTTGATTTGTCATCTCGTCCCGGAACCCAGTTAACTGAATTAGCAGTGAACCTAGTCACACGACTTTGTAAGTCCTCTGATGTTTCCACTTCACCAACCGATAGGGCATCTACCAATTGACGCATTGTTTGGTAGGTGCCATCTTGGCTGCGTTGATATAAACGATCTACAGAGTTGCGAATTCCACCATGTACCTGGCTAGGCACCACTTGACCGTTGGCGTCAGGCGAACTTGCACCAGGTAACGAATCCACTCTGCCGCTGGGCCACATCCCGGTGACCATAACGAAGAGCAGCTGCCCAACACCTTTTATGTCTTGCGCAGCACCCTCATCAGAATCGGCTCCCAATAGTGCAGCGTCAACCCCAAAGCCGGACAATCGCACTTCTTGGCCCTGCGAGAAAATTACATTGTGTGGGCGTAATCGACCATGAAAAATATTTAATGAATGGGCATGCATCAGCGTGTTTGCGACTACACCAACTTGCTTAAGGGCTTGATCAACTGGCAAAACTTCGCCACGTCTTATCAGTAAGCGATCCAGAGTTTCACCGTCAAGCCATTCAGTCACAATTCCAACGTAAGTGTCTTGGGTTGCAGACTCCTTGGGGGACGAAATGTTCCCGGCCGGAATTACGTCAAGAATTGAAACCACGTCGCGTCGATCGTTAGCTGCCGCTACTTGACACTGTTGTAGCAACTTCACACTTCGCAGATCCGAGGTTGGAAGCAAGATCAAAGTAACCCAGCGCTTGAGCAGTTGATCCATCGCGCGCCAAACAGGCGAGCTAAGTGAACTAGATATTTGGACATCAAGCGCGTAGCGATTAGCAAATAATCGGTCGCTAGCGTTACTCATGATTGCAGTTTAGTTGTCTATTTGCGACGCACAAGCGCCAGTACTGCCGAGACTTCGGTGATACGAAGCAGTTTTGCCATCCCAAGATATGCCAAGGAGAAACTAGTTGCGTAGAGCGAGATGGCAGCACCTAAACGTAGGGCAGAGACTTCTGGTTGATTCGTGATAGCTAATCGAACAAGGAGATAAGATACGACCCCAGCGATTGAGCTGGCAACCAAAACCCGAACAATCAGCCGCAGGTGCCCATTTTTTCTCAGCTCAGGTACTCGTGCGCTAACTCGACGCCAAGTTACTGCGCAAGTTATAAAGTATGAAATCGAATAACCCAAAGCCAGGCCAGCGACCTGCAAGCCTTGCGGCAATAGGGCAAACAAACTAAAACCAATAATTAAATGCAGTGCGTTAAAACCCAAATTTATAAAAAATGGAGTTTTGGTATTTTCCTGAGCATAGTAGCTTCGCAACAATACGTAGAAAAGCGAAAATGCTGGAAGACCTAATGCAAACATGGCCGCAATGGCGCCAAGCGCAGCACCCTGTTCCGAAGTTGATGCGCCATATCCATAGAGCAACGAACCAATCCATGGTCCACAAGCAACTAAGAACACCGCACTAGGAATTATTAAGGCAGAGACTAAGCGCAAGGAAGCGGAAAGCTCTCCACCAAATGCAGCTAGATTTTTATCGTGTGCTTGTTTACTTAGTCGCGGAAGTAATGCAGTAATTACCGAAACTGTAATTATTGAGTGCGGCAACATCATCATTAGTTGGGCTTTTTGATAGGAAGTAAATCCAACTGCAATTAATGTTGGATCATTTGTGACTAGCGCATTTGCTAGCGTCGTCAAATTCGAAATCACCAGAAAGGTAATTTGGTTTACTAGTACAAAGCCAACGGTCCATTTAGCAAGGTTTCCCACCTTGCCGTTACCAACATTTTTAAATGTGAAGTTTGGCCGATAGGAGTATCCAGCCTTCTTTAGAGCTGGAACCAAGATCAACGCTTGGGCCATAACTCCCAGAGTGGTTCCAAATCCCAGCAGATTTAGCTGAGTCGATGAAACAGAATCCGCAGTAGGTACATCCGTCATTGCCGAAATAAAAATTAGTGCGGTACCGATCACGATTACGTTGTTAACAATTGGTGCGTACATAGGCAAAGCAAATGAGTTTCGCGAATTAAGAATTTGTGCGGCCAATGTGTATAGCCCATAAAAGAAAATCTGAGGTAAACACCAACGTGCAAAAATCGTTGCTACATCAAATTCCTGAGGTGTCCACAACCGCGTTGCGTATAGGTGAACAATTAATCCAGCCAGTATTAGGGTAAGTAAAACTATTCCAAACAGAATTAGGCCAACCAAAGTCAACAGCTGATCAGTGAATTGTTTGCCGCTATCTGGATCATCTTCCATGTGTCTAATTAGCGCTGGGATAAATACGGCATTGATTGCGCCACCAGCAATAAGAATGTAAATAATGTTTGGGATGCTGTTCGCAACGGAGTAGGTATCAGAAAAAATTCCAGTGCCAATCGCAGCTACCAGAGTTATGTCTCGAAACACACCAGTAATACGACTTGCCAGCGTGCCGGCAGCCATTCCGGAAGTTTGCCCAATAAAGGAAGACACCTACTCTGACTACCGACCCTTCGAGTTCAAGCTTCAGGATTTCTTGGTATTTATAAGTTTCCCGCGCCGCCGTTTAACCACATTGCTTAGGGACAAAAGAATCAATAGACCAAATGCCCCCAACACCAGAGTACGGGCGAATTGGCCGTATGCCGCTGAAGAAATTTGGATGATTTTGACTTCACCAAATCGTTCCCCATTTGGTGCAACGAGGTGAGCTTGCACATCAACTATTCCTGCACCAACTAGCGTAATCTCCACCGGAGTGGTTACTCGCTGACCTGCTTCTACTTGAATTAACCCAGTAGGTTGCGCGGAAAATCGGGAAGTGGCGTCACTTGTCAAGAGAACGCTGACTGAAATCGTCTTATCACTTTCATTAACTATGGTTATGGGAATTTCTGATATTTCTTCAGGAGTAGTAATGCGAGCAGACGATTCAATTTGTACCGCATTTAGGTATTCATTTAGCAAATCCAGATTCTCGGTTAGGTATTGGTTTGCCGCCGTATTAGTTGGCCATAACTCTGAAAACCCTAAAGTTCTAGCACCTTCAAAGCCAGCGGCCAATTCGGGATCGTCATACATAGCAGCGACGCTGTCGGCGTTAACTTGCAGCATTCGTGATTGTCGTAGCAGCGACCTACTTATTTCACGTTGATCAACGTCAATAGCTGGAATGTAGTTTTTACTTTCAGTAGTTGCAGCGACTACATCCAGTGAAGTTAACCGCATCCAATTGTGATTACCTAGCGCCGAAATCAAAGCAGATAATTTCTCACTCGACACTTTCCAATCTTTTGGCGCAAGAACAATCACCGATCGAGATTTCTGAGGAGACTCAGCCGTCATCATTCCAATTTCGCTTTTTATGCAAGTAACAGCGTTAAAGAAACTTTCATCATTAAGGTCAATGCTTATTAAACAGTTTGAAGCAGCCAGGTCAAATACCAATGCAGAATTCGACGAAGCCGTGACAGCCGCAGGGGTTGTTTCGCGTTCATTTCCACGGATGAATTTATTTGAAACTAGGCTGCGCACACTTAGGTCACTTAGTAATGCGAGAGTTTCATTATCTGAACTTCCACTAGCCGGTGAGTAATAAATTTGTCGACCTTCACTAAGCAACTTGCTCTGGTTCAACGCTAGTCGCACAGAATCTTGCTGCTTTGATCTGACTAATGCTGACAGATCAGCATTGCCGAAAGGTAGAACTGGAGTTGAGCTCGGCAAAACCGCAAGTGATTCAACCAACGACTTCACGGCAGTTGAATCACTTTGATTTGCAAGTTGCGTCGCCCAAATGTGTAGGCCCGAGTCCGGTAGCCAGGAAATGGAATTCCCAGTTTGGCTTTGCAGCAAAGCAGAAATTCGCTTTGCTTCCGCTAAGTCTTGCTCCTCAGCAGTTATGTCGCCGTTTGCCAAGTGGCTATTCAAAGTAGTTAATGGCACAACAAGTGCAACTTCAGTTGGTTTTATATCTGCATTAAAAAACCAAGGAGTTGTAACTGCGGATCCTGCGCCGAACTTCTTTTCATCCGGGGTAACTCCAAATGCAAAAACTCCAGCTGCATTAAGGCCTAGCACTGGCTCACCTCGGAATGATATTTGCCAAGTCCGAGTTGCGCCTTGCGGTATGTTCGCAAGTTTCGCAGATTGGTCAGAGACTTTTAAACCTTGAACATTAGTTTGATTCCCCAAGATTTCAGCGAGCTCGGTACGAGTTTTAATCTCTTGTGAGGTAACCAGATTCAATTTCAAATTCGTAATAGTTGCGTTAGTTAAATTTGTGTAAGTGCCTCGCAAAATAACTAAGTGTTGTTGCCCGCCCTCAGGATCGAAACTAGGAATTTCTGTAATTTCCAAGCTCGTGATTCGTACGGCAGCGCTATCGGCTGCGTTTGCAGGCGCGTAAGGCACAGCGGCAACAACTATCGACAAAATAAACCAAAATATTCGCCGTACAGCAGGAAGTTGGAAACGGCTCACTCGATAAGAATACTTGCAAATAGTGACCTTTTTGTAATTACATCTAGGCTAGGGGCGTGAATAACTCATTGCCTCAAGCCATCGCCACCGGAGTAGTTACGACTGCTCTGCAAGAGATGTCTGATGTCATGGAGCTGGCTAATGAGTTCAGTCGCTCTGGATATGAGTTTGCAGTTGTTGGTGGACCTGTTCGAGATCTGCTTTTGAGTCGCAGTATTACTGATTTGGACTTTACAACGAATGCAACGCCGCAACAAATAATCGAACTCGTCACCCCCTGGGCAGATACCGTTTGGGATGTTGGTATCGCATTTGGCACGGTAGGTGCGCGGCGAAAAGATTTTCAAGTTGAGATTACGACATACCGCTCGGAAATATATCGAGACGATAGCCGCAAACCGAAAGTGATATTTGGTAAAACGCTAGAAGAGGACTTAATTCGTCGCGACTTCACTATCAATGCGATGGCAGTGCGACTGCCGGAATTAGTTTTTGTAGATCCGTTTGGTGGAGTCTCCGATTTACTGAAAAAAATAATTCGTACACCGCGAGAGCCTGAACTTTCATTCTCAGACGACCCATTGCGAATGATGCGCGCAGCAAGGTTTGCCAGCCAATTGGGCTTCACGCCAGTGGTAGATGTTTTGTTGGCAGCAACTGATATGGCACAACGGATTGAAATAGTTTCCGCTGAACGTGTGCGCGATGAATTTACCAAATTGATAATGGGTGAATTCCCAATAATCGGTTTGGAAATTCTGGAAGGAACCAAGCTAGCCGAACATATAATTCCGGAGTTGCCAGCACTGCAACTTGAGATCGATGAACATCACAAGCATAAGGATGTTTACGAACATAGTTTGATCGTCTTGCAACAGGCCATTGATTTGGAAACTACCCATGAGCCCAAGTGTGAACCAGATTTAGTGCTGCGACTTGCAGCACTGCTACATGATATCGGCAAACCTAAAACCAGAAGGTTTGAATCTGGTGGTGGCGTCAGTTTTCATCACCATGAAGTGGTGGGCGCTAAAATTGCGCGCAAGAGACTTACCGCGATGCGTTACCCCGGCGATTTAATTGATGCAGTTTGTAAACTTACGGAATTGCATTTGCGATTCCATGGATACGGCCAGGGTCAGTGGACTGACTCAGCAGTACGCAGGTATGTCCGGGATGCCGACGATCAGTTAGTTCGATTGCATAAGTTAACGCGAGCCGATTGCACGACTCGCAATCAACGTCGGGCCGCCATACTTTCTGCCACCTATGATGATTTGGAGCAGCGAATCTCAGTCCTAGAAGAGCAGGAGGAACTTAAGGCAATTCGTCCCGACCTTGATGGCAACGACATCATGGAGATTCTCGGCGTTTCGGCCGGCCCAAAAGTAGGTAAGGCATATAACTATTTACTTGAGGTACGTCTTGATGAAGGACCACTTCCTCGCGATGAAGCAATTAGAAAATTAACGCAATGGTGGCAGTCGCAAAGTTAAACTTGCGCGCGATATTTACGTAGTAAAAATACCGAGAGCCCGGTACTGCAACTCAACAGAACCACTGAATACGTTGCACCCAGGTTCACGTTCTCTCGCAACACGTCAACTAATGCATAAGTAGTGATTCCGAGTACTAAAGCGACGTTTATCATCATGTCGAAAATAGAAAATACTCTGCCACGATGGGCATCATCAATAGTGCGCTGAATTGTGGTATCTGCATTAATTTTCAGTAACTGTCCGGCAAAACCGAGAGCAGCAGCAGCTCCGCAAACAGCAGTTAAGGTACCGACTCGGTAGCCAACAATCGTTATTGCGACGCTAGTGGCGGTCGCTAAAGTCATGGCAGCAATTAGGTGTGTCTGTTTACGTGGATATTTAGTTGACTTTTCTTCGCCACCGTTAGAACGGTCGCTGAGCAAGAAAGTACTTAGAACTGCTGCTGTAAAAGCGCCAAGTGCAGCTGCGCCAGCACACAATCCAAAATCCAATACGGCTTGATCGGCTGTTGTATCCGTGTGCCAAGAGTTTCGGGAAAGCAATAAAGCATGCACAGTAAGGGCGCCAAATGCCCAACGTTGAAAAGCAACCGCAACCATGCTGCTGAGAGCTCGTCCGGAACGTAGCATAAATCTAAATCCAGCCAGTAGCCCAGCAATTGCATTTCGTAGTTCGTCGCGCATCGCCGACTCAACAATATGCGGCCCTAGAACATTTTTCGGGGTGATACGTTGTGCGGTTAAGGAAGCTAGACCTGCAAAAAGTGCGCCCAATACAACGAGCGCCGCATTTACTGTGTCGGAATTAGAAAACACTTTTTGGCTTGCAATGCCAAGTGCGGCAGCGAATGAAGCCGCAGTTGTTCCTAGCGTTGGAAATAGCGCATTTGCTGGCACTAAATCATCGCCATCAACAACGTGAGGCAAGGATGCTGAAAGAGCTGCCTGCACAAATCTATTTACGCCAAGGCTTATCAAAACTAAAATAGCTAACAAGGAACTAGCGGAATGTCCGGTGATGACCGCGGCGATCGCAAACATGGTAATTACTCGCAAAATATTTGCTCGAACCAAGATCGTGCGACGAGACCAGCGATCTATAAAGACCCCAACAAACGGTGCAATTACTGAATATGGCAGTAGCAAAATCGCAAATGCTAATGCGATCTTTCTTGGATCGGATTCTCGCTGTGGGGAAAACAAAACAAAGGTTGCAAGCGCAGTTTGCAACAGGCCATCTCCAGCTTGGCCAAAAATTCGAACCGCTAGTAATTCACGAGCATTGGGATGACGCAAAACTGATAGCGCACGAATGTTGGGATAGCTCACTTGCTTCACGCTACCTGCATTGCTTCCAAAAACCCATGATGCCCCGGAAATACTAAAGGCCACCAGATTAACTGGTGGCCTTTAGTTAAAGGAGGCTGCTTAAGGGTTAGGCCTTAGCACTTGGTATTGCACTTGATTTACTTTCCAGCAATGAAGTCTTCAACTTCTTGGCGGCACTTGGTGTCGTCGTACTGCAATGGTGGACTCTTCATGAAGTAACTAGATGCACTAAGGATTGGTCCACCAATTCCGCGGTCCTTGGCAATCTTGCAAGCACGAATCGCATCAATGATTACGCCAGCTGAGTTTGGCGAATCCCAAACTTCAAGCTTGTATTCCAGGCTCAATGGCACATCGCCAAATGCGCGGCCTTCTAGGCGAACGAATGCCCATTTGCGATCATCTAGCCATGCAACATAGTCACTTGGACCAATGTGCACATTGCGAGGATCAATCTTGTCGCGTAGCTGGGAAGTAACGGACTGGGTCTTGGAAATTTTCTTAGATTCCAAGCGGTCACGCTCCAACATGTTCATGAAGTCCATGTTGCCGCCAACGTTAAGTTGATAGGTGCGATCTACTGTTACACCACGATCTTCGAATAATTTGGCAAGCACTCGGTGAGTAATTGTTGCACCGACCTGGCTCTTGATGTCATCACCAACAATTGGCACCCCAGCGGCGGTGAACTTGTCAGCCCATTCCTTAGTTCCAGCAATAAAAACTGGTAACGCATTAACAAAGCCAACGCCAGCATCGATTGCGCACTGTGCGTAAAACTTTGCGGCATCTTCGGAACCAACAGGTAGGTAGCAAACCAAGACGTCAACTTTGGCGTCCTTAAGTACTTTAACTACATCAACTGGTTCGTCATCAGATTCCACAACCATGTCGCGGTAGTACTTACCGAGACCGTCATAAGTATGGCCACGCAAAACTGTGACACCGGTTGGCGGTACATCTGAAAACTTAATGGTGTTGTTTTCACTTGCAAAGATTGCGGCAGAAAGGTCTTGTCCAACCTTCTTGGCATCCACATCTAATGCAACAACAAACTTTACGTCGCGGACATGATAGTCCCCGAACTGCACATGCATAAGTCCTGGAACTTGTGCTTTTGGATCTGCGTCTTTGTAATACTCAACGCCTTGTACTAGCGATGACGCGCAGTTACCTACGCCAACGATCGCCACTCTAACTTCACTCACTGTAAGCCTCCTAGTTGTCAGTGAATTGTTTTCTTAGGTCTTACTTTTTACCTGGCACGTTTTCCGGGGAGCCTTTGGTTGGAGCTCCGCCCGCTTGTTCGCGCGAGATAAGTTCATTGAGCCAACGCACTTCACGTTCTAGCGCATCAAGGCCATGTTGTTGCAATTCCAGAGTGTAAGAATCTAATCGCTCTCTACCCTTGGATAAATTTGTTTGCAGGTTTGCTAGCCGATCTTCTAAGCGACTTCGTCGTCCCTGCAGGATATGAATTCTGGTGTTAACTTCGGTTTGGCCAAATAAGGACATCCGCACAGCAAAAGTGTCATCGTCCCAAGCGCCGGGGCCGCTGTCTGCCACCATCTCATTGAAGTAGGCAACGCCCGCATCGGTTAAGGCATATGTAATACGTGTTCGTTTTGGATATTTTCCAGTTCCAATATCATCTTGCTCAACCAGTAATCCACGCTCAACTAGCGATTTCAGAGTCGGATAAAGGGCGCCATAGGAAATAGTGCTAAACAAACCCAAAACTGAAATTAATCGCTTACGCAGTTCGTAGCCATGTTGCGGAGTTTGTGCCAAGACACCAAGAATTGCCAGCTCTAGCGCAGCAGATCTTTTGGCCACAGTACTTCCAACCCTGAAAAATTAGGAAAAATAGATGTATCAAATTGATACATCTAAAGGATACAGTCTGGGTAAGATTCCGCAAATCTGGCCCGGGGCAGCTCAGTTATTGGAAATACCTGCCTAATCCAATGGGTTTAAGGTGGTCAGATGAGTAGGCCCGGTTCCCATCAGAGCATTTCGGGAATTCGTGCTGGTGGCGTGAGTTCCGAACCTCCGCGCCCAATCCCGTATCCAGCAGAAGATGTTGCCGACCCAGTTAGGCCAAGACACGTACTGGATTATGTCCTAGCCCGCCGCGCAGTTCTGGAACGAATAAAAAGTGACGCGTTATTGCGCGAGCAAGTTTGTGATGCCGATCCATATCTATTGCGCGCAGCCAAACATCATGGGGAAACTACGGAACGAGTGTGTCCAATGTGCGCTAAGAGCGAACTAGTTCATGTGACATATGTCTTTGGAGATGACTTGGGATATCTCTCCGGGCGAGTGAAATCTTCATCAGATTTGAAGGTTTTAGCCTATGAGTATGGACATTTTAGAGTTTATGTGGTCGAGGTCTGCACGAAATGTGGCTGGAATCATTTACACATGTCTTACGTATTAGGCGATGGCGCGCCTCGTACTCCACCGCGTGAGCCTCGAGATGTGTTGAAATAGATGAATGGCCAACTACCCGCGTAAAGATAAGCATGGACTTATGCGCCTTGTACCTTCTTTACGGCAGATTTTAACCCTGGCATTTCTCGGGGTAGGCACGGCAGTAATCGCACTAGCTGTTGCGGTAAAAGTTATTGAGGTGCCGCAGCCGAGTCAGATTGCAACTGCACAAACCACAATCTTGTATTACGACGATGGGGTTACCGAACTTGGCAGGCTCGGTGAAGCTAATCGGGTATCGATTGAATTTGATCAAATTCCATTGCAGACACAGCAAGCAATACTGGCCGCCGAAGATCGAGAATTTTACAAACATGGTGGATTTTCTCTTCGTGGCATCTCACGAGCAGTATTTACCAACCTGATTGGCGCATCGGGAGTCGCTGGTGGCTCGACAATCACGCAGCAGTATGCAAAGAATGCCTACTTAACCCAAGAGCGCACTGTAACTCGAAAGTTAAAAGAATTAGTTCTGTCGATAAAACTCGAAACCATAATTAGCAAAGATCAGATTCTGCAAGATTACTTAAACACGATTTATTTTGGACGCGGCGCTTACGGAATCGAAACCGCAGCTAATCAATATTTTGGCAAGAGCGTAAGTCAACTAGATATCTCAGAATCCGCGGTGCTGGCAGCTATAGTTCAGGCACCAAATGGACTGGCGCCAGAAGACAATATCGAAGGACTTACTGCTCGATGGAACTATGTACTTGATGGAATGGTGGAACAAGGCTGGATATCCCAAGAAGAGCGGGGCTCCATTACCTTTCCCAACATCAAGCCATACAAACCAATGAATGTCTTTGGTGGCCCGCAAGGATACTTAATTGAACAAGTTCGACAAACTATGTATGCCAACGGAATCACCGAAGATCAAATTAACTTAGCTGGCCTGCGAGTAATTACAACATTTAACAAAACTGCTCAAGATGCAATGATCGCAGCAGTGGCTGAGCAAGGGCCAACGGAAAATATCGAAGGTTTACGAATCGGCGTGGCATCCGTGCGACCAGAGACTGGCGAAGTGGTTGCCATGTACGGCGGCACAGATTATTTAGAAAACCAATTTAACAATGCCACCCAAATGATTGGCCAGGCCGGATCTACATTCAAACCATTTACACTTGCAGCTGCTCTTGAAAATGATGTAACCCTAGCAACTACATTCAGTGGAAAAAATAAGACCATGGTTGGGACATATGAAGTTGTCAACTATGGAGACAAATCTTTTGGTAAACGAATCACGCTATTGAAGGCAACTGAAAACTCAGTTAACTCAGCATTTGTGGAATTAGCTGATTCGATCGGGCTAGAAACGGTTTTCAATGCCGCAAAGCGAGCGGGAATACCAGCAGATGCGGTTGGCATGGAACCAAATTTGGCATTTACGCTAGGAACTGCGAGTCCTCATGTTGTTGATATAGCGGCAGCATACGCAACGTTTGCCTCCCGAGGATTACAAGTCGCACCTTCATATATTCGATCCATCACAACTGGTAATGGCGAAATTGTTTACAAGCTAAATCCAAAACCGGTTCAAGCTTTCAGTACTGACATTGCGGATACAGTGACTTACGCTTTGCAGAAAGTAGTTGAAGTTGGAACGGGCAAAGCGGCCAAGGCTCTGGGTCGTCCGGTTGCAGGTAAAACAGGAACCACAAATGATAATAAATCTGCATTATTCGCGGGTTACACCCCGGAATTAGCAACGGCAGTTATGTTTGTTAAAGATGGCCCAGATGGACAACCAGTTTCACTGTCTGGAACAGGTGGCATGACTTCGGTAACGGGCGGATCGTATCCTGCTCGTATTTTTACGGCTTATATGAAGGCTGCGCTCAGAGACCTTCCAGTTAAAAAGTTTCCAGGCTTGCCATCGGGACAACCAAACGGTGCGCACCCAACTGATAGTCCATCCGCCTCTGCCACGCCAACTCTCGTGCCAGCGGAACCAACTATTTTGGATGTAACAAAAAAGATCGACATCGAAGCCATACAACTATTGGAAGGGCAAGGCTTGACGGTGGTCACAGTGCTGCAAGCAGGAGCAGTAGATACTCCACCGCTTTATGTAGTGACTCAGGTTCCAGCAGCAGGCAGTAAATTTGTCTCAGGGAGCACCGTAACGCTTACGTTGTCGAACACCGCACCTTAGGTATTAGTCGAGCCCCATCACAAGATCAAAATTTGTTGTAGTGCTTCGGACGTTACAGATAAGTTGATCACCAACTTTTAGTGACATGTCTTCACTCCAAAGCATAGATACTTGCATATGCGGTGGCTCAGCAAAAAGCAGGTTCACGCCTTTGTAGCTAAATGGAGACCGAACTTTTCCAAGTGCTTGGGAAACACCTTCAGCTATTGCGATACCACGTTGGCGCATAGATCCAGAAGTATTTGGTGCCGCTAACGCGACTCCATGGGCAGTACCACCACTTACAACAATTAAACGTTTGTGCCCGTGTCCATCTACTTGCCGATACCCAACTCGTTGATGATCTGAAAGCTCATGTATTTCTAGGATGCTTCCTTGCACTTTGCAGGACGAGCTTTCGCCCAACCACAATTTGGTTCCTATGCGGATATCAAAAGTTGAGTCATAACCATAGTTCTTACACATCAACTTAAGTTCAGTTAAATCAGATGGCGAAACGTGCGACAAACTAATGTGTAGATGGTAACGAGACTTTGCTACTAGATCTTGGTAAGCAGCAATCCAATTCCATATTTCAAGTAAACGTCCGGATAGTTTTTTAGAATTTACTGCCTTTGATATTTCTGCTGTGGCATCTATAACTTTGGCAGGTTCTGATATTGGAAGATGTAGCGCTAATCCCCGAACGGTTAGACCATTAGTGTTACTTACCTTCGAAATCTCTGACGCAGTTAACCCAAAGCGATTAAGCGAAGTCTTTCCCTCTAGGAAAATTAGCTTGGCGCCGACACTAGCTACACCTGAAAGGTCTAAGTCACTCACGGTAACAATTACCCGACCTGCACCGTGTAACAAGATTCGCTGCCAAAGTTCTTTTGCTGCCTGGTCGTTGGCATTGAATGGTTCGAGCACAACAACTTCGCCAGCAAAATCGATTAGTGCTTGCTCAAGTTCCCAGACAGTTCCAATCGCAATGCGACTAGCGCCTAGACGAGATGCTTCGCGCGCTAAGTTTGCACGGCCAAAGCCGTAACCATTGCCCTTAATAACTGGAACTAAATCAGCACCCGCTTGGGCATACTGATTCATCACAGAAACCAAGCGCCCGCGGAACTTTGTAGCATCAACAGTTAATGAAAAAGTCATAAGTTATCTACGCCTCGACATATATAGATCGAAGGCTCTTGCCCAAAATGGCGAAAGTACATAATCCCATTCACCCACATATTCTTGCGCGTAACCGCCAGTTCCGAGTTTGAATTGGATTAAACCGAACAGGGAATTTGTAGGATCTAAGGTGTCAGAAATCCCCCGCATGTCATAAATATTGGCACCAGCGTGCAATGCGGTCTTAATCATTTCCCATTGCACTGCATTGCTTGGGCGCAAATCTCTGGCTGCAGTTGTCGAAGCACCGTATGAATACCACGCGTGGTTACCAACTCGAGTCATAGTGGTAGCTGCGATTGCACCATTGTGATCAGGATGGCTTGCGATAAACAAGGCAATCCGTTCGAGCGCTTCCTCGCGCATTGCTGACCACATAGTTTGGAAATAGTTAAGTGACCTAGGTGTGAAATGATCTCGCACAGCTGTCTCTACGTAACAAGTGTGGAAAATATCTAAGTCCGTAATAGTTCCTTGCCTAATGGAAACGAGTTCCTTTTCAGCTTTGCGAATGTTACGTCGCCACTGTTGATTAAAACCTTCAAAAATTTGTTCCTCAGATTTTCCGGCGAGCGAAATTTGAAATACATATCGAGGTTGGTAATCTCCGAAACCAGATGCTTCTGCTTTACGTTGTTTCCAGCCGAGTGCTTTTAGTTGATCAATTAACTTTGTCCCGGAGTCATTTACTTCGTCAGGATTGACTTCACCAATGAACTTGGCCGATTCATTCGCTATCACTTCTTTTAATGTGTCGGCATGCCAACGCTTTACCCAAGTATGCGGACCCATCTTGATTTGAAATACTCCACGTTCATTTGCAAACTGCACTAAGGCTTGTAATGCACGCTCAACTTCGGCAGGCGACTGCCAAGCTAAATCTGGGCCTTCAGGTAAATAAGCTAAGTATTTTTCAATGCGTGGAACTTTGCGTAACAGAATTAATCCGGCGCCGACTAGTTGATCACCATCGAACCAACCCAAAGATTGGGAAGTCCAACCAGCTTTAGTTTTACCCCAAGCTGGTGTTTGCAAAAACGACACACTTGGTCGACCTGCGATGTATGCCAGGTGCTTCTCGGAACTTATTTGGCGAACCTGCACGTTCTAAATCTACCGATGCTGTTAGGGAACTGAGTGGATTGAGTTTTAAAGCGCTTTACGTAAGAGTGCTAAATCTGCGGCAACACCATCGAAAGGTGTTTCCAGCACAATCGGTGCGTTTGCTGTCTTTAAGCAATTGATGATGTTGTCCATTCCGACTGACCCTGCACCCAAATTTGCGTGACGGTCAGCCCCAGAATCAAATGCGCCTTGACTGTCATTGCAATGAATCAAATCGATGCGGCCTGTAATTCCTAAAATTGTGTCGGCAACTTGTCCCATATCAATACCACCGGCATGTGCGTGACAAGTATCTAAACAAAATCCAACACCGGTGTCACCGACTGCGCCCCATAACGCCTTAATTGATTCCAACCGTCGCGCCATTGAATTCTTGCCACCTGCAGTGTTTTCGATCAGAACAGGAACTTTCATGTCCAGTTGTGCCAAAGCTTTAACCCAGTTATCAACGCCGGCTTGGGGATCATCGCCATCAGTTACGTGGCCACCATGAACAATCACGGCTTTGGCACCAACGGAGGCAGCCGCATCAACATCGGTCTGTAGTAACTTTCGGCTCGGGATCCGCACCTTGTTATTAGTTGTAGCCACGTTAATGATGTAACGCGCATGAATATAGATTCCGATATTGGCGGCAGTCGCACTGGCGCGTAACCCCTCAGCACCATCCGCGTGGGGGATTATGGAACCTTTCCAACCCTGGGGATCAGCCAAGAAAATCTGAATATGGTCTAAACCCAGTTCTTTAGCTTGGGCAATCGGGTCGCCGCCGCCAACGTGTGAACCGATCGCTAGTTTTCCCATGAAATAAGGTTACTTGGCTGGTCTTTGGCCAACTTGGTCGCCCATTTCTAGACTGTGCACAAGGTTTTTTTGTGCCCCAAAAATGCCCTAGACTAAAGGTTCTTGATCCCTCCTGCCACGGAAAGACCGTGGCCGATTAGTCCACAGGAGGTGGGTATCAGTATGCGTCACTACGAAGTTGTAGTAATCCTCGATCCCGAGCTCGAAGAGCGAACAGTTGCACCATCACTTGATGCGTTTTTAAACGTAGTCAAGACCGATGGCGGCACAGTTGGCAAAGTCGATATCTGGGGTCGCCGCCGTTTGGCTTATGAAATCAACAAAAAGGGTGAAGGAATCTACGCCCTACTTGATGTCAATTGCTCACCAGCAGCAGTTGCCGAACTCGATCGTCAGTTGGGACTTAATGAATCAGTGCTTCGCACTAAAGTCATGCGTCTCGACGTGAAGTAGAGGTCAGTCATGGCACAAGGCGATGTAGTAGTAACAGTTATCGGAAACCTAACTGGTGATCCAGAACTGCGCTTCACTCCAAACGGCCAAGCAGTTGCTTCATTTACTGTAGCTTCCACAACTCGAGTGCTTGATCGCACTTCGAATGAATGGAAAGACGGAGACACTCTGTTTCTTCGCTGCAGTGTTTGGCGTCAATATGCAGAAAACGTAGCCGAGTCCTTAACAAAGGGAACTCGCGTTATTGTTACTGGTCGCTTAAAGCAGCGTTCATATGAAACTAAGGAAGGCGAAAAGCGCACCGTAGTTGAAATGGATGTTGATGATGTCGGTCCAGCACTAAAGAATGCAACCGCAAAAGTCAATCGCGTTGCTCGTACCGACAGCGGTTACACCGCAGGCGGCGGCGCAGCAGCACCATCTGACGATCCATGGGCAGCACCTGCACCAGCAGGAGACGAGCCTCCGTTCTAACGAACACCTTTTTCATCCACCTCAACATTTGTTGAACAACCATTCCGGATAGAACCGGGCTTCCTAAGGAGCACCACAATGGCTAAGCCACCAATCAAGAAATTCAAGCCGAAGGTTTGTGCATTCTGTAGCAAAAATGCTGCAGTAATTGACTACAAAGATATTCCAACCTTGCGCAAGTTCATTTCTGATCGCGGCAAGATTCGCGCTCGTCGAGTAACAGGTAACTGCACTCAGCATCAGCGCGATATTGCAAACGCAGTAAAGAACGCGCGTGAAATCGCATTACTTCCATACACCTCAACAGCACGATAAGGAGAGATGACTTATGAAACTAATTTTGACTCAAGAAGTCTCCGGCCTTGGTGGTGCGGGAGATGTTGTAGACGTAAAGCCTGGCTTTGGTCGTAACTTTCTAGTTCCACAGGGTCTGGCAACTGCCTGGACTCGCGGTGGCGAAAAGCAAGTTACCCAGATCAAGCGCGCACGCAACAAGCGTTCTGTTCGCGATTTAGATCATGCACTTGAAATCAAAGCTGCGCTAGAAGCCGCACCTATCGTAATTTCAGCTCGCGCTGGTAGCGAAGGTCGACTATTTGGATCAATCACAGTTGGCGACATCGCATCTTCAATTCGCGTTGTAGATGTTGATAAGCGCAAGATTGTGCTTGCTTCACCTATCAAGACCACAGGTCGTCATGAAGTTTCAGTTCGCCTACATGCAGATGTATTAGCAACTGTTGCACTAGACGTTCGAGGCAGCAAGAAGTAATACTTTCTAACTAAAAATGCCCGCGAGCGATCGTGGGCATTTTTAGTTTCGGATAGTTTTTAAGATCTCTTTAATTGCACCGTTTCGCTAGAACTGAAAAGGTGTGCAAGAATTATCGACATGACATCAATTATGACTTTGCATACAAATCACGGCGACATCAACATCAACATCTTTGATAATCACGCTCCGAAAACAGTAAAAAACATCCTTGGTTTAGCCGATGGATCGGTGGAATGGACGCACCCGGCAACTGGCGCCAAATCAAATGACCCGCTTTACAACGGAACTGTTTTTCATCGCATCATTCCTGGTTTCATGATTCAAGCTGGTGACCCATTAGGTCAAGGTACTGGCGGACCAGGTTTCAAATTTGAAGACGAGCCACACCCAGAATTAGTTTTTGACCGTCCTTACTTGTTGGCAATGGCTAACGCTGGACCAAATACCAATGGTTCCCAATTCTTTATTACTGTTGCCCCGACTGCTTGGCTTAATTTCAAGCACACCATTTTTGGTGAAGTTGCAGATCAAGCCGGCCGAGATGCCGTAGACGCGATTGCCAACGTTCCAACTGGACAAATGGATCGCCCAGTGAACGACGTTGTGATCGAAAGCGTCACCGTTACTAGAGGCTGATCTTGTCGAACACTTGTTATCGACATACCGACAGCGAGGCTTATGTTTCGTGCGGACGTTGTGATCGAAAGATTTGTCCTGACTGCATGATCAATGCACCAGTTGGCTTCCAATGTCCAGAGTGTGTTTCTGCAGCTCGAGTAGCGATGCCAAAGAATCGATTCGGCGGATCTTTCAATACAGTGCCTACGGTTACTCGTTACATTTTGATTACTTGCGTCAGCATATTCTTATTGTCACTTCTACTAGGTGGCACCAGAAGTTTCGCGATCAGTTTTGGCATGATCCCATCGGCAATTGCGCAAGGTGAGTGGTGGCGCTTGCTCACCTCAACTTTGCTACATGGCAGCATTTTGCATTTGTTGTTCAACATGTATGCGCTCTATTGGCTGGGTCCGCAATTAGAGCGGGTACTTGGCCATACAAGATTCGCTGCGTTATATGTTCTGTCAGCCTTGGGTGGATCCGTGGCCTCCTATTGGTTTTCGGAGTTACTAACTGTTTCAGTGGGAGCAAGCGGTGCGATTTTTGGCTTGATCACAGCAACCATTGTGATTGGTCGGGAAATGCGAACAGACGTTTCTCAGCTAGTGGTGCTTTTGGGAATCAACGTGGTGATTGGATTTGCGCAGCCGGGTATCGACTGGCGGGCACATTTTGGCGGCGCAGTTACTGGCGCTGCCGTGGCCTTTTTATTCACTAAGGGAACTCGGCTCAATCGGGATCGAATTCATCGTGCTGGGTTGGCTGGCATCTTTGTCTTTTTGATGCTGGCGACGATGGTTCGAAATGCCCAGGTGTCTGCGTTGCTAGGAATCTGAGCAGCCAGAGATTGACTAGAAGTCGAAATATGCGGGTAAGGTTTGACTATGCCTAAGTCCAAGTCCCGCAAGACTAAAGAACCTGCTTACACACCACCGCCAGCTAAGGTGCCCGAGTCCTTCAAGGTCGGAAATCCAGTCTGGTTAGCGCCAACCATGGTGACAATGTTCATTTTGGGACTGCTGTGGATAGTGGTGTTTTACTTGGTGGGTAGCCAAGTTCCATTTATGTCAGATTTTGGGAACCTCACTAATGTCTTGATTGGCTTTGGCTTTATTGGAGTTGGATTTGCCCTGGCAACTCGCTGGCGGTAAATAACATGGATGTAATTCCTCCCCAGCAGTGGACAACCTGTGGATAAGTCAAAGAAGGGTTTTTCCCGTCGGACTAAAACCATCTTGGTTACTGGATCTGCGGCAGTAGCCGGATTTCTGTTCGTTGCCAGTGGCATTACCGCAGATGGCACCAATTTACGAACTGGCGGTCTGGAAGATTTACGAAGCCTAGTCCTTGATCGTGCCAATAAAGTTGCAGTTTTACAAAACCAAGTCGATGTACTGGCAACTGAAGTCAATGACTTAGCAATAACCAAAGTGGATCCAGCCCTGAGTTCCCAAATATCTAGACTCGAGCAAGTTGCAGGGTTGGCGCCAGTGACGGGATCAGCTTTGGAAATTACGCTAGATGATGCACCTCGCGAGTCGGGCGCTGCCCTGCCGAACAATGCCGCACCGGATGATTTAGTAGTGCACCAACAAGATGTGCAAGCAGTAGTTAACGCGATGTGGCGTGGCGGTGCAACTGCAGTGCAAGTCATGGACCAACGCATCATTTCTACATCAGCAATTCGGTGTGTAGGAAATACCTTGTTATTGCAAGGACAGGTTTATAGCCCGCCATTTGTAATAAAGGCAGTGGGCAATACTTCAGATTTGCAGCAGGCGCTTAATGACGAACCTGGCGTTGCTTTATATAGAGAGTATGTAGATCGATTTAATTTAGGCTGGAAAGTTGCGATTTTAAATAAAACAACGATTTCTTCTTGGCAAGGTGCACTGGAGTAGTTTTACTCCGAACCTAAATTAGCCCGGAATTACGGGCTGCAACCCCTCAGCTAATTTAAGTGCATCAAGATCGCCACAGCGCACCAGCCACTCGGCCAACATTTTATGTCCACCTTCCGTTAGAACGGATTCTGGATGGAATTGCACACCTTCAATATCTAGATTGCGGTGCCGCAGCGACATAACTACACCACCCTCGGTTTCACTCGTTACTTCAAGTTCAGCCGGCACAGTGTCCCGCTCTACAGCTAATGAGTGATAACGCGTTGCCAAGAAGGGCGATGGCAATTTTGCTAAGACACCTTGATTGTGATGGAAGATCTGGGAAGTTTTACCGTGTAAAAGTTCAGGCGCACGGGAAACGGTAGCGCCAAAAGCTTCAGCTATTGCTTGATGTCCAAGGCAAACTCCAAAGATAGGAACAATCCCGCCCAGTTCCTTGACAATATCGATACAAACTCCGGCATCAGTCGGTGTACCAGGCCCTGGTGATAACAAAACACCATCGTAGGAACGTGCTTGCTCGACAGTGACCTCGTCGTTTCGTTTCACGTCAACTTTGGCACCAAGTTGGGCCAAGTACTGAACAATATTGAAAACAAAACTGTCGTAGTTATCAATAACAAGAATTCGCGTCACAGCAGTAAGTCTAGATCAATCAGGCAGTGGTCATGCTGGTGGCGGTTCTACTACTACAGGCAATTTAGCAACCTTGATCGTAATTATTGTGCCCTTCAAAGTGACGGATTTAGCTTCCGGATTCTGGGCAATCACAGTGTTTTCTGGAACCGTCCCATTTTCTTCAAAGACAACTTCGACTAAGAAACCTGCATTCAGCAAAGTGTTCTTGGCATCTGTTTGAGTTTTTCCAACCACATTCGGCACCGGAACTTTGCCACTAGAAACCGTGATGCTTACTAAAGTACCGATGTCCACCGTTGTGTTCGCTGGTGGATCTTGCGCAATCACAGTTCCAGGGGGCTTATCACTATCCTTTGGCGTTACTTTACCGAGCACCAGTCGGCTTTCGGTCAGCGCTAACCGTGCATCCTCGCTTGATGCCAAATCTAGTAAATCAGGAACACTTGTTTGATCTTTGCCCGCAGAGACAATTATGTTCACCGCTTGTCCAAGCTCGATCAACTCACCGGCAGCTGGATCTTGTCCAATGATTGTTCCCTTGGGTGCGTTGTCGTCGGCCTGGGGAGTTTGGGTTCCAAGAATGAGCCCAATCTCGGTAAGTGAGGAATTCGCTTCATCAACGGTTTTAGCTTTTACATTTGGTACCGCAACAGTTTGTGGCCCTTTATCAAACATGTTAATTCCATCGCCAAGCAAAAAAATTAGGGCAGCTGCGAAGACAGTGGCAAAGAAAGTCAAGAACCATTTAGCTTTGCCATTAGATTTCTTAGTCTGAGCAACCATGACATTACTGGCCATGTCTGCAACGATAGGCATTGCTGTAGTTGGTTCACTAACTGCAATTGCTTCCGTTACATCATGACGTCGCCCCATTATTGGCATACCTGCCATTGCGCGCTCAACGTCAGAACGCATTTCTGCAGCGGTCTGATATCGGCTTGCTGGAGACTTAGCAAGAGCGCTTAATGTAATCGCATCCAGTGTTGAAGGAATTGACGGGTCAATTGATGAGGGTGACTTCGGTGGTTCATTTACGTGTTGGTAGGCAATAGCAACAGGTGACTCACCATTAAATGGTGGCGTTCCAGTGAGTAACTCATAAAGCACACATCCGCTTGAATAGATATCACTACGTGCATCAACCAATTCACCGCGGGCCTGTTCTGGCGATAAATACTGAGCTGTTCCCATGACTGCACTGGTTGCAGTAACAGAGGTAGCAGCGTCACTCATTGCTCTAGCTATTCCAAAGTCCATGACTTTAGCGTCGCCGTGAGCATTTATCATTATGTTTGCAGGTTTTATGTCGCGGTGCACAATTCCGTGACGATGTGCATAATCTAGTGCGGCGAGTACTCCAGCAATTACTTCAAGCGCACGCTCTGGCAAAATTCGCGGACCATTGTTTAGCATTTGGCGCAACGTAACGCCGTCTACAAATTCCATAACTATGTAAGGCACACTTACTTGACTTGCACCTTCACCAATCAAATCCTCACCGGTGTCATAAATTGCGACAATATTCGGGTGATTTAGTCCAGCTGCTGACTGAGCTTCTCGACGAAAGCGCTCCTGAAACATCGGGTCGCGCGCTAGATCAGGTCGAAGAACCTTAATTGCAACGCGACGGTTTAGCCGTCGATCCGTGCCTTCATATACTTCGGCCATGCCGCCGCGACCAATAACTTGACCGACGTCATATCTATCACCAAGCTGGGTGAAGGTGCTCACTTAAGTACTCCTATGTTTTGTGTAACCCGAAAGTCAACACTTCTATTCTTACTTATCGATCTAGAACTGCTCGCATCACGGCAGCAGCAATTGGTGCGGCCAATGAATTGCCACTGACTTCGGTAGCGCCACCGCCATTTTGCAAGACAACAGCAATTGCGATTTTGGGTGATTCTGATGGGGCTAACCCGACAAACCATGCATGAGCTGGCTCACCTGGTGCATTTTCTGCAGTACCGGTCTTGCCACCCACCGCAATCCCGGAGATTCTGGCTTTTGAGGCAGTGCCGTTAGCAACAACACCAACCATCATGTCGCGCAAGATTTTTGAATTCTCTACAGACATGGCACGCCCGAAAGCCGAAGGGTTAGTATTTTGCAACACAGTTAAATCTGGCCCGAGTATTTGGCTTACTAAATATGGCTTCATCACAACGCCATCATTTGCAATGCCAGCTGCAACTAGGGCCATTTGTAATGCGGTAGCCCGAACATCGAATTGACCGATTGCGCTCATTGCAGTCTGAGGCTTATTTGGGTCAACTGGAAACCTACTAACGGCTGCGGTCATTGGAACGGCAAATTCTGATTCGAAGCCAAACTTCTTTGCCTGTTCGCTGATCGCATCAGCACCAAGTTCCATCCCAAGCCAAGCAAATGCAGTATTACAAGAGATTTCTAATGCGCGCTGCAGCGTAGTGACATCACCAGGTCCACATGCCTTGTCATTCCAGTTACCGAGCTGAACATCGGTGCCAGGCAAATTGATTTGATTTGGACCGGGCAGCTCAGAATTTGCGGAGTACTTGCCAGACTCAAGCGCAGCAGCAGCTGTGACCAATTTGAAGGTAGAACCAGGCGGCAAAGTCATGGCCAGTGGTCGATTAAGAAGTGGTTGATCAGGATCTGCGTTCAATTCGTCATAGTTAGTTTGGATATCAGAGGCGTTATGACTTGACAATAGATTTGGATCAAAGGATGGTGAGCTCGCTAATGCCAAAATTGCTCCGGTACTTGGATCGATTGCAACGACTGCGCCCGTTCTACCATTTAGGGCTTTCATCGCAGCAGCCTGTGCTGCTGGATCAATCGTTAGTCGAATTGCCCCACCTTTAGGCTCCCGATTTGCAAACATTTGTTGCAGTCGATCTACAAAGAAGCGACTGTCGTTTCCAGCCAACACATCATTTTCAGCAGACTCGATGCCAGTTGCGCCATAAACCAATGAGTAGAAACCGGTTACCGAGGCCAGAGTTTCAGCATCTGGATATTCACGTAGATATTTAAGAGCATCATCGGTTGATGTCGACTCGGCAATTGCCTGTGAGCCCAGCAAAATTGGTCCGCGCTCCCGAGAATACTCAGTCAACATAACTCGTTGATTGCCCGCTTGACCGCGCAAATCTCGTGCCTCAAATACCTGAATGTAGGAGATGTTAATAATCAATGCCAGAAGTAGGAAAACAATTACTGCAGTCACGCGATTAATTTGGCGAATCATTGCGATGCCGCCTCTTGACGCATTACTAATTGTGCGTCAGTAATTTCTGGTGCTCGTGCAGCATTCGATATGCGAATCAAAATCGCAATAATTATGTAGTTTGCAACTAGCGACGAACCGCCGTAAGAAAGAAATGGCGTTGTAAGACCAGTAAGCGGAACTAGCCGAGTTACGCCCCCAACCACAATGAAGGTCTGGATCCCAATGGCAGTGGTTAAGCCAATGGCCAATAAATTGCCAAACGGATCTCTGGTTGCAATTGCAGCGCGAGCTCCACGCTCAACAACAATTGCAAATAATAGCAAAATGGCAATTAGTCCCATCAAGCCAAGTTCTTCACCAAGCGCTGAGGTTATGAAGTCAGTCTTAGAAAACGGGACAAGTTGTGGATAGCCCTGGCCCCAGCCAGTTCCAAAAATCCCGCCATTTGCCAAACCATAAAGGGATTGCACGATTTGAAAACCATTCCCAGTTGGATCATCAAATGGATGCAACCAAACGTTGAATCGGATCTGCACATGTCCAAAGGCTTGGTACGCCAAAGCGCCTCCGACAGTCAGTAAAAGTCCACCAATAATTACCCATGATCGACGTCCAGTTGCAACATAAAGCATCACAATGAATAAACCAAACAGCAATAACGAAGTTCCCAGGTCACGCTCCAAAATTAAAACGAGCAAGGCAGCTAGCCACACCAAAAGTAAAGGACCAACATCTTTTGCTCGAGGAACCCCTAGCCCAAATATTTTTCTGTGTACAAGAGCTAAAGAGTGGCGCCTAGTTACTAAGAAACCTGCGAAGAAGATAGTGAGTGCAACTTTTGCAAGTTCTCCTGGTTGGAACGTAAATCCAAGAAAGCTAATCCACAACCGAGCGCCATTAACTTCATTCCCAATTACAGGAAGTAACGGTAAGAATAAAAGCGCTATTCCTGCAAAACCTGCTGTGAATGTAAATCGTTGCAAGCGTCTATGATCGCTGACAAAAGAAAGCACCAACATGAATGCTACAAGTCCAACTAACATCCATGTAAGTTGTAAATACACATCTGGAGTTGGTTGCGGACTTCCGTTGCTTGCTGCCCGCTGAGCATCAGCTGCATCAAGACGATGAATCATTGCGAGCCCTAACATGTTTAGCGCGGCTACACTCGGCAACAAAAGTGGGTCTGCGTACGGTGCCTGCCATCTCACGACACCATGGGCAATCAAAAGCAACATCCCAGCGCTTATAAGTGAAGTCCAACCACCAAGAGAACCATCACCAGTATTGGCATCAACCAAAATCCAAGCGAAAACACCAATCAACCAGGCACCAACTAAAAGCGCTAGCTCAGCCGATCGCCGGGTCGAGACGCGGTAGCGACTCAGAGTCTGACTCACGGATTAATCACCGGACAACCAGGTGACTCTGGATTTTGCCGACAAATTTCAGCACTATTTTGCAGTCTGACGATTGTTGCTTGGGCATCTTCGCGGCTCGCGGCCTCGAAAGTTTTGAAAACCTGATCACGTTCAAATTCCGGCAATTGATCTACCGAAAGTGCAGAAACTTCTACTAAGCGCGATAGTCCACCCGCCGGTACTCCTTGGAAAATTGCAACAACTTTTCCTTGTTCATATACACCGACGAACCATTGATTGGCCAGCCACCAAATTGCAGCCGCGATCGAGATTCCGATAACTGCCAAAGTAGTAAGTACTGGGCCAGCCCAAGCTTTTGTGACCACAAAAAGCTCACGGTCACTAAACGATAAAGTCGTTTCGCCTTCCTCAGGAAAGTCAATTGCTGGCAAGCGAGATTGATTCGCAGTATCAGCTGCCGATCCAATGAGTACCGGGTCAATCTCGATACTGTCGCTGACTACATCAGCAACGACAACCGTGATATTGTCGGGGGCACCTGCTGTCATAGCCGCATCAATTAAAAGTGTCACAGCCTGAGTTAAGTCTGTCGCAGCTAGACATTCAGCAATAGTTGTTGAATCGATAACACCACATAAACCATCACTACACAGTAAGTAACGATCTCCTTCCCGTGTCTCGCGAACAGATAGGTCAACCTCAACGGCATGGATTCCATCGATAGCGCGCATCATCAAATTGCGCCGAGGGTGGACGGCCGCCTCTTCCAAAGTGATTTCGCCAGCATCAACCAAACCTTGTACAAAAGTATGGTCTTTAGTCATTTGTTGTAACTCACTGTCACGGTAAACATAGGCGCGCGAGTCACCGACATGTGCCATAGCTATTCGATCTTCACGTAAAGCGATTGCAGTCATAGTTGTTCCCATGCCCGCTAAATCGCGATTAGCCGCAACAACGTCTGCGATATATTCACCAGACGTAATAACTGCGTCAGCTAACTGCCCTAGAACCTCATCTGCACCTGACTGGGTAGCGGCAGCTACCACTGCGGCCACGGTTGCCGCGCTGGCTAATTCGCCCGCCTCGTGTCCGCCCATTCCGTCAGCAACAACTAATAAGTCAACTGCTGCAAATCCCGCATCTTCGTTATTGCGTCGAACCCTTCCTATTTCGGAGCGCGCTGCAAAGCGAAGACTTAAACCACTCATGTGTTCAATTCCATACTGGTGCGCCCAATTCGCAATTGCGTTCCTGGCCGAAGAACCGTTGGTGCTGAAACTCGAGTCCGATCTATCCAAGTGCCGTTAGTTGAGCCCAAATCTTCAACGATCCAATGATTTCCGTTTGGAGTGAGGCGGGCATGATGCGTGCTAACAAAATCGTCATCAAGAACTACGGTGGCATCAGGAGCCCGCCCGATAATGATTGGTACGGAACCGAGTGGAATCACAGTTCCAGTTAGCGCTCCTTCGACGATCACCAATTTTGTAGCAGTTTTTCGAGAACGCAAAGTTGGACGAGGACTTGGTCGCTTACTGGTGCGGGCTGGAGTAAGTGGTTTTGCATCTCGTGGTGCTTGCAAGTCACGCCGTAAAACGGAAACCACAGTAAGAACAAACCACCAGAGAGCGATTAGGAAACCAATTCGCAAGATGCTTAGTAGTAACTCAGACATGAGGAGATCACCGACTCTTATAAGTAAGAGTTATATTTCCAATTTTTATAATTGAACCATCACGTAAAATCATTTCAGTAGCACGAGTTCCGTCCACCATAGTTCCGTTGGTGGATCCTAAATCGCGAATTAGAATTTCCGAACCTAACACGATTGCGCAATGCAAACGACTTACACTGGTGTCATCAATTTGCACATCTGCATCTTCGCCTCTGCCGATGTTTGTTACTGACTTAGTGATCTTAAATTCCTCACCGGTTATGGAAACAAGGTACGGTGTTGCTTCTGGAGCAAATGTCCCCATTGGTACTTGCCGAGGTAAGTCAAGGTTTATTGCTGAAGCTCTTGTGGCTTCCGGCGATCGTTGTGCAGCAGTGCTTCGAATGCGAAAAACTCCGGTTTCAAGAGTTGAATCGTGATCGAAAGAAACCTGCGATGAATCAATTGTCGTATAGCGTTGTTCGCTTCCGTAGGCATCAGCCAATGCGCTTAATTCGGCGCTTAAAGTTTCAAAGTATGGTGATAACCGTTCTTGATCGATATCGCTAAGTTCGATGATGAATATGTTGGGAACAACAGTTTGGCCTGTTATGGTCTCAGCTCGGTTATCGATTTCTTGTTGCAGTGCGGCGCCTAGTTCAACGGGCTGCACCTCGGACTTAAAGGCCTTTGAAAATGAGCCATTCACAATTCGGTCTAGGCGCTGTTCCAGGTTGTCGAGTAAGCCCATAATGACTCCTTGGTTTGACGCGAAATGCGATAAATCTCAATCTTTTTGCTTTGCCTAATTCTACTTGGCAACGGTAAACGCCCCGCAATTTAAGGATTTATCACTGATTGATAAAGCAAGTTAGAGTTTGGTTTCTAGCCTGATTGTCGAAGCTGGCAAATCGGCTTGCTACAACTGCCAGGACCTGCGCGGGGCTAGGGATTCAATCCCCTTCTGGTGCACCGATATGCAGCAAAAACCCATTAAAACCTGCATGTTTCAAGGTGCTAATACTGGCTTAAGGTAGAGACCATGGGAAAAAATCAGGAAAACCGCGGTAAGCGGCGCGCACCCAAGCCTCCTGATCACTCAATCTTTACGGACTTTCGGCAAAGTAAATTTATGGCAATTCCAATTTTTATTGTCATCGCAGCCCTGATCGCAGTTCCTGCCGCTTCCAACTGGGTCCCGCAAAGCAGTGTCACCGTTCCAACTATTAGCCCGGCACCAACTTTGGTTGTACCTGAACCTTCTATTGCTCCAAGTGCGTTGCCAATACCCACTTTAACTTTTGCCACTTTCAACATTGCGAAGCCAAATAACACCAGCGTGCCCGCTTGGAAGAAACGTCGGGAAGCGATTGGGCGGACCATAAATGAATCCAACTCAGACGTGATTGGCCTTCAGGAAGCTACGGCGCGAAGAGTAGTTGGTGAAGGCGGAAAAGGAATGACGCATTGGCAGGATGTGCAGGCGATGGCGAAAGCTGGCGGTTACGTATCGACGAATCCCGAAGTAAACGCTTGCTCTTCAGGCAGTTGCATTCATTCAGCACACATTCTGTTTAAGGCTGACAAAGTGAAGCAAGTTGACTTGCCTGGAGAAATTCCTTCAGCTGGTCAGGGTCGCTTAACAGACATTGTTGATGGTTTGAAATACGCAAAGAAACGTGAATTTAGTTGGGCTTATCTAGAGGGACTCAATGGCACCGGATCTTTTTTGGCTATCAGCGTCCATTTAAATAATGAAAAGAATGCCCGAGGAAAGAAAGATCGCGAATTGGTGGGGAAAGCGATTACAGCTTGGGCCGAGAAATTGAATAAATCCAGCGGCATGGAGGGTGTGCCGATGATTCTGATGGGTGACTTCAACTCCTACGACAACCGCGAACCAAAAGGAATGCTTTACGAACTCGCCGCAGATGGCTGGCTAGATTCATTTGAAGCACCAACCAACGAATTTAAGTTTTTTGGAGACGCTTACACAACGTCGTACACCAAAGGTAATCGTTCAGGTTGGCCAAAACGACCAATCACCTCAAGTGATCCAGTTCGAATTGACTACATAATGTATCGCGGCGAATTCTTGCATGCAGATGCTTATCAAGTTGCACTTCGATTAAATGATGACGGCACATTTGATAACAACTATCGTGGATCAGATCACATGATGGTGCAATCGATTATTAGATTCGATTCACCTGCTGCGCCTTAAGCTGCGAAAGCCACCACAAGTAACGCCGCGACTGCCAGGGCAACAACTGCAATTCCGAACTTGGATGTTAATCGCTTTGCTACAGCTGGGACGAAAGTTCCCGCAATCAGTAGCAAGCCAAAAATCCAGATAGGAGCACCTTTTTCAAAGGAGTTTTGATAGCGCCAGTTGATTAGCCCGATAGCAATTAGCAGATATCCCGCCCATCGCATGTTCATGATGATGGTTTCCATATAGTCACCGTATCGGGCTAACTCAGTTTCGGCCCTATTTAGCGGTTGCTTGGTTTGCATTTGCAGAGGATTATGGAGTCATGGCAACAGCAAATTCAATTTACGATCTGGAATTCACAAATAATCTTGGTGATAAAGTTTCGCTTTCAGATTATGCAGGTAAACCAATTTTGGTTGTGAATACGGCCAGCAAGTGTGGATTCACGCCGCAGTACGAAGGTCTGCAAAAACTACATGAAGAGTTTCGGGAACAAGGATTAATCGTCCTTGGATTTCCATGTGATCAGTTTGCCCATCAAGAACCAGGCAATGATCAAGAGATTGATGAATTTTGCAAAGTAAATTTCGGTGTAGATTTCCCAATGTCTCAAAAGGTAAATGTTAACGGCAAAGAGGCCCACCCAGTTTTCCAGTTTCTTAAAAGCCATTCCAAGGGCCTACTTGGCGGTGCCATCAAATGGAATTTCACTAAATTCTTAATTGCACCAGATGGCCAGACCATTAAGCGCTTTGCGCCAAGTACCACGCCAGATGAAATTCGCTCTGACATCAAGTCCCTGATCTCGTAGCAGCGCTTTCGCTCTACGCTAGAGCAGTGAGTATTAATGCAGATTTATCTGCTCAAGTTAATAGTTGGTTAGCGCAGGATCCAGATCCGATAACGCGCACCGAACTTGAGACTCTGTTTTCTGCAGCGCAAACCGATAGTGATGCAGCAACTTGGTTAGCTGATGCATTTTCCGCTCCGCTTGAATTTGGAACTGCTGGACTTCGCGGCCCGCTCGGCGCCGGTCCAAACCGCATGAATCGTGTCACAGTCCTGCAAGCCGCGGCTGGGCTATCGAATTATTTATTAGCACACGGTTTTGCTGGCAAACCAGTAGTGATCGGATTCGATGCCAGATATAACAGTGAAGTTTTTGCGCAAGACACCGCAGCAGTTATGGCAGGTGCTGGGCTAAAACCAAAACTATTTAGCCACGTAGTTCCGACTCCGGTATTGGCTTTTGCGATTAGACACCAAAATGCTTGTGCCGGGGTAATGGTTACTGCGAGCCATAACCCACCACAGGACAACGGGTACAAGGTGTATTTGGGTGATGGCAGACAAATTGTTTCGCCAGATGATACGGAAATTTCGAAATACATTAAGGCAGTCAAAGATGTGCGAATACTTCCGCAAAGTTTAGAAATTGAAATCCTTAGTTTGCAAGTAATAAAAGACTATGTTTCAGCCACTTCAGAGTTGATTGCCGCAGGCCCAACACGGCAACAGCAGCGACAAGACGTAACTTCGGTGTACACCGCTATGCACGGTGTCGGTTGGGAAACTTTTGATTCGGTAATTACGACAGCGGGATTTGCACAGTCGATTGCGGTTCCAGAACAGCGGGATCCAGACCCAGCGTTTCCTACAGTGGCTTTTCCTAATCCAGAAGAAAAAGGGGCCCTCGATTTAGCTTTTGATCTTGCAGCTAAAAAACAAGTTGATGTTTTGCTGGCAAATGATCCGGATGCAGATCGACTTGCTGTGGCATTACCAACTGCAACTGGCTGGAAAGCTCTGCGCGGTGATCAAATCGGCGTGCTCCTAGGTTGGTGGCTAATAGAGCGACAACTAATGGCAAATCAGAAATTAACTGGGACGTTTGCGAATTCAATAGTTTCCTCAATGCTGCTAGAGCCAATTGCTAAAGCGGCTGGATTGAATTACGAAAATACTTTGACTGGATTCAAATGGGTGTCACGTGTTGAAAACTTGGTGTTTGGTTATGAAGAGGCTTTGGGATATTGCGTCGACCCAAATAATGTCAGCGATAAGGATGGAATTTCTGGAGCTTTAGTTTTTCTGGAAATGGTTTCTGAATTAAAACACCGAAACCAAACCGCATGGGAAGTATTAGAGCAGCTGGCTTTGACGTATGGACTGCACGTTACCGATCAAGTCTCAGTTCGTGTTACTGACTTGGCTCAAGTTGACACCGTGATGACTGCGTTACGTACCAATCCACCAAAACTCCTGGGCAATCTTGCAGTGGCAAAAATTGATGATTTAGCAACTGGGTTTGGAACATTACCTATAGCTGATGCAGTCGTCATTCACTTATCGGGCAAGGGCGAGATAGCTAAAGCACGCGTAATTATCAGGCCTAGTGGCACCGAACCAAAAATCAAGTGCTATCTCGAGGTTGTTGTTAACAGTGACGATTTAGCAATTGCGCAACTGAGCGCGGATAATGAATTACAGGCACTTGCAAGGGATGCAGCGCCCCTGCTCGAAGGAGGCAAGTGATGGATCGGTCAGCATTAGCGAAAATGATTGATCACACATTGCTAAAACCCGAAGCAACTGTCACCGAGGTAATTGCACTTTGCGCAGAAGCTGCAGAACTTGGAACTTATACAGTTTGTGTTTCCCCGACATTTGTGACAACGGCACTAGAACACGTTACAAACGGGGTAAAAGTGGCAACTGTGTGCGGATTTCCAAGCGGCAAGCATGAATCCCAAATCAAAGCGGCTGGAGCAAAACTTTCTGTAACTCAAGGCGCACATGAAGTCGACATGGTGATTGATGTTGGTCGCGCAGTAATGAGTGACTGGGATTACCTAGAAACAGAAGTAGCAGCAGTTAGAGCTGCCACGAGTGGCGCATTACTAAAAGTAATTCTTGAAACCGCTGCCCTAACTGATGAACAGATTGCAAAAGCCTGCATCAGATGTGAGTCAGCCGGGGCAGATTTTGTTAAGACTTCGACTGGATTTCATCCAGCTGGGGGAGCCGATGTTCGAGCGATAAAAATAATGCACGAGACTGTTGGTGGTCGACTTGGCGTAAAAGCCTCGGGTGGCATTCGAACTATTGAATTTGCCAATGAATTACTTGCCGCAGGTGCTACGCGCTTTGGGCTATCAAGTTCTCGAGCCATCCTTGATGGAATAGCAGCAACTGGAAGTTATTAAGATCCAACTTGTTCGCGTAGCCGGGCGTAGCCTGGCTTTACAATTTGATTAATGATGTCTAGCCGTTCATCAAATGGCAGGAATGAACTCTTCATGCCGTTGACTGTTAACCATTCCAAATCTCGCAAGGTGTAATCAAAAGCTTCAACTAGCGAAGTCATCTCAGCGGACATGGACGTATTCGACATCAATCGATTGTCAGTATTTAGTGTTACTCGAAAATTCAACTTACGAAGCAGTCCAATTGGATGTTCTGCGATGCTGGCAGCAGCGCCGGTATCAACATTTGATTTAGGACACAACTCAAGTGGAATGCGACGATCTCTTACGTAAGCCGCTAAGTCGCCGAGTGTGACTGTGCCATCTGCATTCTTAGTAATGTCATCGATAATTCTTACGCCGTGGCCCAATCTTTCAGTGCCACAAAACTGGATGGCTTCCCAAATACTCTTTAGCCCAAATGCTTCACCGGCATGGATGGTGAAGTGAGCATTGTTACGTTGCAGATATTGGAAAGCCTCGAGATGTTCTGTCGGAGGGTATCCAGCCTCTTTGCCAGCAATATCGAAACCAACTACGCCACGATCGCGGTATTCCACAACTAACTTTGCGATTTCGAGTGAAACATCTGCCATGCGCATCGCAGTTAGTAATGTGCCGATTCGAATTGGATTTCCAGCTGCAGCTGCAGCGGCTTCACCTTGCTTGAATCCCAGCAGCACGTTATCGATTACTTCGCGGTAACTTAAGCCTTTTGCAGTATGAAGTTCTGGCGCAAATCGAATCTCGGCATAGACAACGCCGTCTGCGGCCAAGTCTTGCGCACATTCACTTGCAACGCGTTGCAAAGCATCAGGAGTTTGCATCACACCAACGGTGTGCGCGAAAGTTTCTAAATAGATTTCTAGTGACCCTTGGACTGCAGTGTGAAACCAGTTGGTAAGTTCTGGTTCAGTATCAAGCGGTAATGCGGTGTAACCATGTTGTTTTGCTAAATCCAAAATAGTGCTAACTCGTAGCCCACCGTCTAAGTGGTCATGTAGCACAACTTTAGGAACAGCCTTGATCACTGCTGGTGAAATCATGATTCGTCATCTCGATTTACTAGGTCAGGAGAAAATGCGGGCAAGCAGACTGCAACATAGTGGGCATCTTCCCGAGTTAAATAGCGAACAGTTTCGCCAGCTCGAGTAATTATGGCTTGGCCGGCACCAACAGTCGTTGTTTTACCGTCATGTTCAACGTCAATTGAACCCGTAATCACAATCGTGAACTCATCAAATGCCGGAGTTTGCTCTGGCTCGGACCAACCAGCCGGTGCATGAATGACAGCAATCGAAACATCGTCATCACCAGTTTTAACACGACCGACATACTCGGCAATAGATTTTCCACCGGGGACCGGGATCATGGTTGGTTCGCTAATTAATTCAGGCATGTATTCAGACTACCTGTATTCAGCCACTGCTAATAAATTACAAAACGCGATCAATAATTAATGGTAACCGTTGCGAAATTTCAGATTCGCTCCCGATTTCGTAACCTGTTGTTAAGACTTCCAACGCAGATGCAAAGCGAGTTGATTCGTCAGTATGCAGCGTAAACAATTTTTGGCCAGCAACTACAGACTCACCATGGCCAACATGCCATTGAATACCCGCGCCAAATTGCACGGCGTCCTCTTTTCGCGCTCGACCTGCACCCAACCGCCAACTAGCCATGCCAACAGCGAGGGCGTCAAGGCGTGTTAAGTAACCATCCGATGTTGCAAGAACTTCATGTGTCTCACGCGCAGTTGGAAGAGCAGCAGCCGGGTCGCCACCCTGCGCCGAAATCATGGCCCGCCAAATATCCATAGCTGAACCATCTTGTAGTGCCACAGCTGGATCTTTAGTATTGCTCGCACCAGCTGCTTCAAGCATTTCGCGTGCCAAAGTAATAGTGAGCTCAACGACATCAGCGGGGCCACCACCGGACAAGACATCTATGGACTCTTGAACTTCGAGCGCATTTCCGGCGGTGCGACCAAGCGGAACATCCATTGCAGTGAGAAGTGCACGAGTAGTTACGCCCGCATCATTACCTATGCCCACCATGGTTGTTGCTAACTCGCGTGCTTGTTCCACAGTTTTCATGAAAGCACCAGAACCAACTTTTACGTCTAGTACCAGGGCTCCGGTACCTTCGGCAATTTTCTTACTCATGATCGAAGCTGAAATTAGCGGAATAGATTCAACAGTTGCAGTCACGTCGCGCAGTGCATAAATGCGTCTATCTGCTGGAGCTAAAGTTTGACTAGCGGCGCAAATTACCGCGCCTGTTTTTTGTAACACTTCAAACATTTCGGTATTTGAAAGATTTGCACGCCAACCTGGAATTGATTCGAGTTTGTCTAGTGTGCCACCGGTATGACCTAATCCTCGACCAGAAAGTTGTGGCACGCTAACACCACAAGCAGCAACTAATGGCGCAAGCGGTAACGTAATTTTGTCACCGACACCGCCAGTGGAATGTTTATCTGCTGTTGGCCGGCCTAATGCTGACCAATCCATAGTTTCGCCGGAGTCAATGTAGGCCTTAGTCCAGCGCACAATTTCGCGCCGATTCATACCATTTAACAAAATTGCCATCGCCATCGCGGACATTTGTTCTTCGGCAATTACATTGCGAACGTAAGCATCAACAAACCAATCAATTTGTGGATCAGTGAGTTCGTGACGATCGCGCTTAGCGGCGATGATGTCTACGGCTGCGTAAGGCTCGGGGCTCATTGCGACTTAAGTTTCACTCGGGGAAGTGTCATACCTGTAAGGCTAATGCGTTTAAAGCCGATCCGTTAAATCATTTGCACCAAAGGCATCCGGCAAGATTTCAGTCATTGATTTAATCCCAGAAACTGAATCTAATAAGCAGTTTGGTCCGCCGTGCTCCCAAAGCAATTGTCGGCACCGGCCACACGGCATTAAGGCATTACCGTGGCGATCAACGCAAGCAACTGCAATTAATTTGCCGCCGCCTGAACTAATCAAACTGGAAATGAGTCCGCACTCAGCACACAGTGCTACACCGTAAGATGCGTTTTCAACATTGCAACCAGTCACGATTCGGCCATCATCAACTAGACCAGCAACACCAACTGGAAAGTTTGAATATGGAGCATATGCCTTTGACATTGCAACACTGGCCGTAGCGCGAAGTTCATCCCAATTAATTTCCATTAGTGATGATCTCCCTTGCGATACGGAACGCCGTCAGCTGCGGGCGGCCTTAGATTTTGCGATGCAGTAGCAAGTACGAGCAACGTGGTTATGTAAGGCGCAACCTGGGCGACTTCAGGTGGGAATGAGGTAGCTGAGAAGTACGCGCCAATCATTACTGATCCAAGAACCAAGAAACCGATTGCAGAGTTACGCTTGGCCTTTCGAAGCATGATTCCACCGATTGCAAACAAGATAATTGCACCGAGCAAAATCAAACCCTTGACATTTTGATTTCCAGTATCAATTAGTCGCAAGGTATCGATGTAACCAAACATGATTGCGCCAGCTGCAGTGCCGCCCGGCCGCCAGTCACCAAAGATCATGGTTGCCAAACCAATGAAGCCTCGACCGGCTGTGTTGCCATTTCGGTAGATCGTTGATGCGATCGATAAATATGCGCCACCGAGTCCAGCAAGCATGCCCGAGAACACAACTGCTGCGTACTTGTATTGCACAACTTTCACACCAAGTGAATCCGCGGCCCATGGATTTTCACCAGCGCTGCGTAGTCGCAATCCAAATGCAGTTTTCCAAAGTAAGTAACTGGTCATTACAAACAACAGGAATGTAATGATCGTCAGCAGTGAAAGGTGGTAGAACAAACCTGCAACTAATCCTGCGAGATCACTTACGAAGAAAATGCCTTTTTCGTGTAGTGCAGTAAGTGGCTCCACAATTGATTCAAGTGTGAAAGTTGGAATGTCACCCTTGATAGGTGGCGACTGTGCTTGACCACCACCAGGTGCGTCAGTGAACAACAAGATTGCTAAAAACTTAGTCAGACCAAGTGCCAAGAGATTAATTGCAGTTCCAGCAATAATTTGGTCGACTCCGAAGGTGACTGCGGCAACCGCAAGCAGCAGGCCGCCTATTGCACCAAAGGCAACTCCAGCTAATACTCCAGCCCAGACTCCCCATTGCCAGCCAGCCCAGCCAGCACCAAAAGTGCCAAGGATCATCATGCCTTCTAGACCAATGTTGATTACGCCAGCGCGCTCTGCCCAAATTCCCGCAAGACCGGCAAGTGCAATTGGAGATGCAAAAACCAATGCCTGGGCGATAGTGACAGTGCTTGTTAAATCACCGTTGCCGGTAATAGTTCGCGTAATAGAAAGTATGGTGATAGCAGTAAATGCGGCTCCGATAAACCGACGAGACTTTAAGTACGTCATACTTTTGCCTCCTGCTTTGTTAGCGCCTTTGCGACACTTGTTTGTTCGCTCTTAACTTGATTACGCCGCACAATTTCATACGAGATAACAACGACAATCACAATCAATCCCTGCATAATCGTGGAAATTTCTCGCGGTACGCCTTCCAAAATTAATTGACCACTTGAGATATCTAGGAAAGCCCAAAGGATCGCACCAAGTGCAATGCCGAGTGGATTGTTTCTACCAAGCAACGCAATCGCGATTCCAGTGAAACCCCAGTCAGTTGGGAACTGCAAACTATAAGTTCCGGTTTCGCCAAGTAAGTATGGCAATCCAACCAAGCCAGCTACGGCACCTGAGAGCAACATAGTGACGATGATCATTCGATTAGATTGCACGCCGCTAGTACGCGCAGCCGTTGCTGATTTACCAGTTGCGCGGAGATCAAAACCAAAGCGCGTGCGATTTAGCAAGAACCAGTATGCAATGCCGATGACTATCGAGATGAAGAAGAATCCATAAATCGGGGTACCAGGATCAAGCAATGCAACGCCGCGAAGCATTCCTGATTCTGGAATCAATTTCGTACCGCGAACATTCAAACTAGTTTCCGTACCGACACTGGTGCGAACTATTATGTAACTGATAATTCCAATGGCAATAAAGTTCAACATGATGGTAGATATAACTTCACTCACGCCGCGGGCAACTTTGAGCCAAGCTGCAATGCCAGCCCATGCTGCGCCAACCACCATGGCTACCAAAAGTGTGATTGTTAGCGAAGCAATAGTTGGCAGCGTTAAGTTACTAGCTACTACAGCTCCGGCAAGTGCGCCAAGTACATACTGACCATTAACCCCGATGTTAAACAGATTCATTTTGAAACCAATTGAAACTGCTAGCGCACTCAAGAAATAAGTTGTCGCAAGATTTAACATCAACGACATGGCACGCGGTGAAGTACCGTAATTCCACATTGAAGAAAATACGGTCGAGACGCTAGCGCCGATCACAATAAGAATTACTGCAGTTGCTGCAAGTGAAATAAATAATCCAATTGCCGGAGCAAGCAGACTCGTTCCGATTCTGCGCAGATTCATCAGGCAGCCTTTCCAGCACCGGTCATCGCCGTACCAAGTTCCTGTGGCGTCACAGTTGCTGGGTCGGCATCTGCAACAAATTTGCCACGAAGCAAAACCTTGAGAGTGTCACTTAGGCCAATTAGTTCATCTAGATCAGCCGAGACAAGTAGTACTGCCAATCCAGCTTGTCGGGCATTACGAATGTGATCCCAAATTGCAGCCTGGGCACCAACATCTACGCCTCTGGTTGGATGAGCTGCAATCAGAAGTTTCGGGTCACCTGACATTTCTCGTCCAACAATTAACTTCTGTTGGTTACCGCCAGAAAGTGCGCTGGCTAAGACATCAATACTTGGGGTCCGTACGTCGTACTCTTTTACGATTCGCTTGGTGTCTGCCTTTGCCCCACGCGGATTAAGTAAAAAGCCCTTTGAGTTTGGCTCGCGGGTCTGGTGTCCCAGCATGCGGTTTTCCCAGAGCGGTGCTTCCATCAATAAGGCTTGGCGCTGGCGATCTTCGGGAATGAAACCAATGCCGAGCTCGCGACGATGGCGAGTGGATTTCTTACTAATGTCTTCGGTTTTAAAGTGCACAGTTCCAGTTGCAGCTTCAATTCCCATCAGGGCATCCAGAATTTCAGCTTGCCCATTTCCTTCGACGCCAGCAATTCCTAGAATTTCACCAGCGCGAATTTGAAATGAGATGTCGTCAACAATGGCTTTACCACCCTTGGCAAAGACTGAAAGATTTTCAACTTTTAGTACAACTTCGTCGCGGATTGTGTCGCCAACCGACTGCGGAGTTGGCAGCTCATTTCCAACCATCATCTCGGCTAAGTCACGAGCTGAAACTTGTTGTGTGTGTGGGTTAACGCTTCCGACTGTTGTGCCCTGCCGGATTACCGTTATCTCATCAGCAATTGATAAAACTTCATCAAGTTTGTGGCTGATGAAAATTACGGTAAGACCTTCTTTTTTCAGGTCGCGCAAAGTGTTGAACAACTCGTCGACTTCATGGGGCACCAATACCGCTGTTGGTTCATCGAGAATCAAAATTTTGGCACCGCGATAAAGTACTTTCAAAATTTCAATACGTTGACGGTCACCCACACCAAGTTCGCTAACCAGGATATCTGGATCAACTGCCAAACCATTCTCGGCTGCTATGTCTGAAATCTGTTGACGCGCTTTTGCAAAATCTAGTTTGCCGCCTGATTTTGGTTCACTGCCAAGAACGATATTTTCTAAAACTGTGAAGTTGTCTGCCAACATAAAGTGTTGGTGCACCATTCCAATGCCAGCATCAATTGCATCTGATGGCGAACTAAAAATAAGTTCGCTTCCATTGATAGAGATTGTTCCTTCGTCAGCTTTTTGCATGCCATAAAGAATCTTCATCAATGTGGACTTGCCTGCACCGTTCTCGCCTACGATGGCATGAACTGTTCCGGCCGTGACTTTTAGATTAATGTCGCTGTTAGCAATTACTCCAGGAAATCGTTTCCAAATGCCAGCAAGCTCGACTGCAAGTACATTTTGGGCCATAGCCTTAAACCGCGCCTTTCAAACTTTTCATTATCTAAACTTACGACTTATCCAAACAAAAAGAGAGGCTCGGGTGGATATAAACCCACCCGAGCCTCTCTATGTTTATTTGTTACTTCACAGTAGTACCAACTACAACTTCGCCGGACTTGATCTTCTCAGCAGCAGCGTCAGCAGCGGCAGTGAAGGCAGATACAGCAGAGTTGGAGGTGGAGTAGCCAACGCCATCCTTTGATAGGTCGAAGTTGTTAATACCAACAAGTGGTGCTCCATCAACAACAGCCTTGATAACGTCGTATACAGCTACGTCAACGCGCTTCAACATGGAAGTCACGATGATGTCCTTGTATTCAGCAAGTGCTGGAACTGTGTACTGATCGGAGTCGACACCGATTGCCCATACAGTCGCTCCGCCATCAGCAGCAGCCTTTACAGACTGGAACATACCTAGACCGGAACCACCAGCAGCAGCATAGATAACGTCTGCACCGTTGGCGATCATGCCATCAGTTGCAGTCTTAGCCTTTTCAGGCACGTTCCATGCAGTGTTATCGCCTGCGGCACCCATGTACTTGGATTCGATCTTGATATCTGGGTTAACAGACTGTGCACCTTCGATGTAACCAGCTTCAAAAGCCTTGATTAGATCGATTTCCATACCGCCGATGAAGCCAATTGTGCCTGACTTTGATGCAGATGCTGCGATAACACCAGTTAGGTATGAACCCTGCTCTGCAGCAAAGATCAATGATCCAACGTTTGGTGCGTCAACAACTGAGTCAACGATTGCGAAAGTGGTGTCTGGGTATTTAGTAGCAACTGCAGCTAATGCAGTGCTGTATGCGAAGCCAACTGCGATAACTGGGTTGTATCCACCATCAGCAAGAAGGGTTAGAAGTTCTTCGCGAGTTGCATCAGTTGCGCTTGCACCTGAATTAACTTCCTTGATTTCAACACCAAGGTCTGCCTGAGCCTTTGAAAGACCAGCGAATGCAGCGTCGTTGAACGAGCCGTCACCCTTACCGTCTTGGTCATAGGCCATACCGACTTTAACGGCTGCCGCTGCTGGCTCTGTTGGAGCTGCACTTTCAGCAGTAGTGCCACTTGATCCACAAGCTGCTAACGCCAACGACGCAACAGCCAGGATTGAGGCAAGTTTTACACCCTTCAACACGGAGGGCTCCTCTCTTAACGACAATGCGACATTCGCATTACCAAATGAAAGTCTATGTTGCGCCTATTTTTATGGCGCGTTCGGCGTCGATAATTCATAAACCTGTCACCAAGTCGTGACTATTTGAAATGGTAATAGGTCACACCAGTAACACTGACCACAAAAATGTTAGGCGCCCACCTAAATGCTGCATTAGACAGTTATTGTGAGCACGTGCGCACACTTATAACGGAACACCCACTGATCTCCCACAAGCTAACAACCCTGCGGGACGAGCGGACTGACTCACCAACATTTCGTCGCTTGGCAGATGAGTTGGTTACCCTCCTTGCTTACGAAGCAACGAGAACGATTCGGGTGCAACCCGTAACCGTGCATACGCCAGTAGCTCCAGCGCAAGGTGTGCACTTGAGTGATCCAACTCCAGTTGTAATTCCAATTTTGCGCGCCGGCTTGGGGATGTTAGATGGCATGACGCGACTACTTCCAACTGCGGAAGTTGGATTTTTAGGAATGGTTCGCGATCACGACACTTTGCAGCCATCAACTTATGCCGATCGCATTCCGGGTGACTTAAAAGGTCGCCAAGTATTTTTGCTCGACCCAATGTTGGCTACCGGTGGCACTTTAATAGCAGCGATTGATTTAATGCTCGAACGTGGCGCGAATCAGATAACTGCGATTTGTTTACTTGCAGCACCTGAAGGCATTGCCGCAGTTGAAGCTGCATTGGCTGGGCGCGATGTTGATGTGACGATCGTGACTGCAGCACTTGATGAAAAGCTAAACGAAAAGGGATACATAGTTCCTGGTTTAGGCGATGCCGGCGATCGTTTATTTGGTGTTGTTTAACAAATATCTAAATATGCACTTACTCCCGTAACGCGAGAGAATAAGTAAGTGAGCGAAATCAATACCGATGTATTAGTTGTGGGAGCTGGCCCTGCGGGCTCTTCTGCTGCAACTTATGCAGCGCGCGCTGGTCGCCAAGTTGTATTGATTGATTCCGCCACATTCCCGCGCGATAAACCTTGCGGTGATGGCTTAACTCCACGCGCGATCGCTGAACTTAATGCCATTGGTTTAAGTGATTGGTTATCTGGGCGAGCCCGAAATTTAGGATTGCGGGCTGCAGGTTTTGGTCAAGAGTTATTGCTGCCTTGGCCGGGCGGATCACTACCTTCTTATGGTGGTGCTGCACCGCGAACTGAACTTGATGAACAAATTATGTTGATTGCTAAAGCTGCGGGTGCAACTGTGCTCGAAGGTCACAGCGCAACTGATGTTGTGATGGATGCCGGCGCAATTAAATCGGTAATTGTTAAAACGGAATCGGGAACTGTAACTATCAATGCCAACTCAGTGATTATTGCTGACGGTGCTCGTTCTCAACTTGGCCGCAAACTTGGTCGTGAATGGCATCGAGACACTGCTTATGGTGTTGCAGCACGTGGCTATATAAAGAGTGAGCGTCATGATGATCCATGGATTTCGTCTCACTTGGAATTGCGTGGCGAGCAAAACGAAATACTTTCTGGTTATGGCTGGATCTTTCCGCTGGCAAACGGTGAAGTAAACGTTGGTGTGGGAACGCTGGCAACTAATAAGCGCCCAGCAGATGTGAACCTTCGCGCCTTGATGAACACTTATACAGATCAACAGCGCGAAGACTGGAAACTTTCTGGTGACATCCGAATGCCATGGTCATTCTTGTTACCTATGGGTGGCGCAGTTTCTGGAATTGCGGGCAAGAACTTTATGTTTATTGGTGATGCAGCTGGATGTGTTAATCCATTGAATGGTGAAGGTATTGATTATGGATTGGAAACTGGTCGCTTAGCTGCCCAGATGCTAGAAACTGAATCTGATTTCACGGTTGCTTGGCCTGCTGAACTGCGAACTCATTATGGATATGCGTTTTCAATTGCCCGTCGACTAGCTGGTTTGTTAACAGTTCCTGGCTTACTTCCAAAAGCTGGCCCAATAGGAATGCGTTCACGAACGGTAATGAAGTTGGCACTGCGCGTTATGGGAAATTTGATAACGGAAGAAGACTCTGATGCCTTAGCTCGGGTTTGGCGAACTGCGGGTCGCTTGTCGGTTAAGTTCGACGATCGCGTGCCGTTTCCGGCGGCGGACGTGCGGGTTTAAGACTGATCTACAGGAAGTTGCTTTCTTCGTTTAACGTTCCACACCGAAATGATTCCTAGAGAAATAGGAATCAATGCGATGACAAACCCATTTCCTGCGCGCAGTGAAAAGCCAAGTAAAGCACCAGATAAGACTGAGATAGCAGAAAAAATGTAGGTAACGATTTCAGATACTCGATTCTTAAACCAAGAACTGACAAATGCAATCAATCCAGACCCATAAACGGCCAGAAGTATCATTCCAGCCAGCAATGCCAAACTTTCCATTTGGAATCCTTTCCCGTGATTTCAGACTAACCCTGAACTGCGTTCGTTTGGCGGAGACGAGAGGAACCGTCTGATTGCCATTCCGAATGCAAGTGATTCTTTAGAATCACGCATTCGGCTCCCAAATCCTCACAACTCTTCGCAACAAAAAAGGCCCCACCCATCTGGGTGGAGCCATTTTTTGGCGGAGACGAGAGGATTTGAACCTCCGAAGGATTTGACTCCTTACCTCATTAGCAGTGAGGCGCACTCGACCGGACTATGCGACGTCTCCTCGAACCTTTAGATTAACTGGTTTTTGCCCTATTGGCGAAAATCTGAGTTTGTGCCAATTGGCACTGCCCGCAAAGATTGGGTCATGTCTAAATTCGGTGTTTCCTCGTCAGTTGCAAACCTCAAGCGAGTGGCTGTGCGTACGCCAACACGAGATGCGGATTACCAAGCCGCGCATTGGTTAGGTGCACCAGAACAACTAGATCTTGATGCTCTCCAAGCCGATCACGTAGCTTTCGTTGAACTATTGCGCGAACTTGGTTGCGAAGTTGATGTATTGCCGGAAGCGCCAGGACAAGCAGATGCTTGCTTTGTTTATGACCCAGCTTTCACAACTCCAACTGGAGTAATTCAGTTACAAGGCGCAAAAGAAGCGCGCGTTAAAGAACCAGCCATGTTAGCTGGCGACATTAACGCACTTGGCATGCCAACCGTGGGCGTATTGATTGGCGATGCAACCGCTGATGCTGGCGACATGTTTTGGCTAGATGACAAAACGGTTGCAATTGGCCGCACATATCGCACCAACGAAGCCGGCGAAAAACAATTACGCGACATTTTTGCTGCCGAGGGAATTGAAACAATTGCTTTCCATATGCCACATGCAATGGGTCCAGAATATTGCTTACATCTGATGAGTGTTATTTCACCGATTCGTGATGACTTAGCCGTGGTTTATGAACGTGAAGCACCAGTTACGTTATTACAAGAACTTGCCAAGCGTGGAATTAAAACCATCTCGGTGCCAGATTCAGAATATATGTCGCTTGCCTGCAATGTGTTAGCAATCCGTCCAGGTGTAGTGGTGATGCCGTCAGGTAATCCCATTACTGCGCAGTTACTCCGTGATGCAGGAATTGAAGTTCACATCTATAAAGCGGATGTGATTAACCGTGGTGAAGGCGGGCCGACGTGTTTGACTCGGCCGTTGTGGCGGGAAGACTAGAAGTTTTGCTTCGGGTGCGACCAACCGGGAGGGACTCCACCGTTCTCGCTATTCGCGAGAACGTCTCCTCAAATCCCACCTCACACTGCAAGTAAAAAAATTGGCCCCCATTTGGGGACCAATTCTTTTACGCGGCGAGGGAGGGATTTGAACCCCCGGAGGCTTTTACACCTCAGACGCTTTCAAGGCGCCCGCATTCGGCCGCTCTGCCACCTCGCCAAAACCGTTTCGAAAAACGATCAAACGTAAGGTTACGCGAGAAACGCACTGCAGTGAAACTGGCGTTATGGCGTAGGCTTTTGACACTAGCGATTCGCTAAAGGGGAGTTCAAAATGTCAGTTAAACCAGTACGCCAGATCACTCCACCAGCTTCCCGGATTTGGCTTGCCGGCTTGGGTGCAACTGTTCTAGCAGCTGGCGCTAATGCTGGCTGGCTGTGGATTTGCATAAATATTTTTCACTGGGAGATTGTGGTTCCCGAGGCATTTCAAAGCACGGTTTATGTCAGTGCCTCAGTTCTTAGGGTGACGTTGGCAACAGCGATTGCAGGCGTTTTAGCCACATTAGTTGCTGTGGGCTTGGCGAAACTATTCATTGGTCCTCGGATTTGGTTTTTAGCAATCGGCTTAGGTGGCGGTTTAGCTTCGGTCTATGGCGCGCTGACTTTAGCAAACATCTCTTTTTCTGTGAAGTTTGCCTTGAGCGTCATGCACATCTTGGCAACTTTCTTAGTTGTGTTGCCAATTGCTGAGGCATTAAAGATTCGCGATTCTGATTTACATCGCGCGGATGTTAGGTATCACGAGCATCTTGATAGCAAGAACTCTGATGATGCAACTTTTATCACTGGTGCCACAGCATCTGCATCTGCTTCAGCAGCAGTATTTGATAATCACCCAAATCTAAACGACACAATTATTGCGCCACTTGATTCACCGACACCTGATGCAAGCAGCTCCTCCGGTGGCGGTTCAAGTTCTGATTAGAACTCTGCGGCAATTCGACGAGCAAGGTACGGCGAGAATTCACCAGCGTATTTTTTATGCAGTTCCGGTAGCTGCCAATCTTTTCCAGTAACTGTGCCACGACAGGAATCTGTGCCACAACCACAAATAAATTCGTCGTAATCAGAATCATCACAAGTTGCGTAATCAAAAGTAAGTTCTTCTCCGACGGCAATGTCACGTCGGGCTTTCAAAATTGTCGCGCCCATTAGGCCACAACTTGGTTCACAGGAATGGTTGAAGCAATCGCCTGGTTCGCGCTCTTCACGAGAAACCAAGTACTGATCATCATCAACTTGAATTGCGCGATGCTGGCGCTCTAGTTCTAGAGTTGCCAAGACTTCGCGAGGTACGGACCAGCCACCGAAACTGCCAACAGTTTCGCCTTTACTGATCGACTCTGTTGCAAAACTTCCCCAACCTTTATCTCCAGCTGAGCGAGCTTGCGCCTTGGGAGTCAACCAGTTCATGTCCAATGAAGTACCTCATGTCTCTGCCTCGCGGGCATTCAAATGCAGAACTGATGCTATCTGGAAATAACCACTTGTTACCAAATCCCAGATGAATTTTTGGTGGGCTTATTCCTCTAGGCTTAAGGCATGATTGATTTAGCAGCCTTGCGCCAAGACCCGGAATCCGTAAAGCGATCCCAGGCTGCTCGTGGGGAATCCGTTGAATTAGTTGATCAAGTCCTAGTTGCTGATGCCAATCGACGCACAGCTGTGGGCGAATTCGAGACCCTTCGTGCCAGCCAAAAGGCCATCGGCGCCCAAGTTGCAAAAGCTTCGGGTGATGAAAAGCAAGGTTTGCTAGCCCAGACCAAAACATTGTCCGACCAAGTCAAAGCTGCGGAAAATTCACTTCGCGAAATGGACAGTGCTCTTGAGTCACTGGTCTTAGGACTTTCAAACGTTGTTGATCCAGCCGCACCGGTCGGAGGCGAAGACGATTTCGTTGTAATTAAAGAAGTTGGAACCAAGCGAGACTTTGCTGCTGAAGGCATTGCAATTCGTGACCATGTTGAAATCGGCGAACTATTAGGCGCAATTGATATTGAGCGCGGCGCAAAAGTTAGTGGCAGTCGGTTCTATTACTTAACTGGTCCCGGCGCGATGTTGGAACTTGCTCTTGTTCAGCTAGCAATGAACACTGCGCAAAACAACGGCTTCACGCCGATGATTCCGCCAGCACTTGTTAAACCGGTTGCAATGGAAGGTACTGGATTCCTGGGCCAAGCTGCCGAAAATGTTTATCGCTTAGAAGCTGACGATTTGTATTTAGTTGGAACTGCTGAAGTTCCGCTTGCTGCGTATCACATGGATGAAATTCTGGAAGGAAATCTGCCACGTCGTTACGCAGCGTTCTCACCATGTTTTCGTCGCGAAGCTGGAAGCCACGGTAAAGATACGCGTGGAATTTTCCGCGTGCACTGGTTCGACAAAGTTGAAATGTTTTCGTTCTGCCCAGTTGATGAAGCAGTTGCTGAACACCAGCGCCTATTAGCCTACGAAGAAGAATTCTTACAGGCACTGGAAATTCCTTATCGCGTGATTGACGTTGCAACTGGCGACTTAGGATCAAGTGCAGCCCGTAAGTTTGACTGCGAAGCTTGGGTGCCGTCGCAAGAGCGGTATCGTGAAGTAACTTCAACTTCAAACTGCACAACTTTCCAGTCTCGTCGATTGAAAATCCGTTCTCGCAGCGCTGATGGCATTGAGCCAATTGCCACATTGAATGGAACTTTATGCGCTATCACCAGAACTATCGTTGCGCTATTTGAGAATCATCAAGAAGCTGATGGATCCGTAAGAATTCCAAAAGCATTGCAGCCGTATCTTGGTGGCGCGAGTCACTTCAAATTGAAATAGCAAGTCTTAATAAGAAAACCCCCGCTGCGTCCAGCGGGGGTTTTCTTATTTATGAATTACTTAGACTCCAGCAACCTGTGGCAAGTTAGCTAAGCCAGCAGCGAAGCGCTCGTCTGTGACAACCTCATCAGTCATACGGCCATTGAGGAATTCGTCATAAGCAGCAAGGTCAAAGTGACCATGTCCACAAAGCGCAGTCAAGATAACGGTTTCTTCGCCAGTTTCCTTAGCCTTCAATGCTTCCTGGATTGCAATGGCAATTGCATGAGTTGGCTCTGGCGCCGGCACGATTCCCTCGGTGCGAGCGAATTGAACTGCTGCACTGAAACATTCCGTCTGTGCCACAGCTTGGGCATCCATCAAACCAAGTTCGTAGATGTGTGAAATCAACGGAGCCATACCGTGATAACGCAAACCACCAGCATGAATTGGATCTGGAATGAAGTCCTTACCAAGTGTGTGCATCTTCATCAGAGGCGTCATACCTGCAGTGTCACCAAAGTCGTAAGCGTAAGTGCCACGAGTAAGTGATGGACATGATGCTGGTTCGGCAGCCAAGATGCGCGGACTGATTTTGCCAGCCATTTTTTCGCGTAGGAATGGGAAAGCAAGTCCACCGAAATTAGATCCACCACCGGTGCAACCAACGATAAGTGTTGGCGTATCGCCAGCCTTTTCCATTTGAAGCAACGCTTCTTCGCCAATGATGGTTTGATGCATCAAAACGTGATTCAAAACGGAACCAAGTGCATAACGCGTTCCCGGGTCCTTAACTGCAACTTCAACAGCTTCGGAAATTGCAATGCCAAGCGAACCACTCAGGTTCTTTGGATCTGCAGCCAGCATGCGACCAACTTCAGTTAACTGTGAAGGTGAACGATGAACTGTGCCACCAAAAGCTTCGATCATTAACTTGCGGAAAGGCTTGGCATCAAATGATGCGCCAACCTGGAACACTTCACATTCCATGTCATAAAGTGCGCAAGCAAATGCAAGTGCAGTTCCCCATTGACCTGCGCCTGTTTCAGTAACAAGTTTCTTGATACCGTCTTGGGCGTTGTAGTAAGCCTGTGGCACTGCAGTGTTTGGCTTATGTGAACCAGCTGGTGAAACACCTTCGTACTTGTAATAAATACGAGCTGGGGTTCCTAAAGCTTTTTCAAGTCGATGTGCCCGGAATAGCGGGCTTGGTCGCCATTGGCGATATACATCTAATACGCCACCTGGGATATCTATGTATCGTTCCTGGCTTACTTCCTGCATGATCAATTCCATTGGGAATAGCGGCGCGAAGTCCTCAGGTCCGGCTGGCTGATGTGTGCCAGGGTGCAGAGCTGGCGGCGGTGGCGCTGGCAGGTCGGGAATGATGTTGTACCACTGAGTGGGCATCTCGTCTTCGGTCAAGGTGTATTTGTGGGTGCGAACTTCGTCGCTGATCTTGGCCATGATGCTCCTTCGTCAAAAGCCCGTAGGGTTGTTACGGGTATCTGGAAACTCTAGCGAGTTTTGGGCCCTTGTGACTAGGGCCATTAAAGATCGAAGGGGTAACGATTGTGACGCGCTTAATTGCCAGCGACCTCGATGGCACCTTCCTCCAGACTGGCGGCACCGTATCTCCGGAAAACGTTGCAGCCATTGCTCGGGCCCATGCCAGTGGCTTGGAAACAATCTTTGTCACAGGTCGCCCGACCCGATGGATGCGTCAGATTACCGAGATGACTGGACACGAAGGTTTGGCACTTGTTTGCAATGGTGCATTGTTAATGGACTTGATGACTCAAGAAACTATTTACGCCGAGCTACTGTCCGCAGATGCAGGGCTCAAGGCCGCTGCCGCATTACAGGAACTTGATCCCGACATTTCTTTCGCAGTCGAGCTGGATCGCCACGATGTTTCATTTTTGGTAGATGACAAATACAAACCACGTTGGGAAATTAAAAATACGCCCCCAGCTACTGATGTTGAATCGATGTTTGGCACCGACATTGTGGTCAAATTACTTGCGCGCCCAAGTGATCGAATTCAACAAAATGCCGATCAGTTTTTAGTTGAGGCTCAAAAAGCACTCGATGGGATTGTTGATGTTACGCACTCAAACTTCATGGATCTAATGATTGAGATGAGTTCACTCGGTGTTAACAAGGGAACTGGCTTGGAAAAACTCGCAACTAGTAAGGGCATGACCGCAGCTGATGTTGCTGCGATTGGCGATATGCCAAACGATGTGCCAATGGTTGCCTGGGCTGGTCGTGGCGCAGCCGTTGATAATGCGCACGAATGGGTCAAAGCTGCAGCAAACGAACACGTGCCATCAAATGATGAACATGGTGTTGCAGTATTTATAGATCGAATAATTGCAAGTTAGTTTGCGCGCTTACGCAAGTTAGCTAACCAAGTTTGCGGATCCACATCTGATTCTGGAATAGATGCAATTGCGCCATCTGCACTCGCATTGTCATGGCGTGGATAAGAACCAAGGAATTTAACGTCGGCACAAATCCGGCGCAATTCAATCAATGCTGCGCCCAGGTTCTCGTCATCGATATGTCCAACACAATCAATCGAGAAGAAATAATCTCCCAGTTGCTGTTTAGTTGGTCGTGATTCCAAGCGTGACAAGTCAACACCACGAACTGCAAATTCAGTCAAGATCTTAAGCAAGGCACCAGGTTGGTTGCGATGCATAAATAATGACAACGTTGTTTTGTCGTTGCCGGTTGCTGGCTGGGCATGTCCAGGCTTGCTTACCAAAATGAAACGAGTCCAAGCTGAGTCACTGTCGCCAATGCCTTCAGCCAAGATCTCTAGTCCGTAATGTTTTGCAGCGGAGATAGAACAAATTGCAGCATCATAATTTGCGCCGGCCGCTAACTCTTCGGCAGCAGCAGCCGTTGACATGGCTGGCAATACATGTACACCTGGGATGTTTGCATGTAGCCAATCCACACATTGCGCATGGGCATGTGGGTGAGTAGCTATACGAGAGATATCTGAAATAGAAATTCCTGGCTTAGCCAACAAGGCGAACTCAACTGGAATTGCGATCTCATCGATGATTTCCAACGTGTCCCCGTGACCTAGTTCATCCAATGTCGTTGCCACTGAACCCTCAACGGAATTTTCAATCGGCACCAAGGCTCCGAAAACTTCACCGCTTCTGACCATATTTAATGCAACCCGAACGGATTCGGCTGGAATCAAATTCGCACTTTGCCCAGCAGGCATCTGCAGGAATGCAGCTTCAGTGAAGGTTCCCTTTGGGCCTAGGTATGCGTAAGACGAAGTCATAAGACTTCAAGATTACGGGGAAACTAGTTACTTTGATAAATCGCACGAACTCACGAGTTATTCGACCTTGGATTCTGGCAATCTGACTGCAAAAACTTCTGCTACCTCAACTACCCGTTCCCAAATAACTGGATGAATTGTGATGCCAGATTTCAATCGAGCTTTTGTATTTATTGCAGTACTTTCTCCAGGCATCCTGATTTCGGAAGCGCCTGCCTCAAGCGGAGTTTCTTTTAGGTGAGTTGCAAACTTTGCGACATCTTTTTTGAATTCAGCTAGCGGGCGCAATTTCTGGATGTCGATACCAATCGCTAAAACCCCTTGTTGCGCATCTACTTTCTCAGGACCAACTGTGCCTGCTGATGAGAGTGAACCAGCAACTGCCTCAGCAATAACTGCTAATGCAAATCCCTTAACACCGCCGAGTGGAAGTAGCACGCCGCTTTGGTTTAACCAGTCATCGCCAATTTCAGTGTCACGTTCTTGCGCATCAGAAAGGCGGCCTTTTGCAACAGCTGAAGTTGCCATGTCCATCACAAGATTTGGAGCACCTTCGCGCGGCACTCCAGCTGCGATTGGATTCGTTGCAAGTCGAGCTTCGGCGCCACCAGGAGGAGCAACATCAATCGCGCCGCCGCCACAGTTCATAAACATGAATACTGCAATGCCTTCATTTGCCGCATGATCACAAAAGTCTGCAAACCTGCCGGCAGGATCACAATTTTTTACGGTAACAGCGGCAATGCCATACGCGCGTGCTCGCTCAATAACTAAGTCCGTAACAAACGGCATCACTAAATGTCCATAGTTGGCTTGTCCGTCAACACTTACCAAGGAACCAGTATCAAGCTCGATCGTTGGGTTAGCTGCAGGATTTACAAAGCCATCCCGCGCGCGGTAGGCATATTCGCGCAATCTGCGAATTCCGTGCGACTCGTGCCCGGCTAAATCTGAAGCGACCATCTGGTTTGCCATTTCGGCTGCGCCTGCCGGTGGAGTCCCCACAGCTTCGAGCACCTGTGAGATGAATCTAAACAGCTCTGCGTGATCCACCAAAGTGCCTTGCTTGATAACCATTTTCATCCCGGTTTTTTAGTTCTATTTCTCGGCAGGCTATCAGCCCTGTCTAGTTGTTTCGGCAAACCCAAAAGTTAAAGGTATGGTCAAGATTTCCTTCAAATAGTGGATTCAGGTCGCTCAAAGTAGGAATTTTTCGTACTTTAGAAGTAGTTCAGGTGTTACTGCATCCCCCGTCGGTGACACCTGGACTTTCTTTTTACCTAGGAAACTGGCGCGCCACAGATACCCCTTTTCCCTTTATTAAGTGAGAATTGCAAAGTGGAAGCAACGGTTTATCGCAGAGGTCCTGATGGCAAAATCATTGGGACTCCGGAAGCGAAACCAACTCCCGCAGCACAGTCGGGTTTAGCTGAACCGGTATTTGCAGTCTCTACGTATCAGTCTGGGGACATCGGTCAGACTCAAGGACAATCGCGAGCCACCACCTCAAAACCACCACGTCCGGAAGTGGAAACTTTACCTAGTAAGCCACGCCAGCCGTTGCTACCAAGTATTAAGTTGCCTAAATTGAAATCAAAATCTGCAAACCGTTTCCCCCGACCAGTTCGCTACATTCGCAACATCGTGCTGGCTTACCTTGGCTTTTACTTAGTGCTTGGGATTCATGCCGCTAGTTCGCTAGATAAAGTTACAGCTGCTGCAAATGTTGCAATGGCTGATACTTCCGGCACTAACTGGCTGTTGGTAGGTTCCGATAGTCGTGAAGGCTTAACTAAAGCGGAACGCAAACAACTACACACTGGTAAAGATGGCGGCTCACAGCGCACTGACACAATTATGTTGGTACACATTGACGGCAGCGGTAAGTCAACTCTTGTTAGCTTGCCCCGAGATTCATATGTCACAATCCCAGCACACACTGCACTTGATGGATCTTCAGTCGAGGATCGCAAAAACAAGATCAACTCTGCATTTGGAAAAGGCGGCGCCCCACTCTTAGTTGAAACTGTTGAGCGTAATACCGGACTACACATCGATCACTATATGGAAATTGGTTTTAAAGGAATCCGTGACATAACAGATGCAGTTGGCGGCGTAAACATGTGTGTCCCTGCTGATGTAACTGATGAAAATTCTGGATTGAGTTTACTTGCGGGCTGCCAGGAATTAGATGGTAAGAACGCATTGGCGTATGTCCGCATGCGTTATGCGGATCCAAAAGGCGACTTAGGGCGCGTCGAACGACAACAACAATTTTTGAGTTCAGTTATGAAAAAAGTTGCCACACCTGCTGTACTACTTAATCCAATCAGGATGTGGAAGTTAGTAGATGCAGGGACTAATTCAGTAAACGTCGGTGACAGTGACTCAATTCGCAACATTGTCGACCTAGCACTAGCCATGCGTAGCTTGTCCAACGGCGGGGGAACTTTGACCACAGTTCCTGTGTCAGATCCCGATGCCAAAACGGCTGCAGGGTCCTCAGTTATTTGGGATGAAGCCGCAGCTCGAGAGCTATTTGTTTCATTGGGTGCAAACTAAGGGTTTTTAGCCCTTGATTTAGGCCAGACGCCCAGAAAGCCCACCAAGTACCAAGCGATACCCCCTTATCTCATAAGATTTCTCGAGAGAACCCCCAACAAGGAGAACCATGTCCGCATTTGCACATGTCACCAGCCAGGAAGTCGCTTTGGCTGGATCCAACTACACAACAGTGGTCATCGTCGCCCTGATCGCATTAGCTGCACTTGGTGTAGCTGCGGTTTTGGTACGCCAAGTTTTGGCAGCTGACGAAGGTACCGAAAGCATGAGAAACATTGCCAAGGCAATCCAGGAAGGTGCATCGGCATATTTAAATCGCCAGTTCCGTACCTTGGCGATCTTCGCAGTATTGGTTTTCTTCTTACTATTCCTACTTCCGGCTGAAACTCAGGCTGAGCGAATCGGTCGATCACTGTTCTTCTTAGTGGGCGCAGTATTCTCTGGCGTCACTGGCTACATGGGAATGTGGCTAGCAGTGCGCGGAAACGTTCGCGTTGCTGCCGCAGCTAACACCAGTGGAGAACAAGAAGCAATGAAAATTGCATTCCGTACCGGTGGTGTTGCAGGTATGTTCACCGTTGGACTTGGCCTATTCGGCGCTGCAGTAGTTGTTTTGGTTTACAAGGGTGAAGCACCAAAGGTTCTCGAAGGCTTCGGCTTCGGTGCTGCACTGCTTGCAATGTTCATGCGTGTTGGTGGCGGTATCTTTACCAAAGCTGCTGACGTCGGCGCTGACCTAGTTGGAAAAGTTGAACAAGGTATTCCAGAAGATGATCCACGAAACGCAGCAACAATCGCAGACAACGTAGGTGACAACGTAGGTGACTGTGCTGGTATGGCTGCAGACTTGTTCGAGTCTTATGCAGTAACACTTGTTGCTGCTTTGATTCTTGGTAAAGCGGCATTCGGCGAAATTGGTTTGGTATTCCCATTGGTTGTTCCTGCCATTGGTGTCCTAACTGCAGTCGTTGGTATTTTTGCAGTTACTCCACGCGCTGGCGATCGTTCAGGAATGAGTGCAATCAATCGTGGCTTCTTCTTATCTGCAGTTATCAGCGCAGTATTAGTTGCAGGTGCTGCTTACACATTCTTGCCAGCAACACTTGGTGAACTTAAGTCAGTCGCTGATCCAACCTTTGGTTTGGCAGAAGGCGTAGTAGTTAATCCACGATTCATGGCAATTGGCGCAGTACTTATCGGTATCGTTTTGGCTGCGGCAATCCAGCAGTTAACTGGGTATTTCACAGAAACTAACCGTAAGCCAGTTGATGACGTATCTAAGTCATCGCTAACTGGACCAGCAACTGTAATTCTTGCCGGTATCTCACTTGGTTTGGAATCTGCTGTTTACTCAGCACTACTAATTGGCGCTGCGGTTTACGCTGCATACCTACTTGGTGGTGCATCAGTTCTGCTGGGCCTATTTGCTATCGCACTTGCTGGAACCGGTTTGCTAACAACTGTTGGCGTTATCGTTTCGATGGATACTTTCGGTCCAGTTTCTGACAATGCGCAAGGTATTGCAGAAATGTCCGGAGACGTTCACGGTGAAGGCGCTCAGGTTTTAACAAACCTAGATGCAGTTGGTAACACAACTAAGGCGATCACCAAGGGAATCGCAATCGCGACTGCAGTATTTGCTGCGACCGCGCTGTTTGGCTCCTTCCGTGACGCAGTTACGACTGCCGCAAAAGCGTTCACAACGACTGACTTGCAGTACACGGGAACTCTTGACATCGCCAATCCAGCAAACTTGTTTGGTTTGTTAATTGGCGCTGCAGTTGTATTTATGTTTAGCGGACTTGCCATCAATGCAGTTTCTCGCGCAGCCGGATCGGTGATCTTTGAAGTTCGCCGCCAGTTCCGTGAGAAGCCAGGCATCATGGCTGGAACTGAACTTCCGGATTACAGCCGCGTTGTTGACATCGTGACTAAGGATTCTTTGCGCGAACTAACAACACCAGGTCTGCTTGCAGTTCTTACGCCAATCGCTGTTGGCTTTGGATTGGGAATTGGCGCACTTGGTTCCTTCCTAGCTGGCACGATTGCTACTGGAACTTTGATGGCTGTCTTCCTATCCAACTCAGGTGGCGCTTGGGATAACGCAAAGAAGTTCGTTGAAGACGGACACTTCGGTGGCAAGGGATCAGACGCCCACGCCGCAACTGTTATTGGTGACACCGTTGGTGACCCATTCAAGGACACCGCAGGCCCGGCAATCAACCCGCTGCTAAAGGTTATGAACCTGGTCGCATTGTTAATTGCACCAGCTGTTGTTGCAATGACTCTGGAAAACAAAGACGCTACGCGAATCGGTATTGCACTGGTTTGTACTGCTGTAGTTGTGGTCTCGGTCATCATTTCCAAGCGTCGACCAATCGCAGTCGGCGAAGAGGCAATGGCCAGTTAACCGCAAAATCACTAGTGAACCCCAGCCATGTGTTGGGGTTCACTTTTTTGCACCGTAAAGCCTTTCAGTTAAAGGGAAAATGGTGGCATCCACAGGCAGTTGCGACTCGCGGAGTAACGGGCTCAGTTTGACAATGCCCCCAGTGGATAAGGCACACTCTCGGGGATAGCGCTTTTGACTGTATATATAGAGTCTTTTGCATTTGCCGAAGGGAATCCTTTTGTCGACACCACATCGTCTGGTTATTGTCGAATCGCCAGCCAAGGCCAAAACGATCCAAAAATACCTCGGCCCAGGTTACGAAGTTACGGCCTCCGTGGGTCACGTGCGTGACTTGCCAGAGCGCGCAATCGACGTTCCCGCTGAAATCAAGAAACAGCCGTGGGGGCGAATGGCCATTGACGTTGCGGACGACTTCACGCCTTACTACGTGGTGAGCTCCAAAAAGAAGGATAAAGTCGCCGAACTAAAGCGCATGCTCGCAGACGCCGATGAATTACTTCTGGCAACTGACGAGGACCGTGAAGGTGAAGCGATCGCTTGGCACTTGATGGAAATTTTGCGACCAAAGATTCCAGTACGCAGAATGGTGTTCCACGAAATTACTCCGGAAGCAATTAGACATGCTGCGGAGTCAACTCGCGATATAGATATGCAACTTGTTGATGCACAGGAAACTCGTCGGCTAATTGACCGCTTGTATGGTTTTGAAGTTTCTCCAGTTCTTTGGCGCAAAGTTCAAGCTGGACTTTCAGCTGGACGCGTGCAGTCCGTAGCAACCCGATTAATTGTGGAGCGTGAGCGCGAACGTATTGCTTATAAGCGCGCTTCGTATTGGGACATTGAAGGAACCTTCGATCCACAATCTTTCAGCGCAAACTTAGTTGCAGTTGACGGGAAGAAAATTGCGCAAGGAAAAGATTTTGATTCGTTAGCACAACTTAAAGATGCGAGCATTGTTCACTTAGACGAGACCACTGCAAAGAGTCTTTGCACTTCGCTGGGTGGTGCAAAGTTTGCAGTTCGATCTGTAGATGATCGACCATACTCAAGCAAACCAAAAGCACCATTCATGACTTCAACAATGCAGCAAGCAGCCTCCGGACGATTGAAGTGGGGCGCACAGCGCACTATGCGTGTTGCGCAAGCGCTGTACGAACGCGGTTACATCACTTATATGCGTACCGACTCGACAACACTTTCCGACACTGCGTTAAATGCAGCGCGCAAACAAGCTGCTGAACTTTATGGCAGCGATCATGTTTCCGAAGCACCACGTCGCTACGATCGCAAAGTTAAGAATGCGCAAGAAGCTCACGAAGCCATTCGCCCTGCAGGAGATACTTTCCGAACACCTGCCGAAGTTGCCGGTGAATTAGTGGGCGATGAGTTTGCGCTGTATGACTTAATTTGGAAGCGCACCGTTGCTAGCCAAATGGCTGATGCCAAGGGAACAACGGCAACGATTCGTATTGGTGCAACCAGTGGCGATGGCCGGGATGCCGAATTCTCCGCCAGCGGCACAGTAATTACTTTCCGTGGTCACATGGCTGCTTACGATGATGCCGATGAAGATCAGGACGAAAAGAACGAAGCTCGTCGTCTGCCAGCAGTAAAGGTGGGGGATTCGGTTACCGCTGTCGCTCTTGAGCCAAGCGGTCACTCTACAAATCCACCTGCTCGTTACACCGAAGCCACTTTGGTTCAAAAACTTGAAGAACTAGGCATTGGTCGACCATCAACTTACGCCGCTATCGTGAGCCGAATTATCGACCAAGGTTATGTTTGGAAGCGCGGTAGCGCATTAGTACCGCATTTTTTGGCATTCACAGTTACGCGCTTAATGGAAGAGAACTTCACTCAATTGGTGGACTATAACTTCACAGCGTCACTGGAAGAAGTGCTTGACGAAGTTGCCAATGGCGAACAAGGTCGATTAGAAGTCTTGAAACATTTTTACTTTGGTGAAAGCACTGAGGGTTCGATCTTCCCTGGCTTGGCTCCGCTAGTTGCGGTTTACGGTGATATCGATGCTCGCGCGATGGCATCGCTACCAATTGAAGGTCACGAAGGAATTATTCGGGTTGGTAAGTATGGTCCGTACTTAGAGCGTGGTGCTGATGAAACATTGCAGCGCGCGAATATTCCGCAGGACTTAGCACCGGATGAAATGACGGCTGAAAAAGCTGAAGAACTTTTCAACGCGCCATCTGGCGAACGTGAACTCGGCGTGGATCCTGACACTGGTCGTACTTTGATGGCAAAGACTGGACGATTTGGACCGTACTTCACTGAAGTATTGCCAGAAGGTTCGCCAAAGAAAGAAAAGCCGCGGACCGCGTCACTGTTTTCCACTATGGATGTCGAACAAGTAACTCTTGAAGATGCACTTCGTATGTTCACCTTGCCACGTGAAATTGGACTTGATCCAACTGAAGGCGAACCAATTACATCTCAGAACGGTCGTTATGGACCGTACTTATTAAAGGGTAAAGATTCCCGCACCCTGCCCGATGAAGAATCAATTTTTGGTTGCACTCTAGAAGAAGCATTAGCTTTGTTTGCGCAACCAAAACTTCGCCGTGGCCGTGGTCAGGCTGCTGCGCCACTAAAGGTGGTTGGCGTAGACCCATCGACCCAAAAAGAAGTTGTGGTTCGTGAAGGCCGCTTCGGTATTTACATAACAGATGGCGAAACTAACGCTTCGCTTCGTGGCGGCGATTCAGTTGAGACAATTTCTATCGAGCGCGCATCTGACTTGTTGGCAGAACGCCGCGCCGCTGGTCCAGCGGTAAAGAAAACTTCAGCGCGTAAGGTTGCGGCCAAGAAGCCGCCAGTCAAGAAGAAGGCAGCTAAGAAAAAAGCGACTGCTAAAAAAGCCGTAGGTAGTACCAAGGTTGTAAGCGGAGCAGCTGCTAAAAAGGCTGCGGCTAAGACTAAAACTGGCGTAGGTAAGACTGCGGCAGAATCTGACGTCACTCCAGTTGGCTAGAGTTTAAGTCGTGAGCGGACTATTCATTGCCATCGAAGGTGGCGAAGGTGCGGGTAAATCCACACATTCAAAGCGGCTGGCTGAGTATCTGCAAACTTTGGGTCACGAGGTTGTCGTTACCCGCGAACCTGGCGGCACTCCAACAGCTGAAAAAATTCGCAACATTTTGTTAGATCCGGAAATCACCGACATGCCAGATCAGACTGAGGCATTACTTTTTGCTGCTTCCCGCGCTGATCATGCTGCAAACCTAATACGTCCGGCATTAGCTCGTGGCGCTACAGTTATTTGTGATCGTTACATTGATTCCTCCGTTGCCTACCAGGGGTTTTCGCGCGGACTTGGCGCAGAGAAAATCCGGGACTTGAGTCTTTGGGCAACTGGGAATCTGATACCTGATTTCACTATCTACCTTGATGTGCCGCATGAAGCAGCGGAACAACGTATGGATGGCACTGATCGCATGGAGATTCAGTCACGAGATTTTCATGAAGCCGTGCATCAAGCCTTCCGAGATATTGCAGCAGCATCGCCATATCCAAATGTTGTCATTGATGCGACTGCGCCCAAGGATGATGTCGCAGCTGCAGTACGCGCAGCCGTAGATGGAGTACTTTCAGCGCGATGAATGTTTTTGATTCTCTGATTGGTCAAGAACAAGCCGTTGCCGAAATGAAGCATGCTGCAATAGATGCGGCAAAGTTATCTATGGGTGAACGTGGCGACGCCATGACTCACGCGTGGTTAATTACTGGACCACCGGGAAGTGGCCGTAGCACTTTAGCTCTAGCATTTGCCGCGAGCTTAGTTTGCTCAAATGGAGGCTGCGGTGAATGCATTGATTGTCGAAACGTTACGGCTGGTCTGCACCCTGACGTAGAACACATAGTGCCCGAGGGAATCAACTACAAAGTTGAAGCCACCCGAAACTTAATTGAACGCGCTTCGCTGTTGCCAACTAGATCGCCGTGGCATGTGATTGTGGTTGAAGATGTTGATCGGTTTCGCATCGATGCAGCTTCGACTTTATTGAAAACACTTGAAGAGCCTCCGCCACAGACAGTCTGGTTGCTTTGCGCACCAACAGTTGATGATGTGTTTCCTACTATTCGTAGCCGTTGTCGACACGTCATGCTTACTTCGCCCACACTGCCAGCTATCGCAGCTCAGCTAACTTCGCGATTTGGGATTGATCCAGCCATGGCAGCATTTGCTGCAAGAACCGCACAAGGACATATCGGCCGGGCCCGTGCAATCGCTACTGATGAGGGTGTGCGGTTGCGCCGCAAACAAACCTTGGACATTCCAACTAGCTTGCGCTCGGTTAGCTCATGCTTTGAGTTAGCAAACAACATCGTGACAAGCGCAAATGCTGATGCCGATTCCATAGTGGATCCACTGGATGAAAGTGATGACCAAGACATCAGAACTGCATTTGGTGAAGGCGCCGAAGGTAAAGGATTAAAGACCGTAGAGCGACAGATGAAAAGCGCGCTCAAGGATTTAGATGATCGCGCAAAATCTCGCCGCCGCCGAGTGTTAATGGATCAATACGATCGAGTTTTACTTGATCTAACGGGTTATTACCGAGATGTATTGGTTGTGCAATCCGGGGCCTCAGTAGATTTGGTCAATGAAGAATTCCGCGAAGCCATTACCAGAGTTGCCAGTGTGGATGACGAAGCCGCGACGCTACGTCGAATTGGCGCAATAACTGAAGCCCGTGACCAGATAGTTGCAAACGTCAACCCGCTCAACGCTTTTGAGTCTTTATTTGTGAGCCTGAGGGATCCGCGACTTACTGCCATAGTTGGCTAGTTTCAAATTTGCCAGAACTAGGCTTAGGGTCGTTACAGACACTTATTTGGAGTTCACTTGCGTAAATTTCTTTCAGTAATTCTTGCGATCTTTTTGCTCGTCGTTTCTGTTTTAGGATATCTAATGTCGCAAACGAAAACTGACTCAAGTGTGCCAAAGCCTTTGAATAGCGCCTCCGTGCCACCAGGGGATGGTCTTGATGGTTATTACGCCCAGACATTGGATTGGTCAGACTGTAACGATGGATTTGAATGTTCGTCGTTTAATGTTCCAATTGACTATGCAAATCCAAGCTCAGGAGCCATGCAGATTGCAGTTATTCGAAAACTCGCAACCGGCACAGCACAAGGCTCGTTAATACTTAATCCGGGTGGTCCTGGCGGATCCGGAATTGAGTACACAACTTATGCGGACTATGTGGTTAGTGACACGTTGCGTGAAAATTTTGACATAGTCGGCTTTGATCCGCGCGGAGTTGGCCAGAGCTCGCCAGTGGATTGTCTAGATGATTCTCAGACTGAGGAATATATTGCATTAGATGGCTCTCCAGATAATCAAACAGAAGTTGACCAGTCTGTGGCCATGGCGGAACTATTTGCTAAATCTTGTGCAACAAATTCCCCAGACACATATGCATTTGTTGACACTGTAAGCGCAACACGAGACATTGATATTTTGCGCGAGTTACTGGGCGATGAAAAACTTAATTGGCTAGGGAAAAGTTACGGAACATTTCTAGGTGCAACATATGCAGATCTGTTTCCAGACAAAGTTGGTCGCATGTTGTTAGATGGTGCAATCGATCCCACTTTGACGAATGAACAACTTTCCTACGGACAGGCCATGGGATTTGAGTTAGCCCTAAATAGATTCGTGGACGATTGCGTGACTAACGATGATTGCCCCCTTTCTGCAAGTGGGGCTGCCGGTGTATCTGAAGTTAGCGATTTCCTCAATGCCTTAGATGAAAGTCCAGCAAAGCTGGACGACGGCAGATCGTTCACGCAAGCCATGGGAACTTTAGGGGTTGTTGGCTCGCTTTATGACAAGCAGTATGGCTGGCCGGAATTGCGAAAAAACTTAGACCTGGCGTTTAGTGGTGATTTCTCTGGACTTTCTAGCAGTGTTGATTTTTATACTTCTAGAAATTCAGATGGCACGTACAAAGACAATTCAAATGATGCGATTGCAGCCGTTAGTTGTTTGGATAGACCAGATCGAGCATCAGTAGAAAAGACCAGTGCCTTGGCTGCAGAATGGAAGTTAACTGCACCTAACTTTGGCGAGTACCTAGCGTGGAGCAATATTGGTTGTACCTATTGGCAGACTGCAGCAACCGGATCACCAAGAGAGATTGCGACAGCTGGCACACCGACAATATTGGTCGTAGGTACTGTAAACGATCCGGCTACGCCGTATCAATGGGCGCAAGCTCTTGCATCGCAACTTTCTAGTGGTGTGTTGCTGACCTTGGATGGAGATGGTCACACCGCCTACTATCAAGGATCAAAGTGCATCGATAAAGTCGTTGATAACTATTTCTTAACAGGCGAAGCCAAAGATGGCGTTATTTGTTCTGATGGACCATAAGCCACGAATTAAATAGGCACTAATTGCATTAGAGTTGAATTATCGAACTGCAGATATGGAAGCAAGCTAATGGATGACCAAGCAACCAATTATCGTCAAACCGCATGGATTTTGATGATCGGTGGCTTCATAGGTATTGCTGCATCTATTGAATTAATTGTTCAAAAGATTGCAGTTCTGAGTAATCCTGATTTTGTGGCTAACTGCGACATAAATCCTGTACTTTCGTGTGGCTCGGTAATTAACACGGCACAAGCAGCTATCTTTGGATTTCCAAACCCAGTACTTGGTGTCATTGGCTTCACGATTGTAATTATGTTTGGTGCACTTTTGTTCGCTGGTGTTGAACTGCCAAGATCTATGTGGCTTGGCTTAAACATCGGTGCCTTAGCTGGAATGTTTTTAATAATCTGGCTGGTAGGACAGAGCCTTTATGTAATTGGCGCTTTATGTCCGTGGTGCATGGTGGTGTGGGCCATTACGATTCCAATTTTTTGGCAAGTAACTACTGACAATCTTGCAAGCAACAGATTGAGTTTAGGTAAGAGCCTTTCCGAAATCATCGTCACCTTGAAGTGGATTCTTGTTGGTGCAAGCTACTTAATCATCATGGCTTTGATTTTTGTTCGCTGGCAAGACTTCTGGCTTAAGTAGTATTCAATTTTAAACTCAGCATGACAAATTATGTGAAGCAGCTTCGAACTAAATTTGAAAAAGTAGCTGACAAAGAAGTTGCAGATGGTGCCGCTGCCTACATGCGAAACCAGTTTGAATTCCTGGGAATCAAAACTCCGTTGCGACGTGAACTTTGCAAAGATCTAGTCAGTGCCTCAAAGAACTTATCGGAAAAAGAAATAATTGTTCTCTGCAAGGAACTCTGGGCTCAGCCAGAGCGAGAGTTTCAATATGTTGCGTGCGACATATTGGCTAAGAATGCCAAGCGGCTTTCACCTAGTTATATAAAACGAGACGCGAAATGGTTCATTACAAATAAGTCTTGGTGGGATTCAGTGGATTCGATTCAAACCTCAGTAGAGGTAGTTGTGGCCGCAAATCCAGAACTTGAAGCGACCATGTTTGAATGGATTAAGAGTAAGAACATTTGGCTAGTGCGGTCAGCCTTGATTCATCAACTGACACTAAGAGACAAAACTAATAGCACTCGACTTTTTGCCTTATGCGAATTGCAGACTGAAGAAAAAGAGTTCTTTATTGCCAAGGGACTTGGATGGGCACTGCGTAGCTATTCCTACATCGAACCAAAGGCTGTTAAGAAATTTATCAAGGATCATCCGGAGTTAACACCCCTTGCAAAGCGTGAGGGAATGAAGGCAATCAACAGAAAATCCACTTCTTAAGTTTCGATTAGAATGACAAAGTTGCTCATGCAACACGCCACCTTAGCTCAGGGGTAGAGCAACGCACTCGTAATGCGTAGGTCCAGGGTTCAAATCCCTGAGGTGGCTCTGATCTAAATTCCCCGGCAAACTCGCGCTGCATCCAAGATCGCAGAGTGAATCCCGCGACTACTAATTGCATCGCCAATTCGAAATAGTTGAAATTTGCCTTCAGGATTTCTAACTACGGTCTGGGGTTTGCCACTTATCAAAGCCTCGATTAAAACTTCACCGCCATTGCTAGAAAGCGAAACCAATTCGTCGTAAACGTCCGAAATCGCAGTCGTACCAGTTTCTGCAACCACTGCGTTAACGATGCGCGGCTCTTCCCAAGATTCATCTTCCATACCGAGGTAGGCCGTGAATGTGCCATCAGAATTCTTTTCAATTCGCTTTAGGTCTCGCAATACCGTGAATCTAACGCCAAGTGCGGAGAGCGATTTAAAGTAAGCCGACGCCACCATGCCACCAACATCTGTTGACATAGTGCGCTCAGGTGTTACAAATTCAACTTTTGCGCCAGAGCTGGCTAAGTTCTCTGCTAAATCTAAAGCCTGATTTCCGCCGTGATCGTCATAAACCAAAACATCACCCGATAACCGCTTCGATCCAGACAGCACATCCCAACTTTCAACTACGTGCTGGTTGCCTGGAATCTCTATTGCCTTTGGCATGCCACCAGTAGCAACAACAATCACGTCGAATTTGGCTACTAATAAGTCTGAACTATCAACATAGCTATTCAATTTCACAGTAACCCCGAGGCGTTTTAGTTCCTGGGTTCGCCAGTCAATGATTCCTTGCAGATCGCGACGTCGAGGCGAGCGAATGGCAATGTTTACTTGGCCACCAAGGGAATCATTAGCTTCAAACAGTGTGACAGTGTGTCCTTTTTCTGCCAAAGTTCGGGCAGCTTCTAATCCACCAGGGCCACCACCAATGACTGCAACTTTTTTAGCTTTGGCGGCTGGTTCAATTTCTTGCGGTAATTCCAATTCCCGACCCGTTGAAGGATTGTGAATACAAAATGCTGCGCCGGCTGTGTAAATGCCATCGATACACATACTCGCGCCAACACAAGGTCGAATTTGATCTTCAGTTTTGTTGGCGATCTTTGTTGGCAAGTATGGATCTGCAATCAAAGCTCGCGTCATACCAACGAGATCAAGAATTCCGGCTTCGATGGCGTAACGAGCCGTTGGAACATCTGCAATCTTTCCCGCATGCATAACTGGCACGTTTAACTTCTGCTTGATCTCGCCCATTAGTTCCAGGTGCGGCGCCGATGCCATTCCCATTATTGGGATCATGCGAGTTAGGCGAGCATCTGAATCGATCGAGCCGCCCAAGGCGCTGATCACATCAACACCGCCATCAATAATATCCTGGGCAACTGTCAATAGTTCGCCAGTGCCAAGTCCATTCTCGCGCAGCTCATCAAAACTCATTCGTGCGCTGATAATGAAGTCATCTGGCACTGCAGCTCGAATTGCTTTGATTACTTCAAGGGGATAGCGCATTCGATTTTCATGAGATCCGCCGTATTCATCAGTTCGCTGATTCCAAAATGGCGTCATGAAGGAATCCAGGTAGTGGCCATGAATCATTAAGTCGATGCCATCCATACCCGCAGATACACAGCGTTGGGCTGCCAGGACATAGTCATTCTTGATGCGATCTAAATCCCAGTCTTCGGCTTCTTTAGTGAACGAGCGATGCGCCCGTTCCCGAACAGCACTGACAGAAATCGTTGGTAGCCAGTCACCTGAGTAACTGCTGCTGCGGTGGCCTAAGTGAGTTAGCTGAATCATGACTGCGGCGCCATGGTCGTGAACCTCGTCGGTGAGTAAACGTAGCCAATGTTCGGCTTCGTCTTTCCAGAGCTGTAAGTTTCCAAAAGCGGGCGCGCTTTCGCGGCTTACGATCGAACTGCCGCCAATCATGGTTAGGCCAACGCCACCTTTAGCTTTAGCAACGTGATACGCGCGGTAGCGATCTTTAGGTAATCCATCTTCGCTATAGGAAGGTTCGTGCGAAGTACTAACGATTCGATTGCGCAGCGTTAGGTTCTTGATTGTGAACGGTGTTAGCAGCGGATCTATCGACATTTTCCCTCACATCTATATGGGAAAACCTTACAAGCAATGGCAAGAACTTGGCGCAGACAGGTGTTGATTGCTTTAGATGATTAGCAGGCGTAACCTAAAATTATGAGCAATCAAAAAGCTAATAGAGTTCTTGGCCTAGTGGTAGCGGCAATTTCAATTGTGGCTTTAATCGTGGTTTTGGCAGTAAAAGAACCAACACCACAATTGGATGCGAGTTCCCCAGAGGGAACTGTTCAGCAGTACCTTCAAGCAATTACAGATCGAGACTTTGAGGCCGCAGTAACTTACTTAGCCACTGATACCAAATGTAAAGTAGAGGATTTTGATCGCGCATATATTCAAGACTCACTTCGAATTGCACTAGCGGATGTCTCGAAAACAGAAACCTCGGCATCAATTAAAGTCCGCATAGAAACTGCGAATGGCGATCCATTTGGCGGAAGCTACTCAGACAATCAAGCATTTCGTTTAACCAAGAGCGATAGCAGTTGGAAAATTACCGGAATTCCGTGGCCGACTTATGACTGTGGCGGGGTGTTCAAGTAATGTCGATAATTTTCTCGTTCTTACCACTTTTGATTTTGCTTGCCATAGTTGTATTAGTAGTTCGCAAAGTGTCGAATAAGTCAAAGAGTTCAAATACTTCGGCACAACCAGTGCGGTTATTCTTTCAATACGCACTTGCCTTTGGCTTATTCATAACGGTAACTGTTGGTCTATCCGGTTTGCTGGGGCGCGTCATTGACTCATCAAACATAGTCAGTGCCGATCAGAGTTCTTTGGCAAGCAACTTGGCATTTATTGTCGTAGGTGCACCACTATTGGCTGGAATCACGCTGTGGCTGCGCAAATCAATGGCACTTAATCCATCAGATGGCACCGGCTTTGTTCCTACTTTCTTTGCCACACTACTTTCCATAATTTCACTTTTAGTTTTTTTAACTTCTGCTATCTCAGCAATGCAAGCTACTTTAGATAACAAACCAATTCTCGGTGCGTCATTCGCGCGCGCAATAATTTGGGGAATCGCATTAGTTGTGATCTTAAGAATTGCTAATTCAGTAATACCAAAAAATGATTTTCGCATTCAGTACTTTGTTGGTTCATTGATTACTGCAATTGCAGCCCTGGTTGGCTTAATTAAGGTAATAAGCAATCTATTCTCAGCAATACTTTCACAATCAAATTTATTGGGAACCGATCAATCTGCAATTGTGACTACCGGAAACAATGCCCTTGATGGATTTGTAATTTTGGTTACGTCAGGTGCGCTTTGGTTTTACTACTGGATTAAAAATGCAAATACCAAAACCAACGACACCATGTGGCTTTCGTACGTATTGGTTGCAGGTGTTGGTGGCTCACTAGTTCTGGCAGTTACCTCAGTAACCGTAACGATGTATCAGATTTTAGTTTGGGTGATAGGTAATCCGGCATCGCAATTGTTATCGGAGCATTTCGCGAGTACCCCAGCTTCAGCAGCAAGTGCAATCGTGGGTTTACTTTCTTGGTGGTATCACAAGACGCTGTTGCCGCTTAATGCCGAAAGGTCCGAGACGCAACGGATTTATGAGTACCTGGTATCTGCAATAAGTTTGATTGCAAGTACGGTAGGACTTTCAATTGTGATTGTGGCAATGATTGAAGCACTGACCAAATCGGTAATTGTTGGTGACAGCGCACTCAATACTTTGCTTGGCGCCGCCACAGTAATTCTTGTGAGCGGACCAGTCTGGTGGAGGTTTTGGAGTCGAATTCAAAGACTGGCCAAGTCATCTCCGGAAATTGAATTAAGTTCGCCAATTCGACGCATCTACTTATTCTTACTATTTGGTGTCGGTGGGATTGTTGCAATTGTTTCGCTAATCACAGTGGTTTTCCAGATCTTTAATGGTTTATTAAGTTCATCACTTGGCAGTACGACAATTAATGAAATGCGTTTTGCTTTGGGAATTCTGATTAGTACTGGAATCGTGGCTGCATACCATTGGGAAATTTATCGTCATGAAAAAGACGTTGAAGTTTCTTTCGGCACAGATACAAAGTCGATTTTGCTGGTGGGTCCGGTTGACCAGGAATTTGTCAGTGCCTTAAAGCATGCAACTGGTGCACACGTTACATTTTGGGAACGCACAGACGCTAGTGAGATTGCTTGGCCGCTAGATCGAGTTATTGAACTAGTGCAGCAAGCTACAAGTGAACAACTGTTAGTTATTTTGGGAACTACCGGCGTAACCGCAATTCCAGTTACACACTAGCCAACTTTGAAAGTATGACCGTTCGCAGTGCCGTTAACTGATTCAGCGTAAGCCTTGCCACAAGCTTCAAGAGTTACTTGTTCAAAGCCAATGAAGTAAGGATGGTAGCCAGGTGCTTCTACTAGAACACTTGGGCTAACTACGTTGATCCGCATCCCACGTGGCATTTCAATAGCAGCTGCGAGGACGAAGGACTCTAAAGCGCCATTGGCTAGTGAGGCAACAACACCGGTAGGAATTGGCGCGCGTTCTGTAATGCCAGAAGTCAAAGTGAAAGATCCGCCATCAGTTACAAAATCTAGACCTTGGCGAACAAGTTCAACCTGTCCTAAAACTTTGTCATCAATGCCCGCGTGATAGTCAGCCAACGTTAATTCCGACAGATCTTTGAAGGGAACTACGCCAGTTGCTGCAATAACTGCATCAACTTTTCCTACTTTTGCATACATTGCAGAAATTGATTTTGGATCCGTTAGATCAACTGATACTTCGCCGCTACGAGAGGCCTGGATGATTTCATTTCCAGCGGATAAGGCAGCAACAGCGCCAGATCCAAGTAGTCCGTTAGCGCCAACAATAAGGATCTTCACAATTTTCTCCCTGCAGTAGTTCAAGTTATCTGAGTCTAGAGCAGACTCGATTTCCAGTAATCAGGAGTCTAGTTATTGGTTTAGGGCTGGGATCGCGCCCAATCTAGTTACTGCCAAACCTAGTTCAGTTAAGGCAACAGTTGCTTCGCCCATAGTGCTTTGGGCACCAGATGCTGCTCCGAGTTGTTGGCCACTTAAGTTGCGATGGTGAATGGACTCCATAATCACCGCTAATTTAAAACAAGCTAGCGCTACACACTGATCTAAGTGCGAGATGTCGAGATTAGTTTGTTCGACGTAGCGATCTAGGACTTGTTGCCGGGTCCAAAAACCTTCGCCGCTTGTAACATCTTCGGCTACTGGAATCTTCTTTCGCAAAGTATCAGTTGACTGACTCCAGTACACAAGCGAAATTGCTAAGTCCGAGATTGGATCACCCAACGTTGACATTTCCCAATCAAGTACTGCAACGATATCGCTACTCGTGTTATCTAAAATCACATTGTCGATACGAAAGTCACCATGCACGATAGAGGTTGGCAGCGAATCGGGCACTTTGGCGATCGCAGTTTCCAACCAAGCATGTAGTGCTTCAATTTCCGGTAACTCTCGAGTCTTTGTGATCTGCCATTGTTCACCCCACCGTTTAACTTGTCGTTGCAAGTATCCGGCTGGTTTACCCAATTGATCCAAACCCGCAGCTACTGGGTCAATGGCATGTAGTCGAGCCAAGGTGTCAACAAGCTCTGCTGAAATTTCATTTGCTTGCTGCGCAGATAACCCGGCAGCAGTTTTTGCAGATTCGATAACGCGACCATCAACAAAATCCATCAGCATAAACTTTGCTCCGATTACAGACTCGTCTTCGCAGTAACCGCGAGTAGTTGGCGTCGGAAATGAAACTGAATTCAAGCCAGAAAGAACACGAAATTCTCTGCCCATGTCATGTGCGGAAGGCATGATGTGACCAAGCGGTGGCCGACGCAGCACCCAACTCGAATTATTCGCATCCGTTAGTTTGTAGGAAACATTCGATCGGCCACCCGCTAGCAGTGTTGCCTGTACTGGCATAGCCGCATCGAAGTTAGCAACGTTGTCTTGCATCCATTCGGTGAGCGCAGTTAAGCGCAACCCTGGTGGATCAACAACTTGCTCGGTCACGCCCAGTCTCCAGGCAATTTACCTGCCTGTGAATGGCGAACTGAGCGACGCGAAATCGACCAGCGATGAACTTCTGAAGGTCCGTCATAAATCCGGAATGGGCGAATGTCGCGGAAAATGTGAGCAATTGGCAATTCACTGGAAGTTCCCTTTGCGCCACATAGTTGCATAGAACGATCCACAATTCTAAAAGTTGCTTCCGCAACGAATGTCTTGGCAATCGAAGTTTCTGCGCGAGCTGGCAGACCTTGATCTAGTACCCAGGCAGCGCGATGTATCAAGGCTCGGCAAGCAGCAATATCAATTTCGTTATCGGCAATCATTTGCTGTGCCATACCCAAGGAACTTAACTCGGTACCAAACATTGGACGATTCGCGGCGTAATCTACTGCAGCTTCGTGTGCCCGTCGTGCTGCGCCTAACCAACGCATGCAATGAGTTAATCGAGCTGGACCTAATCGAACTTGAGCATTAACAAAGCCTTCGTCTACTTGTCCAAGGACTGCATCATCAGATACTTCGCAATCTTTAAAGTCCACGACACCGTGACCACCAGTGAACGCACTATCTAAAGTGTCGAGGCTGCGAACAACTTTCATCCCTGGGTTGTCGGAATCAACTAGGAACATAGTTGCCCCACCGGAAGTTTTGGCCATAACGATTGAGAAGCCAGCGCCATCAGCACCAGTGATCAACCACTTATTGCCGTTAATTACCCAGCCGGTCTTAGATTTCTCGGCCGTTGTTGATAACAAGTTGGGATCTGCGCCCGCACCTGGGCTTGGTTCAGTCATCGAAAATGAGGATCGGATTTCACCGCGTGAAAGTGGGCCTAAGTATTTATCGCGCTGCTCTGGTGTTGCGATTTTGTGTAGTAGCAGGATGTTGCCTTCATCAGGAGCGGCACAGTTCAAAGCAGTCGGGCCAAGCAGACTGCGTCCGCTTTCTTCTAAAATCACAGCTTGCGCAACGTGATTGAATCCGTGGCCACCAAATTCTTTTGGCGCAGTAGGGGCAAATACTTTTACAGCGCGAGCCTTATTTTGAAGCACAACGCGCAGATCTGGATTTATGCCATGTGAGTCAGGATTCAACTCTGGTTCATGCGGAATAACTTCATCATTAACAAACTTGCGTACCCGCAATGCGAACTCTTTAACTTGCGGATCTTTATCAAACTCATAGCTCATGTGAGGAATCCATAACAATAGTTTTCGTATTACCTATTGTATCTTCCGTTATGCTTTAGGGAATTACTTCTCACGCATTAGGGCTAGCCGAAATGACTGATTCGACACCAAAAGGTTCACTAACCTTTGAAGCCTTGACCCTACTTCGCGACGAAATCATTCAGGGCAAGATTCGCCCAAATGAAAGATTGATTGCAGCCGACCTGGCTGAACGGCTAAAGACTTCACGCACCCCAATTCGCGAAGCATTACAGCTACTCGAAGCCGAAGATTTAGTTATTGCAGCTAAACGCGGCTATGTAGTTCGCGAACATACACGCGATGAAATTGCCGAAATCTATGAAGTTCGCGCAGCGCTAGAAGGAATGGCAGCTCGCTTAGTAGCTCAAAAACCAGGTGCTACCGCCGCAAAAGAAATTGAAAAGATTGGCGCGCATAAAGATTCACTAATTACTTCAAATGATCGCAAACTAATCGTTGACTTAAATGATGAATTTCATGCGGCCATTTTTATTGAATGTGGCAATACCCGGCTCGCACGGATTAATCGTAGCAATAGTCAGCACTTCTTTAATTATCGAATTGCCGAGATGTACAGCAAAGAAGAAACCAAAGTTTCAATTAAGGGCCACGCCCTAATTCTCAAAGCTATTAAGAATCACGATCCGGATGGAGCCGATGCGGCTGCCCAGCAACATGTATTCGATGCACTCGAAGTTACGTTGTTAAAACTGCGCTAATTAAGTGTTGCCGTTAATGGTGATGCCACCGTCAACGGTAATAGTTTGTCCCGTGATGTAGCTCGAGTCTGCAGACATTAAGAACAGCACGACTTTGGCAATCTCACTAGGTTCAGCAAGTCGTTGTTGCGGGATTCGAGCTGTCAGTGCAGCTTCGGATAGTCGCCCATCTTTTATGCCACCAGCAACCATTTCAGTTCTCGTCCAGCCAGGCGCAACTGCATTAACTCGAATGTCGCGATTGGCCCATTCCAGTCCGAGAGTCCGAGTTAATCCTTCGAGGCCAGCTTTTGCAGCGGTGTATCCGGCGCGCCCTGCGATCCCAACACTGCCAGCAATCGAACCGACGTTAACTATCGTTGCGCCCTTGGATTTTTCTAAGTCTGCAAACGCTGCTTGACTGCATTTGAACACACCACTTAAGTCAGTATCAATTACGGTATTCCAGTCTGCTTCGCTCAATACTTCGGATTCATCACGAATGATTACTCCAGCACAGTTAACCAATGAATCTAGCAATGCGAATTCATTTCTTATCTCAGCAATAACTGAATCGATGGAAGATCGATCGCGCACGTCCATAACTTTTCCAACAGCTTTACCTGGTCCAGAATTCAGGCTCGCCACCGCACCATCAATAGCAGCGCTATCCCGGCCAGTGATGACAACATTCCAACCTAGTTCGACCAACTCTTTGCTAATCGCCAGGCCGATACCTTTGGCACCGCCAGTTACGAGCGCAGTCTTCACAACTGGCTACTTACGGTAACTACGAACCACGAATGGTTCCATGTCGATTTCCGGCGTGCGGCCCGCAATAATGTCAACGATTGCAGCACTGGAACCACTCGACATTGTCCAGCCCATGTGACCATGGCCCGTGTTGTAAAACAGGTTCGTGTGCTTCTTTCCCTTGCCAATAATTGGGGGACCATCTGGAGTCATTGGTCGTAAGCCAGCAGTCATCGAGCCACCATCCCAATCAGCGGCATCTGGCCAAAGGTCTTTTGCAGTTGCGCGAATCGCAGAAAAATCTTCAGGCTTGTGAGACTTATCAAAGCCGGAGAACTGCGCAGTCGAAGACATTCGCAACTGATCACCCATAGGCGACCAAGCAACCAAAGTTTTTTCATCCACGCCACCAAGTTCAGGTGCTTTTGATTTGTCCTTGATATCAAAAGTCATCGAGAAACCCTTGGCTGGATAAACCGGCAAGTCTTGACCAACGGTGCGCGAAAGTTTGGGACTCCAAACTCCCATTGCCAGCACGTAGTTATCGGCAGTTAGCAAACCTTGATCAGTCTGTAGTCCGGTGATGCGGTTGCCATCTGCAATAAATGACTTAGCAGTAACACCAAGTTTGAATTCAACGCCTTTACGGATCAAGAGTTCAGTTAGCTTGCGAGTAAAGAGCTCTGAGTTACCACTGCCATCGTTAGGTGCATGAATTGCGCCGGCAAGTTCAACTGTGGCATTTCCAAATGCTGGATCAACAGCAGCTAGACCCTTCATGTCTAACCGCTCAAGTTTTTGACCGTTGTCAGTGAGTAATTTCATTTTGCCCATACCAAGTTCCAGCTCAGCAGCATCGCGATACAAGTACAACAAACCTTTATCTACACCTTGGTAGTCAATGTTTTCGGCAAGTGCGATCTCATCAAGTTTGGTTTGGCTGTAATCGCACAAATGCATTTTTGCCAATGTGTTTATGGCGGCTCGCTCGGAAGTGCATTCGCGCATGAACTGCAATCCCCACCAAAGGAATCGCGGATTTAATGTTGGCTTAACTCGGATGGAAGTCTTTTCCCCAAACAAGGAACGCAACAACATCTTTGGTGCTGCTGGTGATGCCCAGGCAAAGCAATGGCCCGGCGCAATCAAACCCGCGTTAACTGCAGTTGCTTCTGCTCCAACGTGCGTTGCCTTATCGACAACTACAACTTCATGACCTTCTTGAACTAAGTAGTAGGCAGTTGTAACACCGACAACGCCGCCACCAACAACAATCGTGCGCACCAGAATCTCCTTGGGTTTTATCTAACGACAGTCTTTCAGCAAATTCCCTGATAGTCATGAGGAACGGTTGCGTTATATACATATGTAATGAAATTGGCCCAATCAAAGACTGGCAAACCTGTGGCCGCTTCAATGGCCTTGCTATACGGCGGAAGATCGCTGCATTCCAACATAAATGCCCGAATTTTTGGATCACGCTTAACGGCGTCCTGCGCTGCCTTCACAACTTCAGCTCGCATTTTGTCTTCGTCTAATGTGCCAAGTTCTTTCAAGATCACATCGTTGAAGTGTGAGTAAGTTTCCATACCTTGAATTGTTAGACGAGAGGAATCGCTAATTCCGGCGCCCGATAACAATTCATCGGTAAGAGATGCAGAGTTGGCAGTCAAAATCCCAATGTGATGCTCTTTGCCAAACATGTTCAGCAGCATTGGAACTTGCACCAAGCTAGTTAGGAACACAGGGATGTTTACTTGGCTAGCAACAAACTCCTGGTAAGCAGCCATGAAACCACAATTACCCGTAATTGCCCGCACGCCCTCGGCCTCTAACTTTTTGGCGGCATCTGCCATGATCTGGGCGTAGCTGTCACCATTTCCGCGCAAGACATCTGCGCCCGAGACACCCTTTACTGACTCGTATCGCACAGGAAAAGGAAAGGTCCCTGCGTTGTTCAAGTCACCTGGGATAAATGGGATGTGCCATTCTGCGCACAACATGCCAATGGCATATCCGTAGGCAACTTGGCCAGTTCTGGCTTGATAGATCATTACGCCCCTAGATTCGCGAGTTTGCATACATTACTGCATGCACTAATCATTCTTTTCCTTAAAAGTCCCCAAGTCAAGCCTGTTTTGCTACTTGCCAATGTTGGCTGGCGCGTGGAAGAGTGCAATCATGAGCGTTTCGAGGTTTCTGCCTGACTTTGCCCCGATCTCGCCATTTAGCCGACTATCTGAATCTGGAATCCTAGATTCCGGCGCATCCCCAATGTCAGATGAAGCTGTAATTGAAGCACTTCGCTACATGATGCTCACCCGAGTTTTTGATGACAAAGCAACAAGTATGCAACGCCAAGGTCGCTTTGGAACTTTTTCTTCAGTGCGTGGCCAAGAAGCTTCAGTAGTGGGCGCGGCAACTGCGCTTGATCCGACCAAGGATTGGATTGTTCCGCAGTATCGCGAATTTCCAGCATTGATTCGGCACGGCTACCCGATTGAAAACTTTGCGCTCTACTTCATGGGCAATCCAAAAGGTGGAACTATTCCGCCGGAAGTAAATATGCTGCCGATGCAAATTTCCTTAGCTGCTCAAATTCCACAAGCAACTGGTTTGGCGTGGGGATTAAAAATGCAAGGCGGCGATGGCGTTGTAATCACGTTCTTTGGCGATGGTGCATCCTCTGAAGGTGATTTTCACGAAAGTTTAAACCTAGCTGGAATTATGAAAGCGCCAGTAATTTTCTTTTTGCAAAATAATGGTTGGGCTATTTCAACGCCGCGCGAAAATCAAACTGCGGCTCGCTCGTTTGCCGAACGCGCATTGGGCTATGGCGTCGAAGGTGTAATTGTCGACGGTAATGATTTATTAGCTGTGCATGAAGTAACAACGCAAGCAGTTGCAAAAGCACGCGCCGGTGGCGGACCAACTTTGATTGAGTCCGTTACTTATCGCACTGGAGCACACAACACTGCTGATGATCCAACTCGTTATGTTGATCAACAGGAACTAGAAAAGTGGCAACAGAAAGATCCCGTAGAGCGCATCAAAAATTATTTGCGCAGCCGTGGAATTTGGAATGAAACACTAGAGCAAGAAATGCTCGATAGTTGTGCGGCACAAATTGATACAGCAATGGAAATTGCGCGTAACACTCCGCTGGCAACAAGTAATGCAATTTTTGATCACGTTTATGCCGAACCACCGCAGCGAATGTTGGATCAAAAATCTGATTGGGCACATCGAAATGGTGGTGCCTGATGAGTGAAAAGACAATGATCGAAGCAATTCGTGAATGCCTTGGTCAAGAAATGGAAGCTGACAAGCGCGTAGTTGTAATTGGTGAAGATGTTGGCGTACTTGGCGGCGTATTCCGCGCCACCGACGGTTTACAAGCTCGCTTTGGTAAAGAGCGCGTAGTTGATATGCCACTTGCCGAAGGCGTAATTGTTGGCTCGGGAATTGGGCTCGCGATGAGTGGACTTCGCCCCGTTATTGAATTGCAGTTCTTAGGGTTTGGACACCAGGCCTTCCATCAAATTGGCCAGCAAGTTGCCCGCTTACGTTACCGTTCGCAAGGACGTCACTCCTTGCCGCTGGTGATTCGTTCACCATTTGGCGGCGGAGTGCGCACGCCAGAATTGCACTCTGATGCTTTCGAAGCTTTCTACACGCATACCCCTGGCTTAAAAGTGGTTGCGCCAGCTACCGCGTACGATGCCAAGGGCTTACTAGCAGCAGCAATGGAATCTGATGATCCAGTGCTTTATTTAGAACCACTTAAGGGTTATCGCTTAACCAAAGACGAAGTGCCAGATGAGCGCTACACCGTGCCACTTGGCAAACTTCGTGTTGCTCGCGCCGGTACTGACGTCACGTTGATTGCTTGGTCGGCCGCCGTTAACGTTGCCGAACGCGCAGCTGAGGAATTATTCGAGCAAGGTATCAGCGTTGAAGTTCTAGATTTGCGTTCGCTTAATCCACTGGACATCGAAGGCATTACAGAATCAGTAGTAAAAACTGGGCGAGTAGCAATTTTGCATGAAGCTCCACTTACTGGTGGATTTGGTAGCGAGTTAATTGCAACAATTCAACAGGAATGTTTCTACAACTTAGAAGCTCCAATAATTCGTATCACTGCACCTGATACGCCGTACCCACTTGGCGGCGTTGAGGATTTGTATATTCCTGATGTTGACCGAGTTGTTGCTGAAGTTGCTGCGTTGGTAAAGGCCAGCGCATGACTTTAATTGATTACAAACTCGCTGATGTTGGTGAAGGAATTGCCGAAGCCGAAGTAATCGAATGGCTAGTTACTGTTGGTGATTTGGTTACCGAAGATCAAGCCGTAGTTATTGTCGAGACTGACAAATCTCAAATTGAAATTCCAGCACCGGTTACTGGAGTCGTCAAGTCTCTGGGTGCAAAAGTTGGTGACGTGCTCTCCGTAGGTTCCAGCCTGATGCAGATTGAAGCAACTGGGAAAGTTTCGGGGGACATTAGTTCGCAAGTAGCGCATGGCATACAACCTGCTGCCTCGACAGTTAGTAACAGCACGACTAGTGCGCCACGTGCCAGTAATGTCAGGCCACTTGCTAGTCCAAGCACCCGCAAGCTCGCAGCTTCACTTGGTATCAATCTAGAAAACGTAACCGGATCTGGTCCTAATGGTCAGATAACTGCGGCTGATGTTCAAGCAACAGGTTCGGCGCCAGGTGTTAGTGAGTCTGGACCCGCTGTTACTAAAGACGACGGCAACGGCATCACGTTAATTCAACTGCGTGGGCTGCGTCGCCAAATTGCGACGAGTATGTCGGATGCCTTGCGTATTCCGCACATAACTGAGTTCAAAGAAATTGATGCCACTGCGTTATTAGCGCTTCGGGCTGAACTAGCCCCACAGTTTGAAAAAGCTGGCACAAAACTTTCGGTAACTCCATTCTTGATGCGCGCTTGCATTTTGGCATTGCAGAATCATCCAACATTTAATTCCCGTTTTGATGCCGAGATGGGCGAGATTCGCCAGTATGACGATGTAAATCTTGGGTTTGCAACGGCTACCGAAGATGGCTTGATAGTTCCAGTGATGCGAGCTGCAAACGATTTCACTGTGGCCAAGCTTGCCAGCGAAACCGATCGCTTGGCTGATTTAGCCAAGACTCGGAAAGCAACTACCGATCAATTGGGCGGCGGCACCTTTACGATTACCAACTTCGGTTCCTTTGGCACCTGGCTAGGAACTCCAATAATTCGGCCGCCCGAAGTTGCCATTGCAGGCTTTGGGCGCATTGCTGAAAAAGTAATTCCAGTCGATGGCCAACCAGGGGTTCGCATGGTGTTACCTATCGTGGTTGCCGCAGATCATCGAATAAATGATGGTGCGCACTTGGGTGCTTTTGTTAGTGACATCGCAAAGTTGTTACTAAATCCAGAAACTTTAGTTAAGTAGAGGAGCAGACATGGTTGTTGGTGAAATGCCTTCCTCGGTTGACTTATTAATCATTGGCGGCGGACCTGGCGGTTATGTTGCTGCAATTGCGGCCGCGCAACTTGGCCGCGAAGTCGTTTTAGTTGATACCCAGGGCGAAGCCGGCCTGGGTGGAGTTTGTGTAAACGTTGGTTGCATTCCATCCAAGGCCCTTATCGGTTTGGCACATGCCACCCACGATGTCTCAGGATGGAGTCAGCGCGGTTTGAAAGTTTCTGCGGCGCCGACTGTAGACATGAAAGATTTTCAGATTTGGAAATCTGAAGTTGTAGGCGGTCTAAATAGTGGCGTGCGCCAACTATTAAAGACTGCTGGTGTTGAAGTGCTGCAAGGATTCTTCCGATTCACCCGCAAGGATCAAGGCGTACTTGAATTCGGGGATGCCCCACCGACACACATTCAATTTAAGAACTGCATAATCGCAACTGGTTCACGCCCAACAACTATTCCGGCGCTACCGCGCGATGGCAAACGAATTTTAGATTCCTCTGATGTTTTGGCTTTAGATGTTTTACCAAAATCCATTGCAGTTGTTGGTGGCGGTTACATTGGTGTGGAACTTGGTACCGCACTGGCACAGCTTGGTTCAAAAGTTACTTTGGTTGAAGCCGCAGATCGATTGCTTCCGGCATTACCGTCGACACTTGTGGCGCCAGTTGTAAAACGTCTCGGTGAACTTGGCGTTGATGTCCGCGTAAAAACCATGGTTACTAGTGATGATGGTAAAGCACTGAAAGTAACGAACGATGGAGTCGAATCAACAATTGAAGTTGATTACGTAGTAGTTGCTATTGGCCGCACGCCAAACACTGATGACATCGGCTTAGAAGTATTGGGCGTTAAACCAAACGCCCGTGGAATTCTTGAAGTCGGACCTGATTTATTAGTCACACCCAAGATCGCAGCAATCGGTGACATCACGCCAGGACCAGCGCTAGCCCACAAAGCAAGCGCCGAAGCACACGTGGCTGCCGAAGTTCTCAGTGGCCACGCTGCCAGATTTGATCCAACTGCAATTCCAGCTGTGATATTTAGCGATCCAGAAATTGCGATCACTGGGTTCACAGTTGAGGAAGCAAAAGCGGCTGGCTATGAAGCGCAAGCTGCCATGTTCCCGATGGCTGCATCAGGCCGGGCCTACACCTTGGGCGAAAAAGCTGGCTTTGCTCAGTTAGTTCACACCCCAGACGGGGTAGTGCTGGGTGCTCAAATCGTTGGACCTCATGCCTCGGAGTACATTGCCGAAATTACGCTTGCCATCGAAATGGGTGCGAACCTGCAAGACCTAGCCGATACGATTCATCCACACCCATCAATGAGCGAGGTACTACCGGAAGCTGCTCGAGTTGGGCTAGGTTTTCCAATACATGTTCCGCCAAAACGCCAACGCAATACCTAAGAAGGGAAGTACGTTTTAACCATGCGTATTACAGAAGCTGATAAGAAGTTCCTCAAGGCCGATATCGAAGTGCTCAAGGCACCCGAACTAGATTCACCGCCAGCACAGCGATTACCAGAAGTTATCGAGACTGTTTCAAAAATGCTTTCAGACATCGAAAAGAATGGCATTGATGCAGTTCGTAAGTATGCCCGTGATCTTGATAAGTGGGATAAAGGTTTTGAGCTGAGCGCAGCTGATCTTGCCAAGACCGGTGACAAACTTTCTCCAGAACTTCGCAAGGCACTGGAAATCGGTTCCGAGCGTACCAAGATGTTTGCAGTCGAAACTCGCAAGCACTTGGTTGACTTCGAATTGGAAACCACACCTGGCGTAGTACTAGGTCAAAAGTACATTCCTATTGAGCGCGTTGGTGCTTACTTGCCTGCAGGTAACTTCCCAATTCTTTCTTCTGCTTTCATGACAGTTGGTGTTTCGAAAGTTGCTGGCGTACCAATGACTATGGCTTGCACTCCGCCAATGTCAGATGCTGGTGGCAATGATGCCGTGTTGTATTCGGCATACCTTTCGGGCGTAGACCGTACGTTCATCCTTGGCGGCGTTCAAGCACTAGCTGCAATGACCTTTGGCCTACTTGGCGAAAAGCCAGTAGACATCTTGGTCGGTGCCGGTAATGCTTACGTTGCCGAAGCAAAGCGTCAGCTGTTTGGTCGCGTGGGTATTGACTTACTTGCTGGCCCATCCGAAGTTGCGGTTATTGCAGATTCAACTGCCGATGCCCGTATGGTTGCTTGCGATCTATTGGGTCAGGCTGAGCACGGCATGCAGTCCCCAGCCTCACTTGTGACGACTTCACGTGAACTTGGACTGGCAGTAATCCAGGAAGTTAAGCGTCAACTAGAAGAGCTTTCAACGGAATACATCGCAGGCCCAGCTTGGCGCGATTATGGAACGGTTTACTACGTAAAGACGCCAGATGAAGCGATCGAAGTAATGGACACTTTGGCTCCAGAGCATTTGGAAATCCTGACTGGTGACAATGACTACTACCTAAAGCACCTAAAGAACTACGGTTCACTATTCATTGGTGAATGGTCCACAGTTTCTTATGCAGACAAGGGAACAACTGGAACTAACCACGTTCTTCCAACCGGTGGCGGCGCGAAATACACATCAGGTTTGTCAGTTGGTCGTTTCCTAAAGCCAGTTACTTACCAAACCTCAACTCGCGAATCGACTATGCAAGTTGCGCCACATAACTCCGCCATCGCGGGCTTTGAAGGCATGTCTGCTCATAAGGCAACTGCAGATCTTCGGATTGAGTTACTAAACGCTAGTAAGTAATTTTAAAAAACTAAAGCCCGCGCTAAGTGATTAGCGCGGGCTTTAGTTTTGCCTTAAAGGTCGATACGAGTTCCAATAGTGATGACGCGGTCATACGGCAAGCCATAGAACGCAGTTGGCGCAACTGAATTTCGGTGCAAGATCTCAAATAAAGCCTCAGTGCGATGTCCCAAAGTTCCATTGTCCGAGGCTAAGAAATGACGCTCGGATAAATAGTAGGTGGCTAGTTTTTCTTTATCGCCAAGTACTTCACGTTCCAACAAACCTGGAAGCTGGATGGTTTCCATGTAGCCGGCATAAATTGTGACGCGACATAGGCGATCAGAAATGTGGTCGCATAACACCGGGGTCGAACTAATTGGCTGAGTATCAGGCTTCACGGTTACGACGATTACTTCTTCTGGCAGCGAGTGCATGACAGTCACGTGCGAAATCAAAGCTGCCGGAACCATTTCTGCTGGTGATGCCATAAAGATTCCGATGCCGTTTACGGTAGAAATTTCTCCAGTTTCCAAGCCTTGGTAAATGTCTTGCCAAGTGCGAGTTGATTCGCGCATTCTGCGGTTCAACGCGCGGTTACCTGCACGCCAAATTGCCATGACTGCAAAAACAAATGCTCCGAGAGCGATTGGGACCCAGCCGCCGTTAACAATGTGTGACGCTGTTCCAATTAAGAAGCTGATGTCAACAATTAGGAACGTGACAGTTAACGGCAGTATCTTTAACACTGGCCATTCCCAGACTTCGCGCGCGACAATGTGGAAAGCAAAAGTAGTGATTGCCATAGTTCCGGCGATAGCAAGAACATAAGCACTTGCCAATGCGGATGAAGACTTAAAGCCAATAACTAAGGCAATGCTGGTAATGCCAACCAACCAGTTAACAACTGGAACATAAATTTGACCTTCATGTTCTGCGCTGGTGTGCTTAATTGTTAAGCGCGGGAAAAGTCCCAACTGAACGGCCTGGCGAGATAACGAGAAAACGCCAGTTATTAAAGCTTGAGATGCAATCACTGTGGCAAGAGTCGCAGAAACAATTAACACAATCAGCATGGTTTGATTTGGTGCCAACCCAAAGAATGGATTCGTTGCCGCGTCTGGATTAGTGGAAACTAATGCAGCTTGCCCGAGGTAGCACATAATTAATGCCGGTCCCACAAGGAACATCCATGCCCAACGAATTGGGTTTACTCCAAAGTGACCCATGTCTGCATAGAGCGCTTCGGCACCAGTAACACACAAAATCACGGAAGCTAAAATAGCAAATGTTTTAAAGCCACTATGTCCAATGTATTCAAGTGCATAAGTTGGTGACAGCGCTTTAATGACTGAAGGTTCTGCAAGAAATCTATAAAAGCCAAGTCCCGCGATCAGGCCAAACCACCACAACATAACTGGACCGAAAATATTTCCTATGGTGTGAGTTCCTCTGGATTGCACCATAAACAACACACCAAGAATGACAACAGTTAACGGAACTGCAACTTGCGCTAAGTCGGGGTTAAGAAGTGCCAGACCTTCAGTTGCAGATAACACTGAAATCGCAGGAGTTAACACACCATCACCAAATAACAGTGCAGTGCCTACCAGAATCAAAACTAAAATCGCCTGATGCTTGGTGGTTTTTGGACCACGAATCTTTCTTGGCATAAGGGAAAGCAGGGCAAGGATTCCACCTTCACCTCTGTTGTCGGCTTGCATAACAAAGCCAAGGTATTTAACAGAAACAACAAGTGTTAGCGTCCAAAAAAACAGTGATACAACTCCATAGATATCGTCAACCTGGGCACCCGAAGTATGCAAAGTTTCTTTGAGCGCATAAATCGGACTAGTGCCAATGTCGCCAAACACTACGCCGGTCGCACCCATTATCAAGCTTGCACTTCCAGCAAGATGTTTTTGGCTACGACTATTCGGTGCGGTGTTGTCAGTTTGCTTGGACATCCATATTCTTTCGAATCAGCGGTGCATTGCGCACCATATTTATCTTAGACACCTATGCGCAGATGCCATCTCACTGTGGGGTTTTCGCCACCTTTAATGTTTGAATTTTTGGCTGCTTTGTCGGACTCATCAATATTTCAATTTCAATAAGCCCAGAATCACTTGATACCTGCCATTTGGCGTGTGCTGGTGTTGTAGTCGACAGGTTGCCGGGTACTCGGGATATTGTTGCCGAACTCGAATTCAGCGCAGTAAATATGGCAGCTCGTTCATTTCTAGGTTGGTCTAAATCCATGTTCATCGCAAACCATTTGTCTGCCAATTCGTCATCCCATTTGGTAAGTAGCTTTTCAACAACTTCCATAGCAGACGCCGTTTCATACCAAATGTCAGAATCAGAATAAGTTTTTCGCGAAGTATGGTCGCGGACAATTGTGGCTAGTGCTTCACTTGCGGCGGGCATCATTGCAGCGTAAGTACGATTTCCTAACGCCACAATTCCCCAGCCAGATTCTGGATGCCAGCGCATGTGAGATCCAAAACCTGGATAGCCGCCACTATGGGAAACAAATCTGCCGAGCAGTGAATCTTCATCAACCATCAAGCCAAATCCATACGAAGTAGTCACAGACTTTATTTGATCGGTATGGGGATCAGTGAAAGCTGCCGTGCGAGCATGGCGTTGCGGTTCTTGCATTTCGCGACGGCTCCATTTTTGCAATGGATGTCGTGATGAATCATTCCAAGCAGATTGAAATCCAGCTACCCAGGTTGCCAGATCAGTGACGTTACTAAGCAAGCCACCCATGGCACTAAATGCACCAGGTACCGTCAATGGCTCGGGAGTAAACCCTGCGGCAAATTCTGCATAACCTTGCACAAAGTTTTCGGCCGAAACATTTGCTTGCTGAAAAGTACTTGCCGACATTTTCAAAGGCTGATGAATTTCGGTCGCAACAAAATCCAAATAATCCATACCGCTTGTAACAGTGATGATTCTACCAAGAAGTGCATAACCTAAGTTCGAGTATTCAAAACCCATACGAGGAGCTCGCGTGAAACGAAGGCCTTGACTAACTAAGTCATCAAAACTTGCGATCTCTAAACTTTCCTGTCGATCACCCCAAGGATCATCGGTTGGGAATCCAGCATTCATAGTTAGTAAATCGCGAATCGTAATTACATGACCAAACTCTGGAATTCCAATGCTGTCGGTCCAAGGCAAGTACTGTTTGATGTCATCATCGAGACGAAGCTTTCCTTGGTCGCGTAGTAATAACACGGCAGTTGCCGTAAAACTCTTGGTCATAGAGGCAATGCGAAAAACACTAGAACTATCTGGGCAATTTCCCGACGCAATAACAGTCTCACCAAAGCCATTTGCATGGATCAATTTCCCATCTTTAATCAAGCCGTATGCAACGCCAGGAATATTTTTAGCTAACTGATGCTGGGAAAAATGGCTATCCATCAAGGCAATAATTTCTTTATGATCCATGGCACCAGTTTGCCACTTGTTGGTTGATAACAGTTCGGCAAACAGCAAGTTCTGCGATCGGGGCATACTTCTCGTAGATTTAAGTGGTCGGCATTATTTCTTGGGAGCAACGAGTGGCAACTAACGCGTTACAAGAACGCTTTGGTACGCGATTTCGCCGCATCATTACCAATACCGAAGATGGCGTGCCACCCTGGATGTACATTATCGAGTCCGGCGAAAAACGTGGGCTTTATTTGCCACAGGATGCACCATGGGTCGTGCACGGTGACGTTGCCACATTAATTGGTGGCATTCGCGCATTACTTATGCAAGCACTACATCCTGGAAGCCTGGCGGGAGTAGAACAACATTCACGTTATGAACACGATCCTCTTGGTCGTCTGGCGGGAACTACCAAGTGGCTGACTATTGCAACTTTTGGATCTGCCGAAGCGCTAGAAGCAGAATCGGCTCGCGTCAATCGAATGCACGATCATGTCAAAGGCGAATACACCACGGGACAAGGCCAGACCAAACCGTATCGCGCTGTCGATCCGGATCTATTGGCTTGGGTACACATTGCATTTACTGACTCATTCCTAACAACGCATGAGTTATATGGCGAAGATCCAATCCCAGGTGGTTCGGATGAATATGTTTCGCAATGGTCAAAGTCTGTTGCGCCGCTTGGATTAACAACTGCGCCAATGTCTAGAGCAGAGCTAAAGCTAGAGATCAAGCGTTACCAAGACCAAGGCATCCTGGCAACCAGCGAAACTACTAAACGCGTGGTGGAATTCATTCGAAAGCCACCGCTATCAAAAACTGCATTAGTTGCCTATGACCGGATGTTTGATGGTGCAGTCGCATCAATTCCAACTGAGTTTCAGGTAATGCTTGGACTCAAAGGTAAAAACCTATCGGTAGTTGGCCCAATTACACGCGGGCTACTTCGCACTATGCGCATGGCACTAGGACCAAGTTCTCCGATGGAAGATGCTGCGATTGCTCGGCTGATTCGAATCGGCGAACTATCTAAAGATTTTTCCGCTAGCTAAAGTCCACGTACTCATCGGCAATTGCTAATTGCAGCCACTGACGTGAATCTTTTGAGTCATTTTCGCTCAATAGATACGCCGGTAGCAAAATGGTTGAGCCATCATTTAGATACCAAGACATCAAACTGGTTTCCGCTTTGGAAATTGTTATCCGATCAACATTGGCATCCAAAACTGGCTGTCCGGCTTTATTGCGCGCTACTTTCGATGGATTTGAGTTGATACCCATTTCCATCGGGTAGACCATTCCTTCTTTGTAAACTTCTTGCGGCGGCAAGTTAGCCCAAAGTCCATTTTGTGTGCGTTCAATCGAAGTCTTCGCACCAACGATGTTGTATTCCGCGGTTGGAACAAATTTTGCAAAGAAACCGGTCGCATTCAAAATCGCATTATCTGGGCCAATAGTCATTGACCAAGACTGATTTGAATAAATTCCATCGATTGAAACTTTTGCAGTTACTAACTTGTAAGCACTTGCCATTTCAGCGTTGTAACCCCACTGGCCGCCGTTGTCGACTACAGACCAGTCAGCGCTGTCCGAAGCAAATTTCAGCGCTCCAAACTTTTCTTTCGCTAAAGCTAGGGCAGACTCATCACTTGGCAAAGTTCCACTTGGCTGCGCACACTCAGTTGGTGCGGGCGCTGGCTCCGGTATTGCTGTTGGTTCCGGAGCAGTAGTAGGTTCCGGTATTGCAGTAGGCATCGCTTCGGAAGTCATCTCGGGCATAGGGGTTGCCAAGTCCGCAGTTGCTGAACCACCTACGGAGCTGGACTTAGTGTCATACATCGGAAAGTTGCCACCGCAATACACTGGATTAACCGATGAGTCGCTGTAATTCCAGGTGATCAACTGACTTAAATCCCAACTTGCGCCACTAATTTGCGCTACCGCTTTGACATAATTTTGATCGCCAACAAAGTAACCATCCTTCTTACTTCCAGTAATTTTTCCGGAAACCGAGAAAACACCTGCAACTTGCTTGAGCTGATCTTTACGATTGATGTCGCTGGCATCCATGGTGTAGCCAACTTGGACCCCTGAAGTATCAGAAATTCCGGTGCCAGCTTCTAGATATGCTCGGCCTCCCCAGATCGAAGACATTTTTGCATCTTGTGAGCCGGTTGCACTACCTGATTTCACTCCTCCCATTTCGGGAACGGACGCAGCAATGGAATTAGAAGATTCGCCTGACGATTGCGCTGCAATTGTGTAACCAGCACCACCGCCGACAAAAAGAGCAACGCTGGCTGCGACAGCAACCGGTGCGAGCCAGGAACGCTTTGAAATTGGCACCACTTTGCCCGATTCGGCAAGGACTGAGGCTCGAATTGCTGCTAGATCCGGTGCACCGGCTGAGTTGGCAGGGTCATTTACCTGAAGTAATTCCCATGCCTGATCGTTAGCACTGCCAGCATTTCCAAATTCGTCATTCATGGTCTCTCCCTAGTTCTTAGCTTCTTAACTGTCTTATGTTAGAAATTACCCAAATCTTTCACTGAACTTGTGAAAGATTTTCCCCAAGCACTGAAAGAAACAGGTCAGTTTCGACATAAATTGGTAGTAGCAGCGAGCAAGGGAGCAATACCGGTGTCCGTACTTGGGTTCGAGGAACTCTATGAGCGCCATGCCCTCGAGGTATATAGATACATAGCTCGTCGACACATCGGTAATGACTCACAGGATTTAACAAGTGATGTATTTGTAATTGCGTTGCAAAAGATCGAATCCATACCAATTGGTTCGGAGTTACCCTGGCTTTATCGAACTGCATGGAACGTGCTGGCAAATGCTCATCGAAAGAATGAGCCAATTCCAACAGATTTTGTGTTAAGTGAAGTAGAACCTGATTGCGCCGATGAGGTTATTACCAATGACCAACTGAGTAGAGCTTGGAAACTTGTGCCAGACAAAGATCGCGAAGTATTGCGTCTAGCTGCGTGGGAAGGACTTAACGGGAAAGAACTTGCCCAAGCACTTGGAATTTCTGAAGGTGGCGCAGGTGCTGCTTTGTCACGAGCCCGCGCTAGTTTGCGCAAGGCCTGGGAACAGCAAAACTAATTACATGCGTAAGTAAGAAGCGCCATTGAAATCTAGTACTGCGCCACTTGCCCAAAGCGAATCTTTTGAAGCTAAGAAGTAAATCGCGCGCGCTAATTCATCTGGATCAGCAACTCTGCCAAATGGGCTTTGCTTTCGGATGTCATCGCCCGTTGGACCATCCAGTAACTCAGCAGCCATTTCGGTATCCACGAATCCTGGTGCAAGAGTTGTAACACCAATACCTTCAGGAGCGAGAGCTTTAGCAATTGATTGACCAAATGCCACAATTGCAGCTTTGCTCGCGCCATAAGCAGGACTGACTGGTTCGCCACGGAACGCACCGCGGGATCCAACATTAACAATTCGTGAGTCGCCATGACGTGGCATATGTTGCAGCGCGCACCAGGTGACATTTGCGGCGCCCACTAAATTAACGCCCAAAGTATCAGACCACGCTGCTTGCCAAACTTCATAAGTCGAAGATTCAATCGGATGATCAAAAAATACCCCGGCATTGTTAATCAGGATGTCGATGTGCCCGAACTCTTTTGCAACTGAATCAACCATAGTTTTAATAGCAGCTGGATCACGCAGGTCTGCCTGCACGACCATGTGTCCTGAGCCTGGCAGCGCTGCCATAACTTCGTTAGCCAGAGCTCCGTTTGCGCTGTAATGAACTGCTATCCGATCGCCTTGCTCAGCAAAATGCATTGCGATACTGGCACCGATTCCGCGTGAGCCGCCTGTTACTAATACTGTGCGTTGCTTAGCCATGAGATTTTCTCCTAGATCGTTGCGGTATCAATAACAAAACGGTAGCGAACATCGCTAGCCAGCACTCGCTCGTAAGCTTCATTAATTGCGCTAGCAGGAATGATTTCCACATCGCTGGTGATGTTGTGCTTGCCACAGAAATCCAACATTTCTTGGGTTTCCTTAATGCTGCCGATGTTGGAGCCAGAAAGACTTAACTGACGGCCCATCAAGATACTGCCGTCAATTGAGTAAGGCTTTCCTGGCGCACCGACAACTACAAGTGATCCCCATTGGCGAAGTGTGCCAATGTAGCGACGAATCTCAATTTCAGCGGACACCGTATTAATAATGATGTCGAAAGTATTTGCAAGTTTCTTTAACTCTTCTTTGTCAGAGGTAACCACAAAATTATTTGCTCCCATTGCAAGGGCGTCGTCACGCTTACCTTCACTGTGACTCATCACAGTTACTTCAGCGCCCATAGCGATTGCTAGTTTGACTGCCATGTGGCCAAGTCCACCAAGACCCATTACGGCAACTTTTTTGCCCGGGCCTGCATTCCAATGCCGAAGTGGTGAGTAAGTTGTGATGCCTGCACAAAGTAATGGCGCAGCGCCCGCACGATCTAAATTAGCTGGAACCTGCAGTGCATAGTCAGCTTTAACCACGATGTTTTTGGAGTAACCACCGTAGGTAGGAGTTACGCCATCATGTTCCATACCGTTATAGGTGTAAGCAGAGTTATCTAGGCACCAATGATCATTGCCAGCAACGCAGTATTCGCACTTGCCACAGGAATCAACAAAACAACCAACGCCAGCGATGTCGCCAACTTTGAATTTGGAAACGTTGGCGCCGATAGCTGAAACCGTGCCGACAATTTCATGTCCTGGCACCATTGGAAAAATGGCTTCGCCCCACTCTTCTTTAACTTGATGAATATCGGAGTGACATATGCCAGCAAACTCGATGTCAATCGAAATGTCATTTGCGCCAACTTCACGTCGCTGAAATTCCCACGGTTCGATTTTTCCATTAGCAGCCTTCGCTGCGTAGCCTTTTGTGATTCCCATATTTACTCCTTGGTATGACTGAAAGCCTACTGAGGAAATAAATCGGCGCAGACTACAGGTCAACACCTTCGTGGATTAGTAACTTCCGCTTAAGGTCCACACCGAAGCCATAGTTACCAACTGCGCCGCCGGTTTTGACTACACGATGGCACGGAACGATTGGTGCAATTAAATTAGTCGACATTGCAGTTCCAGCGGCGCGTACGGCTAGTGGCCGACCTGCTTTGGCAGCCAAGTCTGCGTAGCTAATGACCTTGCCACCTTTAACTTTGCGAAGGGCCTGCCACACATCTTGCGTGAATTCCCCACCAGGTTGACGAACCTTCAAAGCTACAAATGCGTCAAGATCACCATCAACCCAGGACTTAACTACTGCCGTAACGCCAGCAAGTTTTGGATCTGATTTGAATTCCACGATGTCTAATTTGCGTCCAGATCTTTTAAGGAACTTTGGAATCTCGCTAAATGCGGCACCTATGACAACAGGTTCTTTAGATACGTCGACGAATGTAGCAATGGGTCCCCATGGGGTTTTGATTTCATGTCCCAAGATTTTTGTCTGCATAATTCACCTTAGCTCAATGAAGTCCCATTTGTTCCCATACTTGTCGGCAAACACCACAACTTTTCCGTAATCCTCTAGCCGTGGCTCTTCAGTGAAAGCCACGTTGTGCTTAGCCATAAGTGCATAATCTCGATCGAAGTTATCGGTATACAAGAAAAACATCACTCGGCCACCAGATTGATTTCCAATTGCGTCAGATTGTTCTGGTGTGGTTGCTTCTGCTAGTAACAGCGCAGCGCCGTTGCTTGGATCGGGCGCAACAACAACCCAACGCTTAGTCTCTGACATTTTGGTGTCCTCAACCAAAGTGAAACCCAGAGCCGTTGTGTAGTAATCAATTGCAGCGTCGTAGTTATCAACGACCACTGTGATCATTCCTAGATTCGACATTTAATCCTCAAGCACACTTGCCATACGCATTACGGCATCTTTAATGATCTCTTTGCTAGTTGCCAGATTGAAGCGAACAAAGTCTTTCCCGACTCCACCAAAGTCAGCTCCATTACTTAACGCAACTCTGCCTTTTTCTAGCAAAAGTTTTGCGACTTCGTCTTGACCGTATGCGCTTAAATCAATCCACGCTAAGTAAGTACTGTGCGGAATCGAGTACTTTGCTTTTGGCAGATGCTTCTTAAGCAATTTAGCTAAGTAGTGACGATTGTCATCGACATTCTTTAGCACTGCTTTTAGCCAAGGCTCACCTTGGTTATAAGCCGCGATGCTGGCCCAAACGCCAAAAAGTGATGATCGCCATGGCGATGAAATTGGCAACATAGCTAACCGGTCATTGATTTCCGAGTTATCTGCAACAATTTGTGCGCACTTCAACCCTGCTAAGTTCCAAGACTTACTTGCAGAAGTTATGCAAAGTCCGGTCTCACGTGCAGTGTCGCTGACATTTAAATAAGGAATAAATTTTGCTTCCGAAAAAATTAGCGGTGCATGTATCTCGTCACTAATAACCAAGACACCATACTTCTTCGCCAGCTCAGCAATCTTTTCTAACTCATCCAAAGTAAAAACATGACCAACTGGGTTATGCGGATGGCAAAGAATGTATGCCTTCGCACCAGCTGCAAAAGCATCTTCTAGGCCCGCAAGGTCAAGTGCCCACTCATCGCCTAAGTGCCTTAGCGGCACATCAACGGTTTCGCATTTTGCTTCTTGGATCCAAGTAAAGAAATTCAAATACACCGGAGTATTGATAACTACTTTGTCACCAGGTGAAGTCCAGAGTCGCAGGACTTCAACACCAGCAACACCAACATCAGTTGCTAAGTAGAACTGGTCTTTGTTAACTGTCCAATCCCAAGTGAGCTTGGCATAGTTAGCAAATGCCTGCGGTAGCTCTGGTGCGATACCGGAGTATCCCGTATCACTTCGCTTAACCATGTCGATTAACACATCGCGGATAGGCTTTGCAATTGGATAGTCCATCTCTGCAACAGGTAACGGCAATACGTCATCTGGAAATGAACGCCACTTTGCGCTGCGCCGATTACGTAATTCGCTTAACGAATCTGCAGAAACTTTGACCATATAGTCAGGCTAGCAATGCCTAAGGCTTGATGATGGTGATACCCGGTACTGGATTGGAACCCAACTGCTCCAGCGCTTCTGGCACCTGTTCCAAGGTAATCATTCGTTCAACTAATGTGTCTGGACGCAATTTCCCTGACGCAATTTCACTCAGCATTTCCGGGTAATGCGCAGCTGACATGCCATGGCTTCCCAGGATCGTCAGCTCTCGACCAATCACGGTGTGCATCGGAATTGTGGCTTGGTCCTTAACATCGGCAGGTGGCAGAAGGCCAACTTGAACATGTCGACCTAATCTACGTAATGACTCAACTGCAAGTTTGCTTGTGGCGATACTGCCAAGTGCGTCAACCGTTAAGTCGGCGCCAGCTGAAGATATTTTTTTGACTTCCCTTACAACGTCATCATGAATTGAATCAAATACGTATTCGGCCCCGGCTAGCCGAGCACGATCGCGCGCCGGATTTGAAGTATCGATGCCAATGACAGTTGCCCCACGAGACTTAGCAATCATGATTGCTGCCAGCCCAACTCCGCCACAGCCAAAGACCGCAACGGTTTCGCCGGACTGCACTTTGCCGACGTGCACAACTGCGCGATATGAAGTTGCAAACCGACAACCTAGAGCAGCAGCTGTCTCAAAAGTCATCGATTCGGGAAGTGCAATGACATTAAAGTCGGCTTGTGGAATACGAACATACTCTGCAAATGAACCTGGACCGTTGAATCCCGGTTGCCATTGAAATAAGCAAACTTGCGCATTACCTGCCTTGCAGTCAACGCAATCACCACATCCACAAACGAATGGCACAGTTACCCGATCGCCGACTTTCCAATTCTTAACATCGTCGCCAACTTCGGAAATGATGCCGGCGAATTCATGGCCAGGGACATGGGGCAACTCAGTAATGTCTGAATCGTGACCTTGCCAACCATGCCAATCACTTCGGCAAAGCCCTGTAGCTTCAACCTTTATAACTACGCCATGTGGTCTAGCAACAGGCATATCGCGTTGCGCTATATATAAGGTGTCGCCAAAGGCATCGAATTGGGCCACGCGCATGCAATTAGGCTAATCCAGTCGGTAAATTTCCTTGCAAGGCGCCCAGTATTACGTGATTCCCTGCAAAGCCAAAAGTTATCTAAATCTTTGATGATATTTAATGCAATTAATGAATTTTGTCGACTTTGTTCACGTAGGTGGTTTTCCAATAATTGGTAACCTCTGCCTACGGTGAATATGTAAGGCAACTTCAGTAGGGAAAATTCATGAGACTTCGGTTATCAACAGCGCTAATCGTTTCTCTGGTTGCAACTACTATTCTTCAGGTTCCTGCACATAGTGACGACAGTATTCGCGAGGCCCACAGTAGCGATCGAATAATCATCACTTACCGCAACGGAGCCACTGCACAGGAGATTCAAAATTCACAAACCCGCGTGGGATCTCGAAATTCGAAATCTATTTACCGAAATAGTGGCAAGCGCAGCGACTTGATTCAAGTCGGGGCAGGTATTTCGGTAGAAAGTGCGATCGCCGCACTAAGTGCTGACCCAGCTGTCTTATATGCGGAACCCGACTACCTGCTTCAAAAATCAGTTGTGCCAAATGACCCCTACTACACAACGGGATCACAGCTCTGGGGTATGTACGGTGATGCAACATCCCCTTCAAATGCATTCGGAAGCCAAGCAGCTGAAGCCTGGGCCGCGGGCTATACCGGAAGCCAATCTGTAGTCGTAGGCGTAATTGACGAAGGAATCCAAGTCACACATCCTGATCTAGCCGCAAACATCTGGGTTAACCCAGGTGAGGTTTCGGGTGATGGAATCGATAATGACAAAAACGGAAAAATTGATGACATAAATGGTTGGGACTTCTTTAGCAAGGATGCAACAGTGTTCGATGGTGCAGCTAATCCCAAAGTAGATGCCCACGGTACCCATGTTTCCGGAACAATTGGTGCGGTCGGCAATAATGGAATCGGCGTAGCAGGCGTGAACTGGAACGTGAAAATAGTTTCAGCAAAATTTCTTGGTCCAGCGGGGGGCTCCACCTCAGATGCGATTCTTGCAATCGACTACTTGGTTAACTTGAAAAAAGCCGGGGTAAATCTAGTCGCGATAAACAATTCTTGGGGCGGCGGCGGATTCTCACAGTCGTTAGCAGATGCGATTAATCGTGCTGGAGACCAAGGCATATTCTTTGTCGCCGCTGCAGGCAATGGAAACAGCGCTGGTATTGGTCAGAACAATGATGTAACTGCCAGCTACCCATCAAATTATGACTGTACAAAGACCGCACAAAATACAGTGAGAAGTTGGGACTGCGTTGTCGCTGTTGCAGCTATCACTTCATCCGGAAGTCGTTCAACTTTTTCTAATTACGGCCTAACGAAAGTTGATATTGGCGCTCCTGGTAGCGCGATAGTGTCGACAGTTCCAAATAGTTCTTATGCAAGCTACAGCGGTACTTCGATGGCGACACCACATGTAACAGGCGCCATTGCACTCTGTGCTTCAGTGAACCCGACAATCACACCAAAGCAAATTCGCTCCGCGTTACTGTCTTCTGCCGCTGCCACAACCTCACTATCTGGCCTTACTGCTACTGGCGGACGACTTGATGTGTCAGCATTAGTGGCTTCATGCCTTTCACCACGACAATCGCAGAACCCACTAGTGATTTCAAATACTGCGCTTACTGGAATTGCAGGTACACCCATATCGCTTTCAGTCACCGGAGGCTCAGGTGCTATTGCTCCTACGTTCACAGCTACAGGCACTAACTGCTCAATAACTGGATCAAACCTAAATGCTTCAGGTGCTGCTACTTGCCTTGTTACAGCTACTAATCCAGCGAATGACATTTATAGTGCAGTAGTTTCGCCGTCAAAGACTTTTACGTTTTCACTAGTCCAACAGGCGGCCTTGATGATTTCAAATACCTTATTGACCAATCGAATTCGCACCAGCGTTGCGCTTTTGACATCGGGTGGGACTGGTAACGGAACAATTAGCTTTAGTGTCTCGGGAACTGGATGTTCGATCTCAAGAAACTCGGTAACTGCCACTAGGGCAACTTCATGCACCGTAACTGCAACAAAAGCTGCTAGTGGAATTTATGCGGCAAGGACATCTCCGAGCGTAGTTTTTAGATTTAATTAACCTGTTTTCGGATACTTTTTAGCAACGCATCTTTACTCTCTCTTGAACATTTATATAATTTAAAAAAATGTCTAGTTTAGACAGATATTTCGGAATTGCCACAATACACAATCTATTTAGCAGTTAGCATCTTGCAGCTCGGTCGCTGCAGGATCGCTCGAGTGTTAATCGAAAACCCCAACTCTTTAAAGAACTTTTCAGTGCAATGCATAACTCTGAGTTGCTCACAAAACTTTTCCGAAAACAAATCTTAAAAATGTCTATTAAAAATTTTAATGAAATATTTTGTCCGAATTTTCCTATAAAGGGATTTTATGGCAAAAACTTTTTTCTCATAAAAAATTTCGCACCTTGAGGGACATGGACTAGTTACCTATTGTTATCACAAGCAAGATAGTTGGCTATTTTGCAGAGCGTATGTCTGGGGATAAAAAATGAGTAAAACGAGATTTGCAACGGTAGCAACAGTTGGTTTGGCACTAGTAGCTGGGCAATTGGGATTTGCAAGTGCGGCACATGCTGAAGATTTGGGACAGAGCGTTGACTGTACTTCAGTTACTGCTCCAGCAGATCTCGTTGCCGCAGTTGCTGCTGCCAATGGAAATTTGGGCCTAGACACCATCAACATAGATTGTGCCGACGGTAGTGAGATTTTGCTAACTGAATCCTTAGTCGTAACAGATGACTTGATTATTGCCGGGAGTGGCGCCGGTAAAACTATTTTTAAGCGAGCATTCGGAAGTGTTGCAGATAGCTCCTATTCAGATCCGTTTGTAAGTGAAGGCGTTCTATATATGACCGTAGATGTCGAAGCGCTAATCGACGTGCAAGATGGCACAAGTTTGACGCTATTCGGTCTGACTCTTGATGGAAGCGGCGCGAACTACCTTGGTCGCGCGATTGAGGTTGAGGATGACAGCAACCTGTCAATCAGCAATTCAGAAATTCGTGGTAACAACTCGTCCGAATTGTGTGCTGCAGTTGACCCTTTAGTCCCTACCACTGATGACAGTCTTGATCCATACACAAGTGAGTGCGTGATTCCGTACGAAGACAAGAGCGACACCGAGCCTTACACATACGCCCCAAGTACATCTGGTGGCGCATTCTCTTCACAAACTGGACTTACTTCAATTGATCATTCTGCAATTTATAACAACAGTGCCTCTAAAGATGGTGGCGCAATTTCTGTAAGCGGACCATTGAAGATGTGGAACAACACAGTATTCAATAACACATCAACTTCCGGTTCAGGCGGCGCTGTTTCAATCTCGGGGACAACCGACATCGAATCTCTAATTTTGAACAACACGTTCCGCGGGAACTCAGCCAATGAAGGTTCTGCGCTGTATTCCGAATTCGCTCCGGTTAGAAGTACCGGTTCGCTTTACGTTGAGCAATCCTGCAACGTGTCAAAGGCAAGCGAAGGTTTGCGTAAATTTAACGTTACGGCTGGTTCTACCCCGAACCCATTGCCAAGTGCGTCACCTTCAACTTTTCCATTAGATAGCTGTGGAACAACTGGCGACGCAGAAACCAGCACAAATGTTCATGTATCGGTTGCCTCGTTAAACATTCAAGATGATGCCGCCGTTAACACGGATGCCCCAACAAATACTGGCTCGGTTCGCACATTTGCGCTGGGCGAAGGTAGTTCAGCAATCAACGTGTTTACTGCAACTGAACTAGAAGAATTAGACGAACCAGCATTGATCAATGATGACGCTCGTGGGGTAGCACGTAAGAATGCCGCCGCAGGTATCAAAGTAGATGCAGGTGCCTATGAATACGTTGCAGATACTGCATCTGTAATTACTACAGACGGAGTGTCCGCTACATCTGCAGGAAAAGCGAATCTACTTGGAAAAGTCGACACTAACGGATTAGCTCCTATCGAATATGGCTTTTACTACTCGAAGACCAATCCAGTTGATTGCAGCACTGTCAATTTAGACAGCGTGGATATTGTGCAAGTAACAGATCCAGCTGTAGGCGCATCAGTTTTCACCGACAGTGATGTCACTCCAGTAGACATGAGTGCTGAGGTAACGGGATTAAGTTCAAGCACCGTTTATTACTACTGCGCTTACGCAAAGACCGCAGCTTCAGATGGTTTCCAATTTGGCGCAATTTACCAATTCACAACCTTGCCAAATGTGCTGACATTGGAGTTAAACCTTGCTGCCGGATCAGTTCTAGACGGCGCTTCAACTGAAGCATCAGGTTCGGGCTTAAAGCCAGGATCGACTGTGGAATTGTGGCAGTACTCAACGCCAAAGTTGATTTCAACATTCACAGTAGAACCTGATGGATCATTCCGTGGCGAATTTACGATTTCAGGTTGTGAAACTGCAGGCGATCACAAGTTTGTAGTCACAGGATTTGCTCCGGATGACACAGTTTTGACCGATGAGGTATTTTTCATTCTTGATCCAAACTGTAAAGTTCAGGCTGATTCAGGAACTCCGCTACTTGACGCAAAAGTAACGGTAGAGTCAGTTCTATTTGCTAACCGTTCAGCCAAACTCACTGCAAAGTACAAGGCGATTCTGCGTGCCTGGTTGCCGCTACTTAAGGATGCAAGCACCATAACTATTAGTGGCTTCACAGAAACTTTGCAGCCAAGTCGCAGTGCAATTCGGGCTTGTAAGAAGCTTTCCGAGCGACGCGCTAAGGCTGTCCAGAAGTACTTAAAGTCACTAGGCGTAAACGTGAAATTCGTTCTCAAGGGCTATGGCGCCACCAAGGCTACAAGCAAGAAGCAAGCTTTGAATCGCCGCGCAACCATTACGTTCCCGATGATTTACGGGAGATAACCAGTAAAGGTACGACAAATCTATCCGTTATTCAGAAGCTAGCACCAAGGAATTTAGAAGCATGACTATAAGGCAGAAGATCTCTTCCCTAGTTACCATTTCCCTTGTTGGGGGCCTTGTCGGACTTTCAAGTTCTCCGGCACAGGCAGTTGCACCTGTAGGTGCCAACTTCGTAGTAACTGCTGCGGATCTTCACTTTATTTCGGATCAGATTAGAATTTCCGAAGCCCATGCAACGCGGCTAACGTCAGCTACAACTAAGTACACCGTTAATGACCAACCGATTGTGACCGCTTGGGATACGCCACTAGTTCCAAACTCAACTAGTGTCTTTGATATTCCAAATCCAGATTTACCATGGGGTCTGCGACAAGTAGACGGCCGAAACAATAACTTAGAGACTGGGCGCGGAGAGTGGGGAGCAAGTGACACCCCGTTCCCGAGATTAACTGCCGCTCGGTGGCGAGAAATTCAAAATATACCGTCCAATGATTTTGGCGCGACTCCCACCAATGGCTCGTACAAACCAGTTGCAGGTGTCACTGCCATAGATGCTGCACCTCGACTAATTAGTAATTTGATTGTGGATCAATCGGAATGTAATCCCGCCGCAATGAGGGCTGCGAACAGCCAAGTTACTTTTGCGCCCTGTGGAGCAGCAGCCACAATTATCGGAGCTAGTGCAACTTCAGAGAGTTTGACATTCGAAACTAAGTTGCCACACGGTCTTTCGGTTGGAACTAAAGTTTCAATTTCTAACGTAGGTTCCGGTTACAACGTAGATGGGGTTGTGACATCTGTAGTAGCAAATTATGTGGCTCCAATTGACCCTTTGCCTGGCAAATATACTTACCAGTTCTCAATCGCTAATCCTGATTCACCAACAGTGCCAGATGCAATCCCAGCAAGCACCGGCAGCGTAGTCGCCATTGCAGTTCCTAATCCCGTAGCCTCAGCATCGCCGGCACTTGTCGATCTAGGCGCAGATGTAACCAGGTTTAAAACTGATCAGAAAATGACAAACGTTTCACCGAATGGAAACACTTCGCCAACTAGTGGAATCTTTACGATTTTCGGCCAGTTCTTTGACCATGGGCTGGACCATGTTGGTAAGTCATCCACAGATCTCGTATACATGCCGCTGAATTCTGATGATCCACTTTATTCATCAGGGAGCCCGACGAATTTCATGGCTATGGCTCGCACCATCTTGGGAAATGGCCAAGTTGAATCACCAGGCATGGAACCAGCTGGAGATAATTCAACTACTCCTTATATAGATCAAAACCAGACCTATACTTCACATCCTTCCCACCAGGTTTTCTTGCGTGAGTACACATTTATTGGCGGCTTACCCAAGCCAACAGGTGATTTCTTGGATGGCAATAATGGAACCGCTAGTGACCCTGCAAAGGGTGGACTTGCAACTTGGTCAGACATAAAAACTCAGAGTGCAACCAAGTTAGGTATTGAACTTGTAGATACTGACGTGTTTGACGTGCCGTTGCTACTTACAAATGAGTTCGGAGCGTTCCTCCCTGGCCGCAATGGCCTGCCAATGGTCGCGGTGAAGGCTAAAAATGCTGGAGATGCCCCTCTTGTGGCAACTGGATCATTTGGTTTTCTAGAAGGTAGTTTGACTGCAGCTATCACAACTGATGGCACCCTTTCCGTACCTATTTATGGAAAGGATGCTGTTACCGGAAATGAAGTAATAGTTGTTCCTGCTGGCAAGCCGTATACAGCCATTCGTACGGGACATGCATTCCTTGACGACATAAATCATTGTGCTGTTCCTGGGAGTTCTTCTCGTAGTACTGGTGATTGCACCAGCATTCTTGATTTCAATACCACGCCGGCTGGTTCGTTTTACAGCGCATCTTTACTTGGTAGTCACTTCGTCACGGGTGACGGACGAGGAAACGAGAACATTGCGCTTACTGCCATTCACTCTGCATTCCACAGTGAACATAACCGGTTGATTGATGATAAAACTTTAGGATACAAGCAAGTTATTGTTGACGAAGCTAACACAATGACTGGCGCTGCCAAGCGAACCTATATGTCTGATTGGGTCAATGAGACTATTGCTGCCAACGTAACACCTTGTTTTGATGCGTTGACGCTAGAGCCGTATCGCGTTCCGGGAGCTAACGGAAACTGTGCCTCACTACTTAATCGCACCGATTTAACTTGGAATGGCGAACACCTTTTCCAAGCTGCTCGTTTCGTAATGGAAATGCAGTACCAGCACATCGTATTCGCGGAATTCGTTCGCACGGTCGAGCCCGCCATTGCGGCATTTGCTGGTTATGACATAAATGTCCGAGGCGATGTTTACGCGGAATTCGCCCATTCGGTCTACCGCTATGGACATTCACAGTTAACAGATACGGTTGATCGAATTGATAGCAACGGGAATGCTTACCCGGACTCGTTATTCAATTCCTTCCTGAGTCCAGAAAAATTTAACACCGGCCTTAATGACGCACCAATCTCTGCAACATCCGCAACAGGTGACGTTTTTCGAGGCATGTCAGGTCAGCGCAGTAATGAAATTGATGAGTTTGTTTCCAGTGATCTGAGAAATAGCTTGCTCGGAATCCCGCTGGATTTAGCATCGATAAATATCGCACGTGGGCGTGACGCCGGTATTGGTTCTTTAAATCAAATCCGCCGCGATCTAAAACTTACGCCGTACGACAATTGGTACGATTATGGCCTTGCATTGCGTAATCCGGAATCCCTAGTCAATTTTATTGCCGCATACGCAACGGCGGACACTACATTGGGCGCTTCTGTAACAAGTGAAACAACAGTAAATGGAAAGCGAGCTGCGGCTTACAATATTTTGGAATTGGCACACGCGGGCGATCCTGACGCCACAAACTTTATGTTTGGCTCTGTCGGAACTGCAACCACCGGCGTCGAAAACATCGACCTATGGGTCGGCGGACTTGCGGAATCTCCAGGCGTTTGTCTTGCAGCCGCTTGTCCACTGCTTGGCGAGACGCTAGCGACAATTTTCCGCCGCCAAATGGAAGACTTGCAAGCCGGAGACAGAATGTACTACTTGTCTCGACTGGTAGGCACAAACCTATTGGTTCAGGTCGAAAGTAATACTCTTGCTGAGTTGTTTATGCGTAACTCTGATGCAGAAAATCTTCCTGCGCTAATTATGCAGACTGCTGACTATTCGGTTGCAGCTACCACAGAAGCAAGCGGCTGCCCATCCGTTGTAACACGCGACTTGGTCAGTAATTCGGTAGTTACTGGCATTGTCCAAATGATCAGTGCACTCGATTGCCGTCTACAGTATGTTGGCCCAGCAAGAAAAGATGTCGTCTATGGCGGCGGATCCGGTAATGACAATATCCGAGCTGGAAATGGCGACGACACAGTTCGTGGCAATGACGGCAATGACTACGTAAACGGTGGAGATGGAAACAACCAGCTGTTTGGTGGACACGGAAACGATGTTCTAATTGATGCTGGAAATAGTTCAAGTATCGGAGTTCTTAACGGTGGCGACGGTAATGACGTACTGGCACCAGGAAATGGTGCAAAGGGAAGTAACGCTGGTAGCGGCGATGACGTAGTTATTGCTGGCGTAGCTCCTGCTGCTGGATTACTCGGCTTAGGCGACGATAAATTCTTGGGTAGTGAAACCGGAGATGATGCAGGCACAGGTGATGACGGCAGTGACTGGCTCGAAGGTCACGGTGGGCTCGATGCACTTATTGGCGACGCAGGAGCAGTATTTGGAGTAGATACCGTCAAGTTTGCTACTGATTATTTGTGGGGTGGCAGTGCCAATGACAGTCTTGATGGCGGCGGAGCTAGCGATATTCTTGGCGAAGGCGATGGCGGAGCAGGTTCAGATACCCTGCTTGGTGGCTTTGGCTGGGACTGGGTAACTGCACAGGGTTCAATTGCTGGGGCAAGTTACGACGGATTGTGTGGAAATGCAGTACCTCTTAGCCCTGTTGGAACACCGGGTGTAGTTCAGTGTCCTGCCGGATTCGTCGAGACATTCTTAGATGCAATTGAAGGAATGGTTGGTAGTAGTTTTGATGACTACATGCGCGGTGATGATTCACTTACATATGCAGTCACTCCAGGTATTGCAAATTCAAGCAACGAATTAATTGGTAGCGATTTTTATAAACTTTCTGAAACTGGAACTCGAGTTCCAAACGGACTAGGTACTGTACTCGGAATTAATCCAGCTGATAATGCAACTGAAGTTGTCCGAACTGGAAATATCATGCTTGCTGGCCCAGGTTCTGACGAACTTATGGGCGGCGGCGGCAACGACTTTATTTTTGGTGATGGCACTCAGACGGTAGAGCTTCGCGTCAAGGTACCAGCAGCCAATGGTGGCGGATTTGCTTATGTTCAAAGCATGAATGACCTTGTTGGAACTCCTGCCAAGTCAGTCAGAGCGATGCTGCTTGACCAATCACTTGATCCAAAAGACTTAGTTCCTGTAACTAGTTACAGCCGCGGAACTCCAGCAGTTGGTGAAGTAGATACTGCCGTTTATAGTCTGAGTTTTGCGGACTATACCTTTAGTAAGAATGCAGATGGCTCGGTCACTGTTACCCAGGTAACGCCAGCAGCTGGCGGCGGCGTCAAGTCTGATGATTCAGATCGCCTATTTGGAATTGAGCAAATCAAATTCTTGAATTCAGCAAATACGTTAATACCGACCACGGTATCGATCGCTAATGGTTTCGTACCGTCTGCGCCAAATGCTGTAGCAGCCGTTTCAGCAAGCACATCAACAGCGCTTGTTACCTGGACCGCACCGACTTATCCAAACGCCGTTTTTGCTGGACCAATAACGAGTTATACCGTTGCTGCGACATCCCAGGCTCCAGGAGCTAGCTTGACGCTAACGGGAAATACAACTGGAAACGGAACTCGAATTCGCTACAACGTTAGCAACCCTGCGGGCGCGAATCAGATTGTTACCGGCGACATAGTAACAATAACGGGATTCGTAAATGGCGAACTGAACCTCACTAATGCGGTTGTTAGCGCGTCGAATACCGCGCGTGTTGACATACTTTCAACCTCAACTGCTACCGAAGCAGCCCCGGCTGGAGCGCAAATTGTGAAAGCACGGGTAGCGAATACTGCCAATGCAACAGCTCTTTCAGCTACTTTGACTGGCTTAACTCAAGGCGTTGCTTACAATGTTGCGGTACGGGCGAACACAACGGTAGCGCTAGCTCCAATTGGCGGCGAGTTCTCCACAAATGTTTCAGTAACACCAAGTGCCGTTCCGCCTTCACAGCCATTAAATGTTTTGGCGGTTAATGCTGGACCTACATCGGCTTTGATTTCCTGGAATGCTCCTAGCGTTATTGGTGACGCTTCAGTGCTGCAATATCGAGTGAACCTAAAAGATGTAACGGCATTTCCGAATGTCGACCTACTTGATGTTTGCGCTGCAACTAATACAGCTAGGACCTGCAGTGCTACGGGCCTAACAAAGGACCATACATATCAGGTTACGGTTACCGCAATAAATGCGTCGTTTGAAGGCTCAGCTACAACTCCAATCACCGTTGTACCTACCGATTTACCAAACCCAACACAGCCGCGGAATCTAGTTTTAACTACTGCTGGATCGGGACAAATCACAGCTGAATGGACTGCACCGTTGTATGACGGCAATGGAGCAACTCCGAATAGGTTGTCATATGTAGTAACTGCTACTTCACCAGGACAAACAACGCGTACGTGCACTGTGGCAGCAGCAGGTGCCCCAACTTGTTTGGTAACTGGATTAGTTAATGGCTCTACTTACACGATGAGCGTCGTTGCCACTAACAACCTTGCAGCCTCGTCGCCGGCTTTAACTGGAACCATCATCCCAACCAACGCCACTTCACCGGGACAACCTACTGCAGCGCAAATTGGCGTACCGACGGGGACGACTTTGCCAGTATCTTGGACCGCACCAGCCGTAAATGGAAGTTCACGCTTGAGGGGTTATCTGGTGCGCGCGTACACGTCAGCATCCGGCGGAACTCCAGCTGCGACTTGTTCGGCAATTGCACCGACCACAACTTGCGATTTGACTGGACTGAATTATGGAACTGCATATTGGGTAGCTGTTTTAGCACAGAATGCGACTTTGACGAGTACTGAAGTGACGCTTCGTACGGTTACAAAGTTCACAACCGGCTCTAGTGTTGCCACATCTACGATTTCGTCCTCAGCATCAACATTAATTGCCAATGGCACGTCAACTTCGACAATTAGTGTGCAAATGAAAAATTCTGCAGGCACGAATCTTTCTACTTCAGGTGGCACCGTACTCTTGTCTAAATCCGGAACTGGAAATGGTGTCTTAAGTGCTGCAGTTGAAGGTGCAAATGGAATTTGGACTGCAACCTACACCACAGCTGCTGGCGGTCCGGTTACACCAGTAGTTATTTCAGGCACATTTGAGGGTGTAGCAATTACATCTACTGCAACTATCGCGCTTAATTCACAGGTGGCATCTACTTCTAGATCAAATTTGCAACTTGACTTGTCTACATTAGAAGCGAACGGCGCAAGTACATCACAAGTGACGGTCACTTTGTTAGATGCTGATGGCATAGCTATTGGTGGCGCAGGCACCAAGCCTTCGTTTACCGTTACTGCTGGTGGCGGCACCATCTCGGGGGCATCTATCGCTTCGCAAGGTAGTGGTGTTTGGACCGCAACATACACATCTCCAACTTCGGGTGCAGCTGCTACACCATTGATAACTGCGTATGTTAGCGGCGTAGCTCTAACTACTACGAGAAATATGACGCTAACGCCACAGGCAGTGAGTCTGTCAAACTCAACTGTTAATGCTTGTACGAGTGAGACACCTTGCATTGGTTCTGCACTAGAACTTGAAAGCGATGGAGCTTCAAGTAGAACTATTCAAGTGCAACTGAAGGACTCTAACAATTCACCTTTGATTTGGAACGGTGGGAACTCAGCACTGTCAATCGCCGCAGCACCTGGTGTGATAACTAACCTTCATTACGTTTCGGGTGGCATGTGGGCAGCTACTTATACAAGTCCACTTGATCAGGTTGGCGATACTCAGGTAGTGGCCAGTTACAACTCTGCATCGATTACGAGTGAAGTCACAGTAACCCTGATACCGAGAGTTATGAGCATGGCGAATGCTTTGATAGTTGCCGGCAATTCGGCGACTGTATCCGCTGAATATGACATCGACGTCTCGGCAACCATTCCGGTCAGAATTTGGCTGCGAAACTCTAATGACGTCAGTCTTGGCAGAGACATGCACTCTAAGGTTGCGTTCAGATCGCACTCAGGTAGCTTCACCGGTATTCAATACCACTCATGGACTGACACTGTAGTTGATGGGAACACAATCGTTGGTGATTATTACAGCGCAGAGTACACGCCTAGCGTTAAAGTCGTGGGCATCATTTCTCTCGGTGCTAAGTATGACGGCACTGATTTACCTGAAGCTGCTGAAGTTAAAGTTGTAGGCTCCAATCTTGTTGATGTCGACAAATCAGTAATTTCTGTTTCGGATGCAACGCTTGAAGCTATAGGTTCGAATTTCACAACAGTCACACTGCAGTTAAAGAATTCCAACAATGAACCATTGACACCAAGTGATGCCTGTGCGTCATTTGGCGTAGCATTCGAATCCAATTTCCCAACAAGTGCAATTTCAGAAAAAACTTGTGATTCAGGAACTGGAATATGGAGCGCGAAATTCACTCCGACAGATGATTCATCTGGCACCGCCATAATTTCAGCAGAATTGTCGGATGCTGCGACTCTTGCCACGTTTAGTAATTTGACAATGAGCGAGACTGCCACACTCAACGTCATTGGAAAGCAAGCAAATCTCGATGAATCAACGTTAACTAACTTAGGCGCGAGTGAGCTTCTGGGTGATGGAACATCTCAGACAACGCTTTCACTACAACTACGCGATTCATTGGGCAACCGACTACTTAAGTCCGGTGGCACGGTTGAATTCCAGACTACGTTGGGCACAGTTTCTGCTGCTGTTTATGACGAAGCAAACGATGTTTGGTTGGCGACTTATACCGCACCTAGCAACATTGCTGGCAATTCAGTCATTAGTGCGTTGATCAACTCGGCTGAAATTGCCTCAACTGTAACCCTGAAAATTAGTGCTATCCAGCCAGTCTCGCAACTCGGTTTAAGTGCGCCGGCTGTAGCTAGCAAGAATAAGTACTATTCAGTGAAGGTAACATTCCCAGCTAAATTTAAGTCGGCGAAGACGACCATTACCATTCGTAAGGTTTCTGGAACAAAAGTTGCAAGCTCTTCGAGTACCCAAACGAAGAAGTCAAAGGCGACTGTAAAGGTCAAGATTCCAAAGAAGTTGGCATCGGGCACTTATGTGGTAACGGTTACCGTAAAGGTGGGCAAGACAACCTATACAAGTAGTCAGCAGACGATTCGAGTTAAGTAGCCCCAGTAATTGCTGACCATGGTTTAGCAGCCGGTAAGTTACTTAACTATTAAGACTGGAAATGCGAAGGGTATTTCAATCCTGGGTACAAAGCTGCAGTTAAATTCCAACGCTCAGCCCCCTGGAGCAAAACTGTCCATCAAGTCCAAAGCTCGAGACATGAATATAGATCCAAGAATTGGGCAAAAGTATTCGACAAACTGGACATAACCACCTGAAACACCATAAATCTACGTTGACTTGATAACCCTCAAAATGGGATGTTTGTTACGCAAGTTACCAATGTTTCTGCTGTGTTTAGTAGGGACACCTTCCTCAAGATAGGTGAAAAGTAATGACAAAGTTATTCGCAAAATTCCAGGCCTCTGCAAGTCAAGATCGCGGCGCCACAGCAGTTGAATATGCCCTACTTGTAGGTCTAATTGCAGTTGTAATCATCGGTGCAGTTACAGCTCTTGGCGGTCAATTATCCACCCTATTTACAACCGTCAAAGATGCACTTGCGGGTATCTAAATAACTTCCCGCCCTAGAGGCATTCATGGCTTTTACAAAATTTAATCGACGTTCGCCTTCGAATGAAAAAGGGGCGGCAGCGGTCGAGTTTGCAATAATTCTTCCGTTGTTGCTCCTTCTAATTCTCTTGATGATTGATTTTGGGCGATTATTATTTGTGGAAATTAGCCTCAATTCTGCAAGTCGGGAAGCCGCTCGCGGCAGTTCCCTAACTATGTCAGATTCGCAAGTAACGAATCTGGTTCTTGATTCCGCTCCCGGTGTTGCCGCACTCGCTGCATTGGGCAGTTCACCCTTGGTTGTAAACATCCAATCTTGCAGCCCATCGGTCTCAAATGAAACCACAACGGTAAGCGTCCACGCGAATTTTCAGTGGATCACACCTATAGAACTTGTTCAGATCTTCGACCCGAATTCAACTCTCATTGATGGATCTGGTCTTGGAATGGATGTCTATGGGCGAGGCCAAATGTTATGTTCCGAGTCATAGCTAAATTGCGCCGACACCCAAGTTTAGAAAAAGAAGACGGCGCAGCGACAATACTCTTTACAATCATCGTCCTAATGGGTGTAATGGCTGGACTATTCGCGCTTGTTGTTGATGGTGGGCAATTGATGCTCGAGCGTCGAGTTGTGCAAAATGTTGCTGATGCATCTGCACTATACCTAGGACAAAACTGCGCCTTGGGACAAAACTGCGCAACGAATGATCCAATAACTTACGCTCAAAATAATTCACCGGACTTGGCAACAGCAATTTCTGAAAAATGCGGAAGTTCACCATTGCCAGGATGTGGGCCGCTTAGCGGCAATTCAAAAGACTGCCAAACTAATCCAGCACCAACATCTCAATTCGTCCGAGTTCGCGCGGAAACTGAAACCGTAAGCGGTGGAACAGCGCTGGCACCAGCATTTGCCGGGATCTTTGGAGATGGCAATGTGTCCGATGGAAGTTGGACGATGCGGGCTTGCTCACAGGTTACTTGGGGCAAATCCACGCAGGCAAACGTGACTCTTCCATTAGCAATATCAGTCTGTAATTATGCAACACCTACCGGTACAACTGGTGGCACGAATAAATTGATCCCGCAGTATTCCCCGGCGAATGTAAGCTGTACCGGAAGTTCGAGCCTAGACGGATTGCCACTAACTGGTACAGATGCCGGATTAGCAGTTGTGGCAATTCCAAACATGGATTCAACCTGCACTACTGGTACTCGGGTCAATGTCGGTGATGTAGTTGACTACGTCGTGCCAGGAAGTATGTCAACAGTTTGTGCTGGTTTAGTAACGAGACTCAAAGCAGCGATCGGTCAACAGAGCTATATTCCAGTCTTTTCTACGTCGTACGTAGCAGGAGGAACTAGAAAAATGCAGGTTGTTTCCTTCGTACGATTCAAAATCATGAGCCTTAAGTATGGCGGTGTACTTAGTGGCACACCAACTTTCACGTCATCTGCGTGCGCTAACCTCTGCATCGTTGGTCAGTTCACAAAAGGTGTAACTCCAATCGGAAAAATTTCCACAAGTTCATCTGTTCCTGCATTGGGCACCATGGCCGTTGAGTTGATTCCTTAGAAGGGGACATTATGAAAACCACAACCAGATACCTATTAATTGCCGCGATTATTGCGGGTATTGTTGCGATCCTGGTATTTCGCGCAAATTCTAGATCCGAACTTACGCCACAGCCAACCGCAGCAGCAACAAGTCAAATAATTCCGTCAGGAACTCCTGAGCCAGTGGCACCCGCCGCTTTAGGCCCACTTGCAGTTCCGTCAGGCAAGATTGCAGTATCTGTTGAGTTATCTGACGCAGCACATGTTGGCAGTTTTCTTCGTCCTGGCTCGTTCATAACTATCTTTGACACAGTTGCTTCCGTAACACTTGGCACCACTGGACTACCCGTTCGTGAAACACGGGTGCTTCTAACAAAGGCGGAAGTTATTGGTATCGCCGGCTATACCTCTGCCGAAGAAGTCGATGCCGTAATAAACGATTCGACTAAGTTCTTAGTCACAGTTGCAGTTACTCAGAAAGAAGCAGAACGACTAATTCACGGTATTCAATCCGGTGCGCTCTACTTCGGTTTGCTAAGTACTGATACAAAGATTGTTCCGGGCCCTGGTGTAACTGATGAAACTATTTTCTCAGGAGTGAATTAATGGCTGTTGTCCTAGGCATAAGCTCTGAAACCAACGAGAGAATTAAATTCACATTAGGCGAAGACACACAATTTGTAGATTCGGTTGCGCAACTAGATGAATTTCTATTGGCTAATCCGAGTGAGCAGTTAGTAATTGTTGGTCCAGACGTTGATCTAAATGTCGCAACAAATCTGTCTGAAAGGTTTCGAGTTTCTCGCCCGAGCCTTGGAATTCTGCTTACTCGTCGTCGTGTTGATCTTTCTGTTTTGAATCAAGCCATTCGTTCTGGCATTCGCGAAGTGATTAATGTTGATGATTCAGCAGAGATCCTTAAGGCAGCCAAGCGGTCGCAGTCTCTCTCTAGCATGTTTTCAAATTCGCTAGATACACATTTACTCCCGAAATCAGGCAAAACCATTTTGGTTTTTTCTGCCAAGGGTGGCTGTGGCAAGACAACTATTTCAACAAACCTTGCGGAATCACTCGCAGCTACATCCGGTGGAACCGTCTGCTTAGTCGATTTTGATTTGCAATTCGGAGATGTCGGTATTGCACTTCGAATTAATCCAAGTAAGTCAATCTCAAATGCTGTTGAAATGAAGGATCACGTAGATAAGCAGGCACTTTCGTCTCTAGTAATAAACTACAAACCAAAATTTGACGTGCTGTTAGCACCCCCAAATCCCGTTGATGCTGAGTATGTAACTGGTGAGTTATGTCGAACTGTTTTAACTCAGCTTCGCGAGATGTATGACTATGTCGTTATTGATTCATCTCCGGCATTTACAGATGTGATTCTGGAAGCTTTTGATATCGCAGATCATCATCTATTGATAACAACTCTCGATGTTCCAACCCTGAAAAACCTTCGAGTTTCAAGTAGCACCCTAGATGAACTTGGTCTGCCCACTAGTAAACGTATTGTGATTGTTAATCAAAGTGACCTAAATGCAGGGCTAACCGTTCAAGATGTAGAGCGTTCGATAGGAACTTCGGTAGCCATTCAAATACCTGCAAGCAATGCGGTACCAACGTCAGTGAATCGCGGCGTAACTCTTTATGGCAGCGATCCAAAGCATCCTGTAAGCCGTGCCATTCAATCTTTGACAGACCTGATCCTCGATAAACCTAGTCAAAATAGGGGTCGAAGAATTCTGCGCAGACGAGGTGGCTCTAAATGACTTTGGCAGATCGCCTATCAAGAACTGATGCCGCTGATGCGAAATCAGTAATTGCCGCAAAAAGTTTGCGTCAGATTTCACATGACATTGCCTTTGATGATGAACGGGACATAAAGTTCCGCGTCCATGAGGAACTCATTGAAATATTAGGTCAGCAACTTTATGGTGATCAGGTTGATTTAGAAATACTTGAAAAGCATGTATTTGATGCAACAACCAAGGTTCTAGACGCAATCGATCGGCCACTTTCTGGCCTTGATCGCGCGCGCATGATGCAAGAAGTTACTGATGAAATTTTGGGATTGGGTCCGCTTCAGCCGTTATTACGCGACCCAAACATTAGTGAGATCATGGTCAATAGATTTGATCAAATATATGTGGAACGCGACGGAAATATTTTCCCGTCACCTCTAACTTTTGCTAATGAAGAACATCTTCGCCGCACCATAGATCGAATTGTCAGCAGTGTTGGCCGTCGCGTGGACGAATCAAGTCCTATGGTTGATGCTCGCCTAGCTGACGGTAGCCGAGTAAATGCAGTAGTGCCACCAATCGCCTTAGATGGCTCCTCGCTCACAATCCGAAAATTTAGCGAAGATGCCTTTACAAGTCGTGATTTGGTGGCCATGGAAACTATTACACAAAAAGCTATGGATGTGCTGGCTGCCTGCGTGCAGGGCAGATTAAACATGGTTATCAGCGGCGGGACAGGTTCCGGTAAAACCACAACTCTAAACGTATTGTCCTCGTTCATTCCAGATGACGAACGGATCATCACGGTCGAAGATGCTGCTGAACTCTCACTAGGTCAACCTCATGTGGTTCGTCTGGAAACCCGACCTTCTAATACCGAAGACAAAGGTTTGGTGACAATTCGAGATCTAGTTAAAAATTCACTTCGCATGCGCCCAGATCGAATTGTTGTTGGCGAAGTTCGAGATGGTGCTGCTCTTGACATGTTGCAGGCAATGAACACTGGCCATGATGGTTCGCTAACAACGGTTCACGCAAACACTACCCGCGATGCACTTTCCAGAATTGAAACTATGGTTCTAATGGCTGGTATGGATCTGCCTATCAGAGCAATTCGCGAGCAGATAACTCATGCCATCAATGTTGTTGTGCAACAGTCCAGGATGCGTGATGGCTCGCGGCGGATTACAAAAATTAGTGAAATCACCGGCTTAGAAGGTGAAACCATCGTGATGCAGGATCTATATTCTTTTGAATATTCTGATGCCAATACACGAGGAGTCGTAGGGCAACTACTGCCGACTGGAATCATGCCTGAATTCCTAGATCGATTGGCACAGCGAGATGTGCAACTATCAGCGGAGTATTTCCGAAGATGAGGCGATGGCTATATGCCTTACTAGCTTCGCTCGCATTTATGTTGAGCCCTACAGGTGTCGCCACTGCAGGGGTGACACCTACAGACACGGTCATTTTAGTTTTAGATGCCAGTGGCTCGATGAAGGGCGAAAAAATGACGTCCGCTGTTGAGGTTGGAAAAACATTTTTAACAACAGTTCCTGCTGGTATAAAAGTTGGATTAGTCACTTTCAATTCACGAGACATTGCAGTAATTCCACCCACTTTAGATTTTAATGTCTTAAGTGAAGCCTTGAGTGCAGTAAAGCCAGAAGGCAACACGTCCCTTTATGACGGAATATTATCTGCCATCGATTCGATCGAATCTGGTTCAACAGCAAGAATTGTCGTATTAACTGATGGCGATGACACGGCCAGCAAATCTATTCCAGCCGAAGTAGTTTCCGCAATTACTTCCAGCAAGGTCTCACTGGACGTTGTAACTGTCGGTGATGCAACTAAAGAAATCGATGTACTTCAAGAATTTAGTCAAGCAGGTGGTGGCCGACTGCTTCAAACAAAGGATGCCGCGCAACTCACCGATGTGTTTACCAAAGTACTGGCATCCCCACCACCTGTACCAACTCCAACCGCTGTTGTACCAACTCCAACAGTTGCCGAACCAGTCATTGTCGAGTCCAACAGCACTGCGTTAGACCGTGCGTTACGGGGCGCGGCAATTACTGTCCTAGTGGTTCTAGCGCTATTCGTTGGCGTGCGTATTTTCAAGCGTAGAAAAGATACCCAAAAACTTGATGATGCTCTCGATCCGTATGCGACAACGTTGCTTCCGCATGAAGCCTCCAATCAAAAATCTCGCAGTGAATTTGAACCCTCTGACCGAAAGAATCGTCGACCTAAACACGTAACAGTGGCGCTCACAAAATCACAGTATTTTCCAGGTATTGCTGACAAACTCGATCGTGCTGGTATCGCAATGAGCGCCGAGCGCTGGATAATCTCTTGGACGCTAGGGAGTTTGCTATTAACTTTTGGCTTGATGCTCATTTCTGACTCAATTGCAATCAGCGCAACCCTTGCCCTGCTAACTACATTTTTTATTCAAAATACTTTTCTGAAATCTCGCGAAGGTGCGCTTAAACGCGAATTTGAAGAGCGATTGGCGGACTTTTTAACCATCATTGCAAGTGGCTTAAGAGCGGGGTTGTCGTTCGCGCAAGCCGTCGAATCTGCAGTCGGTGATGGCTCCGGTGAAGTTGAGCGTCAAATTCGCAGAGCTTTAGCTGAAGTACAAGTGGGTTCGACACTTGATGCAGCACTTATGCGAGTGGCCAAAAAAATGGATAGTGACGACCTGTCGTGGACGATTGCCGCTCTTCGAATCCAACGAGAAGTTGGTGGAAATCTATCTAAGATCCTCGACACGGCAGCTGTCACTATTAGAAATCGCGCTGAATTGAAACGCGAAATTCGCACCTTGTCGGCGGAAGGTCGCATGTCTGCTTATGTGCTAGTAGCACTGCCACTTGGAATATTTGGATTCCTGCTATTGAGTCGACGCGACTATGTGAAGATCTTTTGGACAGAAACCATCGGAATCGTCATGCTTGCCATGTTCGTAATCCTAGTCACCGCCGGGTGGTTCTGGATTCGTTCCGTAGTGACAGTGAGGGTTTAGCGTTATGTCAGCTCTATCACTCGCACTAATCACAGGCGCTCTAACATTTGTAATTTTGGTTTGGCTATTCTCGATGGCAACTAATAGAAAAAAGATTAAAAATGAAAGTGTCGTTACAAATTTACTGAATTCATATGCACCTGAAGCTGAAGATTTGTCCACAAACCTTTCTCAGATTAATCAGGGAACGTTGATAGATTCAATCGGGAAATTCATAATCTCCGAGGGCTACCAGAAGCGAATGCGTAACCGCCTAGTGGCAACCGGAAAGCAAGATATAAATGCTTATCGCGCGCTAGTTAGAAGAAAAGTCTTCGGAACCATAATCGGACTTTCTTACGGTTTGCTCACTCAGTTAGATGGTGGCTGGCGCGGAGTAGTAATCATCGCTATTGCTACCGCGGCGGGATTCTTTTTACCTGATGTCCTTACATATAACACTGGTACAAAAAGATCTTTGGAGCTTGACCAAACTTTGCCTGATGCGATCGACATTTTGAATCTGTGCGTAGAGTCTGGATTAACCTTTCAGGCCTCAATGGCACAAGTGTCATCAATCCTTGAAGGCCCCATTTCAGATGAATTTGCTCGAGTATTACGTCAGATGCAGTTGGGGCAATCAATGATTTCTTCACTTCAAGACTTAGCCGCCAGAAATAATAATGACGATTTGAGTCGCTTTGTTTCGGTAATCATTCAAGCCGATAAATTGGGCATTCCGATATCCGCGGTTCTGCACGAACAGGCACGCGAAATGCGAGGAAAGCGACGAGATCGTGCTCGCGAACAGGCACAGAAAGTCCCGGTAAAGATTTTGATGCCAGTAATGTTGTGCTTTCTGCCTGGTATTTTCATCGTAATTCTTGGCCCAGCTGTGGTTTCGATTGTTCGCGCCTTTGCCGGCATGTAAAGATTAACTATGGGTATGGATGTACTTTGGCTTGCGCCAATGCTCGTTTTTTTAATTGTAGGTGGTCAATTAATTTTGATCGACTATCGCTCTCACCGACTCCCGAATCGACTCGTGGCAATTTGCACGGCTGGCATTCTGATTTTCCAGTTTGCTTTTTGCTTTGCTGCAGGATCGGTGAGTGAGCTGTCGCAAGCTGGGCTAACAGCGGTAAAGATATTCGCAGTTTATGTCGGTCTCTACATGGTGAGTCGTGGCCAATTAGGTATGGGAGATGTTAAGTTTGCGATCCCAGTCGGCTTGATTATCGGGTGGTTCCAGCCGGACGCCTGGCTGATTTCATTAATGACGACATTTCTATTGGCGGGAATATTTGCTCTAGTTGGACTGTTTTCTCGAAAACTAGAGAAAAAGAGCTACATCCCATTTGGGCCATTTATGTACCTTGGGTCAATCTTGACCCTATTTATAGGGCTGCTTTTCGGCCAATAAAGGGCCAGTTATCCACAGAAATTTCTCCGAATTTGCAAAATAAACCCTTCAGGCTATGCTAAATCTACTTGAGTCCACCCGACTCAAGGTATCTGATGCCAGAGGTTTCAGGTGCGGTGAGTCGGGTATGACTTGAAGTGAACACCCTTACTTGGAGGAAAAAATGGCTAAAGCCGTAGGTATCGACCTGGGAACCACTAACTCAGTGGTCTCAGTACTTGAAGGTGGCGAACCCACCGTCATAGCAAACGCAGAAGGCGCACGCACTACACCCAGTGTTGTCGCATTCGCGAAAAATGGTGAAGTCCTAGTTGGCGAAGTTGCCAAGCGTCAGGCCGTCACCAACGTAGACCGCACTATCCGTTCAGTTAAGCGTCACATGGGTGACACAACTTGGAATGTTGATATCGACGGCAAGAAGTACAACGCACAGGAAATTTCTGCTCGTATTTTGCAGAAGCTAAAGCGCGATGCTGAGGCTTACCTTGGCGACACCGTTACTGATGCAGTCATTACGGTCCCGGCTTACTTCAATGACGCCCAGCGTCAAGCAACTAAGGATGCTGGTCAGATCGCAGGTCTAAATGTCTTGCGTATCGTCAACGAGCCAACTGCTGCAGCTCTTGCATATGGTTTAGATAAGGGCGACAAGGACCAAACAATTTTGGTATTCGACCTTGGTGGTGGCACGTTCGACGTTTCACTTCTTGAAATTGGCGAAGGCATCGTAGAAGTTAAAGCCACAAGTGGCGATAACAACCTCGGTGGCGATGACTGGGATCAGCGCGTAGTCGATCACTTAGTTACTCAATTCAAAAATTCAAACGGTGTGGATCTTTCTGCAGACAAGGTTGCACTGCAACGTCTGCGTGAAGCTGCCGAAAAAGCAAAGATTGAATTGTCGTCTTCACAGTCGGCAGCAATTAACTTGCCTTACATCACAGCATCTGATGCTGGTCCACTTCACCTTGACGAAACTCTAACTCGTGCAGATTTCCAAAAGATGACTGCGGATCTAATCGATCGCACTAAGTCTCCGTTCAACCAGGTCATCAAGGATGCCGGCGTTAAAGTTGCCGACATCGATCACGTAGTTCTAGTTGGTGGCTCCACTCGTATGCCAGCAGTAACTGATTTGGTTAAGGAACTTACCGGTGGTCGCGAACCTAATAAGGGTGTTAATCCTGACGAAGTAGTTGCTGTAGGCGCTGCGCTTCAGGCTGGCGTACTTAAGGGTGAAGTCAAGGACGTTTTACTTCTTGATGTGACTCCACTTTCACTTGGTATCGAAACCAAGGGTGGTCTCATGACCAAGATGATCGAACGTAACACCACGATCCCAACAAAGCGTTCGGAAATCTTCACAACTGCTGAAGATAACCAGCCATCTGTTTTGATCCAGGTATTCCAGGGCGAGCGTGAAATGGCGGCTTACAACAAGAAGCTTGGAACTTTCGAGCTAACTGGTTTGCCACCGGCACCACGCAACGTGCCACAGATCGAAGTTGCTTTCGACATCGATGCCAACGGTATCGTTCATGTCTCTGCAAAGGATTTGGGAACTGGCAAGGAACAGTCCATGACTATCACTGGTGGTGGCGCTCTTTCTAAGGAAGAGATCGATCGCATGATGGCCGATGCTGAATCACATGCTGAAGAAGATCGTCAGCGTCGCGAAGAAGCTGAAGTTCGTAACCAAGCTGAATCATTGGTCTTCCAGACCGAGAAGTTCCTTGAGGAAAGTGGCGACAAAGTTCCAGCAGATGCCAAGGCAAATGTTGATGAACCACTAGCTGAACTTAAGGCCGCTATCGCAGGCGAGAACATCGAAGCCATCAAGGCTGCGGTTGAGAAGGTTGCAACTGCTAGCCAGGCTCTAGGTGCTGCGTTATACGCAAACACTCAGAACGAAGCCGGCGAAGCTGCTCCAGCAGGTGAAGACGATGTCGTTGACGCTGAAATCGTAGATGAGAACGAAAAGGTATGAGTGACAACGACCCAGGCGCAAACCAAGCCGAGGGCGTAAAGATCACAGATAAGCGAAAGCTTGATCCAGAAACTGGAGCTCCTCGCACACCTTCGGGTGAGCAGGAGACTCCAGTTTCGGAGCAAGAAGTGCCAAGTGATCCAGTTGTTGAGTTAGATCCAGTAGCGGAATTAACTGCTGACTTACAACGCCTGCAAGCTGAGTTTGCGAATTATCGCAAGCGCGTAGAACGCGATCGCGAAACTACTCGTGACCTTGTGGTCTCAAATACCTTGGCCGATCTGTTACCAGTAATTGATGACATTGGTCGGGCTCGCACACACGGTGAACTCGAAGGTGCATTCAAAAGTGTCGGCGAAGCTTTAGAAACCACGGTCAGTCGACTTGGCCTAAAGCCATTTGGTGCACCTGGTGATGAGTTTGATCCAACCAAGCATGAAGCAATTTCGCATGAATACAGTGCTGAAGTTTCGACTTCAACTTGCATGAATGTGTTTCAGCCCGGTTATGAATTTAATGGCCGAATCATTCGCGCTGCGATCGTAAGTGTGGCTGATCCCCAGCCAGCAAACGTCGAGCAATAAACCGCCTTAGCAACTTCAGTATTAGGAAGGAGGCACCATGAGCGTAAAAGATATGTACGAAAAGGATTACTACAAAATCCTTGGTGTTTCCAAAGATGCTGATGCCGCAACTATCAAGAAGGCATATCGCAAGCTTGCGAAAGATCTTCATCCTGATGCCAACTCTGGTGACAAAAAGATTGAAGAGAAATTCAAAGCAGTCAGCGAAGCCTATGACGTAGTTTCTGATACCAAGCGTCGTGCGGAATATGACGAAGCTCGACGTTACGGAGCTGGCGGCCCAATGGGAGGTCGACGTGGACCTGGTGGACCTGGTGGATTCCCTGGTGGTCAAAACGTAAACGTCGATGACTTATTTGGTGGTGGAGATCTTTCCGATATTTTCGGGGGGCTATTTGGCGGCGGCGGTCGGCAACGTGGACCTAGAAAAGGTGCGGACTTAGAAACTTCGATAACGATAAGTTTTGAAGATTCAATACATGGTGTCACTGTGCCGCTGCGACTAAATACTGGAACGGTTTCTGCACGTATTCCAGCTGGGGTAAAAAATGATCAACGAATTCGTTTAAGAGGCAAAGGCCAAGCCGGTGAACCAGGGGCGGCTGCAGGTGACCTTTTCATTAATGTGACCGTTGCTTCGCACCCAGTTTTCGAGCGTGACGGTGACAATTTAACAGTTACGGTTCCAATCAAGTTTGATGAGGCTGTAAATGGCGCAGACATTAAAGTTCCAGTCCTTGATGGACCAGCAGTAACGATTCGAATTCCAGCTGGCACCAAGACTGGCGCCAAATTCCGCGCTCGCGGTAAAGGTGTTGTGCGCCCAGAAAAATCTGGCGACTTAATTGTTTCGGTCGACATTGCCGTTCCACTAGATCTATCAAGTGCAGCGCGAAAGGCACTCGATGAATTTGCCGCTGCTACTGCGGACTTTGATCCACGCGATGAATTGATGCGCAAGACTGGCAACTTATCTGAGGCTCGAAAGGGATCTGATGATTGATTTTGAGCATGATGACGAAGTTCCGGTTTACGTAATCTCAGTAGCCGCGCAGTTAGCAGGCCTGCACCCGCAAACTCTTCGGCAGTATGACCGACTTGGGTTAGTTTCACCTGGTCGTTCAGTTGGCCGGAATCGCCTTTATTCCTTAAAGGATATTCAGCGCCTGCGCGAAGTAACCAAACTTTCCAATGAAGGCGTGACTCTTTCTGGAATCATGCGAATTTTGATTCTAGAAGAACAACTCGAACGCGCACTCAAAGAAAATATCCGATTACGCGAAGCTATGGGGCCATCAACTGCAGTTGTGGTTTGGCGCCCAAATCGTAGAGCGTAATAGTGACGGCTTTAATTACAGGAGCTACTGCTGGTATCGGTGCTTCTTATGCGAAGCAACTTGCCGCCTCGGGCAGTGACTTGGTGCTCGTTGCTCGTGATCTAACTCGGTTAGAAAACCTAGCAAGTGAACTGAAGTCAACTCATGGCAATAAAGTGGAAGTTCTACAAGCTGATCTCTCGGATCGCGCGCAATTAGATAAAGTTTGTGCTCGGGCTGCGCAAAGCGACATTGACTTAGTAGTTAATAACGCGGGCTTTGGTATCAAGCAACCTTTCGTTGGTGGAGCTATCGAAGCAGAACAAAACTTACTTGATGTTTTGGTAATCGCAGTCATGCGAATCACACATGCCGCAATGCCAGGAATGTTAGAGCGCGATCGTGGTGGAGTTATCAACGTCAGCTCGGTCGCTGGCTGGATGTCTAGTGGAACTTACAGTTCTGCCAAAGCTTGGGTAACAAGTTTTAGTGAAGCACTTGCCACGCTACATAAAAAATCCAACGTCCATGTAATGGCAGTTTGCCCTGGCTACACCCGCACCGAATTTCATTCTCGCGCGCAAATGGATACCGAAACTATTCCAAATTGGATGTGGCTTGATGTTGATGCAGTTGTTGCAAAGTCCTTGAAGGATTTCAAAAATGGGAAAGTAATTAGCGTGCCAGGCCTGCAATACAAATTGTTGAGTTTGATAGCGCAATACTTACCGCGCCCAATTGTGCGCAAACTTTCCGTTGCATCGCGCGGCTAAAACGCAGCTAAAACTTCTTGTGGCGAATCGGTTGTAACTTTCCAACCACGTAATCGGGATTGCAACGAAGCTTCTTTAGCAAATTCATTTGCTGCATCTGTAATCACAACTGTCACCGGAGCATCGGGCCAATCTCCGTAGTCACCACCAATAGTTGGCATGACTGGATCAATTAACACGTAACCAACAGCGGGCCGGCGTAGCGATCTACGACTAAATCCAATCGCAGGTGCATGGACTGAGGTTTCGCCTTGGAATACTAAAATTAAAGGCTCGGCAGTTGAAGCCAATTGCGCTGCCACATGAGTCACCCAACGGATTGCTTCATTCGGCGGGGAAACAATTAATGGCGTAGCCGATAGTGACACCCGCGCTGCCACTGTATTAATACAGTCAGTTTCAGGCAGGAACGCAATGGTGGTCACTAGATAACTGTGCCATGTCCGCAACCAGGTCTGCCACCTACGCTGAATGCGAAAAACCCCTTATTTCTGGGGGTCCTGGGGATCTCGATTTGCACTCTAGGGGGGAGAGTGCCAACAATAGTATTAGCACTCGGAACCCCCGAGTGATAACCCAAAAACTCTGGGGCTTTGGCCCTAAACGTTTGGCACAAAAGGAAAAAACACATGTCGAAGATGATCGCTTTCGATGAGGAAGCCCGTCGCGCACTTGAGCGCGGTATGAACACACTTGCAGACGCAGTCCGCGTAACGCTTGGCCCAAAGGGTCGCAACGTTGTTCTCGAAAAGAAGTGGGGCGCACCAACCATCACAAATGACGGTGTCTCCATCGCCAAGGAAATTGATCTTGAAGATCCTTACGAAAAGATCGGTGCAGAACTAGTTAAGGAAGTTGCCAAGAAGACAGACGATGTCGCTGGCGACGGAACTACAACTGCAACAGTTCTTGCTCAGGCACTTGTTCGCGAAGGTCTACGTAACGTAGCTGCCGGCGCAAACCCAATGGTGCTAAAGCGTGGAATCGAAAAGGCCGTTGAAGCAATCAGCGCCGAACTTCTTGCTATGGCACAGAAAGTTGATTCCAAGGAACAGATCGCAGCAACTGCATCTATTTCTGCAGCTGATCCACTAATCGGCGAAATGATCGCTGAAGCAATGGACAAAGTTGGCAAGGAAGGCGTTATCACTGTTGAAGAGAGCAACACATTTGGTCTTGAGCTAGAACTGACTGAAGGTATGCGCTTTGACAAGGGTTACATCTCGCCTTACTTCGTTACCGATGCTGAGCGCATGGAATCTGTTCTTGAAGATCCATACATCTTGATCGTTAACTCAAAGGTTTCTGCAATCAAAGACCTACTTCCAATCTTGGAAAAGGTTATGCAGTCCGGTAAGCCACTTGCCATCATCGCTGAAGATGTTGAAGGCGAAGCACTTTCCACACTTGTTGTTAACAAGATCCGTGGCAACTTCCGCTCAGTAGCTGTTAAAGCCCCTGGCTTTGGTGACCGTCGCAAGGCAATGTTGCAAGACATAGCAATCTTGACTGGCGCACAGGTAATCAGCGAAGAAGTTGGCTTGAAGCTTGAAACAACTGACATCGAACTTCTTGGTAAAGCACGCAAGATTGTTGTTACCAAGGACGAGACCACAATTGTTGAAGGTTCCGGAGATGCAGACCAGATTGCTGGCCGCGTAAACCAGATCCGCGCTGAAATCGAAAAGTCTGATTCGGACTACGACCGCGAAAAGCTCCAGGAACGTCTGGCCAAGCTTGCCGGTGGTGTTGCAGTTATCAAGGCTGGCGCTGCAACTGAAGTTGAACTTAAGGAACGCAAGCACCGCATCGAAGATGCTGTTCGCAACGCAAAGGCTGCAGTTGAAGAAGGTATCGTCGCCGGTGGTGGCGTTGCTCTTCTACAGGCATCCGAAAAGGCGTTCGCCAAGTTAAATCTTGAAGGCGAAGAAGCAGTCGGCGCGAACATCGTCAAGGTAGCTGTTGAAGCACCGCTAAAGCAGATTGCAATGAACGCTGGCCTCGAAGGCGGAGTTGTTGCTGAAAAGGTTCGTAACCTTGCACCAGGCTTTGGCTTGAATGCTGCAACTGGAGAATACGTAGATCTAATCAAGGCTGGCATCATCGATCCAGCTAAGGTAACTCGCTCTGCGCTTCAGAACGCTGCATCAATTGCTGCACTATTCCTAACAACTGAAGCTGTTATTGCTGACAAACCTGAAAAGGCTGCACCAATGGCTGGCGGCGGCGACATGGGTGGAATGGACTTTTAGTCCATTCCAATAGGAACTGAATGGACTTGGATCGCGTAAGCGAGACAAGGGGCTTCTAAAAGGTTTCTACCCAACAAGAACTAAAAAGAACGACCCCGAGATTTCTCGGGGTCGTTCTTTTTAGGAAGCTAATTGGTTACTGGCGACTTGTCGTCACTTGCGAATTTTCGCTGAGTTGAAATCGCAGAATCAAGTTCCGACAGCACTTTTTCGTAAAGCGCAATCATGTCATTCATGCTTGGAATATCTGCCAGGCTCGGACGTGGCGTATCCATGTCCGATAATTCCTCGTTGCTACTGATAAATTTTTTACTCATTATTCACATCCCCGTGTACCACAATCGTACATTTCAGACACCTCACACGCAACCAAAATAGCCGATTGCGTTATTAGGGGGGTTAATCCTGTGTTGGTGTCCCATACAGCAAGTCATCAGCATCTAGGATTCGGTAGGCATAACCCTGTTCAGCCAAGAATCGCTGTCGATGGGCAGCAAAATCAGCATCCACAGTGTCGCGCGTGACAATTGTGTAGAAGTGCGCGGAACGCTTGTCACCCTTTGGACGAAGTATTCGACCTAGGCGCTGGGCTTCTTCTTGGCGCGAGCCGAAAGTGCCACTGATTTGAATAGCTACACCAGCCTCAGGTAAATCTACAGAGAAGTTAGCAACCTTAGAAACTACGAGGACTCGAGTTTCACCTTCGCGGAAAGATTGGAATAAGCGCTCACGTTCCTTAATGGGAGTTGCGCCAGTAATCGTTGGCACGCCTAAGTGTGTACTGATTTCATCGAGTTGATCTAAGTACTGGCCAATTACCAAAATGTGATCGTCCGGATGCAAGTTAACTAAATGCTCAACAACGCGGTTTTTGTATGACGTAGTACTTGCTAGGCGATAGCGCTCTTCAGGTTCTGCCATTGCATAAGCCAGGCGTTCAGCATCTGGCAATGTCACGCGAACTTCAGCACAGTCAGCAGGAGCGATGTAACCCTGGGCTTCGATGTCTTTCCAAGGTGCGTCATAACGTTTCGGGCCGATTAGTGAAAAGACTTCGCCCTCCATGCCATCTTCGCGAACTAAAGTTGCGGTTAGCCCAAGGCGGCGACGCGCTTGGATGTCTGCAGTAAATCTAAATACAGGCGCGGGAAGTAAATGGACTTCGTCATAAATGATCAAACCCCAGTCACGTGCATCAAATAATTCCAAGTGAGCGTAAACCCCTTGGCGACGTGTGGTCATAACTTGATATGTAGCAATCGTTACTGGACGAATTTCTTTGCGAGCACCAGAGTATTCACCAATTTCTTCCTCTGTGAGTGTGGTGCGCTTTAGTAATTCGGCTTTCCACTGCCGTGCCGAAACTGTATTTGTAACCAGAATCAAAGTTGTCGCGCCAGCAAGAGCCATCGCAGCAGCGCCAACGATAGTTTTTCCAGCACCACAAGGCAGCACAACAACACCAGAGCCACCGTGCCAAAAACCTTCAGCAGCTTCGCGTTGATATGTGCGAAGCTCAAAGGAATCTTCGGCCAGCGCAATTGGATGAGCTTCGCCATCAACATAGCCAGCTAAGTCTTCAGCTGGCCAACCTAGTTTTAGTAAGGCTTGCTTGATGTTTCCGCGCTCACTTGGATGAACTGCGATGGTGTCTTCATCGATGCGCTTACCAACTAGCGGCTTGATTTTCTTGGAATGCAAAATTTCTTCCATGACAGTGCGATCATTTGCAGTCAAAATCAATCCGTGGACGGGATGCATGTGTAATTGCAGGCGACCATAACGAGCCATAGTTTCTGCGATATCGACTAACAGTGCATGCGGCACTGGGTAACGTGAATATTTTAAAAGTGTGTCCACAACAGATTCGGCATCATGTAACGCAGCACGCGCGTTCCATAAACCAAGTGGTGTGATGCGGTAGGTGTGGATGTGTTCTGGAGCGCGTTCAAGCTCGGCAAATGGTGCAATCGCATGACGGCATTCGCTGCTTAATTCATGATCTATTTCTAGCAACAGCGTTTTATCACTTTGGACGATCAATGGGCCATCAGTCATCAGCCATTTCCTTCTTCGTCAACGTTCTCGGCAAGTTCGGCGCCAGTAATGCGCGCAATCGTAAAGGTGCGAACTTCATTGGTACGCACATCAAAGGCTGTTAAGAAACCGCCAGAAATAGTCAGTGGTTCAACGATTCGCTCACTGGTCATGCCACCTTTGTCGGCATATCCAATCCAAACCTCTTTACCTTGGGCCAAGGCGTTATTTAATAGCGTCAAAGTTTGGGAAGTAGTTGTCCGAGGACCATTGGTTGCTGCTGGCTTACTGGCGTCAACTCGCTCACCGGCGCGCAGTGCCTTCACAGCAGCTGTAACCAATCGAGAAGATGGCCCAGTAACCGTAACGGGCGAAGGTGGGGACTTAACAGAAGTGCGCTTGGTATCCGGGCGGTGAATAAGTACTGTGCCTTCAGCGCTCTCCGCCACTGGGGCATAACCACAATCACGAAGTTTTTCCAGGACGATGTCGGCTGGGGAAGAGCTAACGACAATTCCAGGCGCCAGTTGGCGGAACTTAAGTGAAGCTAAGCGTCGGTCTGCTTGCACGGTGGCAATCAATTGCTCGTCATCACACCGTAAATAGATTGAGGCAACACCAACACGTAGTACACCATGTTTGCGGGCCACATCTTCGATCATGTAAGTCAATGGTTGGGGAAGTGGCGTGCGAGATAGCCCAGCTAAGAATTCAATAATGTCGTTGGCAGCTTGACCTTGATCTAGCGCGCGACGAATTGAGTTTTCGGTAAATCGATAAGTGGTCGCAGCTCCAGTTGATTCCACATCAGCCAGGACCGCCATAGTTCGACGTTGATTTGCTGGCAGCCGCCCAGGAGCCAGCGCTGTTAAATCCGCTTGCACAATGATGTGATCAACTGGATCGGGCAGTAGTGCGCCTAATACCTTGGTTGGATCCTGTCCTTGCGAAACTGATTTTCCAAAAGATGTCAGCGCACCTAGCGCAGTAATGCCCAGTGCTGCAGCTTCATCCAAAACTGCTGACACTGCAGCCGCGCGAACTAGTGATGAGCGACGCGGGCGATGCCAATCTAAGTGATCAGTCAAGATTGCCGCACTCGTGGTTGTGCCATCAGGCAGGCCAACATAAATGTCTAATAGCGAAATGCGAAGTGGATTGATAAAGCCGCGTTCCACTGCAGAAGTTAAGGCGTTGATTCGTTCTGCTCCATCGCCACCAACAACGTGTGCAGCTCGAGCCGTATCCCGCCAAGACTGCGCCAACACGGCCCATCTTGAAGCATCATCAATACTGAGCCAGCGATCATAAGCAGTAGTTGGTAACCAACCATCTGAAGTGTCCGCGCCTAATAGCCCGGAAGCAAATGCAACTTCAATCACTAACGCAGTTAAGTGTTCCGAAACTCGCAACAAGTCTTTCGCAGTTGCTAAATCGCGAATTGCTAAACCACCTCCGCGCAATTGTGATGGCGGTTCAATTGACCAAGCTTCAAGCAAAGTTTCAACGAGTCGGACAAAATCCAAAGCCGCATGAGCACCAGTGTCATTAATTCGTTTCACATCTACTTGACCAAGAATTGGTTGGCCACCATCAGTCTTGATTTCCCGCATCAACAAACCATTACGAAGCGCCAGAGAAACTTCACGCGGCACTACAACTGTTGAATCATTAGTTGGCACAATCAATTCCTGGGCGAGTAACCACTCAAGTGGTGACTTAGCGTCTTCGATTCGCACGGAACGATTGGCTTGGCGCATTGTGCCAGCCGGGGTTCCCCACAAAAGTTGATTCATGATATCGCGAACTTCATCTGGACCACTTGCCAAAGTTTTGGCCGCCAGAGTTTTCTTTGCTGCGTATTCGCGTACTTGCCTGCGCGAATCTGCAAATGACGCAGCAAGTCCACATGGATAAGATCCAAATGATTCACGGGCAACACGAACTAAATGAAGTTCTTCGTCATCACCCCAAGCAATTGCGCTGGCTAACAGTCGATCGATCGCCGCATCGATTGCAGATTCGTGATAACCAACAGCGCCAACTAATCCAGCGTGCACATCCGTTCGTGAAGCTGGATCAGGTAAGGCAGCAAGGACTTCACAAACGCTTAATTCAATATGATTCAGCGCATCGAGTGCGGCACTGACGCTTGGTGAAGTTGTTGCCCGAACAGCCAATTGACCTAAGTCAGTTGGAACTGGGTGCAGCAAATCTGGGCGCGTTGCGAATAAGACTTCAAGTTGTTCGTCACTTCGCTGGCGTAAGTCATCGGCTAATGAGCGCGGTCTCATGACTGTTTCAGCCTTTTTGGAAGTGCCCATCTTTACACGTTACGCGGTTTATGGTGTCCAGCGCTACTTGAGAATTGTCGGTTTCGCGCTCTCGCCGGAGCCCAAAAATCGCTGGTTTGGGTGGATTCGGACTTTTCATCTACCCTTGAGTAAGGCAATCGTTTAACGAATGTCACATTAAGTCACCAGCGCAAGGAGAACAC
>WLPX01000010.1 GCA_009698575.1 Actinomycetota bacterium
AATGCGTTGATACCAATCGAAAGTCCGCTAGCTGCCTTTGCGCCACCAACTGAGTTTGGATCCAAGCCCTTAGAGATTGCATCCATTCGAGCTTCCATGTTGACGGTTGCTGTATTGACTAGAACCGCAGTTACGTCTGCGACTAGGCCACGGCCGTAGTTTGCTGCCGCACCCGAAATTGTTAGGTCCATCGAAAGATCGACCTTGGTTCCACCTGGAATCTGATTCAAAGAAGCAGTTAGTAGAACTGACGCAGCGCCACGACCCTTCTTGTCAGAACCGGAAGCGTCAAGAACCAAGATGCGCTTTGCGTTATCGCGGCTCTTTACTTCAGCAACACCATCGAATTCCAGCTTTACTGGACCAGCAGAAACTACTACTCCACCTTCGTACTTGTCCTTGGTTACTTCCTTGGACAAGTTTGCACCTGGAATGGATGCTGCTACCTGTGGAATGTCATCGAAAAACTTCCACACTGCGTCAATTGGTTGCTTCACTTCAAATGATTGCGAGATCAGCATGATGCCTCCTTTAGGCCCGAGTTTGCATTAACTGTTTTCACGATTAGTCGCCCATCTTTACAGGTGGCATACCGCTGATGTCTTTACCAGTTGTCAGTGCTTCGTAGACACGGTTAGGCATCATTGGCATGTCGATGTTACGAACACCTAGGTGACCCAGTGCATCTACAACGGCGTTAACGAAAGCAGCTGGACCGGCAACGGTTGCGCATTCGCCAACACCCTTGGCACCAATTGGGTGATGCGGACAAGGTGTAACCACTTCGTGAAGCTCGAAGCCTGGAGTTTCCCAAGCTGTTGGCAACAAGTAGTCCATGTAGTTGGAGCCGATGCAGTTACCTTCGTCATCGTAAGTCTGGTACTGCATGCTTGCCATTGCGTAAGCCTCAGTTAGACCACCCATGATTTGTCCTTCGACAACCATTGGGTTGATACGAACGCCACAGTCATCGACTGCAACAACCTTTAGAACATCCCATACGCCAGTTTCAGCATCTACTTCAACCTTTACGAAGTAGGCGGCAAACGGCCAAGTTAAGTTCGGTGGATCGTAGTAAGCGTTGTTCTCTAAGCCTGGCTCCATACCATCTGGCATGTTGCTGTAAGCAGCAAGTGCACAATCCTGAATCGTTACGCCACGCTCTTTGTTTGAGCGAACGTAGAAGCGACCCAACTCCCACTCGATATCTTCTTCAGATACTTCGAGTAAGTGAGCTGCAATCTTGCGTGCCTTGGCACGAATCTTGCGAGCAACCATTGCAACTGCAGCGCCGGCAACTGGAGTACTACGTGATGCATAAGTTCCCATACCAAACGGTGCGGTATCGGTATCGCCTTCTTCGACTGTTACGTCATCAGCTGGAATACCTAGTTCGTGAGCGACAATCTGTGCCCAAGTTGTTTGGTGACCCTGACCTTGGTTCATGGCGCCGGTACGCAAGATTGCCTTACCGGTCATGTGAACGCGAAGTTCAGCGGAGTCAAACATCTTGATACCGAGGATGTCGTATTCACGACTGTTGCCTGCGCCCAAAGGCTCAGTCATCGTCGAGATTCCGATACCTAGCAACTTGCCACGAGAACGAGCTTCGGCTTGTTCTGCCTTGTAGTTGTCATAACCAATTGCCTTCATGCCTATGTCTAGGCACTTACCGTACTGACCCGAGTCGGTTAGGAAACCGAAGGCAGTGCGGTAAGGGAACATGTCATCTTTGACCAAGTTCATGCGGCGGAACTCAGCTTGATCCATTCCTAGATCATTAGCTGCCGCGTGAACCATGCGCTCTTGGAAGAACATGGCTTCGGTTACTCGGAATGAGCAACGGTATGCAACGCCACCTGGTGCTTTGTTGGTGTAGTAACCAACAGATTCAAGGTGAGCAGCTGGCACGTCGTAGCAAGCAAATGCAGAGTGCATCAGACCAATCTTGAACTTGGAAGGCTGAGCATCTGCGTAGAAAGCGCCGTGATCTGAGATCGTCTTCATGCGCATACCTAGCATCTTGCCGTCCTTGCGAAGCGCCATTTCACCCTGAAGGTAAACGTCGCGACCAAAGCCAGTTGAGATCAAGTTTCCGGTCTTATCTTCAATCCACTTAACTGGAACTTCAGTCAAGATCGAAGCCAAGATCGAGATTACATAACCTGGGTAAATCGGCACCTTGTTACCAAAGCCACCACCCAAGTCTGGTGAAACGATGCGGATCATGTGTTCTGGAAGTTCCGCAACCATTGCTACCGCAGCGCGCACAATGTGCGGAGCCTGGGAAGTCATGTAAACGGTTAGCTTGCCAGTTGCGCGGTTGAAGTCTGCGATCGAACCACAGGTTTCCATTGGAGATGGATGTGAACGTGGGTAGTGCAATTCCATCTTGGAAATAACATCTGCCTCAGCGAAAGCCTTGTCAGTTGCAGCCTTGTCGCCAATTTCCCAATCGAAGATCTTGTTTCCTGGCTGGTTTTCCTTATCGTCGCGAATTACTTCGGATCCGGATTCCATTGCCTGGAATGGGTTAACGATTACTGGAAGTTGTTCATACTCAACAACGATTGCCTGACAGGCATCTTTTGCGATGTATGGATCATCAGCAATAACTGCGGCAACTTCTTGACCCTGGAAACGGACCTTGTCAGTTGCTAGTACTGCTTGAGTGTCATAAGACAGTGTCGGCATCCAGGCAAGGTTACGAGCTGCCATCATTTCGCCAGTTAGAACTAAGCGAACACCTGGAATGTCGTAGGCCTTGCTGACATCGATTGACTTGATGCGAGCGTGAGCTACTGGACTACGAAGTAGTTCCATGTGAAGCATGCCCGGCAACACGATGTCATCGACATAGTTACCTTTTCCGCGGATGAAGCGGTTGTCTTCGACGCGACGACGACTAGCGCCTAGTCCGCCAATTTTGATTTCATCTAATGCCATGACTAAATCCCCAACCTAATTTGATTCCGCGCGCATTTTTTCTGCGGCCCAGAGAACTGACTTAACGATATTTTGGTAGCCCGTGCAGCGGCATAGGTTGCCGGAAAGTGCCCAGCGAACTTCATCCTCTGTTGGATTGTCGTTCTTATCTAGAAGCGCCTTGGCTGCAAGCATCATTCCTGGAGTACAGAAACCACAGTGTAGACCGTGCTCTTCTTTGAAGCCTTCTTGAATTGGATGAAGTTCGCTTGCTGATGCAAGTCCTTCAACTGTTTCAAGACTGTGACCATCGGCCTGGACCGCAAGCATGGTGCAGGACTTGATTGGACGGCCATCAAACAAGATGGTGCAAGCACCACAGTTTGAAGTGTCGCAACCAGTGTGGGTGCCGGTTAGCTTAAGGCCTTGACGTAACAGGTGAGCAAGTAGCAAGCGTGGCTCAACATCGACTGTGCGATCATCACCATTGACCTTGATTGTTACGCGCCTAGTTGGAACACCTGCTCCGGGTGCTGCTTGTACTTCGTCATACAGACTTGTCATTATCAGGCTGCTTTCTGTGATGTGTTTAGAAGTCCAGTAAGAATTCGTTCTACGAAAGTCTTAACAATCTGGCGCTTGTAGTCGGCAGATCCCCGATGATCTGTACGTGGTTCTGCAACAGCAGCAACTGCTGCTGCAACGGAAGCAATGTTTTCAGCGGTTAGCTTCTTGCCAACAAGTGCTGAAGCTGCCGCGTTTGCATTGATAGTGCGACCACCAACACCAGCAAGAGCAATACCTGCGTATGCAACAGTGTCGCCCTTCATGTCTAGTGAGACTGCAACTGATGCAGTTGCGAAGTCACCAACGCGACGCTCAAGCTTTAGGTAATTGCCAACTCGCACACCCTTTGGTGCTGGGATAACTGCTTCGATTGCAATTTCGTTGAACGCAAGTGTGTTTTGGAATGGACCAATTACAAAGTCAGCGATTGGAATATCGCGCTTACCCTTTGGACCCTGGGCAACAATATGGCCACCCAATGCAGTCATTGTGGCGGCCCAGTCTCCTTGTGGATCTGCGTGACACACAGAGCCCACGAAAGTTCCTCGCGTACGCACGATTGGATCTGCAACTAGTGGAGCTGCAGCTGCAATTGTTGGAATGGCTTTAGCGATAGCAGGGTTGTCTTCAAGTTCTTCGTGACGACACAATGCGCCAATGTGAACAGTGCCATCTGCATCGACACGGTTGTAATGAAGAGCTTCGATGCCGTTGATGTCGATCAGCATTTCTGGGGCTGCAAAGCGAAGGCGCATCATTGGCACCAAGCTTTGTCCACCTGCTAATACCTTTGCTTCACCACCGTGAGCATCAAGAAGCGCTACGGCTTCTTCGACAGTCTTTGGTAATTCATATCCAAAGCGGGAGGGATACATTTGTTTCCTTTCGGTGACTTAAGTTAAGTCAGAGAGTTTTAAAGCTAAAAAATTTACTTGTTGTCGCGAACAGCAACAGGCATGTCGCTTGCATCTGGATCTGGGCGCACGTCTTGATGTGGTGGCCATGGTCCTTGCACTGGCTGGCTGGCAACTTTTAAGAACTCAGTGATCTGTGGCCAAGCCCAGATAGTTGGGCTCTTGCCGGTCTTTGGCGCATTTTCGATCAATGCGTAGAAGCGCGGATTGCCGCGTTCTTGACCTGTGGATTCAACTGCCATTTTTAAGGCTCCCCTATTCATTCCAATGAAGGTGTGGGGTCGAACTTAACACCGTAATGGGCCCGTCGCAATAAGAAAGGCGAAATAGTTATCGGTGGCGAAATTGTCGAAATATCTCAAAATGTGAACAAATTGAAGAGGATTGCCTAGTTACTCTTTAGTACGGAAATTGCCTGGGCAATTACCGAAATTGCGATTTCAGCAGGTGAAGAAGCGCCAATATCAATTCCAGCGGGCCCGTGGACTCGGGATAAGTCGGTTACTTCTTGGTAGGCAAGCCAATCTGCGCGATCCTGTTGCTTTTGTGTTGAACCTAAAGCGCCTATATATCCCGCATCTCCCTCAAGGGCTGCCCCTAGATTTCGACTCGAAACCTCTACTTCATGGCCCATGATTACTGCGGCATCAAGAGGTGAGAGCGAGGCAAGCAAGCCAATAGCTAGGTCGTTACGCATTACTACTGAGACATTCCAACCAAGCGTGGTGCCCAAGTTGGCAATAGCTTCAGCAACTGGGCCCTGGCCAGCAACAACTAGCCGAGTTACTGGGAAAAGCACGGAAATTACTCGATCAGGGTGGATTTCATAGGCCGTAGCCCCTTTTGCAAATAATTCAGAAGTTTCAGGGTCCGCGGTAGCGATCGATGACTCATCGAATACATCGACTCGAGTAACTTCGTCTTGGTCCAAATGGGCAACGATTGCGACCGGAATCCGGTCAATCATGGCGGGCCAGGTGTCAGGATCGAAGTGATCTGCCGGAATAACAAGGAATTGTGCGTTTGTGCCCGTTGGGATGCCCGAGATCGTGGCTTCAAACTCATTTACTGTGACATTTAGTAGCCGGCCAGTTGGAAGTTTGCGATTTGAGTAGTCAGACATCACGCCATCAAATGCGCCATCGAAGATCTTGCCAATTCGGCCGCCGCCAGGAGTGAGCGCCAAGGCATGCACTCCGTTATTAGGCGAAACCAACCAGGCAATCTCAGCGCGGGTCTTGGACCTTACGCAGGCGTTAACACTTAAGGCGATGTCATACATGGTGAAAGTATAGATGTCCTTTGAACAAGTTGGTCGAGTGAATATGTTTAAGGACGGTGCGGCATGATCGCGTCAACTGGGATGTGACCAAAGCGTCCCTTTTGATAATCCTCCATGGCCTGCATCACTTCTTCTTTAGTGCTCATCACAAACGGTCCGTATTGGAAGACCTGTTCGCGAAGTGCGACGCCACCGATTAGGAAAATGTCTAGGCCATCATGGCGCGATTCTTGAATTTGATTCGCCTGAATTGAAATGAAATCACCATTTACCAAAACTGCCATCTGGCCAGTTTGGATTGGATTGTTAGCAGGTCCTACTGTTCCAGAGCCACTAAGTACATATGCCAAAGCATTGAAATCGCTGCGCCATGGAATTTCTGCGCGCGCACCTGGCGCAATCGTCACGTGAGTAATTGTGATCGGGGTGTGTGAAATTCCAGGACCGGAATGATCTTCGATCTGTCCGGCAAGTACGCGGATCAATGCGCCACCATCTTGAGTCGTAACCATTGCGGAGTCTTGACCTTGCAAGTCTTGGTAGGCAGGCTGAATTCGCTTCTTTTCTTTTGGCAAGTTAATCCAAAGCTGTACGCCGTGGAATGTACCGCCAGACATAACTAAATCTTCTGGTGGAGTTTCAATGTGCAAGATGCCGTCGCCGGCAGTCATGTACTGAGTGCCACCTTCTTTGATAGTGCCACCACCACCGTGTGAATCTTGATGCAGGAAGCGACCGTCCATTAAGTAAGTGAAAGTTTCAAAACCGCGATGTGGATGCCAAGGTGTTCCCTTTGGTTCACCCGGTAAGTATTCAACTTCGCCCATTTGATCCATGTGAATGAATGGATCAAGGTCTGCATTAGGAATTCCAGCAAAAGCGCGTCGCACTGGGAAGCCTTCGCCTTCATATGCCTGCGGTGCATTAGTGATCATCTTTACTGAACGTGGCTGCGCGCCAGGGGCAACAAAAACTCTGGGCAAAGTCAGGGTGTCTGCGGTAATAGCTGGCATAGCGATCTCCTAAGGCTTAGTTGAATGTTCAACTAAGCCAATTCTAGGCACGGGATTGGAAAAACGCAACCGCTTAGAGCGACGAAAATCGATAACCTAAAGCCCTAGAACTACTGCAGTAGGAGTCTCAATGGAGCCAATCGTTCGTCGTTTATCCGAAGGTGACTGGTCCGGTTGGCCAGACGATCAAGTTGCTGCGCGCGGCAAAGTGACCTGGAAAGCGCTGCAAGGCGTCAATGATGACGAAGAAACCGACATGGTTCTGGGCGTAGCTCGGGTGTTCAAAGATGAATCCCTTGAAGCGCATCGCCATCTGCAGCCGGAGACTTACTACGTACTTAGTGGCAAAGGCAAAGTAACTATTGAACACGTGGAATACGACGTGGAAGCAGACACCATGGTTTACATCCCAGGCGATGCTTTGCATCAAATAAATAATTACGGCGACGAACCGCTTCGAATTCTTTACTTATTTGCCACGCCACATTTCGCGGACGTTATTTACAAGTTTTAGTTAGCTTAAGCAGCGTAGTCAGGCTGGGTGCGATCGAGCATTCGCTTTAGCGCCGCAAAATGCAAATCAATTCGGCTGTACCCATCAAGATGCGTTGAATCTTTGAATTGCTCAACGGTCATGTCCACGATATCTTTTGGAACTTCTCGAATTGACTGACCAGTTGATTGCGCCAAAACCTGAACTTCAGCAGTGCGCTCAAAGAAATACAGATGATGGAATGCTTCGGCAACCGTTGCACCCGTGGTCACAATGCCGTGATTGCGAAGTAACAGGATGGTTTTATCCCCTAGCGCGCGAGTCATGCGCTCACCTTCGGATCGATCTAGTGCAAGTCCGTTGTAATCGCAGTCGTAGAAAACATCATCGCGATATCCAAGTGCGTTTTGGCTAGCCATAACTAGATCTGGCTCATCTAACATTGCTAACGCTGTGGCATAAGGCATGTGGGTGTGTAGAACAGCGCGAAGCTTTCGAGCACTGCCATGCATTGGCGCGTGAATAAAGAATGCAGTTTCTTCGACTAGGCCGCTACCTTCATAAACGGTGCCATCCAAGTCAACAATCATGAAATCACTGGCTTGCATTTCTGACCAGTGCAAACCAAATGGCGCCAGGAAGAATCGATCTTCGTAGCCTGGAACTAACAAAGTGAAGTGATTGTCGATACCTTCATGGAACCCATAAAAAACTGCTAATCGATGAGCCGCAGCTAAATCAATGCGGGCCTGGCGAATTGGATCTGGATCAACCCGCAACATTTCATCTGGTGAAGTTAGCGACATGGCTTAACCCTTCTTGTCCGTAACGTTTAATGCCATAAGTGACATGATCTCGTAAGCCAAAGTTGCAGCAGCAAGCGATGTGATTTCCGCATGGTCATAAGCTGGAGCCACTTCAACGATGTCGGCGCCAATCATTTGTTCTCTTGGCATTCCGCGAACCATATTTAGTAGTTCACGTGAAGTGAACCCACCCATTTCCGGAGTTCCAGTGCCTGGGGCAAATGCTGGATCAAGTACATCTATATCAATAGATAGGTACATCGGGCTATCCCCGACGCGCTTACGAGCAAGACCGATAACTTCGGCAACTCCCATACGATCAAAATCAGATGCCCGAACCGTTGAGAATCCAAACTTCTTGTCATTCACCAAATCTTGTTGGTCGTAAAGTGGTCCGCGAATACCAACGTGAAGTGATTTGTCTTCGATTAATAAGCCTTCTTCGAATGCCCGACGCATAAATGTGCCGTGAGTGCGGTCTGCACCAAAGTAGCTGTCCCAGGTATCAAGATGGGAATCAAAGTGAATCATTGCAATTGGGCCATGGACTTTAACTAATGCACGAAGCAAGCCAAGTGTGACGGTGTGATCGCCACCAAGTGTTACTAGCTTGCGACTATCACTGACTAATTCACTGGCACCGTCATCGATTTGCTTAAGTGCACTATCTATATCAAATGGATTGCAAGGAATGTCGCCTGCATCAACGGCTTGAATCGTTCGAAACGGGGCAACTTGTAAATCTGGATGATATGCCGGACGTAAGTGTCGTGATGCCTGACGAATTGCCATTGGGCCAAAGCGAGCACCTGGACGATACGAGACGCCACCATCAAATGGTGCGCCAAGTATTGCTACGTCGTAATCAGAAACCTGATCAATACGCGGCAGCCGCGAGAATGTTGACTCGCCAGCAAAGCGCGGAACTTTTGTTCCTTCTACTGGACCAATGATGTCTTCCGGATTCATGACAGCTACCTAACTGATTTAAAAATTATTTGAAACGACGGATAACGAACATTTTGCGGATTGGCTCGTGCACAACCCAAGTTCCGCGCCAGCCTTCTGGCGTGACGATAGTTGAATCAACCTTTAGCTCAACTACAGTTCCGTCTTCGCCAGTGATTGTTGCTGATCCTGAGAGGATCTGTGCGATTTCGTCATAACCATCGCGATGCACAATGAAAGTTCCTGGTGAACATTCCCAAATACCAGTTTCAACTGCTTCATCCGGCGAGATCCATGCCATTAGGACTGATTCCATTTGTCCGTCAATACTGTTTGGTTTAGCCACAGCTTCCGGAACTGAAATAGTGCTTCCACTAAGTACGGTGATTGTTGGCTCTACGCGCTCTGACATTTTGGTGCCCTTTCGATCTGGCGATACGTATTTGTACAAGTGTAGAGCCGCCCGTTTCTGGATTTTGCAAGACTAGGGTCTGGATTGTCAATTACTAAGGCAGAATTGAGTTCGTGAACAATCCGCCAGTAGCTAATGCCATGGGACGGCAAGTGATTGCTGCTAGCTCATCTTTGCTTGCTGGAGTTTGGATCGTTGCACTGTCGTCTATTCCTAGCGCTCAAAGTTATCGTGACCAATTAGCCTCCGGAGTGGAAGCAAGCAAGATAGTTACTGCTTATGACGCCATGACGGTAATAGTTCCAATCACCATGATTGGTGCCTGGATAATCTCAAGTCGCTGGCTCAGACAATTGCACGATGCTGCAACAGCAAGTAGTCCAATTGCAATCCGCAGAAATCGGACATGGGTATTTTGGAGTTGGATAGTTCCAGTTGTGTCGCTTTGGTTCCCAAAAAATCTAATTGAAGATCTACTGAAAGCTAATGGCAGTGATGAAGCAAAATCTTTAATTGGCAGAGACACTATGACTTGGTGGCTTACTTGGGTTGGCTTTGCACTTGTTAACAACATTTCAATTGTTGCGGCTTTTGATGCATCTAGTGATTACGTGCCAATCCGACCCGAACTCGAAATTGCTGCTGCTTGCCTATTGACCGGTTCCTATTTAGTATGGATACGAATTATCCGTGTACTTGGTGACTGAGTAGATAAATGTCAACGGAAGTTATTGAGACTAAACGGTTAGATCTGTATTTAATTCCAATAGCGGAATTAATTATGTTGCATGAAGATCCCGATAATCCGGTTCTGTTGACCGATCGAGAATTTAGCAACCCATGGAAAGAACTAACTCACGAACATTCTGGACCGTTGCGTTGGCGCGTGCCACAAGTTAAAGCAGATCCAAGCACCAATGTTTGGTTCATTCGCTGGATCGTACTTCGTGAGACCAAACAAGTAGTTGGCTCGATTAGTTTTCATGCCCCACCAGATGAAGTTGGCATGATCGAAATCGGATTTGGAATTTGTGAGCCATGCCGAAATAACGGATATGGCAAAGAGGCATTGCTTGGGATGTGGACTTGGGTGATTGACCAGCCAGGTGTGCAAACCCTTCGCTACACCGTTAGTGCCTCAAATGGCCCGTCCATGTCGATCATCAACTCACTTGGCTTTGAACATGTGGGTCAACAAATTGATGAAGAAGATGGGCCGGAAGAAATTTTTGAAATGTCAGCCGACGAATTCCGATCACGCTTGGTAAACGGTTTCTCCCCCAACAACAGTGCGTAAGACTGGCAAATCAATCACGTCATTTGGATTGACCTTTGATGGATCTTCTTGCCACATAACTAAATCCGCTTTCATGCCGGGTGCCAGCATGCCGCGTTCGTTATCTGCGCCAACAGCAATCGCAGCATTACGGGTGTAACCGGTCAAAGTTTCAGCGCCAGTTAATGCGCGAGTCTTGCCAACGGGCTGGTCATAGGCAACATCGTGCGCTCTGCGCTTTTGAGCTGCGAACATTCCCATACGCGGATCAAACGGTGCAACTGGCCAATCTGAGCCCAGTACAACCAAAGCGCCAGTGCTCATGATGTCGCCGGAGCGCCAACCGTGACTGCATTGAGTTGCATCAAGACGCTGGGACCAAGGGTCGCTTAAGTCATATTCAAGCCATCGCACATGGACTGGTTGCATTGAGGCAGTAACTCGCAATGGCTTAAACCGAGAAACCGTGTGATCCGGGGAAGTCTCGATGTGTTCGATGCGATGACGACCATTTGATCCACCTGGCAGTCCTTCGTAAACATCTAGGACTTCGCGAACGGCGCGATCGCCAATCGCATGAGTGGCTATTCGGAATCCAGCATCATGAAAGTCGCGAGCTCGCTTGTGATACAAACCAAGTTCTGGCCACATTGGCTCAGTGCCGGCGCCTTGCGAATCTGGATGTTCCAACCAAGCCGTTCCAGTATCGATAACACCGTCGAGCATGAACTTCACACCATCGGCCTGCCAGCGCTTACCTTTTAAGTTTTTGGTTTGCATCATGGCTTCAACTTCTTCGACCGTTGTATATGGGTAAACGAAGTGATGTAACAGGATGCGTAACTTTAAGTCTGACTGTTCTTCAAGTTCGCGCATAACGCCAACTGTTTCAACGTTGCCATCCATGAGGTGTACTTCAGTAATTCCAACGGCATTTTGTCGACGAATCGCTTCGGCATACCAATCCATGCGATCAGATTTTGTTGCTACTGGTACGTGCTTTAGCACAATTTGCATAGCAGCCATCTCTTGCAGCTCGCCGGTTGGCTTTTCGTTTTCATCAACGACTACAACTGAGTTGTCTGCAACTCGCATTGGACCAGTTAACCCAGCAATTCTCATGGCTTCGGCATTTACCATTCCGGTGTGAACGTCAAGGGTGTATAAAAACATTGGGCCATCGCCAGCGGCGTCATCAAGTAACGAGTGGTGGTACTTGCCACCGATTGCCGAGTACTCAAGGGCAAAACCCATTAACCAGTTACCAGGGCCAATGCGTTTACGCTCTGCTGCAATTGCGGCGCGCAAGTCTGTCAGGTTGGCTACGCGATCAAGATCTAAACCTTGAGCAAACTCTGCGCCATGAAATAAGTGTTGGTGCCCATCGACGATTCCAGGCGTGATTGCTGCGCCGTGGGCATCAATAGTTTGGGTATTGCCATCACAGGCCTCACGCACTTGGTCATCTGAGCCAACGGCAACAATCTGGTCGCCATCCCAGGCAATGGCGGCGGCTTGTGGCGCAGTTGGATCTTGAGTATTAATTCGGGCATTAAAGATTGCATGCTGGGCTGCCACTGGCGTACTCCTGAATTTGGGATGTATCGCAACCTTAATCCAAGCGCCAAGTAGATTAGGGGTATGACTGTACATATCGGAGCCAACAAAGGCGACATTGCTGAAACTATCCTGCTACCTGGTGACCCATTACGCGCTAAATGGGTAGCAGAAAACATGTTGGAAAATGCAGTTCAGTACAACAACGTTCGAAACATGTTTGGCTACACCGGTACCTACAAAGGTAACCGAGTTTCAGTTCAAGGCACCGGAATGGGTATTCCATCGATTTCGATTTATGTCACGGAACTATTTAAAGATTTTGACGTACAAACTGCAATTCGCATTGGAACTTGTGGTGGCCTAGGTAAAACTCAGCTGCGTGATGTCATCATCGGCATGGCAGCTTCTTCGGATTCAGGAACTAACCGACGCGCAACTGGCGGACTGGATTTTGCTCCGATCGCAGACTATGGCTTATTGAAAGCAGCTGTGGATGCGGCGCAAGCTCATGGCGTTACTTACCACGTAGGCGGCATTGCTTCGATGGATTTGTTTTATGACGACAGCAACGCGCTAGATGTTCTCGAAGCTCATGGCGTACTTGGCGTGGAAATGGAAGCAAGTGGGCTTTACACAATTGCAGCTAAGTATGGCCGTCGCGCGCTAGCGATCTGCACAGTAAGTGACATGATCCGGACGCACGAAAAAACTTCCTCGAAAGAGCGTGAAACTGGATTTAAAGCAATGGTTGAAGTTGCGTTGGAAGCTGCGTTTGCCTAACGGCTGACGAATTCGTCGAATTGCGCTTTTGTTCCATTAAATACATTTAAGTCAGTGCTACTCGATGGCACCGCTGTAACTTTGCCATCTGCAGTGAATTGCCAGATCGTCCAGTTGTTATTCCAGATTCGAGTTTCCTTGGGATCTGTTCCTAACTTTGGTCCCCACTTGGCTAACCAAAGTGGGTAACGGGAAAGATCACTTGCATCGGCGTCTTCTAACCTTTGGATAAATGTGCCATTGGCATAAATCATCGGGGTTCGCCCGGTCAAACTTTCAACTTCCGCTAAAAATGCTTTGGTCCAGTTGGCAAGGCGATTAATGGTCCAACCGCAAGGCAACTCCTCCAAATCTAGTGTTAACGGCAAGTCTCCAATTTTCGCTCCGCCCGACTGCTCCACTGCTTGCTTGGCCTGCAGCTTGGCATCTTTAACAGTGTTTAGATCCAGACTTCCCGGCCGCGCATAGTGATAGGCGCCAACAATCAAACCTTGGGCCTTAGCGGCTTCGCTATCAATGGGAAACCACTTCTTCGCATTGCTATTTCCGCGAGTGCCGCCATCAGAAGCCTTGATGATTACGAAAGAAAGGTCATATTCGGTTTTAAGTTTTGCAAAATCTATTGTCTGGTCACCAGGGTGTTGCCAAACGGAAATGTCGATTCCTTTAACTGCCTGAGTGAGACCCTGTGCTTTCCAGGATTTGGCATTCGGCTTATAGACTCCTGGCTTTCCCTTGGGGTAGCTGCAGGATCGGTACTTATTTGCAACAACTTCAGAAGCGAAGCTTGTGGGTGCCGAAACGGGAAGTGAGCACATTAGTAGCCCTATTAAAATTCCCACCGTTCGACGCATTTATTCATCATAAGTTGCCAATTTGGACCACATATTGAATTAGCACCTAGAAATTGACCAAGATTCGCACAAATCGGATTCTCTATTGGCCTTTGTCCGGTCAATGTCCGATTTTTCTCAGTTACGATTGATCTATAAGCGGGGGAATTGATTAATGCGGAGTGCGATGTTTACTGGCAAGCGGCGTGTGTTTACCGCACTGTTGGCTGTAGCAATGACGGCCACAGTGGTAACGGAAACCGTAAAATCCCCTGCCATGGCTAAGTCAGCCAGCAATGCCAGTGCCGCGAACTTGGTCCGAACTGGACCATATGGGCCAGTGTGTACGGACCCAAGTGCGACGACGATCAAACTCATCAATTCTGGTGTTGCTAAGACTTACTCCATAGCAGCACTCACTCTCTGCAACCCAGCAATAATTCCGACACCAGGACCTACGGTTCAAGCATCGCTGAACCCTACGGCGAATCCAAGTCCAACTTTTAGTCCTGCACCATTTGAGGTAACTTCATCTACGTCGGTATCCACCAGATATTCTGTCGGCAATAACCCATCTGGCATAACAGCAACTATTTCTAGTGGCACGTTAACAGTCTCAACAACGTTAGCTGAAATTGATTCGACAATCGAGCTGGTTGCAACTACTGCATACATTGATCCTGTCGACGTCAGGTACGAATTCATTGACTCCAACAGCGTAACTATTCCCGTAAGTGTTCGTTCAGTTGCACCACCTACGTGCCAGAGTTTTAATGTCGCAACCTTGGTTGATCTACCAGTGACAGTTCCGCTCGAGTATGACGTAATACGTGCTGGTGGATGTCAAGGTGGTTATGAATCTCTGACATATGATGTGAGTAACACGTCACCTGTTCATGGAACTGTGGCTTTTGATGCAGATTTAATAAATACGGCAATCTTTACCCCTGAGGCTGGATTCCAAAACCCAGCGGATGCGAATTTTTCTTTAGCAAAATTTACAATTTCCGTAACTGATAGCTATGGCCAGACCGCGTCGGCAACTGTAATTGTTAATGTTAGTGCTGCACCAGCCTGTGGTGGGTGGGTTCCAAAAACCGAAACTATCTTTAATAACCCACTGGCAAGTTCATCGCGGGACAATCAGTTGACCAACTCCCGCTTCGCTATTACAAATCGAATGATCGACATGATCGACTGCGCGCCAGCTAATTCAACAATTGCAATGTCATGGTTTTCATTCACAGATGACAACATGGTTAATCACCTGATCGAAGCTCACAAGCGTGGGGTAAATGTCCGAGTGCTAGTAAATAGTCACGCTACTAAGCGCGCATCGTCTTCATTCAACTCAGTTAATACCCTGCGAGCCGCCCTCGGAAGCACTATTACCGATCTAACGGCTAATGCTTCACTAAACCCTGGCAGTTGGCTAGCATCATGTGACTCTGGTTGCTTAACGCCCGCTCCACCCGCAGGAGTAGTTTTTCCTGATCCTGATTCCGAAGGTGAATATCCTGCATTGCACTCTAAATTCTTCATGATCACTGAGGCAAACGGAGCAAAGAACATAGTTGGAATCTCTTCAGTAAATCCAACTTACGAGCAAGCAAAACGAGGATTCAACAATGCCTCAGTAGTAGTTAACGATACGAAGCTATTTGCATCCATGAGTCGCTATTACGTGGATTTGGCTACTGCTGCACGTGGTGGCGTTAAAGCAAGCGCGTACCGGCAATTGACAACAAATAGCAAGACCACTTCTTACTACGTTTATCCAAAGTCTGGCGCGGATGATGTCTTAACTATGTTGCGTGACATTAAATGCATTTACAAAGAAGGTAACAAAACTAAACGCACCGAAATTTATGTGAATATGTTTGTATTCACCAGAAATGCTCCAGCTATGGATCTGTGGCGTAAGGCTTTTAATTCCAAGGGTAAGAATGGTGGCTGCAATGTTCACATCATCTATACCGATATGGATCAGCGTATTAAGGCCTTGAATACCAAGACTGGAAAATATGGATATATCCCAAATGGAGACAAGCCAAGCTCGTGGGGTGTTGCTGATTGCCTATCTACCAGACCTTACAAAGCTAACGGTAAATATAACCCGCTAACTTCGCCAGGTCTCACGTGGGACTCCACAAAAAATCGAATGGTCGCTGCCAAGATTTGTAAAAACGGCTCCCTGCAAGGAGCAATTCCAACGATAAATAAGGCTGGCGGGTATTGCTGGTTTAAATATAAGAGCAAAGCTTCGGGTGGCACACTCGACATGTGCGTTTCTACTCCGCTGAAGATAACCGCACTCGATAAGGCGGATAATCGAGCAAAACTGGAAGCCGATCTAGATCGAACGAATTCCAAGTGGTACTCCCATCAAAAATATATTGCCATTGATGGAATGTACGGCAAATCTGGAAAGCAGTCGCACCAACAAATTGTGATTTCAGGAACGCCAAACATCACTTCGCCAGGGCTGCGTTGGAACGATGAAATTTTGACATTCACAACCAGCCCAAAAATCTATGCACAATATCTTGCCAACTTTAAGCAAATGAAGAGCGCGATCCTAAATCGCCCTGGCCCCTCGGGATTGCAGCGGGCTGAAGCACGCTGGTAACTGAAATGCCGACCACATTTGGCCGGCATTTTTATCTGCTCCCCCGATTGGACTCGAACCAATAACCACTCGATTAACAGTCGAGTGCTCTGCCAATTGAGCTACAGGGGATTAACTCGCTAATCTTAACAAAATGCAGGCGCTGTGGCGAAACGGCCTAGATGCCAAATGCAGACTTAAGTTCATGCAAGGTATCTGAGACTTCTTTTGTACCAATTGCACTCTTTGCAGCCACGACGTCATCTGCCACAGTGGTCCACTCGATCTCCTGCCCGTTGCGACGGGCGATAAATCGAACTTGGCCAGCATTAGGTAATTCGCGTACCCGATCTATCAATACTGCGGCTGTTACTCGATCTCGGATCGCCAATGGCACTGAGCCTGGTTCATCTAGTATCCACGTGTGGGTTACCGCAGACTGCTCGCCATCTAGCTGGGTTACCAAAGTCAGTTGTGGCTGATCCCACCGGGCTTGCAATGAAAGGCTCCATGGCGTGCGATTAACCTCATCTGAGTCAATGCTGATCAGGTAATTAGTGGTAACCGCCACAAATCCATCTCGATGGGTGGCCCAAGCCAGTAGTCGATCAGACTTAGCGATCTGGGAAGTGATTTGCGATGGTGCAGGATTAGATCTGCGAAACCATGCCACTAGCTATCCCCTACTGCAAAGTTACGCATGTCTCTGCGATAACTTTCCAACGACAATAGCTCGTTGAGTAATCGTGCTTGATCGACGTCATCAGTTCCATCTTCAGCTCGATTTAAGGCAGCTTTAATTTCAGCAACTCTTCGTCCAGCATCCATTTCCAAAATTCGAGCCAGCACTGCTTGCACATATCGGGCATCAGGCTCATCATTTGGCAATGGCTCAACTGCCATGGCACGAATGTGTGAGCGAGTTTCATCATCCACTGCTTGCTCTAAAACCTTTGCAATCCATGCTTGGGCTGAATCAAATTCCAGTGGATTGCCTGCCTGAACGCAGGCCGCATAAACCACAGTTGCGGCAGGAACTGTGAATACGCTTTCTTCAAGTGAATCAAACCAAGTGCCAACCAAGTGTGGAGTTTGCAACACACACTTAAGTGCCTCGCGTTCTACGTTTGCAGCTTGTGAAGATGCGGTGCTTTGGGCTCTGGTTTGCTGCGGCGCAGCTTTCTTGCCAGCTGAATTCATTTCGTTTCGAATCGTGGCATCGTCCATACCAAGCCAGCCAGCAACCATCCGAATGTATTCAGGTCGCAGCGCGGTATCTTTAATGCCCGCCAGAATTGGAGCCGCAGCTCGCATTGCGGCAACTCTGCCCTCGGCAGTGTCTAAGTCAAAGTCTGCAATTGTCGATTTAATGACAAATTCAAACAATGGAATTTTTGCCGAGATCAAATCTTTCACGGCGCCATCACCATGCTTTAGTCGCAGATCGCAGGGATCAAGCCCGTGAGATTCAATGGCTACGAACGTTGAGGCAACAAACTTTTGATCTTCGCTGAATGCCTTTAGTGCTGCTTTGCGGCCAGCGGCATCGCCATCAAAAGTGAAAACAACTTCGGCATGTTTGGTGTCGTCATCCATCAAGATTCGTCGCAACATCTTGACGTGATCCGAACCAAATGCCGTACCACAGGTAGCAACTGCTGTGGTGACTCCAGCTAAGTGGCAAGCCATCACATCCGTGTATCCCTCAACTACAACGGCCTGTTGTTGCTTTGCCATTTCGCGGCGAGCTAAGTCGATGCCATATAAAACTTGTGACTTTCGATAAATCGGAGTCTCGGGAGTATTTAAATACTTAGGACCTTGATCGGCATCGGTCAATTTACGAGCGCCAAAGCCAATTGTGTCTGCGCTGGAATCACGAATTGGCCACATCACTCGATCCCGGAATCGATCATATGCACCGCGCTGCCCCGATACTGCAAGACCTGCGGTAATCATTTCTTCTTCAGTGAACCCTTTTCCACGTAATTCATTTCTCAGACCATCCCAGCCTGCTGGTGAATACCCCACGCCAAATAATTCCCAAGACTCCGGATCGAATCCGCGCTCAGTTAAGAAGGTTCGTGCGTGTGCGGCATCTGGTGAACTAAGTTGGGTGCGGTAAAAAGCGGTGGCAACTTTGTGGGCTTCTATCAATCTGGCACGCTGGCCCTGTTGTCCAGATCCAGATCCGCTGCCTTCTTCGTACCGCAAGGTAATTCCGTATTTGCCTGCGAGTTTTTCAACGGCCTCGGTGAAAGAGAGCGCATCGATTTTTCGAACAAAGGTAATGACGTCGCCACCTTCGCCGCAGGAAAAGCAGTGGTACAGGCCTTTGCTAGGCGTGACGTGAAATGACGGAGTGCGTTCGTCGTGGAATGGACAAAGTCCCTTATAGCTACCGCCACCTGCAGCCTTGATTGTGACAGTTTCGCGGACAATTTCATCTATCCGGGCACGCTCGCGAACGGTCGTTACATCCTCTTCGCGAATTTTGCCTGCCACAGCCACCATGTTACGTGCAGCTGCGCTGGTGCCATTGCGCAAGGCTAACGTCTGTGAGCGCTGCAACTTGATCAACAATCACACGGGATTTTGCTTTGGCAGAACTGGCGGCCAACCAAAGGTCTTTGTGGAAGCGATCGAGGTGTTGCTCTGGATCGGAGGTTATAAAGCCAACCAAATCATGGATCTGTTGGCGCTGACGGAAGTACATTTGCGCTGCTCCGTCGCGATTCATAACATACCTGGCAGCCAAAGCCTTAAGGGCAGTTACTTCATAGCGAGCCTCTTGTGGGACCACAAGTTGCGCGGCATAACGAGTCAGCGGGTCAGAACCGAATTGCTGTTGGGTGGCCTGTTGAGCCGTGATACAAAATCGCCCGATCAAAGTGCTAGTTAAATTCTTAAGGGCACCAAGCGAGCGCAGAGTCCCGTCAAATGATGCTGGCCAGCTAGGCAATGAGCTGACTCGGATTAATGCCGCGTCAAGGCCAGCTGATTCAAATTCGGAGCCGTACCAATTTTGGGCAACTTCAACAACTTCACTTCGACCAGTTTCCGATTGCAAGATATCAATGTTTACATGGCCCGCATAAATTGCATCTTCGATGTCGTGAACACAATATGAAACATCGTCGGACCAATCCATAACTTGGGCTTCAAAACATGAAACATCAGGAGCAATTCCTGCTCGTACCCAATTGAAAACATCTGCGTCATCTTCATAAACACCAAATTTGGTATCCCCTGGTTTTTTTGTCCATGGATACTTGGACGCGGCATCAAGAGATGCCCGAGTTAAGTTCAATCCAATTGTTTCATTTGGACGTGGCCCACTGGCTGGACTGATTGCCTTAGGTTCTAGCCGAGTAAGTAATCGAAATGACTGCGCGTTACCTTCGAATCCCCCAATGTCCTGCGCCAATTCGTTGAGAGCAGTTTCACCATTGTGGCCAAATGGTGGATGCCCTAAGTCATGTGAGAGACAAGCGGTATCAACTAAGTCTGGGTCGCAACCAAGTGCAGCACCTAGCTCACGACCGACTTGAGCAACTTCAAGTGAATGCGTAAGTCGAGTGCGCGGAAAATCTTCTTGGCCAGCTTCCATAACTTGAGTCTTGACGCCCAGACGACGTAACGCTGAACTATGCATTACTCGAGCCCGATCTCGGGCAAATTCAGTTCGCTCTACACTCTTGTTTGGTTCATTGACCCAACGCTCCGTATCAAGTTCGGTGTAGTTGCCAATCATTTAGCCACCGCTAACTGCCAGCTCGGCTTCGCGCACAGTTACTTGTTCGCTACTGGACATAGTTTGCGAATTTAACCAGCCATCTGGCAAATTAACGCGGCGATCTGGTGTGGTGCGACCACGTGGCAATTTAGCTAACTCTTCATCCATTACTTGATCTGGATTAACTGTTGAAAGTAAAAGTTCCAGCTCAGCCAAACTTGCAATCAATGAAAGTGCGCCACGAGTTTCACTACCAGCGACCACTCCCTTTAAGTACCAAGCCATGTGCTTGCGCATTTCTTGGCAACCGCGGAACTCATCACCATGCATTTGCACTAGCAACTGGGCATGGCGTCGCATTAAATCTAGGATGACTCCAGCTTTTGGCTCAGTTGGAACTTGTTCGCCGGAAAATGATGCGCGAATTTGGCCAAATAACCAAGGGCGGCCAAGGCAGCCCCGGCCGATAACCACTCCGCGTGCGCCAGTTTGATCCAACATGCGTTGCGCATCTGATGCTGACCAAATGTCACCGTTGCCAAGTACTGGCGTATTTGGAATGTGCTCAACTAATCGCGCGATGGTGTTCCAGTCGGCTTTGCCGCCGTAGTACTGCGCTGCGGTTCGACCATGTAATGCCACCCACGTCACGCCGGCTTGTGAGGCAATGCGACCAGCATCCAAATAAGTAATGTGATCATCGTCAATGCCCACGCGCATCTTTACAGTTACTGGCACTTTGCCCTGAGCGTTAGAAACAGCAGAGTTCACGATGCTGGTGAACAAGTCGCGCTTCCAAGGTAAAGCGCTACCACCGCCCTTGCGAGTTACTTTTGGAACTGGGCAGCCAAAATTTAGATCAATATGGTCAGCCATGTCTTCATCCACCAACATGCGAACAGCTGCCCCCACAATGTCCGGGTCTACGCCATAAAGTTGTGCACTACGAGTTTGTTCATCCGAATCAAAAGTAACTAAGTCTAAAGTTTCTGGATGACGCATTAACAAGGCCTGTGAAGTTGTCATTTCAGCGACATAAACCGTGTGATCTACATCAGTCTGGCCAACAGCCATTCGGATATCCGTTGAAGCCTCTCGACAAACTCGGCGAAACGCACGGTTAGTTACCCCAGCCATCGGCGCAAGCTCGATGACTGGGTTTGTGGAAAGAAGGTCGGCAAACATCAGCAGCCGATTAGGCGTGCGCCTAACCACGAAGCAACAGAATCAAGACCTACGCGCTCTTGTTCCATTGTGTCGCGATCGCGAATCGTTACTGCATTATCGTCAAGAGTTTCGAAATCTACTGTGATGCAATACGGTGTACCGATTTCATCTTGACGTCGGTACCTTCGGCCAATTGCTCCGGCATCATCGAACTCGATGTTCCAATTCTTGCGAAGTTCAGTTGCCAGATCCTTGGCTTTTGGACTCAAGTCCGCGTTGCGAGAAAGCGGCAAGATTGCAGCTTTAACTGGAGCCAGACGCTTATCAAAGCGCATTACAACTCGCTTATCAACGCCACCCTTAGTGTTTGGTGCCTCATCTTCGTCATAAGCCTCGAGCATGAAAGCTAGAACTGCGCGGGTTAATCCAGCTGCAGGTTCAATTACATAAGGCACGTACTTCTCGCCAGTCTCCTGGTCAAAGAACGAAAGATCTTTACCTGAGGCTTCCATGTGTGCCTTTAGATCAAAATCAGTTCGATTCGCAATACCTTCAAGTTCTGCAAACTCACTGCCACCAAATTGGAAGCGGTATTCGATGTCTGTGGTTCGCTTTGAGTAATGCGAAAGCTTTTCTTTTGGATGTTCAAAGCGTCGTAAGTTATCAATGGAAAGACCAAGGTCTAAGTACCAGTTCCAGCGCTCTTCTAACCAGTACTCATGCCATTGCTCATCCGTACCAGGTGGAACGAAAAATTCCATTTCCATTTGTTCAAATTCCCTGGTGCGGAAAATGAAATTACCTGGCGTGATTTCATTACGAAATGATTTACCGGTCTGGCCGATTCCAAATGGCGGCTTCTTTCGTGATGACGCCGCAACATTTGCATAGTTAGTAAAAATGCCTTGCGCAGTTTCTGGGCGCAGGTAATGCAATGAGTTTTCGTCAATGACTGGACCGAGATTTGTCGAGAGCATGCCATTGAACATTTTTGGTTCGGTGAACTCGCCTTTAGTGCCACAGTTTGGACACGGAACTCCAGCTAAGCCACCTTCGGGTGCGCGGCCTTTACGCTCTTCGAATTCTTCGAGTAAATGATCTTCGCGGAAACGCTTGTGACACGAGGTGCACTCAGTCAGCGGGTCAGTAAAGGTTGCTAGGTGCCCGGAAGCAGCCCACACTTGTGGCGCAAGGATCACCGCCGAATCTATACCAACAACGTCTTCGCGAGATTGGACTACAGCCTTCCACCATTGCCGGCGGACGTTTTCTTTAAGTTCTACACCCAATGGACCGTAATCCCAGGCAGATCTAGATCCACCATAAATTTCGCTACTTGGGAAAACAAAACCCCGGCGTTTGGACAAATTAACTACAGCATCTACGCGGTCCATGAAACTCAACATCCGATTAGGTCATCCGACTGGTTGCCGGTGAACGTGAAACCCCATTCTATCTGGCTTGCCTGACCTTTCGGGCTACCAAGTTACGATGGAATCTAAGCAGTTAAGGGAGATTATGAACCTCAGGAGTCAGGCACGCTGGATGCAGTTAATCTGCGTTGGTGCTGCAGCATTGGTGCTTGTAGGTTGTGCCAATGGCGCACCCGACGCTGCTAATACATCCGAAATTGCCGCACCCACACTAGAGCCAGAAACTACGCCAAGTCCAAACTTTATTCAGGCTGATGCCGAGGCTGCTTATCGTCAAGCACTTTTGGCATCGCAAGCAAGTTCAGCAGAATCTGGGCTTACGGAACTTTGGTTCGATATCGATGGCACCCTCGTACAAATAGCCGTACAGGACCCAAAGTCGAAAGTATTCGCGAGTGAGGACGTAACGAATGATTCGGTATATGAAATCGATGAATCTTCGATGATGCCTGCTCGTTCCCTCGCTGAACTAGATGGCTTGATTTCTGGAGGCGTTGATCAGGGTTCGGTAATTAGCAATGCACCTGGAGTTTTCGTTATCACGAACACGATTGATTTGTCGGTATATGTAACTACGTACACTCTGGATTCCCAAGGGCGAATCGCAAAAAGTGTAATGGTCTCTGACGACGAGCCGATTGGCGAAATTAATTTCAGCTACAGCATCACCAAGGAAGGCAAAGCCACACTTGCTACATTAAGTGATGCTAGTTAACTTTGTAGTGCCAAGAAAGTGATTGCGGGGTATCCGGCGAGACAACAGCGTGAATCGTGTCGTACACAGCTAGCAAATTTGGCACCGCTGATTTAGGGCAAACTGGAACAATTAAAGTTGCGGATGCGACAGATCCAGCCCGGAGCATGGCACCAATTGCCATAGCAGTTGTTCCAGACTCGACACCATCGTCAACTACTGCGACATTTAAGCCCGTCACATTATCAATTCTAGGAATCACAACATCGCGAGCGGATCTGCCTATAACTAAATCACGCATCGGAGTTGTAGTTTCAGTTACAAATGCTAAAGCGATTTCAGCTGCCGAAGGCAATACCACGATCAAAACATCGAAGTTAGAAATCTCAGACTTGAAAATATCTACCATCTTGTGCCCCGCATCGGCACGATCTATAAAATCAAACTCCATCATTAACACTTGTTTCATATTCCGTTGCGGAATCTAAATTCATCGTGAAAAGCTTTTCAAACGCAGTTGGTTCATCATGCATATCAGCCAGGAAGGGCCAGACTTCAATCTTTGCTTCAGTAGATCCAAGCGCGCGACGATAAGAACCGACGTCTTGCCAGTCAGTTTGCACTAAATATCGCTCTGGAGAATCAGCGCTATGAAAAATATTTGCAGAAATGAAGCCAGGTCTGGCTTGTAAAACTGACAAGGATTTTCGGGCTGCAATGTTCCAACTTTCGGAATCAGTTACATCGAAAGTCCACAATGCATGGAAGGTGCCAAACATGTACTAGGCGGAATACTTCACAGCAGTTGCTGCTACCAGAATCACAAAGACCATGAAGCGAATTAGCTTTGAGCGTGAATCCAGCAGTGGCCAAGACAAGTACATCAACCAACCAATAAACAAACAGACAAGTGTGAGTGAAACGCCAGAGTAAGGAGGCTGCAAGAACAGGCCAAGCAGCATTAGAGCTGCAATTAAAACCGGTACTAGGAATTTAGGTAAGGCATGGATTCGCAGTAATAAGGGCGCACTGGCATTAGTAACTGATTTACGAAGCGCTGAGTGCGTAACCACAGGTACCGCAGGGGCTGGTTTTTTTGGTTTATTTTGTTGAGCCATGCGTTAAGTCAAGCATGGAAAAGCCCAATTTCTGGGCAGGCTTATTGACAATGATTCTCGATATACTTACTATTGAGAAACGTTCTCATTAAAGGAGTTCCCATGGCTGTGTTAGTCGCCTTGAGCACCGTACTTGCCACATTTTTGGGTGGCTACCTAGCGCTGCGCTCACGCAATCGCATGCACCTAGTGCTTGGGTTAAGCGCAGGTTTGTTACTTGGGCTAGTTGCATTCGATCTGATTCCAGAAGTTTTTGATCTCAGCACTTTGGAAGTCGGACATGTGCCAGCAGTTATGGTCATGTTCGTTGTGGGATTCCTTTCGCTTCATATTCTGGAGCGTTATTCCGGTGCGCATGAACCGCATGTTTCTCAATATGACGATTCCCACGAACACGCACACAACACCACCGGCATCATTGCGGCGTCAGCTATGGTCATTCACGTATTTCTAGATGGACTTGCAATTGGTTTGGCATTTCAAGTTAGCTCGGCTCTTGGTTGGATAGTTGCACTTGCCGTTGTTGCACATGCGTTTACTGACGGCCTGAATACGGTTTCTATGTTGATTTCAGCCGGTAAGTGGCAAAGTCGCGCCGTGATGCTACTAATTGCAGATGGCATCGCTCGACTCTCTGGTGCATTTTTAGGGACTCGCATAGTTGTAAATGACAATGTCCTTGGACTTTACCTGGCACTTTTTGCTGGCTTCTTGATTTACCTGGCAACATCGCACATTCTGCCAGAAGCACACAGCAGCAAGCCAACGCGACTTACTCTGCTTGCCACAGTTGCTGGTGTCCTGTTTATGTTTGCCATCGTTAATGTTGTGCACGGATAACTCATGGCTACCCAACGCATAACAAAACAACGACTAGCGATCGTGGATGCCTTGAGTTCGCAAATCAACTTCAAGGGTGCGCAAGAAATTCATGCGCTGCTTGTTGCAAGCGGAGAAACCATTGGCTTGTCGACGGTTTATCGAAACTTGACTGAAATGTTTGAAGCTCGGGATGTTGATCTGATTATTGGTGCGGATGGCGAATCGTTATATCGTCTTTGTAGCGATGACCATCACCATCACTTAACTTGCAAGGCTTGTGGCCACGCAATTGAAATTGTTGGGGAAGCTTTAGAAGTCTGGGCAAAACAAGTCGGCCTAGACCATGGATTTTCGGATATCTCCCACACGCTGGAAATCACGGGAGTTTGTAAAGCCTGCAGATCGGCCTAGTTCGTAGGCAACGGGTTAGGTGCTGCTCCCCCATATCGGCGGTCACGTGAAGCGTAAATTTCACAGGCATGCCACAGGTGACGGCGATCAAAGTCTGGCCAAAGTGTTGGCAAGAAAACAAACTCGGAATAGGCACTTTGCCAAAGCAAGAAGTTACTTAGCCTCTGCTCACCACTTGACCTAACAAATAGATCTACATCAGGCATATCAGGTTCGTCCAAATACTTCTTTACGGTTCGCTCCGTGACTTTATTTGGATCAATTCTCCCAGCTGCAACTTCAAGGGCAATGGCTGAAACTGCATCAACAATTTCGGCTCGACCGCCATAGTTCACACACATTGTGACGGTTAACTTGGAATTCTTTTTGGTTAGTTGCTCACAGGCTTCTAATTCTTCGATCACGGACCGCCAGAGTTTTGGCCGCCTGCCTGCCCATCGAATGCGTACCCCCATGTCATTCATTTCGTCCCGACGACGGCGAATTACATCCCGATTGAAGTTCATTAAGAAGCGAACTTCTTCTGGCGAACGTCGCCAGTTTTCGGTAGAGAATGCATAAGCCGAAAGCCACTTAACCCCAAGCTCCAGCGAGCCATAAATACAGTCCATCAAACTTGCTTCGCCGGCTTCATGACCAGCAGTCCTAGGTAACCCGCGTTCCTTCGCCCATCGACCGTTGCCATCCATCACAACAGCAATGTGATTGGGAACTAGATCTGGCTGAATTTTTGGTGGCTTAACACCGGAACTATGCGGCGGGGGTTCAAGCAACATGTTTCAAGTCTGCCATGTTTAGGTAGTTTGTCGATCAACCAACGGTAACGAACGTAATCCTCGCTCCAAATGCCACTGAGCGTAAGCAGCCACTAATCCGGAAACTTCATTGCGATCCTTGGCCTCGGACTGGTCAGCGCTGTCCCAATCTCCTGACATCAGAGACTGCATCAAAGCAAATGATTCTGGTCGTGGCGCCACGCTTCCAGGCGCGCGGTGTTCAACACACAGCGCGCCACCTGTTGCCACGTGGAAAAACGGCTGGACACCGGCAACGCCACAAATTACACAGGCATCTAATGTTGGCGAATAACCTGCCATCGACAGTGAACGCAATAAGAATGCATCAAGGACGAGTGAGGCACCATGCTCGCCACTTACTAAAGTTCGCAATGCGCCAACTAACAACAAATATTGAGACTCTGCTGAAATTGAATCTTCCGGTGTTAAGCGATCAGCAGTTTCCAGCATGGTCTGTCCTGCAGTCCAAAGCGAATAATCTAATGCCAAATCTTGTCCGTAAGCATTCAAGGATTCTGCTTGGGTAATAATGTCTAGGCTCTTACCTTCAAACACCAATAAATCAACGCGACTAAATGGTTCCAGCCGAGCTCCAAATTTGCTCTTGGTGCGCCTGACGCCTTTTGCCACCGCTCTAATTTTTCCACGGTCTCTCGTCAGCATGGTAATAATGCGATCGGCTTCGCCTAACTTGTGAGTGCGCAAAACTATGGCTTCGGCACGGTAACTAGGCATACCCCTATGGTGTCACGAGGGGCTGGAAAGCGTGGATCAGGTAGCGTCTAGGTATGGCTACAGATAATAACAACGACAAAATTTCCAACATTGCCCTTGATAAGACTGCGCTAAATTCCAGCCTACGGACGATTGTGATCTGGATTGTTGGCTTCCTCCTAGCCTCTTGGGTATTCCAAAGTAATCGCAATTTCATATTCTTGCTGCTACTTTCTTGGCTATTTGCTATCGCTATGGAGCCAGCAGTGTCAGCCTTGGCGCGACGAGGTTGGAAGCGTGGCTTAGCCACTGGCTTGGTGCTTTTTGGGGTAATTGCTTTCGCCATTGCGTTTATTGCGCTGTTTGGCAGTGTCTTGTTCTCGCAGGCCGCCTCTTTGGTGTCTGCATTTCCTAATCTAGTAACAGACATAGTTGATTGGCTGAATAAGACTTTTGCGTTAAATCTTGATCCCAAGACAATAATTGATCAGCTAAATGTAACTCCTAGCCAAATTGCGAATTGGGCTGGAAGTTTTGCGGGCGGAATCGTCGGCGTAGTCTCTGCACTAGTCGGTGGTTTGTTTCAGCTTTTAACTTTCATGCTCTTTGCTTTTTACTTTGCCGCCGATGGCCCAAAAATTAGGCGTCTGATTGCGTCCTGGCTTAAGCCCTCGTCTCAAAAAGTTGTTGTAACAACTTGGGACATCGCAGTAGCTAAAACCGGTGGCTTTGTAGTTTCCAAAGTATTCCTTGCCTTGGTTTCCGCAACTGCGCACTCAATCTTTTTTGCCGCGATCGGAATTCCCTACTGGCTACCGATGGGTTTGATAACTGGTATCACCAGTCAGTTCATCCCAACAATTGGTACCTACTTGGGAATTTTGATTCCAACCCTTTTTGCTTTGTTCAATGATCCAATGGATGCTCTTTACATTGTGATTTTTGCTGCTATTTACCAGCAGATTGAAAACTACTTACTGGCGCCACGAGTTAGTAGATTGACTATGAACATCCATCCAGCAATTGCTTTCGGCTCGGTTATTTTATTTGCAAATTTATTTGGCGCAGTTGGTGCGATTATTTCCGTTCCATTAGCCGCAGCTTTGGTGGCAGTAATCGATACCTACGGCAAACGCTACGAATTAATTCCGGAATTAGCAGAAATCGAACGAGCTGAAATAGCTACGGAATAACTTTGGTTAAAACCCAAGTCGGGAAAGCTGCTTTGGGTCGCGCTGCCAGTCTTTAGCTATCTTTACTCGGATATCTAGATAGACCGGAACGCCGAGCATCTTGCTGATCGCAAGGCGCGCTTGGGTACCAACTTCCTTTAAGCGAATTCCACCTTTGCCGATAACAATATGTTTTTGACTTTCGCGCTCAACATATACCAAAGCATAAATATCCATCAGTGGCTTATCCTCAGCTCGATCTGCGCGAAGGGCCATCTCGTCGATTACCACTGCAATCGAGTGCGGCAATTCATCATGGACGCCCTCAAGCGCAGCTTCGCGAATCAACTCAGCAATCATGATTAGTTCAGGCTCGTCGGTAAGTTCACCATCTGGATAAAGAGCGTGACCTTCCGGCAACATGTTCAACAGCAAGTCACTTAACAAGTCCACTTGGTCATCACGCACTGCTGAAACGGGGACTAATTCCGCCCAATCAATTCCCAATTCAGTACCGAGAGTTTGTACCGCAAGCAACTGCTCGCCAATGGCCTGCTTACTTGCAGTATCTGTTTTCGTTACAACTGCCACTTTGCGTACCCGTGGGATGGCTGCAATTTGTTCGGCTATGAATCGATCTCCTGGGCCAATGGCTTCGTTTGCTGGAAAACACATCACAACAACATCTACTTCTGACCAGGTGTCTGCAACTAAAGCATTAAGGCGTTCGCCAAGTAGTGTTTTTGGTTTATGAACGCCGGGAGTATCAATCAAAACAAGTTGGCCATCAGGGCGTGTCACAATGCCGCGAATAGTATGGCGAGTCGTTTGTGGTCGATCTGAAGTTATCGCCACCTTTTGTCCAACGAGCGCATTTGTAAGCGTTGATTTTCCAACATTGGGCCTACCAACTATGCAGGCAAATCCACTACGCATGGTTTACCTCCTGGGCTTTAAGCGCATAATTTTTCACGTTAAGTACGAATCGGTAATGTCGCCTGCATCAGTTACATGGTGAAGTGGCACGCCAGTTCCGGCAAATTCCTTAACTAATGCAATATCCGAAGGACTAAATCCAGATCCAGCACAAAGAACTATTGCTTCAATGCCCGTTGAACCCGATGCCACAGCCTGAGCGACTACAACTTCAACCGCAGACAGAACTAAGTGACCAACAGACACTTGGGCGCTAGCGTAAGTGCGTCCGGTTTCATCACGCAAAGCTGCGCCAGATTCTGCTTGCACTCGGCTGCGAGCTCCCTTTGCAAGTGTTACTAACTTGTCATCCTCGGGCGTCCAATTACTCAACGTAGGAGTCCTCCGAAATAAACGAATCACGTGAGATCAGTACCGTGTCAATGCGATGACGGCGTCCCGCTGTTGATTCGGCAGTTAATTTCCAGCTTTCGATGTCAACACTTGCACCTGGGATTGGCACGATCCCCAAGCGTTTTGCCATCAGGCCACCAACAGTATCCACGCCTTCATCATCTATTTCTAATTCAAGTAATTCAGCTAAGTCATCAACGTGAAGTCTTGAACTAACCCGATATTCGCCATTGGCTAACTCTTCGACATCGGGACCAAGCACATCATGTTCATCAGCAATTTCGCCAACAATTTCTTCCAATACATCTTCAATAGTTACTAAGCCCGCAGTGCCGCCGTACTCATCTACCAAAACTGCCAGGTGAGTCCGGGCGCTTTGCATGTCTCGTAAAAGCTCATCAACACTTCGACTATCGGGAACCATGAATGCTGGTCGCATTAAATCTGAAACTCGTTCAGTAGATTGCGACTCTTGATGTTCAAAAACTCGGCGTGCTATGTCCTTGATGTAAACCACGCCAACAATGTCGTCAATTCCCTCGCCCACCACTGGGATGCGCGAATAACCTGACCGCAGCCCTAGTGACATTGCCTGGCGTAACGTCTTGTGGGTTTCAATCCACACCATCTCAGTTCGTGGCACCATAACTTCTCGAGCGATCGTGTCACCTAATTCAAATACGGAATGAATCATTTGTCGCTCGTCATCTTCAATGACTGAGTCCGCTCCAGCCATGTCAACAAGTTCGCGCAATTCGGCTTGCGTCGAAAATGGGCCTTCGCGGAAACCTTGTCCTGGTGTGATGGCATTACCGATCAGGATGAAAAGGCGTGTGAGTGGACCAAAAACAACTGTCACCATTCTGGTGAGACGAACCGTAGACAAGGATATTTGATCTGATTTTTGTCGCCCTAAAGTCTGTGGCGCTACGCCAAGCAGAATGTAGCCAACCAAAACCATAATTACTGAAGACGAAACAAGCGCGGCGTTGTTGTCGACAAAAATTCCCAACGATGCGGTAGTCACTAGTACTACTGCAATTGTGGAAAGTGTTAAGTGGGCAAACAGCAACGAGTTTACATACTTTGCCCTGTCGTCAAGTAATTTACTCAACCGGGCAGCTCGCTTGTTTCCGTCTTTGCGCAGTTGTTCTACCGTTGCTTTACTTACGCGAGCAAGTGCTGTTTCAGTAGCTACAAAAACTGCTGCAAACAAAACCATTACTAAGGCAATTAGTAATAAGAGTGAATTATGGCTCAAGACAAGCCACGAGCGTTACGCTCGCCTTCCCATTGGGCCAGTAGTTGTGCCTGCAAACCAAACATGACCTTGTGCTCTTCAGGTTCCGCATGATCATGACCTAATAAGTGCAAAATGCCATGCGTAAGTAGCAAGCGCAATTCCACTTCCATTGAGTGTCCAGCTTGCTCGCCTTGGCGCTGGGCAACTGTGGGACAAAGTACAACGTCACCCAATACGCCTTCGTCGCTCTGGCGCTCACTGGTTCCAGCTCGCAACTCGTCCATCGGGAAACTCAAAACATCAGTAGAGCCTGGTTCATCCATAAATTTCTCATGCAAAGCAGCCATCGCAACTTCATCGACTAACAAAATAGAAAGTTCGGCAGCCGGGTTAATGTGCAAACTGCGCAATACAAATTGTGCTTGCGAAGAAATCTCTAACTCATTAACTTCGTGTTCCGACTCGTTATTAACATCCACAGACATAGTTAAGAATTCCTGCGTTCAATGCGGGGATCTTGGGCCGCTCGTTTTTCTTCGTAGCGACCATAAGCATCAACGATCTGTCCAACCAGTTTGTGTCGCACGACATCAGTTGAAGTCAGCTCGCAAAATGCAACATCATCGATGTCTTCGAGAATGTCACGAACCACTCGTAGCCCACTTGTAGTCCCACTTGGTAAATCAATTTGAGTGACATCTCCAGTAATAACCATCGTGGAACCAAATCCCAGTCGAGTCAAAAACATTTTCATTTGTTCAGCCGAGGTGTTCTGGGCTTCATCCAAAATGATGAAGGCATCGTTCAAAGTGCGACCACGCATATAGGCAAGTGGCGCAACTTCAATAACTCCGCTGGTCATAAGTCGTGGTATTGAATCAGGATCAACCATGTCATGTAACGCGTCATAAAGCGGACGTAAGTAAGGATCGATTTTCTCACTCAAAGTTCCCGGCAAGAAGCCAAGTCGCTCGCCTGCTTCAACAGCTGGCCGCGTCAAAATGATTCGCGAGACTTGTTTACTTTGCAGCGCTTGAACGCCTTTAGCTACTGCCAGATAAGTTTTTCCAGTTCCAGCAGGTCCAATTCCAAATACCACTGTGTTTTCATCAATGGCATCGACGTAACGCTTTTGGTTCAAAGTCTTGGCTCTAATAGTTCGGCCACGGCTCGAGAGAATATTTGCAGTTAGGACATCCGCCGGACGAACATCTGAACGCAACATTGAAATTGATCGTTCCACTGACTCAGGAGTCAGTCCTTGTCCGGTTCGCAAGACAACCAGCATTTCGGCTAGCAAAGTTTCAATTAAGGCAACACTTGATTTTGGACCATCGAGAGTTACTTCATTTCCCCGCACCAAAATCACGCAATCTGGGAATGACTTTTCGATAACTCGAACTAGCTCATCACGAGCGCCAGTTACAGACACCATCGGTGTGGATGTGGGTATCACCACAACTGTGTGGGACGGCGAAGGAGAGACTGTCATTTGTCCTAATTCTATTGCACTATTTACGTTGCTGATATGGCTGTTTTTGGTACTAGCCCGGCGGCCAAGTCAGGCTACGGCCACCTAGAACGTGGAAATGCACATGTCCTACGGACTGTCCGCCATCACTACCTGTGTTGGTAACAATTCGGTATCCGTTAGTTAGGCCCTCTTGCTCGGCGACTTGAGCAGCTAGTGCGAGCAGTTCGCCAGCCAGTTTCGGGTCATGTTGTGCGATCTCTTGGGCATCGGCGAAATGTTTGCGCGGAATCACCAGTACATGAGTTGGGGCTTGTGGGTCGATGTCACGAAATGCAAGTGCACTTTCGGTTTCCAAAACTATTTGGACCGGAATTTCTGATGCAGCAATTTTGCAAAAAAGACAGTCATTCATTTCGATTCCTAAGACCAACGCTGACTACGCATAAGTAAGCCACCAACAGCAATCGCGCCAGCTGTTGAAGTTCGCATCACACTGGCGCCCATGTGAACAACGCGTGCGCCCGCAGCGGTAAATGCTGCAAGTTCATCTGGGGAAATTCCGCCTTCTGGGCCGACCACAATAATGATGGTTCCTTGCTCTCTAATCGCACAAGCTGCCAATGCCTGGTCAGCACTTTCATGTAATACAAAAACGCTTTGGGCTTGCGACATAAGTTCACAAACTTGTTCAGTTGTATGTAGTTGTGAGATTTCTGGAATCCAAGCCCGACGAGATTGCTTTGCAGATTCCCGAGAAGTTCGACGCCACTTTTCTAACCCTTTATCGATTGAGTCCCATTTGCCAATCGCGTGCTCAGCCTTCCAAGGGATGATCGCATCAGCACCGACTTCGGTAAGCATCTCAACGGCCAACTCCGCACGTTCACCTTTTGCTAATGCTTGAACCACAACAAATCTAGGCTCCGGCGCTTCTTCAAAAGTTACGCGATCAATTGTTAAGTCCAGACTGGCTTTATGAACTTTGGTGACGGTTGCAAAAGCTCTGGTGCCTTGTCCGTCACATAAATTAATGACTTCGCCCGCGCGCATACGCTTAACGGTCGCTGCATGTCGTCCTTCGTCACCCGAAAGCGTAAAAGATTTTGTGTCTTTAGTTATTTCGCCTGGGGTAACCAGGAATTCAGCTGCTGTCATCTGGCGGTAAACGCATCCTTTAATTTTCCAAACAAACTGGAAGCCTGTTCGTGTAATTGTCCAGTTGGAGTTTCTTCGCCTCGCATAACCGAAAGTTGGCGTAACAGATCTTCTTGCGCAGCATCCAATTGAGTTGGTGTCAAAATTTCTAAGTGCACAACCAAGTCGCCGCGACCTGAAGTGCGCAATCTAGGCATACCTTGTCCGCGCAGCGTTACAGTTGCACCTGATTGAGTGCCAGCCTTGACGTGAATCGGTGCCATGCCATCGAGAGTTTCAAGCTCCATAGTTGCGCCAAGTGCTGCTGCTGTCATTGGCATCGACATAGTCGCATGCAGTTGATCGCCACGTCGTTGGAATACTGGATGTGGAATTTCAATCAATTCAACATACAAGTCGCCAGCCGGTCCGCCACCTGGTCCCACTTCGCCTTGCCCAGTCATTTGAATGCGAGTGCCACCTTCAACACCTGGTGGAATTTGAACTGACATAGTGCTGCGGGTTCGCACTCGGCCATCGCCAGCGCATTCAGCACAAGGATGGGGATTCAAGGTACCAAAACCTTGACATTGCGGACACTGTCGCGAAGTCATAACTTGACCCAAGAATGATTTCTGCACGGATTGCACTTCGCCGCGGCCAGCGCACATTGAGCAGTCAATAATTGCCGCGCCAGATGTAGTGCCAACGCCCGTGCATGAAGTACAAACAACTGCAGTGTCGACTGCAAACTCCCGAGTCGTGCCGAATGCGGCTTCTTCTAAAGTGACTTGCAAGCGAATCAGGGCATCTTGACCACGACGTTTGCGCGAACGAGGACCACGCTGACCGCCGCCGCCGAAAAACGCATCAACTATGTCACCGAAGCCAAAGCCTGCAGCCGAGTTAAACCCACCACCAGATGAAAATGGATCGCCACCTAAATCAAACATCTCGCGTTTTTGCGGATCAGACAATACTTCGTATGCCGCAGTCACGTCTTTAAATTTTTCGCCAGCTTCGGCGCCAGGATTAACGTCCGGATGTAGTTCGCGAGCCAGCTTTCGGTAGGCCCGCTTGATTTCCTCAGCAGTGGCATCGTGACTTACGCCCAAAATTTTGTAGTAATCAGCCATGGTTACTGATCCTGCAAAATCTGGCCAACGTAGCGAGCTACCGCGCGCACTGCGCCCATAGAACCGGCGTAGTCCATTCGAGTCGGTCCAAGAATTCCCATAGTTGCCAGTGCCTGGTCACCAGAGCCATAGCCAACTGTTACTAACGAAGCGCGCTGCAATTCTTCTACTGGATTCTCGTGACCAATTCGAACGGTTAAGGAATCAGGTGCTGCGGCTTCACCGAACAAGCGAAGTAATACAACATGCTCTTCGAGGGCTTCAAGTACTGGACCAACGGTCGAAGTGAAGTCCTCGCCTACTCGAGCCAAGTTAGAAGTTCCACCTACAACCACACGATCTTCGTGCTGGGAAACAACTGCATCTAAAATTGTCGCAACCACGGTATTAACTGCTGGCTTGAATTCTGGGGCAAAGTGGTCGGCTAACCCACTCAAGCGATCAGGTACATCAGTAAATAGTTGACCGTCAAGTGCAACATTTAATCGGGTACGCAAGTCATGTAAAAAGTCATCCGACACTTTGTTCATCATGTCAACACTGCGTTGTTCAATTCTGCCTGTGTCAGCAATCATGATGAGCAGTAATTTACTGCCACCAGAACTTACTAACTCAATGTGTCTAACTGCGCTTCGACCAAGTGATGGGTACTGAACTAACGCAACTTGCTTAGTTAGTTGCGACAGTAAGCGCACGGTGCGATTCATTACATCGTCTAAGTCCACAGCTTGATCTAGAAAAGTTTGAATGGCCTTACGCTCTGGCTGAGACATTGGCTTAATGGAATTAAGTTTGTCAACGAATAAGCGATAGCCCTTATCGGTTGGAATTCGACCGGCACTGGTGTGTGGCGCGCTGATGTAGCCCTCTTCTTCCAGAGCTGACATGTCGTTTCGAATCGTGGCCGAAGAAACACCTAATGAGTGTCGGTCGGCTAACGCCTTAGAACCCACTGGTTCGTGAGTTTGGACATAGTCGTCCACAATGGCACGTAAAACCGCTAATTTACGGTCTTCCATCGCGTCTCCTAGCACTCACAAGTATCGAGTGCCAGTCTAACCTCGGTTAGGCCCACAGGCGCGCGACTAAGCCATCGGCTAATAATCGCCCTTGAAACGTAAGGACTGCTGTTCCTTGGTCAAAACTCTCGGGCTCTAGCAAACCCTGCGAAACTGCAAGCTTGGCTTGCGCTAGTCCGGAATCGGCAAGCGCAGTTAACGGCAAACCTTCGCGTAACCGTAACCGCAACATAATCTCTTCATGTTGCATTTCTTCTGCAGTCAAAGTTTCGCTATCGGCAGCAGCAGAAAGTTCGTCATCAATTCGCCCTGCCCAAGCAGCAGGATGCTTCAAATTCCAAGAACGCACACCATTTGTGTGAGCGTGCGCGCCTGGGCCAATTCCCAGCCAATCTTGATTGCGCCAATACGCAATATTGTGGCGGCATTCGCCATTTGGCTTTGCCCAGTTACTGACTTCATACCAAGTCATACCTAGTTGAGTTAATTGTTCCTCGATGATTCCATAGCGATGTGCTGCCACATCATCACTTGGCGATGCGACTTCCCCGCGGGCAACGCGCGCAGCTAAGCGCGTACCCGGTTCCACGATTAATGAATAGGCGCTTACATGATCAACATATGCTTGGGAAACTTCGGCAAGGGTGGCACTTAAGTCTTCGTCTGTTTCACCAGGCGTGCCATAAATCAAATCCACGCTGACATGTTCAAAGCCAACTGCGCGCGCATCGCGAATTGCTTCCCAAGTTCGCCCTGGTGTGTGAGTGCGTTCAAGTAAAGCCAGTACATTCGCTGCGCTACTTTGATGTCCAAATGAAATGCGAGTGAACCCGCCTGCTACTAGCGTTTCTAAATCCTGCTTAGTTACCGAGTCTGGATTTGCCTCAGTAGTAACTTCCGCGTCCTTAGCTAGACCATAAGTTTGTTTTAAGGAATCCAAAATTCGCACCAAGTTGTTAGCAGCAATCATTGTTGGAGTGCCGCCACCGAAAAATACTGTGCTGATTTCTCGGTTGTCATCATTATTTTGACGTAACCAATTAACTTCAGCAATAACGCGATCAGGATAAGTTTGCGCAGTTATCGAAGTACCGTCGCGCTGAAGTTCGGCAGCGGTATAGGTGTTGAAGTCGCAGTACCCACATCTGGAAGCACAAAATGGAATGTGAACGTATGCGCTTAATGTTCGCATGCGCTATTTAATGAACCCAGCGACTCGTTGCTGCATTTCAGCGGGAAGATCTGGACAAGCCACTACTCGTGCCAAGCGATCTGGATCGCGATCCCCAGCTACCAATTGGTAAACATCACTTACGGTTACACCGTGTTCTGGCGTGGATTCAATCTTGATTTCATCTCCAGCGGTAATCTCGCCAGCCTCGAGAACCAAAAAGTAAGTTCCTGGCATACCTTCATCCATAAATCGTTTAACCCATTTATCAATGTTCATCCAGCGACTAAAGGTGCCACATGGAATTCGTGGTCCAGTTACTTGAAGTAATGTCGTGCCAATGCGCCAAGTCTGACCAATTACGGCATTAGTAACATCAATGCCGACGGTCGTTAAGTTTTCACCGAACTTACCTGCGCTTAGTGACATCCCTAATTCGGCTTCCCACCATTCGTAGTCTTCGCGAGCATAGGCATAAACGGCTTGCATTGGCATGCCATGGTTTGGAATATCAGATCTTTGATCCCCAGCTATGCCAGCAGTGGTTACGCCGCGCGTATCAGTAACTGCGCGCTTATCGATTGCAGTTACTCCGACTCCGCCGCCAACATCCGGAATGATTGCGTTCACAACATTTAGTGAAATTACCGTAGGTTGCATTATTTCGCCTTTGCCTTAGCCACACTGTCATCAGTAGAAAGCGCAGCAATAAAGGCTTCTTGCGGAACTTCTACTCGCCCAACCATCTTCATGCGCTTCTTGCCTTCTTTTTGCTTTTCCAAAAGTTTACGCTTACGAGAAATGTCACCGCCATAACATTTAGCCAAAACATCTTTGCGAATCGCGCGAATGGTTTCGCGCGCAATGATGCGAGCCCCAATTGCTGCTTGAATTGGTACCTCGAACTGCTGTCTTGGAATCAAATCCTTTAACTTGGCAGCCATTGCTACCCCGTAGTTATATGCCTTATCGCGGTGCACAATCGCGCTGAAGGCATCAACCGGATCGCCATGGAGCAAGATGTCGACTTTTACCAAGTCAGACGCTTGTTCGCCAGTTGGTTCGTAATCTAGTGAGGCATAACCGCGAGTTTTTGATTTCAATTGGTCGAAGAAATCAAACACAATTTCAGCTAGGGGCAAGGTGTAGCGCATCTCTACCCGATCTTCGGATAGGTAATCCATGCCTAGCAAGTTGCCGCGACGAGTTTGGCAAAGTTCCATGATCGACCCAACGAATTCACTTGGTGTCAAGATGGTGGATCGCACCATAGGTTCGTAGACTTCCGAAATTTTTCCGCCTGGGAACTCACTTGGGTTAGTAACAATGAATTCTTTGGCATCATCCATAACGACGCGATAAACCACGTTTGGCGCAGTAGAAATTAGATCTAAATTAAATTCACGCTCCAAGCGCTCTCGCACAATTTCCAAGTGCAATAGACCCAGGAAGCCACAGCGGAAACCAAAGCCAAGAGCTACAGATGTTTCTGGTTCATAAACTAAAGCCGCGTCATTTAACTTCAACTTATCTAGTGCTTCGCGCAGTTCTGGATAGTCCGAACCATCAAGAGGATAAAGTCCCGAGAAAACCATTGGGACAGGATCTCGATATCCACCAAGTGATTCAACCGCTGGTCTGGCGGCCAAAGTAACAGTGTCACCTACGCGAGATTGCCTGACATCTTTTACACCAGTAATAAGGTAGCCAACTTCGCCAACGCCAATAGCCTTTGAGGAAACTGGATCGGGTGAGATGACACCGACTTCCAAAGTTTCGTGAGTCTCGCTAGTGCTCATCATTTTGATGCGATCTCGTTCTGGGATGCGTCCATCAATAACGCGAACGTATGTAACAACTCCGCGGTAAGTGTCATAAACCGAATCGAAAATTAGCGCACGCGCCGGTGCATCAGGATCGCCAACTGGAGCTGGGACTTGTTTCACTACTTCGTTAAGCAGTTCCTCAACGCCGATGCCTGTCTTTGCACTTACTTTCATCACGGTGTCAGGATCGCAACCCATAATGTGCGCAATTTCTGCGGCATACTTTTCTGGCTGCGCTGCCGGTAAATCAATTTTGTTAAGTACTGGAATAATCGTCAGATTATTCTCAAGAGCCAAATAAAGATTGGCTAAGGTCTGAGCTTCAATACCTTGGGCTGCGTCAACTAATAAAATTGCGCCTTCACAGGCAGCCAAACTTCGGCTAACTTCATAAGTGAAGTCCACGTGGCCAGGAGTATCAATTAAATTCAAAACGTAAGTCTGCTTGTCGTCGGCAACAAACGGCAGTCGAACCGCTTGGCTCTTAATAGTGATGCCGCGCTCGCGTTCGATGTCCATACGGTCTAGATACTGCGCACGCATGTGTCGCGGATCGACAATGCCAGTGATCTGCAGCATTCGATCTGCCAGTGTTGACTTGCCATGGTCGATATGGGCAATAATGCAGAAATTTCTAATAATTTTGGGGTCTGTGGCGCCCGGAGTGGGGGGATTAATTGCCTTCGACATTCGCTCATAATCCCACACTTGGGCGCAATTTGAGCATTCGGGTACTTCGCAGGTACTCTAGGGGTTCGAACACCAATTAATGAAGAGGCAAAAAGTGGCCAATATCAAGTCGCAGAAGAAGCGTATTTTGCAGAACGCTGCTGCCCAGGATCGCAATAAGGCTGTCCGCAGCGCACTAAAGACTAAGGTTCGTCGTTTCCGGGAAGCACTAGCTACTGGTGACGAGACTGCTGCAGCAACTGCACTTCGTGATGCCACTCGCGCACTAGATAAGGCTGCTTCAAAGGGTGTCATTCACAAGAACCAGGCTGCTAACCGCAAGTCAGCACTAGCCTCATCTTTGGTTAAGAAATAATCTAATCTTTAAAAAAGGCCGCCTTCGGGCGGTCTTTTTGTTTGCGCCTAAACCTTGGGGGCGCGAATTGCCATGAACTCTTTTTCGATGTGATACAAAGTTTGCGCGCTCTCAAGAGATCGTCCCCCCGGAATCGCGGCGTCATAAACCGTACCTTTACTCGACCGGTCTGCAAGAGCTAGTAAGCGCGCTGCAGCTGCAAGTTGATCTGGGTGCCATTTTGCTTTTTGGGCTCGCAAGAACCGAAGTTTCCAAGGTGGAACGCCAACTAGTGGAGCCAATTCATTTTCACTCATGTTCGCCGGCGCACTTGCGTATTTAATCAAGGCCCGCAATCCGCCGCTAATTGCCGAAACGGCTGGGACTGCCGCGTTCGAGTCATTAGTCATGGCCCAGCGAAACTTTTCTAGTAGTTCAATCGGCTGGGCATTCCACATTGCATCACTTAAGTCCCAACCCATCACGCCAACAACGCCTGCGTAATACTGGGAAACTTCAACTTCATCGATTACATCGGCTTCGGTGTCAGCGCACAGTTGCGAGACTGCGGCAAGTAATTCACCCAGATTTGAACCAATTGAAGCCTGTAATGCAGTAATCGCACCCGTCGTTGCTTTGCGTTCATGTCTGCGAAATTCCGCGATCAATGCGGCCTCTAAATCTTTGGCCTTTAGTTCTCCACATGCAGCCTCGAGCACATCACCTTTGCGAATTGTGTCTAGGAGTTTCTTTCCTTTTACCCCACCTGGATGAGTGATGACTATCCGAACGTGCTCGGGTACATCTGCAATTGCGCTAATCAAAATATCGGCAACATCATCGGTCGCGCCATCAATTCCCTGCACCACAATGACAGTTAATTCGCCAAATAGTGATGGGGAAAGTGTATTAGCTAATTCACCGGCTGCAGAGTCACTGCTAGCTGAGATGTCTTGGCGAATTGCGGCTGGATCAGCTTTGCGAGCCGAAGCAACCACGCCATCGATTACTCGCTGAACCAAAACTGATTCCTTGCCGACAGCAAGAACTATCTGCGCTTGGTCTGTTGCCGACTTCTTTGCCATGGGTTCAATATGTCACGAGCCACTGACTAACGATGGGTCGCCACCCGAATCTTGGAGTCACGCACAACTATGGCTATGTCGCCGTTGCGATCTGTCCGAAATACTTGGCTTCCCGTTAATTCATAAAGCGAAATCGTTTCTGGCGCTGGGTGGCCATAGCCGTTGTTCTTGCCCACTGAAACTAGCGCGATCTCGGCATTAGCCCAAGCTGCAAAGTCAGATGACTGATATTTGGAGCCATGATGAGCGACCTTGATAACTTCAAAATTAATAGGTCTAATTGTTCGTACGATTTCCTCTTGTACTGGTGGCTCAATATCGCCAGTTAACAAAATGTCTATTCCAGCTACTTTTACAGCGATGACCACGCTGGCATTATTGGCATCACTTCCCTGGCCAAGAATTAACTGACTGGGCCACAGGCAAGTGAACTTTATGCCATTAATTTCAAATTGTTCGGGATAAGTCATTACCGAAGCGCTTTGATTTCGATCGCGCAGTACCTGGGAAACGTACTCAGTCGTTAATGGTGGGTCGCCAAGTGGGCTAACCCGAATTTGTGACACGGTGCGAGACTTAAAGACTCCATCAAGTCCTCCTACGTGGTCAGCATGAAAATGGGTCAATAACAAAACCGGGATTTTCTTGATGTGAAGCTCAGTGAGGCAACGATCAATTGCATCTGGATCACCGCCAACGTCGACTAAAACGGCTTCGTTAGGTCCCACTCGAATAACAGTGGCATCACCTTGGCCAACATCACAGGAGACCATTACCCAGCCTGCAGGTGGCCATGGTTTAAGGCTTAAGGTCGGTGGCTGCCATAACAAGAACACTGCAGCAGTAAGTACCGAAACAAAGATCGACTTGGATTCGAGCGCGAGTCGTCGCCACTGGATTGCAGCGTGGACTCCGACTGAAACCATTGTGATCGAAAGTACGACACCTAACTTTCCACTTGGCCACGGTATGGTCAACCAGTCAATCCCAGCACTCAAGTGCGCGATGCCTGCAATCATTTGGGCAAATAGCCCAGCGCTCCACGCAATCAACTCCCCTATGTGACTAGAAATTGGATTAACAAGTGCTGCGAGTAAACCCAATATCATTGTTGGTCCAGCAAGTGGAACCGCCAACATGTTCGCTGGAATCGTAACTAGTGATAACGGTGATCCCAATCCAACAAGTATCGGAAATACTGCAAATTGAGCAGCGACAGTAACTGCCAAAGTTTGTATTACCCAAAATGGAATTTGCTTTGAAGTTTTCACTTCCAAGAAATTCATTATTCGTGGTGCAAACAGTACTAACCCTGTAGTTGCCGCAACTGAAAGCGCAAACCCATATGACATGGCAAGCCACGGATCCAAGGCCACTAATCCAATAACTGCGACGGCTAACGCAGGTACGGATGATTTGTTTGAGCTGGTGAAAGTAGCCACCAGTGCAACCAGTCCCATTACAGTTGCCCGCAACACACTGGGCTGTGGCCTGACCAAGATAACAAATCCGACTAGTGCCACGACGATAATAAAATATTGTAAATTTATGTTTGCTCGAAACCTGCGCATTACCGCCAATACCAAAACAATCAGTAGCGTCACATTAGTTCCCGACACGGAAATCAAATGCGTCAAGCCAGCGCTTTTCATGTTGCTGGCTAAATCGTTGGTAAGTGCCGAACTATCACCTAACGCCAGACCCGGCACTAGTCCTTTTGCAGCCGCAGACCTTCCTCGCAAAGACTCGTGAAGTCCGGACCGTAAATCTGCGGCCAGCCACTGATAGCGAGGCGGAGATTCAATGTCTTCTGGAACTGCAAGCAATTTCAGGTAAGCTGCATACGGTTTGCCCAATGGCGCGGTCGAAAGTTTGCCGGTAACCGATATTTTCTGCCCAGGTATATAAGTTTTGAGTGCGGAAACTATTTCTGGCTCACTTGCAAAAACTAGAACTGGTGAGTGAAGGTCAAATGTTTGACTATGAATTGTGGCAGATTCCAGTCGCAAGGTAATTCGAAGCACTTCTTGATTCGCCCAATCGAGCTGGCCTTTACGATTCGAGATTATTGGATCCGAGGTTACGACCGCTGCGCCTTTGATGACGACATTACTTGCACTTGCCTGTGCCACTGGCCCATAAGTAAGTGGATAAATTCGTAGTAACGAAATCGTGATACCAAGTAACGCCCCTAATGCGAGCATCACGACTAACGTCGTTAAATCAATTTCAGTATTGGAAAGTCTTCTAGGGATTAATTGAATTAGAAGTACTGCGACTGCGGCCGTAACCCAAAACCAAACTGGATTTCCTAAACTGTAAATTCCAATTGTTAAAGCTGCTGACAGCCAAGTCGCCAAGGCAAGCGGCGCTAATCGAAAATCCACTTAAATTCGAACGAGTGGTTTTAGATTCGCAAAGACTTTCGGACCGATGCCAGGAACTTCTTGCAGTTCTTCAACCGAATGAAACCTTTGATTTGTTTCACGCCATGCCACAATCCGACCGGCCATCACCGGACCAACACCAGGCAAGGCATCAAGGTCGGTTTCCGATGCTTGGTTAATGTTTATACGTGGATCACTCGCAACGTCACTGGATTGGGCATTTCCGATAAAAATCATTTGGCCATCAGATAACCGTTCTGCCAAATTCAACGACGTTACATTGGCACTTGGTGTCAATCCCCCAGCCGCCGCAATTGCATCGGCAACTCGATCACCCGCATTAAGCGTTACTAAGCCGGGAGTTAGTACATCACCTTTTACATCAACCACGATTTGGTTTGTGGCACCAAGGTCGCCACTGCCATCAGTAACTGTGGGCGATTTGGAAGTTCCTGGAATTGCAATCCCGTTATTGGTTACCACTGGAACTGTTGTTGGTGATGGGCGATTTAGCCAAACTAATAACCCAACAACTGAAACTGCGACTATTACAAATTTTGCAATAGGGGCGATGGCTTGCTTCGGTGGATTAATCAAGATTTGCGCTGGCTCGGTTGGAAGCGAAACGTCTGGGCGACTACCAAAGACCTTTTCTAATCGCGCCAACGCAAGATTAGTAACCTGCAAAGATTGCCGATGAAACACCTTCATGGCTTGAAGATTAGGTTGAGAAAACTAAGGAAAAATACTTCTCACTAAATGTGTGGGAAACCTAAACCTGTGGACTCACTACAACTGCTATCGAGCCGGGGCCCACGTGAGTTCCAACCACTGCGCCAGCTGGGGACACTTCGATGTTTGTTACACCAGTTCGCATCATTAGTTGAGTAGCCATGGCTTCAGCTGGGGCTTGGGCTTCAACGTGGTGCACTGCGATTTCAGACTTGATTCGGGCAGCTGCGCTAACTATCTCAACCATTCGAGCCAAAGCTTTTTCACTGGTCCTGACTAGTTCGCGTTGCTCGACTTTGCCGTTAATCATATGAAGTAGCGGCTTCAGGTCCATAGCTTTACCCATTCGGGCCTGTATCGCGTTAATTCGTCCGCCTCGCTCTAAGAATTCAAGGGTGTCGACGTAAAACGTAATAGATGCGCCACTGCATTTGCGATTGATCAAGCTGACGACATCTGCGTGTGCTGCGCCGTTGGCCGCCAATCGTGCGCCGGCAAGCACAGCAAAGCCCATCATCATCGCGATCCCACGAGAATCAATTACATCTACTGGGAAATCGACTCGGCGGCTAGCCAAGACTGCGGATTCATAAGTTCCAGAAAGTTCACTTGATAAATGAACGCTGACAATTGAGTCTGCGCCATTGGCATGGAGGTTCTCATAAGCTGCAACAAATAGGTCTGGGTTTGGTCGTGAAGTCGTTACTGATTTTCCAGCACGCAATGCGGTGGCAACCTGTTCTACTGTGATTCCATCAACTTCATTAAAAGCAGTTCCGTTACTGATGACTTGTAGTGGCACTACTTCAATAGCTAACTGCGCTACCAATGCTTTAGGCAGATAAGCAGTTGAGTCCGTTACGATGCCAACTGACATTGGTTAGCCCAGAACTATATTGACAAGTTTTGGCGGACGCACCACAACTACTTTGATGGTCTGTCCCGCGATTGCTTCAATAACTGAAGCTTGGCTCATAGCTAGTTCGCGCATCTGGTCTTCGGTGATGCTTGGTGAAATCTCTAGGCGTTCCTTAATTTTGCCATTTACTTGAATTACGCACTGAACGGAATCTTCGACAAGAAGTTTTGGGTCAACTTCTGGCCAGGGCGCTAACGCAACTGAAGGCTGGTGGCCAAGGCGCGACCACATTTCTTCTGCGGTGTAAGGGGCGACCAAGGACAGCATGATTGCTACCGCTTCGCAGGCTTCGCGTACCGCAGGATCGGCTGCGCCACATCCAGAATCAATTGCTTTACGCGTGACATTTACTAATTCCATAGTGCGAGCCACGGCAACATTGAAACGATAAGTTTCAACCGCTAGCTGAGCATCGTTAATGGCTTTGTGAGTTGCCTTACGCAAAGCCAGATCGCCGTCTGCAAAAGCTACGCCAGTTGCGCTGGTTGCATCGCCAGCTAGTCGGTAAGCACGAGCTAAGAATTTTCTAGCTCCACTTGGCGAAACATCTGCCCAGTCAACATCATCTTCGGGTGGTCCAGAGAAAACCAGGGCTAACCGAATTGCATCAACGCCATGTTCAGATAATTCTTCGCTGAGTTTTACAAGGTTGCCGCGACTCTTACTCATCGCTGAGCCATCCATCTGGACCATGCCTTGGTTAAGTAGTCGCTTGAATGGCTCGACAAAATCCACCATGCCCATGTCGTACATAACTTTGGTAAAGAAGCGACTGTAAAGCAGGTGCAGGATTGCGTGGGTTACGCCACCCACGTACTGGTCAACTGGCAACCACTTCTTGGCCTCGGCTTGATCAAACGGCGCAGTACTTAACTGTGGGTTTAGATACCGCATGTAGTACCAAGATGAATCTACGAAAGTATCCATAGTGTCGGCGTCACGACGAGCTGGTCCCGCACACTTTGGACAAAGGACATTGGCCCATTCGTCTGCTGCGCCAAGAGGTGAAGTTCCCTTTGGAGCTAAATCAAGTCCAGCAGCATCTGGCAGCCGGACTGGTAATTGGTCAATCGGTACTGGCACCTCGCCACAAGCTGGGCAGTGAATGATTGGGATCGGAGTTCCCCAGAAGCGTTGCCGAGAAATTAACCAGTCACGTAGTCGGTAATTAGTTGCCGGCTTACCCAGGCTCTTGGTTTCAAGTTCGGAAATGATCTTGGCAATTGCATCGGCTTTACCTAAACCATCAAGATTCCCAGAGTTAACGTGCGCGCCATCATCAGCCGTTGCTTCGCCAGTAACGGCAGGGTCAGTGTCAGACTGCACAACTACTCGAACCGGCAAGTCAAAAGCCTTGGCGAAATCTAAATCTCGTTGATCATGGGCTGGAACTGCCATGATTGCGCCTGTGCCATAGTCAGCAAGTACGTAATCGCTTGCCCAAATTTGTAGTCGCTCGCCATTTACTGGATTAATCGCATAACGATTTAGGAATACGCCAGTCTTTGGGCGATCAGTTGCCAATCTGTCCATGTCACTTGTTGATTTAACTTTCTCTAAATATTCATTAAAGGCAGTTTCGCTGTCAGTCCCCTGCGCCAATTCCGCAGCAAGTGCTGAATCAACCGCAACGACGAAGAAAGTTGCGCCATAAAGTGTGTCAGGGCGAGTTGTGTAAACCACAACTGGTTGCGCACGACCTTCGATTTCAAAACTAACTTCAGCGCCTTGGGAGCGACCAATCCAGTTACGCTGCATCAGCAGAACTTTTTCCGGCCACTGTCCTTCAAGTTCTTTCATGTCATCAAGTAAGCGGTCGGCATAATCTGTGATCTTGAAGTACCACTGATTTAATTTCTTTTTCGTTACCGCAGAGTCGCAGCGTTCGCATTCTCCGCCAACAACTTGTTCATTTGCCAAAACTGTTTGACAGGACGGACACCAGTTAACTGCAGAATCTTTTCGGTAAGCCAAACCACGTTCATACATTTGCAAAAAGAACCACTGGTTCCATTGGTAATACTCTGGGTCGCAGGTATTTAGTACGCGATCCCAATCAAATGAACAGGCGTAGCGTCGCATTGAAGCTTTTTGAATAGCGATGTTTTCATACGTCCAGATTGCTGGGCTTTCATTGCGCTTGATCGCAGCATTTTCAGCCGGTAGCCCAAAAGCATCCCAACCAATTGGGTGCATGACATTAAAGCCTTGGTGCACCCAGTAGCGAGAGATCACGTCACCGAGTGCGTAAGCCTCGGCATGTCCCATATGTAAGTCGCCCGATGGGTAGGGAAACATATCCAAAACGTATTTAGTTGGCCGATTATCATCTGGGCGTCCCGAGCGAAATGGCGCTAATTCATCCCAAATTGGCAGCCATTTTTCCTGAACCGCGTGAACGTCATAGAAATTGGGGTCTGGAATCGCCTGTTCGCTCATGATCCCTAAGAATACTGGGAAATGGCCGGAGTCTAGAATCGGCATTGTGTCTAAGCGCGGATGGATCCTATTTGTCGCGCTAGGAATCATATGGGGCACGCCTTACCTATTCATTCGAATTGCGGTTGCCGACCTATCTCCTGCCATTGTGGTTTTTAGTCGAGTCATAATTGCAGCTGCGTTATTACTACCGATCGCCATCCACCAGGGACATGCACGGACCTTGCGAACCCATTGGAAAGGCATCCTGACATTTGCCGTAATTGAAATGTGCATTCCATTTGGCGCACTTGGTGTTGCTGAGAAGGAAATTTCTAGCTCGTTAACTGGCTTGCTGATTGCTGCAGTTCCGTTGATAAACGCGGTCATTTCTCGACAACTGGGATTGGATTCGGTTTGGGATGCTCGGCGTATCGCCGGATTATTCATCGGCTTTATTGGTGTTGGCATGCTGGTTGGCTTTGATGTCAGCGCAAGTAACTATTGGGCAATCTTGATTTGTTTTATTGCCGCATCTGGCTACGCACTCGGTCCGATTATTATCACCAAGTTACTTAGTGATGCTGCAAGTATCGGAGTAATTGCTTGGTCACTTCTTGTTGCAGGAGTTATTTACTTACCTATCGTTATTTTTGAAATTGCAAATGACTCTTGGCGCGCTCCCGGTGTAACGGATGTATCTACCCAGGCAATTCTTAGTGTGATTGCACTTGCAGTTTTATGTTCAGCGATCGCATTCGTAGCACTATTTGCCTTGGTTGATGAAGTTGGACCAACTCGCACCACCGTTATAACTTACATAAATCCTGCGGTCGCAATTATTCTTGGAATCATAATTCTGAGTGAGCCAATTACTACGGGAATCATTATCGGATTTCCACTGGTATTAATTGGATCCGTAATGGCAACGCGACGAAATGTGGCAGTTACTTAACTGCGAGCAGTAAATCCTCGGGCATATTGATTTGGCCACGGGATTTCATCGCCAAGATCAGCTGCAGCTTGAATTGGCCAACGCGGATTACCCAGCATCGAGCGACCAATCATTACAGCAGCAACAGTTCCGTCTTCTAAAATTGCTTCGGCTTGTTCGGCAGTTGTGATCAAACCAACGGCATTTGTCAAAATTCCAGCCTCTTGTTGAATCTGGCGAGCGAATTGAACTTGATAGCCCGGGCCGAGTTCAATTTTCTGCGCTAATGAGGTGCCCCCTGATGAGCAGTCAACCAAATCAACACCACGAGCTTTAAGTTCTCGCGAAAGTGCTACTGAGTCATCAATCCCCCAACCACCTTCGATCCAATCGGATGCAGAAATTCGAACGAATAGTGCACGTGTAGCTGGGACTACCATTCGGACTTCACTCGCGATTTGGCAAAGTAGTCTGATGCGATTTTCAAATGAGCCGCCGTATTCGTCAGTTCGCTTATTTGAAATGGGCGACAGGAACTCATGAAGTAGATAGCCATGCGCAGAATGAATCTCGACTACGTCAAAGTCTGCAGATATTGCTCGTTCGGCCGCGGCAACAAAATCAGCACGCAGTAGTGCGATATCAGAAAGGGATAGCGCAGTTGGCTCAGTAAAGCCTTCAAAGGCAACAGCCGATGGTGCCACGCTTTGCCAGCCACCTTCGCCAACTGAAACTTGCGCGCCGCCTTCCCAGGGCGCTTTAGCGGATGCCTTGCGTCCAGCGTGGGCGATTTGGATTCCCGCCTTTGTGCCTTGGCGATGCGCAAACCGGGGAATTTCGGCAAGCACTTGAGCTTGTTGATCAGTCCAGATTCCAGAATCAGCAGGCGTGATTCGCCCGTCTGGATGCACTGCAGATGCTTCGACCATTACTAGTCCCGCGCCACCTGTGATGAAGGCGCCGTAATGAACGGCATGCCAGTCTTGAATCAGACCATTTACCGCTGAGTACTGGCACATCGGACTAACCCAGGCACGATTCTTGAAAGTAACGCCACCAACAGTTAGTTCCGAAAATAGCTTGCTCATCTAGTCCCCAATGGTTGCGACCATGATCGCTTTAATTGTGTGCAGGCGATTTTCCGCTTGATCAAAAACCACACTTGCCTCAGATTCAAAAACATCGTGCGTGACTTCAAGCCCATCATGCATACCGGTCTTGTTAGCAATTTCGCGGCCCACAGTGGTTTGTTCATTGTGGAAACCTGGCAAGCAATGCATGAATTTCGCATTTGCATTTCCGGTTTTCGCTAGCGCGACATCATTTACTTGGTAGCTACCAAGTAATTCCACGCGCTCTTTCCAAACTTCTTCAGATTCGCCCATAGAAACCCAAACATCGGTGTGAATAAAGTCTGACCCTGGCAGTGCTTCATCCATATCTTCAGTAAGCAAAATCGAGCCACCACTTTTTGCTAGCAAGCCTTGGGCGATTTCTTGAACATCTGCTGCCGGCCACAAAGCTTTTGGAGATGCGATTCGTATGTCAGCTCCCAGAAGTGCGGAAGTAACTAGTAGTGAGTTACCCATGTTGGAGCGGGCATCGCCAACGTAGGTAAATGAAATGTCTTTTGGTTGTTTGCCGGAGTGTTCGATCATAGTTTGGAAATCAGCCAGCATCTGTGTTGGATGCCATTCATCAGTTAAGCCGTTGTAAACCGGGACTCCCGAAAATTCAGCAAGTTCTTCAATCTGTGATTGGGTCTTGCCGCGATATTGAATTGCGTCGTAATAGCGAGATAGCACGCGAGCGGTGTCGGCAATGGACTCTTTGTGTCCAACTTGCGAAGACAAGCCATCTAAATAAGTGGTGTGGGCACCTTGATCAAATGCGGCAACTTCAAAGGCGCAGCGCGTTCTGGTTGAGGACTTTTCAAAAATTAGCGCAACGTTTCGGCCAACCATGCGTTGGATTTCGCGACGTTCTTTCTTCTGTGCCTTGAGGTCGATCGCTAGCTCAATTAGGTACAGGAATTCATCACTTGTGAAGTCGATTTCTTTTAAGAAATCTCGATTCTTCAAATCCATGGTTACTCCGGGGAAGGCTAGGAAAAAGTAAAGCTAGGGAACTCTTAAGTCCCCTAGCCTACCTGTTTGAAATTAGCGTCCAGTCAAGCTCATGATGTGCTTAACGCGGGTGTAGCCCTCAATTGCCTCAGTAGACAAGTCGTTTCCGTGGCCCGAGTGCTTGAATCCACCGTTTGGCATTTCAGCAGCCTGGACCAAGTGGCAGTTAACCCAAACCTGACCAAAGTCCAGATCCTGTGAAGTGCGGATGACTCGACCATGGTTTTCAGACCAGATCGAAGCAGCCAAACCAAAGTCCACGTCATTAGCCATCTCGATGGCTTGCGCTTCATCCTTGAAAGTCTGGATTGTTTGCACGGATGCAAATACTTCAGTTTGAATCATTTCATCGTCTTGCTTTAGGCCCGCGATCAATGTTGGTTCAAAGTAGTAGCCACCATTTAGACGTTGTGCCTTGCCGCCGGTCAAGATTTCGGCATGCTTTGGAAGTCGATCTATAAAACCTTGCACACGATCAAGTTGGTTCTGGCTATTTAGTGAGCCATAGAAGTGATCGTCATTTTCAGGTGCACCAAATTTAAACTCAGCAACTTTCTTGGCAAGTGCTGCCGTGAATTCCTTGGCGATTCCCTCTTGCACGAGTACGCGAGTACCAGCAGCGCAGTCTTGGCCTGCGTTGTAAAGGTTGGCTTCGGCAACGCCTTGAACCGTTTTTTCCATATCGCAATCGTCATAAACGATTACTGGTGCTTTGCCACCAAGTTCAAGGTGAACGCGCTTTAAATCTGGCGCAGCACTGGCTGCAATTTCCATACCAGCGCGAACTGAGCCAGTGATTGAAACTAGATCTGGGCGCTTGTGCGCAACCATCGCGCGACCGGTATCACGATCACCATAAATAATGTTGGCAACTCCTGCTGGCAAATGCTCAGCAAAAATTTCCGCCATGATGCTCGCGGTGTGTGGCGTGGTATCTGATGGCTTAAGCACGATGGTGTTACCCATTGCAAGGGCTGGGGCAAACTTCCACACGGCCATAAGTAATGGGTAGTTCCATGGCGCAACCTGCGCACAAACACCAACCGGTTCGCGGCGAACTGTGGAGTCATATCCAGTTAAGTATTCGCCGGTTGACCAACCAGGCAAGTTGCGCGCAAGTGTGGCATGAAAACGAGTGTGGTCTACACACTGTGGGAATTCTGCATCGCGCATCCACCAAAGTGGCTTACCAGTATTTTGGATTTCAGCTGCAATGATTTCATCCGCGCGAGCTTCCATTGATTCGGCAATGCGAAACAGTGCTAGCGAACGATCTGCTGGTGCGGTGCGCTTCCAGCCATCAAAAGCATTGCTGGCAGCTTTGAATGCAGCATCGACATCGGCTTCACGAGAAAGCGGCGCAGTTCCGTAAACCTGACCGATAGCTGGATTTTCAAATGACATAGTTTCGTTGCTGGCGTTATCAACAAATTTGCCATTGATGAAGTTCTTTAGCGTTGTCATTACTTTCCTTTACCTAATTAGCGACTGGCAACGCCAGCTGCAGCTTCCAAAACACACAATGCGCCAAGACGAATCGTTCGCTCATCCGTTGAGTCAATCGTGGCGTCAATTTCAGTAATGTCCATGCTAGTCACCCGCGCGTGAGATGTCGCTAAGAATGTCAGTTCTCGGACATCATCGGCAGAAAGGCCCCCTGGGGTTGCAGCTGGGCAAGCTGGGGTCACCGCGCGGTCACACACGTCCACATCTAAGTCATAGTGAATCTGTCCACCACTGGCTCCGGCAATGCTGATGGCTTGGGCCATGATGTCTTCGAGGGATCGGCTGCGCATTTCCGCGCGAGTAATGACGGTTATGCCGTATTCCTTCACGCGACGGGCATACTCGGGAGAATTCGCATAATCACTTATTCCTATTTGCACAATGTGTGTGCCTTGCAAACCCGCAGCAATTAAGCGTCGCACTGGCGAACCGTTGCTGATGCCTTCGCGAATATCGTGATGGGCATCAATTGTGATGAGACCAGCTTTTCCAATTTCGTCAGCCCATAAACCTTTGCCGACAGAATAAGTTATTGCATTATCGCCACCGAGAGCAACTAACAAGTTTTGCTTGCCGCGGAGTTCATCCATCTTTGCGAAAACTCGCGCTTCGCCCTCTTCCCAATCTGGATCTGGAATGTTTCCAGCATCTCGCACTGAGACCGACGCAATATCTAAATCGTGCGCCCAGGAATAAGTTGAATACTTATAAAGTGCCTGGCGAATGGCATCTGGAGTTTTGTCGGCACCTGTTGGCGTAAGCGATGTTAAGTGCGCGCCCACTCCCACAACTGTGATGTCAGTCTTTTCCGCCGTTGAGCCAGCTTCGAGCCAGTGTCCAGCACGGGGCCAAAATTCATCTACCGGAAGGTTTGTCATAAATACCCTTTCAACGACTTAACCATAGCCTTTTAGGATCCTTAAGATCTGGGCAAGTACCTGCAGTAACCTCGATTAGTACTAAATAGCCAAAGGAAACACATGACTTCAGGACCGCGCCCAGTTAGAGCCGCTCGGGGCACTACTTTGACGACCAAGGGTTGGCAACAGGAAGCCGCGCTTCGCATGCTGCAAAACAACCTTGATCCAGAAGTTGCCGAGTATCCAGATGAATTAGTCGTCTATGGCGGCACCGGTAAAGCTGCCCGTAACTGGGAATCCTTCGATGCCATCGTGCGCACCCTGACGAACTTGGAGAATGACGAAACCATGTTGGTACAGTCTGGAAAGCCAGTTGGTGTCTTCCAGACACACGAGTGGGCACCTCGCGTAATTCTGGCTAATTCGAATTTGGTTGGTGACTGGGCAACTTGGCCAGAGTTCCGACGTTTGGAACACATGGGATTGACCATGTACGGGCAGATGACTGCAGGCTCTTGGATCTACATCGGAACCCAAGGAATTTTGCAGGGAACATATGAAACTTTCGCCGCTGTTGCTGCCAAGAAATTTGGCGGCACTTTGGCTGGCACACTAACTATCACTGGTGGATGTGGTGGCATGGGTGGCGCTCAGCCGTTGGCCGTAACTATGAACGATGGCGTTTGCTTAATGATCGACATTGACCCAACACGTCTGCAACGTCGCGTTGAAACTAGATACCTTGATGAAATTGCAAATGATCTTGATGATGCCGTTCGCAGGTGCTTAGATGCCAAAGCAGCACGTAGACCTCTTTCCGTTGGTCTAGTTGGAAATGCCGCTGAAGTACTTCCGAAACTGCTCGCAATGGATGTCGATGCTGACATTGTTACGGACCAAACCTCAGCGCACGATCCGCTTTACTACATTCCCGCAGGCATGGACTTTGCCGATGCGCGCGAGTATGCAGACAACAAGCCAGATGAATTCACCAAGCTCGCGCAAGAGTCAATGGCAAAGCATGTCGAAGCCATGGTTGGGTTCATGGATAAAGGCGCCGAAGTTTTTGATTACGGCAACAGCATTCGGGATGAAGCCCGTAAGGGTGGTTATGACCGTGCCTTTGAATTCCCAGGCTTCATTCCCGCTTACATTCGTCCGCTGTTTTGTGAAGGTAAAGGCCCATTTCGTTGGGCTGCGCTTTCAGGTGATCCAAAAGATATTGCCCGCACCGACCAAGCAGTCCTTGATCTGTTCCCAGACAATGATCACTTGCGTCGCTGGATCACTATGGCCCAAGAACGTGTGGCATTCCAAGGTCTGCCCGCTCGAATTTGCTGGTTAGGTTACGGTGAGCGCGACAAGGCAGGCCTTGCCTTTAACGACCTAGTTGCAAGCGGCGAAGTTAGTGCGCCAATTGTGATTGGTCGCGATCACTTGGACTGTGGATCGGTTGCCTCGCCTTATCGCGAATCCGAAGCCATGCTGGATGGATCTGATGCAATCGCTGATTGGCCACTGCTTAACGCCATGATCAATATTTCCTCAGGCGCATCCTGGGTTTCAATCCACCATGGTGGTGGCGTCGGTATTGGTCGATCAATTCACGCTGGGCAGGTATCTGTGGCTGATGGCACGCTACTTGCCGCGCAAAAGCTGGCACGTGTTTTAACCAATGACCCAGGTATGGGCGTGATTCGTCACGTGGATGCGGGCTATGACAGGGCAATTGAAGTTGCAGCAGAAAGGAATGTTCACATTCCAATGGCGCCACATGCACATGAAGCCAAGAGTGCAAATGGTGACTTACTTTAACCATGAGTAATTCATTTACGCTGACCAACATCAGTCAACTTGTTACCAACAATTCCGCAATCGGAGATGGCGACCTTGGTGTAATCACAAATGCTGCGATTACGGTAACTGATGGAATTGTTAGCTGGGTTGGCCAGGCAAGTGATGCGGATTCAAGCGTTGCCAAAACTGATGTTGGTGGCCGAAGTCTGATACCAGGCTTTGTTGATAGTCACTCGCACCTAATATTTGCCGGTGATCGCTCCGAAGAATTCGCCGCTCGTATGGCAGGTGTCCCCTATTCCGCCGGTGGTATCAAAGTAACTACTGATGCCACACGCAGTGCTAGCGATGATCAATTACGAAATGTTGCTCGAGATTTGATAACAGAGATGCAGGAATCTGGCACTACAACTGTTGAGATTAAATCTGGGTATGGCCTTGATGTAGCAAATGAAGAACGCAGCGTGCGAATTGCCGCTGAGTTAACTGATGAAGTTACTTTCCTGGGTGCTCATGTGGTTGCTCCAGAATTCGCTAATGACGCCGATTCTTATGTCGACCTAGTCGTTGGCAAAATGCTTGATGCCTGTGCGCCGCATTCGAGTTGGATCGATGTTTTTTGTGACCGTGGTGCATTTACTACTGCACAATCACGTCGGATTTTGGAAGCTGGCATTGCTAAGCAGCTAAAGCCGCGAATTCATTTGAATCAATTGGAGCAAGGCGATGGCATCACTATGGCCATTGAATTAGATTGCGCCTCAGCGGATCACTTAACTTACTTAACAGATGCGGACATAACTGCCCTAGCCGCCAGCAATACCGTGGCTGGGTTAGTTCCAGGAGCTGACTTCAGCACACGCGCGCCACATTACCCACGTGGGCGCGATCTGCTGGATGCTGGCGCCGTCGTAGCCCTGTCCCCTGATTGCAACCCGGGAAGTTCCTTCACCACCAACATGCCATTGATGATTGCCCTTGCCGTCCGTGAGATGCGCCTGACGGTTGATGAAGCATTGTTTGCGGCCACGATGGGTGGCGCAATTTCACTTCGCCGCGATGATGTGGGGCACCTATCAATTGGAGCAAGAGCAGACTTTGCCTTGCTGAATGCACCGAGCTACATTCATTTGGCTTACCGACCTGGTGTGCCGTTGATCAGTACTACTTGGAAAGATGGAAATGTCATTTTCACAAAAGGAGATCTCGCATGAGTCGCACTGAAGTGGTTATAAACACCACCGGAATGACATTTGAAGATGTGCTTGCAGTTGCTCGCCATGACGCCAAAATTGTCATTGCACCGGCAACCATCGAAGCGGTTGCACATACTCGCAGTCGAGTTGATGCCTTAGCTTCCTCCCCTGACCCGGTCTATGGAATCTCAACCGGATTTGGTGCCCTAGCTAATCGCCATGTGACTCCGGAATACCGAGTGCAACTTCAGAAGTCACTCATTCGTTCGCATGCAGCTGGATTAGGAAACTTGGTCGAACGTGAAGTTACTCGCGCGTTGATGACTCTGCGCCTAAAGACGCTTTGCTCCGGTCACACTGGTGTTCGTCCAGTTGTCGTTGAAACCATGGCAGCAATTCTTAATGCCGGCATCACGCCTGCAGTTTATGAATTTGGATCCCTTGGTTGCAGCGGTGATTTAGCGCCGCTGGCTCACTGCGCGCTTGTATTAATGGGTGAAGGTGAAGTTGTAGGTAGCGATGGTCGAATTACACCAGCTGCTGAGGCCTTGAAGGCAGCAGGAATTGAACCAGTTGAACTGCGTGAAAAAGAAGGTTTAGCGCTCATCAACGGAACTGACGGCATGCTTGGCATGTTGATAATGGCAATTGATGACTTAACTATGTTGTGTGACTCAGTTGATGTGACAGCCGCTATGAGCGTTGAAGCTTTGCTTGGAACTGACCAAGTGTTCTTGCCGGAATTGCATGAACCGCTGCGACCACATCCGGGTCAGGCACTAAGTGCCGCAAACATGCTTCACGCGCTGAAAGACAGTGCAATCGTGGCATCCCATATAAACGACACATCGGTTGTGCAGGATGCGTATTCACTTCGTTGTGCACCACAAGTTACTGGCGCAGTTCGCGACACTATTGCGCACGCAACGCTGGTCGCCACCCGTGAACTAGCCGCAGCCGTAGATAACCCGGTTGTGCTTTCCGATGGCAGAGTTTCGTCAAATGGAAATTTCCATGGCGCGCCAGTTGGATACGTGTTGGACTTCTTGGCGATCGCAGCCGCTGATCTTGGATCCATTTGCGAACGTCGCACCGATCGCATGCTTGATAAGGCTCGTTCACACGGACTGCCACCATTCCTAGCTGATGATCCTGGTGTGGACTCGGGTCTAATGATCGCGCAATACACCCAAGCCGCATTGGTTTCCGAAAATAAGCGTCTAGCTGTGCCAGCAAGTGTGGATTCCATCCCAAGTTCTGCGATGCAAGAAGATCACGTATCAATGGGTTGGAGCGCTGGGCGCAAGCTTCGCCAAGTGGTTGAAAATCTGACCAAGATTGTTGGTATTGAGTATTTAACGGCAGCGCGCGCAATTGATCTGCGCGCTCCGCTGCA
>WLPX01000011.1 GCA_009698575.1 Actinomycetota bacterium
ACAGGCTGATCTTGCCCGAGAGTCCATATCGACGGCATGGTTTGGCACCTCGATGTCGGCTCGTCGCATCCTGGGGCTGGAGTTGGTCCCAAGGGTTGGGCTGTTCGCCCATTAAAGCGGCACGCGAGCTGGGTTTAGAACGTCGTGAGACAGTTCGGTCCCTATCTTCCGCGCGCGTAAGAGTCTTGAGAAGGGCTGCCCCTAGTACGAGAGGACCGGGGTGGACGAACCTCTGGTGTGCCAGTTGTCCTGCCAAGGGCACGGCTGGTTGGCTACGTTCGGAAGGGATAACCGCTGAAAGCATCTAAGCGGGAAGCCTGCTTCAAGATGAGGACTCTCACTGTTTATCAGGTAAGGCCCCCAGTAGATGACTGGGTTGATAGGCCGGAGGTGGAAGTGCGGCAACGCATGCAGCTGACCGGTACTAATAGGCCGAGGACTTGTCTCTTATCTATTTATTTAGAACAGAATTATTTTTTCTTTTTGCATCGCGTCCACTGTGCGGTTCCCGATTTACGGTCGGGAACTACAACAAATAAATCACTCGCAAGAGAGGTCTATTTGTTTACAACTGAATAGTTGATTGTTCGACCGAAATCGAAAGAGTTTCGGCGACCATGGCGAAGGGGAAACGCCCGGCTCCATTCCGAACCCGGAAGCTAAGCCCTTCAGCGCCGATGGTACTGCACTTGTGAAGGTGTGGGAGAGCAGGACGTCGCCGGACAATTATTCAAAAAAGGGTCACCTTCGGGTGGCCCTTTTTTATTTGTAAAGATATCTCATTATTTTTCACACTTGCATTTCATGACATCATTTGTCTTACTAATCTGAAGGAATCTCAATAGAGGAGTTTCGTTGCAGTTTTCAAAATCATTCAATGTTGTTGGCATTCACTGTGAAGGTGAAGTTGGCAATGTAATCGTTGGTGGCCTTGGTCAAATCCCTGGTGAATCGATGCTGGATAAAAGAAATTTTCTCGCCGCTAATCGAGACTGGATACGCAAGTTGATTTTGAGTGAACCTCGCGGTCAAGTCGCTCGCAATGCAAACATAATTTTGCCTAGTTCTCACCCGGACGCTGACGCTGGTTACATAATTTTGGAATCAATTGAGTATCCAGTTATGTCAGGAAGTAACACAATTTGCGTAGCCACCGTCTTGCTTGAGACAGGAATGGTTGACGTGCATGAGCCAGTTACAAAACTTAATTTGGAATCACCTGCTGGGATTATCCCCGTGGAATGCAATGTACACGATGGAAAAGTGACTAGTGTCCGGTTTACTAATCAACCAGCATTTGTCTATGAACTGGATGCCAAAGTTGAAGTTGAAGGCTTAGGAACTTTTGACATTGACGTTGCCTGGGGTGGCATGACCTATTTCATCATCCCAGCCGAAAAATTGGGATTTGAAATTATTCCAGACGAAGCTCGCGACATTTGCGCTGTAATGGAAAAGATAAAAACTGCAGCAGCGGAGCAAATTGTTGTCTCCCATCCAATCCATCCTGAGTTCCCCGGAATCTCAGTTGGAGTTCTGGCTGGCCCAGTTGAAAAATCGGGAAGTGATTTGATTTCTAAAAACACTGTTGTTGTTTCACCCGGAAGGCTTGATCGTTCACCTTGTGGCACCGGAACCTCGGCACGTATGGCAGTCATGCATGCGCGCGGGGAACTGGCTGTTGGTCAACGCTTTGTTCACAAATCAATCATTGATTCAACGTTTGATTGTCGAATTGAATCAACCACTGAAGTCGGTGATAGACCAGCGATTGTTCCATCGATTGCTGGACAGGCATGGATCACTGAGTTTTCAACCATGGTTCTAGATCCAACTGATCCATATCCGGCTGGATATCGACTTACCGATACCTGGCCTAAGGGTTTAGATTTTGGGCTTTAAAGATTTGAGCAAAGCGTCAGGCAATACGCTAGAAGTGCTATGAAGATTTTCCCATCAAAGTTGCTGTCTCCTAAAGACATAAATTTTTTGCTTTATGACTGGCTTAAGGTTGATTCGCTACTTGATCGCGATCGATATTCTCATTTGTCGCGTGAAGACTTCGATTCACTGCTTGATCTTTCGCTAGAAATAGCCCAACGAGAGTTCGCAACTCACAATCGAAAAAGTGATGAGACCGAACCAACTTTCGATGGAACTAAGGTGACTTTGATTCCGGAGATCGGGGAATCGCTTAACAAGTTTTATGAATCTGGATTGTTTGCCGCAGCTATGCCTGCCGAATTTGATGGGGGACAACTTCCGCACACGGTTTATCGTGCCTGTTTCGCATTTTTTCAAGCGGCTAACATATCCACTGCTGCTTATCCAATGCTTAGTGCTGCCAATGCCAACTTGCTGTTGTCGCATGGCTCGCCTGAACAGATTGAAAGATATGTAATTCCAACGATCGAGGGCAGATTCTTTGGCACGATGTGCCTATCTGAACCTGAGGCTGGTTCCTCACTTGCAGACGTTAGGACGCGCGCTGAATTACAAGCTAACGGCACGTATCAAGTTACTGGTAGCAAGATGTGGATTTCAGGTGGCGAACACGACTTAAGTGAAAACATAATTCACCTTGTGCTTGCCAGGTGCCCTGGCGCTCCGGCTGGCGTTCGTGGTTTGTCATTATTTATTGTCCCAAGAGTTTTAGTTAATGAAGATGGAACTCTAGGTGATCGCAATGGCGTATCGCTTACTGGTATCAATCACAAAATGGGCTACCGAGGAACGGTAAACACGGTTCTGGATTTTTCGGCAGCAACTGGATATTTGATTGGCGAAGAAAATCGCGGCTTGGAATTTATGTTTCACATGATGAACGAAGCTCGCATTGGAGTTGGAACGGGCGCTGCCGCAGTTGGTTACAGTAGCTATTTACATGCCGCAGAGTATGCAAGTGGCAGATTGCAAGGGCGACTTCCAGATCAAAAGGCACCAGAAAGTTCGCAAGTTCCCATCATTGAACATAGCGATGTTCGCAGAATGCTGCTCGCTTCAAAAAGTTATGTTGAAGGTGGACTTGCGCTTTCGCTTTATTCAGCAAAATTACTTGATGAAAAACTATCTGCTACCAAGGCTGCAGAGACAGATCGTTTGAATTTGTTGCTTGATATTTTGACGCCAATCCTTAAGGGCTGGACATCCAAGTGGTCTCTGGTTGCAAATGATTTTGCAATACAAATCTATGGCGGATATGGATACACCCGCGACTATCCAGTCGAACAACTTTGGCGCGATAATCGATTAAATCCAATTCATGAAGGCACCGATGGGATTCAAGCCATTGACTTACTCGGACGCAAAGTCAGCATGCGCGATGGGGCAGCATTTGAGGCCCTTTGCGGCGAAATAAAGAAGACAATTTTGAGTGCCAAATCCAAATCTGAAGTCCCAGCACACCTTCCCGCAGCATTGCAGTTCAATTTGGACAAATTGGAAAACGTGACCAAAACTGTTAGTTCACAAAATCTACTTTCGGAGAGAATTTCTCACGCCTGGCTGTATGCCGATGCCTTCGGACATATTGTGATTGCCTGGATTTGGCTTGAACAATACCTTGCTTGTCTAGGTAGAAACGATGATTTTGCAGACAGCAAACGGGTTACCGCAGAGTATTTTTTCACCTATGAACTACGAAACGTTGAAACCTGGTTAGACACCGTTGACGAACAGCCAGTCCTCCTGTCAAAAACTTCCAAGGAGACCTTTTTGCCGTAACAGAACGTCAAGTCAGTATTTAACCTAGAACCTTTTGCAGCTAGCTTTGACGTGGAATACTCCATAGGTAAGTAGTTTTGCAAGTGATCGGATTTTCTAGGAGCCAAAAATGTCTGATTTTGATGCGATTGTAATTGGAGGTGGCATTGCTGGTGCCTCAATAGGATATGAGCTTTCAAGTGACCGAAGTGTGTGCTTACTTGAGATGGAAGATGCCCTTGCATTTCACACAACAGGTAGATCTGCCGCAACCTTCCTAGAAGCCCTTGGCACCGACCAAATTAGAGGTCTAACAACAGGTAGTCGAGCATTTTTAGAAAATCCGCCAGAGATGATTGAAAGTGCTCCACTTAGTCCACTTCCACTACTTATGTATGCAAAGCATGGTCGTTCAGTAGCAATCAAAGAATTTTATGAAGCGGTAAATCGCTGGGTTCCAAATTCGGAATTGTTAGACGCCTCACAAGTAATTGAACACTGTCCAGTGATGCGGGAAGAGCATGTTGAATCAGGCTTTTACGATCCAAATGCTATGGAACTTGATGTGCAGGCAATTCATCAAGGTTATGTGCGTGGCTTTCGAGCAAACGGTGGAAAGATTCATCGCTCGGAAAAAGTAGTGTCAATGAAACATGAATCCGGAATCTGGGAGGTATCCACATCAGCTGGAAATTCATATCGTGCGCCGATAGTCGTAAACGCTGCGGGTGCCTGGGGTGATGAAGTTGCCAAGTTGGCAGGTGTTGCTACTTGCGGACTCGTTCCAAAAGTTCGCACAATTTTTATGGTTAATTCTCCAAGTGGCAACGACACCAAAGACCTGCCAATTGTTGGTGATATAGACGGTGCTTATTACTTTAAGCCTGAAGGAAATCAATTCTTGGTTTCACCTATGGATCAAACGCCAAGCGCACCATGTGATGCCTCAGCTGATGAAATAGAAATTGCCCGAGCCCTAGATGAGCTAAATGCTGCAACCACAATCAATGCCAAAAGTGTTAATTCAAATTGGGGTGGCTTACGCACGTTTGTTGCAGATGAAAATCCAGTTCTTGGATTTGATCCGCACGTTGAAGGATTCTTTTGGATGGTTGGTCAAGGCGGCTATGGAATTCAAACTTCACCTGCGGTTGCCCGACTTTCGGCAGCCCTAGTGCGTGGGCAAGGTGCTCCAAAAGATCTAGTAGATCGTGGTGTTGATACGCAAGTTTTAGCACCTGGCCGACCAAGTTTGCTTCCGAAGTAGTTTTCACGAATCACGGGCTCCCAATCACGAAATCATCAAGTCGGAATAAGCAAAAGGGGTTAGGTATGAGAGTTTTTCAAAATGTTGAAGAATTGCTCGATGTCAGTGGAACGATTTTAGGCGTTAGCCCGTGGCATGAAATTACTCAAGAGCACATTAATCAATTTGCGGCTGCCACCGGTGATCATCAATGGATTCATACTGATCCACAAAAGGCTGTAACCGGGCCATTTGGACAACCTATTGCTCATGGATTTCTAACACTTTCAATGATTTCAATGTTGGCTTGGGAAGTTTATAGTGTTCAAAATGTTTCGGTGACCATTAATTACGGACTAAATCGAGTTCGTTTTCCAGCGCCAACACCTGTTGGATCTTTGGTGCGAGCCGAAGTCGAATTGGTTGATGTTTCGCAAACAGATAAAGGCGTTCAAATGATTCAAAATGTCACAATCGAACGGAAAGATGAGACAAAACCAGTTTGTGTTGCGCAAACTGTGACCTTGTTGATTCCATAGATATATCCACCCAAGATTAGATGAGTGCCCACGTAGGCGTAGCGTATTTCAAGTAGAGATAGGAAATAAGTTGTCACAAGCTGTAATTGTTGCCATTGCCCGATCTCCGATTGGGAGAGCCGAAAAGGGCTCTCTAAAAGATATGCGACCAGATGACCTATTGGTTGCGATGATCAAAGACGTGCTAGACCAAGTCCCAATGTTAGATCCCAATGAAATCGATGATTTTTTGGTGGGAACGGGATCTCCAGCTGGAGAGTCAGGCTATAACATTGCACGAATTGCGGCTGTCATGTTGGGATTAGATGAAGTTCCTGGAGTTACGGTTAATCGATATTGCTCATCTAGTTTGCAAACAACTCGTATGGCAATGCACGCAATCCGCGCCGGTGAGGGTGAAGTTTTTATCTCTGCTGGAGTAGAAACAGTCAGTCGTTACAGCAATGGCTGGTCAGACTTTATGTCGGGCACAACAAATCAAGTGTTTACCAAAGCCTTAGAGCGAAGCCAGCAGCGCGCAGCGCAGCCAACTGATTGGCAAGATCCGAGGTTATTTGGCGAATTGCCAGATGCCTACATATCGATGGGACAGACGGCAGAAAATGTTGCGCAAGTTAAAGGTATTTCTCGTGCAGAGCAAGATGAGTTTGCCGTGCGAAGCCAAGTCTTGGCACAACTTGCGATTGCAAATGGCTTTTGGGCAAAGGACATTACGCCAATCAAATTGCCGGATGGAACGATTGTTTCAACGGATGATGGCCCGCGGCCAAACGTCACACTTGATGCGGTCTCGCAATTAAAGCCAGTGTTCCGCCCGGATGGCACTGTAACGGCTGGAAACTGCTGCCCATTAAACGATGGTGCTGCAGCACTTGTAGTAATGAGTGATTCCAAAGCAAAATCCCTGGGAATCACGCCGTTAGCCCGAATTGTGTCCACTGGTCTTACCGGATTGTCTCCAGAGATTATGGGCATGGGACCAGTTGACGCATCGAGGCAAGCCCTGGCACGAGCTGGCATGACAATTACCGACATCGACTTAGTAGAAATAAATGAGGCTTTTGCTGCGCAGGTAATTCCAAGTGCTCGAGAACTTGGCGTGGATATTGATAAGTTAAATGTTAATGGTGGCGCCATCGCTGTTGGACATCCATTTGGTATGACTGGAGCTCGCATCACAAGTACCTTGATTAATTCTTTGCAGTTTCACGACAAGCAATTTGGTTTAGAAACGATGTGTGTTGGTGGTGGCCAAGGAATGGCCATGATCCTGGAAAGGATGTCCTAATGAGTAATCTAGCTTTCAACTTTCAGGGGCAATCAGTAATTGTCACTGGCGCAGCTCGGGGGATAGGGTTGGCAATTGCTGAATTTTTCGCTGCTGCAAAAGCCAATGTTTACATGGTTGATCTGGATCAAAACGAAATATCAATAGCAGCGAAAAAAACAGGCGCAATTGGTATTCCTGCTGATGTGAGCAACTCAACTGATGTTGAAAATGTTGTTTCGCAAGTAATTGCCGAAACTGGAAGAATTGATATCTTGGTGAACAATGCTGGAATCTTGCGCGATGGTGTGGTCTGGAAACTAACAGATGAGGAATGGGACTCAGTTCTGGCAGTCCATCTTGGTGGCACATTTAGATTTACCCGAGCCTGCACTCCGCATTTTCGCGAGCGAAACTTTGGTCGAATCATTAACGTCACTTCCTACACCGGACTGCACGGCAATATTGGCCAAGCAAATTACGGGGCGGCCAAAGCTGGAATTATCGGGTTTACCAAAACGACTGCCAAGGAGTTAGCTCGATTTGGCGTAACAGTAAATGCCATTTCGCCAAATGCGGCAACCCGAATGATTGATTCAATCCCAGAAGACAAGAAAGCGGAGCTCGTCTCAGGTATTCCAGTTGCACGTTGGGGTGAACCAGCTGAGATGTGTCCTGCGATTGGCTTCCTTTCATCGCAAGAGGCAAGTTATGTGACCGGAGTTATCCTGCCAGTTGATGGCGGTTTATCGATCTAATGTTGTTCAAAACTTCGAAGTCATACAGAAATGGAATTAACAAAATGGATTTGACGATATGAATCGATACCAAGATAAAGTTGCAATTATAACTGGTGCCAGTCGGGGAATTGGTCTTGCTATCGCACATCGCGTGATTGATGAGGGTGGCAAAGTTGTAATTACCGCTCGCAAGGCTGATGCACTTGAAGCTGCAATTTTGGAACTTGGCGGTCCAGATATTGCTCTTGGAGTTGCAGGCTCTGCAGACGATGAATCGCATCAAGATCAAGCTGTTGCAGGAGCTTTAGATGTGTTCAAGCGAATAGATCTACTAGTTAACAACTGTGGAATTAATCCGCACTATGGTGACCTGCTCGATGTGGAATACTCCGCGGCTAAAAAGATTTTTGACGTTAACGTGATGGCCACTATGCGTTGGACCAAAAAGGTGACTGAAAGTTGGATGGGTAGCAACGAGGGAGCTGTAGTGAATGTTGCATCCCTTGCTGGCATCAAGCCTGAGACTGGAATTGGAATGTATGGTGTTAGCAAAGCAGCACTATTTCAACTAACTCGACAATTGGCCGTTGAACTTGGCCCTAACATCCGAGTCAATGCAGTGGCTCCTGCGGTGGTTAAGACTAGATTTGCCGAAAAGCTATTCGTTGGCCAAGAAGAAGAATTGGCTAAGCGGTACGCGGTTGGGCGCCTCGGAGAGCCAGAAGATGTAGCTGCAGCAGTTGCGTTTCTGGGTTCTTCAGATGCAGCCTGGATAACTGGTCAAATCCTTACTTTGGATGGCGGAGTTACCCTAACTGGTGGGTTTTAGCCGGTAGATCAATAAGTTTGTAATCCCAGGTTCTATAAGTCATACTTGTAGAAACGAGTTAGTCACATAAGTAACACCAGCAACAAGAAATTTGTTGCACAAAACAACTAAATAGCGCGCTACTACTAAAGAAATCAGGAACAAATATGTCCTCAGACAATTATTCAGGCTCACGTCCAAGCGGTCGTGGCGGTAGTAGTTCGCGCTCTTCATCACCTAGATCATCTTCTGGTCGTCCGTCATCGGGCCGTAGCACTCAGGGTCGATCGTCAGATCGACGCGATGGCACTAGTACCAATTCACGCGGTGGATCTTCATCTTCCCGTCCAGGTTCTTCCCGCCCATCTGGCTCGTATCGTGATGGCGCATCATCAGGTGGTCGCACCGCAAGTGGTCGCGACTCATCCGATCGCAGATCGTATTCAGGTAGTAGCACGGAGGGTCGATCGTCTGATCGACGCAATAGTTCTAGTAATACGTCTAGAGGCGACTCATCACGTCAAAGTTCTCGACCATCTTCAGATCGTGGGGAGCGCAGCTACGGTTCAAGAGATTCACGTCCGTCTTCAGATCGTCCAGCCGGTCGTTCATATGGTGACAGAGATTCACGCCCGTCATCACGTCCAAGTTCAGACCGCGGCGAACGCAGTTACGGATCGCGCGACTCGCGCCCAAGTTCGGATCGTCCGGCAGGTCGTTCCTACGGAGATCGTGACTCACGTCCGTCGTCCCGTCCATCTTCTGATCGTTCCGATCGTCCATCCCGTTCGTATGGCGATAGAGATTCCCGCCCATCATCGCGACCAAGTTCGGATCGTCCAGCAGGTCGTTCCTACGGAGATCGTGACTCACGTCCGTCGTCCCGTCCAAGTTCCGATCGCACCGATCGTCCGTCCCGTTCATACGGCGATCGCGATTCGCGCCCGTCATCAGATCGTGGCGATCGTCGTCCGTCGAGTGACCGTCCAGCAGGTCGTTCATACGGAGACAGAGATTCCCGCCCGTCATCAGATCGTGGCGAACGCAGTTACGGCTCACGCGACTCGCGCCCATCAAGTGACCGCCCAGCAGGTCGTTCATACGGAGATCGCGATTCGCGCCCAAGTTCCGATCGTCCGCGTAGAGAAAATCCTTATGGTGGCGATCGTCCACGCGCTAGCGATGACCGCGACTCGCGTCCGTCTTCGCGTTATAGCGAACGCGGTGGCCGTCCAGATCGTGCTGGAGGTCGTTTCGCCGATGATCGCGAAGAACGTCCACGCGGTCGCGTTGGCGAAAAGCGCGTAAACGTTCAAGATCCGATCATTCCCGATCACATCACCGGCGAAGAATTACCGCGCGCAGTTCGTAACGAACTTCGCACTTTGCCAGAAGGTTTAGCGCTTCGCGTTGCCCGTCACTTAGCTGCATCCGTTGAAGCTGCAACGGTGAATCCAGAAATTTCTTGGCAGCATGCAAAGGCAGCGCTAAGTAAGGCATCTCGCGTTGGCATCATTCGCGAGGCTGCAGCTGAAGCCGCTTACAACGCAGGTCACTTTGCTGAAGCGCTTATTGAATTCCGCGCGGCTCGTCGCATGCGTGGCATCAAGGAATACTGGCCATTGATGGCTGACTGCGAGCGCGCTTGCGGTCGTCCAATGAAGGCAATTGAAATGGCAGGGGATCCGTTAGTTAAGAACTTGGATCATGCTTCCCGAGTTGAAATGCGAATTGTTGCCGCTGGCGCACGCATGGACATGGGAAATCTTGATGCAGCTCTTGCAACCTTGCAGTGCCCGGACCTAACTGTTACTTCAGTTGAACCATGGTCCTCGCGTATTCGTTATGCCTATGCAGATGTCTTAGAGCAAATGGGTCGCACCGAAGAAGCACTTGAGTGGTTCCACCGTGCAGCTGCAGTTGACGCTGACATGCTTACTGATTCGGACCAAAGAATTCGCAAACTAGAAGGCAAGTCATCTGATCTGGATACTGAAGATGGCTACCTTTATGACGATCTTGAGGACCTGGATGATGCCGAGGATTTTGAAGAAGAGTAAGGTGCTAATACACAGCTCCACTTAGCGATCAGGAAAGCAAAAATGAAGGAGAGTACTCAACCAGTTTGGTCGCCGACTCCCCAAAGAGTTAATGATTCAGAGATGGCAAAATTCATCGAAAACCTAGGTTTTACTGATGCAACCGAGAATCTACATTTGTGGTCGGTAACTAAGCCGGATAAATTCTGGGCAGCTATTTGGGATCAGTTTGGAGTAATTGGCGATTTTGCAGGAGTAGTTGTTGAAGCTGGAAAAGACATATCATCGACAGCTTGGTTTCCGCAAAGCAAAGTTTGTTATGCCGAAAACTTACTAAAAAATGCACCAAGTAATGCTGTAATTACGATCAAAGAAGATGCAACGGTACAACACTGGTCAAATAGCGAGTTATTGAAGTTAGTTTCACAGGTGCAATTTGAGTTAGAAAACAGCGGTGTTGTCCCAGGCGATGTCGTTGTTGCTTGGACTGGAAACGGAATTGAGACGCTGGCAATTATGCTCGCCGCTAATGCGCTGGGAGCAGTGTTTAGTTCTGCATCTTTGGATTTTGGCCACACTGCGGTCGTTGATCGTTTTAAGCAATTAAAACCAAAAGTTTTACTAACCTGTGATGGCTATCAATATAACGGAAAGACAATAGATCGCACTGATGAAATTATTCAAGTAACTTCAAATTTAGATTCTTTAGAATTGATCCTTGTAGTTGATCAAATTGGAACTAGAGATAGCTTAAAAAGTTTTTTGAAGTTTAATGAGTGGGAGACATTAAATTCAAACCCCGTAAATGATGTGAAGTATGTCAGACGAGAATTTAACGAACCGGCTTTCGTGCTTTTCACTTCTGGAACTACGGGTTTGCCAAAGGGAATAATTCACCGCGCTGGGGGATTTATTCTCAAGCACATGATGGAACAGCGATTGCACTGTGACATAAAGTCAGGTGATGTTGTTTTTTACTACACAACTACTGGCTGGATGATGTGGAATTGGCTGGTTTCAAATCTGATGCAGGGTGCAACCATAGTTCTCTACGATGGCAATCCGTTGTTTCCTGATGAATCACGAATCTTCAAGTTGTGTGAAGAAAATAGGGTTACGTTTGTTGGAGTTAGCGCAAAATTTATTGATGCGGTTCGTAAATCAGGGTTTCATCCAAATAAATCGTTGAATTTTGCCTCGATTCGAACATTGGCCTCCACGGGTTCTCCGTTAAATTCAGATAACTACATTTGGATTCATGAAAATATAAAGACTGATTTACACATTGGCTCAATCTCGGGTGGAACTGATATTTGTGGTTGCTTTGTTGGTTGTGATCCGACCAAAGAAGTTTGGGCGGGTGAAATACAGGGACCAATACTTGGACAAGACGTAGATGTTATAGACGAAAACGGAAAGAGTCTCAGAGATTCACCTGGGAAAGAGGGTGAATTAATTAATCGAAATTCCTTTCCCACAGTTCCACTTGGTTTCATCGGCGATGATGGCACAAAATTTCACGAAGCCTATTTTGAAGCCAATAAAGGAGTCTGGACTCATGGCGATTACGCATCCTTTACAAGTAATGGCGGATTTGTAATTCACGGTAGATCGGACGCCACCTTAAAGCCAGGTGGAGTAAGGCTCGGTACCGCAGAGATCTATCGCGTTGTTGAAAGTATGGCGCAAATTAGAGAATCAATAGTTGTGGGTCAAAAATGGCAAGATGATGTGCGAACCGTGCTATTCGTTGTGCTTACAGCTGGCCACGTACTAAACGATGAACTGATTAAGCAAATCAAGGCCAAAATTAAGGCTGAATTATCGCCAAGACATGTGCCAGCCTTAATCATTCAGGTAACCGAAATTCCAATAACCCGTTCTGGAAAAATTGCCGAAATTGCGGTGCGCGAAACCATAGAGGGTAGACCAGTTAAAAACCTTGCTAGCTTGGTGAACCCAGATTCGCTAACGCAGTACGTGACCTGATCTGCCCCAGTAGGCTTATGGATAAGCCGAAGGTTCTTTCGTAGAATCCAATTCAGGTGATGAGTGATGGAGTTTAAAGTGGCGAATTCAGCACAACCGATAGCCCTACCGAATCCCTTCGCTGCTGGTTGCGCCTGGATCGACGGTAAATATGTACCCATTGGTGAAGCGAGTGTTCCGATTCTTGACACTGGATTTGTTAGGTCTGATCTAACTTATGACGTTGCTTCTGTCTGGGAGGGGCGATTCTTTCGTCTTGACGATCACCTTGAACGGTTTTTTACGGGATGTGAACGACTTCGATTGATACCACCGCTGACCAAAGCCGAAATTCGATCCATCATGGTAGAGACCGTGAGCAGATCAGGTCTTCGCGAAGCGTACGTTGAAGTCATTGTCACAAGAGGAGTACCAGGCCCAGGCCAGCGAGATCCTCGCCTATATCAACCGCGACTTTACGTATACGCAATTCCATATGTATGGATCGTTAAACCAGAACTACAAGCTAGAGGTACTGACGTTTTCGTCACGCAAAATACGCATCGAATCCCATCTAGTTCAGTTGACCCCACCGTAAAAAACTTTCACTGGGGAGATTTCATTCGAGGTATGTTTGAAGCTTACGACCGCGACGCCTGGGTTCCGATTTTGCCTGATCAAAATGGCATGGTGACTGAAGGACCTGGGTTCAATGTATTTGCAATGGTTGACGATGTTCTTTACACACCTGTGCGTGGCGTGCTCGAAGGAATTACGCGGCGAACTGCGATTGAAATCGCCAAGGACCTTGGAATTAAAGTTGCTGTCGGTGAAGTCCCGGTAGAAGATTTATACCGGTCCACTGAGATTTTCCTAACCAGTACGGCCGGAGGCGTTATGCCAGTTGCCACACTTGATGGAAAGCCAGTTGGTAATGGGAATCCCGGACCAGTAACGACGAAAATTCGCGATCGTTATTGGGAATTGCACAGCGATCCGAATTACAGTCACGAAGTGGATTACACCTAGCTCGCTAATTGAAGCCATTCGCAAACTGATTGCTGTGCATTTTGCTTTCTCATCTACTAAATGGTTTTACTTTCTTGATGCGCCAATAAACACGGGATACTCTGTCCGTAGTATGTTCCTTAGTTCGCTACAGGAACTACTTATAACTGGGAGCCCTCATGGCTGATCGTCGCATTGTCATCATTGGTGGTGGCGCAGTTGGATTATCAACAGCGCTTCATCTAACGAGACTGGACCCGCAACTAGATGTCTTGGTTCTTGAAGCAGATCATGTCGGCAGCGGATCATCTAGTCGCTCAGTGGGCGTAGTTGAAACTCAATATGTTGGTGAATTCGACATTGCGGTTCGTGCCTACGGACGACAGTTCTGTGATGAATTGGCTGAGAATGAAGGCCTGCGCTTTGTGCGCACCGGCTATGTTCGCCTGGCATCTAAAGAATCAGATTTTAAGGATTATGAACTCAGCATTAAGCGTCAGCAAGATAATGGAATTTTTGATGCTCGAGTACTAGATGCCAACGAAGTAGATGAGTTGATTCCGCAAATATCAATGAAGGATCGCTTGGGTGGCCTGTACGGACCAAGTGACGGATTCTTAGATGGCCATCTTTACTGCTCCCTACTTACAGAACTAGTGGTGCGTCAGGGCGGCCGAGTAAATCAAAACACTAAGTTTTTGGGAATTGAAAACAGTGCAGATGGCTCAAGTTTGATCAAAACATCCCGCGGTGACTTTATTGCAGACGTCGTGGTAAACGCAGCAGGCGGCTGGGCTGGCAAAATCGGTGATTTACTCGGCGCTCCCGTGCCGTTAATTCCACAAGTCCATTCCGCCGCTTTGATTCAGATGAGTAAACCACTTGAAAATATGGTGCCAATGGTTATGGACTATGTTCCGGGAAGTGGAAAACCAGGACTTTATTTCCGCTACGAACGCCCAGACCAGTTGGTTGCCGGGTTGCACATTGAAGAAGCAATAGATGGCGCAGCTGATCCAGATTCATACTCGGAAAGCAGCACCCCGGAATTTATAGAAGAGCTTGCCGAACTAATTAGTCAGCGGCTTCCAGGATTACCAGATGGCGGTATCTCACGAGCATGGTCAGGTATTTACCCATTAACCGAGGACCGCTCACCAATTGTTGGTGCACATCCTGCCAATAGCGGTGTGATCTGCGCCTTGGGCGCAGGTGGAAATGGAATCCAGCTCTCACCTGCCATAGGTCGCGCAGTTGCCGAAGAAATTGTGTCTGGCTCGGTTAGTAGTTTGCCGGTGGATAATCCGTGGGCCGCTTCTCGATTAGCAAGCGCTTAAGGACTTCTCGATGCTTGAATCTGCATACGTCTTGGGTGTAACCAGAACCCCATTTGGCAGGTATGGAAAAGGCTTGGCAAAAATTCGTCCCGATGATCTTGCTGCAGCCTCAATTTCTGCACTTGTTAATAAATTTGTTTCAGATACCGGTCTGATTGATAGTGCAATTTTTGGAAATGCGAACGGCGCCGGTGAAGAAAATCGAAATGTTGCGCGGATGGCAACTTTGCTTGCCGGACTTCCGGTAACAATTCCAGGTAGTACTGTCAATCGCTTATGTGGCTCAGGCCTAGATGCCACAATCAGCGCCGCGCGCGAAATTGAAACTGGCGACTCTCACTTAGTAATTGCCGGTGGCGTGGAATCAATGACCAGGGCTCCTTGGGTAATGTTTAAGCCAGAACAGGGCATTGCTGATGAGAATTCGGAACCTGTCTCAACCACACTTGGGTGGCGCTTAATCAACCCAAGGATGAAGAGCTCTTGGACAGTTTCATTAGGCGAAGCAAATGAAATCATTGCAGACCAATATGGAATAAAACGTGAAGCTCAAGATATTTTTGCACTTTCATCACACGTAAAGGCAAATGATGCTTGGGAGAGTGGATTCTATGATTCGATTACCTCCCAAGTTCCAGGTTCCGATTTAATCCGTGATGAAAACATCAGAAGTGAAGGCTCTCTTGCTGAATTGGCAAAACTGAAGCCAGTGTTTCGAAATGATGGCACGATAACCGCAGGTAATGCCTCGCCACTTTCTGATGGCGCTGGCGCTGCATTAATCGGATCAATAACCGCTGCAAAGAATCTTGAGATCGATGCGGTTTTCCGAATTGCTAGTCGTATGGCAGTTGCGAACGAACCACAACTATTTGGAATTGCTCCCATTGAAGCTGCAAATCGCGCCTTGCTTCGAGCTGGCATTTCTTGGAACCAAGTTTGCGCGGTTGAACTTAATGAAGCATTCGCTGCGCAATCCCTGTCGTGCATTAAGGCTTGGGATATTGATCCAGAAATTGTTAATGCTAAGGGCGGAGCCATTTCCATCGGGCATCCACTGGGCGCTTCGGGAATTAGATTATTGGGAACTTTAGTCGAACGCCTGCGACTTAGCGGCGGACGCTGGGGAGTGGCCACTTTATGCATCGGCGTGGGACAAGCAATTGCGATCGTAATTGAGAACACCCATTCAACCGAAGGAAGTTAGGCGTGTCCGCATCCTTTATCTCAGCTACAGAAGCGATTAGCCATGTAACCGATGGCAGCACTGTCGCCTTAAGTGGCTTTGGTCTTGCCGGCCAACCCCTTCATTTAATAGATGCACTTTGCGATAGTGGGGCCAGCAGTTTAACGATCATTGCGAACAACGCTGGCAATGGCGAAACTGGTTTGGCGCGCCTGCTGGGCAATAAGCAAGTTGCAAAAATCCTTTGCTCCTTTCCTCGTCAACAAGATTCGCAAATTTTCGATGAACTTTATCGTTCTGGAAAAATTGAACTCGAACTCGTACCCCAAGGAACTTTGGCAGAGCGGATTCGTGCCCAAGGCGCTGGCATTGGCGCGTTCTACACTCCTACAGGCGTCGGCACTCAGCTTGCAATTGGAAAAGAAGTTCGCGCAATAAATGGCGTGGATCAGGTACTGGAATTTGCCACGCAAATAGATGTCGCATTAGTTCATGGACACATTGCAGATCAGCAAGGAAATGTCATTTACCGAAAGACCGCCCGTAACTTTGGTCCAATCATGGCATCAGCTGCTCGGTATTCAGTCGTCGAAGTAAGTCGCGTAGTTCCCATTGGTGAACTAGATCCAGAGAGCATAGTTACTCCGTCAATCTTTGTTAACGCCATTGTCGATTGCGAGGTGAAGTATGCAAACTGAACCGCTGACAAAATCTGAAATAGCCAAACGTATTGCCAGTGATATTCCGTCAGGCTCATATGTAAATCTTGGCATCGGACTGCCGACACTGGTTTCGAATTTCATTGAACCAGACTCTGACATTATTTTGCATACTGAAAATGGCATGCTTGGAATGGGTCCTGAAGCAATTGGTAACGACATTGATTTAGAGCTAATTAATGCAGGTAAAATTCCAGTAACCGAGTTGCCGGGTGCGTCCTACTTTCATCATGCTGATTCCTTTGCAATGATCCGCGGTGGCCACATTGATATCTGCGTTCTTGGCGCATTTCAGGTTTCTTTTGCCGGAGATCTCGCAAATTGGCATGCCGGCGACCCGAATGATATTCCTTCGGTTGGGGGCGCAATGGATCTGGCATCAGGGGCAACTGAAACATTTGTAATGATGACGCTCTTTGATAAGTCTGGGAAATCAAAATTAGTAAAAGAATGCACCGCGCCATTGACTGCAGTTAATTGCGTCAATCGCATCTATTCAGACATGGCAATTATTGACATATCTGCAGGAAAAATTGAAGTCCGGGAGGTTTTTGGAATCTCCGAAGGCGAGCTACTTGACCGAATTGGTATGAATTAATTCTACGTGCGCACGTGACTTGTGGCGTGAAGCTTTTCCTTGTTCTCCATGCGAACATAAGTTCGCCAATGTACGCTGAAATTAGTAGCACTCTTTTGTTAACTAAGTGTGCCAAGTTCCTATCAAGGAGTTCGAATGGCTGTTTCCATTAATTATGCTTCAACCTCGTTGGGCACTGAAATTCTTGAGGCTAGTTTCGAGGCAGCTCTTAACCAGGCCCGAAAAGGTCTTGACGCACCTCTGCCGTTACTTATTGCTGGAAAAGAAGTAACGAGCTCCGAAACAATCGCGCGCTTTGATCCTTGCCACTTAGACCTCAAAGTTTCATCCGCATACGTTGCCACGGCGCCGCAAGTTGATCAGGCTGTAGCGGCGGCGCATGCAATGCGCAAATCTTGGCGAAATACAAGTTACCAAGATCGAAATGTGATGATTCGAAAAGTTGGGGATTCAATTTCGGAAAATCTGATGCAAATTTCTGGAATACTCTCGGCTGAAACTGGAAAAACTCGCCTAGAAGCCGTTGGAGAAACTCAAGAAGTTTTAGACATGATCGAGCAATACTGTGGTCAAATCGAAATTCACAAAGGTTACGGCGCGCCTTTGAAATCAACGGCAGTCGAGTCGAACAGCGACTTGCTTATTCCGTTTGGCACGTTTGCTGTCATTGTTCCATTTAACTTTCCAGTAGCTCTAGCAGCGGGAATGATGCTCGGCGCACTTGTTACTGGAAATACTGTTGTCGTTAAATCTTCAGATAAGACACCGCAATCAACCCATGCGCTCGTCAAACTTTTCGCCGACCATTTACCTGCTGGAGTCGTTAACTTACTTCACGGTGGAGCAGAAGTCGGTAAATTACTGGCAGCTACCGATGTTGACGGAATCGCATTCACTGGGTCTTCAAAAGTTGGTTGGGAGCTGGTGAAGACTGCGTCTCCTACCGGTTTGCCACGTCCAGTGCTAGCAGAAATGGGAGGCCAAAACCCTGCAATCGTTTTGGCTTCGGCGAATCTAGATGATGCAGCCACCGGAATTGTTAAATCTGCATATGGATTGTCAGGACAAAAATGTAGTGCTTGCCGTCGAGTAATTGCCGATGCATCTGTTGCCGACGAGTTAATTGCAAAAATAGCGGAAAAAATATCCAAATTGGTCGTTGGAGATCCGATAGACGTTACATCTAATTTGGGCCCAGTCATTGATGACGAAATCGGAAAACGAATTGACACTGCGCTTGCCTTAGCAAAAAAAGATGGTCGCATTGTTGCGGGAGAGCGACTAAATATTCCAGGCAACTTCTTTTCACCGATACTAATTTCTGACTTACCTAAAGGTCACGAACTAACTCGTGAAGAATTGTTTGCGCCATTCTTGACCGTGGTAAAAGTTAATGGAATTGACGAAGCGATCCTAGAAGCTAATTCAGTTAAGTATGGATTGTCGGCTGGGGTGTTTTCTGGCAAGCAAGAAGAGGTCGATCAGTTCCTAGATGAAATTGAAGCAGGCGTGCTGTATGCCAATCGGGCAGCAGGTGCCACAACTGGCGCTTGGCCAGGTGTCCAATCATTCTGTGGCTGGAAAATGAGCGGCTCATCGGGCAAAGGTGGCTTAGCTAATTGGTACCTACCTGGCTTTATGCGGGAACAGAGCAGAACGATTGTAGGCATTTAGTCATGCTCGACGACATCATGAAGCCTTATCGCGAACATCCGCTAACTGATCGCGCAAAAAAGGTGATGACCAGCGGAAATACCAGATCTACGCTCTTTATTCCGCCAGCTCCGCCTTATGCCGTATCGGGATCGGGCTGCATACTCACTGACAATTTGAATCACCAGGTGATAGATCTAAACAATAACTACACCGCGATGATTCACGGCCACTCCTATGAACCAATTAACAAAGTGGTAGTCGATCAACTGAGTAAAGGAACAGCTTTCGGTCTGCCCACCGAATCAGATGTTGCTCTTGCTGAAGTCATGGCTGCCCGAACTGGCATTCAATATTGGCGGTTCTCGAACTCTGGCACTGAAGCGCTAATGACTGCCATTCGTGGGGCTCGAGCATTCACGGGTCGCGATGTAATAGTTAGATTTGCGGGGAGTTACCACGGCTCACACGAAGTATTTGTGGACCCAACAGCTGCCGGAATCCCAAAAACCACCTCCCAGGTTGTAGTCGCATTACCGCAAGGGAATAAAGCTGAGTTTGATCGAGTAATGGCGGAAATGGGAACGCAAGTTGCTGCTGTAGTTCTTGATTTGATGCCAAATCGAGCGGGACTGGTTCCAGCTGACCAAAGCTTTGTACAGCACCTTCGGGAATCCACCTTGAAGTATGGCTCATTGCTAGTAATCGATGAAGTGATTACTTTTAGAGTCGGCGTTGGCGGCATGCATAAGGAGTATGGGATTTCTCCTGACTTAATTTCGGTAGGCAAAGTAATGGGTGGAGGCTTCCCAGTGGGCGGGGTTGGTGGCTCTCAGGAAATAATGAGCGTTTTCGATCCAATTAGATCTGGAACTGTCTCCCTAGGCGGAACTTTCAGCGCAAATCCGGTAACCATGCGGGCAGGTAAGGTTGCGATGGATAATTTCGGGTTGAATGAAGTTGAAAGGCTTAATGGCCTAGGTGAAAATTTACGTGCGCAGTTAAGGGAATCTGGGGTCAAGGTTTCTGGCTTCGGATCGTTGGCGCGGCTGCACGAAGATGTCGATCTGAACAATTTATGGTGGGAAATGTACTCTCGCGGAGTACTCGCTGGAACAACGACCTTAATGTCACTATCAACACCAATGAGTCAAGGTCATATTGACGAAATCGTTAAGGTAATTAAGCAGTCCCTGGAAGCTGTTAAATAATCCACACCAAAGCATTGTGCACAGCGATGCTTCCCTGATTGCTGTTCATACGTCCACTAAGCAACATCTATCCCACAAACAATATTTGGGGGATAGATGACTGCATTAGCGCAAGATTTTGCGAACTGGGAAAACGCTGTGACTTTAGTGGCGCGGGTGACTTCCGAGGCCGAGCCGTTTGAATTACCAAGTGGAGACACACTCATGAAGTTTCGAGTTGTGGTGCCACGCCATAAGCCAGTAACCAAGGCAACCGTAGACACCATTGATTGTGTGGCCTTTAAGCCCGTTGTTCAACGCAAAGCTGGCAATTTGGCTATCGGTGATGTCGTTGAAGTAACTGGTGCACTGCGTCGCCGCTTCTGGAAAACCGGAGTCGGTGTGGCATCTCGCATGGAAGTTGAAGTTAGCAACTTACGAACCGTCAAGTGATCAACAACTCGATGTAGTGGCATTCTTAAGGGGTGTCGAGTTTCAAATCCGCTAGTCCAATCCTTGCTAAGGCCTATGACACAGCGCTATTAGATCTTGATGGCGTGGTTTACATCGGGGAAGACGCTGTCCCAGGTGTTATCGGCGCGCTAAATCAAGCGCATGATGAATTTGGCATGACACTTACTTGCGTAACTAACAATGCTTCGCGTTCACCGCAGCGAGTTGCCCAACATCTGCAAGAACTTGGACTTGAAGTAACTGCCGAAGATGTTGTAACTTCGGCGCAAGCTGGCGCTGCTGAGCTTGCAAAACTGATTCCGCCAGGATCAAATGTTTTTGTTTTAGGCAGCAAAGATCTAGCCCGCGAAGTTGAACTGGTTGGATTAATTCCAAGTCATGATGACTCACAAATTTACGACGCAATGATTCAGGGTTACTGGCCAGACATGCCATTTCGGATGCTTGAGTTTGCAGCCAGCGTTTTGCAAACTGGCGTGCCATGGGTTGCAACCAACATGGACATGACTATCCCAACTCCAACAGGTGTTGCTCCTGGAAACGGCACCATGGTTACCGCCCTTGGTGAAACGGTTAATCGCAAGCCAACATTGGTTGCTGGCAAACCCGAAACTCCACTGATGCAGCAATCCATTGATCGCACCAAAGCCAAGCGTCCAATCGTGATTGGCGATCGACTCGACACTGATATTCATGGTGCTAACAATGTTGGAATCGATTCCTTGCTCGTGCTTTCTGGCGTGACAACCATCGAAGAGATTCTCCAGGCTCCAATAGAACTTCGGCCAACTTATTTAGCATGGGACGCCAGCGCAGTACTAACTGCGCAAAACGGAACTGAAATCAAGGACCAGATAACAACTTGTGGGGGATGGAAAGTAGTCGCCGGCGACCTGCTTGGCCAAGGTGATGCCCTCGATGCGGTCACAGCAGTTACCGTGGCGCATTGGAATGGTGAAATATCTCTTGATTCGGCCCTGCTTGCATTGGCTGGCATCGGTCTCGAGGTGCGCTGACCCTATATTTCGGGTTAGCGTAGGTACGTGATTGATATTCGTGCGGCTATGAGCATGGCCCAAGAAATGCTTGATGAGTCGGTAAACCAGATCAAAACCAACGTGGAAGAAAACTCCAAGGATGGCATTGATACCAAGATGGTTGTCGAAGCAATCACTGCCGTTGGAACACTTGCCGGTGGAATCATCATGGAGTTTGCTTCCAAACTGCCAAAGCCTGGAGCATCTGGCCCAATTGATGAGCAAGCTCGCAAATTGGTCACAACTGAACTAGACAAGATCATCGGTCGTATGGGATTAGTCCAAGAAGATGAATTAGCAGCCTTACGTAAACGTGTAGTTGACCTTGAAGCTGCCTTGACAAAAGCCGAAAAGCCAGCCGCAAAGGCCAAGTCCTAACTCCTGACCAGTCACGCCATAGGCTAGAGCCATGGAAAACTCTCAAGTCAGCGATTACCTCGACACGCTAGACGACGTCGTAACTGACTCTGACGAGGCGCTATTAGGCAACGATGCCGAACTATTTACCAAAGCCTCACCGCAAGCACCAGCTGTTTCCATGGCAACTTTGCCAGTAACTGGCGAAGCTCGCGTCGATGATGCCCTAGGCAGGTTAGCCGATTTGCAAGGCCTACCAGTTCACGAACACGTTGATGTGTTTGAAGATGTGCAGCGCCGGTTGCATGAAACTTTGGCTGACCTAGCCGGTCAGTAATTCCCTAACTCCCGTGACTCGCCGCCGCCTCGACGTTGAATTAGTTCGACGACACTTGGCTCGCAGTCGTGAACAAGCCCAAGATTTAATCGCTGACGGTTTGGTAATTGTTGGCGGCATGGTCGCATCAAAAGCAGCAACGCAAGTTGATGAATCCGCAGCTATCAAAGTAAACCTTGATGCCGATGAGGATTTCGTTTCGCGAGGTGCGCATAAATTAATTGGCGCATTAGATGCCTTTGGCATTGATGTCTCAGGATTGGTTGCCTTAGATGCCGGCGCATCAACTGGTGGATTTAGCGATGTGATGTTACGCCGGGGGATTGCGCGTATCTATTGCGTTGATGTGGGCTATGGCCAGCTGGCTTGGAAAGTTAGTCAAGATCCAAAAGTTACGGTCATGGATCGCACTAACATTCGTTACTTAACTCCCGAACTGCTGGGTGCATCCGTGGATTTGATTGTCGCTGACCTTTCCTTTATTTCATTGGAAACCGTGTTACCTGCCTTGGTTTCAGTGCTCAAACCAACGGGCCAAGCCTTACTTATGGTCAAACCCCAGTTCGAAGTAGGCAAAGACGCCCTAGGCCCGGGCGGTGTTGTGGAAGACAATGAGCAACGCATCGAGTCAGTCAATAAGATCGCAGGTAAGGCTTATTCATTAGGTCTAGGAACTGCTGGGGTAGTAGCCAGCCCGCTGCCTGGACCTTCTGGAAATGTTGAATATTTTTTGTGGTTAAAGCCAGGAGCGCCGGCCCCACAAGATTCTGATGTTCGTCAAGCAGTTAAGGAGGGACCGCAATGAGTCGTAAAGTCTTATTTGTAATTCATGCCGCCCATCCAACTGCTTTTGATATTGCGCGCTCGGCTGCCTCTGGCTTGATTGCCAACGGAATTGCAGTTGCCGTTTCAGATGGCGACGAATCTGGCGTTGGTATCGCCGAAGTAACTGCCAGCAATGATGCTGCCGGTTGTGAACTAGTTATGGTCTTTGGTGGCGACGGCACAATTTTGCGCGGTATCGAAATTGCGCGCGAACACGATGTTCCAGTTTTCTCGGTAAACCTAGGACACGTTGGCTTTTTGGCCGAAGCTGAACCAGAAGATATTGACGCCGTAATCAACACAGTTGTAAATAAAGAATGGTCAGTTGAAGAACGCACCGCGCTTTCGATTCACGCAACTGATGCTGATGGTCGCGCGTGGGAATCTTGGGCACTTAATGAAGTTGCGATCGAAAAGTATCATCGCGAACACATGACTAAATTGCTTGTCAGTATTGATGAGCGCCCAGTTTCACATTGGTCTTGCGATGGTGTGCTGGTTGCAACGCCAACTGGATCAACGGCCTATGCCTTTAGTGCTGGTGGCCCTGTGGTTTGGCCCGAAGTAGAAGCCATGTTAGTTGTTCCAATTAGCGCTCATGCCTTGTTTGCTAAGCCGCTAGTTGTTTCGCCAAAATCTGTAGTTGAACTTGTTGTGACAACTGGCCCAGTTGAAGTTAGTTGCGATCGACGTCGCAAAACCGAACTGGCAACCGGGGCAACAATTCGCGTGGTCCGCAACACGCAATCTGTGAAGCTTGCTCGCACACACTTGACGCCATTTACCGAGCGCTTAGTCGCCAAATTTGAATTACCAGTTCACGGCTGGCGAGCTCAATAATGGCCAGAATTGTAAGTTAACGCATGATCGAACAGCTTCGCATAAAGAACCTTGGCGTCATCCGCGATGCCACCTTGGATTTTGCGCCAGGGTTAACCGTGCTAACCGGCGAGACCGGTGCGGGCAAAACTATGGTGTTTCGAAGTCTGCATTTATTGTTTGGTGGCAAAGCCGACAGCACACTAATTTCAACTGGCGCTGATCAAGCCAGCGTCGAAGCTGATGTGGCGATGCCTAATGACCTTGTGGCACGCCTTGATGAACTAGGCGGCGAAGTCGAAGATGGCAACATCGCAATAATTTCTCGCCAAGTTAATGCAACTGGTCGCAGCCGATCATTTGCTGGGGGAGTTTCTGTTCCGGCCGGTGTTGTTGGCGAACTCGGTGAAGCCTTAGTAGCAGTGCATGGCCAAAGCGATCAACTGCGCCTGACGAAAACTGACCAACAGCGCCAATTGCTTGATCGTTATGCCGGGGAAACTGTGGCCAAGCCAATGACAAAATATTCCGAGCTTTGGGATGCCCAGCGCACCTTAGAGCGCCGAATTGAAAGCCTGACGGCTGATGCTGGCACCCGCGCAGCCCAACTTGATCGCATCACCCGAATCTTGGAACAAGTGGATTCCCTAAAGCCACTCCCAGGTGAAGATCATGAACTCGATGACGAAGCAAAACGTCTAGCCCACACCGAAGCGTTGTATGAAGTAACTGCTCGCGCCAGTGACTTACTAACTGGTGGACAAAGCGATGACCTGCCAGTTGTTGCTGCTTTAGTAACTGCGCGCAAAGGACTTGATCACGAACGCAACCTTGATGCCACTCTCGGTGAGTTCGCCGATCGCATGAAAGAACTTGAAATCCTGGCGGCCGATCTTTCAGCTGACATCAGTTCGTATTCTGGCGGCATTGACGCCTCACCCCAGCGTTTGGCGCTTGTGGAATCACGCCGCGCCGCGCTAAAGACTTTGACTCGCGAATTCGGCGATGTCGATGACTTACTTACTTGGGTTACCGAAAATCGACCACGCGTTGCCGAACTCGAAGGCGGCGATGAGATTTTGGAACAACTGCGCGAAGAGTTGGCTCAAGTTAAAGCCGATCTGACAAAAACTGGTGGCGAAGTTACGAAAGCTCGGACTAAAGCCGCCGCTGCATTTTCTGCCGAAGTAACTGGCGAACTAGAAAGCCTTGCCATGGCCGGGGCTACGGTGCAATTTAAGTTAAGTCCAGCTACGCCTGGGCCACATGGTGCAGATCTAGTCGAACTTGGCCTAATTAGCCGGCCAGATTCACCCTGGATCCCGATGGCAAAAGGGGCCTCTGGCGGGGAACTTAGCCGAATCATGCTTGCCGTCGAAGTCGTATTGGCTGCGGCCGATCCTACGGAAACTTTTGTCTTTGACGAAGTCGATGCCGGAGTTGGCGGCGCAGCTGCAGTCGAAGTCGGTAAGCGCCTAGCGCGCCTAGCTCGCAGCGCCCAAGTCATCGTCGTCACCCACTTGCCGCAGGTCGCAGCATTTGCCGATCGTCACTTAGTGATTGCAAGATCTGATGGCCAGGAAGTTCACAGCTCAGCAGTTACCCAAGTGCAACAAGGCGATCGCGTCGCTGAACTATCCCGAATGCTGGCAGGTCTTGCCGATAGCCAGGCCGGCAGTCAGTTAGCCGAAGAATTACTGGCGCTAGCCCAGACTGAACGCCAAGGCGCGCCAACTTCTCGCCAAAAATCTAAGGCTTAAGGCAACACGCACCAAAGTTACCGACCCGATTACCCAACTGGCCCAGATGTGAGTTAAGTTAGTATTCCGTGGGTAACAGCAAACATGTGTTCGTAACGGGAGGCGTTGCCTCATCTCTTGGTAAGGGTCTTACCGCTTCTAGTCTGGGAAATCTTCTAACAGCTCGTGGCCTTCGTGTCACCATGCAAAAACTTGATCCGTATTTAAATGTGGATCCAGGCACCATGAATCCGTTTCAACACGGTGAAGTATTCGTTACCAACGATGGCGCCGAAACTGACCTTGATATCGGTCACTACGAACGTTTCTTAGATCGCGATCTGCATGGTAGCGCCAACGTAACTACTGGCCAGGTTTACTCAGCCGTTATTGCCAAAGAGCGACGCGGCGAATACCTCGGCGACACGGTCCAGGTAATCCCACATATCACCAATGAAATCAAGGCTCGCATCCTTGCTATGGGTAGTGATGACATCGATGTAGTAATTACCGAAGTCGGTGGCACCGTTGGTGATATCGAGTCCTTGCCATTCTTGGAATCCATTCGCCAAGTTCGCCAAGCCGTTGGTCGCGACAATGTGTTCTTCTTGCACGTTTCACTTTTGCCATACATCGGACCATCAGGTGAATTAAAAACTAAACCAACACAACACTCGGTTGCTGCGCTACGCAGTATCGGTGTTCAGCCAGATGCCATCGTGCTGCGCGCAGATCGTCCAATCCCAGCTGGAATCAAGCGCAAAATTTCTTTGATGTGTGACGTCGACGAAGAAGCCGTCGTCTCTGCAGTTGATGCGCCAAGTATTTACGACATTCCAAAGGTGCTGCACGCCGAAGGACTGGATGCGTATGTTGTTCGTCGATTAGGCCTGCCATTTAGGGATGTGAACTGGACTGCGTGGGATGACTTACTTAAGCGCGTTCATCACCCAGCTCACGAAGTAACTGTGGCACTTGTTGGCAAATACATTGACTTGCCGGATGCGTATTTATCGGTAACTGAAGCCCTGCGCGCTGGCGGCTTTGCCAACAATGCAAAAGTCAACATCCGCTGGGTAGCTTCCGATGATTGCGAAACCGAAGCTGGTGCCAAAAAGGCGCTAGGCGATGTTGACGCAGTTTGTGTGCCTGGTGGCTTTGGCGTGCGGGGAATTGACGGCAAACTTGGCGCTTTGCGCTTTGCTCGCGAGCACAAAATCCCAACCCTTGGGTTATGCCTAGGTTTGCAATGCATGGTCATTGAGTATTCGCGCAATGTGGCTGGCATTAAAGATGCTAACTCTGCAGAGTTTGATGAAAAGACTACAAATCCAGTGATCTCGACTATGGCTGATCAAGCTGATGTCGTTTCTGGTGAACGTGACATGGGTGGCACGATGCGTTTGGGTATGTATCCAGCTGCATTAAAGCCAGGCAGTATCGCCGAGCGAGTTTATCGCGCAGCCCTAGTCGAAGAACGCCACCGTCATCGTTACGAAGTAAACAACTCCTACCGCGAGCAACTAGAAAACTTAGGTTTGAGTTTTTCCGGAACTTCTCCAGATGGTCACTTAGTGGAATACGTGGAATTGCCAACTGATGTGCATCCTTATTACATCGGAACCCAAGCGCACCCAGAATTACGCTCTCGTCCAACGCGCGCGCATCCGTTATTCAAGGGACTTATCGAAGCCGCACTTGCGCGTCGTGTCTAATGATTTCTGATCGCGTAGTTTCTTATCCCATTACTGAACGCAAAACCGTTTTTGATGGCCTAGTTTGGGATGTTCGCCGCGATGTTTTTGAATTAAACTCCGAAAACCTCACGCGTGATTACATAGTTCACCCCGGCGCAGTTGCGGTCATTGCCTTAAATGAATCTGGCGAGCTGTTACTAATTGAGCAGTATCGACATGCCCAAGGCAAAATCATGTGGGAAGTACCAGCTGGCTTAATGGATTTAGCCAATGAAGATCCATTGGAAACTGCCAAGCGCGAGTTGTACGAAGAAACCGGATACCTTGCCAAAACTTGGAATGTATTACTGGATCTAGCAAATACCCCTGGTGGATCCACCGAACAAATCCGGATTTACTTCGCTCAGGATTTGAACTTGCATCCAGATGGGCGACCAACTGGGGATGCTGAAGAACTAGATATGCCAGTGCACTGGATTCCAATTCCAGATGTCTTGGAATCAATTCGTCGGGGAGCAGTAACTAACCCACAACTTGTTGCGGGAACTCACGCAGCATTAATTGCGATGGCAGAACCAGATTTAGCACTTCGTAGCGCTGATGCGCCATGGCATGCCCGTGAAGATATTTTGGCATCCGAACGCGTCTGGTTACCGCGCACTTAATTTCGCTAGTACTTTCCGTTACTTATCTTTAAAAATCGCCCAGTCACCAATTGCCGCTAACCGGCGACGTTGTTGCTTGGCGGCGCCGCGATCGATGCCACGATTTCGATCCTCTAAATTTTTGTTTACGCGCTCGCGCAATTCAATGGAATTAGCATCATCAAATTTAAATTTCGCTTCAACATCCACAATGGCAAGGCGCAATCCACGAATGCCCGAGAGCATCCGGCCGTATTGGTCGTCATTGTCAGCAACTGTTGGCGCATTCTCAGGCTGAATATCTTTCATCTGTTCATTCAGAATGAATGCCTTGTCGGCTGGCTCGTCAATGATTGTTGGGGTAGCAACAAATTGCACGGCTGCGTAGTACGAAGTCGGCACGCCATTGGTTTCAAAGCCAGGCTTTACTCGCCAGTTCGATGGGATGTAGGCGTAATCACCAATTATTGATAACCGAACTTGGCTAGCTTTAGCCAGATGTTTCCAAACGGGATTTGGTTTTGCAAAATGTAGCAGTAGTTCTTGATCAAATACGGTGAAGTGAGTTGGCAGGGCCAGGGGAGCAAGCGCAGGATCTAAGTTAGGAACAATTAGCTGGCCAAACTTCTCGCTGGTATCTAGCCAGTGCCGCCATTCAGCTGAATCAACCGCCGCATCCCAGGGGTGAATCAGCATCCCGAGTCCTTAAGTTAGCTCTGGCGCACCAGAGGTTAATGTCCTAATTGTACTTGTGGCCTTTGGTAAAAAACCGAGGTAATTCGAAGCAAAATGTGATCATTTTTGCGCATTTCGCACAATGCACAATTGTTTGTTACGCATTTCGAATTCGCGCCTACTAAATCGGTACCCCGAAATATCCGATTTCCTATTTCGTAGGTAGCGTATGACAAGGCAAGCAATGAGGCTTGGCCAAATCGAAAGGTTTTCGTCATGAAGATCGGCGTTCCACGCGAAATCAAAAATCATGAGTACCGCGTAGCAATCACTCCTGCTGGCGTAATGGAAATGGTTCGCCATGGCCACGAAGTTTTTATTGAGCAAGATGCCGGTATCGGTTCATCGATCTCAAACGAAGAGTACGTAAAAGCTGGCGCCAAAATGCTAGCCACGGCCGAAGAAGTATGGCAGACCGGCGAGATGATCATGAAGGTTAAAGAGCCAATCGCAGCCGAATACGATCGCATGCGTGAAGGTCAACTGCTATTCACCTACCTTCACCTTGCTGCCGAGCAAAAGTGCACTGACGCCTTGCTAAAGAACAAGGTAACTGGCGTTGCTTACGAAACCGTAGAACTTACGGATCGCTCATTACCGCTACTTGCCCCAATGTCGGAAGTTGCGGGCCGCTTAGCTCCACAGGTTGGTGCGTACTCATTGATGCGCGCTAACGGTGGACGTGGCGTACTGCTCGGTGGCGTACCTGGCGTGAAGCCAGCCAAAGTTGTTGTCCTTGGTGGTGGCGTATCAGGTCTGCATGCAGCTCAGATCGCACTTGGCATGGGCGCAGATGTCACAATCTTGGATCTAAACATTCCACGCCTTCGTCAAATCGATCTTGCCTTCAATGGCGCGATTAAAACTCTTGCTTCAAATGCATACGCAATCGAACAGGAATGTCTTGCAGCTGATTTAGTTGTTGGCGCAGTGCTAGTGCCAGGTGCCAAGGCGCCAAAGCTAGTTAGCAATGAATTGGTATCTCGCATGAAGCCAGGCTCAGTTTTGGTAGACATCGCAATTGATCAGGGCGGTTGCTTCGAAGATTCACATGCAACAACCCACGCTGATCCGACTTACACAGTTCACAACTCAGTGTTCTACTGTGTTGCAAACATGCCAGGCTCGGTGCCAAACACTTCAACTTACGCGCTAACTAACGTCACACTGCCTTATGCAGTTGCGCTAGCAAACAAGGGTTGGAAGCAGGCACTTAAGGATGACAAGGCATTAGCTCTAGGTCTTAACACTCACGCTGGCAAGGTAACTTATCCAGCAGTTGCCGAAGCCTTCGGATACGAATTACTCAAGCTCGAAGACGCACTTGCTTAACGAATTGCACTAACTAACTTAAAAGACCTGGCGCATTGCGTCGGGTCTTTTATTTTGCAGATCAGGTGAGTGTCGCAGTTGCAATGGTTAGTGCACCTTTTCGCACCGATTTATAGGTACCACTTGTTAAGTCCATCAGAATTTCGATACCAATTGCTGCGCCCGCTGTGCCATGAGGTCCGCCATTGTCATTGACTGTAAAATCAACTCCATTCGACGAACTAACCAATTCAATAGATATCAGGCTTGCTTGGCCATAGCGAAGTGATTTTAAGATCAAAATCTCGATTGCTGGGATGGCTCTTCGAGCAACTAACTCAGGACAGCCAACGCCAGTATGAGTCCATAGGATGTTGGTTTCTTTGCCCCAGGTAGCAACAATTCGATCGAATTCACTTTCAATGGAAAAGATGTCGATTGAATTTCGGATCGCCTTAATTTCTGCGGTTAGTGAGCTCGCAAATTCAATCGCGCCTCGGGTTTTAGCCGGTTGGTCAGAATCTAAATAACTGCTCAAATCGGATGCGACAAGGTTCAAGGTAAACATTGGTGAGTAATTTGCATCGGTGACCTGCTGGTAGATGCTAACCCAGTATTGATTTTCTAGTCGTAATAATTCATTCTCGATAGACGCTTGATCAATGATTTTTTGACGGTTAACTTGCGTAAGCATCAACAGTCCCGTTGCCACAATCCAGATAACTTCGATCACTGTGCCAGCAATTGCAAAAACCTGTAACTCAAAGACGCTAACGTAACCACCTCTAGAGAAAGTGGGTCCAATTATGGCTAATAATGCCAAGACGACAAACGTGTTGATATAAATAAATGAAGAGTTTCGCTTACTTCTTTGGATTGCCTTTTTACTTAGGATCAAAATTGACAAGTTCACCAGCATTCCAATAATCAACGAAAATGCAGCAAGCTTGATTGGCAAAATTCTCGCAGCGGAAAAAACGATCAAAGTTAAATAAAGTGAAAAAACAGTGGGAATGTGAAAAAGTGGCGTGCGCGAAATGACATTAAATGCATCTTTTCGAGATGAAAAAAATTGCTCGTGGGGTAACTCGCTAACTCGAGATGGTTTTTTACTGACAAAAATCAGGTCAGTAACTGCGCTATATACCTGTCGTGCAATTAGCCCCCAATTACCTGGATCCGCACCTGCCCTAACTGCTAGGTCTCGGAAAATATTTTGAAGCTTAAAGTTCCTAAGATCATATTCGGGCTTTGAAAGTGCTGGAATCGCATCAGCAAACTTTGCCAAATAGAGCCGCTGTTGACCAATTAACGAATTTTGTTCATTTACTAATTCGTTTAGTTGTCGTTGGTAACGATACTTGGCGTCCATGATCAACGAGGTAGTGACGATCCAAATGCCGCCAATGATTATGGCAAACGGTAGGCGTTCAATGCCGTTTGTTCCTGTTAAACCAAATATTGGAATCAATGTACCTATTGTGCCGCCGCGAATTGCTCCGCCGATCATTCCAATCAGGATCATTAGAATTCCTGATACAGGCTTATCTTCACGATTTGGTACTAGAAATTTATTCGCAAAAAAGATGTAGGCGCCAAATACCAGGTGACCAATTAAGCAAACTGCAAACCAGGTCAATCGACTTTCGTTGCCTGACCAAAATCCTGGCTCAATAATGGGTTGAAATATCATGCTAATCGGACTGGTCCACAAGTAGGCACGTAACGTAAGAGCCCAGGGGCCACCAATTCGTTCCAAGACGCTTGGTTTGTAGTTCAAAGCCATGCACTAAGTGTTGCGCAAAGTTCCCTCGAATTTCATCACTGCCAATAATCAGATATGGTTACCTCTCATGAGGCTCACTGACTTTTGGGATCGCATGGAACTAGCCCTTGGCGTGGGTTATGCCAGGTCTTGGGCTGCGGATTTCCATGTGCCGGCCCTAGATGGCTTAACGGTGGATCAGGCCTTAGCTCAAGGCCAAGATGCCCAAGTAGTCTGGCGCGCAGTTCACCAAACCCTTGATTTACATCCAAAATATCGATAATTCGCGGTCTCGGCGTGTCGAATAGTCATTCGAACAGGTGTTCGATAATGTACTACTGCGAGCACAAAACAGTGCCCCTAAAGACCGCAAGGCCAGCACGGATTTCTGCCAGCTAGTCCCAGGACTAGTTAACAGGGCCCCGCGACACACAGGCCGACACGATCCAAGGGAAACTGTCATAGGTCGCAACTAACGTTTCGGTTCTAATCAAAATCAATACTTTGATACGAATCGAAGTCACAGTAGGAGACAGAAAATGGCAAGTGCAAAATCCGCAAAAGAGCCAACCGCTCGCGAGACCTCAGACCGCGACAAGGCGCTTGATACTGCGCTAGCTCAGATCGAACGCCAGTTTGGCAAGGGCTCAATCATGACCCTTGGTCAAGAAGAGCGGCTTCCAATCGAAGCCATCCCAACCGGTTCCATTGCATTGGACATCGCTTTGGGTATTGGCGGCTTGCCACGTGGTCGCGTAGTTGAAATCTATGGACCTGAATCTTCCGGTAAAACCACACTTGCGATTCACGCAATCGCTAACTGCCAAGCTCTTGGTGGCATCGCAGCATTTATTGATGCTGAGCATGCATTCGATCCAGAGTATGCAAAGAAGCTTGGTGTCGACATCGACAACCTTTTGGTTTCCCAGCCAGACACCGGTGAACAAGCACTAGAAATCGCAGACATGTTGATTCGCTCTGGCGCGTTGTCACTAATCGTTATCGACTCAGTTGCAGCTCTTGTGCCACGCGCTGAAATCGAAGGCGAAATGGGCGATAGCCACATGGGTCTGCAAGCTCGCTTGATGTCACAAGCACTTCGCAAGATCACTGGTGCACTTTCCACCAATAACACCACATGTATCTTCATCAACCAGTTGCGCGACAAGATCGGCGTAATGTTCGGCAGCCCAGAAACCACAACCGGTGGCAAGGCGCTTAAGTTCTACGCTTCAGTTCGCCTCGACATTCGTCGCATCGAAACTCTTAAGGACGGCACCGAACCAGTTGGTAACCGCACTCGCGTGAAGGTTGTCAAGAACAAAGTTGCGCCACCATTTAAGCAAGCTGAATTCGACATTCTTTATGGCGAAGGCATCTCACGCGAAGGTGGCATCTTGGACATGGCTGTCGAAGAAGGTTTAGTCCGCAAGTCCGGTGCTTGGTATACCCATGATGGCGATCAACTTGGCCAGGGTAAAGAAAATGCCCGTAAGTACCTAAAGGACAATGCAGGTCTAACTAACGATCTAGAGCGTCAGCTTAAAGAAAAGAAAATGGCTGTAGCCAAGACCGAACTTGCAGTAGTGCCAGTTTCAATTGATGACGATGAAGAAATGCCAGAAGAGGATTAATTCTTCGCACTTCTTTAATCAGTTCTAAAACGAATGGACGCCTCGGTGGATACTAAGCCAAGTCTCGAAGACTTAACTAGTGCCACCGAGGCAGTTTCATCTGTCCATGATCCATTAGCTGAAGCGCGCAATATCGTGCTTAACCAAATCAACTTCATGCCACGTTCTCGCCGGGAACTCGAAGTCACATTGGCAAAGCGCAAGATCGATGCGGACATAGCAAAATCTGTCTTGGATCGGTTTGTTGAAATCGGCCTTGTTGATGACGCTGCTTATGCGGAATTGCTGATTCGATCTCGTTGTAACACTAAGCGAGTGTCTCGATCAGTACTTCGCCAACAACTTCGGCAAAAGGGAATCGATGACTTGGTCATCCAGGACTCACTACTAGCTGTAACTGACGAAGATGAACTCCGAATGGCCACCGAATTAGTCGAAAAGAAGATGCGAGCAATGTCCAACTTGGATCCTGTTGTTCGTAAGCGTCGTCTCTTTGGCCTGTTGGCTCGCAAAGGCTATGGCACGGCAATCGCCCTTCGAGTCATTAACGATCTTGACGCTAGCGACTTCAATGGCGCCGAAATCATGTCAGATTTGGCGTAGCAGGTCACCTAGGCAAAGTTGTCTAGAATTGGCTAGTGAGTTCAACTAACGCAGCCAGCACCTACGAGGTGCGCACTATGGGCTGCCAAATGAACGTCCATGATTCCGAGCGTTTTGCCGGTCTATTAGATGCAGCTGGATATAGCGCAGTCAGCGAAGGCCAACAGCCCGACATCATTGTTTTCAACACCTGCGCAGTTCGCGAGAATGCCTCGAACAAGCTTTATGGCGCACTTAGCCAGTTGGTGCCGCTTAAGGAAAAAAATCCCAAGCTGCAAATCGCGGTCGGGGGATGCCTGGCCCAAAAAGACCGTGGCGACATTATTAAACGCGCACCTTATGTTGATGTGGTCTTTGGTACTCACAATCTCGATGCTTTGCCAATCTTGCTAGAGCGCGCTCGCGTGGAAAAAGATTCCCAAGTTGAGATTTTGGAATCCTTAGATGTATTTCCATCAACCCTGCCGGCTCGACGTGATGCTGCGCATTCGGCTTGGGTCAGCGTGAGTGTTGGTTGCAACAACACTTGCACGTTTTGTATTGTCCCTGCTCTGCGTGGCCGAGAAAAAGATCGTCGCCCAGCTGACATCTTGAACGAAATTAGAGTCTTGGTTGCACAAGGCGTTTTAGAAGTCACACTGCTTGGTCAAAACGTAAATGCATATGGTGTTGAGTTCGGCGATCGCAATGCGTTCTCGGACTTACTAAAGGCATGCGGTGACATCGAAGGCCTTGAGCGTGTGCGCTTCACTAGCCCGCACCCACGCGACTTCACAGACAATGTCATTGAAGCAATGGCTACAACGTGGAATGTGATGCCACAGCTTCATATGCCACTGCAATCTGGCAGCGATCGAATTTTGCAGGCTATGCGCCGTTCCTACCGTCAAGACAAATACCTAGGCATCATCGAGCGGGTGCGCGCAGCCATGCCAGATGCAGCTATTACAACAGACATCATTACCGGTTTCCCTGGCGAAACTGAAGAAGACTTCCAGCAAACCCTAGAAGTAGTTCGTCAAGCACGGTTCTCTAGCGCGTTTACCTTCCAGTACTCAAAGCGCCCAGGCACGCCGGCAGCAACAATGCCAGATCAAGTGCCACAAGAAGTTATTCAAGATCGCCACGAACGCTTGGTCGAACTACAGAACTCAATTGCATGGGATGAAAACAAGAAATTCATTGGCAAAGAGATCGAAGTCATGGTGGCAACTGGGGAAGGCCGCAAAGATGACAGCACGGGTCGCGTTAGCGGTCGTGTCCGCGATTTCCGATTAGCTCACGTAACTCGCACTGATATCAATGGCGTTGAACATACTCTGCGACCTGGCGATGTTGTTGTGGCCGAAGTTACGCACGCAGCGCCATTTCATTTCCTTGCCGACAAATTGATCTCAGTTCGTAAAACCATCGCTGGCGATAACTACGAAGCTGGCAATATGCCAAGTACTCCAGGCACGCCAGGGGTATTGCTGGGAATGCCAAGCATTCCAGTTCGGTAATTTCATGCAACCCGTTTTTGTAATCCTTGGCGCTACCGCTGTTGGTAAAACTGATTTGTCGCTAGATCTAGCTGAGTTGATCGATGGGGAAATCATTAATGCTGATTCCATGCAGCTTTACCGAGGCATGGACATTGGAACGGCAAAGCTTCCAATTGAACAACGTCGTGGCATCCCACATCACATGCTTGATGTTTTAGCTGTCACCGAAATGGCAAATGTCAGTGATTATCAAATAGCCGGACGCAAAGTAATCCAAGACATTCATGACCGCGGCAAGCGCGCAATCGTTGTCGGGGGATCGGGACTATTTATTCAAAGCCTGCTCGAGGACTTGCAGTTCCCACCGGGGGATGCGCAAGTGCGAGCGCGCCTGGAACAAGAATGCGAAGAACTCGGGCTGGCAACGCTCTACAAACGATTAATGGATTTTGACCCAGAAGCGGGAGCAAAAGTAAACCCAGCAAATGCACGTCGGGTAATTCGCGCTCTGGAAGTAATTGAAGTTACCGGCCAGGCTCCAGTTACTTCATTGCAAGCTCTGCCCGAGGTAGTTCCGAGTATTCGAGTTGGGTTGCGCCGGGAACGTCCGGAACTCGATCAGCGCATTTCGCAACGCATTGATTTGATGTGGAAACAAGGCCTTGTGGCTGAGGTTACGCACTTAGCGAGCCAGGGCCTGCGCGACGGCGTTACCGCTCGCAAGGCACTCGGATACGCCCAAGTCTTGGCCGCACTTGATGGCGAGTACCCGATGACCGAGGCTCCGGAGCGCACCATGATTGCTACTCGCCAGTTTGCTCGTCGCCAAGACTCGTGGTTTGGTCGCGATTCGGCAATCATTTGGCGTGACGCGAATTCGCTTACAGCAGATGATGTTGCTGGGCTCCAAGCCTGACCCGAATAACCCCTTACGCGGTAGAATTTAGGCAATGACAACTTCTGGTGTGCCCTATCGCAAAGGCCATGGCACAGGCAATGAATTCATTTTGGTCTCTGGCCTTGATGGCTTCTTTGCTGACCCATCTGATGTAACCCCAGAGGTAGCTCAAAGACTTTGTGATCGCGAACTCGGACTTGGCGCCGATGGCATCTTGCGCGTGGCTAATGCCAGTGAATTTGAGGTAACCGACGCGCGATATTTCATGGACTACACAAACGCCGACGGCTCAATCAGCGCCACTTGCGGCAACGGACTGCGGGTATTCGCCCGCTATCTAGTGGAAGCCGGACTTGAAAATCGAGGACTGTTTAAAATTGGTACCCGCGCTGGAACTGTGATGGTCGCAATTTCTGAAACTGATACCGAATTCACCAACATTGCGGTCACTATGGGCCGGGTATCACTTGGCCCAATGGATGTAACTGTGCAAACCGAAACTGGATCGTGGCCGGCTGTTGGAATTGCTGGCATGAATAACCACGCAGTTTCTATGGTCACTGACATCAAAGATGCTGGGTCCCTAGATCACATTCCAACTGCGCTTCCTGTTGGCACTTACCCAGACGGTGTGAATTTTGAATTCGTACAGGACATTTCGCCAACTCATATTTCGATGCGCACTCACGAACGCGGAGTAGGGGAAACTCTTTCTTGCGGCTCTGGAGCTTGCGCTGCTGCTTACGTGCAAGCCACTAGCAATCACTTAAATGATCCGTGGACAGTTCAAGTGGACATCTTGGGTGGCACAGTTTTTGTCGATAGCGATACCGATGGAGTTTTGACTTTGCGTGGCCCTGCAGTTTTTGTCGCTGACGGTATCATCGAGCCACAGCAGTGGCAGAACTGATATAGATGTCTGAATTTTTTGATCCAAGGTTTCAAGAGTTAGATCTAGGCGAACAAACTACTGGCGAACTCGACTTAGAAGCGCGATCTGGGCTGCGCCGTGTTGTTGGGCTATCAACCGAACTTAAAGACGTAACTGAAGTTGAGTATCGCCAACTTCGCTTGGAAAAAGTTGTGCTAATTGGCGTTTGGACTGACGGCGACTTTGATGAAACGCAAAGGTCATTGGGTGAGCTGGCCCAGCTTGCTGAAACTGCTGGCTCCCAGGTTTTAGATGTACTTGTGCAGCGCCGAGATCGACCAGATCCAGCAACTTACATTGGCTCGGGCAAACTCCAAGAATTACACCAGATCGTTATGGCAACTGGCGCTGACACCGTGATTTGCAATGGCGAGCTTTCGCCGTCCCAACTTTCCAAGATGGAAAAAGTTGTCAAAGTAAAAGTCATTGACCGCACTTGGTTGATTTTGGATATCTTTGCCCAGCATGCGCGCAGCCGAGAAGGTAAAGCTCAAGTAAGCCTGGCTCAGATGCAATACATGTTGCCACGCCTACGTGGTTGGGGTGATGCGCTATCGCGCCAGTCAGGTGGCATTGGTACGCGTGGACCAGGTGAAACCAAACTTGAATCTGATCGCCGTCGCATTGGTAAATCTATGTCCAAACTGCGCCGCGAGATTAAGGAAATGGGAGTCGCGCGAACTACTCAACGCGCGCAGCGTCGACGCAGTAACGTGCCAGCCGTTGCAATTGCCGGATATACCAACGCCGGAAAATCTAGTTTGTTAAATCGCCTAACTGATGCCGGCGTACTAGTTGAGAACGCGTTGTTTGCGACTTTGGATCCGACTGTGCGTCAAGCCAAAACACCAGGGGGACGCGAGTTCACCCTTTCAGACACTGTTGGTTTCGTGCGCGACTTGCCGCACCAATTGGTCGAAGCCTTTCGTTCAACACTAGAAGAAGTTGGCGCCAGCGATTTGATCTTGCACGTAGTCGATGGCAGCGACCCTGATCCCGAAGGCCAGTTATCGGCAGTTCGGAAAGTTCTTGCTGACATTGACGCCCATGACATTCCAGAACTAGTGGTTATCAATAAAGCCGATGCTGCCGACCCGTTTGTAATTGATCGCATTAAGTTGCACGAGAAAAACGCCATTGCAGTTTCGGCCTTAACTGGCCAAGGCATTGCAGAGTTAGTTGCGTTAATCGAGCAACAGCTGCCGCACCCACAAATCGACATCAAGGCCACAATTCCTTATGACCGAGGTGACTTGTTAGCCCGGGCTTATCGCGAAGGCAATATCTTGTCACGAACCGATACTGAATCAGGAACCGTTGTGATCGCCAAGGTGCCACAGCTACTTGCGAATTTGCTTGAGGAATATTGTGGCTAAGGAAACTAAAAAATCTAACGCAATAGACGAAGCGCTAGCCAAGGTAGTTGAAACTATCGGTGGCACACCGCGCGAAGGCCAAATCGAAATGGCAACTGCTGTTGACAAAGCCATGAACGATGGCGAACACCTGTTAGTCCAAGCGGGAACTGGAACCGGTAAGTCACTTGGTTATTTAGTGCCGGCAATTCTGCGGGCCAGCAAAGGCGTGAAACCCGACGGCACCAACCGCACTGTCATTGCCACGGCAACTTTGGCTTTGCAGCGCCAGTTAGTCGATCATGATTTGCCAGCTGCAGTAGAGAGCTTGGCAGACCAAACTGAGCACCCAATAACTTACGCGGTACTAAAAGGTCGTCATAACTACATTTGCCTAGATAAATTCAATCGCGTTGAAGTCGATGCTGCTGATGACGGGGAAGAGCAGCTATTTCAAACTTCAAGTTCAGCCTTAGCCAAACAGGCCAAGAAACTGCGGCAATGGGTTGAGATCACTCAAACTGGCGACCGCGACGATTACGACAGTGAACTCGATGGTCGATTGTGGCGCTCGATGTCAGTTTCGGGTCGGGAATGTGTTGGCGCGTCAAAGTGTGCCTGGGGCGAGGATTGCTTTGCTGAACTTGCCCGCACCACAGCCCATGCCAGTGACATCGTGGTTACCAATCACGCGCTGCTTGCGATCGATATTTTAGAAAACCTACCGATCCTGCCAGATCACGACTCGGTAATTATTGACGAAGCTCACGAACTCGTAGATCGCACTACAAACGCGCTAGCTGGGTCACTAGATGTTGCCACGATGGGCCGAGCAACTGGCATGGCACGTAAATTCATTCAGCCTTCAACGCACGATCGCATGATGGAAGTCGCGGATGACTTAGGTCTGGAACTAGAAAGTTACGATCGCGAAGGCACCACAACTCGCATCGAAGGCTTCGAGGGACAGCTACTAACGGCCTTAACGGCAGTTCGCGATGTCTATAAAGTCGCCCAAGCCGAAATGACAACCTCATCCCAAGATGAATCAGACATAGCCGCTCAAAAGCAGCGCGCTAAAGCAACTGTCAAAGATGTTTATGACGTCGCCGCTGAATTACTTAGCGCTGATGAACACAGCGTGACTTGGATCGATGTTTCTCGCACGGCTGTCTTGCATCACGCTCCACTTTCCGTGGCTGGATTCCTAGGTGAAGCATTATTTGGCCAACACACAATCGTGTTAACCAGCGCAACTTTGGCAGTTGCTGGATCCATGGACTCAACTGCCAAAGCAGTTGGGCTTGGTGAGTCTGGCTGGATCGGCCTTGATGTTGGCAGTCCATTTGATTACAGCAAGCAAGGAATCTTGTATTGCCCATCGCATTTGCCACCACCTAGTTCTAGTGGGGTAGCCGAAGAGGCTTTGGATGAACTGGGCGACTTAATTGATGCCGCTGGCGGACGTACGCTGTCGCTGTTTTCCTCTTGGCGCGGAGTCGAGCGCGCTGAAGAATATTTAGCGATTCGCTTTAAAGGCCGCGATGATCGACCACTGATCGTGGCTCGCAAAGGTGATGCTGTTTCAGATTTAGTGCGGCGGTTTCGTGAGTCACCAGAATCGAGTTTGCTTGGAACGGTTTCACTTTGGCAGGGCATTGATGTGCCAGGTAATACTTGCACGCTGGTAACTATTGATCGAATTCCATTCCCGCGCCCGGATGATCCCGTGATGGCAGCGCGCTCGGCTCGCGTGGATGAATCTGGCGGTAGTGGCTTTAGATCAGTTTCACTGCCACGTGCTGCGCTATTACTTGCGCAAGGTGTCGGGCGTTTAATTCGAAGTACCGAAGATCGGGGAGTAGTTGCAGTATTGGATTCCCGGCTTGCAAATTCTGGCTATGGCAGCACGCTGCGTAAATCGTTACCGAATTTATGGTGGACTACCGATAAAGATTCGGTAATTTCGGCGCTGGAACGGCTCGACGATTCTGCCTCGGATGCTTGAGGCTGGTAGGTTTACCTAGTGTTAAAAACTCAAAATCGTCATAAAGTTCGCGCCCTAGTTGCGCTGAGTGCAGTCCTAGCCTTGGCACTTACAGGTTGTTCCGGATCAAGTGCCAGTGATGCGCAATCAGCTGTGCCGAGTGCTACGACAGGCACTGCAGGCCCACCTGTTTGGTCTGCCGAAGAAACCGAGTATCTAGGTGCAATTAGCGGTGCCGACCTTGCATCCAGCATTTTTTTATCAGCAAGTGACTACATCACTATTGGCGACACTGTATGCAACGGATTAAAGCAAGACATTCCACTTGAAGATATCCTGAGCGCGCTCGCTAGTTCCGGTAAAAAGAATGGCTTAAATGCAACCCAGCGCAATGAATTTACGTTAATTACCTCTGCAGCTGCAGTTTCATTCCTATGCAAAGACCAAATCGAAAAATACAAACTTCAAAAGTAATTACAAAACTGCAAAAAAGTAGCGCTGCCGGACCAAGTTCCAGCAAGCGCTTCTTTTTATTTCCGGCTGCGAACCGAAGTTTGTTTATACCTTGCGCAATACCGAGACGACTTTGCCCATGATCGTGGCATTGTCGCCAGCGATTGGTTCATAAGCCGGGTTATGTGGCATCAACCAAACATGTCCATCGCGCTTTTTGAAAGTCTTTACAGTTGCTTCATCATCTAGCAGGGCCGCAACGATGTCGCCGTTCTCGCAAGTTGGCTGGCGACGAATGACAACAAAGTCGCCATCGCAAATCGCGGCATCAATCATTGAATCGCCCGAGACCTTAAGCATGAATAGCTCGCCTTCGCCAACAAGTGACTTGGGAAGCGGGAAGATTTCTTCGACGGCTTGTTCCGCCAAGATTGGTCCACCGGCAGCAATGCGACCAACAAGTGGCACATAAGCAGCTGCAGGGTTTAGGTCACCCTCAAGTAGATGTTCAGGCATTCCAATAACGTCTTGACTCAAGACATCAAGGGCGCGGGCACGTGTGGCATCGCGATTGATGAAACCCTTTTTCTGCAGCACTCCAAGTTGATGCTGAACGCTTGATGGGCTAGCTAGTCCAACAGCTTCGGCGATCTCGCGCACGCTCGGTGGATATCCACGCTCGGCTGTGGTCGAGGTGATCATGTCCATGATCAATCGCTGACGCGGGGTCAGGCCATCGGCGCCGTCTGGGCCATCTGGCAGGGACACGATCTGGGCGCCTGATTCCGGGGTGTTCGAATCATTCTTAGCCATGATTTACCTAGTTTCCGATCGATATTTGCTTATTTCAATGGGTTTCTTGCCGTTTTAAAGCTTTTCGTGCGGTTCTTGCTGATCCCACATTAGAACACTTTTGAAAGATATTCAAACATTTGTTCGAAAGAACTTGCAAAGTGTCGGACCTGGGGTGTAGAAATAGAACATACGTTCGATTAGAACACTTGTTCGAATGTATCACATAAGAGCAGCAAGTCCCGAAATACCAGTAACTATAAGGAGAAATACCATGGCTCAAGTAACTGCATTAGCAGCACTTCCCGTACAGCGAGCCGCTGTTCGTTCAACTCGTCCATCGCAACCAGCTCGATCTGGTCTGCGCCTGACAGTTCGCGGTCGACGAGTGGTGGCGTTACTTGCCCTGCTACCAATCGTGATCGCATTTGTATTAATAGGTACGCGCGCAGCTCAAGCTGACGCTGCCGGTCCAACAACTGCAGTAATTAAGGTCGAAGCCGGCCAAAGTCTGTGGGATGTCGCGGTAGCAATCGCACCTAACGAAGATCCGCGCACAACGATTTGGACAATTAAGGCACTAAATGGACTTACCTCCAGCGAGGTTCAATCCGGCCAAGGGCTAATCGTTCCCGTTAAGTAATACTTCTGTCGAAGTCTTCCGTAGGTCTGCCCTCGCTCTAATAGAAAGAGGGTAATGCTTCGCTAGCCGCCATTAACGTGTTTCGATGTGGCAAATCTCGCAAGTAGATATTTCTCTGCAATAAAAAAAAGTGCGCGAACTTACCGTATTCCAATCTTGTAGGGCACTAGTCTGTCTGATACCACCAAGCACAGGAGTGTCATGTCACAGAGTTCAGCAACAGATTCAAAGCACACGCTAAAGCGAGAGTTCTCACTTTGGACTTCGTTTGCCTTTGCGTTTGCTTTTATATCACCAATCGTTGCTCTTTACGGAATTTTTGGTCTTGCATATTCAACAGCTGGACCGAGTTTTTGGTGGAATTTTATTCTCGTCTTTTTAGGGCAACTACTCGTAGCGATGGTTTTTGCTGAACTGGTATCTGTCTGGCCAATTGAAGGTTCGATTTATCAGTGGACCACGCGCCTGATGGGGCAAGGTTTCGGCTGGCTGGCTGGTTGGTTCTACATGTGGACTTTGGTTGCTGCTATGGCGACGGTTGCAATTGGCGCCGGTAGTTTCGTTGGACGAGTTATTGGTATTGATCCGTTGGCGACATCAATTGCAATTGGTGGCCTTTCGATCACTAACCAAGTAACGGTCGGACTTGTAATTCTTGCTTTAGGCTCATTGGCAAATGTCACTGGGCGAGGAGTTCTAAAAGTCTTAATGACTGGCTCGATCATTGCCGAAGTTATTGGTTCGCTCGGTCTTGGTACCTTGCTTCTGATTAACCACAGAAACAATCCAGTTAGCGTACTTACTGACGGTTTTAGCACTGAAGGTTATTTAAGCCTTTCCGGACCATTCTTGGTAACCATGGCATTTGTTGGATTTAGTTTCGTTGGCTTTGAAAGCGCTGGCTCAATTGCAGAGGAAGTTAAAAATCCTCGCAAAAATATTCCAAAAGCTGTTATTTTCTCAATCACATTCGTAGCGCTTGTCGTAATTTATACCGCATTCGCGTTAATCATTTCGATTCCACCAGACATTGCAGCCAACAGTGCCGATCCGGTTTATGACACTTTGAATTTATTGCTTGGTTCAGGTGTTGCTAAATTTGCGCTGATTCTCTTCACTATTGGTTTCTTGGCATCTTTCTTAGCGCTACAGACTTCCGCGTCAAGACTTATCTGGGCTTACTCGCGTGACAAGGCATTGCCAGCTCATGAGTCATTAAGCAAGTTAAGTTCCGGACAAAAGCAGCCAGTCAATGCCTTGCTACTTGCAACATTAATTGGCGCAATCATGATGATCTTGAGTCAAGTAACGCCAAACTTCTACGCGTTGATGATTAACTTCACCACCGGTGGATTCTTCCTCGCGTTCTTGTTCCCACTTGTTGGAGTTGCAGTTGTTCGCATGAAGAAGCAGTGGACTCCTGGACCATTTAATTTTGGAAAGTTCAGTCCACTTGTTTCGACGGCAGCATTAGTTTGGGCAATCTTTATGTTCCTAGACATCTCTTGGCCAAGAGCTGTATTTGAACAGCGTTACCTTGATTGGTCGGTCGCGATTGCTGCAAGTGGTCTGTTGGTGATTGGCCTTGCAATCCATGCCACCGTGCGCGGACGCATCACACTTGTTGATGTCGACGCCATGGATCACGACGAAAACGGATGACAGTTTCGAAAGTTGCCGTTGTCACTGGCGCAGCCAGTGGCATCGGCGCTTGCGTCGTAGCCGAATTACAGTCCAGGGGCTGGAAAGTTGCCGGCCTTGATCTAAAGCCAACTGGCGCGGACCTTAACATCGAATGTGATGTTTCCGATTTCGAGTCAGTGAAGAAGGCTAGAGATTTAGTTATAAAGGAACTTGGTGTTGCTTCAGCCGTAGCAAGTGTGGCAGGGCACTACGAGATCATCCCAGTTGTTGAAATTACCGAACAAAAGTGGCAGCGCATGCTGCACGTTCATCTTGGTGGCGCTTTTAACTTAGCCCAGGTTTTTTTGCCCGACATGGTTGCCCAAAAGTCTGGCGCATTTGTTGCTGTGACTTCTGAGTTAGCTATAGGTGGTGGCGATCAAGATTCACATTACGCTGCAGCCAAGGGAGGAATCATCGGCCTAGTTCGAAGTTTGGCCATTGAGATGGCTCCGCACGGCGTCCGAATAAATGCAGTCGCGCCAGGGCCAACTGACACGCCATTGCTTACATCAGATTCACCATGGCGCGCACCGGACTACCTTGCAACTTTGCCAATTCGCCGACTTGCTTCACCGGAAGAGATTGCATTGACAGCAGCATTCTTGATTGAAGATGCCACCTTTTTGGTTGGCGAGATTATTTCACCTAACTCTGGAGCTGTGATTTAGATGGCTACGCCTAGATTCGATGGAAAAATAGTTTTAGTTACTGGCGCAGCTCAAGGAATGGGCAAGGAAATTGCCAAACACTTGGCATCTCTGGGCGCGCGAGTTGTTGTAAACGATCGCCAACTGGATGAGCGCCTAACTAATTTGGCAACTGAGATTGGTGGCTATGCCGCTCCCGCCGACTTATCCAAATGGGATGAAATTGATTCCATGGTCAGTGATGTGATTGAAAACTTTGGGTTAGTTGATGTTTTGGTTGCAAATCACGCTTACATGACCATGGATGATTTTCTGGCCTACGATCCCCAAGATTGGTGGAAAGTAGTGGACACCAATCTTGGTGGCACTTTTCGCTTGATTCAAAAATTGGTTCCCGGCATGCGCACTATTGGAGCGGGACGAATAGTTGTCACAAGTTCAATTTGGGGTGTGATTGGTTGGCCACAAGCAACTGCATATTCTGCCTCTAAGGCTGGGCTGATAAGTATGGTGAAAACTCTCGGTAGGGAACTGGCGAGTGAAGGCATAATCATCAATGCAATTGCGCCAGGAATTACGGATACACCTCAATTGCAAGTAGATGCAGATGCGGAAAACATCCCACTTAAACAAATGCAAGAGTTGTACTCAAAAGCGATTCCATTAGGACGAATCGGACAGCCAATCGAAATTGCAAAAGTGGTAGCTTTCTTAGCTGATTTCAACATCAGTTCGATTGTCGGGCAAACAATTCAGGCCAATGGCGGAGAAGCGAGATCGCGTGTGTAAGGTCAAATCATGAATCAGGAATTTGTTGCACCCGCACCGATTGCGTGGCCAGCTGGGAAAAAATCAGCAGCCAGTTTTACTTTTGACGTAGACGCAGAATCAGCCGTTTTGTTTTCAAGCCCAGGCAGCGAGCACCGTGCTGGGGTAATGAGCCACCAGTCCTATGGACCGCTAGTTGGCGTACCAAGACTGCTGGACCTTTTGGATCGCGTTGGGATCAAATCAACTTTCTTTGTTCCTGGTTACACCGCCCTTAGGTACCCAGCCGTAGTCAAAGCTATTGCTGCGGCAGGACACGAAATTGCGCATCACGGATTTATGCACGAAACACTCGAAGGCGTAGATGTTGAAACCGAAACAAAGTATTTAATTCGTGGCCTGGAAGCACTGGAAGAAGTAGCTGGGATTCGACCAGTTGGTTACCGCGCACCTATGTGGGAGCCAAGCTATGACACAGCTCGAATATTGCACGAACACGGATTCTTATACGACAGCACGATGATGGATGGCGATTACCCATACGAGTATTTCGTTGCCGATGGATCCTCGATCGTTGAAATTCCATTGCAGTGGGCACTGGATGATTGGGAGCAGTACTGCTTCATCCCGGACGTTTCAGGAGTTGGACTTATCGAAAGTCCAACAAAAGCGGTCGAGTTGTGGACCTTGGAATTTCAAGCAATGCATGAAATTGGTGGGTGTTTTGTGCTTACCAATCACCCATTCCTAACTGGTCGGCCATCTAGAGCAAAAGCCCTTGAGGGACTGATCCGAGAAGTCGTAAGCGATTCTTCGGTTTGGGTAGCAACCCTTGAAGACATTGCCTTGCACGTGAGGTCCCTTGACTTAACACCACGTAAATTGCTGCCCCCAGTTGTCGAAAAAGAGTACCGAAACAGATAAATCCACATGCAGAGTAGTTCTAGCCAAAACTGGGATTAGTCACTGCCGTTAGTATCAAAAACCCATTAAAAGCGTTAAATTTGTTAAAAGAAGTCCGTTTTTAGGCCCTAGATATCCCACACCTTGAGATATTCCCGCAGTAGCGTGAAGCGACGGCTCACATCCCCGTGGACCGCACGTCACTGTAATAGGAGTATTACATGTCAACACAACATGCCTCTGATGCTGAGCATCTGGCTAGTTTGGGTTATAAATCTGAATTCAAGCGAGAAATGACCTTATGGCAAAACTTCTCTCTCGGGTTTACATATCTATCACCGGTTGTTGGTGTCTACAGCCTCTTTGCCCTAGCTCTAGCAGCTGGCGGACCACCTATGTTCTGGTGGATCGCAATTTGTGGCATCGGCCAGTTCTTGGTCGCACTGGTATTTAGCGAAATTGTTTCGCAGTACCCAATCGCAGGTGGCGTTTACCCATGGGCCCGAAGGCTCTGGGGTAAGGGATATGCCTGGATGACCGGATGGGTCTATGGCTTTGCCTTGATCGCAACCATCGCATCGGTCACTTACGGCGCAGGTCCATTCATCGCAGGCTTCCTGGGAATGGAATCTAGCCAGAACTTAACGATCACTTTGGCAATTGCCTTGATCTTGATCGTCACCGCAATTAACTTCGGTGGCACCAAGTTGCTCGGTCGCGTTGCTTTCTTTGGTTTCGTTGCTGAATTAGTTGGCGCATTAATTGTTGGCGTGGTTTTGCTAACAACTCACCGCGAGCAGTCATTTGGCGTGATCTTTGATACTTCATCAATTACTGCTGGTGGCACAAGCTACACAACAGCCTTTATGGGCGCAGCGCTTATTGGTCTGTACCTTTACTACGGATTCGAAGCTTGTGGCGACGTTGCTGAGGAAGTTGAGAACCCAGGCATCATCATTCCGCAGGCAATGCGAATGACTCTTTACATCGGTGGCGCAGCATCCCTGTTCATCACTTATGCATTGATTCTTTCGGTTGCTGACATTGGCGCAGTAATCAGTGGCGAGAACGCAGACCCAATTGGCCAGTCTTTGACTGAGGCATTTGGCGCTGGCGGTTCCCGCGCGATTATGGCAATTGTCGTTGTTTCATTCTTCTCATGTGCATTGAGTCTGCAGGCTGCTGCTAGCCGCTTGATTTACTCATACGCACGCGATGGCATGATCTTTGCGCAAAAGTCACTTTCCAAGATGAACCCAAAGACCGGTATGGCTCCAACTGCACTTGTTACTGCAGCTGCCTTGCCAATCATCTTTGTGTTAACTGACTTGTTCTTGCCAGGTGGCATCTTCCGCCTTGTGGCATTTGCCTCCGTTGGTATCTACATCGCATTCCAGATGGTTGTGCTTGCCGCATTGCGCGCTCGCATGGGCGGTTGGAAGCCATCAGGTAAGTGGACTATGGGTGGAGCCGGCATGCTGGTTAACATCGTGGCCCTTGCATATGGCTTGTTTGCGATCTATTTGATGCTTAAGTCTTATGGCATCGAAGGCGGATCATTTGTCGATAACTACATCGTGCTCGTTGAAGTACTTATCGTCATCGGTGTTGGCCTGGTCTACATGCTCGTAAGTGGCGCGCATCGCAAGAGCGATGCCCCTGCTGGCGATGCAATGAAGAAATAGTCAACAGCTCTCAATAACTATAAAACAACTGGCGCTTTCCGAATGGGGAGCGCCAGCTGTTTTTTGTATTCTAAAAAAGTATTTAGTCTTCGTCTTTAGTCATGAAGTCGTTCGCCATCATCTCTTCATACATTTGAGAAATCGATTCATCGACATCAAGATTTGGATCAACTGGACCATGCCACAAAAATTCATCAGTTGGCTCCCACTTCAGGGGGCCAGTAAAGGGATTACGGATTCGCAACTGAGTGAACTTTTCAAACCCCGAATCATTAGTTAGAAATTCCGAAACCTTATTACCAATACAAACGGCAGCAATTTGGGCGTCATAAATTTTTTGTCCATTGAAGTCACCTGATTTTGTTAATTCAGACAAGGTTTCGAAATGATCCAATGTTGCATTGATAACGGATGCATTTGGCGCTGCAAGCCAATAATTTATCTGCGCAAGAGCTTCTGTCATTGTTGAAGGACGAGGAAACTTTCCAGCGTTTGTAACTGTCGCTATGAATTCGTGAAGCACTGTGTGCGTAAAACCAACTTTTTCTTTACCGCTAAGCAAATCCGAAATTAATCTTCTTGCCACTCCAAACTCGGGTAACTCTGCGCGATGTGCGTAAACCAGTACGTTAGTGTCCAGACCAAGCACGCTTTGCCTCTTCTACTTCTTCATCACTCATATTTATTACTGTGTTCATATCAAGATGGGCTAGCCATGGATGAACACCACCACCATCAACGCTGAAGTCGGCATGTGGGTCCCAGGGTTTGTTAGCTTTCATTTCACGTAATTGAGCGTGCAATGCTTTTTCCAGCGCGGACTTTAGGCTCATGCCATGACGAGCACATTCGGCCTTTAAATCAGCGAAAAGCTGATCCTCAATCTCAACGGTTGTTTTCATAAACCCAAGAATAACATAAACCCATAATTATGGGTTTTGGATTCCCACTCAATAAATACAAGGCAATTAGGGCAGCTCGAGCTGTGCGTAACCGGCCCAAGACCGAAAATCCCTGATCAAACCCCATTTCAAAATCCAAAAACCACATCATGTAGTGGTCGCGACACGCCCAAAACGCCATATATAGGCGAATCACTTGCGTCGGGCCCTTGTTTCTAATACAGTCATCACTACATCTAGTGGTCACAGCAATGTGATTTACCCACAGATTGTGGTTTTCTCCACACAGGTTATCCCCAAAAGGATCCACAACCTGGAGAAAGTCACACTTTTTGGGTGTCACACCAGCACCACTAGATAACACGAAGTAACACCAGTAACACGAATACCAAGCTAGACAGCAAGAACAAGGGCCCTCAAAAGCCCCAAAACGGACACCACAAGATGTGGGGTTCGCGGCAAGACCAGAAGCCGGAAAACCGGGAACCGAAAGGAGTCGATTATGAAGTGCCCATTTTGCCAACATGACGATTCCCGCGTAATCGATTCTCGTTCCAGCGAAGAAGGCCTAAGTATTCGTCGTCGTCGTGAGTGCCCGGAATGCTCACGTCGATTCACAACGAATGAAACCATCACGCTCAACATCGTTAAGCGCAATGGGGTAGCTGAACCATTTAGTCGCGACAAGGTAATCGTTGGCGTACGCCGCGCTTGCCAAGGCCGACCAGTTACCGAAGATGATCTAGCAATTTTGGCAGCCCAAGTCGAAGAAACTCTTCGCGCATCTGGACAAGCTGAAATTCCAAGTAACGAAGTAGGCCTAGCAATCCTTGGCCCACTTCGTGAACTAGATGAGGTTGCATACCTGCGCTTTGCAAGTGTGTATCGCTCATTTGAATCGATTGCGGACTTCGAACTTGAAATCGAAGACTTGCGATCTGAGCCCTCAAAGGTTCCAGCTGAAAAGCAAAAAGAACCCGCGAGCTAGAAACTTTCACTTCCCCCGAAAGCCCTTCCCACAACCAAGACAAACACCAAACAAAAACTAAAAAACAATTTTCTCTTTTATCAACCCGATGAGAAAAAGAGATAGATGAGTCCATGAGGAGGACAACATGACCGACGTGGTCAACGCAGCAACAGGAACGAAGAAGTCAGGCAAGGGCTTGACAATGACTCGTCTATACACAACCGAAGGCGTGCACCCATACGCTGAAGTGATTTGGGAAAACCGCGATGTGGTTCAGACCAACTGGAAGACCGGCGAAACTGTTTTTGAACAGCGTGGCGTGGAGTTCCCAGACTTCTGGAGCGTTAACGCTTCCACAATCGTGACCACCAAGTACTTCCGTGGCCAGGTCGGCACCGATTCTCGTGAGCGTACGCTGCGCCAGCTCATCGACCGCGTTGTCCTTACTTACACAAAGGCTGGCCGGGAAAACGGTTACTTTGCAACCCCAGCCGATGCTGACATTTTTGAACACGAACTAACTTGGATGTTGCTGCACCAGGTATTTTCGTTCAACTCACCAGTTTGGTTCAACGTGGGTACCAACTCACCACAGCAGGTAAGCGCATGCTTCATCCTTTCTGTTGATGACACCATGGATTCAATCCTCAACTGGTACCGCGAAGAAGGAATGATCTTCAAGGGCGGCTCGGGTGCCGGCCTTAACCTTTCGCGCATTCGCTCATCCAAAGAAATCCTCAAGAACTCAGGTGGCACCGCATCCGGTCCAGTTAGCTTCATGCGCGGCGCTGACGCCTCTGCTGGAACTATCAAGTCCGGTGGCGCAACCCGTCGCGCAGCCAAGATGGTTGTCCTAGACATCGATCACCCAGATGTTGAAGAATTCATCGAGACCAAGGTTCGCGAAGAAGACAAGATTCGCGCCCTTCGCGATGCCGGTTATGACATGGACCTTGGTGGCAAAGACATCATCTCGGTTCAGTACCAGAATGCAAACAACTCAGTTCGGGTATCCGATGAATTCATGAAGGCTGTCGAAGACGGCACTGAATTTGGCTTGCGCGCTCGCACAAATGGCGAAGTTGTCGAAACCGTTGATGCTCGCGAGCTATTCCGCAAGGTAACTCACGCTGCCTGGGCATGCGCCGATCCTGGTATCCAGTACGACGACACCATCAACGACTGGCACACCAACCCAGAAACCGGTCGCATCAACGCATCCAACCCATGTTCTGAATACATGTCCTTGGATAACTCATCCTGCAACCTGGCATCACTTAACTTGCTTAAGTTCCTAAAGGATGATGACACCTTTGACGCAGCAACATTTGCTAAGGCCGTGGAATACATCATCACTGCAATGGACATCTCCATCTGCTTTGCTGACTTCCCAACCGAGCCAATTGGTGTAACAACTCGTGCCTACCGCCAGCTAGGTATTGGTTATGCAAACCTTGGCGCATTGCTAATGGCAACAGGTCTTGCATACGATTCCGAAGATGGCCGCGCACTTGCCGGTTCCATCACATCCTTGATGACCGGAACTGCTTACAAGCGCTCAGCTGAACTAGCTGGCATCGTTGGAGCCTACGAAGGTTATGCCCGTAACGAGCAGGGCCATAAGCGCGTAATGCGCAAGCACCAGGCCGCCTCCGAAGCAGCAGTATCTGCATCCAGCCTCGATGGCGACATCTGGAAGCTTGCAACTAACGCTTGGATCGAAGGCAACAAGACTGGTGAAAAGAACGGCTGGCGTAACGCACAGGCTTCTGTGCTCGCGCCAACTGGAACCATCGGTTTCATGATGGACTGTGACACCACCGGTATCGAGCCTGACTTCTCACTAGTGAAGTTCAAGAAGCTTGTAGGCGGCGGTTCCATGCAGATCGTTAACCAGACAATCCCACGTGCACTACGCCGTTGGGGTTACGCCGAAGAGACCGTAGAAGCGATCATCGAATACATCGCCGACAAGGGTCACGTAGTTGATGCGCCAGGTCTAAAGACTGAGCACTACTCAATCTTTGACACTGCAATGGGCGAGCGCTCCATCAGTCCAATGGGTCACGTCTACATGATGGCTGCCTGCCAACCGTTCCTATCGGGCGCGATCTCAAAGACCGTAAACATGCCAGAAGATGCAACCGTTGAAGAAGTAGAAGAAATCTACTTCGAAGCATGGAAGCTAGGCATCAAGGCTCTTGCGATCTACCGCGACAACTGCAAGGTTGGCCAGCCACTATCTGATGCAAAGGCAAAGGTTAAGGATGCCCCAGCAACAGAAGAAGTACTGGCTCACCCAACTCGCAAGCGTCTGCCAAAGACTCGCGATAGCCGCACCACTTCATTCCAGGTCGCAGGCGCTGAAGGTTACCTAACCGCCGGCACCTACGAAGATGGCGAACTAGGCGAAGTATTCCTAAAGCTTGGCAAGCAGGGTTCAACTCTTGCCGGTGTAATGGATGCCTTCTCAGTAGCAATCTCAATCGCATTGCAGTACGGCGTGCCATTGGAAGCCTTCGTTTCCAAGTTCGTCAACATGCGCTTTGAGCCAGCAGGTATGACAGATGATAAGGACATCCGCATG
>WLPX01000012.1 GCA_009698575.1 Actinomycetota bacterium
GAACATAACTAAATAGTGGTGGTTACCTATCCAGTAATCCCCTGATGAAAATCTTGGGGGTGAACGGTTTCGACTTTGGTAGTCGAAATGGGAGAAGCGAGCCGAGAATGTTGGTCATCTCGTAAACGTCCAGCAAAAACAATAAGTGCCAAATCAAACCGCACTGATTTCGCCCTAGCTGCATAAGCTAGCCCCGAAATCCGCGAGACCAGGGGCGTTCCCGCTCTGGATCCTCGCGTCATTTAGGGAACTTACCAACGGAACCGGTCGCGGGTTCTGAAGGGAAATTTAACAGTGACTGTGCCTGTCGACATCTTGTTTGCGTGAACGTCGGGGCAGAGAAAAACTAATGCAAACTGCGCTCGGAGAATAACCAAATCTTCACCTAAGGACCCGGGTTCGATTCCCGGCACCTCCACTAAAAAACGCTTTGCCCTTGAACGGGCAAGGCGTTTTTTTTCGTGGATGTGCAACGGGAATCGGGAGGAGCAGCATCGCTGCGACGGATCCCGGCGCCGTGGCGGCATAATCCTGCACTGTTTACGAAAAGGCACCGGTAGTGCCTCGAGCAAAGCGAGGGAACACCTCCACTTCGACGGATCCCGGCGCCGTGGCGGGATAATCCTGCACTGTTTACGAAAAGGCACCGGTAGTGCCTCGAGCAAAGCGAGGGAACACCTCCACGAATCCGCAGCTAACTAAAGCTTCCGCACCACTTTATGCTGAGCCGCCTGAGCCAATGGGCGAATCACCATCAGATCGATATTGAAATGATGTGGCAACATCACACTCCAACGCACTGCCTCAGCAACGTCATCAGCAGTTAGCGGCTCTGCGACACCTTCATAAATTTTTGCGGCCCGCGCTTTGTCACCACCGAATCGCTTAACTGCAAATTCATCAGTCTTGACCATGCCTGGAGCTAGTTCGACTACGCGCACAGGCTCACCTGCTAGTTCAAGTCTTAGGGTCTCAGCCAGAGCAGCAACTGCGTGCTTTGCCGCGGTATAGCTGCCGCCATTTTCATAAACGATTCGACCAGCAGTAGATCCCATCAAAACTATGGTGCCTTCGCCAGATTTGATCAGTGCCGGAATGATCGCTTTGATTGATCGAAGCGCTCCAATTACGTTTACGTCATATGCCTTGATCCAGCTTTCGACATCAGCATCAGCGACCGTGGTGCCATCAAATGCGCCACCGGCATTTGCGACAAGTACGTTTACTGACTTATCGGCAAGATGTTCTGCTAATGCGTCCACACTGGATTGGTCAGTTACATCAAGTTCCCAGGCGTGTATGCGATCATTGGATTTTGCTAGGTCAGCCAACATGTCAGTTCTGCGAGCAGCTGCGATTACTTGATAGCCCTCGCCAGCTAATGCTTTGGCAGTAGCCGCACCAATGCCACTGCTTGCTCCGGTTACGACTGCGTATTTCAAATCACTCATGCAGGTAATTCTTTCGCATCCAGGCGAATTCGTCAGCCAGACCCCCACCTAAACTGACAAACTAGATCCACCACTAAAAAGGAGAAACTAATGAGCCGCAGTTCAATTGGCACCATGATGGGATCCCAGCCCACTGGCACGTTTATGGGAATTCCTGCGGCCCAACTTGCGGATGTTTCGGGCGGTTCAGTAGTTTTCGGCGCCCCAGCCGCTACCCCATATCCATCGGTAGGTGCATATTGCAAGAACGCCCCCGCAGCCATTCGAAATGCAATCAGCATGTACCAAGCAAATATCTCGCACATGGATTTTGATCTCGGCGGGCCAATCTTTCCAAATGGCATAACAGCCGTTGACTTAGGTGACTTGGAGTTCGATGAATCAGATGGACCAGGTAATCGCGAACGAATTAGGGCAACAACTGCCGAGATTGTGAAACGCGGAGGCGTGCCAGTGGTAATTGGTGGTGATGATTCAATTCCAATTCCAATGATTGAAGGCTTTGCAGAACACGGTGAATACTTTGTGGTTCAAATCGACGCCCACATTGATTACCGCGACGAAGTAGGCGGGGAAAAGTTAGGCCTTTCATCAACCATGCGTCGAGCATTTGAAATGCCACACATCAAAGGTTTGGTGCAAGTTGGTCAACGTGGCATTGGTTCAGCTCGACCTCAGGATTACGAAGATGCCAAGTCACATGGTGTTAAGTTCGTTTCGGCTCGCCAGGTTGCCTCTGGTGGAATTCAGCAAGTAATCGACTTGGTCCCAGCTGGCGTAAACGTAATCGTGGACTTGGACTGTGATGCTTTGGACCCTTCAATCGTGCCGGGCGTAATCGGTCGAGCACCGGGCGGATTAACTTACTGGAATGTCGTTGACTTACTTCATGGCATTGCAGGTAAGGCAAAGCTCTCCGGCTTTAACTTGGTGGAATTTATGCCAGAGAGCGACGTCGATGACATTGGAGCGCTCAATAACGCGCGAATAATCTGCAATGTCCTTGGTCTCATTGCCCGCCAGGCCTAGCCCTAAACTTAAATTATGACTAAGCCAATAATTGGGATCACAACATACCTTGAGCCAGCAAAATGGGGGGCTTGGGAATTACCTGCCGCATTAATTCCGTGGAATTACGTAAACAAGTTGCAACAGTGCGGTGCCAGCGTAGTGCTACTACCACCAGATCCTGATTGTCACGATGCGATTGCCCGAATAGATGGCCTGGTTATGGTTGGCGGCGCAGATGTTGATCCAGCTCGATACGGAGCCCAGCCAGAGTCTGGCACTGATGCTCCCCGAGAATCTCGCGATGCCAGCGAGCTTGGGTTGTACTTGGCCGCACTTGAAAAAGGAATTCCAGTATTGGGAATTTGTCGCGGGCTGCAAATCATGGCTATTGCCCACGGTGGTTCACTGCATCAACATTTGCCAGATGTGGTTGGAAATACGCTACATCGCGATGCGCCAGGCACTTTCAACTACCACGGAGCAACATTTACGCCGAATAGTTTGATCGCAAACTTAGTCGGCGCAACTGAGATCAAAGTTAATTCAAGTCATCATCAGGCCGTTAACTCCCCTGGTGATTTAACTGTTACCGGCCTAGCATCCGATGGCACGATTGAAGTTTGTGAAGTGACTTCAACAAAGTTTGTTTTGGGTGTGCAGTGGCATCCAGAATTTAGTGACGATGAAGCAACTTCGGAAAACATATTCCGTGGCTTTATTGCCGCTTGCTCGTAAGGCTATTTTGCTAACTGGGCCTTAACAGCTGCCACAAAATTATCAACGTCAGCTTGCGTGGTATCCCAAGAACACATCCAACGCACTTGATTGATGGTGTGGTCCCAGACGTAGAACTTGGCCACTTCTTGTAATGGCTCAATTGCCGAAGCCGGTAAAATTGGGAACAACGCATTTGCCTGAGGTTGATTTACCTCAACACCTGCAATGTCTTTGATGCCCTGAAAGAGTGCTTGTGCCATGGCATTTGAGTGCTGGGCATTCTTGAGCCACAGCTCCCCTTCAAACATCGCAACTAGCTGAATTGATATGAAGCGCATTTTGCTCGCTAGTTGCATCCCAGACTTACGAACATATTTAATCGCTGGAGCCAGTTCAGGATTTAGAATCACGATTGCTTCGGCGCCCATTGCGCCATTCTTGGTGCCACCAAGTGATACGGCATCTACTCCAGCATCTGTGGTGAATGCTCGAAGTGGTACACCAAGTGCAGCGGCAGCATTAGAAATCCGAGCTCCGTCAAGGTGTAAGTACATACCCAGTTTGTGAGCATGATCGGCCAAGGCCTTTACTTCAGCGACGGAATAGATAGTTCCATACTCAGTGGAATTTGTAATGGACACCACTTTTGGTTGCGCGCGATGTTCGTTTCCAAAACCCCAAGCTTGCTTATCAACTAACTCAGGAGTTAATTTTCCATCAGGGGTTTCGACCTGCATCAGCTTTAACCCAGCAACTTTTTCTGGGGCGCCACCTTCGTCAACATTGATGTGAGCACTAGTTGCACAAACCACTGATTCCCACGGCTTGCACATTGCTTGCAAAGTTAGAACGTTAGCGCCAGTTCCGTTAAACACTGGGAATACTTCAGCTTGCTCGCCAAACTGCTTCTTGATTACCGCAGTTAGTTGCTGGGTATAGACATCGTCGCCATAAGCAACTTGGTGTCCGGCATTGATATTGGACATGGCATCGAGAATGTCTGGGTGAATGCCCGCATAGTTATCGCTAGCAAAGCCTCGCCAAACACCCTCGACCATGTGTAATCCTTTTTTCGGTTCTTCTAGTTATAGCGGAGTTACGTACGCACCGCTAATGCCGCCATCAACCAAGAAGTTAGATGCGGTCATGAACGATGAGTCATCGCTGACCAAGAATGCAACAGCAGCAGCCATTTCTTCTGGTTCACCAAAGCGACCCATTGGGATATGGACTAGGCGTCGAGCTGCGCGCTCAGCATCCTTTGCGAATAACTCCTGAAGTAGCGGAGTATTAACTGGGCCAGGCGATAGTGCATTTATGCGAATACCTTCACGCGCAAATTGCACACCAAGTTCACGAGTCATTGCCAACACGCCACCCTTGGATGCGGTGTAAGAAATCTGTGAAGTCGCAGCAGCCATGGTTGCAACGAAAGATGCCGTGTTAACGATTGCGCCCTTGCCTTGACGTTGCATGTAAGGAATGACCTCTTTGCAGCACAAGTAAACCGAAGTTAAGTTAACTTCTTGAACTCGACGCCAAGCATCAATTCCAGTTGTCAGGATTGAGTCGTCATCAGGAGGTGAAATTCCAGCATTGTTAAATGCAATGTCTACTGAGCCATAGGTATCGAATGCAACTTTGTACATGTTTGCAACATCATCAGCATTAGTTACGTCAGCCTTGACGAAAATGCCGCCGATTTGGGCAGCAACTTTTTCACCTGATACTGGATCTAGGTCAGCAATAACAACCTTGGCGCCTTCTTCTGCCAAACGAATTGCGGTTGCTTTACCGATACCGCTGGAGCCACCGGTAATTACGGCAACTCGATCTTGTAAGCGCTTCACTTTTCCTGCTTTCTAATTTTCTCTGTGATTAACAGAATTGGGTTACTTAGCTTTCAGTGCTGATAAATACGTTCTTAGTTTCGGTAAATGCTTCAATTGCATTTGGACCAAGTTCGCGGCCGACCCCAGACATTTTGAATCCACCAAATGGTGTCCAGTAACGAACTGCAGAATGTGAGTTGATGGAAAGGGCGCCAGAGTCCACTCCCCTAGCCATCCGGAGAGCTCGGCCAACGTCTCTGGTCCAAATTGAGCCAGCTAGGCCATAATCAGTGCCATTTGCTAATGAGATTGCGTGTGCCTCATCCTTAAATGGAACTACGACACAAACTGGGCCAAAGATTTCTTGTTCGTATTGCAAGTCACCTGGCTTAATTGGAGCCAACACAGTTGGTGGGAACCAAAAGCCCTTGCCAGTTGGTGCTTCACCTTGGAACAAAATTGGTGCCCCATCTGGCACGAATGACTTAACGCGATCACGTTGAACTGCACTGATGAGCGGACCCATGTCGGTGTTTTCTGAACTTGGGTCACCGACGCGCACGCCTTTAACTGTTGTTTCAATGTGCGCCAACACTTCGTCATAAATACTTTCTTGGACCAGAATTCGTGAGCGAGCACAGCAGTCTTGACCAGAGTTATCGAATACGGCAAGAGGTGCGGACTTTGCTGCAGCCTCAACGTCAGCATCAGCAAAAATAATTGTTGGACTTTTTCCACCAAGTTCAAGTGTCACGCGCTTTAAGCGGTCGGCACCTGCGCGCATAATTCCTTTACCGACGGGTGTAGAGCCAGTAAATACAATTTTTTGCACATCCGGGTGTTCAACTAGCTGCTGTCCAGCAACTTTTCCAAAACCTGGCACAACATTCAATACGTTTTCTGGCAGACCCGCTTCAAGCGCAATTTCAGCTAACCGCATCGCTGTAAGTGGCGTAACTTCAGCTGGCTTTAAAACCACTGTGTTTCCCGCAGCAAGTGCTGGCGCAAAACCCCAAGCAGCAATCGGCATTGGGTAATTCCACGGGACGATGATTCCAACAACACCAAATGGTTCATGGAATGTGATGTCGATTCCGCCCGGTACTGGAATTTGTTGGCCAATTAATCTTTCGGCGCCACCTGCAAAATAGTTGAGAACGTTGCGAACGTTTTCAACTTCCCAACGTGCGGTGCCAATTGTGTGGCCAGCTTCAAGAACTTCAAGTTGAGCTAACTCTTCGCCGTTTTGCTCAACTAATAGCGCGAACTTACGCAACACATTTGCTTTGTGAGCAGGTGCGGTATCTCGCCAAGCCGGCCAAGCCGCCTTTGCCTTAGCTACAACTTCGTCAATCTCGGCTGCTGACGCCATATGAACGGTTTTTACAACGTCCTCTGTGGCAGGGTTCAAAACATCAAATGTGTCGATCATGGTTCCTCTAAGTTAAGTCATTAGGTCTATGAAATGAGCGTAGTGGACATGGGATTCGGCATCTAACTTGGTCATTGAAAATTTGGACATAACTATCCCTGACTGCCCGTGGCCTAGGTAAACAATTGGCCAAACTGCAAGAGTCAAAGTCCAATTACAGGTAAGTTCATAGGCATTACTAAACTGGCAAAACGTAGATTTTAGCCTGTAAAAGGAGCCTGATAATGACCTCGGTGAGTTTCCCGCTATCCATTGACGCCTTAACTAAAGACATCAAGGAAGGCCGCATCGACACAGTGATTGTGGCAATTACCGACATGCAAGGTCGTCTCCAAGGCAAGCGTTTACACGGAGACTACTTCCTAACCGATGTCCTAAATCATGGCACCGAAGGTTGTAACTACCTTGTGGCAGTCGACATCGATATGAACACCGTTCAGGGTTACGACATATCATCTTGGGATACCGGCTACGGCGACATGGTTATGAAGATTGATCCGCGCACAATGCGTTACATCGATTGGCACGAAGGCACGGCATTAGTGCTTGCAGACCTTGTAGATCATGATGACAATCCAATTCCAGAATCACCACGTCAAATTTTGCAAAAGCAACTTAAGCGTTTGGATGACATGGGCATGGTTGCCATGGTCGGAACTGAACTTGAATTTATCATGTTTGAAGACACCTACGAAGAAGCTTGGAATAAGCGTTACCACGGACTGACGCCGGTTAATCAGTACAACGTTGACTACAGCATTATTGGAACCTCTCGAGTAGAGCCAATTCTGCGCCGGATTCGGTTGTCGATGGTAAACGCAGGTATGACTGTTGAGTCCGTAAAGGGCGAATGTAATTTGGGTCAACATGAAATTGCCTTCAAGTACACCGATGCCTTAGCAACTTGCGACCACCACGTGGTTTACAAAACCGGTGCCAAAGAAATCGCTGCGCAAGATGGGTATGCCTTAACTTTCATGGCTAAGTTCAACGAGCGTGAAGGTAACTCCTGCCACATCCATTTGTCCTTCCGTGGCAAAGATGGTTCTATGGTTCTAGTTGACGACAAAGATCCAGATGGCTTGAGTGACATTGGCAAGCAATACATAGCTGGTCAACTTGCACACATGCGCGAACTAAGCATTATGTATGCGCCAACGGTAAATAGTTATAAGCGCTATGCCCCAGGAAGTTTTGCGCCAACTGCCATTAAGTGGGGACGCGACAATCGCACCTGCTCTTACCGATTGGTTGGACATGGACCGAGTTTGCGCGTTGAAAACCGGGTACCAGGTGGCGATGTGAATCCTTACTTAGCTGTGGCTGGAATGATTGCTGCTGGAATTGATGGCATCGAAAAGAAGATGACCTTAGAGCCACGATTTGATGGAAATGCATACGCATTAGAAACTGACCGTGTCCCAAATACGTTACAAATGGCGCGTGACCTCTGGGTAAATAGCACCTGGGCTAAAGAGGCTTTTGGCGAGCGTGTGCATAAGCACTACACACACATGGTTGATACCGATTTGTCGCAGTTCAATAAAGCAATTACTGACTTTGAACTTATCCGAGGCTTTGAGCGCTACTAACTAGCTGCACTGAAAGCCGGCCCAGATTCGCTTGCCGCTATCGGTTAGTTCATAGCCCCAAAGGTCTGAGTACTCTTCGACAATATGCATGCCGCGGCCAGAATCTACGGCTACATCAAGCGAACGCATGACTGGCGGCTGATCATTTAAATCTGAAACGACGACTTTAATCATGTATTGCCAACGCTCCAGGATCACTTGGAGCTCCGTGGTTGCATGCACTATTGAGTTTGCAACTAGTTCGCTGGTAACCGCAATTGCGTGATCTAAGTCAACACCACCCTCGCTACCTAGGAAATCTGAAACTTGTTGCCGCGCGACTTGAACCGAGTCAACCATTGCTGGCATTGTCCAGCAGGCAATAGTTGCAAGGAAATCACCAAAGTAGATCGCCAAATCCGGATTACTGGATTCGTTGTAGGCGCTCATAGTTTTTAGTATGCCCTTAAATACCTAAATAAAACCCAATAACTGGGGGTTAATCCATACCCTTGTCGCGACGACCGGTAGCTCTTTGAGCTTCGCGCTTGGCATCCTTTTCAGCAATTGCTTGTCGCTTATCGTAATTCTTGCGACCACGAGCAATGGCAATTTCAACCTTGACATTGCCATCATTGAAATACATGCTCAATGGAATTAGGGTTAAGCCACTTTCTTTCAGCTTGTTTTCAATCTTGTCGATTTCTTGGCGATTTAAAAGCAACTTGCGTGCTCGAGTTGGAGCATGATTTGTCCAAGAACCCTCGTGATACTCCGGGATATTTACCCCGCGCAGCCAAATTTCGCCATTTTCAAGCAAGGCATATCCATCAACTAAACTCGCGCGACCGGCACGTAAAGATTTAACTTCAGTGCCAACTAAAACCATGCCAGCTTCGAATACATCTTCGATGGAGAAGTCGTGGCGAGCTTTCCGGTTCTGGGCGATAACCTTTCGACCGCGCTCTTTAGCCACTTAACTCAACTCATCCCCAACATGGAACAACGGTACGAGATGCACCGAACCAACCCAATGGATTGTACGGCACTCCGTTGAGGTGTACTTCAAAATGCAAATGCGGTCCCGTTGAAAATCCCGTCGAGCCCACGTAGCCAATTACTTCTTGGTTCTTGACCTTGTCCCCAGGGGAAACACCAAAAGAAGATTGGTGCGCATACATCGTTACCATGCCGTCGCCATGATCGATCAAAGTCATGTTTCCATACGCCCGACTTACGGTTGTGGACAACACGACACCGTCGGCGGCTGCGTGAATTGCCGTTCCCTTAGGTGCTCCAGTATCCACGCCAGTATGACAAGACCTGTACTTGTAAACCGGGTGTACTCTCCATCCAACGCCGCCACCAGCAGCACGTCCAGGGAGCGGCCACGACAATGGTCCCGTTGCTTGTGGATCAACTGGTCCTTGATTACCCGCAGCTTTTGCTGCTGCAGCAATTCGAATCTGTTCGGCGCGAAGCTCGTTGTATTGCTTCTGTACTTCGGCTTTATCGTCCTTGGCAACTTTTAATGCAGCTGCTTCCTGCGCAACAAGCTTGTCTACTTCAGTCTTTGCTGCGGCTGCAATGTCTGCAGCATTTTGAGCATCAATCAAAGCTTGAGATGCGACATCAGCCACTCGTTGCATATCGAGTCGAATTTCTTCGGCTGCAGCTGCATCCTTTGCCAACTGCTCTTTACCGACGATTAACTGATCAAGGCTATCTGCGGTTGATAACGAGACTGCTTTAATATTTTGAAGTCTTGCAGTTAAGTCAGATGGGGACTCAGACTCTAAAATTACTTCCCATTGCGAAGTGGGTCCTTGTTGATATACCGAACGGGCAAACTGGTCTACCTTCTTTTGAAGCTGATTGATTTCCGCTTCTTTGCTGGTGACTTTTGCTAACGCTGCCGCATAAACGGACTTGGCTGCAGCCAAATCTGCCGCAGCAATATTGTAAACACCGGTGGCTTCTGCTTCCTTAGTGCTCGCAGCAGCCATAGCTTTTCTGGCAGCCGGTAATTTAGCCTGGGCTTCCTTAAGGGAGGCAGCCGCCTTAACTACAGCTTTTGACGCTGCGGTCAGAGCCTCTGATGCTTCTGCAACTTCTTTGTTGATGTCCTTATTTCCTGCGATGGCAGGCGTAACCAATAGGGAGAGCAACAAGGGCACGGAGATTACACCTCGGGTTAACCGCGAGGTACTCATACGCGTGAGGAAGGCGCGCATATTGCTCCGTTCAATGGGGAAGTTCTTTAATCGTAACGGAAGTGTCCTGTGTTGCTGGTGGGACTGGGATCGTGTCGAGCTGATTTTTAGCCAAATTTTGAAGAAATTAGCCCTTTAAGTACCGGCGCAGGGTGATTGAGGATGCCAAAACGGTGGTTCCTACGCCAATCAGGTAAAGCCAAGGAATTATCACCAGTACCTCTGGCCAAGTTACAAATGGGATGAAAGTCAGATTCGGAGCCAGTCTGGCATCAATGACCCAGTATTTAGCTGCCAAAATTCCAGCGGTAGCAAGAGTAGATCCCAGGATTGCAGCAACTGCAGCTTCCAGAATGAAAGGTAACCGAATGGCCATATTGCTAGCGCCCACAGATCTCATGATTGAAGTTTCGCGACGGCGCGCAAATGCGGCTACCCGCACGGTATTCATCACTAACAAAATCGTTACAAATAACATTGCGAGTGCAACCGCGAGTGCGAATGTTTGTAAGCCTCGCAAAATTTGGAAAAATCTATCCAAGAGTTTTCGCTGATCTTGAATAGATTCAACGCCCTGAACAGATTGAAGTGCACTTGCAACTTTCTCAAAGTTCGCTGGATCGTCAAGTTTGACTCGGAAAGATTCAGGTAATGCATCTGGACTAATGTTTGCCAAAATAGCTGAGCCCGCGAATTGTTCCTTGAATTGCTTGTATGCATCTGCTGAGGATTCATAGAAAACATCTTGCACAGTCGGTGATAACGAACCCAAGATTGATTCGATGTTGGTGCGTTGGCTCGGTGTAACGGTTCCGGTGCAAGTGAAGGCTACCGAGCTCTTTCCACACAAGAAAATTGATACTTCAATTTTGTCGTACCAATAGCCTTTCATGCGATCCACTTGAGCACTCATGAGTAGCGCTGCGCCCACTAGCGATAGCGATACGGCCACGGAGACGATTAGCGCAACTGTCATAGTAAAGTTACGGCGCAGGCCATTGCCTACTTCTTTGGTTATAAAGGACATTCTCATAGCTATTGCCCCGTATTTCCATACATACCGCGCTCTTGATCGCGCACGATTTTACCATTTTCCATTTGCACAATGCGCTTACGCATCTGATCCACAATTGCCACATCATGTGTTGCCATTACGATTGTGGTTCCGGTTCTATTGATGCGATCAAGCAGTTTCATAATGCCGACACTCGTTGATGGATCCAAGTTTCCTGTTGGTTCATCTGCCAGGAGAAGCTTTGGGCGATTAACAAATGCTCGAGCAAGCGCCACTCGCTGTTGTTCCCCACCGGACAACTCTGAAGGCAAGCGGTGAGCCTTCTCTTCTAGGCCAACGAGTTCAAGAATCGCAGGAACACGCTCTTGAATTTCATTTTTAGACTTTCCTATAACTTCCATGCCAAAGGCCACATTGTCAAAAACGGTTTTACCCGGAAGCAACCTAAAATCTTGGAACACAATTCCCATGGTGCGACGAAATGCCGGAACTTTACGGTTCGACAGCTTTGCCACATTGATTCCATCTACCGTTACCGTGCCAGATGTCGGTATTTCTTCCTTCAGCAATAATCGCAGTAAGGATGACTTGCCTGAACCAGACGCACCTACCAGGAATACGAAATCACCTTGCTCAATAGTCAAATTGATGTCATCGAGAGCTGGTGTAATTGTATTTTTATAATGCTTAGAGACATTGTCGAAATTAATCACAATGCACTCTCCTCGCTTGGGCGCGCAAGATTGCGCCATAAATACTGATTAACTTCAGCCTAAATACTGTTTTGCCTTAGTCCTAGCAGGGCGCGCCGAATTCATGCAATCCAAACAATTAGTAAGAGCTAATTCGCTTGCTCACGACGCCAGCGAATTCCAGATTCGACAAATAGGTCAATGTCACCGTCGAGTACCGCAGAGGTATTGCCCGTTTCTTCTTCGGTGCGAATATCTTTAACCATTTGATACGGATGTAAAACATATGAACGCATTTGATTACCCCAAGAGCCGGCGGTATCTCCCTTTAGCGAATTGATCTTGGCCTGTTCTTCTTGACGAGTGCGTTCCAGGATCCTGGCTTGCAGAACTGCCATTGCAGTTGCTTTGTTCTGCAACTGCGACCTTTCATTTTGGCAAGAAACTACGATCCCAGTTGGAATGTGAGTAAGTCGAACTGCCGAGTCTGTGGTGTTAACTCCCTGGCCACCTGGGCCAGATGAACGATAAACATCAACTCGAATGTCATCGTCAGGAATTTCAACCGAGTCTGTTTGCTCGACAACGGGAATTACTTCAACTTCGGCAAATGATGTTTGCCGACGACTTTGGTTATCAAATGGGGAAATTCTCACTAGACGATGTGTGCCTTGCTCGACTGACAATGTGCCATATGCAAATGGAGCTTTAACTGCAAATGTGGTGGACTTAATGCCAGCTTCTTCAGCATATGAAGTTTCATAGACCTCAGTTGGCCAGCCGTGGCGCTCGCAGTAACGCAAATACATACGCTGCAACATTTCCGCCCAGTCTGCTGCGTCAACTCCACCGGCTCCCGAACGAATCGAAACAAGGGCTTCGCGATGATCGTATTCTCCAGAAAGCAAAGTTCGAACTTCAAGTTCTCCGATGGACTTTTCTAATGCAATTAGCTCTAAGTTGGCTTCATCTAAAATTGCCGAATCGCTCTCAGTCTCACCCATTTCATGCAAAACATGCACATCATCAACACGAGACCGCAAATTCTTAATTCGGCCGATGTCAGCTTGTAGTACAGAAAGTTTTCCAGTAACTCGCTGCGCATTGGCTTGGTCATCCCAGAGATCAGGTGCTGAAGCCAAGACTTCTAACTCGGCAACTTGGGCCAGCATGTCATCCAGATTCAATACTTTTTCGATACTGGAAAGCGTGGAGTTGATTGCTGCTAAGTCAGCGCTAAAGTCTCCGGTTGCCATAGTTCATAAGGCTACCGTGAATTTAGCGAACTTTATTAATTGCCTTGGCAGAACTAACTATCACTGGACTTGACAATGGCATCAAGTAACCGAAAGGTAATTTTGGTTTCGCCTGAACTGTCACGGTTACAGACTTGCCCGTGACCGAAACACTTTTTACAAAAAATTGCTTAACTTGGGCGCTCGCTCCTGCCTCTCGAATATAAGCTTGCACTCGAATCCGAGCCGCCTTTTCGCTAATAGTTAATTGCGAGGTAATACCATCTCGATATACCGTGTCTGCGTCAATCGCCTGGGCAGCAGCAAGTGCGGCCCCGTCGGCAATGCCATCGAGAACATTACGGGTCGTCCATATCGAAGCCACATTTATTGCAACGGTTGCAATCATCAGAGCCGCTATCGAAAGGCCCACTCCAAATAGCAGGATCGATCCGTCGTCAGACTTTAGGTTGGCCGGCTTCATTGCGGCACCCTTAACTCATCAACCACCGCAGTGTGGCGAGCGGAAACGAGAATCGATCTAGCACTCAATCTCATTGGCAGATGAAGGTTTACCGTTTGCGATACCTTAACCGTCACATAACCTCCCGGCGTTAAACATGGGTTAAAAGAGCAGCTGAATGCTATCGATGTGCCCGATTTCGAAGGATCTAAATCTTTGTAGGTTAACAAGGCAGCAGATCTGGAATTAGTTTTAGCTTGGGCCTCACTACTAGAAATTACAAACGCTCGCGAAGCAGCCCGAGCAGCCACATCGGTTGCTAGATATGCCTGCGCGACCGACATACAAGATCCAGCAATAATCGATATTGGTATTAGTAGAGCCACAGTAACTCCAATAAACTCAACTACGACATTGCCTTCATCGGTAAGAGTTTTTCTCATAAAAGTTTCTCGTCAACTGCGCGAGCTGTGGCAGATATAGTAATTGACCGATTCAGTATATTAATCATTACTTTGCGTGAAATAGTGACTTGAACATAACTAATGCCTTTTACCTGCTCCTGGGACATCGAAATATTCCCATTGAATTTCGCACCGCGACTACTGAGTATCGCCAATGCAGCTGATCGACCAAATGAATTGGTGGAGTCTGCCGCACTGGCGGTTCGGGCGCCGATAACCGCAGCAGAATTTAAAACACTTTTATCTGCAACCAGCATCGTAATTTGACCAACAGAAACAAATAACAAAACTAATAGCGGTGCAATTAAAACAAATCCAACAACTCCAGACCCCCGATCTGAGTCCTGAAATTTATGGTTGTGAAACACTTCGAAGTGCGCTTGTTAGAACTGATTTAAGTTGGCCATCTGCAACTGACCAGACTGCAACTACCAGTCCGGCCGTCATAACTGTAACCAAAACCCAGCCCGGAACATCCCCACGTTCTTCGCGAACTTTAACCCCCCATCTAGGTGCTGACATGTGCACCCAAGCGGCGGCTCTAATTACTAATCTATTTATTGTTGTATTCATCTCTCCCCCATTGCCTATCTCTTTGTGTGACGCTCTATTTGAAGCGCCAGATTCTTGTCCTTGCAAATCTGTCGATTCACAAATATTTATAAAACCTGCAATGCAACCATCCCTGGATATAGAGCAACTGCAACAATCATTGGCAGAATCAAGAAGACCACCGGCAACATCATTGCGGTTTCTTTGCGTCCTGCAAGAATCAAGAGAATACGAGCCTCATGCGCTCGGGCATCGGCTGCTTGAGCCCTAAGCACTTGTGCCAGAGGTGTCCCTCGTTCAAGTGCCAAATTGAGTGCGCGTATTGCACGACGTAATGACTGTGATGCAATTTCTAGATCTAGTTTTGTAAGTGCTTGAGATAGGTTCTCTCCCGAGTTGACAGCATTAACAAGAGTTTGTAACTCATCGACCAAGGGTCCGCTGCAAGTATTCGCGATTCTGTGTGTGGCTAGAAATACCGGCTCTCCAGCTGAGACGGCAAATGCCAACAAATCTAGAACAGCTGGCAGTTGTGCCTCAATTATTGATATTCGTTTGGCTGCCTTACTTGCCAACTGCCACTTTGCATACCAGCCCCCGACAACGAAGGCACCTATCGTTATCAAAATAGTTAGAAAGAGCGACAAGGATCCTTCCGATGCCAAGCGAAGTCCTATCCAAATCAAGGCAACAATTAGAAAAAGTCCAGCTGTGGATATCTGACTTCGACGAAAATTTGCCAACGACGTTGGGCTTGCTGACTGACGAAGTTTTCGGAAATTCTCTAGATTGCTGCCCCAGGGTGCCCATTCTCCATCAGTCAGAATCACGTGAGCTTTTTGCCAAATCTCCTGCGTTAAGTTACGAGTAACACTGACGCCGGAGCCAACGTAAGGTGAAATCGCATCAGCCAAAACTCGGTTAGGTTTAAGTACAGTTCGCATAATGAGCACTAAACCAGCACCTAGCAATGCTCCCAAAGCTAACCCAGTCATGCCAACAGCCTGCCAACTTGTGGCAGCTTTGCAATTTTCATCATTGCAAAATACGCAAACACCGAAACCACCGCGCAGGCTATCAACATTCGAATCCCACCATTGGATGTATAAACACTTGCTGCCGAATCTCGAGATGACAGCACTAATGCAGTTACCCATGGGGCTGCTACCGCTAATTTCGCTCCATTAACGGTCCAGCTTTGGCGAGCCAATATCTCTCCACGAACAACAAGATCTTCGCGCATGACCTCAGATAGGGTGCGTAGTAAAACTCCGAGGTCTGCTCCGCCAACTTCATATGCAACTTCCAGCGATGTTACAAACTTATCTGCCTGCGGATCTGCAAGTTCAATTGCCATCGAATCCAACCCTGAAACAAAGTCACCAGTTGCTTGGTATTTATCTCGACATAAAGCAAGGGCTGGTCGTAACACCTCAGGCCCCGATTGACACAATTCAGAAACAGCTTGCGGTAGCGATAATCCCGCTCTAATTGCCGAAACCAAATCATCAACTACTTCGGGCCAAATCTCTGGTGGGTAGTACTTTCTGCGCCTTCTGGACCCAAAGAAACGAGTAATTGCCCTTGCCTCTAACTTCATAGGTTGATCTACCGCATTAAGAATCAGCAGGATGCCAATTCCAATTCCTAAACCAATAATTAGACCCATTGCGAAGCGCCAACTAACTCCGAAAGGTCAATTCCTCGAGCTTGAAACAGTTCTTGCTTACCTGGGTAAATACCCTGTGGCATCAGCTGAGAATCTTTGCGAGCAAAAATGTCGCCGATTTCAATGTTGCTTCCCTCGACTCGACCAGTAATTGAGGAAATTTGCTGCACCTTTCGATTACCATCTGATTGCAAAGCTGTATGCACAACAATGTCAACAACTGAAGCCACGGTTGGTATTACAAACTCAGCCGAAACATTGCTCCCCGCAAGCATTGGAAGTAAACACAGTTTTGACATTGCTTCGCGCGCACCATTGGCATGCAATGAGCACATACTTGGCATTCCGGCATTCATGGCAACCAGCAAATCAAGTGCTTCCTCTTGCCTAACTTCACCAACTACCAATCGAGTTGGACGCATTCGAAGTGCCTCTTTAATTAACCGGCGTAAGGGAATCTCGCCGGTGCCTTCAAGATTGGATTGTCGAGTCTGTAATGCAATCCAATCTGGGCTGGTTAGTTGTAATTCGAATACTTCTTCGCAAGTTACGATGCGATCACTTGAAGGTGCACTATTTAGCAGAGCATTCATTAAGGTAGTTTTTCCAGCTTGCGTGGCTCCAGCGACAATTATGTTTAGTCCTGATACAACACACGCTTTCAGGAATGCTGCTGCCTGATCCGTTAAAGTTCCAACTTCCACGAGGCTATCCAGGGATTTGGATCCCATAATGAACTTGCGAATGTTTACTGACCAGTGCTTTCTAGTCACATCTGGAATTGCAACATGCAATCGGGAGCCATCAGGCAACGTTGCATCAACGAATGGATTAGACAAATCCACGCGCCTGCCAGACGTAGCCAGCATGCGCTCAACCAGACTTCGCACTTGACTTTCATCCAGAATTACATTCGTAAGCTCGCTTTTTCCATTTCGGGCAACAAAAATCCGATCTGGTTCATTGATCCAAATCTCTTCAATATCTCGATCATCTAATAGGGGCTGTAATAGCCCGTAACCTGAAACCTGCTTTGCAATTTGATCAGCTGTAGGCAACAGGGACTCGATGTCAGGCGAATACTCCAGCACTGGATTACTTTGCGCCAGAACATCTTCAACGATGTGAAGTAGTTTCACTGCTTCCGCTTGTGGGCTGATCCCCCCAGTCCGAACCCGCTCGCGTACCTCATGCACCACATCACTCATTGCACCTGACATGAGTTCCCCCCTGTTGCTAAGACTCGGGCCAAGCCGAGTTAAAGAACAATAAGCAGGAATTTTGGATTAATCCATGTGCCTGAAATAATTTGTGGATAAGTCAACTAGGAATCTATTTAGATCTTTCAATTCGGGCAAAATGGCAAGAGTTATCCACATATTTTTGGAATTATTAACTTTTCTTTCAGGAGTTGACTATGCAACTTTTTTGTTGTGTAACCAACTACGAATGCCGGCAACTATTGAGCCGACTATAAAGAATGTTGCGATGGCATAGGATCCAGTTTTTACTGCTGGAATTGTGGCTGCGTAGTAGCCAGCAAGTGTTAGCCCAACGCCCCAGGCAAGAGCGCCAATGAGATTTGCACTCAAGAATTTGTAATAGTTCATGCGGGCAATACCTGCGATGGCTGGAACTAAAACTCGGGCCCATGGCATAAAGCGAGCTACTACGACTGCCCACCAACCGAGATCAGCATAAAACTTTTCAGATTTAGCTATAGCAGATTTGAGCTTTGGACCTTCACGTTTGTCTAAATACGGGCGCCCGAAATGGCGACCAAGAACAAATCCGGTCTGGTCGCCAACAAATGCTGCTAGCCCAACCCCGATAGTTAACACCCAAATATTTATTGAAGGATTAGTTGCGGCTAACACTCCAGCGGCAAAAATTAACGAGTCACCGGTAATAAATGGGATGAAGGCTCCGATAAAAAACCCAGTCCCTGCAAAAACTAATCCCCAGACAATTAAATAAAAGAGGAATGGTCCGTAATTATTGAGCCACTCGGTAACTTGCCCAGTTAAGGCAGCTGCCAGAAGCACTGAATCCATACTTTTAAGACTACCTTGTGGGTATTGACGTCACTCACGGGTATTAGAGAACTAACTTGCGCCTTGACCGGCAAGTGTGCGAATCGCGCGCAATGCAACGGACAGTGTTGCAAGGTCATTTTGCTCACTGTGAGCAATCTCATTTAACGTAGCTCTGGTTCTAGCAACACCTTCAGCAAATCTGGTTTCCCATTTGCTGATCCGTGCATCAATAGCTTCAGAATCATTGGTTGCCTGCGCGACCCGAGAAGTTAATGCAGCTAACGCAACATAAAGATCACTGCGCAATGCAGATCTGGCGTATGCAGTCCAGCGATCATCCCGAGCCAGTGCTGTGATGTGGAACAGCATTCGATCGATGTCATAGCGCTCACTAATAGCAAAGTAGAGTTCGGCAACGACCATAGGGTCAGCCTTTTCTCGATCTGCAATTTCAATAATGTCGAGTAAGGAGAACTCATCAAGGAATGAGCCGGTCCGTCGCGCTAACTCAGCTGGAACTCCTTGGGCTTGGTATTTCTTCGCAATAGCTGCTGATCTATCTTTCTCAACGCCCCGTAGCATTTCTGGAATGAGTGGAGTGAGTTTTGCAACGGTTGTGCCAAACTTTGCGATCTCTTCTTCTACATTGAGTCGGCCACCACGAGATTGTAAGAACCAACGTGTCGCCCGATCCAAAAGTCGACGGGACTCCAAAATAACTTGAGTTTGGCAGTCGGTAGAAACTAATCCGTCTAACGTCTCTAAATCTTCCCAAAGTTTAGTTAGTCCAAATATTTCGCGCGAGACAGTAAATGCTCGAATAATCTCGGAATTACCTGCCCCACTTTCTTCGGCAGCGCGCCAAGCAAAAGTAATTCCACCTCGATTTACCATGTCATTGGTAAGTACGGTTGAAATTATTTCTTTGCGCAATGGATGAGTATCCATCAAGCTCGCATACTTAACTCGTAAATCTGATGGGAAATACTTTTGTAGAACTTCTCGGCACCATGGCTCATCTACAATTTCATCATTTGCACGATCGCGACTTAAATCAATCTTCACGTAAGCCATCAATACTGATAGTTCCGGAGAGGTTAAGCCCTGCCCTTGCGCGTGCAATGCATCCAATTGTGCATCTGTTGGCAAATACTCGATTGCTCGGTTTAGTAGACCCTCAGTCTCCATCGCGTCGATTAGGCGCTTGTGCACTCGCAACATTTCCGGCGCCTGATAGCGAGCTTGTTCCAAAATCAAATTCTGTTCGTAGTTATCGCGAAGCACTAACTCGCCAACTTCATCGGTCATAACTGCAAGCTGCTTGTTGCGGTCCTCGACACTCAAAGTGCCAGCAGTAACAGCTTGGTCTAACAAAATTTTGATGTTTACTTCATGATCCGAAGTATCAACGCCAGCCGAGTTATCGATGGCATCGGTATTTAACTTGATTCCAGCGCGAGCAGCTTCGATGCGACCAAGTTGGGTTGCTCCAAGGTTGCCACCTTCACCAATTACGCGTGCTCGAATTTCATTTCCATTGATGCGAATCGCATCGTTGGCTTTGTCGCCTACTTGAGCGTGGGTTTCTGTGCTGGACTTAATGTAAGTTCCAATACCGCCATTCCAAAGCAGGTCTACTGGAGCCTGCAAAATCAAGGTCAACAATTCATTCGGAGTCACGCTATTCACATCAGGTGCCACCCCGAGAGCCAACTTAACCTCAGGCGTTAAATCAATGGACTTTACTGAGCGTGGATAAATGCCACCACCCTTACTTATTAACTTGACGTTGTAATCTTCCCAAGATGAGAGCGGCAACATAAACATGCGGTGACGTTCGACAAATGACTTCGCGGCATCTGGATTTGGATCTAGGAAAATGTGGCGATGATCAAAAGCTGCAACTAAGCGAATGTGCTCAGAAAGTAGCATGCCGTTACCAAAAACGTCACCACTCATGTCGCCAACGCCAACAGCAGTGAAGTCTTGAGTTTGGGTATTTACCCCAAGTTCTAGGAAGTGACGTTTAACAGATTCCCAAGCACCTTTTGCTGTTATACCCATGACTTTGTGGTCATAGCCAACGGATCCACCGGATGCAAAAGCATCACCCATCCAGAATCCACGGTCAACCGAAATCTTGTTAGCGATGTCTGAGAAAGTGGCTGTTCCCTTGTCGGCGGCGACCACCAAGTATGGGTCATCAACATCATGGCGAATGACTCGAACTGGAGGTACTACTTCACCATTAACCAGGTTGTCCGTCACATCAAGTAACGCGCCAATAAACATTTGATAGCAAGCAATACCTTCAGCAAGCCAAGCATCTCGATCACTTGGCTCTGGGCCGCGCTTGAGTACAAAGCCACCTTTGGCTCCACTCGGCACAATGACGCTGTTCTTAACCATTTGTGCTTTTACTAGGCCCAGAATTTCAGTGCGGAAATCTTCTTGTCGATCTGACCAACGCAAGCCACCGCGTGCCACGGAGGCAAAGCGCAAGTGAACGCCTTCTACTCGCGGCGAGAAAACCCAAATTTCAAATTTTGGTAGCGGCAGTGGCAAGTCTGGAACTGCATGCGGGTCTAATTTAAAGGCCATCACCTGCGGGTAACTGCCCGCAGCATCAAGTTGATAAACATTGGTTCGGATTGTGGCCGAGACTAGTGCCACGCTTGCCCGCATGATTCGATCGTGATCAAGACTTGCGACCGCATCAAGTGCGGCATCAATTTTGGTAACAAGTTCTTGTTGCTTACTCTTACGATCACCTTCAAGTTCTGGATCAAACCGAACTGCAAACAATTGAACAAGCAGTTGAACAATTCCTACATTTGCAAGAAGTACTTGCTGCAAGTAAGCCCGACTAAACGGCGTTCCTGCTTGTCTTAGGTAGGCAGCGTACGCGCGGATGATTCCAACATTACGTGCGGTTAGGCCACCATGAATAACCAATGCATTAAATGGATCACTATCTACTTCACCTTGCCATGTGGCCATAAATGTTTCACAGAACCGTTCGGAAAGTGAAGTGATTGCTGGCGCCTTTGAAACATCAAAGCGCAGGCCAAAGTCATAGACCCAAGCAACTGGCTGTCCTTCACGTCGCAGGTCATAAGCCCTTTCATCAATTACCTCTACGCCCAGGTCATGCAGAATCGGCAAGACTGCAGATAGCGTGATTGAGTTTCCGAGTCGATAGATAGTGAAACGACGAGTGCCTTCTTCATCGGACTCTGGCGTGTACATTGCAACTTTGATAGCACCTGCGGATTGATCTGCAAGGGACTCTAAAACGTTCAAGTGGGAAACTGCATTTACTGCCGGAATGTCTTCCTTAAATGACTCTGGGAAGGACTTGCCCCATTCCCGGAGTAGCCTGACAGATTCCTCTTCGCCCACCTGATCCACAAGTGACTCTGAGAAATCGTCTTCCCAGAACCTAGTGGCTTCTGCCAGTTGGGTCTCTAGGAGTTCTAAATCAATCTCGGGAATTTCTCTGCCAAGTGGCTTGCGAATCACAAAATGCAGGCGAGCTAAGACAGACTCGGAAATTCGAGCGGTGTGATCTATAAATGTCGCGCCGTAGGCAGCAAGCAAAATTGCTTCCATCCGCAGCCGGACTTCTGTTGTGTAGCGATCTCTTGGGAAGTAGACCAAGGCTGAAACATAACGACCAAAAACTTCTGTCCTGGTGAAAACTCGTACCTGACGACGCTCTTGCAGCTGCAATACCCGTCGCGCTACATCTTCAAGTTCAGTAGCCGAAATTTGGAACATTTCATCGCGTGGATAAGTTTCCATGAATTGCATCAAGTCTTTGCCGCTATGTGAATCACGACCTAACGCCATTGATTCAGCTACATCAGCAACTTTGCTTGCGATCACGGGAATATTTAAAACAGATTGATTGTAAGCAGCGGATGAGAAAAGCCCTAAGAATCGATGTTCGCCAATTTGCTTGCCGTTTGCGTCAACTTGTTTAATACCGACGTAGTCCAAATACACTGGACGATGCACCGTTGAGCGCATTTTTGCTTTAGTAATGATCATTAGTGACGACATTGCTGAATGGTCTTGATCGTCTTCGCTTAAGTAACTACCAGTAGTTGCGTCACGCAAAGTACCAAGTCCAGCTCCTGGCACACTAGCCAAAGTATTTTTGGTCAAGGCGTATTGGGAATAGCCAACAAACGTAAAGTGGTTTTCAGTTAACCAGCTAAGAAGTTCAATCGCTTCGCGTCGCTCTCGTTCGCTGACTCCGGACGCTGATTCGATTTCGGAAATAACTTGTTCGAGTTTTGTTTGCATCGCAGGCCAGTCTTGAACAGTTGCACGCACATCAGATAGAACCTGTTGAATGTTAGATTCAATGGCAGCCAGTTCCGATGCCTCAGATTCTCGATCTACTTCAACACTCATCCAAGATTCTTGTAATGCGCCATCAGGTGGAGCTTCACCAGGAAGCACATCTCGATCCAAAATTTCGATTAGCCCACCATCAGCATCGCGCTTAACCCAAAACCGTGGATGAATAATTACTCGGATTGAGCGATCTTGCCGCGATAATTCTGCCGATACCGAATCCACCAAAAAGGGCATGTCATCAGTAACCACTTGAACTACGGTGTGCAGTGAGTGCCACCCAGCTGAATCTAGTGTGGGCGAAATTGCTTTAACGTTTGCGCTGCCAGGGACTCGCTTTTGTCCTAGTGCGACATGGGCCTCGATCATCGCCTGCAAGTCACGAACTTCGGTGCCGACTAAATCTTCGGGGGCAACCAGATCAAAATAACGGGGAACGACATGAGAAAGCGCTTTAGGAATAGCTGCTCCGACTCGCGTGACCAGGTCATCACGGGCATCTTCAAGCCGACGCGAACCGCGCGACGTTATCGACACTTTGCAAAGCCTCCTGGGCTCACACTTGGCACGTGAACACTTGATAACCCTACCAATTCAAGGCCTACCGTAGATTGGGGTGTGAGCATTTCTTGGCTAAGTAGCCCCCAAGGGCAGGAAGTTACCCTGTTGGCACGGGGATATGCCGATCCGTTGGCAGCCGTCACTTCATTGCGCAAGCAATTTGGGCAATTAGATCCAAACTTGATCTCGCAAGCGTTGTCCCAGGCCCAACTCCAGCTGCGTCTGGAATCTCGCTGGGGTCAATCAGCATCTCACTTACTACTAACTGATGGCGGCATTAGCCAAGCTACGCGCCCGGAAGTTGCAAAGTTCCGAGCTTCGCTAATTTCAAACCAGTTCGGACCTAATGCGCACGTATTAGATATGACTTGTGGGCTTGGTTTCGACTCACGAGCTTTTGCTGAAGCCGGCTTGCGAGTTAGTGCAATCGAAATTGACCCTGAAGTCGCAGCCATGGCAACTCATAACTTAGCGGCGTGTGGAATAAAAGTTGAAGTTGCAGATGCAACTAGTTTTCAAATTCCACCAGATGTTGATGTGATTTTTGTTGATCCCGCCAGGCGTAATCCAAAAGCTCCTAAGAATGCCCAAGGTCAAACAAAGCGAATCTTTAACCCACAACTATGGTCACCATCCTGGGATGTGATTGCTGAAATTTCATCCCACCTCCCAGTGTTTGCAAAAGTTGCCCCTGGCGTGGACAAGGAATTTATTGGAACCTGGGATGCAACTTGGATTAGTTGTGATGGTGACTTAGTTGAGTGCCTGATCACATCTAGTGGCAGCGGGCAGCGAAGCGCACTGATATTAGACTCTGTGAAAAAACAATCACGGACCATTCCAGGTAGTGGTCAAACTCGTACTGAACCACTTGGAAAATACTTAGTAATACCTGATGCGGCTTTAATTCGAGCCAGTGCCTTGACACAAATTGCAGATGAGATTTCAGGTGGCTTAGTAAATGAACATATCGCTTGGTTAACATCTAGCAACGATTTGGCAGTTAGTGAATTTTCCGAGTTGGAACCAGCTCTGGGAATGGTGCTGGAGATTGAAAAGCAAATTAAGTATTCGGACAAAGTTTTAGTTGAATCTGTCAAAGGGATACCAGCTGCCGGAATCACAATCATGACTCGTGGAATGCAACTTGATGTTGAAGCAATACGTAAATCGCTAATCAAAGTTAAGTCGCCTGGAAATTCTGAACTGGTGGTGGCAATTTATCGTGACGAAGCAGGGCCGCAGGCACTAATTTGTCGTCGTTATCTAAGCGCAGCTAAATCCTGATCTAATTGCCGGATCGCATCTGGCCCTAGTCCGCAACACCCACCGATAAGTGCCGCACCCGCCTTAACCCATTCAGTAATGATTGGTGTTGGCAAGGTGTCATGACCCTGGCCGATCCAGCACATGTTTTCGCCATCCCAAACTCGTCCGGCATTTGGATATACAACAAGGGGCAGGGCCGTTTTGCTCGAGAGTTTTTTCAGCAGTGGCGTAACAAACTCGGGCTTTGTGCAATTGATTCCGATTGCTACAACAGAAGCGCACATTGCAACTAACTCGGCCAAGTGACCGATGCCTTGTCCGGCACAAGTGGATGCGCCATCCTGGGCACTCATGGTTATCCACGCTGGAATTTCTGGATAATCGGCTAACACTTCAAGGAGCGCTCGAACTTCATCAAGGTCAGGAATTGTTTCACACGCAAACAAATCCGGGTTAGCACTTGCTAAAACTGCTATCCGTTCCCGGTGAAACGCCACCAGGTCTGCATGGGCCACACCATAGTTGCCTACATACTCTTGTCCCCCACCAAGTACTGCGCCATAAGGCCCAACACTTGCTGCTACCCAAACTTTTTCGGATGCGATTTTTGCAACTTCGTTAGCGAGTGTGATGGAAAGTCGCATCAAGTCATCTGCTTGATCCTGTGACATGCCAGTTGCCATGAAACCTTGTCGACTTGCTTGATATGACGCAGTAATGATTACTCGGCCGCCCGCATCAACATAATCCTGATGGACCTGGGCAATTGCATCTGGGGCATCGCGCAATAATCTGGCCGACCACAATTTATCCGCTAAGTCATGTCCGCGCTTTTCTAATTCACCCGATAGTCCGCCATCTATTGGCCATGGACCTTCCGCTAACCAGCTTGCAAAACTTTGAGTCACTGCGCCACCACTGTTGTTACGTTCATTGCCGAATCAGTTCCGAAGTTCAATTGTGAAGCATCTCGCCCACGTTTAACTAATTCCGCACCTAGCGCAGCCACCATCGCACCGTTATCAGTGCAAAGTCCAGGGCGAGGAATCCGAAGTGATATTTTATGCTCAGCACATCGCTGCTTAGCAACTGCTCGCAATCTGGTATTTGCCGCAACACCCCCGCCAATTACTAAGGTGCCGACCTCATTTTCTAAACAAGCATCAATTGCTTTGCTCATCAAAACATCAACGACTGCTTCTTGGAATGATGCGGCCACATCATTAACCATCACAGCGTTGCCCAAGCGTTGTTCGTTTTCCACCCATCTGGCAACGGCAGTCTTAAGCCCTGAGAATGAAACATCAAAACGGTGCTTCAACATATCTTTTGGCGTAGTTAAGCCACGTGGAAAATCAATAGCCCGCGCGTTACCTTGTTGGGCTGCTTGGTCTATATATGGACCGCCAGGAAAAGGTAGGCCAAGGACTCGAGCAATTTTGTCGAATGCTTCGCCGGCTGCATCGTCGATGGTCTGGCCAAGTTGAATCACATCTTGCGTAATGTCGGGCACTAGTAACAACGAGGAATGTCCACCAGACACCAGCATCGCAATACTTGGTTCATCAAGCGGTCCGTGCTCAAGTTGATCTACGCAGACGTGCGCAGCTAAATGATTGACTCCATAAATTGGTTTACCAAGGGCAACGGCTAACGACTTAGCTGCTGCTACCCCGACGAGTAATGCCCCAGCTAAGCCCGGACCTGAAGTTACCGCGATTGCATCGACATCGGAGAGTTTTACATTCGCAGTCTTACAAGCTCGCTCAATTGTGGGAACCATGGCTTCAAGGTGGGCTCTACTTGCAACTTCGGGCACAACGCCACCGAATCTTGCATGTTCAGCAACGCTCGAGGCAACTTCATCAGCTAGAAGTGTTGTGCCTCGGACGATTCCGATTCCCGTTTCGTCACAAGAAGTTTCAATTCCCAAAATCAATGGCTCAGACATTGGTTACCTTCTTGCGCATGATGTTTGCATCAATACTGTTGCCATAGTAATTCCGACGTATGTCAATGCGGACATAGTCACGTGCTTGATACATCTTGATCGCTGCGTCATTGTCACTTCGGACTTCTAGAAAAATTTCAGTCACTCGATGCAGAACCGCTTGAGCTTCTAGCCAATCCATCAGTATGGTTCCGATTCCTTGGCCTTGAAATTGCTTAGCTACCGCAACAGTGTTTACGTCCCCTTGCTTGCCCACATACCTAAATGAGGCATACCCGACAATTTCATCGTTTTGCACTGCAACTGCTACTTCGCGTGAACTTGAATTTTGCGCCAATTCCTCTAGAAATAGATCCTTACTCCAAGCGTCGATTGGAAATAGCTCATCTTCAATCACTTTTACGGCTGCAACATCATTACGAGTCATTGGACGAATGGCAATCATTAGAGCACCGACTTACGAATAGTTGGCTCGACTGCATCTGGCTTGCGCAAATACATTGGTGCCACATCAACAAGCTGTGCCGTTCCACTTGCAAAAATCTCGGCCAGTGCACTTGCATGCAGCTCCAGGTTGATTCCTGAGACCAAATCTGGATAAAGCTCGACACCGGGACCGACGAAATCAACGCCATTGAACATCTCTGCCAACGCTTCTGGTTTTGCAACCTGTGGCTGGGAAATTCGACCTTGGTCATACTGCGCCCAATAGAGTTCTTTGCGTCTGGCATCGGTTACAACGACGCAGGGCTTTCCATACTTATAGGCCACAGCATCTAGCGAGCAAATTCCGTGAACTGGAATGCCACGCGCGTGCGCAAAAACTACTGCCGTAACAATGCCAACGCGCAATCCAGTAAATGGGCCTGGGCCAACCCCAACAACGACGTCAGTGATATCCGATACTTCAAGTCCTGCAGACTTGATTGTTTGCGAAATAAAATCTGCAGTTAATTCGCCTTGCATGCCATGGCTGACAGATTCACTGGCGGTGAGGGTTTCGCCACTAAGCACTGCAACGCTCACTCCAACTGAGGCATCAATCGCGAGAATTTTCACAGCGTTATTCCTGATAAATCTAGATTTGCCCATCCATCTCCGACTGCAATGATTTCAACCGTGCGCAATCCACTAGCTGCGTCGCTGGCATCAGCTGCTAACGCGGAACGCGCTATGCGAACCTCGAGCCAACTATCTGTGAAGTTCTTTGCATACGGCAAGCCCCATTCAATGAGAAAAACTGCATTGGTAGTTGCATCTAAGTCCAAGTCGCTAAGTTCGCTTTTTTCATCTAGGCGATACGCATCTACATGGACCAATGCGATGCCAGCGTCCACTGGTTTATGGATTCGAGCCATTACAAAAGTTGGGCTTGTGACTGCACCTTGTACGCCTAGTTCTTGGGCTAAACCTTGTACAAATGTTGTTTTACCTGCGCCGAGTGGGCCATCAAGTATCACGACGTCACCGGCTACCAACAGCTTTGCAATGCCCGCACCAAGTGCTTGCATCTGAATCGCAGTTGTAACTTCTATTGGCACTGCTACTACCAAGAATTGTTTAGGTATTCGCGATGTACCCGAGGGCCAATGCGCGTGATGATTTCATAAGAAATTGTGTCAGCAGCAGTTGCCCAATCTTCAACACTTGGCTCACCGCGGCTAGGGTCACCAAACAAGATAACTTCTTCGCCTAAGGAGACATCTAAGTTGCCAACGTCAAGTACAAACTGATCCATACAAACTCGGCCAGCAACTTTGCGAATCTCGCCGCCAACTAAAACTGGGCCCTTATTCGTAGCGCTGCGCGGAATTCCATCGGCATACCCAGCTGGAATCAGCGCCAAAGTGGTATCTGCGCTCGTGTGATACTGATGCGCATATGAAACTCCAGACCCAGCCGGAACATTTTTCAAAAGTACGATTGGCGCGGTAAGAGTCATCACGGGCTTTAAATCAAAATCAACTGCTTGACCCACTTCTTCACCCGGAGAAACGCCATACGCAGCAACACCAGGGCGGACCATATTGAAGTAAGTCTCTGGCAATCCCAGAGTCGCAGCCGAATTTGCAAGGTGCTTAAACTCAAGTTCTATTCCAGCAGCTTCGAGCTGATCCACAGCTTGTTTAAACTCTGCAATCTGAATTGCAATAGTTGGATTACTTGGCTCATCAGCATAGGCAAAGTGAGACATGACACCAATTACCTTTACTGTTCCCTCTTCCTGTGCTTTTGTTAGCGCAGCAATCAGCTCTGGCAAGTCATTTAATGTCACGCCATTACGATGTAATCCGGTATCGACTTTGACGTGCACGCGAGCAACACGATCAACTGAATATGCAGCATTACTTATGGCCTTTAAAGTTGCTATGGAATTAACGCCCAAATCAATATCTCGCGCAATACATTCAGAAAAACGATCGTTTGGAGTGTTTAGCCAAGCCAAAATTGGTCCGGGAACATTTCCTTCACGTAATGCAACTGCTTCTTCGAGAAGTGCAACACCCAGGTAGTCGGCGCCAGCATTAACTGCAGCTTGACCACACTTAACCAAGCCATGGCCGTAAGCATCAGCCTTGACGACAATCATTAACTTGCGGCCGCCCGTGCGCTCTTTCAAAACTTGAACGTTATGGGCAAGTGCGCCTAAATCAATCTTGGCCGTGACATGTGCTGTCATGATTCCTATACCTTTTCTGCAATGACATAGGCAATTGCAACTGGCCCGTCATGACTGATTGAGACATGCCAATTGGTTACGCCTTGGGACTGGGCTACTTGGGCAACCGTGCCTGTTGTTGAAATTGTTGGCGCGCCAGCGTTACTTACTTCGCAATCGTGCCAATTCATACCGACCGGAGCTCCCAAAGCTTTGGCTACTGCTTCTTTGACTGCGAATCTGCCAGCTAGCGAAATCAATGGTAACTGATTACCTTCAGCGCTAGTTTGCTCAGCTTTTGTGAACAGTCGATCAACTATCTCTGGTGTTCGTTCGACAACTCCGGAGAACCTAGCCAAGTCAACGACATCGACTCCGATTCCCACAATGGCCATGTCTTAACTTTGCCCTGAATGGCAGAAATTGGCAATTACGATTCAGCGCTTACTAGTTGAATAACTGCCTACGGCGTTATTCAACGGTCACGCTCTTGGCCAAGTTTCTTGGCTGATCTACGTCATAACCTTTAACGGTTGCCATCTCGCAAGAGAAGATTTGAAGTGGCACCGTGGCAACTAGTGGCTGCATTAAGGCCGGGCACTTAGGCAATCGAATGATGTGGTCAGAGAATTCATTAATGGACTCGTCGCCTTCTTCAGCAAGCACGATAGTTAGCGCACCACGTGCTCTAACTTCCTGAATATTAGAAACGATCTTGTCGTGTAGTTCATCATCTTGCGGTGGAACTACAACAAAGACCGGAATACCTTCTTCAATTAGCGCAATCGGCCCATGCTTTAACTCACCGGCTGCAAAACCTTCGGCGTGCATATAGGCAAGTTCCTTAAGTTTCAATGCGCCTTCAAGTGCAACTGGGAAACCTACGCTTCTCCCTAAAAACAAAACTGATTGCTTATTGATAAGTTCCTTGGCGATTGCCTTTACACCTTCGCTGGTGTCAAGTACTAAGTCAATCAAATTAGGCATGTCGCTTAGTTCTAGTGCAATCGTGGCAGCATCATCGCCGTAGCCCGTGTCTCGAGTTTGCGCTAAATACATAGCGAATAAATAGCAAGCCACAATTTGTGTCAAGAAAGCTTTGGTTGATGCAACTGCAATCTCTGGCCCGGCATGCGTATAAATAACAGCATCGCTCTCGCGTGGAATTGTTGATCCATTGCTATTACAAACGGCTAAAACTTTTGCGCCTTGTTCACGGGCATAACGCATTGCCATTAGAGTGTCCATCGTTTCGCCGGACTGACTAATTGCAACTACTAACGTCGTCGGCGTCAGAATCGGATCGCGATAACGAAATTCGCTAGCTAACTCGACTTCGCAGGGAATTCGAGTCCAGTGCTCAATTGCGTATTTTGCAATTAATCCGGAATGGTAAGCGGTGCCACAAGCTGTAATGATGATCTTGTCGATGGTCTTTAAGAAAGCGTCATCTAGACCCAGGTCAGCAAGCGTTACTTTGCCGGACTTATCAATACGACCAAGCAGAGTATCCGCCACGGCTTTTGGTTGCTCGGCAATTTCCTTAAGCATGAATAAGTCAAAGCCACCTTTTTCGGCAGCGGCCGAATCCCAAGTAACTTCGTATTCTGTGAATGCTGCTGGTTTGCCGTAAAAATCCGTGACCTGGATTGAATTAGGGGTAATTTCTACGATTTGATCTTGACCCAATTCAATTGCGTTGCGAGTGTGCGCGATAAAAGCAGCAACATCCGAGGCCAGAAAATTTTCGCCAATACCGCGACCAACAACTAGCGGTGAGTTGCGTCGTGCGGCAACTACAACATCAGGAGTTTCAGCGTGCACCACAACCAGGGTGAAAGCACCAGTCAAAATTTGGCAAACTTCCCGAAGCGCATCTGCAAGTCCAGGTGTTGTCTTCATTTGTTTTGAAAGTAAGTGAGCAACTACTTCGGTATCAGTCTGACTACGAAGTTTAACACCTTCAGCAATTAACTTGTCGCGCAGCATTGCAAAATTTTCAATGATGCCATTGTGAATCACAGCGATTTTGCCGTCTTCGCTCACATGTGGATGAGCATTCACGTCATTTGGCGCGCCATGAGTAGCCCAACGAGTGTGCCCGATTCCAGTGTGTGAGGGTGAAATTGGACTATCAACTAACTCAGATTCAAGGTTTGCTAATTTACCGGCCTTTTTTCGAGTCTGGATTTTTTGCTCGGAAACAATAGCGATACCGGCTGAGTCATAGCCTCGGTATTCCAGGCGGCGTAAACCTTCAATGACTACATTTTGGGCTTGTTGCGGGCCGACATATCCTACGATTCCGCACATAACTTGAGTCTACCGATTAGGTCAGGGCGCAGTGGGTAGCCACTACATCTGCAAGTTCTTGGGCAACGGATTGGGCTTGCGCTGCAGTTGCTGCTTCCACCATCACTCGAATCAGTGGCTCAGTTCCACTCGGTCGTAACAGGATTCTTCCAGTCGCGCCCAGATCCCGTTCTAGTTTTGTAACTGTGTCGACAACAGCGCTCTTTGTAACTGAGTTTTTGTCAACATTTGGAACATTAATTAAAACTTGAGGCAATCGGTTTACTAGCGAGGCAAGTTCGGCCATTGACTTGTTAGTCCGCTTCATTTCGGAAAGTAGATGTAACGCAGTTAGAACGCCATCGCCAGTAGTAGCAAATTCGCTTAGAACTACATGACCGCTTTGCTCCCCGCCAATAGTGAACCCACCAGTACGCATTTCTTCTAAGACGTACCTATCGCCCACTGCGGCCGCAATAACTTTAATGTCAAGTTCGCGCATGGCAATGTTGAAACCTAAGTTAGACATCACTGTCGCTACGACAGTATTGCCAACTAATTCCCCACGATCTTTACGGCCCGAAGTAAGGATTGCCAAAATCTGATCGCCGTCAACAAACTCGCCAGCTGCATCGACTGCTAGGCATCGATCCGCATCGCCATCATGGGCGATGCCGACATCAGCGCCATGCTTTACTACCGCAGCGAAAAGATCTGACATATGCGTTGAGCCACAATTTTCATTTATGTTTAAACCATCTGGTTCGCAATGGATAGTGATCACGTGAGCACCTGCGCGACGCAAAGCCTCTGGGCTAACAAGTGAAGCGGATCCATTCGCGCCATCGATAACTACCGTTAGACCTTCCAGCGAATTTGAAATGCTGGAATTAAGGTGATGCAGATACTTTTCAACTAAATCGTGGTCCGTGCGAATTCTGCCAACTTCAGCTCCAGTTGGTAGCTCGCTAACAATCTTTAAGTGGGCTTCAATGGCATCTTCAATTGCGTCATCTAGCTTTACTCCACCTCGAGCAAAGAATTTAATTCCGTTATCCGGCATGGCATTGTGCGAGGCAGAAATCATTACCCCAAGATCCGCGCCCATGGTTTCCGTCAAAAAAGCGACAGCTGGGGTTGGAAGAACGCCGACATCAATAACATCGACGCCAGCACTAGCGAGACCTGCGCTGATTGCAGCCTGGAGAAATTCACCACTTGCGCGTGGGTCACGACCGACAATTGCAAAGGGACGATCAGATTTGTGTGAAGAAAATTCGCCACGCTCGCCTAATACTTGCGCGGCTGCAACCCCGAGATTGGTTGCTAGCTCAGCAGTTAGTAGACCGTTCGCCAAACCGCGAACGCCATCGGTGCCAAACAGTCGGCCCGACATGAATTAACGCTTGGAGTATTGCGGAGCCTTACGAGCCTTCTTCAGACCGTACTTCTTGCGCTCCTTGATGCGGGCATCGCGAGTGAGGAAGCCAGCCTTCTTTAGGTCGCCACGGTTGCCCTCAACATCGATTGCGTTCAAGCAACGAGCAACGCCAAGACGTAATGCGCCAGCCTGACCGGAGATTCCGCCACCATCGATGCGTGCGATTACGTCGTAAGCACCTTCGAAATTAAGAGTCTTGAATGGATCATTAACAAGCTGCTGGTGCACCTTGTTTGGGAAATAATCTTCAAGTGTGCGACCGTTGATAACCCAACGACCAGTACCTGGAACGATGCGAACGCGTGCGATAGCTTCCTTGCGACGTCCTGTTGCAGCACCTGGTGTATCTGGTGCTTTGCGTGGTTCACGAACAGCTGCAGCTGGAGTTTCGGATGTGTATTCCGTCAACTCTGCTTCAACTACATCGGTAAGGATGTCTTCTACTACGTCTACTTCGTTCTCTGACATGTTATTTCCCTTCGTAAAAATCTATGAATCCGCGAGCGCTTACTGCGCAACCTGAGTGATCTCGAATGCCTTTGGGTTCTGGGCAGCATGCGGATGAACATCGCCTGCGTAAACCTTTAGCTTTGTAATTTGAGCATCGCTGAGCTTGTTATGCGGAAGCATTCCCTTAACGGCCTTTTCAACAGCGCGACGTGGGTTTGTTGCTAGCAATTCAACGTAGTTAGTAGCGCGCAAGCCGCCTGGGAAACCGGAGTGACGGTAATCCATTTTTTGCTCGCGCTTCTGGCCGGTAAGGGCAACTTTTTCTGCATTGATAACAATGACGAAGTCACCAGTATCAACATGCGGTGCAAAGATTGGCTTGTGCTTGCCGCGCAACAGCACAGCAACTTGTGACGCTAGACGTCCTAAAACAACGTCAGTTGCATCGATAACATGCCATTCGCGATTCACATCGCCTGGCTTTGGAGAGTACGTGCGCACAGTGAGCCTTCTTTGTCTAAATAAGTGGGGTTGAAATTGCTAGTTTTCCTTATGCCTAAAGGCACAACGACTCCTTAGATTACCCGTAGTTCTGGGCGTGGGTCAAAACGAGTTCTCCGGCCTGAGGTAGGCTCAAGATGTAGAAAACCTATAAAACTAGGCAAAATCTCAAGTTTTTGCCCATTGGCGCCGAAAAAGGGATGTGCTAGAGCCGTATGAAAGTCACCCGGCGCCCGCTTTACCTGCTCGAAGGTGCAAATGCCCTGTCTGGCCTGAGTAACGCAATAGCTATCGTCACAGTCCCTTGGCTGATTTTTGAACGCACTGGATCTGCGACCCAAGCTGGAGTAGTTGTTGCATTATCTGCCATACCTGGCATCTTTATTTCGCCATTTGTTGGCGCCTTGATCGATCACTATGGCCGCAAACGAGTTTCAATTGGCTCAGACTTATTGTCTGCACTGTCAGTCATGCTGTTCCCTATTTGGGATTCATTGTTTGGGTTAACGTTTGCTTCGATTGCAACGTTTGCAATTCTTGGCGCGGCATTTGATCCTGCTGGATACACCGCGCGTAAATCCTTAATTCCAGATGTTGCCAAAGCCAGCAACATCTCTATGGACAAACTGAATTCGTGGCATGAAGCGGTATTTTCTGCTGGCTGGGCAATTGGCCCTGCTATCGGTGCGATAGCGATATCTCTAGTTGGCGCAGCTAATTCAATGTGGATTATTTTTGCGGCATTTATGCTTGCGATAGTTTTGATTTCAGTGCTGCACGTTGGTGACCTAGGACTTGAGCATCGCGAGGAAATAAATGACAAAGAAAAATTCTGGCCAAGCACTATGCGGGGTCTGCAGGTTCTCAAATCTGACAAAGCAATGTTGTATTTAACTCTTTCGATTGTTTTCTTAGCCATGGTGTACTTGCCGACGGAATCTATTGTTTTGCCTAAATATTTCTCGGACATTAACGACCCACGTGGCCTGGGTTATGTATTGTCATCGATGGCAATTGGCGGCATCGGCTCCATGCTGGCTTACCCGCAACTTGTTAAGAGATTTAAGAAGCGAAGCATTGTTATCGGTGCCCTTGCGGCAACTGCGCTAGCGATGATTCCGATGACATTTTTTCCACCTATTGGCTTATTTGTATTGTCAGGATTTTTACTGGGACTTGGCTGGGGTCCAATGAATCCACTAATGAACTCATTAGTGCAGCAGCGAGTAGCACCGCATATTCAAGGTCGAGTCTTTGGTATCCAAACTTCACTGTTTTATGCCAGTGGTCCAATTGGAATGTTTGTTACTGGGGTATGCGTAGATACCTTTGGCGTTCGCCCGGTTTACACCGCTGCGGTAGTAATTTTGATCCTGATTCAGGTGGTCATTATGACTTTGCCATCTCTGCACGATTTGGATCGCGACCCGTCATACTAAATACATGACTCGTCCAACTCTTGATAACTGGCTACTTCCCGAACATACCTTTTGGTCATTTCGGCATGTGAGGGAATTAATCCCAACAGCACAGATCGATTGCGCAGCGACTGCACGGCCACTAACTAGTGCAAACCGCCCTGAACTTGGCGACATAGTTATCGATGCCCATGATGGTGCCATTAAGATTTCTGACTACTTGACCGCTACTAATACTGATTCTTTTACTGCAGTCTTAGGTGAGGATCTGGTTTTTGAATGGCTTGCCCCAGGAGTCAGCGCAACCGAACCACATTTGATTTTTAGTGTCACCAAGTCGATCACTGGAATGTTAGTTGGCGCCCTGGTAGCCGAAGGCAAGATTGATGTCGATGCCTTGGTGACGAAGTATGTTCCAGAAGTTAAAGACAGTGGATTTGGGGATGCCACAGTTCGAAACTTATTGGACATGGCTGCGAGCTATCAGTTTGAAGAGGACTACACCCCTGGGCCAGACATCATTGCCTACCGCCATTCGGTGGGTTGGTATCCAGCACCACTTGGAGCTGCAAATTTGCATGACTTCATCGCCTCCCGAAAGAAGGAAGGTGAGCATGGACAAAAGTTCCGTTACATGTCGCCTACTACTGACCTAGTTGGTTGGGTAATTGAAGCCGCATCGGGAATGCCGTATGCCGAAGCGCTTTCTAAATACATCTGGTCCAAAATTGGCACAGAGGCTCCAGCCCACATCACCGTTGATCGCACTGGTGCACCTCGCGCAGCAGGCGGACTATCGGCGATACCGCGAGACTTGGCTCGTTTTGGCATGATGATTCGCGATGGTGGCATGGGTGCGATTGATCCAGAATTCATGCGCGATGTATTTGAAAATGGCAGCGCTGAACAATGGGCTACCGGCGACTTTCAGGATTTCTTTGCAAAAGGTGTCTATCGTTCATTTTGTTACAAGCCCGGCGAAGATCCAGATGTAATTATGGGAATCGGAATTCATGGCCAAATGCTTTACGTGGATCGTCCGCGTGGAGTAGTTGTTGCTAAACAATCATCTTGGCCAAATCCAGATTCTGAGGAAATGCACCTAGATGCGTTCTATGCCTGTCGGGCTATTGCACACGCACTTGGCTAACCGCAGGAAATTACGCCTGTAATTCCTAGTACTTACCGCAGGAAATTACGCCTGTAATTCCCAGTACCTACCGCAGGTAATTACGCCTGTAATTCCCAGTGCGTTACCTCTGGCGGATTCGCAAAGAATGGTCCGATTAGGCCGCGCCATTGCGTGAACAATTCTGATTCCCGGAAACCAACCATGTGGTCGTCAACGGTGTCCCAACCGATTGCGATTAAGTAAGTTGATGGTTTTTCAACACCACGATGCACGTGGATAACTTGAAAACCCTTGGCCTGTGACACAACAGCTTTTGCTTGTTCCATAGCTGCTTCAAACTCAAGTTCTTTACCTGGCACAATTTCCATGAAGGCGGTTTCCATAATCATGGTTGCCAGATTACCTTTTGGCTCGCTTCTCATCCCACACTGGCTCATCAAATTCTCGAACTGTTGAATCTCCCCCGAAAACGACGAATCTATCCATAGTCCGGGAGAACCAGCGATCGTGCGTGACTGCCAAAACTGTACCTTCGAATGCATCCAATGCTCGTTCAAGTGCTTCGGCTGATTCCAGATCCAAGTTATCCGTTGGTTCATCCAGCAACAGAAGTGTGGCACCAGAAAGTTCAAGTAACAGGATCTGAAATCTTGCTTGTTGGCCTCCAGAGAGTGATTCAAACTTTTGCTCACTCGCACCAGCTAGCCCATATCGATCCAGCGCGCGCGCAGATTGCTCCTGTTGCATCCCGTTTCGATGCTCATCACCGCGATGCAAAATTTCAATTAGGGTGCGACCAAGTAATTCCGGATGATGGTGCGTTTGAGCAAACCAGCCTGGACGAATTCTGGCTCCCAGTTTTGCTTTTCCAGTATGCGCAACTGGATCGATTGTGACATCACTAATTGGTAAGTGTTCAAGTTCTGGATCAGTTCCGCCTGCGGCAAGTAATCGCAGAAAGTGGCTTTTGCCAGAACCGTTCGCGCCCAGAATTCCGATGCGTTCACCAAACCAAATCTCAAGATCAAAAGGCTCAACAAGTCCGGTCAGTGAAAGCTTTTCGCAAACCACAGCTCGTTTGCCGGTGCGACCACCCTTGAGGCGCATCTTTACATTTTGCTCAATTGGAATTTCCTGTGGCGGTCCAATTTCTTCGAACTTCTTCAATCGGGTTTGAGCAGCTTGGTAACGCGAAGCCAAGCCATCATTGAATTTAGCTTTTACTTTTAGCATCTGCACTAAGTCTTTAATCTTTTGATGCTCTTCATCCCAGCGCCGGCGCAGTTCTTCTAGACGCGCAAATCGATCTTTCCGTGCTTGTCCATGACTTGCAAAACCGCCGCCGTGGATCCAAACAGAGTTGCCTGCATGACCAAGTTCTAAAGTCACAATTTGTTTTGCGGTGTTTGCCAGCAGTTCTCGATCATGACTAACGAACAACACGGTCTTTTTTGTTTCGTTTAACTGATCCTCGAGCCACTTCTTGCCTGGAACATCTAGATAGTTATCTGGCTCATCAAGTAGTAATACTTCTTCGGGACCACGAAGTAACGCTTCCAGCACTAGTCGCTTTTGCTCGCCACCTGAAAGACTGCCTGCAGATCTATGTTGCGCTTGATCGAATGACAACTGGACTGCGGCCATGGTGCACACATCCCACAGCACTTCAATGTCGTATCCGCCAACATCTGCCCAGTCCGCAATTGCTTGGGCGTATGCCATTTGATTCTTTTCATTGGGATCTTGCTGCATCGCAACTTCGGTTGCAGTTATTCGCGCTGCAGTATCGGCAATTGCAACTGGAGCAACAGTTAAAAGTAGATCCTTCACGGTGCCATCAGTCATGTGGCCAACAAACTGACGCATCACGCCCAGTCCACCAGTGCGGGCAATGCTGCCTTCCTGCAACTGTTCGTCACCAGCAATCATGCGCATCAACGTTGATTTGCCGGCACCGTTTGCGCCAATGAGTGCAGTCACTGCACCTTCGCCTACTCGAAACGAAACATCAAGCAGCAGGATTCGACCATCAGGAAGTGAGTACGTTACGTGCTGAACATCAAGATGGCCCATCAGAGTCCCTGACTTGTAAGGTCTCTGCGATGCGCTTCGCGTATTCACCAGGTTCTGGATATTTAACGTCGACCAAAGTAAGACCTAATGCTGGAGCTGCATAAACATGCGCTTCGCGTTCCCTGCCAGCTAAATAATTCTCTAACCAGGCTTTGTCGAACTTACCTTCACCAATTGCCAGAACTGCGCCAATCAGTCCGCGCACCATTGAATAGCAAAAAGCATCAGCTTGAAGCTCAACTTTGATTAATCCATCGTCAGATTCAGTCCAGTCAAACTTCATCAAAGTTCGAATGGTTGTGGCACCTTCGCGCTTTTTGCAGAATGCTGAAAAGTCATGCAATCCAATTAAGGATTGGCTGGCATCATTCATTGCTGGAACATCTAGGGGCAGGTAGCTCCGGTGTGCTCGATCACGAAGGAATGGATTGCGCTGGCCTTGATAAATCAAATACTCATAACTACGTGACAAAGCGGCGAACCTGGCGTCAAAGTCTGAGGTTGTGACTTCGAGTTCTTGAATTGAAATATCTTCCGGAAGAATCGCATTTGCTTTGTAAGTCAGATCTTTCATTTCCATTGCATCTGTTTCAGAAATGTCGAAATGAATAACTTGGGCAGTTGCATGAACTCCCGCATCAGTTCGGCCGGCGCACTGAATAATCACACGATCAATGCGAAGCAAGGTTGATATGGCATCTTCTAGAACACCTTGAACAGTACGACGGTCAGGTTGCATCCCCCAACCGGAGAAATCTTTACCGTCGTAGGAAATCTTGCCGCGAATGCGAATGAGCCCCTGCGCTGCGTTAGCAACGAGGGGCTCATTCGATAGAACCATTTATTTACGCTTCGTCTTTTACTTCAGCTTCAATCGCCTCAACCTCAGCAACGGCTGCGATATCTTCATCAGTATTTACTGATTCCGATTTAATTTCTACTGCTTCCGATTCAACAGCTTCGCTGGAATCGGCGCCGGAATCGGCTTCTTCAGCTGAAGTGATTTCAGTTTCGTCTTCAGATGCAATATCTTCAACCACCGGAGCTGAAGCAGCAGCCTTGGCGGCCTTTGCTTCATCAGCAGCCTTGGCTGCAGCAGCCATTTCAGCTTCTTTAACTGCGCGACGAGCTACACCTTCAGCAGCACGGGCTGCATCTAGTTCTTCAACAAGTTCAATCACGGCCATAGGAGCGTTGTCGCCCTTACGTGGACCAATCTTGATGATGCGGGTGTAACCACCTTCGCGGTTTTCGTAGCGTGGACCAATCTCAGCAAAAAGCGTGTGCACTACATCCTTGTTGCGGATAACTGTCAAAACTCGACGACGGGCATGTAGATCGCCCTTCTTCGAGATAGTGATCAATCGCTCTGCAACTGGACGCAGACGACGTGCGCGCGCTTCGGTCGTTGTGATGCGACCATGCTCGAACAACGAAGTTGCGAGGTTAGCCAGGATTAGGCGTTCGTGCGCTGGACTTCCGCCCATTCGCTTGCCCTTGGATGGCTGTGGCATGTTTCTCTCCTGTCAATTCGTTACTGGAAACGAGAGCTCGTTAGAGCTGCTCGTCCTCAGCGAAACTTTGGTCATCATCGGATGTTGCATCATCAGCTGTTACTTCAACTGGTGCTGCTTCAGACTGGAAAGTTGCATATGAACCAGCTGGTGCAAATACTTCTTCATCATCTTCGTTGTAATCATCGTCGAATGCAGATGCATACTGGCTTGGATCAAATCCCGGAGGTGAATCCTTAAGCGCAATACCCATGGAAGCTAACTTGTCCTTGACTTCGTCAATTGACTTGGCGCCAAAGTTACGAATGTCCATCAAGTCTGCTTCGGAGCGTGTGATTAGTTCTCCAACAGTGTGGATTCCTTCACGCTTTAGGCAGTTGTATGAACGAACTGTTAGGTCAAGTGCTTCAACTGGCATGCTTAGCTGCTCAGCTGCGAACTGGTCAGTTACTGATGGACCAATTTCGATACCTTCAGCATCAACGTTTAGTTCACGAGCAAGACCGAACAATTCAACAAGAGTTGCACCAGCAGATGCGATTGCATCGCGAGGAGCAATTGAACCCTTAGTTTCAACATCAAGAACTAATGAGTCGAAGTCAGTGCGCTGTTCCACACGAGTTGCTTCAACTTTGTAAGTAACCTTTAGCACTGGTGAGTAGATTGAGTCGATTGGAATTCGCCCAATTTCGCCACCACTTGCTTTGTTGTTGGCAGCGGAGATGTAACCACGACCCTGTTCAACAACGATTTCCATGTCTAGCTTGCCCTTGTCATTAAGGGTGGCTAAGAACAATTCTGGGTTGAAGATTTCTACGCCAGCTGGCGGCGCAATGTCTGCAGCTGTAACTGGGCCTGGGCCCTGCTTCTTCAAGTACATAGTTACTGGCTCGTCAAACTGTGAAGACACAACCAAGTTCTTGAGGTTAAGGATGACTTCAGTGATGTCTTCCTTAACGCCTTCGATGGTGGTGAATTCATGCAGAACGCCATCAAGCTTGATGCTTGTGATTGCTGCACCTGGAATAGATGAAAGCAAAGTACGGCGAAGCGAGTTACCTAGTGTGTAACCAAAACCTGGTTCTAGCGGTGCAAGCACGAAGCGGGAACGAGTTTCGGATAGTACTTCTTCTTTTAGTTCTGGGCGGACTGAGATCAGCACAGTTATTTCCTTCCGGCGACGACCACTATTTGAAGTCGCTGTTTGATGGGGATGTTAATTACTTGGAGTAAAGTTCAACGATCAACTGTTCCTGAACCTGAGTGTCAATGACCTCACGAGCAGGAAGGGAGTGGACCAGGATGCGCATGCCAGCTGGAATAACTTCCAACCAAGCAGGAACGGTACGTTCGCCAATTTCAGCGTAAGCAACTTGGAATGGTGTCATTTCAAGTGATGACTTACGTACTTCAATTACGTCGTTAGGGCTGACGCGGAAAGACGGGATGTCTACCTTCTGGCCGTTAACAACGATGTGTCCGTGACGAACAATCTGACGTGCCATGTCGCGGCTCTTTGCAAAGCCAGCGCGGTACACAACATTGTCCAGACGTGATTCCAGAATACGAAGCAGGTTTTCACCAGTCTTGCCGTGCTTACGGCTAGCTTCTTCGTAGTAACCACGGAACTGCTTTTCTAGCACTCC
>WLPX01000013.1 GCA_009698575.1 Actinomycetota bacterium
GCAAACTTAGTAATTTTTGATCCCCGTGTCAGCGAAGAAGTAGTGGCACGAAATACTGCAAGTGCAAGTAGAAATACCCCTTACGCAGGACGAACCCTTCCCGGCAAAGTTGTTGCAACGTTCTATCGCGGTAAACCAACTGTGCTGAATGGAGAACTAAACGCATGACTCGAGCCGTCCTAGTACTTGAAGATGGTCAAGTATTTACCGGTCGTTCATATGGTGCCGATGGCGTTGCATTTGGCGAAGCTGTCTTTTCTACGGGAATGACTGGCTACCAAGAGACAATTACCGACCCTTCATATTGCGGTCAAGTTGTTGTCCAAACCGCCCCGCACATTGGTAACACGGGATGGAATGACGAAGATGACGAGTCACAGCAAATTTGGGTCGCAGGTTACGTCGTACGTGATCCAGCCCGGCGTCCATCAAATTGGCGTTCAACCACCAGTCTTGATCAAGCACTGAAAACGCAAAATGTAGTTGGAATCAGCGACATCGATACTCGCGCATTAACGCGCCACTTACGCGAGCACGGCGCAATGCGCGTTGGCATTTTTTCTGGCGCAGCTGCGCAGCAAGATGTCGAATCACTAATTAGCAAAGTTCGGGAAGTCCCAGAAATGGCGGGCGCAAGTTTCTCGGACACCGTTTCAACTAAGCAGACTTACGTAGTCCCAGCGGTAGGCACAAAGCGATTCCAAGTTGCTGCCCTTGACTTAGGAATTAAATCAATGACGCCTCACTTAATGGCCCAGCGCGGAATTGAAGTGCATGTTGTGCCATCCAACATCTCAGCTGAAGACTTATTGGCAGCTGGCCCAGATGGCATATTCGTATCTAACGGACCTGGAGATCCGGCTACTGCATCGCACGCTATTTCTTTAGTGCAGGCGACCTTAGATGCCAAGCGGCCATTTTTTGGAATTTGTTTTGGAAACCAAATCTTGGGTCGAGCACTTGGGTTTGGAACTTACAAACTTCGCTATGGCCACCGGGGGATTAACCAGCCAGTAATGGATCGTACAACTAACAAAGTTGAAATCACCGCGCATAATCATGGCTTCGCTGTTGATGCACCAATCGATCGAGATTCCCAAACTCCGTATGGCACCGTGCGAGTCAGCCATGTCTGTCTAAATGACAACGTAGTTGAAGGTTTGGAATGTGTTGATGTCCCAGCTTTTAGTGTGCAGTATCACCCCGAAGCTGCGGCCGGTCCGCACGATTCGGCCTACCTGTTTGATCGATTCGTTGAACTGATGGAAGGTAAGCGCTAATGCCACGTCGCAGCGACATTAAATCAGTTATGGTCATTGGCTCTGGCCCAATTGTTATCGGTCAAGCCTGTGAATTCGATTACTCCGGAACCCAAGCCTGCCGCGTGCTAAAAGCTGAAGGCTTGCGCGTAATTTTGGTCAACAGCAATCCGGCCACGATTATGACGGATCCAGAGTTTGCCGATGCAACTTACATCGAACCAATCACTCCAGAAGTTGTCGCAACAATTATTGAACGCGAGCGACCCGATGCCTTGCTGCCAACTTTGGGTGGCCAGACTGCGCTTAACACCGCTATCGCACTTTTCAAGAATGGCGTTTTAGACAAGTACAACGTGGAACTTATTGGCGCTGATGTTGATGCCATTGAGCGCGGCGAGAACCGCGAGATTTTCCGCCAAATTGTTGCTGACATCGGTGGCCAGAGCGCGAAATCTTTTGTTTGCCACACCATGCAAGATTGCCTTGATGGCGTTAAAGAACTCGGCTATCCAGTTGTAGTGCGACCGTCTTTCACGATGGGTGGGGCTGGCTCAGGAATTGCCTACGACGAACCAGACTTACATCGCATCGCAGGCCTAGGTCTGCAAGCAAGTCCAACAACTGAAGTTTTACTCGAAGAATCAATCATTGGTTGGAAAGAGTTTGAACTAGAACTAATGCGAGACAACAAAGACAATGTTGTAGTTGTTTGCTCTATCGAAAACTTAGATCCCATGGGTGTGCACACCGGCGATTCAATTACCGTTGCCCCATCCATGACATTGACCGATCGCGAATTTCAAAACCTGCGCGATTTAGGTATTCGAATCATTCGTGCAGTAGGTGTGGATACCGGTGGCTGCAACATTCAGTTTGCAATCAATCCCGAAGATGGTCGCATCATCGTTATTGAAATGAACCCAAGAGTTTCTCGGTCATCAGCACTTGCCAGTAAGGCAACTGGATTCCCAATTGCAAAAATTGCTGCGCGCTTAGCAATTGGCTACACCCTTGATGAGATTCCAAATGACATCACTAAAGAAACCCCAGCCTCATTTGAGCCAACACTTGACTACGTAGTTGTAAAAATTCCGAGATTTGCTTTTGAAAAATTCCCAGACGCTGATCAAACTTTGACGACAACTATGAAATCAGTCGGCGAAGCCATGGCAATTGGCCGTAACTTTACCGAGGCTCTGCACAAGGCATTACGTTCCATTGAGCGCAAAGAAAATCTGTTTGTCTGGTCGCAGGATCCTAAGTCAATTGAAATTGCAGACTTGCTCACCAAAATGAAAATCCCAACCGATGGTCGACTAAATCAAGTCCAGCTTGCACTTTGGGCCGGAGCCAGCGTGGAACAAGTTTTTGAAGCCACGAAAATTGATCCTTGGTTCTTGGATCAAATTGTGCTGTTGTGTGAAATTGCGCGCGAACTAAAGTCAGCAACTTCCTTAGATCGCCAATCAATTATCGCGGCCAAGCGCCATGGTTTCTCGGATGTACAGATTGGTCTGATTCGTGGAATTTCCGAAGCTGAAGTTCGCGGGATTCGTCACACTCTTGATGTTCGACCGGTATACAAAACTGTTGATACTTGCGCCGCCGAATTTGCCGCGCTTACTCCGTACTACTACTCCTCGTACGACCAAGAAACTGAAGTTTTGCCGCGTACTAATCCAGCGGTAATCATTCTGGGATCAGGGCCAAACCGAATCGGCCAAGGAATTGAGTTTGATTACTCATGTGTGCACGCATCGCTAACTTTGCGCGAAAAAGGCTTAGACACCATCATGATCAACTGCAATCCAGAAACAGTGTCTACTGACTATGACACTTCAAGCCGCTTATATTTCGAACCGCTAACCCTTGAAGATGTTTTAGAAGTTATTCATGCCGAGACTTTGGCTGGACCAGTCCTTGGTGTCATTACTCAACTCGGTGGTCAGACCCCACTTGGTTTAGCACAAGGCCTAAAGGATGCGGGCGTAACCCTGCTTGGTACAACTCCCGAAGCAATTCACTTAGCTGAAGAGCGCGGCGCCTTTGGTGAAGTGTTAGAGCGCGCTGGATTACCGTCACCAGAGCACGGCATGGCAACTTCGTTCGAAGATGCCCGCGAGATCGCCGATCGAATTGGCTACCCAGTTTTGGTTCGACCGTCCTTTGTACTTGGTGGCCGTGGCATGGAGATCGTGTATGACGAAACTATGTTGCACGATTACTTAACGCGAGCTGCTGAAGTTAAGCCCGAGCATCCAGTACTGGTGGATCGCTTCTTAGATGACGCCATCGAAATTGATGTTGATGCGCTTTATGACGGTACTGAGTTGTACTTGGGCGGCGTTATGGAGCACATCGAAGAAGCTGGAATTCACTCAGGCGATTCTGCGTGTTCGCTACCGCCTTACACACTTGGCCCGGCTGAGATTGAACGAATTCGCGTCTCCACACTTGGCATTGCCAAAGGTGTCGGCGTACTAGGACTTTTGAATGTTCAGTACGCGTTAGCAAATGGAATTCTCTATGTCTTGGAAGCTAATCCGCGCGCATCACGAACTGTGCCATTTGTATCCAAAGCAACTGGAATTTCCTTAGCTAAGGCAGCTGCGCGAATTGCAGTTGGGGATTCGATCGCAACACTTCGCAGCGAAGGCTTCTTGCGACCAGTTGGCGATGGTGGCGATGCTCCAGTAGGTAGCGCAGTTAGCGTGAAAGAAGCAGTGCTGCCATTTGGTCGCTTCATGGGCGTAGACACTGTCCTTGGCCCAGAAATGAAATCAACTGGCGAAGTTATGGGAATTGACGTTGATTTTGGAACGGCATTTGCCAAGTCTCAACTTGCTGCATATCGCGATGGATTACCAAAAACTGGTTCGGTGTTCGTATCAGTTGCAGATCGTGATAAAGATCAAGCCGTTGAACCGGTGCGCAAATTAATCGCAATGGGATTTAAGGTTATGGCCACTTCAGGTACGGCCGAATTCTTAAGTCAGCACGGAATTACTGCAACACTAATTGCCAAGCAACACATCGGTGCCACCGGCGAGCAAAAAACAACGGTGGAAGCAATCATGGATGGCGATATCGATTTAGTGGTTAACACGCCGTACGGAACCGGCGCTCGACGTGATGGCTACGAGATTCGAAAAGCTGCAGTTCTGGCTAACACCGCATCAATCACCACCATTCAAGGTTTCATTGCTGCAGTCGAAGGCATTGCCTCACTGCAAGCTGGTCCCATGAAAGTTAAATCAATTCAGGAGCACGTAGCTGAATTGAATGTATTACTGGCAGGTGCCTCATGAGTGCAAAGCAAATGCAATGCACCATTAAATCGATTGCTCCAGTAGGAAATTATTTACACCTAGTTTTGGATGCGCCAGAAATTGGCGAGGTGCAACCAGGTCACTTTGCGGCAGTTGCCGTAGGTGGCATCGGTGGGGGAATGCTGCTTCGGCGCGCATTTTCAATTCACAAGTCTGCACCAGGACAGAGCCTAGAGATTATTTTTGCCCCCCACGGTGAAGGCACGCAGTGGCTAGCCACCCAAAATGCGGGTGACGTCATTGATGTCATCGCGCCACTTGGTCAACCATTTGTATTACCTCGCCAACCAGTTGCTTGCGTGATTGTTGCTGGTGGTTATGGCGCAGCACCTATGGAGTTATTGGCGCGAGCACTGCGTAGCCGTGGCTGCCGAGTTGATGTTGTCCTTGGCGCTGCCACCGAAGCAAAACTCTTTGGCGTACTTGATTTAAAGGGCGTTTCCGATTCAGTAATCGTGACTACCGATGATGGCACTTCTGGGGTGCGCGGTCGAGTAACTGATGTGCTCCCAAACATCATCAAGCAAAACGGATCACAAGCGGTTTATGCCTGCGGACCGATGCCAATGTTGCACGCTGTCGCCCAAGTAGCGCAAGAAAATGGTGCGTTCAGTCAATGCGCAGTCGAAGAGTCCATGGCATGTGGCATTGGAGTCTGTATGACTTGTGTCTTACCAGTTGTAGGCGATGACGGTGTTACGCGCATGGTGCGCTCCTGCGTTGAAGGTCCAGTTTTCCGCGGCGATCGAGTCCGCTGGAATGACGTACACACCATTCCAAGTGATGCCTTTGGCGCGCCACGCCCAGGAGGTCACTAATGAGTCCTGACTTAACGACTTCCCTTGGCTCACTTCAACTAGCTGCGCCAACACTTACGGCATCTGGCTGCGCAGCTGCGGGAAAAGAACTTGCTCAATTCGGTGATGTCTCAACTCTGGGCGCTGTAGTTACCAAAAGCATCATGATGCAACCGCGTTCGGGTCGGGCAACACCTCGAATGGCTGAAACTCCAAGTGGCATGCTCAACTCCATTGGGTTACAAGGTCCGGGAATTGAAGTTTTTCTAGAAAAAGATTTAGCTTGGCTGCGCGAAAACAATGTCACCACGATTGTTTCAATCGCTGGCAATAACGTTGAAGAGTTTGGCGAACTAGCGCGAATTTTGGCAAAGGTGCCAGGCGTAGATGGATTAGAAGTAAATATTTCTTGCCCAAATGTGGAATCACGCGGGCAAGTATTTGCCTGCAATCCAGTCTCGGCTGCTCAGGTAATTGAGACTGTGCGATCGGTGTGGCATTCCGATGCGCCAGTATTGGCCAAACTTTCCCCCGATGTCACAGACATTGTCGAAATTGCGCACAGTGTTGTCGAAGCTGGAGTCGATGGTGTCTCGATGATTAACACTTTGCTTGGCATGGTCATTGACGTGGATGGCATGAAGCCAATGCTTGGTGGTCGCACCGGTGGCCTTTCTGGCCCAGCAATCCGCCCGGTTGCAGTTCGCGCAATTTATCAAGTGCACGCCGCCATTCCACACTTGCCGATTCTTGGGATGGGTGGAATTCGGACCGGTCATGATGCGCTGGAGTTCATCGCGGCTGGCGCAAGTGCCGTAAGTATCGGAACTGTAGTTTTCGGGGATCCATCCGCGCCATGGCGGATTGAAGCTGAACTAGGCCAAGAGCTCGAATCCCGAGGTTATAACTCACTTAGCGAAGTCATTGGCCTCGCGCACCAGAATTAGAAGGTTGAAAAATGTCTAAAGCCCCAATCGCAGTAGCACTTGATGCACCAGATCTAGCAACTGCGCGGGAGTGGGCAAGCGCCGTTGCGCCACATGTGCAGGTGGTAAAGGTTGGCCTAGAGGTATTCCTGCGTGATGGGCACGATGCTGTTCATGTTGCCCGCGAAGCAAGTGGCTGTGACATTTTCTTGGATGTTAAATTGCACGACATTCCTGCCACAGTTGCTGGCGCAGCTCATGCGGTAGCAAAACTAAATCCGAAATACTTAACGGTGCACGCTTCTGGTGGCCAAGACATGGTCAAAGCAGCAGTTGAAGCACTCCCAGATACTTACGTCACTGCAGTTACGATTCTGACTTCACTTTCGCAGGATCAACTTGCTGCTATGGGTTGGAATGGATCGGCACAAGACATCGTGCGACGCCTGGCTGCGCAATCAGTTGCCGCTGGCGCTCGGGCAATCGTTTGCTCGCCGCAAGAAGTATCAGCAGTTCGAGCCGAAGTCGGTCCAGAGATAGTTTTAATAACTCCAGGCGTACGCCCAGCCGGTTCGGATGCCGGTGACCAAAAACGTATCGCGACCCCAGAGCAAGCACTGGCTGATGGCGCGAACTTATTGGTTATTGGTCGCCCGATCACAGCAGCTGCGAATATCGCTGAAGCCGCCCAAGCCATTGCCAGTAGCATAGGCAAATGGCCGTACCAGTCTTAACAAATGAGCAACGCATCGCAGCGTCTGCCAAGGCTGTTGAAGTTCGCATAAAGCGTGCGGCATTGCGCCGACAATTGAAAGAATCTCAAATTTCATTTAACGATGTTTTGGCAGTAGCCGAAAGTGATGACATTGTTTCCGGAATGCGCGTAGTAACAATTTTGGAATCACTTCCCGGTATCGGCAAAGTTAAAGCTGCAACACTTATGGAGACTTGTGAAATTGCATTCTCGCGCCGCATGAAAGGTTTAGGGACCACACAGGCTCAAAAACTGCGTATCGCATTAAATGGCAGGGCTTCATGAGCGCACATCTTGTTGTGTTATCTGGGCCAAGTGGCGTAGGTAAATCCTCGGTAATTCGAGAAGCATTAAAAGAATTACCAGAAACCTGGCTGTCAGTTTCAGCAACCACTCGGGCCCCTCGGCCAGGTGAAGTTCATGGCGAAAACTATTTTTATGTCAGCCAAGCTGAGTTCGATCAAATGATTGCAGACGGCGAGTTATTGGAATGGGCTGAATTTGCCGGCAACCGTTATGGCACTCCGCGAAAATCTGCCGAAGAAAAATTGGCGCAAGGCATTCCAGTTTTGCTGGAAATTGAAGTGCAAGGTGCCCGCCAAGTGCGCGACTCAATGCCTGCAGCCGTTCTGGTTTTCCTAGAGCCACCAGCATGGGCAGATCTAGAAGCTCGCCTTGCCGGCCGGGGGACTGAGACTGCCACCGAAATTCAACAGCGCCTCGATGTTGCCCTAAAAGAGTTGGAATCATCGGGTTTCTTTGACCATGTGATCGTAAATGACGACGTTTCGCGCGCGGCTCGCGAGTTGATACAATATCTCAAGTAAGAGTTTTCCCAAATCACTGATTTACAAGGAGTCCAACGTGACTGCAGCTGCTCCAGAGGGCATCACCAATCCACCGATCGACGAACTTTTGGCCGTCGCGGACTCCAAATATGCATTAGTTATCTACGCAGCCAAGCGCGCGCGTCAGATCAATGCTTACTACTCCCAACTAGGTGAAGGCCTACTTGAATATGTTGGCCCACTTGTTGAGTCCGGCAATCAAGAAAAGCCATTGTCAATCGCACTTCGCGAAATCAACGAAGGCAAATTGACCATCGAACCGGAAACTGCTGCTTAAGTCGGTTTTTCCGACCCATAGTTATCGGAACTTTCCGTGACTTCCGTAGCACGATCAAAATCACTGAACATAGTCCTTGGTGTCAGCGGCGGCATTGCCGCTTACAAAGTTGCATCCATACTTCGCTTGCTAACTGAAGCCGGCCACAATGTTCAGGTTGTCCCAACACAAGCTGCCTTAAATTTTGTGGGCTCAGCAACTTGGGAAGCACTTTCTGGTAATCCGCTTATTTCTGAAGTTTGGGATGATGTCGCTGACGTGCCACACGTTCGCATCGGCCAATCTGCTGACCTTGTTCTAGTTGCGCCAGCAACTGCAGATTTACTTTCCCGCGCAGCCAATGGCGCCGCCAACGACTTACTTACAAATGTTTTATTAACGGCAACTTGCCCAATCGTTTATGCCCCTGCAATGCACACCGAGATGTGGCTCAATGCGGCAACTCAAGAAAATGTCGCAACACTGCGATCGCGCGGTTGCATTGTGATTGATCCAGCCGAAGGTCGCTTAACTGGTGACGACAGTGGACCAGGCAGACTTCCAGATCCTGAAGAAATAGTTTCAGTTGCAATGGGTGTACTAAGCGAACAAGATTTGCTTGGCCTTGACATCGTAATCACCGCAGGTGGCACGAGAGAGTTCTTGGATCCAGTTAGATTCTTGGGTAATAGTTCTAGCGGCAAACAAGGTGTTGCCTTGGCAGTAACTGCCCGCGACCGCGGCGCCAAAGTTACTTTAATTTGTGCCAACATTTCAGTGCCGCTTCCGGCTGGAGTAACTGTTGTTAGCGCCGTGACTGGCGATGATGTGCATGCCGCAGTCATGCAGGCTTCCCAGGCTGCCGATGTAATTGTGATGGCAGCTGCAATTGCTGATTACAAACCAAAAGTTACCCAGAACTCCAAGATGAAAAAATCCGATGACGGTTCATCACCAACGATTGAATTAGTTCGAACTGTTGACATTTTGGCTGACTTAGTTTCACACCGTAATACCTCGCACCCAGATCAGGTAATTGTTGGTTTCGCCGCCGAAACCGGTGATGATCGCGGCTCGGTCCTGGATCACGGCATCGCAAAATTGCAACGTAAGGGCTGCGACCTTTTGGTCATTAACGAAGTTGGACCAAACTTGGCATTTGGCACTGACGACAATGAAGTCACGATATTGACCCGCGAACCTGCAACTCAAACCAAAGTTTCCAAGACCTCTAAAAACCAGATCGCACAGGCCATTTGGGATGCGGTAAGTGCCATTAGGCACTAGGTCAACCCTGCTTGCAAGGTGATAGCAACAAGTGCAACCAGTTTGGCGATTGAACCGCCCAACCTGCTAAAGTTTCTTAAGAATTGCGCACTTGATCAGGAGCCCCTAAGTATGCGCGCAGTCACATACTTATTTACTCTCTAGCAAAGGCAATTACATGTCAGGTCGTTTATTCACTTCTGAATCCGTAACTGAGGGTCATCCAGACAAGATGGCAGATCAGATTTCTGATGCCATTCTTGATGATCTATTAGCGCAGGATCCAAAGAGCCGCGTTGCAGTAGAAACTATGCTGACCACGGGCCAGATCCACGTTGCTGGTGAAGTTACCACAAATGGTTTTGCAGATGTTATGGCATTAGTTCGTACCGTAGTAAATGAAATCGGTTACGACAGCTCCGAAAAGGGCTTCGACGGTAACTCGTGCGGCATTTCTGTTTCTATTGGCGCCCAATCACCTGACATTGCTCAAGGCGTCGACGATGCTTTCGAAGAGCGCGTTTCCGGCTCGGCAGATCCACTAGATCGTCAAGGCGCCGGTGACCAAGGACTTATGTTTGGTTACGCATCAGATGACACTCCAGAATTAATGCCACTGCCAATCACAATTGCACATCGCTTAGCTGAGCAACTAACTTCAGTTCGTAAATCAGGCCAGATGGATTACTTGCGACCAGACGGCAAGACTCAAGTAACAATCGAATACGACGGTGATCGTCCAGTTCGTCTCGACACAGTTGTGGTTTCGTCTCAGCACGCAGAACACATTGATCTTGACAAGCAGCTTTCTCCAGAAATTCGCGCAAATGTAGTCGAACCAATTTTGGCAAGATTCGATATCGACGCAACCGATTTCAAACTATTGGTTAACCCGACTGGCAAGTTCGTAGTCGGTGGCCCGATGGGTGACGCAGGCTTAACTGGTCGCAAGATCATTGTTGATACTTACGGTGGTATGGCTCGTCACGGTGGTGGCGCGTTCTCCGGTAAAGATCCATCAAAGGTTGACCGCTCCGCCGCATATGCAATGCGTTGGGTTGCCAAGAACGTAGTTGCTGCTGGCCTTGCTAAGCGTTGTGAAGTTCAGGTTGCTTATGCAATCGGTAAAGCACAGCCAGTAGGCGTTTTCGTAGAAACATTCGGTACCGGAACAGTTCCAGAAGAAAACATTCGCCAAGCCGTACTCAAAGTATTCGACTTGCGTCCAGCAGCGATCATTGCTGACTTGGAACTTTTGAACACTAACGTTGTTAAGTACCGTCCAACCGCTGCCTATGGCCACTTCGGTCGCCCAGGCTTCACATGGGAACGTACTGATCGCGCTGAGTCACTTCGGGCCGCTATCTAATTGCGGTTCAACTACTAAAGGCCGCTCTTTTAAAATTTCACCTAAGGCATTGACGTTTGCTTGGCCTTGTGTGAAACGAAAGCCGAACCTCTAAAAAGCAGGTTATGCCAAAATTTGAAGGCAGAACCTGCGTGTTCGGCGCGTTTACACACAAGGGTAAGCACGCAAAGTGTGGCACTTCCTGATGCACCCAATTTAAAGTCATACTCAAGTGAAAGACTGGCTGGGTGAGCGACGATCAACTGAGCCTGGTCCCAGGCAAGAAAAAGCGAGTTAAGGCCGAAGTGCCAATCGCTACCAACTTGCCCGTTGCTCAAATTGCAATCGACAGCCAGCTGCCGCACTTAGATCGGGTCTTTGACTATGCCGTTCCAGCCAAGTTTGAAGCTATAGCCCAGCCGGGTGTCCGAGTGCGAATCCGATTCGCCGGCAAACTCACAGATGGTTGGTTGATTTCCCGAGTTCAGGAAAGCGATCACCCGGGAACTTTAGCCGCAATTACTAATGTGATATCCCCGGAAATTGTTTTGATCCCGGAAATTCTTGAATTAGCTCAATCAGTTGCCGATCGTCAGGCTGGCACGCTTTCTGATGTATTACGAAATGCAGTTCCCAATCGACATGCTGGTGCTGAAGCTACGCAATTTCCACCAGCGGGTGAGATTGCTGAAGTAACTACTGATGCCTGGACCGACTATGTCGGTGGCGAAGCACTAATCAAGCGAACGTTAGCTGGCGAACAACCGCGAGCGATCGTAACTACTGGGGGAGATAACCCAGCAACTTTGTTAGCGCAATATGCAATGGCAATCGCGCATGGTGGCAAGAGCATAGTAATCACCGTCCCAGACCGTGCTGCAATTGATCGAGTCTTGCAAGAGTTAGCGAATTTACAGTGTCCAAAATCTGCGATTGCAGTTCTGGCGGCTGATGATGGCCCATCCGCTCGATACCGGAATTGGTTAGCAGTGCTTCGAAGCAGTTCGCGAATTGTGATTGGCACTCGCAATGCCATTTTTGCTCCAGCACATAACCTTGCTGCGGTTTGCATTTGGGATGACTGGAATGACACGCTGGCAGATCCACAGGCGCCATATTGGCATGCACGTGATATTGCAGTTTTACGTAGCGCGCAACAAAACATCGCGTTAGTTCTAATCGGCGCAACTATGTCTGTAGAGGCATGTGCGCTAATGCCATGGGCAGTTCAGGTTGCCAAATCACGGGATCAACTTCGCACCGAGTCGCCAAAAGTTCGTAGCGCGCTAGATGAGTCTGGCGAGAAAATGAATCCAGCTGCGGCTGGATCACGAATTCCTTCCACCGTGATGCAAGCCATGAAGAGTGCCTTAACAAAAGGCCCAGTTTTGGTTTTAGTTTCGCGCACGGGTTACACCCCACGAATTACTTGCGATACCTGTCGCACTTTGGCAACTTGCTCCGAGTGCAGCGGACCATTGATGCAAACAGCTCGATCAAGTGCGCCAGTTTGTTATTTGTGCGGTCACATTGAATCGAATTGGCACTGCAAAAAATGCAAAGGCACTTCGGTGCGAGCTGCTGCAGTTGGTAGCGAACGAACTGCCGAAGAATTGGGTCGCGCGTTCCCAGGCATTCCAGTTAGATCTTCAACTAGCGATCACATATTGCGTACCGTAGATTCGCGACCAGCCATTGTCGTAGCCACTGCTGGCGCAGCACCGATTGCTGCTGATGGGTACGCCGCTGCCATGCTGCTTGATGGCAACTCAATGTTGTCTCGTCCAGATTTGTCAGCAAGTCAAGATACTTATGCCAAATGGAATGAGTGTGTTTCGCTTGTGCGCGAGGATGGGGAAGTCGTAGTCGTAGCTGATTCAACGCACCCGGCAGTGCAAGCTTTGATTCGTCATGACCCAGCCGGCTTTGCGCAACGCGAACTCGAAGAGCGCACCCAAGTCGCGTTACCTCCGGCTATCAGGCTGGCTGCGTTAACAGGTGAACCAAATGATGTGGACGAAGCAGTTGCCATGCTGAGCTTGCCGGCACAAACTTTAATCCGTGGCCCAGTTCCTGACAAAAATTCCCAGGTTCGGATGCTGATTTCCTGTGATCGTCGATTAGGCATAGAACTTTCAGCGCAACTAAAGGCAATGACCGCAGCCCGAAGCGCAAAACATAAGGGTGGATCGGTGAACGTACGGATTGACCCGCTGAACCTCTAAACTTAGAGCACAGCAAAGTTCATTGAAGTAGGTGTCACATGGCCGTAAAGCCCGTTCGGTTATTCGGTGATCCCGTTCTGACAACGCCAGCTGCTGAAGTTACAACTTTTGATAAAGAACTTCGCCAACTAGTTGCTGATTTAACATTGACAATGCAAGAAGCCCCAGGTGTTGGCCTTGCTGCCCCGCAAATTGGCGTTTCACTTCGAGTGTTCACATATGACGTCGATGACGAAGTTGGACATTTAATTAACCCAGTTTTAGATCTATCCGATGAAATTCAAGATGGCCCAGAAGGCTGCTTGTCGCTACCAGGATTAACTTTCGATACTCAGCGCGCGATGAACGTAGTTGCTAAGGGTATGAATATGTACGGTGAACCAGTAACCATAATCGGCACTGAACTACTGTCGCGATGTGTGCAACATGAAACGGATCACTTAGATGGTGTGTTGTTCATTGATCGCCTTGACGCACTTGCTCGCAAAGAGGCGATGAAAGCAATTCGTGAGACCGAATGGTTTAACGACTCTAATCCCACAGTTAAAGTCAGCCCACACACCATGATGAATGGTTTTTCTTAATCGTGCGTATTGCATTTGCCGGAACACCACTTGCCGCGGTTCCTACTCTGACTGCGCTATTAGCTTCTGAACATGACGTCGCATTTGTTGTTACTCGACCAGATGCACCAGCCGGCCGAGGTCGTACCTTAACTGCCAGTCCAGTTGCTGAAGCTGCTGGCGTCAGTGGCGTGCCAGTATTAAAAACTGCTCATCTTGCTGAACATAAAGAGCGGTTCGCTGATGTTGATTGTGTGATCGTAGTTGCATTTGGCGCGATGGTGCCGCGTGAATTGCTTGCAGCACCCAAGCACGGTTGGATCAACGTGCACTTTTCGTTATTGCCACAATGGCGCGGCGCAGCTCCAGTGCAGTACGCAATCCTCAGCGGCGATGAATTTACTGGCGTCACAACATTTCGAATTGACGAAGGCTTGGATACCGGACCGATACTTGCTTACCTAACTACACCTATCCAGCCAAGTGAGACTTCAAGTGAGTTACTTGATCGACTTTCGATTGAAGGTGCACAGTTAGCTCTAGCAACGCTAACTGGAGTTGAAAACGGATCGATTCTGCCATTGCACCAACCGATAGATGGGATTTCGCAAGCGCCAAAAATTACAGTTGCAGATGCACGAGTTCGCTGGAACGAACCTGCACTTGCAATCGAGCGTCGAATTCGTGCGGTAACAAAAGAACCAGGTGCCTGGACTATGTTTGGCGAAACCCGAATCAAACTAAATCCAGTTACAGTTTTGCCACAAGTTACCGACTTAGCTCCTGGTCAAGTCGAATTACGTGATGGTGAAGTTCTTGTTGGTACTGGTAGTCACGCAGTCGCGCTTGCTGAAGTTCATGAAGCGGGCCGCAACATCACGCCAGCAAAAACTTGGCTTGGAAATCAAACTTCACCTGTGGTGTTTGAGTGAAACAATCTGGTACTACCAGGCGAGTTGCCTATAACGTTCTGCAGGCCGTTCACGAAAAAGATGCCTATAGCAATTTAGTGTTACCTGCCGCGCTCGATGACTTAGGTGTTTCGGCGCGCGATGCTGGACTTGCTACCGAAATTACTTATGGCACATTACGTCGGCAAGGCACATTAGATGCAGTGATCGATGCTTGCGCATCTCGTACTGACTCTATGGATAGCTCGGTACGAGATGTCCTGCGCGTTGGCGCCTATCAATTACTTTTCATGCGCATCCCATCTCATGCTGCCGTAGATGAAACAGTCACATTGGCTCGCGAAGTTGCGGGGATGGGCGCATCAAAATTTGTTAATGCAGTACTTAGAAAAATCTCTGCAAAGTCTTGGGACGAGTGGCTTGCAGAACTTAGCGAAGGCAAAACACCGGTTGAAGTTTTGGCACTTGAATATTCGTACCCAGTTTGGGTGATTCGTAGTTTGGCCGATGCGTATAAGTGCGACTTAACTTCAATTCGGGAAATTTTGGCAGCTGGCAATGAACCAGCCCCAGTTTCGCTAGTTGCAAAACCAGGCCAAGCAACTGTCGAAGAACTCTTGGACTTGCCACATGTTTCGCCAGGCATCTGGTCGCCACTTGCAGCGACCATGCTTCGACCAAGTGGACCAGACGAAAAGTGGTCCACTCGACCAGGTGACATCGAAGCAGTTCGTGATAATCGCATTGGTGTGCAAGACGAAGGCAGTCAACTAGTTGCATTAGCTCTTGCCAATGTTGAAATCCAAGGACCGCAATCACACTGGCTCGACATGTGCGCAGGCCCAGGTGGCAAAGCAGCAATTCTTGCTGGCTTAGCGGATGCAGCAGGGGCAGACTTCACAGCACTTGAGCCAATTGCAGCCCGCGCACACTTAGTGAGTAATTCACTTTGGAATGCCCCAGGCGATCTAAAAGTACTTGTAATGGATGCGCGCGAATTTGAATCTGATGTTGAATACGATCGCATTTTGGTGGATGCCCCATGCACCGGACTTGGCGCGCTACGCCGTCGCCCAGAAGCGCGCTGGCGCCGACAACCAAGTGATGTGCCTCCGCTAACTGCGTTGCAACAAGAACTATTAACTAAAGCAAGTGAACTAGTTCGAGTCGGTGGGGTAGTTGGGTACGTAACCTGCTCACCGCACTTAGCAGAAACCGATTCCATCGTGGCCAATTTCTTAAAGCGAAACCCAAATTTTGAAGCACTCGATGTTTCGCCGGTTCTGCCGCAACTGAAATTGCCAACAGGTTCGCTAAGCCTTAGATTGCGACCAGATGTGCATCACACAGACGGTATGTTTTTAGCCCTTTTGCGCAGGACCGCATAGCTCCTGGGGTTTGGCTAGGCTTAAGGCGTGGGTATTCGAATTTCGCCAAGTATTCTCTCGGCTGATTTCGGCAATTTAGTTGCTGAATGTCAGCGAGTATCCGATGGTGCCGACTGGTTACACGTCGACGTTATGGATAACCACTTTGTCCCAAATTTAACTATTGGTCCAGTTGTTGTGGAATCAATTATCCGAGAAGTAACGACTCCAGTTGACTGTCATTTAATGATCAACGACCCAGATCGCTGGGCACCTGGATATGCCGAGCAAGGCGCCAAGAGTGTGACATTTCATGTTGAGGCGGCAACAAATCCACGCCAAGTAGCGCGCGACATCCGCAAGCACGGCGCTCGCGCCGGCATGGCAATAAAGCCTGGCACTTCAATGGAGCATTACGAAGATTTATTTCCAGAACTCGACATGATTTTGATCATGACTGTTGAACCAGGTTTTGGTGGACAGTCATTTATGGCTGATCAACTTCATAAAGTTAAGCGCGCACGTGAATTAGTAAAGAATCTCGGACTTGATATTTGGATTCAAGTTGATGGCGGGGTAGCACTCAGCACAATTGAGCAGTGCGCAGATGCTGGCGCCGACACTTTTGTTGCCGGCTCTGCGGTTTACAACGCTCCTGATGCAATTGAAGCAATTGCAAATTTACGCAGCAAAGCACAAAGCGCTACCGACGCGTCGTGGTGGTGCGGAAACTAATGTCACATGATTCATTCATGTCTCGCGCGATTGAGTTAGCAACTAACGCTGACTTAGCGCGAGATGTAAACCCAGTTGTTGGCGCAGTAATCGTTGATGCCAGCGGCGCCGTCGTAGGCGAAGGTTGGCACAACGGAAGTGGCACTGCGCATGCAGAAGTCATGGCCATCGAACATGCGGGTGTAAAAGCAAAAGGCGCAACACTTTATTGCACACTTGAACCTTGCAATGCCCAAGGCAAAACTGGACCTTGCGCGCAAGCAATTATTATCGCCGGAATTACTAAAGTAGTTGTTGGTCAACGCGATCCAAATCAAAAGATGTCAGGCGGTAGCCAAACTTTAATCGCTGCTGGAATAGAAGTAGTAGATGGTGTACTTACCGAACAAGCCAAAGCGTTAAATCGCTCCTGGAATTTTGCGCAAGAACATAATCGACCATGGGTTATTTGGAAAACTGCCACAACCCTTGATGGTTACGTAGCCGCCACAGACGGCACCAGCAAGTGGATCACTGGGGAACCAGCTCGCGAGCGCGTACAAGAACTTCGGGCAAGTGTTGGTGCGATAGTTACTGGCACCGGCACAGTATTAGCTGATGACCCACTTATGACCGTTCGTAATTTTGCCGAAGCTGATCAACCATTACGCATTGTTGTGGGAGATCGGGAGCTGCCAAAAAACGCGCAGATATTTTCTGGCACAAAACCCGGAGTTCAGTTACCGGGGGATTTGTCCGAAGTTATCTCCAATCTTTGGAAACAACAAGGTGTCCACCGAGTACTAGTCGAAGCTGGCTCCCACTTGTCCCAATCTCTGTGGAGCGCAGATCTAGTAGATGAGGTTTACTGGTTCCAAGCACCAGTTCTGCTCGGTGCTGGAAAGCCAGCAATTGGAAATTTTGGCGTCAATACCCTTGCTAATGCGCCTCGATTTCCCGATTACCAAGTAGATCGTGTTGGATTAGACCTACTTGTGCATTTCACAACTCGTTAAGGCGGATTATGTTTACCGGAATTGTCGAAGAACTTGGTCGCGTAGCCGCGATTCAAGAGCTGCCTGACAATGCAATTCGCATCACGATCGAAGGGCCAATGGTACTTAGTGACGCCAATCTAGGTGATTCAATTTGTGTAAATGGCGTGTGCCTTACTGTTGCCCAGCAAGACGGTGATGAATTTACCGCTGATGTAATGAGCGAAACCATTAACCGAACCACAATCGGCGATCTAATCGCTGGCGCACAAGTTAACTTAGAACGCCCGGTTACTTTGAGTACTCGCCTGGGCGGACACTTGGTCCAAGGTCATGTGGATGCAGTCGGCACAGTCAGCGCTCGGGAACATTCGGAAAATTGGGACGTAGTGACAATCACACCTCCAAAAGATTTACTTAAGTACGTAGTTGAAAAAGGCAGCATCACTATTGATGGCACTTCATTAACAGTCTCTGCCGTTACTGACTCGACATTTTCAGTCTCGCTAATTCCTGCGACCCTAGAAAAGACCACGCTTGGCATTCGGCAAATCGGGGATCGGGTAAATCTTGAAGTCGATGTACTTGCTAAGTATGTAGAGAAGTTAGTGGGCTCCCGATGACAAAATTAGATTCCATTGAAGATGCAATCCTGGCAATTCGCGAAGGAAAGCAAGTTGTAGTTGTTGATGACGAGGATCGCGAAAACGAAGGCGATTTAATTCTGGCTGCAGTGAAATCCACACCAGAAGCAATTGGATTCATGAATCGTTATACCTCCGGCGTGATTTGCGTGCCTATGGAAGGTGAAGCTTTAGATCGCCTCGGCTTGCCACCTATGACGCACATAAACGAAGACCGCAAGGGAACTGCATACTCAGTCAGCGTGGATGCTCGCGATGGCATCGAAACTGGAATTAGCGCAGCCGATCGTTCGCGCACAATTCGAGTGCTTTGCGACTCAGCTACTGAACCTTTCGAGTTAACTCGCCCCGGACACGTATTCCCACTTCGCGCGATGCCTGGTGGCGTACTTCGTCGACCCGGACATACCGAAGCTGCCGTTGATTTAGCTCGCCTTGCTGGACTGACTCCAGCTGGTGTGATCGCAGAAGTTGTCCATGACGATGGCTCAATGATGCGCGCGCCCGCACTTCGCGAATTTGCCGATCAACATGGTTTAGTAATGGTTTCCATCGCAGATCTAATTGCTTACCGTCGTAAGAACGAATCACTTGTTGAATTAGTTGCCACTGCTCAATTACCAACTGAATTTGGAGTATTTGATATCTGTGGCTACCAAGGAATTCTTGATGGCCTAGATCACGTTGCGATGCGAATCGGTGAACTTGGTGATGGCGAAGATGTACTCGTGCGAGTTCACTCGGAATGCTTAACCGGCGATGCGCTTGGCTCATTGCGCTGCGATTGTGGACCACAACTTAAAGCCGCGATGCGTGCAGTAGCGCAAGAAGGTCGTGGCATCGTGCTTTACATGCGTGGCCACGAAGGTCGGGGCATTGGACTACTTCACAAACTTCGCGCTTATGCGCTGCAAGATGGTGGCTCCGACACCGTGCAAGCAAATCTTGAACTTGGACTGCCAGCAGACTCGCGTGACTACGGAACTGGGGCGCAGATTTTGGTGGACATGGGCGTTAAGTCAATGCGACTACTTACAAATAATCCAACTAAGCGCGCTGGCCTAGAAGGCTACGGCCTAACTATCACCGAGCAGGTTCCAATTGAAATTGAACCAAATGATTTCAACATGGCTTACTTAACTGCCAAACGAGATTCCATGGGACATGACTTGCATTTTGGAGACGTGAAATGAGTCGCTCCGGAATTCCAGAATCCGTAGTCACAGGCTTTAACGGCTCGCGCGTTGTGATCGTGGCTTCGTCGTGGCACACCCAAATTATGGACGGTTTGATCGCAGGTGCTAGTCGAATCATTCAAGATGCCGGCATCACACCAGAAGTCCATCGGGTGCCAGGAACTTTCGAACTTCCAATTGCGGCTAAAGCAGCAGCTTTGGCTGGAGCAGACGTAGTAGTTGCCCTTGGGGTAGTAATTCGCGGTGGCACTCCACATTTTGACTATGTTTGCTCGGCTGCAACTGATGGCTTAACGCGCGCTGCACTTGATACCGGCGTGCCAATGGGCTTTGGCGTATTGACTTGCGATGACGAGGCCCAAGCACTTGATCGCGCTGGCCTATCAGGAAGCTCAGAAGACAAAGGTGCCGAAGCAGCCAGTGCCGCGATGAATACTTGGACGGTTTTGCGCACTATTCACGGCGAGTAAACTTGAGGTGTGAAAACCTTTGATGAGCTCTTTGCTGAACTAACTTCGAAAGTCGCTGCCGGTGATACCAATTCCGGAACAGTTGAGGCGATTTCGCAAGGCGTTCATACAGTTGGCAAAAAAGTTGTTGAAGAAGCGTCCGAAGCTTGGATGGCTGCTGAGCACGAAAGCAAGGATCGGGCTGCCGAAGAAATTTCGCAGCTACTTTATTGGACTCAAGCCCTCATGATCGCAAGTGATGTTTCACTTGATGACGTCTACCGAAAGTTGTAATCATGTTGCGAGTTGCTGTTCCAAATAAGGGTCAACTATCTGATCCAGCGCGAGAGATGTTACGCGAAGCTGGCTATGCTGCAGCTGCGAACACTCGCGAGCTAGTAATCCAAGATCCAGAAAATGACGTTGAATTCTTTTTCCTGCGCCCACGAGATATCGCGACCTACGTTGGGCGCGGCACCCTTGATGTTGGTATTACTGGCGAAGATTTATTGTCTGACTCAGGTTCGAAAGCAACTACGATTTTGGAACTTGGTTTTGCGCCATCAACATTTCGATTAGCTGCGCCTCAAGGTTCGGCAAAATCTGCTAAGGATCTTGCGGGTAAGCGCATTGCAACTTCCTATCCGACGATTCTCAATAACTGGCTTACTGCCCAAGGCATCACAGCTGATGTGATTGGACTGGATGGCGCAGTAGAAAACGCAGTTCGCTTAGGTGTAGCCGATGCCGTGGCCGACGTAGTTGCAACAGGGACAACTTTGAAACAAGCTGGCCTAGAAGTTATTGGCGAACCAATTTTCAAGAGTCAAGCCGTTTTGATTTCCCGGAGCAATATCGAGGATCAAAACGCCGTTGACGTTTTCGTTCGTCGCTTACAAGGCGTAATTGTTGCTCGCGCCTACGTTTTGGTGGATTACGACATTCCAAATACTTTGATCGATAAAGCTTGTGCGATCACACCAGGAATTGAATCACCAACTGTTTCTTCGCTACACGATTCTGCTTGGTCGGCAGTTCGCGCCATGGTGCCACGCAAACAAGTGCACGCCGTGATGGATGAGCTTTACGATCTGGGAGCTCGCGGCGTAATCGTTACCGATATTCACGCCTGTCGAATTTAACTCCCATGGCAACGGACTTCACTGGCGCACAGCTGCCCGAATCTGATTTTGCAAACGATGATGGCTCGCCAGATCCATACATCCGCTCTGTACTTCGCAACTATGCCCAAAGTGCAACCGCCGAGTCGGCTCGCAATCTGTTAGATGCCCTGCTCGATGCGCGCTTGTTAGTTCCAGTAGTTGCTGAATTGGATTCCATGGAAGCGGGCGTAGAAAAAGATAGCCACATGACTTCCGTTGAGTTCCATGCTGCTGATGGCCGTCGCGCGCTTCTGGCATTTTCCGGCTCTGACAGTTTGGAAGCTTGGGATGAATCAGCCAGGCCAATTCCACGAATTGCATACACAGTCGCGCAAAGCACAATCGAGCAAGGCCTTGACGCGTTAATCATCGATGTTGGGGGACCGGTGCCAACTGCAATCGATGGCACATTGCTGTCACTGCTAGCAATTGGTCCAAATCGCGAAGCGTTACTAGATGAAACTTTGGACGAGGTGGTAGCAGCGTTAGCGCAATTAACTGGAGTAAGCGCCGCTAGCTGGGATGACACTGACGAGGAAGTCACCATAACTCTTTCGATTACCGAGCCGATTGCAACCTTGGGCAGCTCCATCACCGAGATCATTGCTGGTAGCGACCTAAATGCCCTTTTAGATCGACCTCTTGAGGTTGCAATAACCAACGACTAGAGCAGTTAGCCAGTAATGCCTTAGATTTTGGGCAATTTGGGCGATTATGAGTCTGACTGGCCAGCCTATAAACTCATACCTGACCGACCCGGTGATTCTCGGATCGCTAGGTCACACAAGCGGACATTGTTCCCACTCGCATCGCCCTTATGGGTGTCGAGTTGGTCTGGAAACAACGCGAAAGCGTTGTGTGCACTCGTGCATCCAGTTGAACCCTGTTTGTTTGTAGCCCGTCAACAACAGGAGGACATATCAGTATCGAACCCCGCATCAACGAGCGGATTCGTGTGCCCGAAGTACGTCTTGTCGGAGCTGCTGGAGAGCAGATCGGCATTGTCGGTATCGAGGATGCATTGCGATTAGCTATGGAAGCTGATCTTGATCTTGTAGAAGTTGCACCTGAAGCCAAGCCTCCAGTCTGCAAAATTATGGACTACGGCAAGTTCAAGTACGAAGCAGCCGTTAAAGCTCGTGAAGCACGAAAGAACCAAGTCAACACTGTCATCAAGGAAATGAAGTTACGTCCAAAGATTGATCAGCATGACTACGAGACCAAAAAGGGTCACATCGAACGGTTCCTTTCACAGGGCGACAAAGTCAAGATCACAATCATGTTCCGTGGTCGTGAACAGTCTCGTCCAGAACTGGGTTACAAGTTGTTGCAAAAGTTAGCGACCGACATCGGTGAAAGTGCCGTTATCGAATCCTCACCTTTGCAAGACGGTCGCAACATGACCATGGTGCTCGCACCAGCTAGAAAAACTTCTGGTGGCAAAGCTGCAAAGCCTGCCCCAGCTAAAACTGAATATCAAGCTCCGGTAGCGCAAGCACCTGTCGCCCCAGCTCCAATAGTGGAAACACCAGTAGCACCCGCTGTTGTTGTTGAAGCGCCGGTCGTTGAAGTAGCAACTTCAAGTTCCGATGCCAAGGCGACTAAAGCGCCTGCATCTGCTGCATCGGCAGCGGTGGAAACACCTGTTGTTGAAGCTAAGCCAGTTGCCAAGAAAGCAGCAGCCAAGAAGGCACCTGCAGCGGCAGCCAAGAAAGCTGCTGAAGCTAAGCCCGCAAAAGCTCCAGCCGCAAAGAAAGTAGCAGCAAAGAAAGAGCCAGCGGCTAAGAAAGCGCCAGCAAAGAAGACTTCGAAGGAAACAAAGAAGTAACCAAACTTCTTGTCTTACCCAAGACAAGCAAAGACAGGCAGGAGAGAAACATGCCAAAGAATAAGACCCATAGTGGTGCCAAGAAGCGATTCCGCGTAACTGGATCCGGCAAGTTGATGAAGGAACAGGCAAACAAGCGCCACCTTCTGGAACACAAGTCGAGTCGTCGCACGCGTCGTCTCTCTGTTGACCAAGTCCTGTCCCCAGCCGATACAAAGAAAGCAAACAAACTCCTCGGCCGTTAAGCCGCAGCAGTTGTTTTAGAAGAGGAGATTTGTCATGGCACGTGTGAAGAGAGCGGTTAACGCTCAAAAGAAGCGTCGTGAAGTACTTGAGCAAGCCAGTGGTTACCGTGGACAGCGTTCCCGGTTGTACCGCAAGGCTAAGGAACAAGTTACGCACTCGATGGTTTACGCCTACAACGATCGTCGTTCCCGCAAGGGTGACTTCCGTCGCCTTTGGATTCAGCGCATCAACGCTGCAGCTCGTGCCAACGGCATGACCTACAACCGTTTGATCCAGGGTCTAAAGCTTGCTGAAATCGAAGTTGATCGCCGCATGCTTGCAGAGATGGCAGTTAATGACCCAGCAACGTTTGCGTCATTAGTACAAACTGCTGCAAAAGCATTGCCTGCTGAAGCTGCACCAAAGGCTTCTGCCTAATCGTGCAATCAAGCGAAGTTCTAACGAACGTGCGCGCGCCTAAAGTGGCGCGCGCACGTCGTCTTTTAAAGCGTGGTTTCCGCGAGTCCGATAGTTTATTTTTAGCTGAGGGTCCACAAGCTTGTCGTGAGGCCGCCTTAGCTGGAAAAGTAACTGAACTATTCCTGACGCAAGAAGCTTTCGATAGATATTCCGACATTGTTAATGTCGTTGAGAACTCTGGTGCCACAGTAACTATTTGCACAGCCTCGGTTATCGAACAATTCAGCAGCACCGTGACTCCACAAGGCATGACTGCAGTAGTTCGAATGTGGGAACAAAATCCAGCTGAAGTATTTAAATCTGGCGCCAAACTTGCCGTTGCATTAACCGCAGTTCGCGATCCCGGCAATGCTGGATCAGTAATCAGAGTTGCAGACGCAGCGGGCGTTGATGGCGTGATCATGTCGAATGACTCAGTAGATCTGTTTAATCCTAAAGTTGTGCGAGCATCCGTTGGCTCACTGTTTCATCTGCCAATTGCAATTGGTCAAGATTTAGCAGAAACCATTGCCAGTGCTCGTGAAGTTGGAATGCAAGTGCTCGCGGCTGATGCTGGGGGAGTTTCGCTGTACAGCGAAGTCCAATTAGCCAAACCAACTTTGTGGGTATTTGGTAATGAAGCGTGGGGGATTCCGCAAGAAGTTTTAGATCTAGTTGACCAAGTTGTAAGCATTCCAATTTACGGTCAAGCCGAGTCTTTGAATCTTGCAACCGCAAGCGCAGTGTGCTTATACGCAAGCGCGCAAGCCCAGAACGCTTAGTTCACTAAATATCGCGGTGCTTACTTAACGCAAGTAGGCTTGATAAATCGTTCTGATCCATAGGAGTTTTAATTTGTCCACCTCACCTGTTCGCGTAGGGCTACTTGCGTATGGAGCTATTGGAGATGAACATAACCAGGCTGTACTTGCTACGCCAGGTGTGACGCTTACCGCAGTATGCGACACAAATTCTGAACGACTTGCAGCAGCATTGGTGATTTCTCCAGATGCAAAAACTTTTGCTGACGCTAACGACATGCTAAGTTCTGGCGAAATTGACCTTGTTGTAGTTTCCACGCCACCCAATAGTCATTACGACTGGGCAAAGAAAGCGCTTTCCCAAGGTATTCATGTCGTTTTAGAAAAACCGATGGCATTAACTACTGAGCAGTGCGATGAATTAATGGCTTTAGCAAAAGCATCTGAGTTACTTCTAGTGGTCTACCAAAACCGCCGTTACGACCTGGATTTCCTAACTATGAAACAGTTAATTGACTCAGGTGAAATTGGCGAAGTATTCCATTACGAAAGTTTTGTCGGCGGCTACTCCAAGCCTTGCTCATATTGGCATTCAGATGCAGAAGTTTCCGGTGGCGCAATTTTCGACTGGGGCAGTCATTTCATTGATCAGATTTTGTCGATCCTGCCTTCGCAGGTTTCACATGTCTCAGGTTTAAACCAAAAGCGGGTTTGGGATCACGTAACAAATGCAGATCATGCGCAAGTAACCATTAATTTTACCGACGGAGTGCAAGCAACATTTGTTAATTCTGATTTAGCAGCAGCTCGCAAACCTAAGTTTTTTGTCCTGGGCACGAAAGGGGCAATAGTTGGAAACTGGGACTCCTCAGCAGGAGATTCAGTTGCAGATCTGCCAGCGATTATTTCCTTGAATCGAGCCGATGGCAGTTCCGAAGTAATTCCTTATGTTTCGACAACACCATTTTCCTTCCATGTTTCGCTTGCGAAGTTTCTCAAAGATGGCGTCCCAATGTCGGTTTCAGCAAAGCAATCGCGCGACGTGGTAGCGATAATGCAAGCTGCTGAAGAATCAGCTCTAAACAATGGAATTCCAGTTTCACCGACACTGCTTCGCTCATGACAATTAAGTGGGGATTTCTCGGAGCCAGTTGGGTTGCCTCAACTGCGTTAGTCCCTGCAGTTTCTGATGCAAACAATGCAACACTTTACGCAGTTGCTAGTAGAGACCCAAAGCGATCACAGGCACTAAATCCCAGCAAGGTTCACGCAAGTTATGAAGACATAATTTCTGATCCTGAAGTTGATGCGGTCTACATTTCACTTGCAAACCATCTTCATCTTGAATGGGCGACTAAAGCACTAAACGCTGGCAAACATGTTCTTTGCGAAAAACCACTTGCCACTAGTTACGCGGAAGCGAAATTAATGTCGGATGCGGCCACGGCAAACGACAGACTTTTAGTCGAAGCAATTTGGACTCGGTGGCATCCGCGGTTTGCCCGCGTCGTTGAATTAGTTCAAAAAGGTGACATCGGTCAGTTACAAAATATCGATTCTGCGTTCACATTCCAAGCTACGTTTACCGAAAACTACCGGTTAGTGCCGGAAATGGGCGGTGGCAGTTTGTTAGATGTGGGACCGTATCAAGCCCATGTCTGGGCAGCGCTGGCACTAAAGTCAGCCGAATTTAAAATTCAATCTGCCTCTGCAAACTTTGGGCCAACGGGAATCGACCTAACTACCCAAGTCAGCGCAGCCATTACCGAATCTTTAATGGTTACTGCTTTGACTTCATTCGAACAGGATGAAAAACAATCGCTTGCGATTTCTGGCGAAAGTGGAACGATCGAGTTTCCGCAGGGCCAGGCCTTCACATCTTGGAAAGAAGCCAGCTCAATTCAAATCGGTGACCACGTGGAAAACTTCGCGCCGGTCGATCCTTTTACTTTGATGATCGAGGCAGTCGGGAACCGCATCAATGGCGAATCAGTCTGGTTACCAAGTTTGCGCGAATCCCTTTGGGTCATGGACATGCTCGACAGGATTAAGGCCTTTTCCCGATAAGATTGCTCTCGTGAGCGCCCCAAATAAGTCCTTTGACCCAGTAGAAGTAACAACGCTGTCTGCTAAAGCCCTGGCTGGGTTTGTAAAGGATGCGGTTTCTGCAATTTCCGCAGCAAGTAACTTGGACGAACTTAAAGAGGTGCGCTTAGCTCACACTGGCGATCGCTCACCGCTATCTTTGGCAAATCGCGAAATTGGCGCGTTACCACCTGCTGCTAAAGCCGAAGCCGGCAAGCGAATGGGCGAGTCCCGTGGCGCGGTAAATGAGGCATTAGCAAAGCGCACTGCGGAACTCGAAGCCCTGCGCGATGCCGCATTACTTGCCGAAGAATCCGTCGATGTAACTATCGCAACTGGGGTTCGCGCTCAAGGTGGACGTCATCCATTAACAACTATTCAAGAACAGATCACAGATGTTTTCGTGGCACTTGGTTACGAACTTGCCGAAGGTCCCGAAGTTGAATCCGAATGGCTTAATTTCGATGCCTTAAACATCGCGCCAGATCATCCAGCTCGCACTATGCAGGACACCTTCTTTATTGGCAGCGAAGATTCCGGGATCGTACTTCGCACCCATACCTCACCAGTGCAAATTCGCTCCATGCTTACGCGCGAATTACCAATTTATGTAATCTGCCCGGGCCGAGTTTTCCGCACTGACGAATTAGATTCCACGCATTCGCCGGTGTTCCATCAAGTCGAAGGTCTAGTTGTCGATAAGGGCATCACTATGGCTGACTTAAAGGGAACTTTGAATCACTTTGCCCAAGCCATGTTTGGTGAAGGCATTGTTACTCGACTTCGGCCTTCATACTTTCCATTCACTGAACCATCTGCTGAAGTTGATTTACAGTGCTTCGTATGCCGGGGCGCATCAGTTGATAACCCAGATGCGCCATGTCGCACTTGCCGCAGTGAAGGTTGGATCGAATGGGGTGGCTGTGGCATGGTCAATCCAAAAGTTTTAGTGGCATCAGGTATTGATCCCGAGGTTTACACCGGCTTTGCCTTTGGCATGGGTCTGGAACGAACTTTAATGTTCCGTCACGGCATTACTGACATGCGCGACATGGTCGAAGGCGATGTTCGATTCACTCGCGCATTTGGATTGGGCGTCTGATGAAGGTCCCAGTTTCCTGGTTACGCGAGTTTGTTGATATTCCCGAAGCGCTTTCTGGCCGCGAAGTTTCTGACTTACTTCTCGGAGTTGGCTTTGAAGTCGAAGGCGTAGACACCGTTGGCGATGTGCGCGGACCACTTGTAGTTGGTCGCGTAAAAAGCGTTGAAGAACTCACTGATTTCAAAAAACCAATTCGCTGGTGCCACGTCGAAGTCGGCGCTGCAAATGGCAATGCTGATACTCCGGGAATTCGTGGCATTGTTTGTGGCGCTCGCAACTTCGCCGAAGGTGACTTGGTTGTTATCGCACTACCTGGCACAACACTTCCAGGTGACTTCACAATTGCCACGCGTGAAACTTACGGCCATGTTTCCGATGGCATGATTTGTTCAGTTCGCGAACTTGGAATTGGCGATGAACATGATGGCATTTTGGTTTTGCCCGCAGGCTCAGCTACGCCAGGTGATAACGCATTCCCAATTTTGGGTCTAGGCGATGAAGTTATGGATTTAGCAGTAACGCCCGATCGTGGATATGCATTGAGTATGCGTGGCATGGCTCGGGAAGCTGCAATTGCCCAAGGTATTTCATTTACTGATCCTGGAACCCAACTTGCGCAATTGCCAGAGGCTGGGGGATCTGCAGTTCAAGCAGCAAGCGATGATTACCAGGCCTGCGACCTATTAGTTTTGCGCACCCTGGGTAACTACAACCCTGCGGCGCCAACTCCAGATTTCATCAAGGCTCGACTTGCTGCCGTTGGCGTGCGTTCTATTTCACTTGCAGTTGACCTAACTAACTATGTGATGTTTGAACTAGGTCAACCACTTCATGCATTCGATGCTGACAAAGTGACCGGAACTATTCGGGCTCGACGCGCCAAAAAGGGTGAAGTACTAGAAACTCTTGATGGCGTAACTCGTAACCTGACACCAGAAGATTTAGTAATTGCTGATGATGCGCGCGTATTGTCACTGGCTGGTGTCATGGGTGGTGCTTACAGCGAGATCTCAGATGCAACTACTCGTGTAGTCCTTGAGGCAGCGCACTTCAATCCAACTGAGATTGCTCGCATGAGTCGTCGCCACAAACTATCCTCGGAAGCATCGCGTCGCCTAGAGCGCGGAGTCGATCGCATGCTGCCACCAGTTTCATCAGCGCGATTCGCAGAACTCTTAATGGCACATGGCGGCGCAACTTTTGAAGGAACTTCCGGTGTTGAACAGGCACCAAACCCAATTGTGATTGCTTTTGATCCGCAACTTCCCGGACGCATTGCAGGGCATTCTTACGACGCTTCGAATGTCGAAAAGATTTTGATGTCACTTGGTTGCGTTGTTGATAGTTCAAAGAGCCTGTGGTCAGTTCGCATTCCGTCTTGGCGTCCAGATCTAGCTGCAGCTATTGATTTAGTCGAAGAAGTTATCCGAATTGATGGATATGAAAACGTGCCAGCAACTGTGCCAACTGCGCCTGCGGGTCGAGGCCTTACGGAATTACAAAAACTACAGCGTCGTGCCGGACTGCATCTTGCGGGTCGGGGACTAGTTGAAGTTCGCAATTACCCATTCGTAGGGGTAGCTGAATTTGATGCACTTGGAATTCCAGCTAACGATTCTCGTCGTCACGCAGTCCAGCTAGCGAACGCCTTGTCTGACGAGCAGCCATTGATGCGAACCACATTGCTACCAGGATTGACCGGAGCGCTAGCCCGAAACATCTCTCGTGGCTTTAATGATGCTGCACTATTTGAAATTGCATCAGTTAGTTTGCTTTCCGCTGATCAAAGCGCAACTGGTGTAACAAATCCACCGCGCCCTTCAGTACTCCAGCGACCAAGTGCAACTGACATTGCCGCTCTTGAGGCATTGTTACCTGAGCAGCCACTTCACTTGGGCGTATTGCTGACGGGTGCCCTTAAGCCTGCTGCACTTGGGGTTAAGCAAACACCAGTTACGTGGAGCGATGCAATTGATATTGCGCTAGCTCTCGGTATTGAACTAGGCGTTGAGATTGAAGTGGCTACTGGTGATTACGCACCGTGGCATCCAGGACGTTGTGCCGCGCTTTCGATCAATGGCGAACAAATTGGCTATGCTGGCGAACTTGCGCCAAGGGCTTTGGAAAACTTAGGTCTTCCAAAACGCGCAGTTGCATTAGAGCTAAATCTTTCCGCATTACTTGCCGCCGCAAATGTAGTTGCATCCGCTCCTGCAATTTGGACTTTCCCAGTTGCCAAAGAAGACATTGCACTTGTCGTTAAAGCTGATGTTGTGGCTACAGATGTTATGAAAGTAGTGCGCAATGCTGCCGGGGAGTTGCTTGAGGACATTCGCTTGTTTGATGTCTATGAAGGTTCCCAAGTTGCAGATGGCCACAAGTCTTTAGCCTTTGCCCTTAGATTCCGCGCCCAAGATCGCACGCTTGCCGCCGAAGAAGTAGCTGCTGCCCGCCAAGCTGGCGTTGATGCTGCAGCCAAGGCCTTCGGTGCCACGCTTCGCTAAAGCTTTTTTACCCCAGTCAGTAGCAACATAGTGATGATCGGGACATCCTGAACAAAGTGCATGATCCAAGCCCACCCAAGACCGCCGGTATCAAACACACTTTGGGCTGCAATTACACCAAGAAAAGTCGCCATTGCAACGCCAGATAGCTTTCCTGGATTGCCAAAGTAATGTGGAATTCCAAAAAGCAATCCGGAAAGAATCACGACAATAACGGGACCAGCAACATTGGTCATTGATTGCATGATTGCCGCACGGAAAATTAGTTCTTCAGTGAGGGCATTCATGGCCGACAGTGGTAGCGCGAATAAGGTGAAACGAAGCAGTAACGACTTATCGACTTCTTTTCCTCTAACAACCTGCATGTACACAACGAGTGATGTCACCGCGAACGCAATCAGCGTGAATGCACCGTAGTTCGCCCCTATGAAGTTATCTGCAGGAGCCTTAAGATCACCCAACCTATAAATTGAAGTGTTGGGGCTCGCGGCGAGAGCCATTGAGCTGATTGCAATTGCCCCAAGCAACGTGATGATTTGGTAGCGGACAATGGACTGGCTCCGCTTGCCAACAGTGAGCAAAAAGAGCGCGCCAACAATGGGTAAACCGATTCCGAGTAACCAAGCCACGCCTGAAGCCTATCCCCTCAAACCTTAAAGTATTGTGTATTTATGCGATTATGCGTATAATTATGCATATGAGTAACACCATTACTAAAGCAGCAATTGTTGGGGCCTCGGGTTACGCCGGCGCAGAACTGATTCGAATCATTCACGCCCACCCGTATTTTGAATTGGGAGCCCTTGCTGCCGGAGCTAATGCTGGTGCCAAGCTCACCGATGTACACCCACAATTTTCCAGCGTTGCGGAATTAGCATCCAAGGTATTTGTTGCATCCACGCCAGCCGAACTAGCCGGCCATGATTTAGTTTTTCTTGCGCTACCACATGGTCAATCTGCTGAATTGATTGCACAACTTCCAACGGATATTCAAATCGTAGATCTTGGCGCAGATTTTCGGTTAGAAGACGATAAAGATTGGCACACCTATTACGGGGGAGCGTACGCCGGATCTTGGACTTATGGAATTCCAGAGGTTCATGGCCAACGCGCAAAAATTTCGGGTAGCACTCGGGTTGCTAACCCTGGTTGCTACGCAACTGCAATCGAACTTGGCTTAGCGCCGTTACTTGGCGCAAACCTAATTGAAACTAACGACATCATTGTGGTGGCAGCATCCGGAACTTCGGGTGCTGGACGTACTGCCAAAGTAAATTTGCTTAACAGTGAAGTCGCTGGCTCTATGTCCACGTACAAAGTTGGTGGCACCCATCAGCACACTCCTGAAATTGAACAGATGCTAAGTCATGTTGCTGGAGCTGATGTGCAGATTAACTTCACGCCAATGTTGGCACCAATGCCAAGAGGTATTTTGGCAACATTAAGCGTTAAAACTTCCCAAGGGGCCCCAATGCTTCGCACTGCAATGCAGGATTACTACGCAGGCGAGGCATTTATCACTGTATTGCCAGAAGGCCAACTTCCAGTTACAGCATCCACGCTTGGTTCTAATGCAGTTCACATCCAAGTCGCCAAAGACGATCGCACTAATCGCGCCACAGTTATTGTGGCAATCGATAATTTGATTAAGGGCGCAGCCGGACAAGCCGTGCAAAATGCTAATTTGATTTGCGGGTACGACGAAACAACTGGGCTTTCGGCAATCGGGGTTGCGCCATGACGGTGGTAATCAAGTTTGGCGGGAACGCCATGGTTGATGCACATGCGCTACAAGCGTTTGTTTCTGGGGTTAAGGATTTGATAAGCGCTGGAGCAAAACCAGTTGTTGTGCATGGTGGTGGCCCGCAAATTTCTGCCGGGCTAAAGGCTGCAGGAATAGTTTCTGAGTTCAAAGGTGGCTATCGCGTAACTACCAGTGAAGCCGTCACTGTGGTGCGAGACGTTTTGGTTAACCAAGTAAATCGTGAGTTAGTCCAGCACTTAAATGCCAGTGAAGTTTCCGCAGTTTCAATGCCAGGTGATGTTGATGGGTTGTTAACTGCCGAACATCGCACGGTACTTGTTGACGGCGTACCAACTGATATCGGATTAGTTGGGGAAGTAGTTGCAGTTGCTGTAGATCAAATCAATGACGCAGTCGCAGGTGCCCAGGTGCCAGTAATTTCAACTGCTGCCCGCGCAGCTGACGGACAACTGTTTAACGTCAATGCCGATACCGCAACTTCGGCTGTGGCGATTGCACTGGAAGCCAGCGAAATGATCATGCTTACTGATGTGCCTGGGGTTTACGCAAACTGGCCAGATCGCGATTCTTTGATAACCAAGATGACAGCCGCGGAACTAACAGTTCTGCTGCCCAAGTTAGAAACCGGCATGGTTCCCAAGATGGAAGCCTGTTTGCGAGCAATTGCCGGCGGCATTCCGTTAGTTCGGGTTGTCGGCAATTTAACGGATCAAGGAACCCAGGTGATCGCATGAGCGAGACAACTCAAGGTCAAGATCGTTGGAACGCATCGTTAATGCCCAATTACGGCACCCCAAACTTAGTTTTAGATCATGGCAAGGGTGCCACAGTCTGGGATGTCGATGGCAAGAAATACATCGATTTCTTAGCAGGTATTGCAGTTAACATTTTGGGTCATGCGCATCCAGCTTTGATCGAAGCAGTTACCAAACAAATGTCCACCCTTGGCCACACCAGCAACTTTGCGGCACATCGGCCTGGGCTAGATCTAGCTGAGAAACTAATTGAAATTTCAGGTCGTCCCGGAAAAGTTTTCTTCTGCAATTCCGGTACCGAAGCCAACGAAGCGGCAATCAAGCTATCTCGCTTAACTGGGAAATCCCACATCGTTAGCTTGCATGGAAGTTTTCATGGCCGAACTATGGGAGCAATCGCACTTACTGGACAGCCAAAGAAGTACAAACCATTTCAACCACTTATGCCTGATGTTTCCTTCATAGCGCCAAATGATGTTTCCGACTTAGAACCGGGCATTAATAGCAAAACTGCTGCGCTTTGGCTTGAGCCAATCATGGGCGAGGGCGGCGTCATGCCACTTACTTCGGATTACATGAACGCTGCTCGTGCCGTCACGACAAAGCACAATGCAATGTTTGTAGTAGATGAAGTGCAAACGGGCATTGCTCGCACTGGATCGTGGTTTGCATATCAAAATGTTGGAGTAGATCCGGATGTGCTGCTACTTGCCAAGGGCCTAGGTGGCGGATTTCCAATTGGCGCCATGATTGCCTACGGCGAATACCCAGACTTAATGACCCAGGGACTACATGGCACCACTTATGGCGGCAATGCCGTTGCTTGCGCGGCAGCGCTTGCCGTCTTAGAAACCGTAGAACGTGAAGACTTAATGTCGCGCGCAAAATTTATCGAGTCTGAATTCGTATCCCGTATTTCAACCGCTCCTGGAGTTGAGCAAGTCCGTGGGGCTGGCGCAATGCTTGGAGTAGTCCTAACTCATGAGAATGCAGCTGCTGTTGAAGCAAAGTCGCGTGAGCTTGGCTTAATCATTAATGCCCCGCTACCAAATGTGTTACGCATCGTTCCGCCATTGGTAATTACGGATGCGGACCTACATGCAGGTATTGAGTTATTGACTCAGGCTCTTGGGGAGTGTGAGCAATTATGACGAACCGAGCATCACGTCTTGCCTTGATCCAAGAAATAATTTCCGTCAATAACGTTTCCTCACAAGCCGAAATAGTGTTATTGCTTGCTCGCAAAGGTGTGACTGTAACGCAAGCTACGTTAAGTCGTGACCTGGAGATTTTGGGCGCTGTAAAGATTACAAAAGGTGCCGCTGGCTTGTGTTACGCAATCCCAGATGATGGCACCGGAGCACCGATTACTAGAGATGCTTCTAGATTGGCGCGCGCAATGACTGAACTTGCAGCCAGTGTTGATTACTCAGCAAACATTGTTGTGGTTCGGACTTCACCAGGTGCAGCAAGTTACTTGGCCTCAACTATTGATCGCAGTGGCTTGGATTCGATCATCGGAACCGTTGCCGGAGATGACACCGTGATGTTGGTAACTCGCGACCCTGCTGGGGGAGCATCGGTGTGTCAGGAACTTCAAGACTTAGCTAGAGCGTAAACAACCGAGACAATAGAAGTGAATTAAGGGAGAGCAATCGTGAGTAGCAACACTAGCGACGCCAGACTTTGGGGCGCACGTTTTGCATCTGGGCCGAGTGATGCCATGGCGAATTTAAGCGCATCAGTTCACTTTGATTGGGTGCTGGCACCTTATGACATTGCGCAAAGTAAAGCCCACGCTCGAGTCCTACATACCGCTGGCTTACTTACCAAAGACGAGCTAAAGACCATGCTGGCGGGCTTAGACACTTTGCTCGAAAACGCTGCATCCGGAAAATTCATTCCAACCCCAGCCGATGAAGATGTGCACAGCGCACTCGAGCGCGGTTTGATCGAAACGATTGGCCCAGAAGTTGGTGGCAAGCTGCGTGCGGGCCGTAGCCGTAACGATCAAGTTTCTACTGACTTGCGTATGTATCTGCGTAATAACGCTCGCCTGCTTGCTGTGGCGGTCTGTGAACTGCAATCAGCGCTGTTAGCGCAAGCAACTGCGCATGTGGATCATCCAGCCCCAGGCTTCACGCATTTACAGCATGCCCAACCCGTTTCCTTCGGCCATGAATTAGCAAAACACGTTCACGCCTTAGCTCGTGACCTTGATCGCTTTGCCGATTGGGATAAGCGCGCAGCTAAATCGCCAATGGGTAGTGGCGCATTAGCCGGAACCAGTTTGGATCTAGATCCAGAAGCCTTAGCAAAAGATCTTGGATTCACTGGAGTAGTCGAGAATTCAATCGATGGCGTAAGTGATCGCGATTATGTTGCCGAGTTCCTGTTTGTGACTGGCTTAATTGGCGTGCACTTATCCAGGCTGGGTGAAGAAATCTGCCTTTGGACTTCACGAGAATTTGCCTGGGCAACGTTAGATGATGCTTGGTCAACTGGCTCCTCGATCATGCCGCAGAAAAAGAATCCTGATGTGGCAGAACTTGCACGCGGAAAGTCCGGTCGGTTAATTGGCCACGTAACTGCAATCCTGACTGTTCTAAAAGGTTTGCCTTTTGCTTACAATCGCGACTTACAAGAAGACAAAGAAAGCGTGATCGACGCAATCGAGACTTTGCAACTTTTGTTACCAGCAATGACTGGCTGTGTTGCAACTTTAAAGTTCGATACCGAAAAGATGTTGGCCAGCGCCCCGGATGGCTTTGCCCTTGCTACCGACATCGCAGAATGGGTCGTTCGTCAAGGTGTGCCGTTTCGCGAAGCCCATGAAATCGCTGGCGCTTGTGTTCGCGAAGCTGAAAAGCAGGGGACCGATCTTGCTGGTTTATCAGATGCCCAATTCGCTGCAATTCATTCAAGCCTGACGCCTGCAGTTCGCGAAGTGCTCACCGTCCAGGGATCTTTGGATTCTCGTTCCACAATCAATGGAACTGCGCCAGCATCAGTGCGCAAGCAACTGGCAACGGCAGAAAAGAATATTGCAGACCTAAAGAAATGGTCCGCAAAACTCCCACATGCCATCTAGAAATTTAATCTAAGCCTAGGTCTTTGCGGACTTCCGCTAAAAGTTCGGCGTTGGCAGGATCATTGAGATCAATTAGAGGACCTTCTTGCTTGACGACTTCTGACTCAAGCTCGTTGCCAAGAAATTCCTCCAAGTATGCAATATCCTCCAAAGTCTCGAGGGCATCCATAAGAACCTCATATCGATCATGGCTGATCAGTACTGCTACGCACTCAGATTTAGATTCTAAAAATATTGGTTCCAGAGCGGATTGATCCACGAGTGAATCTAATCTCTCTGGAACTTCAGATAACGGAATTGATTTCATGCGGACAATTCTGGCAGACAAACCGCGCGGATAGTTTGGGATTTACTCGCAGTATCCGCAAAGATAGACATATGACTGACATCTTGAGCGAATTGGGTTGGCGCAATCTAGTTGCCCAGCACACCCCGGAATTGCCTGAAGAATTGGCAACGGGTCCGCTCACTTTGTATTGCGGCTTTGATCCAACGGCGCCAAGTTTGCACATGGGTAACTTGGCTCAAATCGTCACGATGTCACGCTTCCAAAAACTTGGCCACACACCAATTGCATTGGTCGGTGGCGCAACTGGATTAATTGGTGACCCGAGCGGTAAAAACGCGGAGCGCACTTTGAATACGACCGACACAGTCATGCAGTGGGTTGAAGGCATTCGCAAACAGCTAGAACCATTCTTTGATTTCTCTGGCAGCAACGCTTGCATCATGTCCAATAACTACATCTGGACTCATGACATGGACGTGCTGACTTACTTGCGCGACATCGGAAAGCACTTCAGTGTCAATCGCATGCTTGATAAAGAATCTGTATCTGCTCGACTAAATGGAGCCGGTATTTCTTACACCGAATTTAGTTACCAGATCCTGCAGTCCTTGGACTTCTTGGAGCTTTACCGTCGCCACGGTTGCACTTTGCAAATCGGCGGCTCGGATCAATGGGGCAACATTACTGCGGGAACTGACTTAGTTCGCCGAGTCGAAAGCGCTGCGGTTAATGGCTTAACTACGCCATTAGTTACTAAAGCTGATGGCACAAAGTTTGGTAAAACTGAATCGGGAACCGTTTGGTTAGATCCAGAACTTACTTCGCCATATGCGTTCTACCAATTCTGGATTAATACCGATGATCGCGATGTGCAAACTTTACTTCGCACATTTACGTTCCGCACTCAAGAAGAATTAGCTGGGCTCGAATTAGCAACAGCTGAAAAACCACAAGCTCGCGAAGCCCAACGCACACTCGCAGATGATGTAACAACTCTTGTTCATGGCGAGCATGCAACTACGCAAGCTAAAGCAGCAGCAGCTGCATTGTTTGGTCAAGGTGAATTGCGCGAACTTGATGCAACAACACTTGACGCGGCAATGCGCGAAGCACCAAATGCATCAGTGTCACTAAATGGCAACGCACCAACAGTTTCGGAATTGTTAGTTGCATGTGAGTTAGTTGCAAGTAATGGCGCAGGACGCCGCGCAATTGCCGAAGGCGGCGTCTCAGTTAACAATGTGAAAGTAACTGATGAAAATGCGACCGTAAGTAGTGATGATTTCTTGCACGGTAAGTGGTTAGTCCTTCGCCGCGGCAAGCGCACATTCGGCGGAATTTCCCTTACTAAATAGGGTTTTTTAACTCTTTCAGAACTTCAGCATTTCGGCCGATAGCTTGATGAACTTAGGCGGATTTGTAAAAAACCCAGTAATGGTCTAGGTTTCATCAAGCAAGACAACTAAAACCTCGCTTATTTAAAGGGAATCGGATTTGACCCGAAACCCCGATATGACTAAGTTAGGAAAGTCGCCCTGAAAACGACCCAACAAAATTGGGAAGAATTCTTGCGCGTTCGTACCTTGAGAACTCAACAGCGTGCCACAAGTCAATACCAAAACCCCGTATTGGGTGGCTTTTGCCATCCCAATCGGAAATTCCTTTGGTAATTAACAACATAAGCAGATCAGCTTATTTGTCTATTGCCAGTGATACATCTCTTCGATGTGTCCCAGCCTTCGAGCTGGAACAAAGACATTAACGGAGAGTTTGATCCTGGCTCAGGACGAACGCTGGCGGCGTGCTTAACACATGCAAGTCGAACGATGAAGCCGAGCTTGCTCGGTGGATTAGTGGCGAACGGGTGAGTAACACGTGAGCAACCTGCCCCTAACTCTGGGATAACGCTTCGAAAGGAGTGCTAATACCGGATATGAGCCTGGAGGACATCCTCTGGGTTGGAAAGTTTTTCGGTTAGGGATGGGCTCGCGGCCTATCAGCTTGTTGGTGAGGTAATGGCTCACCAAGGCAACGACGGGTAGCCGGCCTGAGAGGGCGACCGGCCACACTGGGAC
>WLPX01000014.1 GCA_009698575.1 Actinomycetota bacterium
GCAGCAAGTTTGACTTGCGGCGCGGCAGCTTTTGGAATGGGAATATGTTTCCCAACTCTTGGCGGCATGATGCTAGATAAGTCACCTGAAGCCGATCACGCTCGGCATAGTGCGTCATTGCAAATGTCAGATTCTTTTGGCACTATTCTCATTACTTCAATTACCGGAGCAGTCCTAGGTTTGGCTACCTTAAAACACACGCTAAGTAGCCAAACTTTTGTGGAAATGTGGCTAATTTGTGGAGTTTCCTCACTTTTTGCCCTGCTTTTCATCCCACAAATCCAAGGTAAACGGACTTATCGCGTCTAAAATCTTGTCTACGACCTATTTAACGGGAGAAAAAAATGACAAGTAACACAACAGCCCCTGAAGATGCCTTAATGGCTTTTGGTAAAAAGTGGTGGCTACTACTCGTGCTCGGCGCCCTATCCATCGTGATTGGTTTCATGGCACTTAACAACCCAGTATCTGCAACTGCAACTTTGATTTTGTTCTTTGGCATATGGCTATTCGTTAGCGGTATTGGAACAATCATTCGGGCACTAAGTAGTGGCTCTGATGGCTCTGGTAAAACTCTAATGCTTATCAGCGGTGTACTGTCCGTGATTTTGGCAGTCATCTTCTTTAACGGTGGAATCATCGACAAAGTTGAACTAGCTGCAATCTTCATGGGTATCACCTTTATTTTCCGTGGCATGGCGGAACTTGTAGCTGGTCTTGCTTCCAAGGGAGCTCCTGGCCGTGGCTGGGCAATCTTCATGGGAATAGTTACCTTGCTAGCGGGCATAATTGCAATCAACAACCCAGTTGCATCTTTGGTTACGGTCACTCAGGTAATTGCGATCTTCTTGATCATTTTGGGTGTCATGGAAATTGTTGGCTCATTCCAACTTCGTAGTTTGGCCAAAAAGTAACGTACTTCTAAAAACTAGGGCTAGCTCATCTGAGTTAGCCCTAGTTTTATGCCTATTTTTCTCAAGTCCTTCGTGAGACACTTAAATCATGAGCGCAATGCCAATCGAAGATGTGGAACTTGATGTTCTAACCGATCGGCCCTGGATTACCTTAGTTTGGAATGACCCAATTAATTTGATGACTTATGTAACTTACGTTTTTCAAACCCATTTCGGGTATGACAAACCAAAAGCTGAAAAATTGATGTTGGATGTTCACGAAAAAGGTAGAGCGGTAGTTAGTTCTGGCACTAGGGAAGAAATGGAACGCGATGTAGCCGCCATGCATTCCTATGGCCTCTGGGCAACCTTGCAGAAGGACGATTAGTTGTTTAAGTCCGGAATTGGTGGGCGGATCAGCCTCAAACTTGATGATGCCGAAAAGCAGGTTTTGTCTCAGATCTTTGAACAAATGGATGACTTACTTCAAGTGCCAAATTTTGATAAGAATGCAGACCCGCTAGCACGGATGCTAAACATGGACGGATCAACTCAGATTTCCGAAGACCCGGCATTGGCACGCTTATTTCCAGATGGCTATTCCGAAGATGAGCATGCCAGTGCTGACTTTCGTAGGTTTACCGAGCAAGACTTGCGCCAGGCCAAAATGGATGCACTAAATGATGTGCGCCTGATGTTGATGGACATATCTGGAAAGTCTGCAGTCACGCCAGTCCAAGCGCAATCCTGGCTGAAAGCGATTAATGACGTTCGCCTAGTACTAGGAACTCGACTTGAAATAGCCGATGAACGTGAAATCGATTTTGATGTGGACGAACCGGGAATCAACCTTTATAACTACTTGACGTACTTGCAAGGCACATTGCTCGATGCCCTTTCCTAGGGCAAACAAAAACCCCCTAGAAAAACTAGGGGGTTTTTGTTTAATTAATGTTTAGTGCATACCTTCTGCAGATGCGTATGAAGCATCATCAGCGGCACTCTTTAGGCGAGCGATCTTGTAGATCGTTAGACCAAAGAGACACTTAGCTAGTACGTCAGCAACGGTGTAACCGATCTGACGACCAACGAATGCGTTAGCTCCATCAACACCAAGTACTGGCATCAAGTAGGAGATTGGGTAGACACCCCAAGTTGCGATAAGCAACAGACGTAGACGCTTAACAGTTGCTGATACTTCAGCAGGCTGCTTGTCTAGCGACTTTGTTAGCTCAACGAACAATACGTACAGGATGTACAAGAATGGGATTGTTGAAAGTGCACCCCACACCATCTTTGGACCCATGTCTGCAGCGACTTCACCTGGGTAACCAAGGATGATCATTGCTGCTGATGCAGGAACTAGACGTGCGATAAGAGACTTACGATTTGCAGCTGGCAGTGCCAATACAGCAATCGTTTCTAGTAGCAACAATGGAACAGTTAGTAACCAGTCCACGTAGCGGTAAGCCTCGTTGAATACTGCTTCACCAGCATGTGAGGCTGCGAATGAATCGTAGATTCTCCAGTAGTGGTAAAGCGCAATTAGAGTTACAGTTCCTGAAATTACGATTGCCTGACGGTACTTAGGAAGTACGCGCGCTTGGCTAAGGTAAAGGTAAATTGTCGTGGCTAGCATTGATGCAAAGCCAAAAGACAAGATATTGCTAACTGCTGAGTATTGCCCAGCGGTTAGAGTTGTTACGTCATAGATTCCATCCATGAAGTACTTGCTCCTTTTGTAGGGAGCCGCCGAGTCAGCTCTATTAACTTGTTGCCGAGTCAACATTTTCTTGCTTACCCCAGCGTGCTCTTGTCTGAGGAGACTTGCAACCCAAACACCCAGATTTTCAGGCTAATATTGGTAAATCCAATGCTTTTTAGGAGATTTGCCCGATCATGCTTACGATTTCGCAAGATCTCGTTGACCTGATGGTGGCGCACGCCCGCAGGGACCATCCAGACGAAGCCTGCGGCGTGATTGCTGGGCTAACTGGGAGCGATCAGCCAACCCGGTTCATCCCAATGATTAACGCAGCCCGGTCACCAACATTTTATGAGTTTGATTCATCGGACTTACTTAAGCTCTATCGCGAACTGGATGCCAATGACGAAGACCCGGTAGTTATTTACCATTCACACACTGCGACCGAGGCCTACCCATCCCGTACCGATGTGGCGTATGCCGCAGAACCGTTCGCACATTATGTTTTGGTCTCTACGAGGGAAACTGGTAACGGCGAAGGCCCTTACGAGTTGCGGTCATACCGAATTGTCGATGAAGAAATCACCGAAGAAGAAATTGTAATTAACTAAAGTCCTCAGGCCCAAAGTTGGCCATCGAGCGCTTCGGAAGCAGACTCTAAGGTACCTTCGTATGCGCCGGTTGATAGATACTTCCAACCACCGTCGCAAACTATGAAAACAATGTCAGCTTTTTCTCCAGCTTTTACTGCTTTAGTTGCCATACCTAGCGCAGCGTGCAAAATTGCTCCCGTAGAAATGCCAGCAAAGATACCTTCACGATTCAGTAGCTCGCGAGTTCTAGAAACTGCTTCAAGTGGACCAACAGAAAATCTAGTTGTCAGAACTGACTCGTCATAAAGTTCCGGAACAAAACCTTCATCAAGGTTGCGCAAGCCATAAACCAGCTCACCGTATCTCGGCTCAGCAGCGACAATTGCAATATCTGGCTTGTGTTCGCGCAAGTATCTACCGGCACCCATTAAAGTTCCCGTCGTACCAAGTCCGGCAACAAAGTGCGTAATTGTCGGACAGTCTGCCAAGATCTCTGGTCCAGTGCCGCGGTAGTGCGCGTCGGCATTTGCTTGGTTTCCGTATTGGTAGAGCATCACCCAATCGGGATTTTCGCTAGCCAAATTCTTTGCTACACGCACTGCTTCATTCGAACCACCAGCAGCTGGGGAGTATCGAACTTCAGCGCCCCACATATTTAAAAGTTGCGTGCGCTCAGGAGAGGTGTTTTCTGGCATGACACAGATAAGTTTGTAGCCCTTAAGGCGTGATGCCATTGCAAGTGAGATCCCGGTGTTGCCACTTGTTGGCTCCAAGATTGTGCAACCAGGAGTCAAACTGCCGTCTGCTTCGGCAGCTTCGATCATGGCAAGCGCAGCCCGGTCTTTGATTGAGCCAGTCGGGTTTCGATCTTCTAGCTTTGCCCAAAGTCGAACATCTGCCGAAGGTGACAAGTTAGGCAATCCAACCAGGGGAGTATTTCCTACCGAATCCAGCAGTGAGTTAAAGCGCATTTGCGAAATCAGCCACCAGCAACGGCAGGCAATACGGTAACCGAATCTCCTGCGGCAACGGCAGCATCCAGATTGCCCGTGAATCGCACATCTTCATCATTGATGTAGATGTTTACAAATCTGCGTAATTTACCATCTTCGACTAGGCGTCCTGAAATTCCTGGGAACTGCGATTCAAGGTCTGTAATTATTTCTTCCAAAGTCTGGCCTTGGGCGGTGACTGACTTTGCGTTATTTGTATAGGAACGCAAAATCGTGGGAATACTTACAGCTACAGACATTTTTATACTTTCGCGGGGTTGGATAGTTTAATTCTAAATCAATTACCAGAGTTCTTCTCGCCATGTTCAGTTTGCTGCAATTACCCAGAAATTTCCTGACACCATTACTTAGTTGCGAAGGCCTTGCAATAACTATTCGCCGGAAAGCCAGGTTTTCGAAGATTTTGTGCGGAGGAAATACAGAACTGCCAAATTCATCGTGAGGGTAATTAGACCCAGTGGCAATCTAAAGAGAGAAAACAAAATATTTATGATTACTATCGTTTGGATTAGCACGTAAGCAATTTGGGATTTCGCGAGCAGTTCCCGAATGATCCAGATGTAGACAAACCCCATTGTGATGCAACAAATTCCAGCAATGAGCTCAAACGGACTAGGAGTTGACAGTGCAGCAGCTGAATTCCCGCCAATGGCATCAAACTTAGGATTTAGCACTAAAACCACGCCAATTACAAAGTAAAAAGTTGAGGCAACTGCTGACAACACAGCGATTCCAGTAATTGGAAGTGGTCTGGTGCGAGAACTGGTCACTGTGTCAGATTACTCTTAACTTGTGAATGATCGTCCAATTGGTGTGATGGATTCTGGCGTCGGCGGATTAACCGTAGTGCGCGCTATTTTGGATCAATTGCCACATGAGCCCCTGATTTATGTTGGCGATACGGCACATGGACCCTACGGCCCCCGTCCAATTGCTCAAGTGCGCGAGCTCGCCCTTGATGTATTGGACTCTCTCGTTGAGCGCGATGTGAAGATGTTGGTTATCGCCTGCAACTCAGCAAGTGCTGCTGTGCTTCGAGATGCCCGGGAACGATACTCCGTTCCGGTTGTAGAGGTTATTCAGCCAGCAGTTCGCCGAGCAGTTGCTGCCACTAGTACTGGTCGAGTTGGAGTAATCGGAACTTCAGCCACAATAACTAGCGGCGCTTATGCGGATGCATTTGCGGCAGCACCGCAAATCACATTAGAAAGCCAAGCTTGCCCAAGATTCGTAGAATTCGTTGAGGCCGGAATTACTAATGGCACCGAACTTACGTCAGTTGCACGCGAGTATTTAACTCCAATCTTGAATGCTGACATTGATACTTTGGTTTTAGGTTGCACGCACTACCCACTTTTAACTGGCGTGATTTCGATGATCGCAGGGGACAAGATCACACTTGTTTCCAGCGCCGAAGAAACTGCCAAAGATGTTTATCGAACTTTGGTAGAACTTGATTTATTGCGCGATGAATCCTTGCCTGATCCAAAGCATCAATTCTTTGCTACTGGCAAACCATTTACGCAATTAGCTAGGCGATTCTTGGGTCCTGAGGTAGTCGAGGTTGCTTCGCTTTAGCAAGCGGCAAGTGCAATAGAGTCGGATACGTGAATAATCGCTCAGATGGCCGTTCAGCGGACCAACTTCGTAATGTAACTTTCAATCGCCAGTGGCTAGACCATGCCGAAGGCAGCGTCCTAGTTGAATTTGGTGCCACCCGAGTACTTTGCGCTGTTTCATTTAGTGAAGGTGTGCCGCGTTGGAAAAAAGGAAGTGGCGAGGGTTGGTTAACGGCTGAGTATTCAATGTTGCCGCGAGCTACTCACACTAGAAGTGATCGGGAAAGCGTCAAAGGCAAACTTGGCGGCCGTACTCATGAAATCTCAAGATTGATCGGGCGCAGCCTGCGATCAGTATTGGACATGTCCTCACTTGGCGAAAACACCATCATGATCGACTGTGATGTTCTGCAAGCTGACGGTGGCACCAGGACGGCTGCGATCACAGGTGCATATGTTGCGGTTGTCGACGCAATCGAATGGGCGCGTAGTTCAGGTTTAATTGCCAAAGATGCTGTGGTGCTGCGAGATTCAATCGCAGCTGTTTCAGTTGGAATTGTTGACGGTAAGCCATGTTTGGATTTGCACTACGACGATGATGTTCGCGCAGACACCGACATGAATGTAGTCATGACTGGCTCTGGCGCATTTGTTGAGGTGCAAGGCACTGCAGAGCGCGAGCCATTTGACCGTGGGTTGCTAAACGAACTTCTTGACTTAGCCACTATTGGCTGTGTCGAATTGACTGCCAAACAAAAAGCTGCTCTTGCCACACCATTGAGTACTAAAAAGTAATCATGCAAATTGTGCTAGCAACAAGAAATCAACATAAAGCTGTTGAACTTGAAAGAATCTTGCTAGAACTAGATCTGCAATTTGAGCTACTGACGGTTGATAAGTTTCCAGATGCACCAGAAGTTGAAGAAACCGAAAATACTTTTGAAGGCAATGCCCTGTTGAAGGCTCGTGCACTTTGCAATTTCACCGGTTTGCCTGCGATTGCGGATGACTCAGGTATTTGCATAGATGCGCTCGAGGGAAGCCCTGGCGTGCTGTCTGCTCGTTGGTCCGGAGCTACCGAAAACATAGATCGGGCCAATGTTGATTTAGTTTTAGCGCAAACAGTTTCGGTTCCAGAAGGGCAACGCGGGGCTCAATTTCAATGCGCTGCAGTTGCAGTATTTCCTGATGGTCGAGAGTTTGTCAGCCTCGGTTCCATGCCGGGTGCCTTACTTACCGCACCAAGAGGCTCAAATGGCTTTGGTTATGATCCAATTTTCGTGCCGGACGGATTTACTAAAACAACTGCAGAAATGTCTGCTTCAGACAAAGATGAAATAAGTCACCGTGGCATTGCACTGCGAAAGTTAGCGCAACTTTTGAAGGAAGGATAGTGATGAGCTCGAGTCAGGGACGTCGATCACTATCAACGGGACGAGTAGTTTTTATAGTTATTGCCGCCGCCGCACCAATGGCTGCGATGGTTGGAAATGTTCCGATTGGCTTGATGTATGGCAATGGTGCGGCGCTTCCGGTTGCCTTTGTAATTGCCTTAGGCGTACTACTGTGTTTCTCTATCGGTTACGCGCAGATGAGTAGGCGAGTGGTTAATTCAGGAGCCTTTTATACCTATGTAGCTCGCGCGCTTGGGAAACCCACAGGAGTTGGCGCAGCTTATGTTGCACTAACTGCTTACACCGCAATGGCGATCGGCTTGGCTGGTGGCTTCGGTTACTTCATGGAGCAATTAGTAATTGGTGCTGGCGGCCCGGAAATCCCTTGGTTTGTATTTTCTGGCATTGGAGTAGTCATTGTTGGGCTACTGGGTTACCGAAGCGTTGATCTTTCCTCAAAAGTGTTAGGCGTATTAATGATTGCGGAATTTGCAATCCTTACGCTGTTTGCCTTTTTAGTAATTGGATCAAAGCAACTAGCGACCTTTCCAATCGAATCATTTAGTCGAAGTGAAATTACTTCCGGCCCAATTGGCATTGCTCTAATAATTGCGTTTACTAGCTTTATCGGATTTGAATCTGCTGCGCTTTATGGCGAAGAGACTAAAGATCCAGAACGTAGCATTCCTCGCGCAACTTACATCGCCGTCACTTCAGTTGGACTTTTCTATGTATTAATCAGTTGGATGATTGTTGGCGCCGCGGGCGTAGAAAACATAAAGGCTAACGCCCAGGCAAGTGGTGGCGAATTCGTACTAGACCTGATAAATCAATATGGCGGGGAACTGGTTTACAGCGTTGCTGCTGTACTGCTGTGTACCAGCGTGCTGGCAAGTTATTCAGCCCTGCACAACGCAGCAAGTAGGTACTTATTTGCATTAGGCCGAGAATCGATTATGCCTCAGGTTTTTGCAAAGTATCATCCAAAATTTTTTAGCCCACATATCGCTAGCCTGACCGTCACCGCTTTTTCTACCTTGATAGTTATTATCTTTGCGATAAGCGGCCTTGACCCATATAAAGCCTTTGCCGCAAGTTTTATCGGCATGGGAACTCTAGGCATCATTGCCCTGCAAGCTGCAGCATCACTTTCAGTAGTTGCGTTTTTTAGAAACCGCAATGACCGGCAATTATGGCAAAGCACAATCGCGCCATTAATTGGGTTCATTGGCTTGACCAGTGCATTCTTTCTTGCCGCAACTAATTATGAAATTTTGACGGGTACAAATAATCCAGCAGTAAATTTTGCGCCGTATTCACTGTTGCTAGTTGGATTTGTCGGAGTATTAAAGGGCCTGCACTTAAAAGCCAATAATCCGGCCATTTATGCCCGGCTTGCTGCCTCGCAATTACGCGGATTACGTCGAACGCAAGAAACGCATCCACCAATTGATTACGCGAAGCAATATTGTCTAGTTGGGGCTGGACCAGCTGGCCTGGTTATGGCGAGAGCTTTGACTAATGAAGGTGTGAATTTTCATTGGTATGAAAGGCACCAAGATGTTGGTGGTATTTGGGATATCGATAACCCAGGTTCACCCATGTATGAAAGCGCGCATTTCATTAGCTCTAAATACACCAGTGGCTTTGTCGGATATCCAATGCCAGCAGACTACCCGGACTACCCAACTTGGAAACAAATTCGTGATTACATCCGAAGCTTTGCCAACGCTTTTGGCCTATCGGAAAAAGTTCAACTTAATACCTCGGTAAAGTCCGCAACGTCGATTCAAAATGATCGCTGGGAAGTCGAACTTTCAACTGGAGAAACCAAGATTTTCGACGGCCTTATTGTCGCAACTGGAACTAACTGGTTTCCAAATATTCCAGAAATCCCAGGTGCCCAAGATTTCCAAGGCAAGATTTCGCATTCGGTTGAATTTCGTGATGGCAGCGATCTAAAGGGAAAGCGGGTCCTTGTTATTGGCGCAGGTAACTCGGGTGTCGACATTGCTTGTGATGCTGCTCGCAATGCGGACGCGGCATTCCTTTCGGTTCGCCGTGGATATCGCTACGTACCGAAACATATCTTTGGCATTCCAACAGATGCACTTTTGTCTGGAATTGTGGATCCACCAAAGGGTGTTTCAATTGGTGGCGATGCGAATAAGTTAATTGACACCCTCGTTGGCGATCTAACTCGACTAGGCCTTCCCGCACCAGATCATGACGTTTTAACCAGTCATCCGATCATGAATACCCAGGTCATTCATCACCTTGCTCACGGCGATCTGATGGCAAAATCTGATGTCGCCAAGTTCACCGCAACTGGAGTTGAGTTCGTGGATGGCTCACACGAAGATCTCGATCAAGTAATCATGGCGACGGGCTATAACTACTCGGTGCCATTTCTAGATGACTCTGCTACTTCCTGGACAAATGGAAGACCTGATCTTTACTTACGCCTATTTGCTAGAAGTAAGCCGAGTTTGTATTTCATTGGTTTCGCTGAATTTGCCGATGCTGGTTATAAGCGATTCGAAGATATGGCTCAACTGGTTTTGATGGATATTCGAATGCGGGAAACCGGTGAGAATCTGCAAGCGTGGAATGAAATGAAGGCCACCGATGAACCTGATCTATCAGGTGGGCATGAATACATCGAGAGCAATCGTCACACCAACTACATTGATGTCACAACATATCGGGAATATCTGTCTTACCTGACTGACAAATTTGGTTTCACCACTGTGGACGATGCAACCTACGCCCCGGTCAAAGCAAAGATTTAATCGTCTGAAACTAAAGCCCAAGTATCGCCATCGCGCCTTGCAATACCTCGACTTTCCAATTCCTTTAAGAACTTGATATGTCCTCGTTCACCACGACCGCGGAATAGTGGCATCAGCTTTGGCAATGAGTTTGGTGACAACATTGCAACTCGAACCAACCACGATTCGCTAGGTTTTGGATAACGCTCAAACTTTGGCTTATCCAGCATTTTTAAGAAACATTTCAATACCGCGTCAGTTGACTGTGGCGGATCCATGAATTGAAGCGAGTTGCCACCTTCGATAGCTTCGCGATGCAACATTGGAGTATCAGTTGCAGATGGCAGTACGGCACCTACTTTGATACCCTTTGCTGCCATGTCCATACCAATTGAAAGTACGGCGCCACGCAATCCAAACTTTGAAGCGGTATACATCGGAGTTTCACCCAGTGGGAAAATTCCGCCTAGCGAAACAGTAACGATTACTCGAGGGTCTTTGGATTTTTTAAGAAGTGGAATTGCTTTTCGCAGCAGGACAAGTGGGCTGACAAGATTTATGTCGAGCTCAGTCTCAATGCTTTCCACTGTTCTAACGTCAAAGCGATCGGTGGTCGTTATTGCCGCATTTGGAATCAAAACATCAATGTGGCCATACTTATCTGAAATCTGATTCAAGATTGAATCAATTGAACTTCGATTAGTTAAGTCGGCTGCGATGGCTAAGTGGTTTGATCCTGGAAGCGAAGCAACCAACAGATCAGCTTTTTGAGAATTTAAATCAACTACGACTACTTGGGCACCTTTACTTGCAAAATCTTGGGCCAATTTTGAGCCGATGCCGCCAGCTCCGCCAGTGATAACAAAAACCTGATTACTAAAGTTGTAAGCCATCTACTTATTATGGTGCGGGAGGGGGGACTTGAACCCCCACACCCGAAGGCGCCAGATCCTAAATCTGGTGCGTCTGCCAATTCCGCCACTCCCGCACGTGGGCTCTATTCTGTCAGGAATTGGCCCGAAATTCATAATCGGGTCCAGAAGCCAAACTGGTAAACACTAGTGCGCGCCACCCGGCTTCAATGGCGAGATGTCTTATTTTGAGTCGTCCTCGTTATCGATTACAAAGGCATTTCCAATCGGGCCTAATTCGATGCCCGCGGCCACGTGGTCAACTTTCTCGCCACGTTCTAGTTGAGCTGCATGTGCTTTTTCGTGCCAGCGATCCTCGATGCGACCGTACTTCCAAATAAGAAGCGCAGCGATCCAGACGACTGCGAAGACAGCAACGATTATGTATCCAGCAGCATTTAAGTTAAATGAATTTGCATAGTCCCAAAATGGCCCAGTTAGCGATAATTGCTCGGCGATAACTTGGCAGATTTCTAGTCCACCAACAAAGAAAGCTACGGCAACAGATAATCCAGTAATAACAATGTTGTAGTAGACCTTGCGCACTGGCTTTGAGAATGCCCAGCCGTAAGCAAAGTTCATGAACGATCCATCAATTGTGTCCAACAGGCTCATGCCACCAGCGAAGAAACAAGGCAAACTAATAATTGCCCACCAAGGCAATCCTGCAATGACTGAAGTTCCAGCCAGAACTAATAAACCGATTTCGGTTGCAGTATCAAATCCAAGGCCGAATAAAATTCCCAGCGGGTACATTTTCCAGGACTTATCTATGCGCCGGGCAATTGGACCAAAAAATCTCATCAATAGACCGCGGGAATCTAGGTGCTTTTCTAATTCGGCTTCGTCATACATGCCTTTGCGCATGTCAATAAATATTTTTACAACCGACGAAAGCACGATGAAATTCAAAATCGCAATCAACATCAGGAAAATTCCTGAAATAGTAGTGCCGATCAAGCTGGTGTAGTGGTGCAACTGAGAATTATCGTCTTTTAGCTGTGACCCAAGTGATTGGATTCCGAAGTTAAGCAATAAAGCAAGTGCAGCTACAACCGAGGAGTGCCCAAGCGAGAAGAAGAAGCCAACAGCAAGTGGGCGCTGGCCTTCACTCATTAACTTTCGAGTCGTGTTATCGATCGCAGAAATGTGATCGGCATCAAAAGCGTGCCGCATGCCCAGAACATAAGCTAAAAGCGCCGTGCCCCAGCCAAAGAGTGATCCATCAGAAAGTACATAGTTGCCCTTGGTTGCAAAATACATTAGAGAAATACCAGCAACGTGAAGCAGCAGGATGAAACCAAACATCGCATACATCCGGCGCCACTCCGCCTTGGTTAAGCGGTCACGAAGCTTAACTTTGGTCTTTGGGCTGATATCGGCTGCGATTGCCATAGATCTCCTTATTGCGAACTCTTTGCAATAAGAATAACCCATGACTTAGGTGCTCGCATGTGCAGGGCGAAGCGCAGTCAATTCTGAGAATTAGCGCCTAACTCGTAGGCTGGAGGACATGTCAGGAACACATCGAGTGGGTAAAAAGCGGACCGCGGATGCAATCGCATCCGAAATCAATGCCACGTGCGAAAACCTGACGAAAACCGTTTCTGACTTAGAGAACTATGTGAAGCCAGGTAACGTAGCTGCCCGCGGTCTGGATGCCACAAGCGCATTTTTCATAGCTGAAGATGGATCGGTGCGAGTTGAGCGAGTTGTCGCAGCAGCAGCTGCCGGAATTGGCCTAATTGGACTGCTTTCGCGGTCAAAGAAAGATTAGTCCGCCGAATGATTTAGTGGCATAGCCGCCATGTGATGTCGTCGACAAAGCACTTCATAACTAACAACACCGGATTCGCTGGCAGTATCGCCGACCGCTACCTGTTCACCTTCGGTGACCATTACGCCATCCAAAGTTCGTGCATTGTGAGTGCCGCGACGACCACACCAGCACAAGGCCTCTACTTGCAGAATCTGGATCCGATCAGCTAATTCAAATAGCCGAGCTGAACCAGGGAATAATTCAGTTCTAAAATCACTCGCAATTCCAAAGGCAAAAACATCAATGTCAAGGTCGTCCACAACGTGCGCTAGTTGATCAATTTGGTTGCGGGTATAGAACTGTGCTTCATCACAAATGAAAAAGTCCAACGGATCTGATTTTGAGTTTTGAGAAATTGCCAGCTCAAAGAAATCTGTGTCATCAGTTACTTCAGTTGCGGAAACTTCTAGGCCTAACCGACTAGAAAGCACGCCTGCTCCGGCGCGATCATTCCGAGTAAAAACTATGCCGCGCCGACCACGACTGGCATGAGTGTAATTAACTTGGGCAGCAAGGGTTGATTTACCACAATCCATAGTGCCTGTGAAAAAGACCAATTCAGCCATGTCGTTTCCTCCTGCGAGAAAGTCTATTCCAGATCATCCTGGTGAATTGCATGGTAAACGGCAGCCTCAATTACTTCAACTTCCGCTTCACCAGCTTCGCGATTCCTACGACTTTGTAAGGCACTAAGCACAAAGGCAACCAGAACCCCAATTGTTACGGCTTCAACGAGATCCAGAAACAAGGTGGCAAAAGCGGTGGCCGGAACAATTACTAAATGGTGCGGAGTTTCGGAAATCAAAGTCTGTAGTTTTCTGGCATCCACCATGCGAATTGCTGTGGCGACCAAAACTCCGGCCAGTACCGCCAATGGAATTTGGGAAACCAAATTACTGGCAATCGCAACACAAAGAAAAAGAATCAGCGAATGACTTAATGCCGCCAGTCGACTTTGCGCTCCACTTCTCACATTGACAGCGGTCCGTGCGATAGCAGCAGTAGCAGGGACACCTCCAAAAAGCGGCGCAATAAGGTTGGCAGCACTTTGACCTAGCAGCTCCTGATGGGGATTATGTGGAGTTAAATCTGCCATTGAATCTGCTACAGATGCGCAAAGCAACCCTTCGATGGCTGCTAATCCCGCAACAGATAACGCAGGAATTAGTAGTGGAACCAAATCCAGATCTGCAAAATTTGGTAGCCCATTCCAATTCAAACTTGATGGAATACTTCCAACCGTTGCAACATCTAGTTTGAAGTAGGCAACTACAGCCGTGGCAGCAGCGACCGAGATGATGCCGGCAGGCAGGGCCGGTCTAAGTTTGGCGATAATCAATATGAATACTGCACTTCCCAACGCAATCGTGATGTTCGCATAAGTCGGTGCCGCCAACCAGTGCCTCACTGCGTGCAGCGCGGATAACACAACCGACGAAGAGTCACCTTTAATACCAAGTGCCATTGGGATCTGTTGTAATCCAATTAGGAAGGCAATGCCCAGAGTAAATCCTTCGATCACGCTTGCCGGTATGTAGCGCATTGCATGCGCCGCTCCGCTAAAAGTTAGAACGAGCAAAATGATTCCGGCCATGAACCCAACAGCAAAGACTGCTTCCGGGCCAAATTTTGCAGCAATCGGAATTAGCACCACAGTCATTGCGCCAGTTGGTCCACTGACTTGAACTCGACTGCCACCTAACAGGGCTGCAGTAATTCCGGCAACAATGGCAGTGGAAATCCCAGCCGCAGCGCCAACTCCGGAACTGACTCCAAATGCCAGCGCCAGCGGAAGTGCCACAACGGCAACACTCAGACCAGCTATGAGGTCTGCACGTGGGGTGCGCACCATTTCGCGGAAGTCCTCGATAGATGGAAGCGCTCGTCGAATTGCGTTAGCCAACTCGACTCCTCAAGTAGTTGATATTCGAATTGTTGCAGTCACGACCTGGTTATGGCGGCGTTTGTTGGAAGTTAGGCTTAAAGCGAGAGGTGGGCAGGATGGTTAACTCATTCGTTAAACGAATTCTTCTTCCAGTTGTGGTCGTAATCACAGTTGCTGGCTGTGCTACGCAACCAAACATAGATACTTCCGCATCACCAACTTCTGCTACGAGTACTGAGAGTTCATCACCAGATGTTCTGGAAGATTATGTGTTCTATTTCGTTGGCGAGACTTTGAGTGGATTTCGCCTGTTTCAAGAAGTGCACCAAGTTAGTGCGAGTGAAAACGAGTTAGGCGACGACAAAGGGTTAAATGCGCTGGTGATGTTAGTTGATGGGCAGTTGCCACCATTTGATGGCGACCACAAAACTCTTTGGAACAACGGAACCAAAATAAATGGGGTAACCAGACTTGGAGATACGGCAACGGTGGATCTCCAACTTGGCCGTATTTCTTTTGGTTCAGAAACCGAACAACGAGCAATTGATCAAATCGTTTGGACGTTGACCGCCAACGACCCAACGATCACTTCAGTCAACATAATCGTTGATGGCAAACCTATTGAAAGTATTGCTGGACATGTAGATGCAACCAAAGCTTTTACTCGAGGGTTGGACTACGAAGTTCTGGCAAGTGTCTGGATTGACTTATTGGATAAAAGTGACTTGGTTAGCCCAGTAACAATTTCTGGATCTGCCTGCACCTTTGAAGCAAATGTGGCTTGGGAACTTTCCCAAGGCGATGCGATCGTGCAATCTGGGGCGACAACAGCAAAGACTGCTTGCCCAGATAGATCTGAATGGACCATCGATCTAGGAACACTAGCGGTAGGAGATTACACCTTGCGGGTATTTGATACTTCAGCCCAAGATGGCACGGTAATTTCTGAAGACACTAAGGACTTTGTAGTTCTTAATTAGCGCATTATGAATGGATCGCTGATTGGCGCTTCGCTGGTGTTAATCCATACTGACTTCGTGCGGGTGTAATCCAAGATTGATTCAGCACCGGCTTCGCGGCCAGTTCCGCTTTGACCGTAACCACCAAAGGGAACCATCGGCGAAATCATGCGGTAGGTATTTACCCACACAATTCCCGCTCGCAAGGATTTCACGAACCGGTGGGCGCGCCCGATGTCTTTGGTAAATACCCCAGATGCCAGGCCATACTCACTGTCATTGGCTAGTGAAAGTGCTTGGGCGTCGTCTTTGAATTTCAAGACGCTCAGAACTGGTCCGAAGATCTCCTCTTGTACACAGGCGATAACCGGCTTGTCACAATCTAAAATTGTCGGCTCGTAATAGAAGCCATTAGTAAAATCGGCAGGAATATTTCCGCCTGTAACAAGTTTTGCGCCGGCTGCCACGCTACGATCCACGACATCTTGCACATGCATTAGCTGGCGCTGAGTAGCAAGTGGCCCCATCTCGGTTTCCAAATCCTGCGGATCACCAATTTTGATTCGCTGGGCTTTAGCAATCAAGATTTCCATAAGTTTTGCGTGCACATTTTCATGCACCAATAATCGCGAACCGGCAACACAGCTCTGGCCGGTTGCTGCAAAAATTCCAGAGACAATTGCATTTGCAGCACTTTCTAAGTCCGCATCTTCAAACACCAGCACTGGTGACTTGCCACCAAGTTCAAGTGAAACTGCAGCCAAGTTATTTGCTGAGTTTTCCACGATGCGTCGGGCTGTACTCGGACCACCTGTAAAAGCAATGCGATCTATCAGCGGATGACTTGTCAGTGCTTTGCCACACGAGTCACCCATGCCAGTGATGATGTTTACGACTCCTGGTGGAAAACCTGCTTCATCTACTAACTTGGCAAATTGCAATAGGGGAGCAGGACCATCTTCGGATGCTTTCAGCACAACTGTGCAACCAGCAGCTAGTGCCGGAGCAAGCTTTACTGCCGATAAAAACATTTGCGAGTTCCACGGCACAATTGCAGCCACAACACCGATTGGTTCGCGTCGGGTGTAAGCCTCCATGTCGGGTTTATCAACATCAAAATGCGCGCCTTGCAGTTTGTCAGCAAGTCCTGCAAAGTATCGGTAGTACTCCGAGATGTAAAGAATTACGGCGCGGGTTTCCCGACGAATCTTGCCAGTGTCTCGTGTTTCAAGTTCGGCTAGCACATCAGCGTTAGCTGCCATTAAATCAGCAAGTTTATAAAGCAATTTTCCGCGAGCACTAGCGTTCAGTGTTGGCCAGACTCCGGAAGTGAAAGCAACGTGAGCGGCCTGGACTGCTCTATCAACATCAGCTTCGGTAGCTTTAGGCATTTTTGCCCAAACGTTTCCATTTGCTGGATCAATGCTGTCGAAAGTTTCGTTAGCATCACTAAACGATCCACCAATATATTGTTGGAAAGTTTCCAGTGCCATACGGACTCCTTAAGGTTTGCCTTATGCGAACGCAGGCATTACTTCGTCAATAAACAACTTTAGGCTGTCTCGTTTTTGTTCGTAACTCATGGCACTATCTAGCCAGATACTGAATTGGGTATATCCCATGTCTTCATAGGATTTGATTCGAGCAATTACCTCGGCAGGGGTTCCAACTAGGCAGTTTTTGCGCATATTCTCTGGTGAATAATTTGGTTGGGCATCAGTCTCAGCCTGAGTGATTGGCTCAATAAATCCATCTTTGATGGGAGCTTCAGCCTTAAACCACTTACCGAAGTAAAGAAAGAATTTTTGTAGCGCTGCAGATCCCTTCATTAATTCCTCTTCTGTCTTTGCCACGTAGGTGTGCATCAGAAGCATAAGTTTTGGCCGAGGGACTTCTGGATGGGCAGCGCAGGCCGTATTGAACTTTTCAATTAGGTTCTGCACCTCATCGTCACCACTAGCTAACGGCGTCACTTGCACATTGCAACCAGCCGCAACAGCAAAATCATGAGTATGTGGATCACGAGCGGCTATCCAAATTGGAATTGGTTTTTGAATCGCGCGCGGTACGGCAGTGGTTTCTGCAAATTTCCAATACTCACCATCGTGGGTGTAGTTGCCAATCAAAAGCTGTTGAACTGCTGGGACAAGTTCGCGCATACGAAGTCCTGCTTCCATGGCATCCAAACCAGGCATCAGTCGTTCGTATTCAAACATGTAGGCGCCGCGCGCAATACCTAGATCAAGTCGACCGTTACTCACTAGATCACAAAGCGCAGCTTCGCCAGCCAACCGAATCGGATGCCAGAACGGCGCAATTACATTTCCGGTTCCCAGACGAATCGTTGTGGTCTTGGCAGCCAAGTATGCAAGATTTATAAATGGATTTGGGGCCACGGTGTATTCCATTGCATGGTGCTCGCCAATCCAGATAGTTTCCATGCCACCGGCTTCAGCCATCAAAGTAAATTCGGTTAGCTCGTCTAGGAGCTGCTTGTGCGATACCGAATCGTCATAGCGTTCGATGTGAGCAAATAATGAAAACTTCATAACTCAATCCTTATTGGAAATCTGACACTGTGGAGCTGGAATTGAAGAATGTGGCTAAAGACTCACAAATGTCCTCAGGAGCAGTAAGGGTAACCATGTGGCGATGACCAGAAATGACTTCAAGATGACCGTTAGGAGCAAGTTCTGACATTTTTTGGGACATCTCGGGAGTTGAGTTTGGGTCACCATCAGCAGTTAAAAACAGGCTCGGGACCAAAAGCTCAGAAAGCGATTCTGAATCGATACCACTTACATTTGCAAAAACGGAATATGCTCGCGCGTAACCCATTGGATCTACATCGGCTAACGCCTGTTTGGCAACTATCGCTGCCTCGGAATAAGGATTTGTTTCTAATGAGTCAAACCAACGCTCTAACGTTTCGGCATCATTGCGGGCATTGCCATCATCAAGAATCTCAGCTGCTCGCTGCTTTACTGCATTACTTTTTTCGGCCGGTCGATCAAACACAGCGGTAATTGCAGTAACGCTGCTGCAGTTTTCGGAATACCTGCAGGCAAATGTTAATGCGATTAACGCTCCGATTGAATGTCCGACAATATGGGCCTTGGAAATCTGCAACTCACTCATTAGGTCGCTAAGTTGCTGCACATAATCTCTCAGCGCTAATTCACCATCGGGTAAATCGCTTTCGCCATGACCCCACATGTCATAAACCAGCACGTCAAAAGATTCGCTCAAGATATTTACTTGCGGCGCCCAAACATTTTTGTTCATGCCTACGCCATGTAGAAGTACGACTGTTTCACCAGAGCCACAACGACTCCAAGCAGTACCGGCTTTTGTTATTCCCGAAATGCTTGATGCGGGAAGCGTAAAACTAGCTGTCATTACTTCCGAGATCTTTTAGATCTTGGTAGCGATCACCAATGCGATGATGCGGTCGGCCACCGATAGATGCACCTAGGGCAACAACTATTTCATCTGGACCTGGTGCATCGACAATTGAGAACTGAATTGTTAAGTAATGCGAGCGCATACCTTCATCAGCCTTATGCATTAGTGGAATTGAAATTGGGCAGTTTGGTCCACCGCGCACGTTAGTAAATGAAAGGTAGCTAGTGGCTCCAACCGCAGTGCGGTAGTGATTTCCAAAGCGCAAAGTGTGAATCAGCGCCGAGGCATGCTCAACTTCACCTGACGTGCCAACAACCGCAGCCTTTCCGTAACCTTCAACCGCTTCGCCAGATCCGGTCATTTCCAAAATTGATGCAGTTAGGATTTCGCCAAGCTGTGGTGCTAGATCATGAATCTCAGGCTTAAGGTCTTCGACAAATCCGCGACCAGCCCATGGGTTTGTCAGTACTGCGGCAGCTGCATACATTCGAAGTGGATTGGCAGCAGCCTTGCCGCCTTCAATTCGAGTTTCTTCTGCGTAAGTTACAAGTTTGCGAATCTGAACCGGTGCCATTTCCAGGTCCTTTCAAAGGAGTCCAAGTTATGGCACTTATCTTATGGCCAGAGCGTGGCGATCAAACCATCGACGGCAGATTCAAGGAGTTCCCGAACATGTTCGTAGGCTGCATCCTCTTGTGAGTAAGGATCGGGCACCGAAGCACCAGATGGAATCGAGTTATCGAAATCTCGCATTAGGAAGATCTTTTGCAAATCTGCATCACTGGTAGCAAGTGCAGTCACATTGGCGAAGTTTTCCGAATCCATCGTCAGAACTAAATCCAGTCGCTCCAAATCAAGAATTGAGAACTGGCTAGCACGATGACTGTAGTTATAGCCAGCTGATTCCCAAGTTTTGCGGGATTGGGGGTGGGCGTCCTGGCCGATGTGCCATGACGAAGTTCCACCACTTTCCACAATTGCCCGCGGGCCAGATAAGTCTTTAGTTCGATTGCTAAAGATTGCCGCAGCCATAGGGGAGCGGCAAATGTTTCCTAGGCACACAAATGAAATGAATATTTCGTCGCGAGCACTTAGCTCTTGCAAGTAAGGATTTTGATTCAATGTGCTATTTCTTAAGTGCTGAAATCCGCGCTGCCGCCAAGTCCTGCAACAACTTCACATCAACTTTCCAGTCCACTGGAACTCGCACAGTCTTTTTTAATACTTCATACGGCTCAAGTCGCTTGGCAAATTTTAAAAGTATTGCTTCGCCATCGTGTGGAGCAATCAAGATGTGATTCTTCAAAACATTTACACCAAAAATGTAGTCTTCGCCTAGCTTAAGCATCGGCTGATTCCAAGCTATGACAATTTCCATCTTTGGGTACTTTGTCTTGATGGCCTTAAAAATCGCCTTGACTGTTTTCTGCTTTGTGGCGTCGTGTGGCTTCAGATAGTCATCGATAGTGTTAAAGCGCTTAGAAGTGGTGTTTCCTTTTGAGTAAAGCACTAACGCATTTGCGTGTGCCTGACTAAAGCCATGGTTTTCCCGCAGGAAAGCAATTTGTTCGGGATACTTCAAATCCTTTATTAACTTCATTTGATCGTGCCAATAAGACATCGGCAAGCCATGCTTTTTCTCAATTGCCGGGAAAAATGAGGCGCGATCTGGGTTAGTAGCCATTTGAATATTCTAAGTCCCATCTCAGCTGACTAGTTAATTTGCAAGCAACACAAAGTGCACACGAGCGGAATTACTTTTGACTTTGACGAATTTCTAGCGTTACGCCAGCACCGGGAGTTTTGAAGTAAGTAAACCCAGAGCCGTCGGTGCGACGTCCTCTCATCCAAATATCAACTCCGTCATCAACTGCCTGAGCTTCAGCAACGTTGGCATCATCCACTTCAAAACCCAAATGGAAAACACCTTCCCCGTGAGCGGCCAGGAAATCAGCTTGCGGAGTTCCTGGGCTCGGCTGGCATAGTTGAAGTTGAATGTTCTCGGTGTTGCAGTACCGATACTTCATGCTGGTAAAGCCCGCTTTTGAAGGAACCTCTAACTCGGTGTAATCAGCAAGTGGTGGGTAGTCAAGCCATGGACCAACTCCGACGGAATCGTAGTAGGCCTCAGTGGCCTTGATGTCAAGAACAACTATGCAGACGTGGTGTAGCCGATTGAAAATTTTAGACATTAAATATCTTTCGGAGTAGGTAGCAACAAGACCACTGTAGCCCTAGATTTGAAACAGTAAAGTCGTAATTGTTCTTTAAGTAGCAGATGGTTTTTGCAAGTCTTTCCAAGTTGGACAAGCTCAGAGCATCAGGAGGCGTCGTGACAAAACCAGATCGAGTTATTGTCATCGGTGCAGGAATTATTGGAGCCAGCTGCGCATATCACTTGGCCGCCCGCGGGCAGCAGGTAACTGTTCTTGAAAAATTTGATGCTCCTGCAGAAGGAAGTACGGGCAGATCTTTTGCTTCGGTACGAGGACAGTGGAGTGATGAACTTAATGTCACGATTTCATGGGAAAGCATTCAGACATATCGCGACTTTGAGAAGTTACACAATATTGATGTTGGTTATCGACCAACCGGATATATGTATTTGGTGCCCGAAAAGGATTGGGGTACCCAACTTGGTTATGTCGCATTGCAACAAGAACACGGCGTACCTGTTGAATCCATAAGTTTTCAAGCTGCTCAGCAAAAGACTCCGTTTGTGCAAGAAGGCTTAGGTGGTGTCACTTGGGGCTCAGCTGACGGGGTAGTAGATCCTTACCTTGCCACGACGGCATACATTGCAATGGCCAAGACTTCAGGTGCGACTTTTCACATGAAGACTGAAGTTGATGAAATCACCCGAACAGAAAACGGTTGGCGCGTGCGGGCAGGTGATGCTATTTACGAAGCAGATTACATTGTGAACTGTGCAGGTGGTTGGTCGAATCTAACGGGCCAGCTCGCTGGTTTTGATGTCCCAGTGCAACATGTGCGCCGCAATATCTATTCAACCGCCCCTAACAGCACCCCAATTCATCCGATGACAATTGACTTGGAATCCGGAATTTTTCTACGCAGCGAAGGTGAGCGCTTATTGTTTGGACTAGCCCGAGCAGATGAACCAGCCGGGTATAACACTGCTGTTGATTGGGACTGGATGGAAACAGTATTAGAAACGGCAGGAAATCGTTTCCCGTGGCTGCTTGACGCTCCACTAGACCCATCTGGAGCATGGGCCGGAACCTATGAAGTCACGCCTGACCATTTCCCGATTTTAGGAGCCCTACCAGAAGAACCCAATTGGATTAACGCTTGTGGATTCTCAGGTCATGGCGTAATGCAGGCACCATATGTCGGGAAGTTAATTGCCGAAGAATTATGTGATGGCAAGTCCCACACAATCGACATTGAACCGTTACGCATCAATCGCTTGCGGGATGGCCGGCTACGCAACGAAACTATGGTGCTGTGAATCGCGAGGTGTGATACGCGAGGTGTGATACGCGAGCCTTATTGGATCACTAATGTCTTAACTGTCTTTTTTGCCTTTGGCTTCTTGCCACCCTTAGGTTTGGGTTCCTGAACCGTAAATGTCACAACGCAATTGCCAGTTTTTTTGGTCTTTAGTTTGGAACCCGATTTGGCACATATTCTCGCTGAGGATCTAGCTACCTTGAATGTCACCTTAGCTTTTGGCGAAACGATCGGGACACCAACTTGTTGAGCGAGTGCCTTCACGGCAAACTTATTATTGACCGTAACAGTTCTCGAGGCAAGATCTGCAGCAGCAGCGGCTTCAGCGGCAGCTTGGGCAGCGGCAGCTTGGGCAACGGCAAATTCCGGCTCAATTAGCCACTGAGCATAAAGAATTACCGCGGTTGCGCCCATGGTTAATGACTCTGAACCTGATGCAGTGAAAGAGGTGCCAGAGCCATTAAGTTCTGTATTCCAACCAGCAAAGGTATAGCCAGTCCGGCCAAGATTTCCGGTATTGCTTAGCACGGTCACTGCAGAGTTGTATTGGTGAGGCGAAGCAACATCAAGTGGAACTGAACCTTCCGTACCTCCGTTTGCACCGTATGTAACTGTAAACGACCTAATTGTCCACTGCGCATAAAGCGTGACGGCACTCGCGCCAATTGTAAATGTGTTTATTCCAGTCGCTGCATAGGAAGTTCCTGAGCCATTAGGTTCTGTATTCCAACCAGCAAAGTTATATCCAGTTCTTTGGAGATTTCCGGAATTACCAAGTAGGGTCACAACGGTGCTGGGTTCGTACGGTGAAGCTAAATCTATTGGCACAGATCCACTAGAGCTTCCGTTTACGTTGTAAGTGACTCCATACTTCACCGGAATCGCATTGGTTGTAATCCAATTTGAATAGTTTGCGACATTTGTATAGACACCTGGTGTTAGCCAAGAGCAACCAAATCCCCAACTAACGATTCCAGACAGATACCACTTTCCACCAACTGACGTTGCAAGCGGACCGCCACTATCTCCTTGACAGGCATCTACTATGAAATCTAAATTTATATCTACAAGGCCTGCGCAGAGCATGGAAATTGGCTTGTAATTACTGCTACCCAGAAGACTCGTACAGAGAGAGTCGTTACCCACATTAACTGTTGCACCTTGGAGATTTTTTGGATATTTTTTGCCAGTGTTATTCCAGTCGTATGAGAAACTGGAGGATGAATCTGCAAACCAAGTTGACCCCCAACCTGAAATTTTGGCTTGAGTTGCTCCCGCCGGTTTGGAGCTAGGTATGTTTATTTTCTCAATTTGCCCGGTTGATAATGTCAATGGTGACGTCAGTTGAATAAGGGCAACGTCACCTTCAATAGTTGTTGAATTCCACGTGGGATGAACCATAATTCTTTTTACGGTATTGCCTGAAAGTCCAGACTCGTTTAGCACTGCCGTTCCCGCCAAAACAATAAAATCGGCAGGTGTCTTGCCGGAGACACAATGAGCGGCGGTAACGATCCACTCGCGAGAAACTACTGAGCCTCCGCAAAATTGACCCTGATAGTTATTACTGGAATAAGCACTTATCAATGCCACTTGCCATGGGGCTTGAGAGATTCCTATGTTGCTTCCGCCAACAATTTTTGCAGTTGGCACCTCAATATTGTTGCCAGAAGGATCAACTTGCAGGGCTTGGGCACTTGGGATCAGACCAAGGGTAAAAGCCATGGCTAAAGTAATGATCTTGCTGCCCGCCCGTTGCACTTAATCAGCCTAGTTAGCGAGCAGAATGCGGTCAACAGTTTTAGGCAAAATCTAGGTATTGAAACACAATCCTTGATCCACTAGGGACCGATTTCGTAAAACCGAGCAACAAGTGCTTTAAGTACACCGCGAGGGACTTGAACCCCCAACCCGCTGATTAAGAGTCAGCTGCTCTGCCAGTTGAGCTAGCGGTGCTTGGTCGTGATTGATTTAGTACAAGTGAACATTAGCAGTAGGTCAGGACTTGGGAAAAGCTGGGGAGGTTAAGGCGGATTCAGTCTCTTTGTCGTGTCCAGATTCGAGTGCAAGCAAGCTAGCAAGCACCAAAAGGATTCCTAAGTACTGCGTCCCAACAGGAAGTCCACGTCCTAGAACAGCCCCAAACAAAATTGCTACTACTGGAATGATATTGAGAGAAAGAGCGGTTTGTTTGGTTGTTAAATTTGGCGCTGCAAAGTTAAATAGCAAGAACGGCAAGGTAGTTCCTATGACGCCGGCAAGCACGGCCATATAAAAGTAGTTCCCAACCGATTGCGGTGTTGGAATGTCCGTTCGGGTAAGAATCAAAACCAAAATAGATAACGTGCTTGCAGCGGTCATTTGCCCGAGAGTTAGCGCAATCGTGTTAACGTCAGATTTCAATCTACGCATAAATAATCCATAGATCGCACCTGACAAACCAACGCCAAGGAATGCAAGCGCACCAATGAGTCCAGCTGATACCGACATACCAAGAACGGTCACATATTGACCAGAAGTTTCTGGATTGGTTGATTGTCCGGCTATTCCAACAATTATTGCTCCCGTGACTCCAACGAGCAGCGCCACAACTGACCAGAGGTTAAGTTTCTCTCGCAAGAAAAGTGCGCCACCAATTGCTAAGAAAATAACTTCACTGGACATCAAGATTGCCCCGGTTGTGACCGTCCCATATTGCCAGCCAATGTTGCCAAGAAAATATGCCAAGCCGGGTTGCAGTAGTCCAATTGGAATGGCAATTCGCCACGGTACGTGCTTAATCGCATTTCGAAGTGATGGGAGCACAATTGCCACGATAAAGAAAACGATTAACCCACAACACAGCTCAATTACGGTTACGGAAACAGGATCAAGATGCTCAATAGCGATGTCAGCGATTGGATTTCCAACACCCCAACCGACCATAGCCAGCATCATTGCTACGAGGTATTTGTTGGCATGCATAATGACTGAAGTATATCGGATGTTTAACAGGCTATTAGCAACGAAAATTAGTCAGCAAAGATTTGCTTGGCAATAACCATTCGCATAATGTCATTGGTTCCCTCACCAATACTCATTAACGGTGCATCACGATAAAGGCGCTCAATTTCATACTCTGTTGAATAACCGTAGCCACCGTGCACTTGCATCGCGCGAAGTGAATTTTGAATTGCAACTTCAGAGGCAAAAACCTTGGCTTGCGCAGTCTGCAGATCAACGCGTTTTCCTTGATCAGCTTCTGAGGCTGCCCAATAAGTAAGTAGGCGAGCGGCTTGAAGATCGGTAGCCATGTCTGCAATCTTTAGCTGAATAGCTTGGAACTCCGAAATGCTCTTTCCAAAAGCCATGCGCGACTTGGCGTACTTTACGGCTTCTTCGTATGCCCGAGCTGCAATACCAACAGAACGTGCAGCAATGTTCAAACGCCCAGTTTCAAGAGCCGAGAGCACTTGCTGCATGCCGCGGCCTTCAACGCCACCGAGCAGGTTTTCAACCGGTACGCGAACTTCATCCAGAATTACTTCGCAAGATTCAGGTCCTTTGTAACCCATCTTTGGAATGTCTTTGCCGATTGTGAAGCCAGGTGTGCCTGAATCAATTAGAAGAACTGACATACCTTTATGTCGAGGTTCTGCTTTTGGATCAGTCTTTACTAGCACTGGTAATGGATCAGCATGCCGCGCATTAGTAATCCAAGTCTTGGAACCACGGACTATGTAATGATCTCCATCGAGCGTCGCTGTGGTTGCGATACCTTGCAAGTCAGTGCCAGCGCCTGGCTCAGTAAGCCCTAATCCACTACGTCGCACGCCGGTTGCTAGTTCTGGCAAGTACTTTGCTTTTTGTTCCGGGGTGCCGTGCTTGGCAATTATGAAACAAGCCATGGAATGGGAACCAAGAACGCCGGCTACACCCATCCAACCGCGCGACAGTTCTTCGAAAACAATTGAGAACGTCGTCATGTCAACACCTAGGCCACCGAACTCTTCTGGAATTGTCATTCCAAAAAGTCCCATTTCCTTCATGTGTTCAACGATGGCTGTTGGGTATTCACCTGCATGTTCCATGTCGCGAGCAACTGGAATAATTTCTTTGTCAACGAATGCGCGAATTGCTTCTTGAAAATCTTTCTGATCTTGCGTCAGTTGAATTGACATTAGTTAGCCTCAAGGAATTCTTTTAGAAGCGCGTCAAATCGGATGCGCTGCTCTTTTCCAGCAATAACATGTGAGGCATCTGGCCAAGTGACGCCGATGCAGTTTGGAATCAAGTCTTCGATGACTTGAGTGTGGCGGGCAGTAGTAATTGAATCCTGCAGAGCGTGCAAAACCAGTGATGGTGTTTTGATGTGTGGCAAGCGTTCCCGTGCATCGTGATTATTACAAGCATGAACGAAACGTTCGTGAGCGGCAAGATTGCCATTTAAGTCAGCCCAAGTTCCGTTGTCACCTAATAAGCGGTCACGGTTCTCATTGTAGAAATCTCCGGGGAAGGAAAATGATGCAACGAATTTTTGGAAGGCATAGAAGCCAGATTCTTGGTGCATAGTTGTCATGCTGTCCAACTGATCAACCATGATTGGATCGGCGAAAGCCCAAGTTCCTGTCATAACTAGTGAGCGCGCTAGGTCTGGGCGAGCATAAGCAAGTTCTTGGCCGATGCAGGCACCCATGCCGACCATGCCAACGATGTGAACATTGGTCCAGCCAAGATGGTCAAGAAGTTTCGCTAAGTCATCGGCGAACAATTGCATGGTTGCTTCGCGAGAGTAGTCATCAGTGCTATCGCGCATGCCGCGGTAGTCAAACGTCAAAACTTCATACGTTTCAAATAAGTAACGCGGCGCATCTTTATTCTTGCCGTGACAAAAAGTGCCCCAACCGCCCATTACGACCGCTTTATCTGCCCCCGGAATACCGGAAACTTCGTAATACATTGAGTGGCCATTTACTTCTAAGGACGGCATGAAAGCTCCAGGTTCTTGGGGTTAGTTACCTCAAATGTATACAAAGTTGGGATTTTTGGCAGAAAAACCCAGTAACTGCGTTGCCAAATGTTCCTTTTGGACACAAAATGCACATTTCTCAGGACAAAGTTTGGTTTTCGCACTATGTTTCAGAGAAACGCTTTGTATGGATTTGTGTCCATACAGTCTTTATCGCGATTTGAAACCGGAAGGAGTTCCCCTGTGGATCTCGGAGTATTTATTCCAATTGGCAACAATGGTTGGCTCATTTCAACTACGTCGCCGCAATACAAGCCGTCCTACGAGCTAAACCTTGAATGCGTGCAGCGCGCTGAAAAATATGGCTTTGAGTTCGCACTTTCAATGATCAAGCTTCGCGGCTTTGGTGGTCAGAGTGAATTCTGGGATTACAACCTAGAGTCATTCACTTTGATGGCTGCACTTGCTGCAAAGACCGAAAAGATCAAACTTTTCGCTTCAACTGCAATCCTTACCTTGCCACCAGCGATTGTTGCTCGCATGGCAGCAACCATTGATTCAATCGCGCCTGGCCGTTTTGGTGTAAACATCGTGTCCGGTTGGGCAAAGGGTGAATACGATCAAATGGGTCTGTGGCCAGGGGATGAATACTTCGGCTACCGCTATGAATACTCTGAAGAGTATGTCCGCGTAATGCAGGAACTTTGGACCAAGGGCTCATCCGACTTCAAGGGTCAATTCTTCAAGATGGATGACTGCGTGATGTTGCCAAAGCCTTCGGCAAAGATTCCATTAGTTTGTGCCGGTCAGTCCGAACGCGGTATGCGCTTCTGTGCTGAGTATGGTGACTACCAGTTCATTCTGGGCACCGGGGTAAACACTCCAACTGCATTCAAGCCAGGAGCCGACCAACTTCTTCGTGCTGCTAAGGAAACTGGCCGTGACATCGGCGCATACGTGCTGTTCATGGTTATCACCGATGAAACCGACGAAAAGGCTATGGCCAAGTGGAAGCATTACAACGCTGGCGCAGACGCCGGTGCATTGTCATGGATGGCTGGTCAAGCTGCTGCAGACACTAATGCAGATGGTTCAGGTACCGCGGCCACAATCGCACTTCCAGAAGGCGCAATCAACTTCAACATGGGAACTCTTGTTGGCTCATACGCCTCAGTGGCTCGTATGCTGGACGAAATTGACACAGTAAATGGAGTCAAGGGTGTCATGTTGACATTCGATGACTTCATAGCTGGCATGGACATCTTCGGGACAAAGGTTCAGCCTTTGATGAAGACTCGTGCTGGTAAGTAATACCTCTCATTACTAACGGGCGCCTGCTGCTGCAGGCGCCCGTTAGTTTTTTCAAACCAAACTAAATTATTCAGTTTGGCCTTGTCCGAGAATTTCTTCGCGGGCCGCTAATACGTGAGCTCGCATAACGCTAGATGCCCACACTTCATCGCCGGCCTTCATGGCATTCACAATTTCGCGATGGTGACGCAGGCTACGAGCTAGCGCATCGGGGGAGTAAACCTTGTATGTCTGCATCACAATCGGCACATGAATAAGTGTTTCAATCAACAAGCCCAACCTTGTGGAGTTGGACATTTCAATTATCTTGCTGTGAAAGATTCGATTTTTTGCCGCAAGTGCCGGCAGCCGAGTTTCTGAAGACAAATCAGTGCGCGCCAACTCTTCCATTTCGGTGCATATGTTTTCCAGGAACTCAATCTCGGCAGCAGATGCCCGCGGGGTTGCTAACTCACAGGCATGGGACTCAAGGATTGAGCGCAGGTCAAAAATTTCGCGCAGATCGTGCACATCCCATTCGGCAACTCGAGCCCCGCGATTAGGCGAGACATCTACGAGTCCCTCAGCCGCCAAGCGACGAAGCGCTTCGCGAACGGGTGTCCGGGAAATTCCAAGGCTGACAGCAAGATCTTCTTCAACAAGTCGTTCGGAGTTTGAAAGCTCACCATTGAGAATGGCCGTTCGGATCTGCTCATAGACCGTAGTTGCGATTTTTGCCATGCTTGCTCCCGAAAGCTAAGTATTATTTTCGCGACCAGGTTGCGAATTGCTCAACCTGGCGTCCAACTGTTTCTAGATTATTGCGCACACTCTCGTCATCAGTGGTGCCTTCTGCTGAAAATTTGGTAATCGAAGCATTTACCGTGGCGCCAAGTGGTGTTGGCCAAGCTCGAAGTGCATGTGCGACAACTCGAATTTGTAGCAATGTGGTCGCAGTTGCCTGCCAGCCATAAGCAACTGCAATACAACCAACAGCCATGCCATCTAGGTACACCCGAGGACCTTCGCGCAGGTCTTCGATGTAGTCCAAAGCATTTTTAATCATGCCGGACATGCCGCCGTGGTAGCCAGGAGTGCTAATAATTAAGCCATCAGCGGCTGCAACTGCTTCCAAAAATTTCTTGGCATTGTCAGAGCGATCTGGAGTTTCCGTGTCATAAATCGGGAACATCAAGTCACGGCCAGTTATGTAAGTGACTTTGGCGCCAGCTCCCTCAGCTCCGCGGCCAGCAATGCGTAGCGCCTGTTCACTTGAAGATCCAGGACGCGTACTGCCACCAATTGCAAGAATATTAATTGTCATTTTTAGTTTCCTGACTTTCCGGCAGCTACCCAGCCAGCAACTTCAGCAAGTTGGCGACCTTGGACAAAACAAGCCTTTAGAACGTCTTCATCTGGCAGCGAACCCTTGCGAGAAACGTGGGATGCACCGTAAGGATTACCCGTTACCTTGCTGACATGCTCATCGCCGTAACCAAGCGGCATTATCAAAGAACCCCAGTGGTAAAAGTGATTATTTATCGCAAGCGTTGTGGATTCAAGGCCACCATGCGCCGTTGATGCAGTAGTAAATGCGGTACCGACAGTGTTCACAAGTGCACCCTTAAACCAAAGTCCACCTGTGGTATCCAGGAATGACTTCAACTGTGAGGCAGGTCCACCAAAGCGAGTTGGACTGCCAAGCGCGATGCCATCGGCCCATTCCAAATCATCCAAGGAAGCAAGTGGTTCGCTAGCCATCGCATCGTAGTGCGCTTGCCACTTTGGATTGCTGGCAATCGCCTCAGCAGGAGCGGTTTCGGCAACTTGCCGGACTCTGACTTCTGCGCCCACGCTTGCAGCACCTTCACCAATGGCATTTGCCATAGCAGCAATGTTGCCTGTGGCTGAGTAATAAACAACGGCTATGTTTGTCATGCTTTGTCCTTAGCTGGGAATTGTCCGGCGCGACCTACTAATGCAGGCGCATCTTTTTCAAGGGCTTTAGATAACCATGATGCCGTATTAACTAGCGCTTCATGATTTAGACCCGTGACAACTCCAGAGCGCTCAAACATATAGTTCAAATCCTCGGTGGCAATGTTTCCAGTTGCATTTGGCGCAAACGGACATCCGCCAAAACCACCAACGCTGCTATCAAAGCCAACAACTCCAGCTTCCAAACCAGCCAAAGCGTTGGCATAACCGTTGTTACGAGTGTTGTGAAGGTGTAAGCGCATTGGCGCATCTGGGAAGCGATCGCGAACTGCTGCAGACAGTGCCCGCACTTGCCATGGAACTCCAACGCCGATGGTGTCAGCTAAACCAACTTCGGCTAAGTGAAGACCGACCATGCCATCAAGTACTCGAGCTACTTGCTCAGTGGAAACCTCGCCAGCAAATGGGCAACCAAATGCGACTGCCACTGTCATAGTGAGCGGAATGTTTTCGTCTTTACAAACATCAGAAACTTCTTTTGCTAGGACTAGCATTTCAGCAACTGTCACGTTCTGGTTTGCCAAACTCATTTCATCAGTGCCGGGAATAACTAAGTGGACTTCGTCCACTTTGCTATCTAGGGCACGATCTAGTCCTTTGCGATTCAAAATCAAGCCAGAATAGGAAACGCCGTTCCCTCGAGGCACACCCGCCATGACTTCTTCGGCATTTGCCATCTGCGGGACGCGCGTTGGGTGCACAAAAGCTACTGCTTCAATTCGTTTGGCACCTGCCTGCCCAAGCTGGGTGATTAAGTCGACGCGTTGCTCGACCGATAACGGAATCTTTTCGTTCTGCAGGCCATCTCGAGGCGAGACTTCAATGATTGAAATATCGTTGCGAGAGGTGGGCATCGTGGCTGTCATATGGCTATTCTCGTACGAGATGGTATACAAGTCCACCTGAATCAAAATCCTTGTTTGCTTGATTTATCGGGTTTTTTTGGAATTGTGGTAGCGGATATGCCAATCTTTGTATACAAATAGAGAAACTGACTGAAAAGGACTAACCGTGACTGGACCACTAAGTGACCTAAGACTTGTAGAGCTGGGTCAACTACTAGCTGGTCCGTATTGTGGCCAGCTCCTAGGTGACTACGGCGCGGAAGTTATCAAGATCGAAGATCCAAAGCGTGGCGACCCGTTGCGCGACTGGGGCCAAGAGAAGTCGCATGGCAAATCTCTATGGTGGCCGATTGCCGCTCGCAACAAGAAATGTGTAACCGCAGATTTGCGCACTCCTGAAGGTCAACAGATCGTAAAGGAACTTGTCGCGCAATCTGACATGCTGTTAGAGAATTTCCGTCCTGGCACACTCGAGCGTTGGGGACTGGGCTACGACGTACTTTCAAAAATCAATCCGGGTTTGATTTTGATTCGCGTAAGTGGTTACGGACAAACCGGACCATACGCACCGCGCCCAGGTTATGCATCCGTTGGCGAGGCTATGGGTGGCCTGCGCTATGTAATTGGTGAACCTGATCGGATGCCGGCTCGCGCGGGCATTTCATTAGGTGATTCGCTAGCAGCGACTTTTGCAACCCTTGGCGCATTAGCTGCGCTGCACTCCAAAGAAAAGACTGGCAAGGGTCAGGTTATCGACGCTTCGATTTATGAATCAGTTATGGCTTACATGGAATCGCTAATTCCGGAGTGGGCAATTGGTGGCTACCAACGTGAGCGCACCGGATCAGTTCTGCCAAAAATTACGCCAAGCAATGTTTATCCAACTAAGTCTGGCGAGATGCTCTTGATTGCAGCGAACATGGACACGGTATTTAAGCGTCTGGCTCACGCGATGGGTAAGCCAGAACTTGCAGACGATCCGAAATACGCAACTCACATTGCACGTGGTGACAATACCGCCGAACTCGATGCCATGATTGCTGACTGGAGTCGGACCTGGGAAATGAAAGATTTGATTAATCACTTAATCGAAGAAGAAGTTCCGCACGGTTTGGTCTACACCGCAAAAGACATGATTGCGGATCCACACATTCAGGCACGTGAATCCATTATTAATGTTGATGTTCCAGGCGTGGGCGAATTCCCAATGCAAAACATCTTCCCGTTTTTCTCAGACACCAAGCCATCAATACGTTGGAGTGGACCAGCTCATGGCGAACACACTGACGAAGTTTATGGCGACTTGCTCGGCTACGACGCAGCTAAATTAGCTGACTTGCGTAGCAAAGGAATCATTAAGTAAATAACGGTTACGTGTAATTACTTTCGACCAAGGTTTATTTGTACATCCAGGAATAAATATCTGGGCGACGATCGATCCACACTGGCCAGTCTTTGCGAGCTTGTGCAAGTAATGACATGTCCAGTTCTGCGTGAATAATTTCTGGGTAGTTATGGCCACCAGCTTGGGCGAGCACTTCGCCAGTCGGAGCGATGATGCAGGAGCGACCAAAGAAGTCGTGAGTTTTGCCGCCACAGGTTTCTTCGCCAGAACGGTTTGATGCAATTACGAATACTCCCATTTCCATCGCTCGCAACCGAAGGTCATCAATGAATAATGACTCGCGCCATCCCAACGATGAAACTGGAAGCAAAACAACATCTGCACCAAGTGCCCGGTTTGCCATCCATGGTTCGGAAAAGGCGCGGTCGTAGCAGATCAATGCGCCACAAGAAACACCATCTACATCAAAATTCATTGGACCAGGTCCGGCAGTGCAGTACTCATCTTCGTGCACATCAAGAGTTGGCATGTGAACTGAAGGTGCAGTCAGCTTACGAAATGCTGGGAAGGTTTTACCATCGTGGGTTTTACCGTGCACCACTTCGCCGTTGCGATTAAGGAGTACCAATGAGTTGTAGCGAACGTCATCATCAACTTCATACATGCCAAACCCAAGTGCGGTGTTGTGATCTTTGGCGAACTTAGCAAAGGCTGCAGTTGACGCACCACCAATTACTGGTTCGGCCCAATCGCGATATTTAGGGCTCTTGTCACCTGCAGCGAAATAAGGAGTGGTCGCCAGCTCTGGCAACAGAATCAAGTCTGGGTTAGTTGTCGCGGCCTGCTCAGCGAGCTCGAGCAACATGGCTACGTTCTCAGCTACGTCCTGAGTGCAATTGCCGCTTTGAACTACCGAAACTTTCACAGGTCCTCCTGATTTGGAATATATGGCCAAACTAATGGAGTTTGGCCCACTTCGTATACAAAATTAAAACAAAGGCTATTTTGAGCCAGTCTAGATGAGGGGCAAAAAGTTTCGCTGAATGGGTAAAAATCGATTAAAACATGGCTTTTCGGCTTAAAACACGATAATTTAGCCGTTCTTGTTACCTGAATGTTGTATACAAAGTTTCCTAAAAATCCTGCACTAGCGGGGGATTTACTCCAGACTTAAACTCATCGGTAGGCCTTTTCACACAAATGCCTGATCGAGGAATTGGGAGATTACGTGTCACAGTCCGTTTCGCTGCGTCGACTTAACGTTCGTCGTGGAAAATCCAAGGATCGCACCAGCGTTGACGTGTCGACTACTTACCGAATTCAGGCTTATGCGATTTTGGTCGCTTGGGTCGTATTGTTTTTAATTTTCAGCTTATTGCTGCCAGAAGTATTCCCAACTTGGCAAAACGTAACTTCGATTGCGAATCAAAAAGCTGCAACCGTGTTGCTGACCCTTGGTTTAGTTTTTGCGTTATCTGCCGGTGAATTCGATCTGTCAATCGGAGGCGCAGTTTCACTTGGCGCAGCGATTCCTGCATGGCTTGCAACAAAGCACGGCATTTCATTACCAGTGGCAATTTTGATTGCGCTTGTTGTAGCCGCCGCGTTTGGTTTTATTAATGGGCTACTCAGCGTTAAGGGCAAGATTCCATCACTGGTGGTAACTCTTGGTACCGGTACCGCACTTGGTGGCATAGTTAGTGGCATCGCAGGTAACACCACGCTCAGCGTGCAGACCTTCTCGTTTGTCGCATTGGTTAAAACCAGAATCTTTGGTTTCTATGCTGCGTTCTGGTTCATGCTAATTCTGGCTTTTATTGCTTGGTACGTTTTAGAACACACTCCAATTGGACGTCAACTTTATTTCGTTGGGCAGGGGCGCGAAGTTGCTCGATTAGCTGGTATCAGAACCAATGCATACCGCTACTACTCATTAATGATGTGCTCAACCCTTGCTGCCCTTGCTGGCGCAATGGTTCTCACTACTGCCGGTGCGGCCCAATCCAGCATCGGTAAGTCATATGTGTTGCCGGCATTCGCGGCAGCATTCCTTGGTTCAACTGCAATCAGGCCCGGACGTTTCAACGTCTGGGGAACGGTTGTAGCTGTATATTTCCTCGAAACTGGAATCACGGGCCTACAGCTCAAGGGTTTCGAGGTTTGGATTACAGATGTGTTCTACGGACTCGCGCTTGTTATTGGCGTGCTCGTAGCCACGGTGGCATCCAACCTTCGGTCGCGGTCGAGTGACTGAATCAAAACAACGGGAAAGGTACGTCTA
>WLPX01000015.1 GCA_009698575.1 Actinomycetota bacterium
ACAGACTGGTGCTCCAGTTCAGATTGCAGCAACTTCAGTACCTAAGTTCCGTGCAGGTGCAGAGTTCAAGAAAAAGGTTTCAGGCAAATAAGCCTTAAAACTTAACGCGATCGGACTCGTTGGGAAACCAACGAGTCCGATCTATTTTTATGTCAGGATGATTAAGTCATGAGTAAATTCCCAGCCCAGTCGGCCAGCGGCTTTTGGTATCGCTTGATTGCAATAATCTTGCGGCCGATCTTGCTAGCGGCGACTGCTCGCGATTGGCGTGGTGGGGAATTCTTGCGGGTAGATCGTGGAATTGTCGTGGCGATGAATCATTTGTCTTGGTATGACCCACTAGTTGCAGCACACTTCGTAAATGACAATGGCCGGCCAGTTCGCTTCTTGGCAAAAGTTGAAGTGTTCAAGATTCCACTACTGGGTTCGATTTTAAAAAGTGCCGGACAGATTCCGGTCCAGCGCGGAAACTCAGACGCCGCCGCTGGGTCATTGCGCGAAGCATTTAGCGCAATTGAGAATAACCAATGCGTAGTGATTTATCCCGAAGGCACTTTAACTCGGGATCCAAACTTGTGGCCGATGACTGCAAAAACTGGCGCAGCTCGAATTGCATTAATGACTGGTGCTCCTGTCATTCCAGCTGCGCAATGGGGACCGCAAGAAGTATTAGCGCCTTACAGCAAACGACTGAGACTATTTCCGCGCAAGACCATGCACGTTTGGGCTGGGCCAGCTGTTGACTTAGATGATTTACGAACACAGCCTGTGACGGCTGCAACGCTGCGGGAAGCCACTGAACGAATCATGTTGGCTATCACTAAAATATTGGCAGAGCAACGTGGCGAAACTCCACCTGCGCAACCACTTGATCGACGGATTGCCCTTCAAAAGAAAGCAGACTCATAATGCGGGTAGCAGTAATGGGTGCTGGTTCTTGGGGATCAGTGTTCTCGATGATTCTGTCGGATGCTGGTTGCGATGTTTCACTATGGGCGCGCAGTAGCGCGATAGCCGATGACATCAATTCCACGCACATCAATCACGCATACTTCCCGGAATTAATACTTCCTAAAAGCATCTTGGCAACTACAAATCCAGATCAAGCATTGACGAACGCAGACTTGATCGTATTAGCCATGCCTGCGCAAACTCTGCGAAGTAACCTTTCTGCTTGGAGTTTGTCGATTCCAAGTGAGGCAGTTTTAGTCTCACTTATTAAGGGCGTCGAATTAGGGACTGCTGAGCGCATGACTGAAGTGATCGCAGAAGTAGCTAAAGCAGATACCGATCGGGTAGCAGTGGTGTCTGGTCCAAACCTGGCTCATGAAATTGCAGATCGAGAACCTTCGGCCACCACAGTTGCTTGCATAAATGAAGAATTTGCGCGCCGGATTCAAGACGCCTGCACTACTGATTATTTCCGTCCGTATTACACAACAGATGTTGTTGGCGTTGAAATTGCGGGCGCAGTCAAGAACGTGATCGCGCTTGCCAACGGTATGGCCGTTGGCCTTGGCTATGGCGAGAACTCGCAATCTGCCTTGATGACTCGAGGGCTTGCGGAAATGTCTCGACTTGGAGTGGCACTAGGGGCAAATCCACTAACTTTTGCTGGGCTGGCCGGAGTCGGTGACTTGATCGCAACTTGCCAATCGCCATTGTCGCGTAATCGTACTATCGGGGTTTACTTAGGCGAAGGCATGACTATAGATCAAGCCCAAACTTTAACTAAAACAACGTCAGAAGGCGTGAAGAGCTGCCAGTCCATTTTGGATCTTGCAAATCGTCACGGAGTTGAAATGCCAATCACCGAGCAAGTAGTAAATGTGATTCACCATGGCACTAGTGCGGAAAAAGTTCTAAAGGCTTTCATGTCGCGACCAACAACGGCCGAAGAAGGTCAAGAACAAATGGAGCACATGTAGTAACTAGTAGCCAATCTTTGGTTGCGTCTGCTGATTAACCGAACCGGTTGAATTTAGCGCTTGATCTAAATCAGCCCAGATATCATTTGGATTTTCGATACCAACCGACATTCGAATTAAGTTTTCCGGAACCGCCAGATTCTCACTTGGCCAACGTCGACGCCGTTCCATCAAAGTTTCTACACCACCCAGTGAAGTTGCGTAAGTGACCAACTTGATTGCTTGACAGACTCGTTCTGCATCTTCGGCATCGCCATCAACTATGAACGAAAGCATGAAGCCCGGACCGTCAGTTTGGCGCTTTGCGACGTCTGCATTCTTGTGACCACCTAATCCTGGGTAGTACACCGCACTTACTTTTGGATGATTAGCAAGTCGTTCAGCAATGATTTGCGCATTTGATTCGGCTTTATCAATTCGAACTGCCAGGGTGCGAAGGCCGCGTAATGCCAAATAAGAATCAAAGGCACTTGGTACCGCACCGAGTAGTACTCTGCGATCGATGATTTTTGCAGCTAATGCCGAATCATTAGTTACCAGTGCACCCATTAGTAAGTCAGAGTGCCCAGCGATACCTTTGGTTGCGCTGTGCATGACTATGTGGGCACCAAGTTCAAGTGGGCGCTGCCGGATCGGTGTCATGAAAGTGCTATCTACTGCAAGGTAAGCGCCAAAATGCCGCGCCACCGCAGCAGTTGCTTCGATGTCGCAAATTTCCATCATTGGGTTTGTCGGAGTCTCAATCCAAACCCAGCTTGCTGGCTCACCATCACCCGAGATTGCTTTCTCAACGGCCACATCATCTGTGATATCAACGAGGCGCAACTGGATACGCCCCAGTTCGTGGAGTTCTTTTAACCTGACCGTAACTCCGGTGTATGAAAACTGACTTGCAACAACTGCGCTACCTTGTGGAAATAAATCAAACACCGCATTAGCCGCGGCCATGCCACTTGAAAACACTGTGCACTTGCCACCATCTAACGCACCCAGTGCTTGTTCAAAGGCATCGAGTGTGGCATTCCAATCACGCATGTAGCCATGCTCACCACCTGCGTGCAATGTGCTGGACAGCACGATTGGTGGATTCACTGGGCCATCAGGCGTTACCGCGGGTCTACCCGCTTGCACCACTGCAGTGTCCAAGTTGGCGAAACTATCATGACGATTCTGGGAATTCTGCGGCGCGCTCATAGGGAAAACACTAGTGCCAATGGAATTCTCAATGTTTCGGTAGCGTTATCTAGGTGAGCAAGAAAATCCGAGTAGCCATAATCTTTGGTGGCCGCAGCAGCGAGCATGAAATTTCGTGTATTTCCGCAGGAAGTGTGCTGCGAGCACTAGATAGGTCGCGCTATGACGTAGTGCCAATTGGTATTACCAAAGCCGGTAAATGGGTGCTTGAGGCAGATAACGCAGACCGGCTAATGATTCAAAATGGCGTTTTCCCAGAGGTCGACTCTGCTAATCCAGCCGTTCTATTCACTGCAGATCCAAGTGCCACAGATTTAGTGGTGCAATCTAATGTGCCAGAAGTTTTGCAACAAGTTGACGTTGCATTTCCAGTCCTGCATGGACCTTGGGGTGAAGATGGCACTATTCAAGGCCTACTTGAACTCGCTGGAATCCCGTACGTGGGCTCTGGCGTCTTTGCATCAGCAGCAGCTATGGATAAAGGGCACTTAAAAGCGATGATGCAATCTGCTGGACTTCCAATTGGTCCATATGAAGTGGTTACGAATTCACAATGGACTAATGATCAAGCTGGGAGCTTGGAACGGATTAAAACTTTAGGCTTGCCAGTTTTCATTAAGCCTTGTCGAGCTGGTTCGAGTGTTGGAATATCAAAAGTTAAATCTCATGATGAATTGGTTGCTGCAATTGAAGCGGCCAGGGTTCACGATCCAAAAATTATCGCCGAAGCAAGTATTGAAAACGCTAGAGAAATTGAATGCGGTGTTCTTGGAACTACTGCTGGTCCAAAAGCAAGTGTCTGCGCCGAGATCATCGTCAAACAAGGACATGAGTTCTATGACTTCGAAGCCAAGTACGTAGATGACTCAGTTGAGTTGTCTGTGCCAGCAGACCTTGATCCAGTACTGCACGAAAAACTTCGTGAGCTGGCGATCCAAGCTTTCCTTGCCATGGACGGTGAAGGGCTTGCTCGAGTGGACATGTTTGTAACCGGTACCGATGTAGTTATAAATGAGATCAATACCATGCCAGGTTTTACTCCAATTTCGATGTATCCGCGGATGTGGGCCGAAACTGGATTGGATTACCCAGCACTAGTTGATGCCTTGGTACAAGATGCACTACGTCGTGGTGTTGGCCTGCGTTAAGCGCGCTAACGTGTAATGCATGAGTGATCAAACCGTAGGCGAGCTCGGTGAATTTGCACTGATAGACGCCATTGCATCGCGGCTAGCGAAATCTTCCGCGGCAAGCGTTCCGGTTGGCATTGGTGATGACTCAGCCGTGGTTTCTGCAAAAGGCGGAAATGTCGTTGCTTGCTTAGACATGCTTACGCAAGGTGTGCACTTCCGCTTAGATTGGTCCGAAGCCAGTGACATTGGCCGCAAAGCTGCAGCCCAAAACTTAGCTGACATTTTTGCGATGGGCGCTTCACCTACTGCACTGTTAGTTGGCTTGGCATTACCTCAAGAGACTCCCGTGAACTGGGTTATGCAATTAGCTGATGGCCTGAGTGCCGAAGCTGAACTAGTTGGTGTCACAGTTGTCGGTGGCGATATTGTGCGCGGTGATTCAATTGTCATCAGCGTTACTGCGCTAGGTGAACTAGGTAATAGCCAAGCGATTTTGAGATCCGGCGCTATGCCTGGGCACGTTGTTGCACTTGCCGGGCGAATTGGATTCGCGCAAGCAGGTTTGCTCATGCTCTCGCGCGGATTTAGATCCCCAAGAGTTTTAGTGGGAGCTCACCGGGTTCCAGAGCCGCCTTATGATTTAGCAAAACTTGCAGTGCACGCAACTTCAATGATTGATATCAGCGATGGCTTAGTTTCGGATTTGGGACATATCGCAGCTGCTTCAGGTGTTGTAATCGATATCGAAACTAACTCGTTTGAAATCCCAGAGGCACTTGCTGCTGCTGCTTCAGCTTTTAATGGCAACGCTATGGAGTGGATTTTGACCGGCGGCGAAGATCATGCGTTCGCTGCCACGTTTAAAACGGCACTGGATGTACCAAGTGGTTGGACAATCATCGGATCTGTTGCGTCGGGATCGCCAAGCGTAACTGTTGATGGCGCTGAATATCTTGGCCGAGGCTGGGATCACTTTTCGACAAACTAAAAATCCCCCCGATTAGATCGAGGGGATTTAAAAATTTAGTTAGCAATCAGACGCGGGAAACTTTTCCAGCCTTGATGCAAGATGTGCAAACATTTAGACGCTTTGGCGAGTTGTTAACAACTGCGTGAACGGTCTGGATGTTTGGGTTGAAACGACGCTTGGTACGACGGTGTGAGTGGGAAATGGCGTGGCCAAAGCCTGGGCCTTTGCCACAGACGTCACATACAGCAGCCATTTTGACTCCTTGAAGATTGATGGGTTTGCTTGGTTAAGCCTTGCCAGACTACCTGCGAATGCTCAGAAATTCCAATTCGGACTCCTGGAAAGCCTATAACTACGGGCTTGGCCCCCATTCGTTATGCGGTTAAGAAAGGTAACCTAGGGGCGTGGCAAATACTGGCGTCGAGGTTATGGATGCACCTAGATTCCTGCAGGCAATGGCTACTTATCTTGATTTGCTTGGTGAAAATGAGCAACTAATCAATGACTTAAACGTTTATCCAGTTCCCGACTCTGACACTGGCACCAATTCGTTAGGCACTATGCAAGCGGGATTGTCGAATCTTGATTTGGCAAATTCTGATCCAGGCGCAATGGATCTTGCGCAAGTAGCTGGTCTAGTTGCTGCCGGAGCAAGCACTGCGGCTCGAGGCAATTCTGGTGTGATTTTGGCGGAGTACTTAAGCGGACTTGCTAACGCAGTTAATAACCAGGCAACGAGCGCACAGTGGGCGCAGGCACTATCGGCTGGTTCAACCAGTGCGCGAGCTGCGGTACTAACACCAGCTGAAGGCACCATGCTTACAGTTGCTGACGCGGCATGTGAAGTAACACCTGATAAAGATTTTGCAATCTACTATTCAAATATTCAAATAGCAGTTCGTAACGCATTGGCTCGAACTCAGGAGCTATTACCAGAATTGCGTGCTGCAAAAGTTGTTGACGCTGGTGGAGTAGTGATTGCATTGCTGCATGAAGCATTTGCGATCGCACTTGGTGTTCGCGGCTCGAGCCTGGAAATAATTCCCAGATCCCAAAACCTGGTATCAACTTATGCTGGCCCTGAATTTGAAGTGATGTTTGTTGCAAAGTGTGATGAGAGCAATAGGAAGTTACTAGAAACGCAATTACAGACTCTAGGGGAGTCAATTGCTATTACCGGAGCTACCCCAAACTTAACTTTTCATATTCATTGTGATGATCCTCAAGCCGTTCTGCTGCACAGTGAAAAAATTGCAGAGATTTCAGACTTTCGTATCGCAAACTTAGGTACTTAGGTTTTGCGATGACTGATTTGAGTACTCCAGTTGCCGAAGTTGTCGGCGCTAAAACTGCTGCTGTCCTTAACTCAGAGTTCGACATCGTTGTTGTGGAAGATTTATTACGACATTACCCACGCAGGTATGAACAACGTGGTGCGCTAACGGACTTGGCAGGTTTAGAAATTGGCGATCATGTGACAGTGCAAGCACAAGTCAAAAGCTTTAAAAATCTAAAGAATGCCAAAGGTGGCTCACGGCAAGAAGTAATCATTAGCGATGGCTCAGGTTCACTGACTCTGATGTTTTTTAATCAACACTGGCGCGAAAAAGATTTAGCGCCAGGCCGACAAGGACTTTTCGCTGGGCAAGTCTCCGTTTTCAACAACAAACGTCAACTCACGCACCCAGACTATGAATTGCTAACGGATGCCAGTGAAGTAAACCCTGACGATTATGCCGAGGCTTTCTTGCCGGTATATCCCGCCACCAAGAAACTCCCAACTTGGACCATTGAGCGAAGCATTGATCTGGTTCTAAGTGGTTTAGGAACTGTGGAAGATCCGTTACCAATCGGTATCCGATCCACGAATAAGTTGATGGAACTAAACCAAGCACTGCGAGCTATTCATAAGCCTGGCTCGTTAGAAGAACTCGAAGCAAGTCGGTTGCGCTTGAAATGGGATGAAGCTTTGGCGCTGCAAGTAGTACTTGCCAAGCAACGTCACGAAGAAGATTCATGGCCAGCCGTTCCGCGAAATGAAAAGCCAGATGGGTTACTGGCCGCATTTGATGCTCGCTTGCCGTTTAAACTCACGCAAGGCCAAATCGAAGTTGCTAAAACTATTGCTGATGAGATGGCTGCAGGGCATCCAATGCATCGACTACTGCAAGGTGAAGTTGGCAGTGGAAAAACCGTTGTTGCCGTGCGGGCAATGCTCACAGTTGTCGACTCTGGCGGCCAGGCTGCGTTGTTGGCACCTACTGAAGTCTTGGCAGCTCAGCACTATCGAGCAATCACAACCTTGCTAGGCCCATTGGCTGATCGTGGCAGATTAGGTTCACACGACGAAGGTACCGGCGTTACGTTACTCACCGGCTCAATGAACACCGCGACCAGGCGACAAGCGCTATTGGACATCACATCAGGGCAAGCCGGAATCGTAATTGGAACGCACGCGCTTTTGGAAGACCGTGTCGACTTTTTTGATCTTGGTCTAGTGGTCATCGATGAACAACATCGATTTGGTGTTGAACAGCGCGCCACTTTGGTTGCAAAAGCAGGAAGTGATCGAAGGCCACACGTATTAGTTATGACCGCTACGCCAATTCCGCGCACCGTAGCGATGACTGCGTTTGGCGCTTTAGATATTTCAACGTTAAGTGAAATGCCCGCAGGTCGCTCTCCGATTACTACCCATGTGGTGTTGTCTGCCGAAAAACCATCTCATTTAACCCGCGTCTGGGAACGCATCGTGGAAGAAGTTGCAGCGGGCCATCAGGCCTATGTCGTTGTGCCACGCATAGCCAGCCAAGAGGATAAAGAACTGGCTCCCGGGCAGCGGCAAGCAATTGCTTTGGAAGATCTGGCGCCTCAACTCATCCAAGGACCATTGGCAAGTGTTCGCGTGGGAATAATGCACGGCCAAATGGCAGGAGCAGACAAAGACGAAGTGATGCAAAGATTCGCAAATGGCCCAGCTCACACTGACGGCGTTGATGTCTTGATTTCAACAACCGTGATCGAAGTTGGTGTCGATGTTGCAAACGCGACCACAATGGTGATCATGGATGCCGATCGCTTCGGCATCAGTCAACTTCATCAAGTTCGCGGTCGCGTTGGTCGCGGTAGCGCTCCTGGCCTTTGTTTGCTAGTTACCGAAGCTCCGCCATTTAGTCCGGCTCGGGAACGCTTAGCTGCAGTTGCATCCACAACAGATGGCTTTGAACTGGCAGCACTTGATCTAGAGCAGCGTCGCGAAGGCGATGTGCTGGGCCGGGATCAATCGGGCGTTAGATCTAGTTTGAAATTAGTAAGCATCCTGCGCGATGAATCGATTTTGGAACAGGCCAGAATAGCTGCTGTGGAAATTGTGCAATCCGATCCAGAGTTATCCGCGCATCCAGCCCTGGCACGCGCAGTTCAGTCATTAATTGATAATGCGCGCGCCGAGTTTGTGAAGAAATCATGACCCGAATAATCGGTGGTCAATTGCGTGGCCGCTCAATTAAAGTTCCCGATGCTGAAACGCGGCCAACATCAAGTCGAGTTCGGGAAGCGATCTTTTCTTCAGTTGAACATGCCGTAAGTGGTTTAGATGATTTGCGGGTACTTGATCTATTTGCTGGGTCTGGTGCATTTGGAATTGAATCGATTTCACGAGGCGCAGCCGAAGCGGTATTGATTGAAAAAGATATACGCGCTGCCGATACTTTGCATACAAATGTCGCAGGCCTTGGAATCAAGAACGCCAAGGTAGTGATCGCTGATGTGTTAGCCGAAGTTGCTCAGCCTTCGAGTCGCGGGGCATTCGATGTGGTGTTTATTGATCCGCCATATGCCTTCGAAGATCAGCTCGTGAATACTTTGCTCACCCAACTTGTTCAGAACGGGTGGCTAATTGAATATGCACTTTTGGTGGTGGAACGTGGTTCTCGATCTGAGGTGTATTGGCCAGAATCTGTTGAAGAACTGCGCAAGAAGGTTTATGGCGATACAACTATTTGGTACGGTCAGTACTTAACAAATGAATAATTTGTATTTTTCGAGAGGCACGCAGGGTGAGTTCCATGGCTAAGAGTGGACAAAGAAAAGCAGTATGCCCAGGATCCTTTGATCCAGTCACATTTGGACACCTCGATGTCTTTGCTCGCGCCGCCGAACAGTACGACCATGTCACCGTTGCGGTCCTACAAAACAGCACCAAGGCTGGTTTGTTCACCATGGAACAACGCATCGAAATGATTACTGAGTGCGTCAAGCCTTATCCAAACATCGTGGTTGACACCTTCCAAGGCTTGCTAGTTGATTACTGCAAGGACAATGGAATCAGTGCAATTTTTAAGGGCCTACGAGCTGTTTCTGACTTTGACTATGAACTTCAAATGGCACAAATGAACTCCCGTCTTGGGGTAGACACGCTCTTTGTGGCCACAAATCCGGAGTACAGCTTCCTGTCCTCAAGCATCGTTAAGGAAATCGCTAAGTTCGGTGGGGATGTGGCTGGCCTTGTACCGGTGAATGTTCACCAGGCCCTGAAAGCCCAACTACATGGAAAATCCTGAATTTAGTCAGATTTAGCCTAGGTCTCGATTTGGGAGACCCACTAAAAACGCGCTAATCTAGCCATTGGTCTTTAACGAGGCCGAATGAGCCTTACTTCCAGCGAGGAATACTGTGTCTAGCCTCGATCCGAGCTCGCCGCTAGTTCTTGATACCAGAGAACTTGGTCGCCGTGCCGGATCGATGAAGAAACTAGATTTCTCGGTGGCGGCACCGGCTGATCTCGGCGTCGGATTGATCGCAGTTCCACCAGGATCTGAAATCGAGTTTGATCTAAGACTCGAATCAGTAATTGATGGAGTGCTCGTCAGCGGTAGCGCTTTGCTAACGATAGCGGGTGAATGTTCACGGTGTTTGGAGCCGTTGTCTTTCGATACGGAAGTCGACGTGCAAGAACTTTTTGAATTTCCCGCTACCGATTCGCGAGGTCGCCAGATTGAATCGGGTAACGATGACGATGAACAACCGAAGCTAGATGATGATCTTCTTGATCTAGAACCGGTTATTCGAGATGCAGTATTGCTGGCGATGCCGTTAGCTCCATTGTGTCAACCAGATTGTGCAGGACTTTGCATCACTTGCGGTGAAAACCTCAATGATGTGCCAGATCACGCACATGAAGAAATTGATCCGCGTTGGGCAACCCTTGCGAATCTAAAAGACTTAACCGAAGAATAAGTACGACGATTTGAACTAAATAGTTTGAATCGAAAACCTGAAAGGATGGCAGACCGTGGCCGTTCCGAAGCGTAAGACTTCACGCAGCAACACCCGTCATCGTCGTTCCGCATGGAAGGCAACAGCTGCGAACCTTGCTACCTGCGATCGTTGCCGTGCTCCAAAGTTGCAGCACACTGCTTGCCCAACTTGTGGCACATACGACAAGCGCCAGGTCCTTAGCGTCTAATCGTCGTGGCCGAGTCCACATCGTACGACCAGCTATTCGACCGACTGGGTTTAGTTTTTGATGCCCAGCTACTCGAATTAGCGCTCACGCACCGGTCATTCGCTTACGAGTCAGGCGGATTACCAACCAATGAGCGACTTGAGTTCCTTGGTGACTCAGTTCTAGGTGTTGTTGTCACGGATGCGCTCTATCACCGATATCCAGAATTACCTGAAGGTAATCTGGCAAAACTACGTTCAGCTGTTGTTAGTGCCCGCGCATTAGCCGTGCAGGCTCGACGCCTTGGATTAGGCGAATTTATCCGTCTTGGTCGTGGTGAAGAAACTACTGGTGGCCGGGATAAGTCATCGATTCTGGCCGACACATTTGAAGCGGTACTAGGCGCAGTTTATGTCGATTTAGGAATAGAAGTTTCGCGGGAATTGATTCTGCGGTTATTAGATGACCAACTTGCTGAAGCTGCTGAGTTAGGCGCAGGACTAGATTGGAAAACTTCGCTACAAGAACTCACTGCAGAGCTGGGTATCGGAGTTCCGATGTATGCCATCGAAGAATCCGGTCCAGATCATGCCAAACAATTTGAAGCTCAAGTAGTTCTGGCTGAAAAGCGATACGGCCATGGCACTGGCAGTAATAAAAAGGAAGCTGAGCAAGAGGCAGCAGCCAGCGCATACGCGGAATTAAGTGCAGAGCGCGACATTGAAAAGCGACGCACCAGCGAGTAACTATGCCTGAGTTGCCAGAAGTTGAAGTAGTTCGCCGTGGTGTTGATAAATGGGTAAGCGGGCGGACCATTGATTCAACTAAAGTATTTCATTCGCGGGCAGTCCGTAACCACATTGCTGGCCCAAAGGATTTTGCCAAGCGACTAAAAGGCCGAACGGTCACTTCAGTAAATCGTCGCGGCAAATTTATGTGGTTAAACCTGGATGATGATCATGCGTTAGTCACACACCTTGGCATGAGTGGCCAAGTTTTAGTTCAACCATTTGATGCTGAGCTCGAAAAACACTTGCGAGTTCGATGCACATTTACTGATGGTGGGCGAGCCATGCACTTTGTGGACCAGCGAACTTTTGGTGGCATGGCAATTGAGGAATTGATAGAAGTAGACCACAATCAACAAGTTCCGGAGTGCGTGCTACACATAGCGCGAGATCCACTGGATGAGTTCTTTGAACCTGAATCATTCATTACTGGAATTCGCAAAAAGAACACCCAAGTCAAGCGCGCAATTTTGGATCAGACTTTGATCAGTGGCATTGGAAATATTTATGCAGACGAAGCGCTGTGGCGTTCGAAGATTCACTGGGCGACACCAACTCAGCGCCTTACTCGAGGTCAAGCTCAAACTCTATTAACTAATGCAACGGAAGTTATGACTGAAGCATTGGGGCAAGGTGGCACCTCCTTTGATGCGCTGTATGTAAACGTAAATGGCGAAAGCGGTTACTTTTCTAGAGAGTTAAATGCCTACGGTCGGGAAGACGAGCCATGTGATCGTTGCGGCAGCATTATTGTGCGCGAGGCATTCGCTAATCGATCGTCTTTTAGATGCCCGCGCTGCCAAAGATCACCAAGAACCTTGTCTTAGCGCCGCATCTCTGGAAACATAAAGAACATGAAACGACTTACTCGCGATGACGTCTTAAAAGCAGCCGAAAAGAACGAGGTCCGCCTCATTCGATTCCTTTATTGCGACCCATCAGGAATGATTCGAGGCAAGACTGCGCACGGCAGCCAGCTCGATAGCAAAATTGATGAAGGTCTGGGATTGACGCGAGCGCAAAATGCGGTGAATGTATTTGAGGATCTAATTTATGTCGAAGACATGATTCCAGTTGGGGAATTGCGAGTAGTTCCTGATCCTGCTACCTATACCGAGCTGCCTTGGCTGGAAAGAACTGCGAGTTTTATTTGCGATCAGATGGAATATGACTACACACCAAATCCAACGTGTAGCCGCTCAATACTTAAGCGAGCAATTGATTATGCGGCAGAAAACGGTTTGAAGATATTTTCTTCGTTTGAGAATGAGTTTTACTTAGCAACCAGAGATGAATCCGGTTACCATCCGTTTAATGACGGCCCGGTCTATTCAAGCTCGGGTATGGATCGAGTTGCCCATGTCATTCATGACATTGTCGATAACTTAACCGTCCAGGGAATGGTTGTTGAACAGGCGATCAACGAATATGGTCCGGGTCAACAAGAAATTGCTATTCGTTACACCGATGCCTTAGCTAGCGCGGATAACCAAATTAAATTCCGAGATACTGTCCGTGGTACCGCGGAGGTAACCCATGGATTACATGCCTCGTTTGCTCCAAAGCCATTCGCGGATGGCATCGGGTCAGGGGCACATCTACATTTCTCGGTTTGGTCTATGGACGAAGCTAAGAATTTGCTTTACAACGCTGAGTCCCCAGATCGCCTATCAAAATTCGGCATGAGTTTTGTTGCAGGGATCCTTGAGCACTTACCAGCTTTGATTGCGATTACCTGCCCTTCATACAACTCCTACGATCGATTAAAGCCAGACTCATGGGCAGGCAATACCGTTTCTTGGGGCTATGACAATCGCGAATGCACGGTACGAGTTGCCTCGCCATTTAGGGGGCGAGAATCCGAAAGCATTAACTTGGAGCTAAAAGCTTGTGACGGCAGTAGTAATCCATATTTGGTACTTGCTGGCTTAATTTACGCAGGCATCGAAGGCATAAAGCGTGACTTGCAACCACCAAGTGATTGCAAAGGAAACCCCGCTCGATTATCTGAGGCAGAAATGGTTGATTGTGGAATTAAGCCATTACCAACCGATCAGATGCAAGCCCACGAACTGCTGTCGAAAGATCCAGTAATGGTTACTGCCCTTGGCGAAAAAATGATTGAGTGCTTACTTGCGCTGCGCGGAGCAGAGTATCGTAAAGCCAAGGATCAAGGTGACGATTGGGCGCGCAATGCGTTCTTTAATGTTCTCTAGATTTTTTCAGTACCAACTGACCAGGAGCTTTTTAGATGTGTAGATTATTTTGCTGGGTGAGCGATTCTCCGATGACCACGACGCAAGCGCTTGGTTCAGATCTTGGTTTACTAACTGACCTATCTACCATCCACAAAGATGGCTGGGGAGGAGCGTTCCTTAATTCCGACGGATCTATTTCTCTAGAGCGCGATACATCTGCAGCTCATGAAAGTGAGCTGTACCAAAAAGTCATTGATGAATTTGCAACTTCTTGCGGAATGATTCACTTGCGGTGGGCTACGAGCAACTATCAAGTATGCGTTGAGAACACCCACCCATTTGTAAATAGTGAGATTGCATTTGAACATAACGGCGGCTTTGAGAATGCCCCAGCACTTGAAGGTCTTATTGATGCAGACTTACTTTCTTCCATGGAAGGCCAAACCGATTCTGAGTGGTACTTCCTGTATTTGCAAACTTTGCTTCGAAAGCACGACTCAGTCGAAGACGCCTACCGTGAGTTAATACCTGAAATGCAAAAGCTTTGCCCTTATTCATCGCTTAACTCGATGATTGTTACTCCTGAATATCTCTATGTGGTTTCCGCGCATAATCCAGAACGACTTCCTGAAGGACTAGAGCCGGATTATTACCACTTAAGTTGGGATCAAGTTTCTGGTGTTACATCTGCTTGGTCATCAGGGGTTCGGGCTCGAAGCGGCCAACCCTTGGCAAATTATCATGTGTTACGCGTCAGTAATGCGACACAAGAACACATAATTTCTCCTATAACTTAAGGTTTTTAAAAATTTGGGGCAGTTTTCGGATATTTGCCCATCAACAGGAGAACAATGTCCTTTAACGACTGAGTCGTGCCGAATGGCTACGACCTATTGAGGAGATATAAAGATGCACGGTTCTGATCAAAAACTCTCAAAGAGTTTGAACATCTGGGAAGTCATTGGTATTTCAATTGCCCTGATGGCTCCTTCCATGGCCGCAAACATAAATCCACAAGGGCCAGCAAGCGTAGTAGGTACTGCAGTACCGCTAGCTTTCTTGATTGCTGCAATTGGTGTTGCCTTAGTTAGTTATGGCTTCATTCGATTGACCCAAGCTTTCAACCATGCCGGATCTGTTTACGGCTTGGTCGGTAAGACTCTTGGTCCACGCACTGGCGTTGTTGCCGGCTGGGGACTGCTGGGAACTTACACTTTTTATTCGGTAGTCAGCACAATGGCAACAGGTGTCTTTGGGACTGCACTACTTGACCAACTCGGATTAGTTTCCGACGCAGGTGATGGGATCATTCCTTTCATTATTGGTGGACTAGGACTAGTCGCCATCGTTGCCCTTGCAGTTTCATCAGTTAAGCGCGGCACTCGACTATTGCTAATCGTCGAAGGTGCAACGGTTGTTCTAATTCTGCTAACCGCATTGGTAGTTTTGTTTAAGTTGATCACTGGTACTGCACCAGATGGACAAACTTTCACAATGAGCGTTTTCTCAGTCCCAGAAGGCTTGGACACAAGCACCATCTTCCTTGGTGTTGTTTTCGGATTCCTATCCTTCGCAGGCTTTGAAGCAGCAGCAACAATGGGTGAAGAAGCAAATGCCCCACGTCGGGACATTCCAAAAGCAATTTTGGGTGTTGTGATTTTCGGCGGTCTTTACTTCACATTCGTAACTGCCATCGAAGTTATGGGCTTTGGCGCTAACTCAGCTGGTATGGAGAAGTTCGTCGGGTCCGGCTCGCTCTTAGGTGACTTAGGTTCAAGCTACATCGGTTCCTGGGTTGGTCTCTTGATCACACTTGGTGTGACAATTAGCGCAATGGGTTGTCTCCTAGCATGTGTTGTAGGTGCTGCTCGAATGTTGTTCGCACTTGGCCGCGATGCCGAAATTGCAACTTTTTCAAAGGTTTCGGAAAAGTCTAAAGTTCCTACAACAGCCGTTTACTGGGTTGGTGGAGCAGTAGTTGTCTTTACCGTGTTCTGGAAACTAGCTTTCGGCGCAGTTGCCTTTGATGTATTCGTTGGTTCTGGTGTTATCGGAACTTTGATTCTGCTTGTTGTGTATGGATTAGCAACTATTGGTGCAATCAGGTTCTTATTCTTCTCAGGTAAGCAACGTGCGCCAAAGTGGGAAATTGTGATACCACTTCTTGGTCTTGCCATGTTGGTTTACACCTTGTTTAGAAATGTTTGGCCATTACCAACTACCGGTGCAGGTCAGGCATACGACATAATTACGATCACTTGGATCTTGCTTGCAGTTATTGGGGTACTTGTTGCACCAAAGACCGCCAAGAAAATGGGCGATCGAATCAACGCAGATGAAAATCTAGTTGAAACAAGCTAGAAGGATAACTAATGTTTGGCAACTACAAAGTAGTTGACCTGACGCTTCCGTTGGGCCCGGCCACAGTAATGTGGCCGGGCGCTCCGGCGCCTCAGGCAGATACTGTCGTCACCGTGGCCCACGATGGGTACTTCGCCCGTCTGGTTCACTTATTCGAACACAGTGGCACACACGTAGATGCACCTTGCCACTTTGTTGAAGGCCATGGCACAGTCGATAATTTGCCGCTACAGAGTTTGATTAGTCCGGCGATCATGATCGATGCTTCCGCAGATATTGCCGGTAATCCTGATGGCGCACTTGAACTTTCCACCGTTATGAATTGGGAAAAAGTTCATGGCCGCATTCCTGACAACAGCGTGATTTTATTGAGAACTGGTTGGGAAGATTTTTATTCCGATCCAGTCAAATATGGTTTACAGCCAGATGGACTACATTTCCCTGGCTTTGGAATTGAAGCAACTGAATTCTTGGTGAATGAACGCCATGTGGTTGGGATAGGTCTAGATACCCTAGGAATTGATCGAGGTGTCGACGAACACTTCCCAGTACATTCAACCGTGACTCTGCCTCGCAACGTCTGGCACATTGAGAATTTAACAAACCTAAAGTCCGTGCCACCTATCGGAGCATTAGTTTTTGTAGGCGTACTTCCGCTCGTGGATGGATCTGGCTCGCCAGCTCGAATTCTTGCAATGGTTCCTAATTAAGAATTAGTAAACCCTTGCGTATCTTGCGCAGATTTCCGCGTCGCTTAGATCTTTGGCGATTGCAATTTCAGTTCGCTTAACCGAAACATAGGACTCATACATTGTCGGTGACATCCAAGATTTGACGACCGGATCGGCATCCATAAGATCAAGGGCTTCAGCTAGCGAAGAAGGCAATGGTTTGATTCCAAGCTCTTGGCGTTGCACATCTGTTAAATCCGCTGGATCCACATCGACTGGTTTTGGTAAGGGCAAATTTTCCTTGATGCCTTGTAACCCGGCCATTACCAATGCTCCAAGAACTAGGTATGGACTAGCAGTTGCATCTGGCGCTCGTAATTCAAGATTGAATGCTTTTGCTGCGCGCTTTGGATCTTGGTCAGGCGATGGGCAAATTCTGATGGAGGCCTCTCGGTTTTGGACGCCGAAGCTGGCATATCCACAAGCCCAGTGATGTGGTCCCAGGCGAAGATAAGAAACTGGACTTGGTGAAGTTAATGCGCAAATCGCAGGCAAGTGGCGCGTAACGCCAGCGATAAATTGTTGGGCGACCACGCTTGCATTGTGAGGTTGCTTTGGATCGTAAGTTGCATTGTTACCAGCACCATCTAGAAAACTAAAGTGAACGTGCGCGCCATTTCCAATGCCATCAGGTTCCACCTTGGGAGTAAACGTAGCTCGATAGCCAAGCCGACGAGCGCATTCTCGGATAACTTCCCGAGTAATAATGGCGCGCTCTGCAGCCTCAATCCCAACAGCCGGAGCAGAAGTAATCTCATACTGGTGAACTCCGAATTCGGGCTCAACCGTTTCCAATCCAACATCTGCTTGGTGCAATGCCTTTGTTACATCTTGGGTAAATTTAGCGACATTTCTCATCGTTTCGATAGTGAAGGATTGTGCGGGTGAAATGGGATCATCCAGCAACATGAATTCATGTTCAAATGCAGCTAAGAAATCTAAACCGGTTTCTGCCTTGAATGCAGCTAAGGCATTTTTATAGAAACCCCGGGTGCAACAATCCCAGTTCTCGCCGTCATTGGTTTTCGAGTCGCATAGATAGAAATGAAATGGCGGTGCGTCTTCCCAGATATCAATGCGGGTTTTAGTGTTTGGCACCGGAACCTGTCGGACCTCAAGCATTGGACCCCAAGGGTTTGGCGCAAGGTCGGCAAATGGGGTCTGGGCCTGCCCAGCTACTGCCCAACCAAGTCCATATGCCATCCGAGATTCGATCTGGTCACGCGGCACTCCCCGGCACCGCATGAAGCCCACGTAGTCGCTCCAAGTAAGTAGGACGATTTCGCCATCACTCATTTTGGTACTCCGTAATGCTTGGGAAACTTCGCTAAAAACCAAGTGTCCGATCGCGGTTACGAGGTAGCGTAGCACCTATGAAAGCCTCACTTATTGAGATTGCCCAAACTATTCCGTTGACCGATAACCATTGCCATGGCGTGATTAGAGGCAATTTAGAGCGACCGGATTTCGAAATCATCGCAACAGAATCAGACTGGCCAGAGCCAAACGGAATGACCATTTTTGATGCTCCGGTCGGAATTATGATGCGCGCTGAATGTGCCGGCTTATTGGATTTACCTAGGCACTGTTCTCCAGATGAATTTTTCAATCGAAGGTATGAACTAGGGCAAGAAGAAGTAACCCGCAGACTCGTTCCTGCCACTGGTATCGAAACATTCATAGTCGATTCAGGTTTTAAGAGCAGCAATGTTTTGCTTCCGTCTGAAATGCAAGATGCGGTACCTGGATCAAGAGCATTTGAAATAGTCCGACTTGAGACTGTCGCGGAAGCCATGGCAGCAAATACAACGGCCGCAACTTTTATTGCTGATTATGCCCAAGCTCTCGCTAAAGCCGCCGAGCATGCGATTGGATTCAAGTCAGTTATGGCCTATCGCTATGGATTAGATTTTGATCCTGCGCGACCAAGTACTTCGGAAGTTGAAAAAGCAGCAGGCGAGTGGCTCAAATCAAATAATGACTGTGGCAAAATTCGAATGGATCACCCAGTCTTGTTACGGCACATCTTGTGGGAAGCCGTTGATTACAAACTAGCGATTCAATTCCATATTGGCTATGGCGATTCTGACATCGTTATGCACAGATGCGATCCAACCCAAATGACTGAATTCATTCGCATGACAGTGGATTCTGGAATTTCAATCATGTTGTTGCACTGCTACCCATTTGTGCAAGAAGCGGGTTATCTCGCACAGGTCTACCCTCACGTTTATTTGGATACTGGAGCATCAGCGCATTGGACGGGATTATCTAGTCCAACAATTGTCGCTCAATCAGTTGAGATGGCGCCAATGAGTAAGGTTTTGTTCTCATCCGATGCATTTGGATTACCCGAGCTTTATTTCGTCGGCACATTTGTTTGGCGTAAGGCTATGGGAGAACTTTTAGATAAATGGGTTAAAAGTGATGGCCTTGGTTATGACGATGCGGTTAAGTATTTGAACTGGATGGCAAACGATAACGCTCGTAGAGCATATCGGTTGCTACCTAAATAGAAATCAGACTTCGTTATATGAACTACATGCCCGTTGATGGAAAACCGGATCGGATGCATGTTGGTGCGCGAAAACTCGATTTAGCTGACTGGATCGAAATCAGTGATGACTACGAATCAGACTTGGCTAAGAAACGGGAGTTACTAAAAAATAGTCATGATCGAGTTTTTGTCTCACTGCCAGTGGGGGATCAGGGATCTAAAGAAGTTCTAGAGTTATTGCGGTCACACTTGCCAACCGCTTTTCCAAGTCGTTGGCCAAATGGCGTAGTAGTTGATGAGTCACTGCATCCGCTTGAAGCCGCATCATTACTAGTGCAAGAGGACCTGGCCTTGATGACTCAAATCGGAACTGATTGGGTTCTGACTGCAGCCTGCCTTTGCTTCCCAAGTCGCTGGGATGTTCGAGACAAAATTGGCAAGAATTTATCGGGGATTCATGGACCGGTTCCGCACTATGAAGAAACCATCGCAGCAGCCACCCAAAACATCCATGACAAGTTAACGGTCGAGCGGCCAATTTGGCGAGTTAACTGGACGGTTATGGATAGCGGTGAACTACATCAACCAGTTGCAGTTCGGGACCCTAATGCCATGACGGTAACCCGAGACAATATTGATCAAACTCTCTACTTCAGGCGAGAGCGCCAAACGCTCCGTAAATTGCCAAATAGCGGCGATATTCTGTTTACGATAAGGACCTATTCAGATGTATTTTCTGATGTAGTTGCTCGTTATCCAGAGTTTCGAAAGAACCTGGGAACTACGCTCCTAGGCGTAACCCCACAGATGGCCGACTATAAAGGCTGGGCCAAAATCCTTAACGAAATAGAGGCTTGGTCCCAAGGGTAAATTCCTTGCCCAAATCTAATGATTTCAAGGGCAAAAGATAGACTGTGGGCAAGCAATTCCGCCGTCTGAGTCCTCTTCCCTTGACCAGCGAAACTGGAGAAAGATTCGCGTGTACCTGAAGAGTCTGACGATCCGCGGCTTTAAGTCGTTTGCATCTTCAACGACCCTTAATTTTGAACAAGGTATCACTGCAGTTGTTGGACCAAATGGCTCAGGAAAGTCCAATGTTGTGGACGCGATTGCTTGGGTACTAGGTGAACAGGGCGCGAAGAGCTTGCGCGGCGGAAAAATGGAAGACGTTATCTTCGCCGGTTCATCAGGGCGAGCACCGTTAGGTCGCGCCGAAGTCCTTCTTACTATCGACAATACTGATGGTGCATTACCAATTGATTATTCCGAAGTAACAATTTCGCGAACTATGTTTCGAAATGGCGGTTCGGAATATGCAATTAACGGAACTACTTCGCGCTTACTAGATATTCAAGAATTACTGAGTGACTCGGGTATTGGCCGAGAGATGCACGTAATAGTTGGGCAAGGTCAATTACGCGACATCTTGTTAGCTACGCCAGAGCAACGTCGTGGTTATATCGAAGAAGCAGCGGGTGTTTTAAAGCATCGTAAACGAAAAGAAAAAGCTCTCCGAAAACTTGATGCGATGGAAGTTAATCTCATTCGAGTCGAAGACTTAACTAATGAACTTCGTCGCCAACTTAAACCACTAGGTCGACAAGCCGAAGTTGCTAGACGGGCTAACGTAATTCAATCTGATGTTCGCGACTCACGTCTGCGGCTTTTGGCGGACGACTTAACGCAAATGAAGAGTGCTCTCGAAGCCGAAATCGCAGATGAGACGGCCCTTAGGGAACGACGTAGTGAAGTTGAAAGTGAGCTAACTGCCGCAAAAGCGCGAGAAGCAATCCTGGACGCCGCAATTGTAGAGTCTGCGCCGCTCGTAGATCGTGCCCAAAATACGTTTTATGCATTAGGCGCGCAGCAAGAACGACTTCGTTCCACAATGGCACTTGCAAAAGAACGTGTGCGCTTAGGTGAAACTGAAGAAGAAGAAGTACAGCGCGGTCGCGATCCAGAAGAAATTGATCGTGAAGCACACGCACTTCGCGTCCAAGAATCTGAACTTGCAGGACAAGTTGACGCCGACCGCTTGGCACTCAACGCTGCAATTGGTGAGAGGACTTCAGCCGAAGCTGCACTGGCCGCCGAAGACGCTCGACTACATGCTGCAACTCGCGCTGTCGCGGATCGACGCGAAGGTCTGGCGCGAATTGCGGGCCAGGTAGCCGCAGCTAAGTCGCGCCTAGAGGCTCGAAGTGCAGAAATCGAAAGGCTTGATGAGCGCCTAACTGAAGCTCGCGAGCGCGCTGATCAGGCAGCGTTGGAATTCACTGCCCTAGAAGGTCAAGTCGCTGGCATGGATGCTGGCGAATTAGGTCTGGATAGCGAACATGATCAAGCCGCCGGCGCACTTGCATCCGCTGAAAAAGAATTAGAAAGCGCCAAACTCGAAGAGCAAGAAGCCGAACGTGAACGTGCTGGTGCAATTGCGCGCCTCGAGGCACTCGAGCAAGGCATGGCTCGTCGCGACGGTGGCGCAGCAGTCTTGGCCGCGACGGACACTATGTCAGGAATCCTGGGGTCGGTGGCTGCTTTAATGCAGATTGAGTCTGGCTGGGAAGCTGCCATTGCAGCCGCCCTTGGCTCAGCCGCAGATGCAATTGCAGTTGCTTCTACCGATGCCGCTGAAAATGCAGTGCGAATGCTTCGTCGCGATGACGCTGGGCGTGCTGCGCTAGTTGTTGTAGGACAGAATTCAAGTGACCAAAGTCAGTGGCCATCACTTTCCAACGGCCAAAGATATGCAATTGACTTAATTACTTGTGATGCAGAGCTACAAACGACCTTGGCTGGAATCTTGCAGCGTGTAGTTGTAACAGACTCACTAGAAGCTGCCCGTCAAGTTGTTAACGGGAATCGAGAACTTCGCGCAGTAACGCGAGATGGCGACGTAGTTGGCCATGGCTTTGTGCAAGGTGGCTCGCAAGGCACCCAAAGTTTGGTCGAGATCCAAGCTGCAATTGATGAAGCTCGCGTTAAGTTAGAAGCTTCCGCACATCGCGTCGATCGCGCAAAGTTTGCAGTTGTAGGCGCAACACAATCGCAAGAAGCCGCGATGGTATTGGTAAGTAATTCGTTGGAACGCCTGCATGAATCAGATGCCAGCATGGCTGCTATTGCCGTCCAGCTAGGAAGCTTGCAATCGGTTGTGCGCAGTGCAACTGGCGAAGCCGAACGAGTAGCGGCAGCAATTGCCTCGGCAAATAAAGCGCGCGAAGATGACTTGCGCAGTGTTCAAGAACTAGAAGCCCGTTATTCAGCTGCGGAAAATGATCAAATTTCTGAAAGTGAACTCAGCGAAGACAATCGAGAATCACTAGTCCAGAAATTAGACGAAGTACGTCAAGCAGAATTAAACGTTCGACTTACAGTTCGTACTGGCGAAGAACGCGTGCGCGCACTTGGCACCCAAGCTGAACAACTTGAACATTCTGCAAACTTGGAACGTACCGCCCGCGCCCGAGCAATTGAATTACGCGAACGCCGACGCAGAGAAGCTCAAGTAGCAAAAGCAGTTGTCGTTGCATCCGAGACTGCCCTTGATTTACTTTCTCAGTCAGTTGCGCTCGCTCAATTCGAGCGGGAGCAAGCTGTTGCAACCAGGCAAACCGAAGAAGTCGAAGTTCGCCAAGTCCGTGAACGCATTCGCGAACTGAGTGCAGATCTTGAAGTACTTACAGATTCAGTACATCGCGATGAAGTAGCTCGCGCGGAACAACGCCTGCGCATCGAGGCATTGGAGAACAAGTCCGTAGAGGATTACGGCGTTGGTCCAGATGAATTACTGGCTGAGTATGGTCCAGAAATCTTGGTGCCACCATCGCCACCGGCTCCAGGCGATGAAATTAATCCAGATGATCCAGAACCACAGCCATATCCGTATGTGCGGTCACAACAAGAGGCTCGCTTGGCATCAGCCGAGCGATCATTAGCGCTACTTGGAAAAGTTAACCCGTTGGCACTGGAAGAATTCTCTGCACTTGAAGAGCGTCATAAATTCTTGGGTGAGCAGCTCGAAGATCTGCGCAAGTCTCGCAATGACTTGATGAGCGTTATTCGTGATGTGGATGCGCGCGTGCAAGAAGTATTTGCGCAGGCCTATGAAGATACTTCGCGAGAATTTATGGATGTATTCTCGCGCTTGTTCCCAGGTGGTGAGGCTCGCATGATCCTTACTGAACCAAACGATTTACTGAACTCTGGCGTGGAAATCGAAGCGCGCCCACCAGGCAAGACTTACAAGCGCCTCTCATTGCTTTCTGGCGGTGAGCAGGCGCTCACGGCAGTTGCCTTCCTGGTAGCACTATTTAAGTCCCGACCAAGTCCGTTCTACATCCTGGACGAAGTTGAAGCTGCTCTGGATGACGTGAACTTAGGTCGCTTGCTTGAAATTTTGGCCGAGCTGCGCGCGAACTCTCAGTTGTTAATCATCACTCACCAAAAGCGCACCATGGAAATTGCAGATGCGCTTTACGGCGTATCGATGCGTGGTGATGGTGTAACTCAGGTTATTAGTCAGCGCATTACTCGTGATGATCACGACAACCCAGAGCAGGTAGCCGATGCTCAAATGGCAACTAATTAAGGTTTGATCAGTGAATCTTGATTCCCTGTTAGCAATTGCACCGGTAATACTTCTGGTGGTTTTAATTGCAGCCGTTGGGTTTGGAATTGTCCGCAAACAGAAAAATGCCAAAGCTCCTCATGAAATTGCAGCTAATAACAAAACTCAACCTATTTCAGCACCTCGAGATATTGCTCCAACTCAAAGCGCACAAGAGGAAACCAAGCCTGTAGCCAGCGCAGCCCAAATCCCAGGGACTGTTGACTCCGTAGCGTTGTCACTTGATGTGCCCGAGACGATGGCTGCTCGTTCGGCAAAGTTACGCGATCGCTTAGGTCGATCTCAGGGTTCACTTGGTCAAGTTTTTCGCCAAGTATTTTCCGGTTCAAATATTGATGAGTCCGCTTGGCAAGAGCTTGAGGATACTTTGATCATGGCGGACTTAGGAGTTAGCGCGGCAACTGGAGTTGTTGAACGCCTAAAGACTGCGGTCAAGAAATCTGGCGCGACTTCCGCCCCGGAACTTATCGAGTTAGCAAAGCAAGAACTCACAGCATTAGTAGATGGTGGGTATGACCGATCTTTAAAAACAGATCGGCATGACGATCGCCCTGCAGTTGTGTTGACTGTTGGCGTTAATGGCACTGGCAAGACAACTACAACAGGCAAACTTGCTCGCATGCTTTCCGCGCAAGATAAAGATGTATTACTTGGCGCTGCTGATACTTTCCGAGCCGCGGCTGCCGAACAATTGATGACTTGGGGTCAGCGAGTTGGAGTTCCAGTGATTAGAGGAGCCGAAGGTAGTGACCCAGCATCAGTGGCCTTTGAGTCAGTTACTGCCGGAATTGAGCAAGAAGTAGATGTCGTGCTAATCGACACTGCCGGTCGACTTCACACCAAGCAAGGTCTAATGGATGAACTAGGTAAGGTCTATCGAGTTGCGGGCAAAAATGGCGAAGTAGATGAAGTGCTCCTAGTTATCGATGCCACAACCGGTCAAAATGGACTAACTCAAGCAAAAGTTTTTAGTGAAGTTGTTCCTGTTACTGGAGTCGTGCTTAGCAAGCTTGATGGCACAGCAAAGGGTGGAATCATTGTGGCAATTCAAGACGCCTTAGGAGTCCCAGTGAAACTTGTCGGGCTTGGTGAAGGACCAGATGATCTAGCGCCATTTAATGCCCAAGACTTTGTGACCGGACTCTTAGCTTAGTTTTTTGTTAACCAACGTACGCTTTAGTGACTAGCCCACTATCAATTTCTAAGTTGATTCGATCCAGACGGTAATCCATCGTGACTGCGTAATTCTCATCGTCTCTGCGAACTACCCGAGCACTTAGCTTTTCGCTGCTGACACCTTCGATTAATGAAATCGCCTCAGACTCAGTCTTCCCAATGACTTCTTTGGCAACACCTAGTGCAGTTTCTGAGGGTTCGAACTGCATGTCTGAACTTGAGATATCTGGTGATGGCATGGAAGTAGCAGTCACTCCTTGATCCGGGCTCGCTGCGCTACACCCAGTCAATAACATCCCAGATATGCATGCACCAATAAACACTGATTTCATGTTTCCATTATGCCAGAACTGTGGTGTTCAATCGTGCGCTACAGTCAAAGGCAAATACTGGGTTGGAGATGTAGATGAACGGGCCAATTTCACACGTTGCAAAAGCGATTAGTAGCAAACAAATCACCCCAACACAGGCGATTATCAAAGCTTTAGAAAACATCGAAGCCGTAAATCCTGCACTGAATTTTATGGCGCAACACTGCGCCGACCAAGCCCTGCAAGAAGCAGCAACGCATCTCGGCACTGGTGTACTCGCGGGTGTGCCGGTTTTAGTCAAGGACTTGGAAAACGTAAAAGGCATGCCTACGCGCAAAGGAAGTGTGGCGTTAGCGAATGCTGCGCCAGAAACTGCGGATGGCACGGTAGTTGCTCGATTGAGGGCAGCTGGGGCAATAGTGGTTGGTAAAACGACTTTGCCGGAATTTGCTATCGAAGGCTATACCGCTAATCGCGCAACGGGCGTAACACGCAATCCGTGGAATTTGGAACTATCACCAGGTGGTTCAAGTGGTGGCTCAGCTGCAGCAGTTAGTTCGGGAGTAGTTCCAATTGCCACAGCAACTGATGGCGGGGGGTCCATTCGAATTCCAGCTGCATTCTGTGGCCTGGTTGGACTTAAGCCATCAAACGGAGTCATTGGTCGCTGGCCAACACCAGACTGGATTGATTTTTCAACTGAAGGCCCATTCGCAACAACGGTTGCTGACTTACGCCTCCTGATGTCAGTTATTTCTGGCCCAGCTTCGGGTGATCCAATTGGCAGCGTTGGGATTGCACCTAATGATTATTTGAACTTTAAAAATCAAATGCCAACAAAGATTTACGCCGCAACTAGGACCTCAGATTTTGGCGATTTGCCAACTGAACTTGAGCAAGTTTTCCGTGGTGCCGTTACCGAGTTAAGTTCGCAGATGAAGTTGCCAGTCAACTGGATAGAACCAGGTTCACTTTTTGGAGCTGCAGATCCTGATTTGGACTGGTTCACTGTTGCGACTGCGGAACACTTGGTGTCTTTAGGACGCGATTGGGTCGTAGAAAACTTTGAACTTTTGCATCCATCCAGTCAAGAATTTTTCACGCAAGGTATGAATACTGACCTGGATGAATATATTGAGGCTCGTCGTCGCAGGTTTGACTACGTGCGCGTTATGGACGAATTGCTAGCAGGCGATGCAATTTTGCTCACACCAACAGTTGCTGAAATTGGGTGGTTTGCTGATGGCAGTTTGTCTTCAGATTCACCTGCTGGCCTTTCGCCAGCAGAGAGCTATTCAACTGCATTACAGAACATCACTGGACATCCGGCTATTTCGTTACCGTTACCCGTAATGAGCAGTGGATTGCCAGGAGCAATTCAAATTACTGCTGCGCGTTACCGCGAGGATTTACTTCTAGATCTGGCACAAAACTGGGAACGCACTAATCCTTGGCAACTTAATGCCACGGGTTATGAATCCTTTGACGCTTTTCTAGGCTAAATCGATAAGCGTTATGACGGAGCCATTACGCTAAGTAAGTCATAAATAACATGCGAAGCTGCGATACCAGTCATTTGCGCATGATCATATGCAGGCGCAACTTCTACGACATCAGCACCAACTATATTCATGTCACCAAAGGAACGAATTACCTTTAGCAATTCGCGACTAGTTAAGCCGCCCGCTTCTGGCGTTCCAGTTCCAGGGGCGTGGGAAGGATCTAGTACGTCTATATCAATTGACACATACATCGGGCGATTCTGTACTCGAGCCCGAATCTTGTCGATTGCGCCTTGTGGACCAATGTCTTCAAATTCGATCGAAGAGAATATTTCAAATCCTAAGCTCTTATCTTGATCAAGATCTTTGGCAGAGTACAAAGGTCCACGGATGCCAACATGCATCGATCCTTCTTTATCAATCAATCCTTCTTCGGAAGCACGTCTAAATGGCGTGCCATGGGTGTAATCTTCGCCAAAATATGAATCCCAAGTATCTAAATGAGCATCGAAGTGAACCACGCTAATTGGACCGTGCTTTGCCGCCATAGTTCTCAGCAATGGAAGGGCAATAGTGTGATCACCACCGATTGTGATCAATCGCTTAGCACGTTCGTGCAGATTTCTACTGCCTCGTTCAATTTGAGAAATTGCTTCTTCAATATGAAAAGGATTTGCGGCAATGTCGCCAGCATCAGCAACTTGCTGTGAAGCAAACGGCGACTTGCTGCCTGCGGGATTAAATGGCCTAAGCAGTCGAGATGATTCGCGAACGTGACTTGGTCCGAATCTGGCACCTGGTCGATAGCTCACGCCAGTATCAAATGGGATACCTACTAATGCCACATCTACATCGGAAACTTCGTCGATGAAAGGCAGTCTGGCAAAAGTTCCAAGACCGGCGTAACGCGGCACTTGGGTTGCATCTACCTGCCCAACAATATCGCCAGTCAATAACCGAGGTAATGATTCATCGCTCATGTGGTTCCCATTCAAGTTAGGTCAAAGTTTTCCTATTTAAACAACGATTATGTAGCAAAAATGCTGAATTATCAGGGGTTTGCCCGAGGTATACCAATTAGTGCAAAACCCTTGCAAGAACGATTTTGCAGGTCTACCTTTCTAATATCAGCAACGGACTAGCTGCTGCTGAAGTGTGTTGAGCGTTTGGAGTACGCATGACAAAAGTAAGTATCACAGTCGATGGTGTCCTTCACGAAAGTGAAGTCGAACCACGAACTTTGTTAGTTCATTACCTGCGCGAACAAGTTGGCAAGGTTGGAACCGTTGTAGGTTGCGACACATCCAGTTGTGGCGCATGCACAATCTTGTTAGATGGGCGAAGTGCAAAATCTTGCAGCGTTTTAGCAGTACAAGCTGATGGCTCGTCAGTTACTACGATCGAAGGTTTAGCTGGAGACGAATGGCATCCAGTGCAAGCTGCATTCAAGGAATGTCATGGCCTACAGTGCGGTTACTGCACGCCAGGAATGGTCTTGTCTGCCGTTGACTTGCTTAGCGAAAATCCAAATCCAAGTGAAGCAGAAATCAGAGAAGGTCTTGAAGGCAATCTCTGTCGATGCACCGGTTACCACAATATTGTTAAGTCAGTTGCACTTGCAGCGCAAACTATGAAGGGCGGAAAGTAATGACTGAATTAGCAGATCACGTAGCAGCTATTGGGCGTCCGCTTAAGCGCAAGGAAGACGCTCGACTCTTAACTGGCAAGACGCAATGGACTGACAACATTCAATTGGCTGGTGCACTTCACATGGCAATCTTGCGCAGCCCAATGGGTCACGCCAAGATCACCAAGCTTGATGTTTCGGGTGCACTTAAGTACCCAGGTGTCGAAGCTGCATATGGCGCAGATGAGTTAGGTGACCTAAATGGATCTGTGCCATGTGTGTGGCCAGTAACTGATGACATGGTTGCACCTGACTTCCCAGCGCTTGCGAAGGGCGAAGTTCGTCACATGGGAGATTGTGTGGCATTGGTGCTCGCCGGTACTGCAGCTCAAGCAGCTGATGCCCTTGAAGGCATTGTGGTTGAGTATTCAGCTTTGCCAGCTGTTATCGACATGGATGACGCAATAAAAGACGGTAGTCCACTGGTTCACTCCGATAAGGGGACAAACAAGTGCTACACCTACAAGTTGCAACCACAAGGCGATGGCGCTTACGAAGCAGCCAAAGCCAAAGCGGATGTAGTAGTAAAGCGTCGTTTTGTTAACCAGCGATTGATCCCAGCATTCATGGAACCGCGCGCTGTTGTGGCCTCTCCAATGGGAACTTCTGGTGAACTAACAATTTGGTCTGCAACTCAGGTGCCACACGTACTTCGAGTACTTCTTGCTTTGGTTACAGGGGTATCAGAGAATAAGTTGCGCGTCGTTGCTCCAGATGTTGGCGGCGGCTTCGGTGGCAAACTCCAGTGCTACCGAGAAGAAATTCTCTGTGTTGCACTAGCAAACAAGTTAGGTCGGCCAATTAAGTGGACCGAAACTCGCAGCGAAGACATGATGGCAACTCACCACGGTCGCGATCAATTGCAGGACATCGAAATTGCTGCAACTAAGGATGGCAAGCTACTTGGCCTAAAGGTTGACCTCATTGCAAACATGGGCGCATACCTTCAGATCATTACGCCAGGTATTCCATTACTGGGCATGTTTATGTATCCAGCGATTTACAAGATGGATGCCTATGACTTCTCTTGCATTGGTGTTTTCACGAACACCACACCAACTGATGCATACCGTGGCGCCGGTCGACCAGAATCTACCTACGCCATTGAACGAATCATGGATGAACTAGCTAATGAACTTGGCATGGAGCCAATGGAATTGCGTAAGAAGAACTGGATCAAGCACGAAGAGTTCCCTTACACAACAGTCGCTGGTTTAACTTACGATTCCGGTAACTACGAAGCCGCTACTGATAAGGCCATGGCCTTATTCAAGTACGACGAATTGCGTAAGGAGCAAGTTGCGCGTCGTGCCTCTGGTGACAAAGTTCAACTTGGCATTGGCATCTCGACATTCACCGAAATGTGTGGCCTTGCACCTTCACGTACTTTGGGTGCATTGAAGTATGTCGCTGGTGGTTGGGAACACTGCACAATTCGCGTTCTGCCAACTGGCAAGGTCGAATTGGTAACTGGAACTTCACCTCATGGCCAGGGCCATGAAACTGCGTGGAGCCAGATCGCAAGTGACACTCTGGGCATTCCTGTCGATGACATCGAAGTTATTCACGGTGACACTCGTACCTCGCCTTATGGCATGGACACTTATGGTTCACGTTCGCTTGCAGTTGGTGGCCAAGCCATCCTGCGCGCCGGCGAAAAGGTAGTTGAAAAAGCTCGCTTGATCGCGGCCCATCAGCTTGAGTGCAGCGCCAATGACTTGGAATTCGATAATGGCGTATTTCGGGTTAAGGGTGACCCGTCAAAGGAGAAGGCAATCCAAGCAGTGGCATTCGAGGCGTTCTCTGCTCACGATTTGCCAGATGGTTTGGAGCCAACTTTGCAGGCTGAGTCAACTGTTGATCCACAGGACTTCAGCTACCCACACGGCACGCACCTTTGCGCCATGGAAGTTGATACTGAGACTGGCAAGAGCACAATTCGTTCTTATGTTTGTGTAGATGACATCGGAATTCAAATCAATCCATTAATTGTCGAAGGACAGGTACATGGTGGTTTGGCCCAAGGTATTGCACAAGCACTTTACGAAGGTGCGGTTTACGATTCCGATGGTCAGCTATTGACTGCTTCGCTAGCCGATTACTTGGTACCAGGAGCACCAGATTTGCCATCGTTTGTTACTGATCACACAGTGACACCTTCGACGACAAATCCACTTGGAACTAAGGGTGTAGGTGAAGCTGGCGCGATCGCATCAACCCCAGCAGTTATCAACGCCATAGTGGATGCGCTTCGACCATACGGAGTTAACGATGTGCCAATGCCGGCACTTCCAATGACAGTGTGGCGAACGCTTAACGCTGCTCGCCAAGGAGGCAAATAATGATTCCATCAAAATTTGACTACGTTCGGCCTAATTCAGTCGATGAAGCGGTTGCAGCCCTAAAGGCAGGTGGCGAGGACTCCAAGGTAATCACCGGTGGGCAGTCAATGCTGCCGTTGTTACGCCTTCGTCTTGCGGCACCTTCAGTTCTCGTTGATTGCGCTCGCATCGACGAGATGAAGGGCGTCAAAGACAATGGCGATTCAGTAACGATTGGCGCGGCAACAACTCACTGGGATGTGCTACATAACGACATCGTAAAAACTCATGTGAAATTGCTCGCAGATGCCACCGCAACTGTCGCAGATCCACAAGTACGCCATCGTGGAACTTTCGGCGGGGCATTGGCGCACGGCGATCCAGCCGGCGACTTGCCTGCGGTAGTTCTAGCACTGGATGCAACTATGGAAATTGCTGGCGCCAAGGGACGTCGTCAAGTAGCAGCGAAGGATTTCTTCGTTGACTACTTCACAACAGCTGTTGGACCAGATGAAATTCTGGTTTCAATCACAATTCCTAAACTTGGAAAAGGCTGGGGAACTTGCTACGAGAAGTTCAACCGCACTGCAAGTGGTTGGGCAGTAGTTGGAGTCGCAGCCGCAGTTAAGGTTGAAGGTGGCAAAATCACGGATGCTCGAATTGGCTTAACAAACTGCGCTGCAGTTCCTGTTCGTGCTTCCAGTGTCGAGTCAGCGCTTAAAGGCGCTTCGGCATCTGCTGCTGAAATCGAAGTTGCCTCACAAAGCGCGGCTGAGGGCACTCGTGCCACCAGCGACTTGGCAGCCGATAAGGAGTACCGCGAGCACTTGATGCGAGTAATAACTGCCCGGGCAGTTAGTTGCGCAGCTGGTGCTTAATTAGCTAATAAAAGCCCCAGGATTCCATGTGAATCCTGGGGCTTTTTAGTGTCTACAAGACACATTGGGGTTCGCACCCTAGAGTTTGTCTTTATGCACTCGATGTCAACCTTGGAACTAGTCCAGGAATGGGCCCTTATGTCGGCCTGGATGATGGCACCCTTGGCATTAATTTTGGCAGCTCGGACCCGACAAACTTTCGGGTTTGTGTTCCTAAGTGTCGTAGGATTCCTTGGACTTTGGGCAGTTATGGGTATTCCAATTGGTATCGCCATGTCATTGCTGCATAACTTCAATCACGCAGTCGTCAGCGCAGCACTTCTGGCACTTGCTGGGGCTTATCAATTCTCGCGTCGCCATGAACGTGCCGTTCTTAATTGCATGGAAACTTCAGATAGCAATATGTGGTTTGGGGTGCGCACTGGTTGGACTTGTTTTGTGGCGTGTGGGCCATTGATGGTTGGAGCGTTCGCTGTTATGCCTAACTCACCGTGGCTAATGTTAGCCATCACGGTTGTTATGGTTGCCGAATTCATTTCTAGTAATCGATTCGTCGTTGCTCGCTCAGTTGGATTAATTGCTGCCATAGCCGCGGCTGGAGTTTTATTTTTAGCCGGTCCAATTACATTTGGAAACTTTCCAACAGTTGGCCAGCACGAACATCAATAGTTAACCCTATTAACTTGGACGCTCGTCCATATCTTCACCAGTTGCAACGTCGCCTACTTCAATCAACACAATTTCATCTGGATGATTCGCTATGAAAGATCGTGCGCCCTGATCGCCGGTTGCGCTATTCGAAAGCTCTGGCCAAGAGGAGCGGGCAAACTTAACTGGATGGCCGCGCTTGCCGTCATAGCAAGCAACCACAATTTCGCCAGGGGAGTTCACTACACGTGCAACTGCCGTACCGGTAAGGCCTGGTAGATCAACCAAACTAACTAAGACTTCATCAATTTCAGACTCGCCATTTAAATGTTTCAGGCCAACTTGTAGCGATGAACCCATGCCCGTTGCCCAATTTGGGTTTTCCAGAACCGTCGCATTTGGTATTTCACCTAACCATGCGCCTAATACGACAAATACTGGGTCGCAGCCAGCTTCTGCCAAAACTTGCACAGCGCGATCTACTAGGCGTTGTCCGTTGTGGACATATGGCGCCTTTGGTCCACCAAAGCGCTTACCTTCACCAGCAGCTAAAACTAGGCCAGCAGTTGTCATCGAGGTGCACCCGGATGGATTGTGCCCTCGGTTTGTGCCAAATTCTTGCCAGAGCCACCCCAGCGATCTTGAATTATTTCCGCAAGGATAGAGATTGCAGTTTCTTCTGGCGTGCGAGCACCCAAGTCCAGTCCAATCGGGGATTTGATGCGTTGCAAGTCTTCTGGATTAACTCCAGCGTCAATTAGTCGGGCGACTCGGTCTTCGTGAGTTTTTCGAGAACCCATAGCGCCGATATAGGCGGCCTTAGTCTTCAAAGCCTCAATAACTACCGGAACATCAAACTTTGGATCGTGCGTCAAAATACAAATGACGGTCCGCGAATCAATTTCCTGATTGGCAAGCCAACGATGTGGCCAGTCATTTACAACTTCGTCAGCATCGGGGAAGCGCTTCTTGGTAGCGAAAACTTCGCGTGCATCACAAACTGTGACGTAAAAGCCAAGGAACTTACCTGCTTTGGCAACGGCTGCCGCAAAATCAATCGCGCCAAAAACTAGCATGCGTGGCTTAGGCGCAAAGGTGGAAACAAATATTTCAAGGTCACCTTCGAGGCGTTCGCCGTCCGAGCCGTAATGCAAGAAGCCTGTGGTACCCGATTCCAGCAAGCCCAAAACGTCAGCACCAACGGCAGAGTTCAGACGCTCGCTGCCTAAATCGCCAGCAGTGTGATCTGGCCAAACAACTAGATGCTTGCCAACATGTGCGGTGCCGTTCACAACGGTTGCAACTGCAACTGGCTGATCACCTTGAACACTTGCGAACAGGTCCGGAAGCTCTGGCCAGGTTTCCTTAGAAACTTGCTCTACGAAAACTTCCAAGATGCCACCGCAAGTTAGTCCAACAGCGAAGGCATCGTCATTGCTAATTCCATATTTTTCGAACTGCGGGACACCGTCGGCAATAACTTCGCCAGCAAGTTCATAAACCGCACCTTCAACACAGCCACCAC
>WLPX01000016.1 GCA_009698575.1 Actinomycetota bacterium
CAGTAAAGCTGGAATTCGATGGTGTTGCTGAAGTAAAGAGCCGCGATAACGCAAAGCGCATCTTGGTTCTTGACGCTTCCGGTTCTGACAAGAAGGGTCGTGGCGCTGCTTCAGTTCTACTAACTGCTTCTTTGAATCAGATTCCAGGTGGAACCAAGGTTGATCTTTCGATGGACCTGACGATCTCAGGTGCGGCAGCAAACTACGGCCGCGGCCTAGTTGCAGACGTAACTGCGGTTCTAGTCAATACAGCAACCGTCAACATGGAAGCTCGGATGGATGCAATCTCTAAGGGCTTGGATCCAAACTCAGTTGGTGGCGCAAAGGCAGCTAGCGGACTTTCGATTGGTATCAACGCATTTAAGCGTGCTACCGGTCGAGTTCTTTCCCGCTTCTTCCTTCCTTACAAGCCAGTGGCACGTCGGTAAAGGGGTACAGAGATGAGTATTTGGGCAATTTTTAACATCGTCTTAGTCGTTGTAATCATTCCGGTTTTGGTTTGGTTGCTTAACGTAGTGCTAAGTGCTTTGGAACGTATTCGCGGCGCAGCTGATGACGCACTTGGTGGTGGAGTTGCGCTAATTGGCGAACTCGGAACCACACCTAGTTTGTTGGAAACAACAGACGAGACCATTAAAGAAGTAGCAAACGGTGCAGTTCGGTACGCCGGATCTGTTGCGAAGTTGCTGGGATAAGGGGATCACAATGCCAACCGTATTCGTAGTATCGCTAGTGATCTTTACGATCATCATCGCCGCAGCTGCACTTGGACTAATCCGAGTAATTCTTCACCTTCGTTCAGTAGTCAAGACTCTTGACGCTCTAGATGGTGGCGTGGCAGTAATCGTGGCACAGACATCAACCGTTACAAGCACCGTTGACTCAGTCAACGCCAGCTTGGCTCCAGTGCGTAACTTCGCAGAATCGATTTAGGGGTAGTCATGACAGATTTCTTTGGTGGCCACACAGGCTGGCTACTTGGTTACGTGATCGGTCTAGTCGTAGTACTAGTCGTTGTAGCCCTAGTCGTTCCAATTCTGCTTTTAGCTGGCCGCATTGGCGGACAAGCTAAGCGCATCAATTCCGGACTACAGGCCGCAGAAACAAACACTGCTGGCCTTAAGAAACTCCGCATCACAATTGAGTCAGCAACAAACATTGTCGCTGGTCTTCATCGTGGCCGCACAAAGCTAGGAGGCTGAAAATGGATAGCACAGTAGAAACATTGTGGACCGTTGCTAACATCCTTGGGATTGTTGTTGTGGTTGCAGTAGCAGCGCTGCTAACAATCCTGGTATTGCTAGTTCGCACAATTGATAAGCGCGTTTCAGCTATCAAAGCAACCTTGGCAGCAGCCAAGGACAACACCGCAAACACCAAGCTAATCGGCGAAACCGCTGCTGGTGTGGATGCGGTATTAAATGAAGGCCTAGAACATCACTTGTTCTTGGGCCGGGTACTAGAAAAGGTACGTTCATGAGCACATTAGCTTTATGGTCCGTTATTGACGTAACTGCATTGATCGCAGGTCTTGCGGTTTACCTATTCATTGTGGGTCGCCAACTTACAACTGTTGCCGGCAAGCTTGAAGAAGCAGCCGACCTAGTTTGGGAAATCAAGAAGGACGCTGAAGTAATTCACAGTGGTCTAACTCAGATCAACCAGACTGGTGGAATCGTTGCTGGAGCTCTGCCACTTCTTTATGGCATGGCTGAAGGCATTGTTACTGGCGCAACTTATGTGCCAGAAGCACCAGGCACTGAGCGTCCGGCGGCAAAGCCAGCAATGGGTGTTCGTCGTTCCCGTCAAATGCACGGTGTCGGAGTAGACATCTAAATTCAAAACTAAAAAAGAGCCGCAGGAAACTGCGGCTCTTTTTGTTGTCATGATTAATGCGAAGTATTTGGATCCCGATCAGTAGTTAGGGGATCAGTTACCGGTGTTGAGTATTCGCCAATCCATTCGTCTTTCCAAGTCTTTTCAAACTTTTCTTCATTGCAACTTGGGTCATAAATAGCCATTAGTTCTTCGCAAATTTGCTGGCGATGCGATGGCAGCCCGCCAGGGATTTCAAAGTAAGCAACATGCAAGTTGTATTTAGATCCAGCGCGCTCAATCCAGTTAGGGGAGCGACGATGTTTGAATGGAAAGCCTACGGTGGCTAAGTCATCTGACTCGCCGACATAGATCACGGAATAATCCTGTGGTTTACCTTCGATGTCATTTCGAGACAGAATTACGTAGACAGCAGGAACCGGTGGCGGAGTCCATCCCGAAAGAACGCGCGGTCCTTCAAACGGGTATCCGGCCAAACTGCCTAATCTGATCATTCGGGAATTAGATCCAAATCTGCAAAGTCTTCATCTTCGCTCATGGTGTCAGCATCTGTGACTTCCCATTGCGGTAACGAGGTCTTGGCCACTGCTGCTTCGAACAGTTTGCGACCTTCAAGCACAGCATCGGCGGAATTGTCAGATTCGACCATAATCTGTGCGCCATAGGAAGTAGTTCCCATGCCGGAGGCAATGCCACTTAAAGGAGCAACTGCATCAGCAAGCTCCACGATTTCTTCTAGAGTCATTTCACGATCACCGTGTGCTACTAATGAAACACTGAACTTCATACCTGTTATCCCATCCTTGATAGTTCTCTAGCAAATTCTTCAATACTTTTGTAGTTATGTCCCGAAAAGTTCCGATCTATATAAGGATCTGCGATCATCATGCCAATAGTATTTGGCACGTAATCCTCGTTGTCACCCTTATGAGGGTTCACCCAAATGACTTTGTGTGCAAGTCGAGACAGGGTCTGCATTGCCTTATCCAAAGCTTGTGGTTCGCCTTGATCCAAGCCATCTGAGCAGATAACCACAATGGCGCCACGACCAAGCCGAGAGCGACGAGATTCCTTAACGAAGGCAGCAATCGCATCACCAATCCGGGTGCCACCATCCCAATCCAGGACGGACTCGCCAGCTAGCCGCATGGCTTCATCTGGAGTGCGTTTATCAATGGACTTGGTGATTCGAGTTAAGCGAGTGCCAAAGCAAAACACTTCAACTTTGGTGTTAGCTCGGCGGGCTGAGTAGGCAAGCTGCAACAGGTTGCGGGAGTAATCCGCCATAGAACCAGATACGTCAAGGATGAAAACAATAGAGCGAAGTTTTTCTTTGCGCTTGATAAACATCAAGTCTTTAGGTTCGCCAAGAGATCGCATCGTCTCGCGAGCCATTCGGCGCATGTCTAAAACTTTGCCTTTTGGAGTTGATTGAGTTCGATAGGTGCGACGCATTGGCGGGGAAACTTTAAGCATCGAAATTAGTTTGCGGAATCGATTGATTTCCTCATCGGAGCACTCAGCAAAGGCTTTATACCTAGAGATGTCTGCAGCCGATGCCATGTAACCCATGCGACTTTCATCTTCCTGAACATCTCCAGGCAGGCCTTGTTCAACGTTTGGAACTTCAAGAGTTGCCCCAGCGTTTGCCGAAGACTTTAGCTTTAGTTTTCTGGCATCTGGTTCATCATCACTGATGTCTAAAAAGAAAGCTTGGAATCTTTTGTTATAAAGCGGAATGTTGTCCTTTTTGCGAACTAAAGTAACTCGGCCACTCCAGTAAACATCCATGACATCTGTGGCATCAAGCACCGAGATGCCCGACAAGAAAGTGATTACATCATCTGAGCCAATGACCATGCCATGAAAGCGAAGGTCTTGGGCAAACTCGATAAAGAGTTCGTCAAAGCCAGTTAACTCAGGAGCTTGGGACGATGTCATTTAGGTTCTTCATGGTGTAGTCCAGATCATCCCGATCCTTGATAACTGCGCCAAGAGTGTCAGCTGCGCTGCGCTCATTGAGGTCACTGGCGCCGACCGCATCTAAGGATTCAACCCAGTCAATAGTTTCAGCTACACCTGGGACTTTTTCAAGTTCCATCTGGCGCAATTGGTTTACAGCGCCAACAACCTGAGTAGCTAGGCGTTCGCTGATCCCAGGAACGCGCGCACGAACAATTTCAATCTCTCGATCTGCATCTGGGAAACCGATCCAGGTGTAGAGGCAACGGCGCTTTAAGGCGTCATGTAGCTCGCGGGTGCGGTTCGATGTCAAAATAACGATTGGCCGCGTTAGCGCAGCAACAGTACCAACTTCAGGAATAGTTACCTGAAAGTCAGATAGGAGTTCTAGTAGGAAAGCTTCGAATTCATCATCGGCACGATCAACTTCATCGATTAGCAATACGCAAGCATCGCCGGCACGAACTGCTTTTAGGAGTGGTCGCTCAAGTAAGAATTTAGGACTAAAAAGTTGTTCGTCAGCGTTATCAGTAAGTTCGGCCGAGGTAAGCGAGCGAATATGAAGCATCTGGCGGGCGTAATCCCATTCGTATAGGGCGTGATTGGTGTCGATGCCTTCGTAGCACTGCAGACGGATCAATTCCCGATTGAACAGAATTGCTAGCGTTTTTGCCAATTCGGTTTTACCAACGCCAACTTCGCCCTCAAGCAACAGCGGTTTACCAAGCTTTAGCGAAATCAAAATTGAGGTAACAAGTCCGCGATCAGCTATGTATCCAAGGGATCGAAGGTCCTCGGTTAATTTCTCGACTGTTAAATCTGCAAATGGGCGAGCGTTACTCATTAGATATCCGAGATCTCCAGTTAGTTAGTTGCTGGTGCCAAAGACCAGATCGGCGATTGAGCCACCGGTAGCAAGTTTGCCTTCGCGAGCCAACTTGGCTTTCCAGGCACTAGCTACGTCAGTTCCTTCTTCGCCAAAACCTTCGTAAGTAACATCTTTCATGTTGCGACAGACCTTATTTGGGTTGCACTCTTCATCTAGCTCAGCCATGGTGGAAGGGTTGCCCTGCCAAATAGAGCGAATAGCTTCTGCGGCTTTGGTTGTCTCTTCAGACATGTGGTTCCTCCCGAAAACAATGGCTTTTCTGAGACAACCGTACCACGAGCAGGTGTGGTCCGCAGAGCCAAAAAACGTTGCGCACCATGGGGAAATACCAGTAAAAGATAGGATTACAGAATGCGCAGACTCATCGAAGTATCCCGTTTTGCGGTGATAATTCCATCCGTGGCATCAATAATCGGAGCGATTGTCTTGATGTTTTTGGGCTCAATTGAGATTGTCCGATCGGCGGCAAACGTTGTTCTGAAGCAGGAGCCGCTCAAAGACACTGTGGTGGCAATCCTTACCTCTGTTGATGCCATTTTGTTGGGCACAGTTCTATTGGTTATTGGCTACGGGCTCTATGAGCTATTTGTTGATACCAATCTTGAAGTACCAGATTGGTTAGAGATCAACACACTTGATGACCTAAAGGCAAAACTAATTGGCGTTGTCGTGGCGATTATTGCAGTAATTTTCGTCGGAGTTCTGGTTGATGCCAAATCACCAAATGAAGTCATGTATTACGGCGTAGGCGCTGGCGCAGTCGTTTTAGCACTTGCTGCATTTAGTTTCACTTCAAAAAAGTAGTTGCGCTAAGCGCGTAGCCCCCGAGCCAATATGTCTAGGAAGATATCAACTTCAGCCTTACCAATAATCATTGGTGGCTTGATTTTCAAAACGTTATCAGCTGGTCCATCGCTAGATAAGAACACACCATTTTCTCGAGCAAACTCGATCAAGTCTTTAGTGATCTGAGTACCAGGGGATTGCGAAGCGCGATCTGTGACAAATTCTACGCCGATGAACAGTCCGCTACCACGAACATCACCAATTGATTCAATAGATTTACCAAGATCACGAACACCATTCATTAAGTAGTTACCTACATTAAGTGCATTGCGCTGAAGTGATTCATCAACAATTACATCAAGCACGGTCTGACCGATTGCAGCAGAAACTGGATTGCCACCAAAGGTATTGAAGTATTCCATGCCAGTAATAAATGAGTTCGCAATTTCTGGCGTGGTAACTACGGCAGCTAATGGATGTCCACTGCCAAGGGGCTTGCCAATTGTCACAATGTCAGGAACCACATCATGTAATTCAAAGCCCCAGAAAGTTTTACCCATACGACCCATGCCAATTTGCACTTCATCCGAAATGCAAAGGCCACCGGCAGCTCGAGTCGTCGCAAAAGCTTGTTTTAAGAAGCCTGGGGCAAGTGGAACTTGCCCACCTGAGCTAACAATTGATTCTGAAATAAATGCACAAAGTGGTTGATCCAAAGTTTCCAACGTTTTGGCAAAGTCAGCAGCATATTTTTCGCCCGAGCCTTCGCCTCGATGGATACCTTTATATGCATCTGGAATTGGTGCGACTCGAACGTGATCAGGACAACCCTCGCCCCCGGGACCATTGAATTTATAAGGGCTGATGTCGACAATGCTGGTGACGTGTCCGTGATAAGCATGCTCGAGAACCATCATGCCTTTGGCTTTGGTGTGCGTTCTGGCTAACCGCAGCGCTAGATCGTTAGCTTCACTGCCGCTATTAACAAAGAACACAACGCTTAATGGATCTGGCAAAGTTCCAGCCAGGGCTCGGGCATATTCAATTGCGTTTTGATTGTAATAGCGAGTATTGGTGTTTAACGTAAGCATTTGCTTATGGGCAGCAGCAACCACGCGGGGATGGCTATGTCCTAGGTGAGCAACGTTATTTACCAAGTCCAGATACTTGCCTCCGGCACGGTCATATAGATATGCACCTTTACCGCTAACAATTTCCAGGTGCTTTTGGAAATTCAGGCTAAGCGCACGCGATAAAACAACTTCGCGTTCTTGGGCCAAAGTTTCGGTTTTCATGTGGGCGTGAACATCAGTGCCTTCAGGAATGCGCAGAATTAAGTTTGGATTCGGGCACATACTGCGCCAAACCGGTAATTCACTAACGGCAGCTACGCCCCAAATGTCATGGGCCATATCGCATAAATCCATGATGATTTGGAAATGAGTGTGTGGTGGCCAGCCAACATTTACTTCCTCAGTACCCATAGTGGCGATTTGCTGACCGGCTTTGATTTCCTTGCCAACCGAAAGGCCATCTAATGATGCGCGCGAAAGGTGCGCGTAAAGCGTATGGAATTTAACGCCCTGATCTGTTTGATGTTCCAGGACAATCATCGGACCATTGTCTAGATGAGCTGTGTTGTCATGGAATAGGAAAACTTTGCCATCAAGGGCTGCATAAACCGGAGTGCCAGCGGGAGCAAATAAGTCAACGGCTAAGTGAACAGTGCGAGATTCTTTACCTTCGTCAACAAAGAAATCTGATTCATAAACGTTGCGATCTTCGCAGTAATGGCCAATTGCAACATCAGCGCCGGTCGATTTCATCTCAGCTTCAATAGCTTCCCACGAGCGAGCAATATTCTTGTTCTCACCTGACCAGTCCAACCAGATTTTCTTGGCATCTGCAAACGGTGGCATAACAACATCAGAAATCTTGGCATCTGTTGTTGCTAGCCATTGCCGAACATGGCGACTGTCTGGATGCGCTTCGTAACCACAGGCATTTCGCAACCGGTAATGAGACAAGCGATCAGAGACTGAAGTCAAAGCGGGTAACAGCGAGCGGAAGAAATCCTGGGAGATCGATAGGTATTCATTCCCAGGATCTGCAGCTAGTTGCTTGTGGGCCATAACAACACTTGTTGCTACTCGCAAACAAATTAGATCAAACAAAACTTCAAGTTCGTCAGCCGATAACGCCGAAACTTCGTGATAGCCGCGCACGATTGAATAGATACTGGCAACTGGATCATTAGCATCTAGTTGATACGCGCAACCAACGGCCAACCCGCATACCCGCGGAGCATAAATCAAATCACCGAAATCAATAAGTCCAGAAACTGCTCCATTGGAAACGACTACGTTGTTGTCATTGGCATCGTTATGGATTAGCTGATGGGGTAGTGCCAATACTTTTGCAAGCGTCGCATTAGTAATCCGATCAAATATTGTGGAAACTTGGTCGCGAAGTTCGACATCTTTGATAAGCGCAATGTCAGCAACTAATTCGCTTGCTTGCAGCGCATTCCAGCCAAATGGTTTGTCCAATGTAGTTCGAAAATCAGCGCAATCAACTCCTGCCAATTTCAAATCAACGGTTGCGATTAATCGGCCAAGCTGAGCTTTTTGGTTTTCACCGATTCCTTGTGACTGCGACCATAAATCACCATCAATCCAATTGAGCATTCGAGCAAATTTGCCATCACCGATTTCCACCAAAAGTTCTCCGGATAAGGATGGAATAGTCATTGGAGTCTGAAATTTAACAAGCTGCTCGAGTGTGGATAGGGCAGATTGCTGGATTTGTATCTGCGAAACTTCATCGGCACTGTGAATCTTAAGCACGTACTTTCCGGTCTCGGTGGTCACTAAGAAGTTAGGATTTCGCTCACCAGCCAAAACTTTAATTTCGCCAGACTTCTTAAAGAATTTTTCTGCTACTTCACGGGCTAATTCGAGTTCCATGCCTAAATGGTATCGAAACTATGGTTTGAGGATCTGGCAGGTTACGCAATAAATCACCAATAGATAGGGCAAACTGAAAACATGGCTAGCGATGAGATCGACGAAGTCCTGGAGCCAAGTGACCCTCACGAAAAATTTTGGCGCTATTTCATCTATTTCGGAATTTTGTTCTGCTTTGTGATGACTTACTTCCAGTACACCCGAGCCGTAAGTGGCAATCAACGAAGTTGGACTTATGTATTTGAATGGCCATTCCTAGGAGGCATTGGCATTTGGATGATTTGGCGGGTTAGAAAAGAGATACTGAATCCGACAGATTTTACTCAGGACCTAGACGATCCCAATGACATCGAACTCAGAAACTGGAAACTTCACGTTCAGCGCCTGGAAGCTGAACAAAATAATCAAAAAGAAATCTAATTATTTCGTAAGTCTTGAGCTGCATTCTCAGCAAAAATTTCAGCATTAATTCGTTCGCCAGCTAGCTTTTCACTTTCAAACCAACGTTGCACCGCAAGAGCAATCCAAATTGAGTCAACAATCATGCTCATCGACCACATGAGCGCTCCGGCTAGCTGTTGCTGGCCCAATAGGGAGTCAATGTTGTTGCCGAATAAGAAGCCTGGATACACGATGTGATTCTGTATATATATAAAGAATCCGATCATGGTTTCCGGAATCATCATAAAGAAAAGAGACATTATTCTTAGGGCGAAGGAAAAGTTTCGTTTTTCAACCTGCAGAATCGGATAGAAGTAGAGGGCCGAAACAGCCGGTAAAACCAGAGCCTGCATAAGTCGAGGACCAATTGAGTTGCTATAAGTCCAGTTAACAAATCCCGGTAAATGAATTGCGATTAGTACTGATACAAAAATTATCCAGCCAAAAATTGGATATTGGAAAACCTTTTTTGCGAGAACCGCAATATCACTTGCCAGGGCATTTGACGACTTTAGCTGAGGCATCGATAGTTGAGGTTTCCCAATAAGAACTAGGGGAACCGCAACCATCATGATGGCAAGCTGGGACATCATGTGCACCGATAAATTTGCCCCACTTAATTTGGCTAGGGGATCGCAGACACAAATCAGCCAGGTAGTTGCCCCAATTAAAAAGCAAGCCTTCTCAAGCCTGGAGCGATTCAATTCCCTTGACTGCAACAGGTATCGCTGGACTTGAAAACCCCAAAGCAGTAGGAAAATTGCGTCTAAAGCAATAGCGACGGTCATATCTCAGTAAATCGCATTATTTGAGGGAATATTTGTTCATGAAAGGATTGCCTCGATTCCCTGGCTAATTTTCCATTGCCTATTGACTATTTATCCGAAATGCCAAGATTTTAGGAAATTCCGTACATCGAGATCTATTAGGAGTACGTTGGCAATAACTTAAGGATGACTCGGCATGGCGGTTAAACGAATATTAAGTTCAGTGGCGATATTTGCTATCGCATTGGCCTTCGTAGGCCTAGTTGCAAGTTACGCAATGGGTAAGTCCAAAGAACCAGAATTAATTGCTGCAACGCCCATGGGCACGGTAACTACGTCTCAGGGCGAAATGCAACACGTAGCTTTTGAGCTAAATACCTACCCGGATAGTGAAGTGCCGGAAAATTTCAATAATGATCACACGGATCATGCCGATTGGGTTAGTTATGGCCCATCTACACGATTGGAAGTCCCTGCCAATTCACTAGTCACAATCACCATCACAAACTATGACGGTGGTGAAGTGCTTAATAACACTTACTTCAAGGATGTAGTCGGTGTTGAGGGTACGGCCATGCTAAATGGCAAACCTTTCACATCCGTACCACCAGATCACGTGGGTCATACATTCACGTTGCGCCCAGCTCCCGTGAACAAAAATTCGGAATTATTTGTTAGCGTGCCGCTGCTAGCTGTTCCAGAAGCTGATATGCCTGAAGAAGGGTATACAGATTCACCAAATGTAATTACGTTCTCGTTCATAGTTGGTGAGGCCGGGGAATACATCTGGAATTGCGAGTATCCATGTGGTGACGGCACATACGCCAAGTTTGGAAATGCAATGTCAGCGGATCGCTGGATGTCCGGAACGTTGTCAGTCGTATGAGTACCAAGGAGCGCACCCGCGGCAGTATCGGTGAATTTATTCGCCGACCATATGTCAGGCACATATTTGTAATCTGGGTATTTGTAACGATCGCTATCGCGTTGTTTGCGCCAGTTCAGTCTCGTTTGATGGGAAATTCAGCATCTCTTGAAATGGATGTTGTAAAAGAGACGATGACTATTTTCACTTTCTGGTCAGCACCAGTTGCTGGACTCGTGATATCTATTGCGCTATACAGCTTGTTCGGATGGCGCAGTAAGGGTGACGCAGCTCCAACCGAGGATGGCTCGCCAATGCGAAGCAACTCTAAAGTTGTAGTCGGATGGCTCGTTGGATCGAGTATTTTGTGCGTCATGCTTTTGGTCTGGGGATTAGCAGCCATGAGTGAGTCTCATAACGGATCAGACCCAGCAGAAGTTCATACCGTTAACGTAGTTGGAAACCAATGGGTTTGGAATTTTGACTATAAGGATGACGGCAACTTCAGCACTCCAGTGCTCTACCTTCCAGTTGATGAACCTGTCATGTTTAACATCACTTCAGTTGACGTAATTCACTCATTTTGGATCGTTGAGATGGGCGTAAAGATGGACGCCAATCCACATGAAACTACGCATATGCGAGTAACTCCGACTGAATTAGGGGTCTTTAATATTCGCTGCGCAGAACTCTGCGGGTTAAATCACAGCGCGATGTTTACCAAGGTTCACGTTGTTAGTAAAAGTGATTACAAAGCCTGGGTTGATTCCATGAAGGGAAGTGCCCAATGAGTAGCGTTGCCCACAAAAAAAGTAAAGGAATAATGCGGAAGTTAAATGCATTTACTGGCATTGCCTTCGGCCTATTACTTGGATTTACTGTTAATTACCTCGCACGTAAATATCTAGCGCAAGGCGAAGATTTTCCGTTCTATGGTGACCAGGTAATAATTTCCACAATGCTTGCTTGGGCACTTGGCTTCATGATCGGAGTCGGAGCTTTTGTTGGCCCTTATAGATGGTTAATGAACCGCGACCTTTCCTACGAAGATCAAATGTGGCTAGCTGGAAAAGATGCTGGAACTGCTAGATATTTTCGTTTCACGACAGATCATAAAGTCGTTGGAATTCAGTACTTGATCATGACCATGGTGCTACTTGGCGTTGGTGGCACATTGGCGATGATGATCAGAACTCAACTTTCGATGCCAAACAACCACTTCATAAATCACTCCATGTATAACTCATTTGTTGGGTTACATGGAATCATAATGATTATCGCCACAATCATTATGGTGACCGGTCCATTTGGTAACTTCATTTTGCCAATCATGATTGGCGCCAGAGACATGGCATTCCCGCGTTTAAACGCGTTAAGTTTCTGGTTGATTTTTGCTGCAGTTCCGATCCTGTTAGCTGCACCATTTCTAGGCGGAATTTCTACAGGTTGGACTGCTTACGCGCCTCTTTCCACTCAGGCTCCTCCTGGTATGGACGCCTACATAATCACGATCATTATTTTTGCAGTATCAAGTGCAGTTGCTGGAGCCAACATCACGACGACTGCAGTAACTATGCGCGCACGCGGCATGACTTGGGATCGGACACCGATTTTCGTTTATGGCGCAGTTGCTAGCGTGGGCGTAGCTATTCCGGCATTCCCAATGTTTATGGCTTCGCAAATTTTCTCTGGCCTGGACCGAGCAATGGGCGCATCTTTCTACGATGCAACTAACGGTGGCAGTGGCTGGCTATACGCAAACTTATTCTGGCTAATGGGTCACCCAGAGGTGTACGTAATTTTGCTTCCGGCACTTGTCGCTTTACTTGAGATAGTTCCAGTATTTAGTCGATCACCACTATTTAGCTTCAATGCAGCGGTAGCTGGAATCGTAGGTATTACTGGGCTAAGTGTTTTGGTTTGGGCTCACCATATGTATGCATCCGGCTGGGCACCTAATCTAAATGCGCCATTCATGCTTACAACAGAAATTATATCAATCCCAACGGGTCTGTTGTTCTTAGTTTTCATCGGAACCATCTGGCGCGGAAATATCTGGGTCAGGTTACCGATGATTGCGGTTTACGCAGTACTTTGGAATTTCTTGATCGGTGGAATCACTGGAATTTATCTTTCAGATGTTCCGGCTGACATGGCCCTTCACGGCTCGATGTATGTAACAGCGCATTTCCATTACACGTTGATGGGCGCAGGACTTACTGGCATGATCGGCGCAACTGCTTATTGGTTCCCTAAGATGACCGGGCGCATGTTGAATGAAAAGATTGCCACCCCAGCATTCTTGATCATGCAGCTTGGCTTCCAGGTGACTTTCTTTGGAATGTTCTTGGTCGGTCTGCAAGGACAGCCACGCCGAGTAGCAATGTATGACATTTTGTTTGCCAATGGAAACAAAATTTCTACTATGGGTGCCTACACAATTTTCTTTGGAGCACTAATAATGCTCGTGACGATTATTGATTCATGGCGACATGGGGAAGTGGCGCCAGCTAATCCTTGGGGCTCTCAGACTCTGGAATGGAAAGTGCCAAACCCAATTCCGCTGGAAAATTTCTTAGTGCCACCTGTGGTAACTGGAGATCCATATCAATTTGGTAAGCCTGATATTTATGACCTTGGCGCTGACAAAGAAAAAGTTGAGGTGTAGCAATGACCGCTGTAACTGAACATCACGCTGAATCTGGCCATCATGAAGCTCCTGAAGCTATAAGTCGTCGCGACCGCATGGGCGTGCTCCTGCTTATTTTTGCTGACGCTGCATTTGTTGGGGCTTTGGTCTTTACCTGGTTTTACTTGCGGACCTTGAATCAAGGCGGCAATTGGATTCCTAAGGACGTTGAAGTTGCCGCATCAAGTCAAAGTTGGATCGTTACTGGCGTAGCCGGCGTAAGTGCAGCTTTGATGTACTTAGGTTTGGTGGCAGTGAGAAAAGGTAAAGTAAAGCAATTACTTACATTTGCATTGCTAGCTTTAGTTGTAATAATCGCTGACTTATATCTGCAGATTCAGGCGCTTGATAGTTTTCCGTTCACTATAAAAAATGGATCATATGCTTCGACTATGTTCGCGCTAGCTGGCGCAAACATCTTCCACCTTGGACTAACGATTTTCCTAGGAATTGGCATTGTGAATCGGATTCGTATGGGCCGTTATTCGCAGGATGACCACGGTCATGTTCGTGAAGTTACTTATTGGTGGATCTGGGTAGCTGTAGCATCTCTAATTACTTCATTTGCGACTATGTATACCTACTAATTTCGAATAGCATTAGGGGTGATGTCGCACCGACAACGGAACCTATGGTTGTTACTTGCTTTCGCTATTTCAGTTACTACTTCCGCACTACTGATTCATTTCTTGCACCAAGATACGACCATGGAGTTGACTGGGCTTCCTAAAGTTCCAACATTTACGCTCTGGGCCCTACCGTTATCTAGATTAGTTACCGATTTATGTGCGGTACTGGCAGTCGGAAGCCTTATTTTTATCGGAGTAATCTTCCCGCATAAGAACGAGAAATTAGATTCAGGTACTGTTCCGGCCGTATCCTTTTCAATATTTGTAATCGCAATATGGCTAGCAGCTGCCATAATCCAAAGTTTGCTATCGATATCAAACATTTTTGCATTACCCGTAAGCGAAGTGCTCACACCTAATGTCATTAGATCCGTGCTTACCCAAACGGAGATTGGGAAAATATTTTTAAGTCAATTTATAGTTCTTGGCATAGCGCTGCTGCTAGCCAATCGCATGGCAACATCACAACAGGCTCGAACCACATTATTAGTAGTACTGGGAGCAAATTTCATTCCAGCACTTGGTGGTCATTCTGGGTTAGCGAAAAATCATGAATTAGCAGCATCCACAATGGCCGTTCACCTACTTAGCCTGAGTATCTGGGTGGGAACGTTAATTGCAATGGCAATGTGGTTTCATAAAATTGTCGCAGGGCGCGAATTGGCTATGCATAGATTCAGTCAGGTAGCTCTTTTCTGTTACTTCGCGGTTGTATTCAGTGGCGTTACCAACGCCTGGCTAAGACTTGGTGGATTCTCAGACATTCTTAATTCGAGATATGGCCAGATGGTGGTGGCAAAAGTTTTGCTATCGATCGCTATTGGGTACTTAGCATTTTTGAATCGACGGAAATCTATTCGGTCTGCCACCGAAATTCGATTCCCAACACGACTGGTTATCGGCGAAATTATTTTGATTTCAGTCACCCTTGGAGTCGCAGTAGTTTTGGCTCGAACCGGATTCCCAATCCAAGAGTCAAGTTACTTACCATCTCTAGCTGAACAGCTTTTGCAAGTTACCGTCCCGGACGATTTAACGCTCGTATTGGCGCTTACTTCATTCAAGCCAGATGCGTTGTGGTTGATTATTGAATTGCTAGTTTGCATCGCTTATGCCCGAGGCGTACGAAAACTCAATCATCAATGGCCAGTGAAAAACACTGCGGCATTTATGGGCGCGATATTGCTTTTTACATACGTCACAAGCGGCGGGATTGGGGTTTACTCGCACATAACCTTTAGCGCGCACATGATTCAGCATATGATGCTCGCGTTAGCAATTCCTATCTTGTTGGTATTCGCTCGACCTTTAACTATGGCCAAGAGGCTACAAAACGATAATCCTGAATTCCTTGGACCAATTGATTGGTATGTCTCGGCATACCAATCACGGTGTTGGAAATTTATAACAAAGCCCGTGAACCTAGTGGCCTTTAGTTTTATAAGTTATGTCGGAATTTACTTCACACCAATGTTCGGTTGGCTGATGTCAGGACATTGGGGACATATCGCAATGCAGGTATATTTACTGACTTATGGTTATGCCTTGATGTGGCGAGTGATCGGAGTAGATAATGCCACTGAAGGTGTGACTAAAAACCAGATTTTCTTATTGCTGATAACTGAGCCAATACACATAGTTTTTGGAATCAGTCTTTTGCTCTCCAATAAAATCATCGGAGAATCCCTCTATCTGATTATTGATCGGCCTTACCTGCAAGATCTAGCGCATGATCAAAAAGTTGGTGGCGTACTCTCATTGGTGATAGGTGAAGCCTTAATCGCTTACATACTTATGTACCTCATTCGAGCTAAGGCGCGAGACTCTCAAGCACCTGGACTGCTAAATCAAAGCAGCCCCTAGAGTTAAAGCGTGAGTTCTGATCCTGTGCCAAAATCAATCCATGCAGGTCGCTCTGTTGGCCTTTCCTTGCTTGGCAATGGACTAGCCGGAACAGCGGGCACAGTTGCCGCAATTTATGCCGTTAACACACCAGCGCCTGTAATTGGATTTGTTCGCTTGGCAATTGGCGCAATTACGTTGTTAATCCTGGCACCATTTTTTGGTGGCAAGATAAAGCGGCTTCCCCGCTTGCTCATTCGCCCAGGCGTATGGATTATGGCTGCAAGTTCGGCTTCCTACCAAGCTTTTTTCTTTGCCTCAGTAGAACGAACTGGAGTAGCTACAGCAGCTCTGATTACAGTTGGCTGCATTCCAGTCTCAGCGGGAATAGTTGGCTGGATATTTCTGCGCGAACGACTGAGCGCAATCTGGTTTGCTTCAACAGCAATTGCGATATCCGGCTTAGTTATTGCCTCCATCGGAGAATTGCAAACCAATGATGCAACCGGATTGCTCTATGCCGTTATCGCTGGCTCTGGAATCGGCGCCTATATAAATGCCGCCAAGGTTGAAGTTCGCGCCGGTGGCCACTCGATGCAATTACCAGGTATGGCCTTCTTGCTTGGTTCGATTGGACTTTTCTTTATAGTCCGAAATGACCTGCTTCAAATGCAGTGGACTACTCAAACTATTCTGCTGGCGGTCTACCTTGGTGCCATAACTATGGGAATCGCTAATGGAATTCAGATTGTTGGGCTAAAGGGGATTAGTCCAGGAGTAGCTTCAACAATGATGCTCGCTGATCCAGTTACTGCTGCTGTCCTAGGAGTTGTGGTGTTGGGGGAGGCTGCCACTGTAAACGGCGTACTTGGCCTGGCTTTGGTTGTTACTGGATTAGTCATGCAGAGTTTTTCAGCCACCGAGGGCGAAGTGGAGTCAAAGATCTCAGGCCGTCACAGATTGAATTGAGTTATAAAAGTTTAAGTCAACTTTGGAATTAGTTTAAAAATTCAACTTCGACAAACGATGCCGTGCCTTCACCAACAAAGCGGACGTTGTGGTGGACTCCGGCAGATCGTTGGTAGGGCGTCCCGGCAATTTGCTTAACTTCCACTACTTCACCAGAGTCCAGAGTTGCCGTGAAGTCACCGCCAGAAATTGGAATCGCTATGTAGTCGTATCCATGGATATGCATTCCAGTTGCCTGCCCAGATTCGAAACTCCAGCGCCAAACTTTGGTTCGAGCATCTTCGGACAACAATTCGCAAGTAGCTTGATCGCTCATGCCTTCACTCTATGGGCGTAGTGGGGTGAATTGGAGCTGACTTGAACCTGATTAATGAGCCAACGCAATAACGATCAATATTTGTGATGGCCTTAGCCATAATTTCTCCATTCCGAGCCATGAAGTTAGGCTTACAAAATGACCTCGGAGTTAAGAAAAAGCGCACCATTATTAGATGCATACCTTAGCTACTTCGAAGCCGGCCGTTTACCGTTTACAATTCCAGGTCATAAGCAAAAGGCGCATCGATTGGATGCTGGGCTTGGCGCTTTGGTTGATGCAGACGTACCGCTCTATGGCGGCTTGGATGAGATCAAGTTAACTCAAGGAACACTGAGGAAAGCCGAGGAATTAGCCGCCTCGTTTTGGGGTGCAGATTATGCTCGCTTTTCCACTGGTGGCTCAACACACGCAAATCAAGCAATTGTTATGGCGCTGGGAAAGCCCGGCGACAAGATTGCCGTGACTCGCACCGCACACCGCTCTATTCTGAGCGCATTAGTGCTGGCTGGCTTAGAGCCGATCTGGTTAATTCCTGAAATTGATTTAGTAACAGGCATTCCAACAGGTATCCCTGTGTCAGAACTAGAAAGAGCTTTAACTCAAAATCCAATCGCACTTTTATTGACCGAACCTGGATACCTTGGAACAATTTCTGAACTTCCTGCTTTAATAACCAGGGCACACGAGCACTCAGTCCCAGTAATTATTGATGCTGCCTGGGGTGGACACTTTGGATTTCATGAAAGTATTCCAAAGCATGCACTTCAACTTGGCGCAGATGCCTTAATAACTAGTGCGCACAAGGCACTACCTGGCTACAGCGCCTCGGCTCTACTGCTGGCCCAAGGTAACTTATTAAATCTTGCGCGAATCGAACAAAGTTTTGAAACTACTCATACAACTTCACCTGCCGGCGCACCACTGGCTTCGATTGACGCCTGCCGTGCATTATTGCAGACACGAGGGCATGAGTTAATAGATCGATTACTTTCAAATGTCACGAATTTTAAGTCCGCTGTCCAATCAAATTTTAAAGATTCCATTTTCTTAGATGAAACGCACTTTCCAATCGGGCGGTTCGATCCAGTAAAGATTATTCTGCGCGCAAATGTCTTGGGGCTGTCTGGCGTTGATGTTGAGCAGCAATTACAAAAATCAAACATCCGGGTTGAAATGGCAGATCAAGACACGGTTGTTTTCTTGGCAACTCTGGCGGATGACTCGGATGACTTTAAATATTTAGAAAGCGCATTAGTTCCAATTTTGAAGGTACTGCAAGGTCCGATTCGAGAAACTCAAATATCTCTGAGCTGGTCAATTGAACCAATTGCTGGAATTTCGACTCGAGATGCTTACTTTGCCGATTCGGAATTTGTGTCAGCAGTAGATGCAGTTGGCCGGATAAGCGCGGATTTGATTGCGCCATACCCACCTGGTGTTGCCGTGCTAGCACCAGGGGAAATTATCACCAAACAGATAGTAAATGGATTAGCAGCTACCAAAAAAGCGGGCGTACGAATTGCCTACGCCAGTGATTCAACGCTTGCCACCTATCGCGTGATCAAATAGTGGGTTGGGTCGGGCTCGAACCGACGACCCACGGATTGCTTGTCATTTAATTAAGCGCGCCTGCATGGAATTCTTTTGCTCCGAAGTAGCGCTACTAAAAGACCAAGCGCAACTAATGGAGCCAATGGCCAGAGGCGAAACAAGGTCGCTAATGGCGTGCCAGAATGTCCATCATCCTGCTTTTGTTCAAACACAAGAACTCCACCCACAGCGCCTTTCGGAAAGTCTTCGGTGTGTAACATCACAACGTAGTTGCCTGGTTGTTGAGCAACGAAGTCGAGTGATTTACCATCGACTTTTTTGCAGACGTAGTCCGATGAATTGATGGCATCCAAATCAACCGGAAGTAGGATTTCATCTTTCACAGTCAAGGTATTGGTGTTCGTGGGATGAATATGAATTGCTAAAACATTGTTCAGATTCCTTGTCCTGATTTTTGCGCAGAATTCTGAAGTGTCAAATTTTGCCAGGAACTTTCCTATTGCGTAACCACTGTCTGAGCCGATCTCATCTGTGATGCCCTCGCCAGTGAGGTCGGAAGAAAGAATCATCGAACCGCTGTGAGGTGCTGCGGTGGTGGTTGGGCCAGTTGATGCCTCGTTCAAATTGTGATCAACATGAAAAATGAAATCCCCAGTTACTGGATGTCCATCATTGGAAACAATGCGAAAGGAAACGTGGTAAATACCATCCATAAGCATCGGTGGATTGAGCACGTTACTAATGGATGCGCCAGATACAACTGAATTCGCAGTAGAAGCTTTCATCCGCATTGGATCGGTAACAACAATGCTGTTTACCTTTGTTCCCGGGGCGTTGAGCAATGGTGTATCGAATGTTAAAGTCACCATCTCGGGCAAAGCCTTGATGGTGGACCCAGCTACGGGTTCTGATTTGATAAGTATCGCGTGGGCAGAAGCCGGGGGAATCGTACCTACTGTGCAAAAGATTAGAAATAGAAAACTTAGCGTCCGTAGCCAAAAACCGTTTTTTGTTCTCATTAGTCGTCCTTCAAATTTGATGCGTGTGCGGGGACGCCAGTACTTGGCCAACGTCCCCACGCATGTGATCTATGCAGTTTTAGTGTTGAGCAGATCTGAAAGTTTCGAGAATCGACGAATCAGAAACTTATCAATGAGTAGAACCACAATCAACGACGCACCAAATAGGGGCAATACAAACCCAAGAACAATGAGCGTAATTGCAAGAAGTGGCGAATTGCTGAATGGCATTTTCCCTCGTGGTGCTGCCAGCCCGCCTTCACGCGGCCTACGCTTCCACCACATCAATGGTCCCGTCACACACAAAAACAGAATGCCTAAGCAAAATGCTGAGGATGTAACTTTCGTGACAACGCCGAGTTTGCGACCTTCATGTAACGATACGCCTTGGTCAACTAGCTTGGCTGGAAGCGAATAGTCATCGTATCCGTAAGTGGCTGCAATCTCCCCTGAATATTGGTCTACGTGAACTACTGCCTCCTTAGATACATCCTTAAAGGCTGGTCCATCAGGTACTGACCAAGAATCAGCCATGACTGAGTAGACGCCTTCTTTGCCATCAGGTAGCAGCACTAGATAGGGGTGTTCTAGTCCAGTCTTTTCGGCTACTGAAATGGCCGAATCCAGACCAATGCTAGGAAGACCACTGTCATTTGATTTGGGTAATTGACTTTCGCCAAGCGCCCAGGGCGCTGGTTGTGAACCAGAGGTTGACTTTTTTAACGCTGTGGCGAAATCAGATGATGCGCCAGGATCCGCACCCCAGAGAGAGATGTGGAATCCTTTACCAGCAGCCCAAGTTTGAAGGGTGTCGCCCCAAAAGCCAGTCCACGGTAAACCCGAAACCACAAGGAACAGGATTCCAAAGCCAGCGACAAAGCCGACTAATGCATGACGATTCTTGGTTTTCGAAATGACTGAATAGTTCACTCTTGATTTCCGCTGGCGGAAATACATGTAATAGCCCGTCAATGCCATCACAATGCCCCAACATGCGGCTAGCTCGATAATGCCATCACCGAACTTGCCCTTTGTTAGATTTCCGTGGAGTCTGATCGCAAGGTCGGTGAATTCATGGCTCGGAACAATTTCGCCAGTAACCTTTCCCGTGAACGGATTAACGTACACATCATAAAATGTGCCCTCAGCATCCTCCATGAAAATGCGAGTGTTGCGGTTGCCAAGTGGTTCTACGATTCCAGTGACTTTTAGATCAGGATGAGCTGCCAGGGCGCTTGAGGCCTGATTCTCGATTGGCTGGAAAGTGGTACTTGCTGGCACGGAAGACGAGTTATACATAACTCCAGGGTGTTGTAGGTTCCAAATGTCGAACCTGAACATGTGAATCATTCCTGTAATCGCCAACATGGCAAAAACTGGAATTACTATGATGCTCGCAAAAAAGTGCCAACGCCAGAATGCCGCAAATAATCCTTCCTTCGGATTTCTTTCGTATTCTAATTTGTTGTTAATGCTCTCTAGGTCAGTATTTTCCTGCCCGAGATTTTCGTTTATCGTCACAAATAATCCTTAGGTCTAATGTCATCATTATTTTTTGCTCCTCTTATCAAGGAACCACCAGATAGCTATGGCAACAATCGCTGCCAAAGTTATCCCGATATGAAAGGCGTGATGCTTAAACATGTTTTCGCCATGATGCAAATGCATGTCATCAAAATGATTAATTGAAAAAATGAATCTCATCAGAAACCTTCCGAAAGTAATTAAAGTCCGTTCATGGAAAATGTGGGAGGCCCGCGCCTTTGGCTTGGAGCAACACGAAGAGAAAATGGCTTAAGAAGTAACAATTCTGAAACTTGTGAGTGACGTACCTCTGGCGTAATGAAGGATTTCGTCAACAGGATTTGAAATGGCGCAAAGACTAAATCTGTTAGCTCGTTCCAAAATCTTTCGGAATGAGCAACCAATTTATAGGAAATTAGCCCGCCGATCACATGTGAAACTAACATTCCAAAGTTCGAACCTGAGGTTTCACCTAAAACGATATGGCCGAAACTTTGGGCCAGTATCAGAATCAACGCAAGCTTGGGCCCCGGTAGAAAATTCTTGCGAACTAAAAACAAGACAACAAAAAGTGCCAGTCCAAGTTCCATCAACCTTGAGGTTTGTACAAATTGTCCGCCAGCAAGAAAGTGTGAAGCAAGAGCGCCGATGAGTATGTGGAAGGAATTCATAACTGGTCGCCCATTACGCCCAACAACATACACAGATTGAGTATACGGGTGCAGCTCTAGTTCCATGCGATGAGTAAACGTAATCACCACAATAAGTAATTCACTTATTTGCGGTTGCTGTCCACGTTGCTGTCCGAATGATTGAAATGGTTTAAAAACCCTTTAACGGTGGGGCGGGTGGGGCTCGAACCCACGACCCACGGATTATGAGGACGGTCTGGGCGTGGTGTTCTATATCGTTTGATGTCGGTTTATGTAGTTATAGCAAGGCTTTGATGTAGTTTCATGTTTGTTTGTGTCGTTTGATATGTGTGCAAGTTGTACGTGTTTTGTACACATGAGTCTTTTACCTACAAAGCGAAGAGAGCGATAACAACTAGATGATAGGTGGGACGAGTCGACCTCGATCCTTCTGATCGTTTATCAATATCTACGATGGCATTTCAGCATTTGGTCGTGCGTAGTACCACCAGGCAATTACTGCAGCTAGTAAGCCAAAGAAGCCACCCATTTTGAAGAACAGTTCGGGGGCGATAGTGGCAAGCATCACTCCAAATCCAAACGGACCGTAAGCTGCAATTGCGGATGTCCATCCAATTACACTCCCGGCCTGACGACGTTCGAAGATCATCGGCATTTGCTTGAAGGTGCTCGCGTTACCTACGCCTGCGAAGAAGAATATTGCCAGCATCCCATACAAGAATTTTGGAAACTCATCCACTGACTGAGGTGATAGAAATTGTGATGTGTAAAGGGAAGTAGCTGCTATTCCAAGAGTTGATAAAACCGTCAATCTTGCTCCGCCCCACTTATCCGCAAGTGGTCCCGTCAAAACTCGAGCCGCTGAACCGATCAATGCACCTAAGAACGCATACCGCAGTGGTTCGATACCTTGACTTCCGAAGACATTAGATCCATAGATGTTGTAGATCATCAGGGCAAAAGCGGCAGCAAGTCCTGAGAATGTTCCAAAGGTTATGACATATAGATAAGTCATGATCCAGGTGTGCTTATTTGAGAAAATATCGAACTGATCGCGAATTCCTCTGGCTTGCACTGGAACGCTGCGCAAGAAGTACCAAGCTACGACCACACCGACGGCCACAAACGGCACCCAAATGTACCCGGCATTCTGATACCAAACTTCAGTCGAGCTCTCCTTATTCTTAAGTGATTGTGATACTCCACCGAAAAGGGCAAATCCAGTTATAAAAGGTGTTACGAATTGAACAATACTTACGCCAAAGTTGCCGATACCGGCTTGAATCCCAAGAGCTGTACCTTGTTTCGATCTTGGGAAGAAATATGAAGTACTTGGCATAAAGCCTGAAAAAGCACCACCGCCGATTCCAGCCAGTGCAGCCAAGAGCAGGAGAGCATAAAACGGCGTATCGGGATTCTGCACTGCCATTGCCCAGCCAACTAGCGGAAAGATAAAAAGAAAAGTAGTAAAAGTGACGAGTTTACGAGTGCCCAATATAGGAGGCAGAAATGTCCAAATTAAACGCAGAGTTCCGCCAGATAGTCCAGGCATTGCAGCCAGCCAATAAAGCTGATTCTTGGAAAGTTCAAAACCTAATGCATTTAATTTGGGTGCAATTGCAGACACAAGGAACCACGTCGCAAAACCCATTGACAGGCTGTAAGTAGTAATCCACAGTGTTCTCCAAGCCCTTCCTGAATCCCAAGTCTCCTCATTTTCAGGGTCCCAAGTTTCAAGCCAGTCTTGTCCGCGTACAGATGCTTTATTCATTTTTACTCCCGAGTGTTGTGGATCGTTCGATATATTTCAGTTTTGCGAATGCTCAAATTTGCGTGACAATTCAGGGCTTGCTTGGTGCAATAGGGAAACCACAGTGAAGTGCATCCATAGTGCTGCCGCCAATGTAATCAAAAACAGGACTAAGAATGTGGATTGCGGAAATCCGGTCCACGTTTGTGCAACTGCAAATAGTGGTGGCATAAAGAATCCACCTAGTGCACCTAACGAACCAACTAAGCCTCCAACGGCACCAACGTCTGATGAAAAATATTCAGGGATATGTTTGTAGACTGCAGCTTTGCCAAATCCCATCGCGCATCCGATCACAACTATTAAGAAAGTGAATTGCACGACACCTATGTTCCAAGGCATTACCTCACGAGTATTTCCATCTGGCATTGTCAAAACAATGTACCCATACGGCATCATGAGAATTCCGGTTGCGACAAGCATCGTGCCGAAGGTGGCATACAAGACTCGCCTAGCACCGATTTTGTCTGAAAGGTATCCGCCCATCGGGCGAAGCAGCGATGCCGGAAAAATGAATAATGCAGTGAGTAGCGCTGCGTCTCGTAACTGTAAATGGTAAACGTCAATGTAGTACTTTGGCAGCCAGGCAGCTAATGCCACATATGCACCGAAAACGACAACGTAGTAGAGACTAAATCGCCAAACTCGAATTTGCTTCATTGGTAGCAACATGGATCGAATAGAACGCCCTTGACCAGGCTTCTTATCTTTTTTTGGAGCATAGATAAACATCGCTATTGCCATCAAGATAAGCAACACCGCATATACAAATGGAATGAAACGCCAGCCGCCCGGGATAAAGCCTCCAAAATAACCTGCTGTGGGGACGATGACCAATAAAGCAGGAGCAAGAAGTTTGGTTATGGATGCACCGACATTGCCGGCGCCAAACACACCGAGGGCAAAACCTTGACGATTTTGTGGCCACCAGGCGCTTACCCAAGAGATACCGACACTAAATGAATTGCCGGCGAAACCTACGAGGAAGGCATAGAAAAGTAGGAGCTCGTAAGAAGCAACTCTTGATATCAAAAACGCAGGGATGGCCGTTACCGTAAGCATGATTATGAAGGCACTTCGTCCACCAATTCGGTCCGCCCAAATGCCACAAGGCAAGCGCCAGATTGCACCATTGAGGACGGCTACGGCGGAAATCCAGGAAAATTGCAGATCAGATAGTCCAAATTCATCCCGAATTGGGATGCCTAAGACCCCAAACATCAACCACACAGCAAACATCAACGTGAAGCCTGTTGTGGACAACAGCAATACCCGCCTGCGTCCCATTTCGCTGAGATCGTTGGAATTGGCTTGCATTTGCATAGTCACAAATTCATTAAAGCACTATTTGGGTATTTTTCACCATTTTTATTGTTTTTCACGAAAAGTGTGATATAAATCTAACTATGACCGCAAATACGGCCGATTCAAATACTCGGCAGCAAGTGCGCAAAGCCATCGAAATGGCCGCGAATCCCATTTCCATTTCTGAAATTTCTAGCTCAATTGGACTCCATGAGAACACCATCCGAGGCCACCTCAACGTTCTTTTGGCGCTGGGAGATATAGAAAGATCCCAACTTTCAGCAACTCAGCGCGGCCGCCCAAAATGGCTTTATACAAAATCTAGTCGTCCACAAGCAATGGCAAACCACTTACTAAATGCGCTCACTGTTCGATTATCAGAAGTTGGTGAACATGAACTAGTTGAGGAGGCAGCCGCTAGTTGGGCTGCGATGCTACCTTCGACCCAGCCAGCTAAAAATATTGACGATGCAGTGGCGAATTTAGCAACATCGCTGGAGGGCTTGGGGTTCACTACCGAACTGAGCAGTCTCGGCGATGCAGTGGCAGTTTCGAAATGCCCGTATGAGCTTCTCGTTGGCGAAAGTCCAATTATCTGCGACATCCACACCGCACTCGCCTCCAAAATTCTTCATGACTCTGGTCAACCAGTGTCAATTGCGTCAATGGAAGTGTTTGCAACAAAAGGGGTTTGTATAGCCCGCTTGAATCGTGCTGATCAAGTGCCGAAAAGAGTAATTGACGCTACCGATTATTAATAAATTCTTTCCAAAATATTACGTAACTTAATAAGGAGTCCATGGTGACCACCACAGATCAGTCCAATGATGCAATGGCGGAGTTCTTGGTGCGAGCCGGGAGATTCTTTTCTCCAGGCGAAGTATCAAAAGATCTACGTTCCGTAGCACTCGTTGGCGGCCGCGACGCCGATATCTTTTATCGAGATCGTTGGAGTCATGACAAAGTTGTCAGAAGTACGCACGGGGTAAATTGCACGGGATCTTGCTCCTGGAAAGTTTATGTAAAAGATGGAATTATCACTTGGGAAACTCAACAAACTGACTATCCCAGCGTTGGACCTGACAGTCCAGAATATGAACCGCGCGGCTGCCCAAGAGGGGCAGCATTCTCCTGGTACACCTATTCGCCAACTCGAGTTCGATACCCATATGTTCGTGGAGTTCTGCTCGAGGCATATCGGAAAGCAAAAGCTGAACATCCGGATCCTGTTGATGCATGGCACGCAGTTGTAAGTGATCCTGTGACACGTCGCACTTATCACAAAGCACGTGGCAAGGGTGGTCTAGTGAGAGCGGGCTGGAGCGAAGTCAACGAGATCATTGCTGCGGCACACATCTACACCGCTAAAACATACGGACCAGATCGTATTTTTGGATTTTCTCCAATTCCTGCAATGTCCATGGCATCGCACGCAGTCGGTGCTCGATTCATAAGTCTCATGGGCGGCTCGATGCTCTCGTTTTACGATTGGTACGCGGATCTTCCAGTTGCCTCCCCGCAGGTATTTGGTGACCAAACAGATGTACCAGAGTCTGCGGATTGGTGGAATGCAAGCTACTTGATTATGTGGGGATCCAATGTTCCTGTAACCCGCACGCCAGATGCACACTTCATGACAGAAGCAAGATATCGAGGCCAAAAAGTAGTTGCGGTATCGCCAGATTATGCCGATAACACCAAATTTGCGGATGAATGGATGGCGCCTCACCCAGGGACCGATGGCGCATTGGCGATGGCTATGGGCCACGTCATCCTGAAAGAGTTTTATGTTAATAGTCAGGTTCCTCGATTTATTGATTATGTAAAAAAGTACAGTGACTTACCGTTTCTAATTAGCTTGCTCGAGAAGAATGGCACGCTTGTCCCGGATAAATTTGTTACGGCTGCCGACCTTGGCGAAAAGAGCGAAGGTGCACTTTTCAAAACTGTCGTAGCTGATAGTGCTACTGGTTTACCGCACGTACCAAATGGTTCGCTGGGATTTAGATTTGGCCCCGAAGGAGAGGGGAAATGGAATCTTGATCTAGAAGGCATTGATCCAGCTTTGTCACTTTTGGGCGCAACAAACACAGAAAATGTTGAAATTTCGCTTCCTCGCTTTGACATTGGAGAAACTGAAGGTGGCGGAGTTCATGTCCGCGGTGTGCCGACTGCAAGATTGAAAACTATTCACGGCGAACGGTTAGTAACTACCGTGTTCGATCTTTTGCTGGCTCAGTACGGCGTTCATCGCCCAGATCTACCTGGCGAATGGCCGGTAGATTACAACGACCCGTCCCCGTATACCCCCGCTTGGCAAGAAGAGATTACTGGAGTGCCAGCTGCAATGGCCGAACGCATCGGTCGAGAGTTTGCACAAAATGCAGTTGATTCAGACGGCCGCTCGATGATCATTATGGGCGCAGGCACAAACCACTGGTTTCATTCAGACACGATTTATCGCACGTTTTTAACTTTGACTACATTGTGTGGAACTCAAGGAGTTAATGGGGGAGGTTGGGCACACTATGTCGGACAGGAAAAATGTCGACCAGTAACTGGATGGGCGCAACTCGCATTTGGACTTGATTGGTCTCGTCCGCCAAGACAAATGATTGGAACTGCTTTTTGGTACGTCCAATCGGATCAGTGGAGATATGACCGACTGAGTGCGGATCTGCTTGCTACTCCTTTGGGTGAAGGCAGATTTGCCAATAAACAGATGATTGATGCGATCGCGCAATCTGCAAGATCTGGTTGGATGCCGTCCTACCCACAGTTCAATCGCAACCCATTAGATATTGTCAATCAGGCTGAAGCTGCCGGGCTGGATCCTGTCGAGTACGTAACTAACCAACTGAAAACTGGGGAATTGCAATTTGCAATTGAAGATCCTGATGCCAAAGAAAACTGGCCTCGGGTACTAACCATCTGGCGCGCGAATCTACTTGGCTCATCCAGTAAAGGTAATGAATATTTTCTCAAGCACTTATTGGGTACCGATCATGCGGTTAGAGCCGAGGAAACTCCAGAAGAACTTCGTCCCCAAGATGTGACATGGCATGAGCAAGCACCGGAAGGAAAACTTGATCTGCTTGTAAGTATCGATTTTCGTATGACAAGTACCGGACTATTCGGCGACATTCTCTTGCCGGCCGCAACTTGGTATGAGAAGCACGATCTTTCATCAACTGATATGCATCCATTTGTGCATGCATTTACTCCAGCTATTGATCCGCCCTGGGAAACTCGAAGCGATTACGACATTTTTCAAACTTTGGGGCGAAAAGTTTCAGACTTGGCGCCCAATCACCTTGAAAAAGTAAAGGATTTAGTATCCGTTCCGCTGCTACACGACACCCCGGATGAGATGGCTTTACCTGGCGGCGTAGTTCTGGATTGGAAGAAAGGGGAAGTTGATTTAATTCCGGGAAAAACTGCTCCTAAGTTTGTAGTTGTCGAACGCGACTACACCGAAATCGGTGCAAAGATGTCTGCCTTAGGTCCACTTGCCGAAAAGTTGGGAATGAACACCAAGGGCGTGCCATTCATGCCTGACGTCGAGATCGAAATACTAGCTGCAAAAAATGGAGTTATTCCTGGTGGTCCTGCAAAGGGTCGTCCATCTCTAGTTACTGATGTGCATGCTTGCGAAACCATACTTGCTTTGTCCGGTACTACAAATGGCCGATTATCTGTGCAGGGATTCCGAGCGTTGGAAAAACGAACTGGGCAAAAGATGGCAGATCTTGCCATTGAGGAAGAGGGTAAGCGAATTAATTTTTCGGATACCCAGTCGCGGCCTGTCCCAGTTATTACTAGTCCCGAATGGTCGGGAAGTGAACACGGCGGACGTCGCTACACAGCATTTGTCATCAATGTTGAGCGGCTCAAGCCATGGCACACCCTCACTGGGCGACAACATTTCTTTCTTGATCACGACTGGATGAGCGAGCTAGGCGAAAACATGCCGACATTTAGACCACCGCTAAACATGCATCGTTTAGATGGCGATCAACAAATGGGCATTGGCAAAGAAATTACTGTCCGTTATCTAACTCCACATTCAAAGTGGTCTATTCACTCTGAATATCAAGACAATTTGTTCATGCTTTCCCTTTCCAGAGGCGGACCTGAAATCTGGATGAGTCCGCAGGATGCAGAGGTGATTGGAGTCAAAGATAACGAATGGATCGAGTCTTACAATCGCAACGGTGTTGTTGTTGCTCGCGCCATTGTGTCGCATCGGATGCCACAGGGCACTGTGTATATGTATCACGCCAAAGATAGAACTGTGGATGTTCCGCGCACGGAGACCTCAGGTCTGCGTGGCGGAATTCATAATTCATTGACGCGTTTGTTAATTAAGCCAACACACCTTGTTGGAGGATATGCGCAACTTTCGTTTGCCTTCAATTACTTGGGACCAACCGGAAATCAAAGAGATGAAATCACAGTAATTCGACGTCGCTCACAGGAAGTTGTTTACTAATGAAAGTAATGGCGCAAGTCGCAATGGTGATGAACCTTGACAAGTGCATTGGTTGCCACACCTGTTCTGTTACGTGTAAACAGGCGTGGACGAATCGAAGTGGTGTGGAATATGCGTGGTTTAACAATGTTGAAACCCGTCCTGGCCAGGGCTACCCAAGAACTTATGAAGATCAGGAAAAATGGCAAGGCGGCTGGGTATTAAAGAATGGCAAAGTCAGACTGCGTAGTGGGGGACGCCTAAAGCGTTTACTTCAAATTTTTAGTAATCCAAATTTGCCTGGACTAAAGGATTACTACGAGCCATGGACTTATGATTACGACACCTTAATTAGCGCTCCGCTAGGAGACCATACTCCAGTGGCTCGCCCGAAATCTCTTATAACTGGCAAGAACATGAAAATTGAGTGGTCATCTAACTGGGATGACGATTTAGCTGGTGGGCCTGAGTTAGCACCTAAAGATCCGATACTGGTGAAGATCAAAAACCAAGTAAGTGATCGCGTGAAGTTGGAGTTTGAGCAGGCTTTCATGTTTTACTTGCCCAGGATTTGTGAACATTGCCTAAATCCTTCCTGCGTAGCCGCTTGCCCATCTGGCGCTATGTATAAAAGATCTGAAGACGGCATCGTGCTTGTAGACCAGGATGCCTGTCGAGGTTGGCGCATGTGCGTCAGCAATTGCCCATACAAAAAAGTATATTTCAATCACAACACTGGCAAGGCCGAAAAGTGCACAATGTGTTATCCCCGAATCGAAGTCGGGTTACCAACAGTTTGTTCTGAAACCTGTGTTGGGCGTTTGCGTTACTTAGGCATCATTTTGTATGACGTCGATGCCGTATCCGCAGCCGTTTCGCAAGAAAATGAACAGGACTTACTTGATGCACAACTTGATCTCATGCTGGACCCAAGTGACCCAGAAGTTGTTGCGGCAGCTATTCGGGATGGAATACCGGCAGATTGGCTTGAGGCTGCAGCGAAGTCCCCGGTTTACAAACTTATTAAGAAATATCGGGTAGCACTGCCACTTCATCCTGAATACCGCACGATGCCAATGGTTTGGTATGTTCCACCGCTTTCACCAATTGTGGATTCTTTACGTGAGACCGGAAATGATGCCGAAGATTCCAAGAATCTTTTCGGCGCTCTTAATTCACTGCGAATTCCTGTTGAATATTTAGCAGAGCTATTCACAGCGGGAGATACTGAGCCTGTTCTTCGTTCGCTAAAGACTCTTGCTGCCATGCGTTCGTATATGAGAGATGTAAACCTGGGACAGGATCCAAAGCCTGAAATCCCAGCGTCTGTTGGCATGAGCGAGGAAACACTTTATGAAATGTATCGATTGCTTGCGATTGCGAAGTACGAGGACAGATACGTAATTCCCAAGGCCCATGCGGAATCTGCCCAAAATTTGGAGGAGATGGGATGCTCCCTTGATGTAGCGGGAGGGCCAGGGCAGTTCGGACAAGGGCCCTTTGGCGAATCTTCGGGACGTCCAATTCCAGTTGCAATTGAAACATTCCACGGTCTAAAGGATCGTCAGACCAGTGAAGTGTTAATCCCTCTTTCGGCAATGACAATGAATCTAAAATCTTGGGGCGATAGTAGCAATGAATAAATCTATGCAAATTTCTTCGGAACAAATAGCGACAGCGCGATTAGCTACGGCCTGGCTGCTCTGGTATCCGGATGAAAATCTAATCTCTCGGGTTGATGAAATAACACAAGTTGTGCAATGCCTTCCCGAGCAAAGCAGATTGCCACTGGAAAAATTCCTAGGTTACTTGAACACAACTCCTATTTCAGAAATTCAAGCACATTACGTAGCAGTTTTTGACATGAAACGTCGGGCATGTCCGTATTTAACATATTGGACTGATGGCGACACTCGAAACCGAGGTGGCGCAATCCTTAAATTTAAACAGGCTTATCTCGAGTCAGGATTTGATCTTGGAACCGAGGAGTTAGCTGATCATTTATCTGTGGTACTTGAGTTTGCAGCAGTAGGTAACTCCTTGACTGGCGATGCCCTGCTTACCGAACATCAAGGTCCAATAAATCTTCTACATGCTGCACTATTGAAAATGAATTCAATGTATGCCGAAGTTGTTGAAGCAGTACTCGCGACACTTCCAGAGATGACTCCAGAACTTGCTCGGCGCATGGAAGAACTAGCTGCAGCTGGGCCACCAGTTGAACATGTTGGCTTAGAGCCATTTTCACTGTCTCCGACTATCGACACCCTTGGTGGGCGAAGATGACTTCACGAGAAATTCTGCTTTGGGTAGCGTTGCCCTATTTCACAATTGCTACTTTCACAACGGGACTCTGGTGGAGATACAGGTACGACAAATTTGGTTGGACAACGCGATCTAGTCAGGTCTATGAAGTCAACATCTTGCGCGTTGCAAGCCCACTGTTTCATCTGGGCATGCTTGCAGTCGTTGGAGGCCATGTAATTGGCTTGTTAATCCCTGAGACTTGGACACATGCGCTTGGAATTTCTGAAGGAACCTACCACTTGGTCGCCGTATCCTTAGGCGCCCTATCCGGATTGGGCACTCTTCTAGGCATTTCCTTATTGGTCTATCGCCGCAGAATGACACAGTCAGTATTTGTGGCAACTACTAAAAACGATAAATTGATGTACGTTTTTCTGTTGTCAACTATCGTTCTTGGATTGGCAACCACGCTAGTTGGCTCAGGCATTGTGGGCGATGCATACAACTATCGAGAAACGGTTTCACCATGGTTTAGATCAATCTTGCTGTTTAATCCAAAACCAGAACTGATGGCAGCATCACTACCGTCATTCCAGATCCATGCAGTCGCGGGCATGCTGCTATTTATGCTTTGGCCATTTACGCGATTAGTACATGCATTTAGCGCTCCAATTATGTACTTTTTCAGGCCCTATATCGTTTATCGCAGTCGAGGCGACCATGTGTCAGGTTCACGCAAACCTCGAAGAGGTTGGAATAGCTTTACCTGAAAATCTCACTTAATACAAAAGAGAACTCTTGGTGGGGCGGGTCGGGCTCGAACCGACGACCCACGGATTATGAGTTCGGCGCCGACGACTGGGAGTAACACGACCTATGCAGGTTTATCAAGTAAACAAAAGATAATACGAATAGTGATGCCGGTCTAAATTGGACTAAATCTGGTGGTGGTGTGCACTAATTGTGCACTTGTGGAGTTCCTTATTCGGATGCGTGCAGATACCCGTTTAGCTCGTACCAGTCAATGATTCGCTTGTTTCGCGAAGCAACAAATTCCAACGATGCCTTTTTGTATTCTCTGAATTCAGC
>WLPX01000017.1 GCA_009698575.1 Actinomycetota bacterium
ATGGATGCCTTCTCAGTAGCAATCTCAATCGCATTGCAGTACGGCGTGCCATTGGAAGCCTTCGTTTCCAAGTTCGTCAACATGCGCTTTGAGCCAGCAGGTATGACAGATGATAAGGACATCCGCATGGCCCAGTCCATGATGGACTACATCTTCCGTCGCCTGGCATTGGATTACTTGCCATACGAAAAGCGCGAAGCACTTAGCATCTTCACCGCTGATGAGCGCGCAGCACAGGTTGCCGGATACGACGCAGCACCTGCGCCAACTGCAGAAATTGCAGCAGCAGTAACTGCCGAACTATCAGCAATGAGCTTTGCTGACACAAGTGCCCCGGCAGCCCCAAAGGCTGACACGCAGGCAACACGCGCGGCAGTGCCAGCATCCGAACGTGGAACCGGCGATGCACACTCAAGTGCAGAACTGCTAGAGCAGATCACCGGCAAGACATCAGATGCACCACTTTGCATGACCTGTGGCATCAAGATGCGCCCAGCAGGTTCCTGCTACGTATGTGAAGGTTGCGGAAGCACAAGCGGCTGCAGCTAGTAACAAATAAGCAACAAACACAAAGGCCTCCTGGGAAACCAGGGGGCCTTTGTTTGCTGGCTTGAAAGCTTTGATAGTTATTGCAGACTTTACTGGAAGACTAGAGTGCTTGTTGTTTTCAATTTGATACAACTTGTGACCCTGCGAAGAGAGACTTAATTTATGGACCGTTGCATTCACGAGTTAGAGACATTTTCCTGCGCAGATTGTCGACCTCGAACAGTAGCTGGACAAATTGTCTATGCGACACCGGGTGGGAGCGTTGTGCATCGTCGCCCTGATTGCGAAATGCTCGCGCGCGGTCAAGCCTCAGTGGATTCCGCAGGCGGACGAATTGGCGTTATCAATCCAGTACATAGAGATAAACACCCAGGTCGGGGCGATTGTGCCTGGTGCATGGCAGAACAAGAAATCGGATCATGCCAAATTCTTATAAACGAGGTACCTACAGACGCCATCATCATAAACACGCGTCCACTTGGGTATGGCCACTTAGCCTATTTAGTTCGATACAAGGCTCAAGACGGAAGAGTGGTCGAGGTACAGATGAAGAAAAAGCAGTTTATGGACCTGCAGATAAAGAATGACGACAATATTTGAGCAAAGATCACAGTACTGCCTAATCCAGCGACACATCGGATTCGATATTTATCCCAGCCATTGCCTTTATAAGCGGCAACCAAAAGGGTGCAACTGCATCAGCAACTTCCCCAACGAGACTTTCGATATCGTCAATCCCTAGCTTTAAGTCCTCTCCACTTTCGCTAGCCTGTCGGTGCGCATCAATTATTGATAGTGAAATCAAGACCAGCCCGATCTTAAACTGATGATCAAGAACCTTAGCATCCAAAACCATTTGACCTTGGAACGATTTTAGATACTTGTTATCCTCATTATAAAAAAAGTCATATGAAGTACCTTCATTGTTCATCATGGCTCGGAGCGCAGTAAGTTCTGTAAATCCATAAAGCTCCCAGTCTTCTTCGCGCACAGGTTGAATATTTGGTAGTTGAGTGGATTGATTTCCACCGTCTCCACCGTCTCCACCGGTAGGAGCCTTAGCTTTGCCCTTACCTCCTTCAGGATTTACCGTGACTGGATCAATCAGAGAAATATTCGCAACATTTGTGAATGGATTCAAATTCCCATCATCGATAATTGTGAAAGTTATTGCTAGTTTTTCTCCAGAGTTAAAATATTTCTGATCAAAAATAAGTGATATATTCAGAATTCCGCTTTGCAGATTGCTGATTCTGTAATCGATATCACGAGGAATGCCTTGAACATCGATAGCAGAGATTGACAGTGAACCGGGACTTAGTTTTCTAGCAAAATAGTCATCAACGGCATCTGTTTCAAATCCAATTCTTGGATTTTGATTAATGGGACTATCTCTATCAATCTCGTTATTGTTGCCCTTAAATCTGAAGTATGTCGGCGTTTCCTTTCCCTCAAATTTTGAAAGACCTCGACCTTTAGTGCCACTGCCGGGGAAGATCGTAGGGATCTTAATTCCGAAAGGCAGAAGTGCTGCTAGGTGTGGATTGTCCTTAAGTAGCAGCTTTAAAGTATCCTCAATTGGCTTTTGATCCTCTAAGGCGCTGTTGACGCGGTCGTCATGCCTTTTCTTATTTAGTTCTCGCAGAGCTGGATCATCACCCAAGAATTGCTCAATTTGAGATTGAATTTCCCTTGAATATTCGTTATCACGAATTCGGTCCCTACTTGGCATGAAGGTATCAGACCTAATGTCAGGGGACATTTGCGTGCAATCAACTACAACAAATAATGAATCGCGCAAGTACGAAAGATTCACACGTTTTCTGCCGAAAAATGCTGATGGAAGCGTTCCATGGGTTTGTCCATTTATGGTGAAGTACAAACCTTTAGTGTTGTAAACAGTCTTATCCTTAAACTCTTTCGCAACAAAAACTTGGATATCAAGCGGTTTTCCGGCGATAGTTATCGTGCCGTTAATTGGCTTTGCCGTCTCCATCTTCTCAATAGTCTTGGCTTCGTCTAGGTGCTCCAATTGCGTAACAGAACCAACAACCTCATCTACAAAGCTACGTCGACCTCGGGTGGATGCGTAATCTTCCCTACATTCAGCAACTTGAATGGGCAATGCCGCCTGCGGCAGCATTTCTTCGATTTTTACCTTTAAGGAATCTCCACGAGACCCCTTGATTGTTAGATTCGTTTTGTATTTTGTTTCATATTCATAAAGCTTGATCATCGTGCCATAGCTTGAGCTCTTGCCGTAGGCGATTGGTCTGTCTTTATCGTCGCTTGGGAAAATGTTCATGCTTTCTGATTCAAACGATAAAACATTCCCATATTTTCCGGCAGATTTAATTGGGGCTAAATATTCAAACATTGGACTCTTCATGCCTTCACGAGTGATTCTTCGGATAACAGTAAATCCCCACTCGGCATTTCGATCAGTCTTCAGGTCTTCTTGGGATAAAAGCTCTGGATTACGCCGGCTCAAGATAAATGAGACTCGATGCTTTTCGTTGTCCGAGCAGAATAGGAAAACTCCAGTTCCACCCATGTTGTACTTTCCTTGTACAAAGGGAATGCGCATCTTGTTGCTCTTGCCAATTGAAAGAAATGTTTCCGGAAAAAGGTCCGGCGTCTGTCCTTCGCCACGGTCTGAAATCGTTAAACTTGGGTACCCAGCCTTCGCACTTTTCCCGGTAGCAAACAATGAGATGTTTGTAGACTCCTCTTGAATCTGGGATTCCGGCCAGAAGTATAGACTTCCGTTGGTGTAACTCAATGGTGGTTGTTTGTTTTCAATCAAGTACGCGACGGCCTCACGCATGTCTTTTGGGTAATTTTCATCACCGGGGTTGATTCTTTTTCGACCACATTCATTCATGAATCGGGCATCAATGCTATTGGTTAGTTTCTCTACGAGGGCAGCAACTGAGTCACCTTGCTGATTGCCAATAGAGGAAAAGTTGTTTTCGTTGTCGGCAAATGGCCTCCAGGCAACTTCATCATCCCAGTATCCGTGGGACTTCAAGATCGAAATGACCTCAAGTGCTTCATCAGCTTTAATCAGGGAGTCGCAAAGTGCTTTTGGATTATTCATGGCTTCAACTTGAATTCTTGTGAAGCTCCTGATGCAACATGTTCAAATCGGCTCTTCAGCGTGGCTATTTCTTTGTTCAGCGCATTAACAATATCGCGAACGTCAGCCTCCGTAAATTCGTAGCTAGACCTGTTGGATAAATTGCCAATACCTCTAATTGCCTTGATTGCCTTGTTCGTCCTTGATTCGGCAAGGCGCACAAAGTTTGATCTGCGTTGATTCATATCTATCCTTTTCCATAGTCTTCTTTGGATTAATCTATAGATATACAAACTATTTGTCAAATACTTCACAAATACTGATACTTTATGGCGAAATAGCCTTAAAAAATATGTAATATTTCCCAAATACATTGAGCATTATTGCAATCTATTTGGGTCATATTGCTTGCTCTTTAGGTTGCTGAGGAGATTAAATTAAGCACCAAGGTCGATTTAACTAATCTGGTTGCGCTTTCTCGGACATGGTTAATCGTTTGCCCGATTGAAATGTCCAAGTTTTGCGTGAAATGCTTGCCGTGCGTTGCGCGGATTTCTTTCAGTACTAAGTGCGCTTAACCATGACCTAAAGGGCAGAATTCTAGTTTCTAACAGTACCGTTAGATATAACTAAGCCCTAGAGAAAATTAGTCCTCAAGAAAATCCTCAAAAGAGCCAAGATTCATCATTTCAAGCTTGTAATGAAGTTTTCCAATCTTGGATATCTTTACAGAATCCTTGCCTACGGCCTCAAGATCTTGATATGTGTAAGGGCTGCCTGAGGAAAACCTCTTTTCGGCAATGGCTAGATCCCCATCAATTAAGTGGTACAGCCATTCACAAAGCGCCTTGTTTGGATTAGACATCAAAGCCTTACGACCGTCCTGGCAAACTTTAGTTTGGATAGATGTCCCATTTGGCAGGTCGGTTGCGAATACGACATCTCGATTTGGGAAAAAATCAGGATACATCGTGTGGATCTTGGCAGGAATTGGAATGTATGCTTCTCCAAATTTCCGTTCGCGGCCACCTGCCATCCATTGATTAATTCCGGATTTCTCAGCGACTGTTTTCGAGTCACCGCGGGTGCTGTAGAGAGGCAGAACAACAAATGGTTCGGTTTTAAGGGCCATCTTCATCTCAATTCCGCTAACTTGCAAACTGTCGATGAGTGTATTCTGCAGAATACTTTGGAAGATGTCCTCTGATATAGCGATTGGTACCGGTGCTCCATTTACACCTTGTTTAAAGTCAAACCTTTTCATTAAGACACTTTTTGCGCCATTAAATGAGTAGTGGGCATTTCCATCAGTGAAGTAAGTTGATCCTTTTCCAGAGACCCAAACTTTTGACGGGTTTAGGTGTCGATCCACAGGGCGGATCTTTGCCAGATCAATTAGGGAGTAGGGCTCTTCATGGGCCATGCACCTACCTGGGATTCGGATCAAGCAATGATATATTGAAGTATCCAGGTTGATTCCATACTCAGCTGCGTCTGATTTTACCCTAAGGTTTCTCAGCTCGGAAACTTTTAGTGCCAATTGACTTGAGGTTAGGTCCTTAAAGTCACCTAGGCCAGCATTCTTTGGAAACTCTGCGATCTTTTCTTTTTTGGAGCCAGTTAGATTGTTTGCAATAAATGTCTTGACGCCAACGCCGGCGTTAGAAGTTAAATTCTTCGCATCGAACGACATGTCTTTTCGGGATAAATCTTCTGCACCCGATGCTCTTGCATACAATTTTTCAACAAATCGAGAATGAAAGAACGGCGTTTGGCTTTCTGAGAAAAGGCGAGAGTAGGTTCCAACCGCCTTTAGGAGTTCACTGTAAAAAACTTCATCAATCGATAGTTTCGGCGCCATTACTTTCCTGACTCAAGTGCAATTGCCATTTGCTTAGCGATTCGTTCAATCAAAGGAACCGTAACGCTATTCCCAAATTGGTGATAGAGGTGACTATTGGCTACCTTTGGCAGTTTGAATGATTTTGGAAAGCCTTGAAAGTTAGCGGTCTCTCGAGGAGTCAGTTTGCGAACACCTTTTTGGTCTCTGACTAAAGGAACATTGTGACCACCTGATCCCATGTTCGCCGTTAGGGTAGGGCAGGCGTTGCTTTTGTTTTCACGAACGTAATGGCGACGCCATTGGTAAATAGTGTCCCGAGACTTTACGGCAGAAGAAATCTCTCTGGACGCTGGATACTTCCCATCGTAGTAAAACTCCTCGCCAACTTCATTAGGCTCGAGGCAATCATGGATCGTCTTAGTCAATTTTTTCCTTTTGGGAAACTCGAAACTTGCAGCCTGGGATGAATCCCTAAATCCGACAATAAATACACGCTCGCGGTTTTGAGGGACATTAGCATGGGTCATTGAATTCAGTGTCTCGTGACGAAGCGTGTAACCGCACTTGGTGAGTTGCTCAAGCATGTAAGTAAATGTATTACCATCATCGTGGCTTCTAATTCCTTTTACGTTTTCAAGCAGAAATGATTTTGGTTTCACTGTGCGCAGAAGGCGAAGGAGTGCGGTAAATATCTCTCCACCGCGATCATCCTGAAGTCCTAGCCTGAGTCCCGCAAGACTGTAAGGCTGACATGGGAACCCGGCGACCATAACATCCAGTTCCCCTGGATCCAAGGAAAAGTCTTTTGTCGAAAGTTTAAGCACATCTTTAACTAGCTTGTGATCGATCGTTTCAGGAAAATTCAAAAAATAAGTCGCGAGCGCTTTCTCATCGATTTCGCTTGTTAAAACGCAACGCCCACCCACTCTTTCAAAGGCAATTCGCATGCCGCCTACACCGGCAAACAAATCCGCAAAGGTAAATCCCTTTGTAATCACTCAAAAACCCCTTAGTTAAAAGCTAACTTGAGTCTAGGTGACGCACCTGACAGTTGCTTTTCCGCCGCGCCAATTCGGGGGCAATATGTCAGCACTTGTGGATAAGGTGGGATTCGAAAGCGAGGCAACGTGACTGAGATCGGCTGGAAGTTCCCTTCTAACGGGGGCGGTCAGATTGAAGGGTTTAACAACTCGTCAATCGACACGTTCATTGGCAATAGAGTGTTCTCGCTTGTTCGGGAAGCGATTCAGAACTCTTTAGATGTGCGAGTAGACATAACAAAACCGGTATTAGTCTGCTTCTCCTTAGATGAGGTTGATGCGACTCGCGTGCCAGAAGTAACAACGCTTGCAAGTTTTCTAAAACTTGCCTTAGAGCGCGAAAAGATCAACACAAACAACGAGCAAGCACTAAAATTCTATGCCAACGCTATATTGCGCGTGCAGAGCAACAAAGTTGCTTTGCTGGGCATCCATGACTCAAATACAACTGGACTTGAGGGTCCAACAGTCGACATAACAGAGGAAAAGCCGGGTTCGTGGCTGGGCCTAGTAAAAGGTGCGGGGTTAACGGTCAAAAAGGCAGCTGATGCCGCAGGGTCTTTTGGTCATGGATCTAAAGCGCCGATAGGCGTCAGTCAGCTAAGGACAGTCTTTTATTTCACAAAGATATTGAATGATGCTGGAGTCGAAGAAAACAGATTTCAGGGAAAAAGTATTTTGCAATCCATGGTTTATGGTAGTGAAACTACACAGGGAACTGGTTACTATGGGCATCAAGAAAAATTACTTCCCATAGTCAATAACGCGATTCCTGACTGGGCTAACAAGGTTCGTGAAAAGCACTCACCTGGAATTGGAACTTCGATCTATGTTCCGTTTCCGAATTTGACTTCTGAAGGTGAGGACTTTTGGCGACAGGTGAAGCTGAGTGTATTAACAAACTTTTACCAGGCGATTTCACTTGGGATGCTTGATGTAAAACTAGGTGATACCGAAGTGATTACATCATCTAATGTTGAGCGTATTTTTGACCTTGCGCTGGACGGCATAAACGACTTTGACAAGGAATTTCTAGATCGGATTGAAGGTGAAATTGCATCGGCGATCACCATGAGAGCCAACGAATCGGATGTAAAGGGCCACCTGTCCATCGAAGGATTTGAAGCAGATTGGTTTATCCGCATCGGTGAATCTGTTGAAAGAAAGGCTGTTGGAATTTCGAGAAATGGAATGCTCATTACGCGCCATGCCCCTAAATTGCAGCAATTTGTAGGAACTCAGCCATTCGACATGGTTGTATCTGTTTTGCCAGGTGAAGGATCTGCCTTACTGCGAAGACTAGAAAACCCTGAACATAATGCGTTTCAATTTGATCGAATTGAAAGCCCTGATGAAAGAAAAGTCATCCAAAAAAAGTACGAAAAATTTGCAAGTGAAGTGAAAAAAATTATTTTAGAACATGCCGCAGTAAGTACCGACTCTGAAGCATTCGTAGATGATTTTGATGAATTCTTTAAAGCTGGTGAAAACTCTGCTAGCAAAGATGGGGGAGAGGAAGTCCCTATTCCAAAGATTGAGATAGGTCGCACTTGGAAGCCGCGACCTCAAGAAGGTGAGATCGTCGCAAGTGACGATGAGGACGATACTGATTTTGGTCGTGGGCTAACTGGTGGCGAAGGCGCGCGAATTCGAAAAGGCGGCAATATTCCAGACGACACTGGCTCAGAGCCAATTGGAGGCCGAAAGGCCGGTGGAAGAAGAGTCAAAAACCTACGTGTTGTCCGCGAATCGTCCGACAGTAACCTTGCACGTATCAGCTTTACACCAGTTGGACAAGGTAGCTATCGATTCCAGCTTTATAGAAGTGGCGACTCTCAGCGGCAGGCCATACAAGTGAGACTGCCAAAGGCAACTTCGGAATGGCAGGACTGGATTGCGCGGCCCGCTGATCATTCGATGCGTAGAGTTTCTTTGATCCTAGAACTTGACGGATCAGACTTTGAATATGCATTTGAAGGTTTGATGATAGATGCCAAATAAGCAAAGAGCATATGGGTATCCAGTTCTTTCACCGTTTTCAAATGACTATGTTGATGGCAATTCATTTGACTGTGAAGTTAGTGCCGTTACTAATGAAAATACCAATAACCAAGTGCACATTGAGTTCAAGATTTCCTTAAAATGCGAATTTCTAGAAGACATACTTCTAGGCAAGCAGGCGTCTATTTTTCTGGATTTGTATTGCGCACAAACCATGTTTCGAGAGAGCATCAGACTCAATTCGCTTGAGGGTGTAATTGATCTGCCACCCGGTCGTGTATTTGGTTCGCTTAGAATTGAGCCCATAATTGTGGCGAATGCTGGAGCATCCAGTTTGAGATTCGACGGTGTGCATGATGAGTTTGGAAGTAAAGCGTTCAATGTGGGACCTGGTTCATTGTTGGCATACGGGCAAACGACACAAATCAACCTTAGATTCAAAAGAACTGCCCTATCGGGTTTCATCGTCGTAAAAACAAGAGAAGACTTGGATCCAAATGCCTACCGGATAGAGGCATCAGCTAACTCAATTGTTTTGCAAATGGGCAAGAACGCCAGGATGGTAAGAGAAACGCTAAATAGCAGTGGTGAGCAAAGGCCGATCCTCTCAATGTCGATGTATAAGGACTGCTTCCTAGTAGCACTTGAGAGCATGCGCAATCCAGAGATTAGCGAAGAATTGTCGTGGGCCCAAATTCTCCAGGAAAAGCTCGAACAACTTGAAATATACATAAATGATTATGACAATTTGGACGAATTGAATTACGCAGCTCTTCGACTACTTTCGTCATTTGGAATTTCAAAATTAGCCAGTGGGAGTCAATTGTGAGTGGATTCATGGTCTATGACGAAGAAAGCGTCGCTACCCTACGAAGCCTATCCAAAAGTGATCCAAGGAAAGTTCTTGAGGAATTTGAAAAAGTAAACGGGGATCTAAACCTGGTTAAGTGGCTACCGTCGGTGCCAAAGGTGCTGGAACTAAAGGTTCCTAATCCAACAAGTAATTTCGACAAAGAAAACTCAATTGCTGTTTTCCAAGCCCTTGATTTTTTGACCCCAGCGCTTGCTTCAGATGAAAGAGTGTGGGTAACTTTAACATTTTCCAACTATCAGGAATACACAAAGGCGAGATGGGCCACAAGTTCCCATCAACCGGAAGAACTTTCTAAAAACCTAATCAACCACTGGTTCGCTCCAACGGCTAGGGATAGATGGCGAAACAATTCAATTTCAAGATTGTGGTGGGTTGGGTATTTTGTTGAAAACCTCGAAAATGTCGACAAGAGCGACGCATATGACTTGGTTTACTTCAATTCAGATTTAATTGCAAGCCTTTTGGGTAGAGCGACCCTTTCTAGTTACAGAAATATCGCAAGTTCCGTGGTTAGAGTCACACACCATCATTATCTTTCTATGGTTGAACGAAAGTACGATCGGGATTCTTTCCGAGACTTCTTGAAGTTGATCGATTTGCGACTAGGAAAATCTGCTCTAGGGTCCTTGGATCAGAAGGTTTGCGATGAAATTATCTTTGAATTATTTGCGCAAACTCATTAAGGCCTCGAATATCAACTGATTATAACTATAATCATTTTTGGCTAGAGATCTGTATTCCAGAAATCTGTAGCTCTTGTCAGTGCGTAGCATTACGATGAAATCATGTATTTGGCTTCCGTCGTTGCAGATGAGCAATCAGCCAAGAATCTTTCGAAAGTGATTCTGAACCCCCGAAGGATCCGTCCAATTGTTGTAACTACTGTTGCAGTCGGAGAAACAGCAAGTCGGATAGATGCGGAACAAATTGCATCTCAAGCCGGTGATCTCGTTGATGTATATGTGATAACCACAATGGATGCATCCTGGGAATTTGCAAGACATATGCCTGAAGGAGTTGCGGTGTATGGTGGCGCTGGTCGCATTTACCCAACGGGGAGTTCCTACCTAGTAGACAAGTTCCTTTCTCCGCTTCATGTGGCTTTAGACGCGAGCCATGGAGCTCGAATCACGGAGAAATTGATTTCTGAGGCACTCGCAATGTCGTTTGAAGCAGGTCATGCATCTAGTTCAACGGTAGAGCGAAAGAAGGCTGAAGGTACTGTTAAAGGATTTGCCGCCGGCCGAGCCATGGTTGAACTTCACGGACGCGGATATGCCTTTATCGCGCCTGAACTTACGTTGGCTAACTTTGCCGCTGAAGAATTGTTTGAAGTGGGCCAGAACGTGAGCGGACTTCTTAATTCTGAAACCAATCGACTTGATGTTTCGGAGTCACTCAAAACTCAGCTTCAAGCACTAGCTGAATACCAAATTGGCGATGTGATTTTGGCCAAGGTTAAAGAAGTTTCAGAAGACTTAGTTACTTTGCTCTTGTACCCGAGGGTTATAGAAAAAGAGATCTGCGTTTCTGTGCCTAAAGACATGGTTACTGGGAACCCATTAGATGATTTACGCGACTTGATGAGCTCTGGTGATGTAGTTAGATCTCGAGTCATCGGAACTTCACCAAACTGGGCATTGGTTTTAATGGAAATTGATGATGACGAGTATGTTTTGCCACCCCCATCAGTTTTACCTAACGGGCCTGCTTGGATCAAAGAAGTCGATCCTTACTCGCCTGAAGAATCGGATCAGAACCAAGATGCCTCTAATCTAATTGAAGACATCGAATCTCAAGAAGAAATCTTTGAACAGATTCCTAAACACGGACGCAAGTTAACTGAGCAACTTCTACTCACAATTGAAAACAAGAATGCACAAACATCAAGCTTGAAAGAGCAGGTTGTAACACTGGGCTCGCACTTGGAGCAAGCAGAGCAAGATCGACAGTTATTGCGATGGGAATTACGGGAGTTAAAGCGAGAGTTTAATCTCCTTGAATCAACCCTGACTAAGCTTCGGGCAAAATTGAGAAAATCCAAGACCTCCAAAGACCAATCATCAGAACTACCAATTTTTGCTGATCCAGAAGAGGGGTTTAGATTCCTTGTGCTGACGCAGTGGGCTATTAGATTTCCAGGCAGTCAGCAAAAAGATCTCCCACTTAAAGAATTCACCCTTGGACCAAAATTTTTAGATTCTCTTGAGAATCTTCAGGGCATTTCTAGGGAGAAAGTTACTGACGTTGTAGTGGAAATAGCAACGGGAATTGCAAGTGAACTTGCTGGCCGGGAGGTGCATAGATTAAGGGAAGGAGCGGCAGGGGACGCTCGTCACGTTACCCGCGAGGACGGCGCAGTCTGTTGGCGAGCAAGTCTTCAGGTGGGAACATCATCAGCTCGCAGAATTCACTACTGGGTGCTGCCGGGTGGAAGCATAGAGTTCAGTCGCGTAACTATTCACGATGATTTCCTGCCTTAAGTTTTGGTGCTTACTCGCTATACCCCTATACGTGAAAGCAAGATATCAGCTAAAACTGTCAGACCCCAGTGCGATACTAAAAGTGCTCAAGAAGGTAGTCGATAGCCCTCCGGCTGACTATTTGCCAACCGCCAGCTCGATGTAACGGTGGCCCCGGAGGTAGATCTGCGTGTGGATCGTTTTGATCCCGAGAGATTTCCGCTCACAAGAGCGAGACGAAAAAGAAGGAGATCAAAAGTGATCCCACAAACAAAAACCGCGCAAGCTTTTGCGCTAGCCGAATGGTTGCATGGCGACCAGTACCGCAAGAATTCCGATGAGGAAGCTTTAAAGATTCCTTACTTAACTCACTTGATTGACGTGATGAGCCTTCTGATTCAGGTGGGGGCAAGTGATGAGCAGTTAATCGCTGGGTTGTTGCATGATGCGCTCGAAGATCAGCCGGTAACTCCAGATGGTCAGGTGACACAAATGGTTATCAGTCAGATGTTTGGTGCGCGAGTACTCGAACTTGTCGAGGCTGCAACTGATGGAAGCGCAGGGGAGAGTCGAAATTCAAATACTTGGAAATCTCGCAAACAAGCACACTTAGATGAAATGTCTGTGCATTTGAAAACAGATCCTCAAGCATTACTGGTTCCGTTGGCGGACAAGCTGGCTAACGGGCAAGCGATCGTCAATGACCTGCATCATGTTGGGCCAGTTGTTTGGGATCGATTCAATGCGACTCGAGACGAAGTTATTTGGTACTACACCAGCGCATTGGCAGTATTCGAATCAGCCTTTGGTGCAGACCATGTTTTAGTTGGTCGATTGCGTCGGGTAGTAGCAGCCATGACTAGTCAAGATCAGGCTAAGTAAATGTGGCAAATGACAGTCGAGGTGCTCGAAGAGCTTGGTGAAACTGGAATCTTCATTTCAGGTAAGAACCTAACTTACTTAGAGATCTATGGGCCGGGTGGAAAAATGGGCCACTACTTTGGGTCAACATGGCTAACCGCTGATGCCATGCGAATCGATCTGTACCAAAACCATGGTGGCGGAGTGCCTCCGGATGTAATTGACAGACTGGTAGCAGTTTCCGAAGTGACTTCCTAAGTCAGACTCGGTGCCTTTAAATTCACATCCTGGAATTGTCGGGGTACCTAGATACCCTGATAAGCAACACAAGCATTGGGAGCCCGAATGTCAATAGGCAAGATCTTCGGAATGATTGTGCTAACTATTGCTTTGATGGGCGGATGCGCCTTCGTCTTGGACGGAAGCCAACAAGATGGCGCTGTCAATGCACCCGAGGTTGCTGTGACTTTTGATCCTGCCATAACAGCGATACCCACACCAATGGCAAGTAGAGACTACATGGCAGCTTGCTACAACATGATCGGACAAAAGCCTGGCGATGTGCAGTATGTATTAGATCTTGGCTGGGAAATTGTTTGCCAGCAAAGTGGTGACCCTATGTTCACTGGCAAAGGTGATGTTCAGACTCTCGGTTATACCGATCCAACCGAACGAGTCATTGCCCTAGATGCCATCACGGTTAGTTTTGACACAATTGCGCATGAGGCAGCACATGTTATAGACCTCGAGACTTTCGATGAAGTGAGCCGATTAAAAGTTGCTACAAAATATGGCGCCAAGGTCTGGGATGACGCGGATCTATATTGGGCATTCCCATCTGAGATGTTTGCCGAGTCGAGGGCTCGCTGCCTAGGTTTCGCAGCCGATGACACATATAGCGAGATGAGCTGTGAAGATGTGGATTTCCTAATAGACAAAGGATCAAAGGCGAAGGAGATTCGTAGTGCTCAGCGCACTCTCAAGGACCTTAATTATTAGCCACAGGTTAGGGTCTTCCCAAACGTTGCCAAACCAATTACTCTGATAAACAACAAGGAGCGGACTTGGACTTTAAAGAAGACCAGCTGGCCATTGAGGCTTATGTGCGGATGCGCAGTGGTTGGCGAGACATGGACGAGATCTCCGAAGATGAGTACTCCGAATACGCAATGGAATACATGGACGAGAATCCATTTCCTGCCATGCCAGTTGTGAATGGCCTTGAGGTTGTTATTTATGATCGCTGTTCAGGTGAGTTTCTAGTTTTGCGATCGTTTCCAGGTATACCCTTTTGCTGGCAACCTGGGTATTTCTGGCACGGGGTGCGAATGACTATCTTTGGATTTCGTCAGAATCATCGCGAGAACCCATCAAAGATTCGATTGCTGGCTGAGTACTTCGGATTAATTGAAGTGGCAAATGAGGATTAGAGTTCGATAACTTCGGTGACCAGGGGTTCGACTGAGTCTCGCCAAGTTCCGCCACGGCCGTAACACCAAGCGATGATGTCTGGCAGCCAAAGTAGTGGTTCGTGCCGGGAGTTCATGTGGCGGTAATGGGGGAATTGGTAGTTAACGCCGCGAGCGACTTCTCTGAGGATCTGGCTGTCCACCCTACGAGCGCTAGTGTCATCAAGAGTCAAGAGACGAGAACCTCTAAGTGACCCCATTTTTGACAGGGCACTCAATGCCATAGGTCTTGCTAGCGGCTCTTTGGCAGTTGCAGTTGAAACAGTGATAAGCCAGCAAGAGATCGGGAGATTGGAAACAAAGTCAGCGACGGCAATCTGAGTCGCACGTCTCTCTCGATACATATGAATGTGGGAGCGATCCGTGGGCTTCAACTCGCGCAGGGCATCCCTTGTTCCCGGAATCAGAGACTGAACAATGTTTACGCCACAGAGTAAAAAGTTGTCTCGCACAGACTCGTCCACGTAGGTATTGAATGACATTAGTTGAATCTAGTAAAAGATCCAAAGAATCATTTTGTGTTTTCCACAGGGCAAGTTTCTCTTGACAACTCGGATTTCATATAGGAAAATTTCAATGTTGGCGACCCTGTGGGACGCCAAAAGTGAACCAGCGTCGCTGCCAATGTGGGGGTGCTGGTTTCGCGCTTTGTGTGGCAGATTTAATCCACCGTTGTCCTTTTGGTCGCATACATGGCTACCCCTGCGCCTATGCTTGGCAAATGAGTGCAACCTTAACCCAAGACTTAGTCGCTGCGGATATCTCACTTTCTGGGGTATCCCGGATTTATGAGCTTGGCGATGAAAAGATCCATGCGCTGCGAGACCTGACACTAGACATTCGCCAAGGCGAGTTCGTGGCCATCAAAGGCCCATCAGGATCTGGTAAATCAACTCTGGCAAATGTCATTGGGGGTTTAGATACTCCAAACGAAGGCAGGATCGTCGTTGGTGGCTTGGATTTTAGTAAAGCAAATGACAAGCAGTTATCGCACTATCGGTCAAAGACAATTGGTTTTGTCTTCCAGTCCTTTAACCTGCAGGCACATTCAACGGTTTTAGAAAATGTTTTACTGCCGTTAGTCATTGCCGGAGTTGACCGCAAAACTCGGATGGCCCGCGCCAAGGAATGTTTAGAACTAATGGGGTTATCGGATCGCGCAGATCAAGCAACTAACAAGCTATCTGGTGGTCAGCGTCAACGCGTTTCGATAGCTAGAGCGCTGGCCAATTGGCCACAAATCATTATTGCTGATGAGCCAACTGGCAACTTAGATCAAGCCAATGGCCAAAATGTGATTGAACACCTAACGAAGTTAAACCGCGAGCTAAACATAACTTTGATTTTGATCACCCATGATGCCGATGTGGCAAATAAGGCGCCGCGAATCCTAGAAATTGTCGATGGCAATGTAACAGATCGGAAGAGCGCATGAAACTTCGCGATCAACTCGTTATGGCCCGTCGAAACCTGAAGCGGGCAAAAGGTAGAACTCGATTAACTCTGGTTTCTATCGTCATTGGTTCCTTTGCAGTGATATGTGTTTTAACGATTACTTTCACAGCCAACAAGGCCATGAGTGACTATTTCGAAAAGACTGGCCTGCTTTACAGTATTGACATCTCATCTACTGGATCGAAAATGATCGATCAAGCTTTGATTGACAAGGTTGCAGCATTGCCGGGTGTGCAGAGTGTTTCACCTGATGTGTACTTGTGGTTTTATGAAACCGTTAAATACGGTGACAAGGCCGCTAATTCATTCCAGTCCAAGGCCCAAAGCGCGAATGGCACCACAAAGCAAAGTATTGTGGCCGGCCGGGACCTGACCGAAGCGGATACTGGACCAATGGTCTTAGTTTCCAGAGACATCGCAAATGTGTTAACTGACAAGAATCCAGAAAGTTTGGTTAATCAGCAGATCACTTTTATGACTAATACCAATTACATGGGTCCAGAACAAAAACCTGAGAATTGTGACTATCAGACAAATGTTTGTAAGTCGATTGAAGTAACCGCGACCGTGGTTGGCATCAACGAGGGGCAGCGCACCATTTTGTTCCCGTTGCAATACGGAATTGATCAAAGCTCAATGATCTATTACAACAAAGTGCCAGATTGCCGAGGATTCCAAGAGACAGCAACTGCGCGATGTGAAAACGGCTTCATCATCGATACTCATAATCAAGTTCTGGACAACGGATTTAATACGTTAAGAATTCGCGCGCAATCTGGTGATGTCATTGCTGGTATTGGCCAGGCCCTGACTTCCCAATTCAACATGCGCGACCAAAAGGATCTTTCAACTGAAGCCGGCGACTATTCCTTCATGATTGGCCAAGACATGCTTAAGGAAGCCTTAAAGGCATTCCGGGTCGTGAGTTTGGGACTGCTGGCTGTTGGTGGTATTTCATTGTTGGTTAGTGCAATCGGTGTTATAAATACGATGTTGATGGCGACCTTAGAGCGCACCCGTGAGATTGGTGTGATGCGTGCAATTGGTGCCACAAATAAAGATGTGAAGCGAATCTTTACAGTTGAAGCTGCGTTGCTTGGCTTCATGGGTGGAGTCTGGGGATTGTTGTTTGCTTCAGCGATCATCATTGGACTTGGCACCAAGTTTGCAACGCAGCTGGGGGACTCTGGGGTGCCAATTGATGTGCCAACTTTGGTTACAACCGGATTGATTCCATCATCGATAGTGATTGTGTTGACCACAGTGATCGGAATTCTCTCGGGAGTTCTGCCAGCTCGACGTGCAGCTCGAAAAGATCCAGTTGAGTCCTTGCGCTACGAGTAATGCACTAAGCGATTATTAACTGGCGCTAACTATCTACAGCCGTGCTTTCTTGGGTATTTAACTTGAACAACTAAGCCAAAGTAAGGCATGGTTTTTCAGCACCAAAATTTTGAGTTATCAGTATATCTAGCCCCCCTAGAGGTATACTTTGAAGCGTAGGGCAGTCCTTAAACAAATCGAGCTTGAAGCTAAACGCCAAGGTATTCCATTTGCCCTACGCGAGCGGACGAATCACACGGGAATTCAAGTAGGCAGCGCAAGCACAGTAATTGGCAGACATGTTGAGATCAAAGAGTCTCAGCGAATTCGAATATTCAAGCAACTCGAACCTGCCCTAGGAAAAAGATGGTGGAAGTAGTGGAACGCAAGACGTATCACGTTGATGCATACCAAGATGACAAATGGTGGGTACTGCAAGTTCAGGAAATGCCAAATGCAATATCCCAAGTGAAAAGTTTGGATCAGGCTGATGAATGGATTCGGGAAGCCATAAACATCGTTTCTGATGAACCCGAAGACTCCTTTGATGTGGTCATCATTCCAGTTGTTGGGGAAGAATTAGAAGCTGCACTTGCCGAAGCGCGTGAGTTCGCTGCCGAGCTTGATCAGTTTCAACAGCGCATGGCGCGAATGTCGCGATCCGTTGTTCACGAGCTGTCGAAGTTAAACATCAAGGGCAAAGACATTGCTGCGATTTTGAAGGTCTCTCCTCAGCGAGTCTCGCAATTGCTTAAGGGCAATAAGTAAGGAGACATCATGAAGGTTTTTCGGGTTCTGGTTGCAGGGATTGCTTCTGCAGTTTTAGCCGGGTGTTCGCTTAGCGTGGCTGGGATGGTGGATTTAGACACTGTTCCGTATAGTTTTCATCCACCTGCGGAACTAGAAACGAAGTTAAGCGTTGAGCCAATGACAGGGCAGTGGATCGATGATGCCTTTGCAGCTGGCATGGAATCTGCGGTAACTGTTACTTACACCCCAGATGAAGGTCAGCCTGCAGTTCTGATGGGGGTTTATTACATGCCTGAATCAGTCTTTGACGCTGCGGCTAACCCCAACGAGCCTCCCATTTATGGAACCGAAATAGCCCGAGCCGATGGTCATGTATTGGCGGTAGCCGGGCCACAGGACTCGATCTATGACCCAGGCACCGATGATGGCAAGAACATAAGCCTTTTGTATGAAGCGCTCTATGATCCTGAAAGCTACATGCCTAAGTAACTAATTTGCTACTTTGAAAACATGGAGAGAATCAACCGTCCGTTTTCAGGTATCACTACATTTCTACGCACGAAACATACTGAAGATCCAGCAGATTACAAAAAAGCAGCTATCGCAGTATTAGGTGTTCCCTTTGATGAAGGTTCGCCCTTCCTGCCAGGTAGTCGCATGGCGCCAAGAGCCATTCGAGAACACTCACTTCGTTTCCCGGTACTTTCGCCAATTTATGACGTGGACGCTGATGAAACGTATCTCTGGCATGAAATCTCGAACAAGTTGATCATTGATGCTGGCGATGTTGATGTAAGGCCGGCAAATGCTGCGAGAACTTTTGACGTTATTCGTGCCCGTGTCCAAGAATTTGTTGACACCGGTGTATTTCCGGTGATCATCGGCGGCGATCATTCCATTACTTATCCGGTCTTCGAGACTCTGAATCAACCCGCTCACGTAATTCAATTTGATGCGCATCAAGATTGTGACGAGATCACGGAAGACTTGATGCACACAAACTCTCATCCATTCCGCCACATCATAAATATGGATAATTGTTTATCACTCACGCAGGTGGGAATTCGAGGACTTCGTAACCCTGCAGCTTTGTATAACGAAATGAAGCAGCTCGGTCACAATGTCGTGAACATGAAGCAAGTTCATGCGTTAGGTGCCTCTGGTATTGCAGCATTAATTCCTGCTGGCGAACCGGTGTACATATCTATTGACATAGATGCACTAGATATGTCACTGATTCCAGGCTGTGTGTCAGGGGAACCAAATGGCATGACTTTTAATGAACTAATTGATTCCCTAAGGGCCATCGTTGAGACGCATCCAGTAATTGGCTTTGATTTTGTTGAAATCAATCCAATGCTGGATGTAGGCACTGGGGCAACGTCTTACCTTGGGACGGTGATAGTCGTTAATTTGCTTGGAATTATCTGCAATCAGCCTCGCTGGCAGGATTATTTGTCTGAGAGAGGCATGCTTTAAAGCCTCTAAAATCGGCTTTTTAGGGAGTTCCTTCAAATTGGATCCAATCTGACCATAATTGGATACAATCTATATACGGATGCAGAAATACCTAGTCCGTGAAATTGTTGATAATCGCGCAAACATTCAATTTCGGCATTGGGACGGGTCATGAAAAACGTTGTTACCGCAATCACTGAACACGGTAATACCCAAGATTTTGCTGGGTTAACGCTTCCTGATTCATTCAAAGCGGTAACGATCCATAAAGATGAAACCGAAATGTTTGCCGGTCTTAGTTCCAAAGAAAAAGACCCACGTAAGTCCTTGCACATAGATACTGTGCCATTTCCGGAATTAGCTCCGGGCGAGGCACTTATTGCCGTGATGGCATCGAGTATTAACTACAACACTGTGTGGACTTCGATTTTTGAACCAGTTTCAACTTTTGGCTTCCTGGAGCGCTATGGCAAGACGCATGAAGATGCTAAACGCCATGACTTGCCGTACCACATCATCGGTAGCGATGCCTCGGGTGTTGTGCTTCGAGTTGGCGCCGGTGTTAACACTTGGAAGCCAGGAGATCGCATTGTCGCGCATTGCTTAAGCGTTGAACTTGAATCCCCACTTGGACACAACGACACCATGATGGATCCAGAACAACGGATCTGGGGATTTGAAACTAACTTTGGGGGCCTAGCTGAATTTGCAATCGTGAAAGCAAATCAACTGCTCCCTAAGCCGGAACATTTAACTTGGGAAGAAGCCGCAACACCAGGTCTTGTTAACTCAACTGCTTATCGTCAATTAGTTTCGCGCAATGGCGCTGGAATGAAACAAGGCGATGTGGTTTTGATTTGGGGCGCAACTGGTGGCCTTGGATCGTATGCAACGCAGTACGCGCTAAATGGTGGGGCGATTCCGGTATGTGTGGTTTCTTCACCAGAAAAAGCTGAGATCTGCCGAAAGCTAGGCGCGGAATTAGTAATTGATCGAAGCGTTGAAGGTTACAAGTTCTGGAAAGATGACAACACTCAGGATCCAAAGGAATGGCAGCGTCTAGGTAAAAAGATTCGTGAGCTAACCGGTGGCGATGATGCCGACATCGTATTTGAACACCCAGGCCGAGAAACTTTTGGCGCCAGCGTATATGTGGCGCGAAAGGGCGGCACGATCGTAACTTGCGCGTCCACCAGCGGATTCATGCACGAATACGACAACCGTTACTTATGGATGAACTTAAAGAAGATTGTTGGTTCGCACTTTGCTAATTACCGCGAGGCTTACGAAGCCAATCGCTTGATTGCCAAAGGACTCGTGCATCCGACTTTGTCCAAGACTTTCACACTCGAAGAAGCTGGCCAGGCTGCATATGAAGTGCATCACAACTTGCACCAAGGCAAAGTGGCCGTTCTAGCACTTGCTGAAGCTCCGGGTCTTGGGGTAACTAACCCAGAACTTCGCGCCAAGCACATCGATGCCATTAATCGGTTCCGCCAGGATTAATTGAGATTTAGGCATAGCGAAAATGACTGACAAAACAAATGCAGATCGCCCTTGGGTGATGCGCACTTATGCCGGTCACTCCTCGCCAAAAGAATCAAACGCGCTCTATAAAAAGAACTTAACTAAGGGCCAAACCGGTCTATCGATAGCTTTTGATCTGCCAACTCAAACGGGCTATGACCCAGATGCCGTTTTGGCGCGCGGAGAAGTCGGCCGAGTAGGTGTGCCAATTGCGCACTTAGGCGACATGCGCACTTTGCTAGATGGTATTCCGCTAGCTCAGATGAATACTTCGATGACGATTAACGCTCCAGCGATGTGGCTATTGGCACTTTATGCAATTGCTGCCGAAGAACAAGGCGTGGAACAAAAATTGCTTGCTGGCACCACACAAAATGACATCATCAAGGAATACTTGTCCCGCGGCACTTATATTTTCCCGCCGGCTGAATCCATGCGATTAATCTCGGACATGATTTCTTGGAGCGTAGCGAATGCGCCAAAGTGGAACCCAATAAACATTTGCTCATATCACTTGCAAGAAGCTGGGGCTACGCCAGTTCAAGAACTTTCCTTTGCACTATCAACTGCGATTTCGGTTTTGGATGCGGTGCGCGATTCTGGCCAAGTTAAGCCTGAGGATTTTCCAGAAGTTGTGGCTCGCATGTCGTTCTTTGTTAATGCTGGCATGCGCTTTGTCGAAGAGCTTTGCAAGATGCGAGCCTTTACGCAATTGTGGGATGAAATCACATTGAATCGCTATGGCGTAACGGATGAGAAAAAGCGACGCTTCCGCTACGGCGTGCAAGTTAACTCACTGGGGTTAACTGAGAGCCAGCCAGAAAACAATGTGCAGCGCATGGTGATCGAAATGTTGGGCGTGACGTTATCCAAGTCCGCTCGCGCTCGCGCGGTGCAATTGCCAGCCTGGAATGAAGCATTAGGTTTGCCGCGGCCATGGGATCAGCAATGGTCACTTCGGATGCAACAGGTTTTGGCATATGAGACTGATCTTTTGGAATACGAAGATATTTTTGATGGCTCTGCTGTTATCGAAGCAAAAGTAAATGAATTGATGGATGCAGCTCGCGCTGAGATCTCACGTATCGATGACATGGGCGGGGTAGTGGCCGCAATTGATGCCGGATACCTAAAGAGCCAGCTGGTTGCCTCGCACGCTACTCATCGCCGCAACATTGAATCGGGAGTGCGCACCGTAGTTGGTGTGAACGCTTTTACCGAGACCGAAGCCAGCCCGCTAACTGCCAGCATTACCGATGCGATCATTCACGTGGATCCAGTCGTGGAGCAAGAAGCAGTCACGAGTTTGAAGGTTTGGCGTGCAGGGCGCGATGACGCAAAAGCTACTGCGGCAACCGATGCTTTGATTGCTGCGGCTAAAACTAACGCGAACTTAATGATTCCAACTTTGGAATGTGCTCGCGCAGGTGTGACAACAGGTGAGTGGTCTGATGCGCTGCGAAGTGTGTTTGGTCAGTTCCGCGCGCCAACAGGTCTGGCTAATGTCCCGATTGGTGGCGGTAGTAACGCCCTTGCCGCCGTGCGCGATTGCGTGAAGGTTACGGAACAAGAACTTGGTCAGCGACTGCGCTTACTAATTGGCAAACCTGGCCTTGATGGGCATTCAAATGGCGCTGAGCAAATTGCGATCGCTGCTCGTGATGCTGGCTTTGAAGTCATTTACCAAGGAATTCGTTTAACACCGGACGAGATTGTGGCTGCTGCGGCCCAAGAAGATGTGGACTGCATTGGGTTATCGATTCTTTCGGGCGCACACGCTGACCTAGTGCCGCAGGTACTAGAAGGCCTGGCGGCTAATAACATTTCAAATATCCCAGTGATTGTGGGAGGCATCATTCCAGCAGCCGATGAAGTCAAACTTATTGGCGCTGGGGTAGCAGCAATTTTCACTCCGAAAGACTTCGACATTCCAGAGATTATTCTTGGGATACTTAACGTAATTCGAAAGAATCACAAGCTAGCCCCGTTAGTCGCAAAACCTGTCACACCAGAACACACCATTGGAGCAATAAGTGAGTAATAAAGTCCTTCGTCCCCGTCGTTCATCTCTAGCCGTGCCAGGTAGCAGTGTAAAAATGCTTGATAAGGCTCGTGGCCTAAAGTCCGATCAGCTGTTTATGGATCTAGAAGATGCGGTTGCACCACTTGCCAAAGCTGATGCACGCAAGAATATCGTGCAGGCACTAAATGAAGGTGGCTACGAAGACAAAATTCGCGCTGTACGCGTAAATGACTGGACTACCCAGTGGACTTACACCGACGTTATCGAGATCGTCGAAGGCGCGGGCGCAAACTTAGATTGCATCATGTTGCCTAAGGTGCAAACCGCTGACCAAGTTGTTGCCCTTGATTTATTGCTTACCCAACTAGAGCGCACAAATGGCCTTGAAGTTGGTCGCCTTGGTATCGAAGCTCAAATTGAAAACGCGATGGGCCTTATCAACATCAATGCAATTGCCGCATCCAGCCCACGTATTGAATCCATCATCTTTGGGCCAGCTGACTTTATGGCCAGCATCAACATGAAATCTCTCGTGGTTGGCGAACAGCCACCGGGCTATGACACCGGAGATGCTTACCACCACATCTTGATGAGCATTTTGATGGCAGCGCGTGCTTACAACAAGCAAGCAATTGATGGTCCATACCTTGGCATCAAGGATCTAGAAGGTTTCCGCCGCGTCGCTGGCCGCTCGGCCGCACTTGGCTTTGACGGCAAGTGGGCTTTGCATCCAGACCAGATTGAACTGGCCAACGAAGTGTTCTCGCCAAAGCAAGAAGATTACGATCACGCCGAAATGATCTTGGATGCCTATGACTGGGCAACTAGCTCAGCCGGCGGCGCAAAAGGTGCAGTAATGCTCGGAGATGAAATGATTGACGAAGCATCTCGCAAGATGGCATTGGTTGTTTCAGCTAAGGGCCGGGCCGCGGGAATGAAGCGCACGCAGACTTTCACTCCACCGGAGGCATAATCCATGGCACGTCTTGCTCAAACTGATGGTTTAACTGATGTTCAAGAGGCGATTTTGGATGCTGTGCATTCCTTTGTCGATAACGAGATCATTCCAGTTGCCAATGAATTAGAACATGCTGACGAGTACCCACAGGCAATCGTTGATGGCCTTAAGGAACTTGGCGTATTTGGTCTGATGATTCCAGAAGAGTACGGCGGCTTGGGCGAATCACTACTGACATACGCGCTTGTGGTCGAAGAGATCGCACGTGGTTGGATGCCGGTAAGTGGTGTTATCAATACTCACTTCATCGTTGCCTACATGTTGATGCAGCACGGCACCCAAGAACAAAAAGATAAATACTTGCCACGTATGGCAACTGGCGAAGTTCGCGGCGCATTTAGCATGAGCGAACCAGGTGTTGGTTCAGATGTTTCTGGCATTACTTCCAAGGCAGTTCGCGATGGTGATGGCTGGAGCCTGACTGGCCAAAAGATGTGGTTAACAAATGGTGGTTCATCCACACTGGTTGCAGTTTTAGTTCGCGCTGACGAAGATGCGCCAGCTGATGCCAGCGTTTACAAAAAGATGGCCACTTTCTTGATTGAAAAAGAATCTGGTTTTGGCGAAGTTCGTCCCGGGCTAACCATCCCAGGCAAGATCGAAAAAATGGGTTACAAAGGCGTTGACACCACCGAATTGATTATGGATGGCTTAAAGCTTTCTAACGATGATTTATTAGGCGGGGAAACTGGCAAGGGCTTCTATCAAATGATGGATGGCGTTGAAGTTGGCCGAGTTAACGTGGCAGCGCGCGCAGCAGGCCTTGGTCTTCGTGCTTTTGAACTTGCAATCGATTACGCGCAACAGCGCCAGACTTTCGGCAAGTTCATCGCCGAACATCAAGCCGTAGCTTTTCGCCTAGCTGACATGGCAACAAAGGTCGAAGTTGCGCACGCGATGATGGTTAATGCAGCTCGCAAAAAGGATTCTGGCGAACGTAACGACATGGAATCTGGCATGGCCAAGTACATTGCCAGTGAGTTCTGCAAGGAAATCGTCGAGGATTCTTTCCGGATTCACGGTGGCTATGGCTATTCGAAGGAATACGAAATCGAGCGCTTGTATCGCGAAGCCCCGATGTTACTAATCGGTGAAGGTACCGCAGATATTCAGCGCATGATTATCGCGCGTCGATTGCTCGAAGACTACAAACTCCGCACTTAAAGCGCTCTAACCTTCGATTAAGTAATGTGTGTCCTGGATTTCGCAGTTCGGGCCATTGATCGGAACGATGTCTTGTGGGCACGAAGAGAACGCAACGATGCAATCCATCTCGGCGCGCAATGTGATGTATTCGCCAACTCCAGCTGGGCAACCGTCCCACTTAATGGAGTTGTTGTCAGTTGGGCTAACTGGAATGTTCATGAATAGATTCAGTGGCGCTGGATGAACTAGGCGCTCAACATCAATTTTGTCTAAGGCAACTTCTAAGTTGTCCTTGCAGTTCATGTGATACTCAGTGCAACCAAGCTGTTCGTAGCGGTAGCGATCGCACGATGGCATCAAAGTGTCATGGATGCCAGGCGTGGTGTCTTCGATGATCGTCATGATGTCACGGCGCTTAGTGGTAACTAATGTGTCGCCAACAGTTGGAATGATTTTTAATAAGGCAGCATGCGTGTGATGCATGGACATGTATTCGTTCATGTCATTAGCGGCAAAAGCCCAAAAGTCGATGACTTGTTGTCCAAAGGTATTAATCACTTTTAGGGTTTGACCCTTTTTCATGCGGTCGGCCACGCCATGACGAGCTGGAATAAGTTTTAGTTCAGACATGCTGACCTCCATAAATTAAGTTCCCTACAGATACCTTAGGGTCTTAATCCGTGATGGTGTAATGGGCATCTTGCACAATGCAAGCTTCACCATTAATTGGGATCATGTCCTGGGGACATGCGGAGAATACAACGATGCAATCCATATCGGCGCGAAGCTCTAGGTAGTCACCAGGCTTTGCAACTGCCGGAACGTAAGTTAGCGTGCTGCCGTTTGATACTGGAACATTCATAAAAATATTAAATGGCGCCGGTTGCAATATCCGCTTTAGTCCAATGCCTTCGAGGGCTTGACCTAGATTGTCGGTGCAGTTGTCGTGGTAGCCATCGGCACCTAAGAGTTGATATCGATAAATGTCACAGGCAGCCATGAGAGTGTCATGAATACCAGGAGAAGTATCACCAGTTAGTGTCACGATTGGTCGGCGCTTGATTGTCACGAGCGAGTCGCCAACTACTGGAATAGTTTTGCCAAGTGAAACGTGAGTATGTTCCATTGAAAGTGGTTCGGCCAAGTCATCGGCGTTAAATGCCCAAAAATCCACGACCTGTGATCCAAGAGTGTTGATGACTCTTAAGGTTTGACCCTTTTTCATCCGGTCGGCTACACCTCGACGCGCTGGGATTAACTTCAATTCAGACACCTTGACCTCCAAGAATTTGCTCGTAAAACAACAATAGCCTTCGAGGCTATGTCAGTTTATGTATCCGCTGAAATTCTTGAATCATGAAATCATCTAGTTTTGGCGCGATCAACTGAAGAGACATATTCATTCACATCAGAATGTTTTTCGAAACGCGAAATGCTGATTAACGTCTGAAAATCAGTTATTTCCAATAGTTTCCCCCAAAACTATGAACCCCGGCTACTTAACTCGCAAGGAGTCAGAGGCAGTTCCGGGGTGTTGTCACAATTATTACATATTTTCGTGTGTCAGCTCGAGTACATTGCTAGTTAATTGAAGTGCTGTGGATAAGCCTGGCCAGCATTCTCTAGGCTGTAGGACATGAGCATCGATTCAAACCACTTAAATTTCCATCCAGAGGTCGCAAAGGCCTTGGCTGACGGTCTACCAGTGGTGGCTTTGGAGTCAACGATCATTAGCCATGGCCTACCGAGTCCACGCAACGTCGCTGTTGCCGGCGACATCGAACAAAGTGTGCGCGACGGTGGAGCAATCCCGGCCACGATCGCAATCATCAACGGCGTGGTAAAAGTTGGACTGACGGCAGACGAGCTTGTAATTCTTGGTGATCCAAATAGCAATGTTGTAAAAGTTTCTACGCGCGACTTAGGTCCTGTGCTAGCTTCTGGTGGCCATGGCGCAACAACAGTTTCGGCAACCAGTCACATTGCCAACCTTGCGGGCATCAAATTCTTTGCAACCGGTGGATTAGGCGGAGTGCATCGCGGAGCCCAAGACACTTATGACGAATCCGGCGACCTAGTTACATTGGCTCGCACCCCGATTACTGTGACATGTGCAGGCGTTAAATCAATCCTTGATGTTGGAGCAACACTTGAGCGCCTTGAGACCTTAGGTGTGACCGTTGTTGGCTTTGGTACTGATGCCTTCCCAGGTTTCTATCGCGCTGATTCTGGCTTTGGGGTGCCATGGCGAGTGGACACTGTGGCACAAGCGGCAGCAATTGGAATACAGCGAGATGCAATCAAAGCACCGGGCGCAGTAATCATTGCCCAGCCAGTTTCCCAAGCTGACCAGTTGGATTTGGCACTGCATGATCGGGTGCTAGCCCAAGGTTTGGCTGCTGCGGATAAAGCAGGAATTTCCGGTAAAGATGTCACACCATTTTTGTTGGATTGGTTCCATACCCAAACAAATAATCAATCACTAGAAGTAAATGTGACTTTAATTAATGCCAATGCAAAATTAGCCGCCCAGATTGCCGTGGCCGCAACGCAGTCATGACTACGAATTCACCGGCACAAATTTGCATCATTGGCGATGTCAATGTTGATGTTGTAAGTCTGCTGTCTGAGCCTCTGCAGAAAAACACTGACACTACGGCTACTAATGCGATTTCACTAGGTGGATCTACTTGCAACGTTGCCGTTTGGCTTACGCATTTAGGCGTGGCCGTTGACTTGGTTTCGGCAATTGGGGATGACGTTTTGGGCGGGTGGGTAGTAACTCAGTTGCAAGGCTTTGGGGTATCTGATTCTCACATCCGCACAATTCCAAGTCAACGAACTGGAACCTGTGTGATTTTGGTAGATGAAACTGGTGCGCGATCGATGATGCCAGATTTTGGCGCGAATTTAATCCAAGCTGTCGATGACGAACTAATCAACCTAATTAATGCCAGCGACATTGTTGTGATGAGTGCGTATACGTTTATGCGCCCAGAATCTAATAAATTTGCGCTCGATGTTTTGGCTGCCGTTTCAAAGTCAACTGCCCGCATGGTTATCGATGCGGCTTCGAGTTCGCCAATTGAAAAGACGGGCTCGGAACTGGTTCGCAAATATTTGTCTCGAGCCGATTTAGTTTTGGCCAACGAAGATGAATTCGCCGCATTAGGTAAAGCTGCGCCCGAGAATTGGACTAGCGAGTTTAAGAATCTAATTATTAAGCGCGGTGAGCGCGGCGCGCTTTGGCTATATCAGGGTCAAGAGGTTGCTACTGTGGCTGCCGAAAAGGTCGCGGTCACAGACACTACTGGTGCTGGTGATGCTTTTTGCGCTGGGTTACTTTCCCAATTGCAGTCTCGCTCAGATTGGGACAACTTGGGGCTAGTTGACTACGCCCAGGCGCTATATGCAGCAGCTAATACGGCTGGAGAAAACTGCAAAACTCTAGGCGCTACACCCAGGTAGAGCTCCATTACTTACTCAGCGATGAATGTCCAGACCAGCCCGTTATCTTGGCCCATGATTTCGATGTAACCAACGGCTTCGCCTTCTTCACTCAAGACAAATGCTGGGCACTTAACAACATCGTTATCTGATTCGCAAGGACCAGAAGTATTAAACGGTACGTCTGGTCCAGAAACAATTCCGTTAGATGCCCATGCGCCATTGTCGGCGACAAAAGACTCGACTACTTCAGCGCTGACTTCGCTGCCAAGCAGGCCACAAGCAACGGTCGCTACTCGATATTGCACTTCATTAACTACAAGGTCAGATTCTTGTCGCACAAACGCTTTGGCCCCATCGGCGTAAGTTGAGCAATCAATCGTTACATCAGATTCGGCAACCGGTGGCATGTCTTCGTAGGCGATGCTGACAGCTGCGGAAGGACTAGCTGAGATTGCATCGACATTGGCAGCTGGAGATTGACTTGAGCAGCCAGACATTAAGACAGCAGAAATCAGACCAACGGCGAACATGGGAAGTTTCATGCTTTTAGCCTACGTCTGGCATCCACAAGTTTGGGTTAGCCACACAGCCGGGTGCACATTAATGCACGGTCAGGGGTCACCGATACATTCAAGGCATGGATTCACGCTTTGCCAACCCCGGGGATGTCGGACACTTCCTGCATTACGGGGGAGCCGGCGGCACCCACGAACTAGACCAAGACTTCGTAGTGGTTGACGTAGAAACATCAGGGTTAGATCCAGCCGCTGGGGCTCGGGTAATCGAAATTGCCGCCGTTCGCATTCGACCTAATGGCGAGTTAGTAGATTCCATGTCCACGCTTATCAATCCAGGCGATGGCGATACTGGTGCGGATTGGATTCACGGCATCACACCTGCCATGGTTGCCAACGCTCCAACTTTTGAGCAAGTTTTTGATGAATTCGCGCGCGTTTTAGACAACGCAGTTTTCGTAGCTCATCACGCCAAATTCGACGAAGGGTTTGTCGCAGCCGAAGCAGAAATCGCAGGAGTGAACTTGGCAGTAATGCCGGCTATCTGCACTTACTGGCTAGCGCGCAGTAGCGTGAAAGGCACTGAGAATTTCAAATTAGGAACTTTGGCTACGCATTTTGGTATCTCACAAGTTGGCGCGCATTCGGCGCTAGATGATGCTCGAGTTGTTGCGACAATGTTGCCAAAGATGTTGGCTAGTTATGGTTCGTTGACATACTTCACGTCTCCGCAGCCACAGCCGCGATTAGGTCAAACTGGAAAGCTATTAACGCGCTAGTTAATTACTACAGAGCCATTTGCAGTTTGGAATGTTACTGAAGTTAGTCCTACTTCGTCATCCTCAACCCATGACAGCGCGATGTCATCGAGCATGTTTTCTGGGGTATCGCCAAGCCATGTAGTTAGGGAATCGCGATCGCCACTAAAGGCAAATTCGCTGATGGTTATGTCAGAAGTGCCACCGATGCTCGGGTGCGCGGACATGTCATCCCACTTAATAAAGAACGGCAAAATCGGCTCAGCAATTAAGTCGATTACGCCAATTTGCTTCCAAGTTAAATCGCCGCCACCTGGACGCTGACGATGTCCAAGTCCTGCACTACGACCAATTCGAGCCTCTAGGGGAGCAACATCGTCTACGCGAACTGCCCAACCCATCCAGCCACCGCCAGCCTCAGCGCGGTTGCGAACTGCTTGGCCAAACGGCACAGTTTCAGCTACTGGATGCTCCAGGGGAGCCACAATTTCGATGTACTGACCAGAGGCCAAAGGCAAAATAAAGTTGCGGGTTCCAGCACGTGGGTGCTTGCCGCCGTCGATGAATGCAACACCTAATTCAGCGCCCAGACGTTGCACAGTGTCAGCGAGTTCAGCATTGGTTACGGCATAGGCCACGTGATCTAGTTGCATGTGAAAACCTTGGCATAACCGGGATGACCCCTTGTCACCGGGGTCGGGTTTTTGACGCGACACGCAGGGCGTGTCATTACCGAGGTATTGGGCTTTTGTTGTCTAAGTTTTTCGTTAAGCACCCAGAGGGACGGCGGAGGGGAAGCCACCCGAACTCTGGGTGCTCTTTCATGCCCAAAAATTGATACCTGTTTTTAGTAGTTCACAGTGATGTCGTATCCACAGCAAAGCATGATGACTTTCCGCGTTGCGATTCTGGTTGCACGCTTTGGTAATGACAAAACAACCACAAGAAACAGACCAAGGTTTAGATCTTGGCATCGAAATTCAGGCTTTAACAAAGTCGCAAATCTTGGCTCGCAGCAAGGCAGTGCAAGCCGCTGCGGAAAGCTTCGCTAACGAACTAAGCAGTGACTCATTTGCAGCCAGAGCAGCGCTAGTTGGCCTTGTTTTTGATCGATGGCAAGTCAATGAACCCATGACTTGGGATGAGCATGGGCAACTATGTATCGCACTGTGTGACATCCGCACTCGTGATGGCCTGCTGCGCCGACTGCATGATGCCGCCGAGCTGCGAGGACAAGTGCGCGATCACTTGCTTCGAGAAATTGGTAGAGCGCATCAAGAATGGATCCCACCGCTTGCCACTGTCTTTGGTGGAGTTGCTTGGCTAGATGGCGATGGTGACATTACGCGAGTTGCCATTGATCGCGCATTAGAGATAGATCCGGCATATTCACTTGCTCGGCTGTTGGATATCGCACTTCGTCACAATGTGCCAGCCACGGTTTGGTCCGCCTCACTTGCCGCAGTCAGTTTTGATGCTTGTATAAAAGGCGCTGCGTAATTATCCACAGTCCAACGAATCTGGGTTGCAATCCGAAAATCAAAATTTAGACTTAGAAATGGATTCGGGGGAATTCAAATGAAGCGGTTATCATGTTCTGGGTTAAGCCAAGTGCTAATCAGCATGGTTTTAGCCGGCACATTTGTCACCACAATCAATGCAGCAAGTTATGGTGCCAATCCTGATGTTGCTGGCAACAATTCAATTGCGGCATATGTGGGTACGGGCGGCTTGCTGCTACCTGGCTCATTTTCCGGATCGTCCACAACTAAGAAATCTGTGGCGAACTGTGCTGGGTGTACTTGGAAGTACACAATCTATTGCAAGCAAGGTTCAAATACGCCATGCAAACATGCTGTGACTTCGTGCCCGCGCGGCACTTTGTTATATCGAGTTTGGTTTGGACGCACGCCAACAACTTTGGCCACCATCGGCTCGGTTTGCTGGGGAGCATCCAATCCTGTAACGCGAAAGCAAGTCGAAGCCCACTTAGATGATTACGTCATTAGGTATGTGCCGGCGTTACAACCTGGGTTTGATCCGCCAGGTGGCTCGCTCACGAGCATTCCAGTGATATTTTGGACTGGGCAACCAACAAGCTTTAAACCACCTTCATTTTCGTTGTCCGGACATTCAGTTTCCATAACCGCAACTCCCACCTGGCGCTGGGCATGGGGCGATGGTGATTCGGTTTGGAAAAGTGTGCCAGGGAAGCGATACCCGAGCCGACAAATTGCTCACCGATACCGAAGTCCTGCCACATACAGCGCAGCCGTAACTGCAGTTTGGAAGGCCAAGTACACAGTGGCCGGCGTGGGCACATTTGCGGCTTCGGGTGAGGTGGTTCGCCAAACTAAGACCCTGCAGGTGCCCATCCAAACGGCCAGAACTGTCCTGGTTTCGCATTAACCCACCGCAATTCTGCAGTGTCATCAAGTGGGGGTACACTAGAG
>WLPX01000018.1 GCA_009698575.1 Actinomycetota bacterium
ACAGTTACGTGATCATTTCCGCCAGCAGCTGCCACACCGATGATCGCTGGCGTTAACTTTGTGCCTTTTGGAATTAGCACGTCACCCGTTTTAGCTTCATAGCCACTTGGTCGTACGTCATGAAAATAGGGAAGTGCGCCATCAGAATCCAAAATTCCAGCCGCGCCTGCGATCGCACTAACGGTTTGTTCAGCAACCGAACTTTCTTCATCTTTGAGTGCCGCAGTTGCACCTTCGGGCATAACAGCGCCGGTAGCAATATGCACACATTCGCCGGTGTTTAGCTTTGAAACAAATTCGTGCCCGGCGAGCGCATCACCAACTCGAGTCCAGGGCCCAGAGCCACTTACAGCCCAGCCATCAATTCGCGATGCGGCAAATGGCGGCATATCTCCGAGTGCGAAAACATCAGCTGCTAATACAAAGCCACCAGCTTGCGCAATTGGCAGGGAAATTGTGTCTGCCAAATCTGCAGCCTGATGCGACAGTTCCCTGGCCTGCTGCCAAGTAACCTCAAACTCTGGATTGGAACTCATAAGGCTATTGTTCTAGATTTCCACAATGCGATACGCAGAACCAAGGAAAACCCACTAAATACGGGCTTGCGCTATCGCAAACTGCAAATTCAAACAATAATGAACCCATGGCAAATGTTGCTCGCGCTTTCGTGACTACCGAAGTGATTTCGGTATCAGATTTAGCTGCAGCTGTGCGCTCGAATACTTCAGGTGCGGTCGTTACTTTTTCCGGAGATGTGCGCGACAACGATCATGGCCGAGAAGTCTCCTCGTTGGAATATGAAGCACATCCAACTGCCCAGAATTTATTGGAAAAAGTTGCCAGCGAAATTGCCGCTCGCCACGAAGTATTAAGCGTCGCAGTAGCCCATCGTCACGGTCCGATCCCAATTGGTGAGTCAGCACTTGTCGCTGCAGTAGCAGCCAAACACCGCAAAGCCGCTTTTGATGCGTGCTCAGATTTGGTCGACGAAGTCAAAGCACAAATTCCAATTTGGAAACACCAGGTTTTCGCAGATGGAACTGATGAATGGGTGAACTGCGCATGAGTGCATTAATCGACACATTTGGCCGAGTACACCGAGACATTCGAGTTTCCCTAACAGATCGCTGCAACCTGCGTTGCACATATTGCATGCCACATGATTTTGCGGCCTGGATGCCAACTGAAGATTTACTTTCTACTGACGAACTGATGACGATTCTTGAAGTCGGTATTGATGCCGGAATTGATGAAGTGCGATTAACTGGCGGCGAACCGTTACTTCGCCCAGACATTGTGGACATCGTGGCTCGCATCAATAGCCTGCCAAACCCGCCAAAGCTTTCATTAACAACTAATGGAATTCGCTTAGCTGCGTTAGCGCAACCGCTAAAGGATGCAGGTTTAGAGCGAGTGAATATTTCGCTGGATACCTTGAGTGCAGAACGTTTCAAGGCAATGACGTTTAGGGATCGCTTTGACGATGTCCTAAAAGGCATTAAGAGTGCCCGCGATGCTGACTTAACCCCAATCAAAATCAACACAGTATTAATGCCAGATGTTAATGATGACGAAGCAGTTGGCTTACTGAAATGGGCCCTCGATGAAGGACTGAAACTTCGGTTCATCGAACAAATGCCACTTGATGCCGGTGGGGTTTGGGATCGATCCACGATGGTCACCGCTGATGATGTATTCCATGCACTTAACCCAGTATTTTCCTTAACTGCAGTTGAGGCTCGGGGATCAGCACCGGCTGAAGAATTCTTGGTTAATGGCGGCCCGGAAACTGTTGGAATTATTGCAAGTGTCACGCGTCCATTCTGTGGATCGTGCGATCGCTTGCGCCTAACTTCAGATGGTCAGCTTCGTTCTTGCCTGTTTGCTACCAAGGAAATGGACCTACGTTCAGTACTTCGGGAATCCGACGATAGCGATGAAGCCAAGCGAGCTGAAATTGCTCTGCGTTTTGGTAAAACAGTATTGAGCAAACTTCCAGGGCATGGAATTAACGACCCAAGCTTCATCCAGCCAGCAAGGCCTATGTCGGCAATCGGCGGTTAGCCGATGCTGACATTAATAGGCATTGCCAGTTCAAGCACGCTAGCGTGCGAAGCAATCGGCGGTTAGCCGATGGCGGTAACAGTTAGGTTCTATGCCGCTGCCCGGAAAGCAGCGGGAATAAGCGAGATACAACTAGAACCAGCAAGTGCAATGCAGCTCTTGGACAGAGCAGTTGAAGCCCATCCCAATTTGGCTCAGGTTTTACCGCAGTGTAGTTTTCTCCTAAATGAAGTTGCGTTGCATGATCTCAGCACGCAAGTTTTAGATGGCGCAACACTTGATGTGTTGCCACCGTTTGCTGGAGGGTAATGTGCAAGGTATCCAAAATGTTGATTTCCTAATCGCGCTGTGCTTATTGCTTGGTGCGATTCTTTATACATCAGTTGGACACGCTGGATCGTCCGTTTATATCGCGATCATGTCGCTATTTGGTGTTCCAGCACAGGTTATTAAGCCAACTGCCCTGGTATTGAACATAATCGTTTCGTCATACACCAGCGTTAGATATATTTCGGCAAAACTTTTTGATCTAAAGTTATATATTCCACTAGCGGTCGGTGCAATTCCCATGTCCTTCCTAGGTGGTTCGATTGATCTACCTAGCGAGATTTATAAGCCCATCGTTGGTGCGATCCTGTTTTTTGCTGGAATTATGTTTTTGTTTCAGCTAAACCCGCAAGGCACTAAAGAGCCAAAGCATCCACCAGTTGCAGTGGCAGTACTAACCGGTGCAGCCATCGGATTACTATCGGGATTAACTGGAACTGGCGGCGGAATTTTTCTTTCACCGCTGATTATATTTTTCGCTTGGACAACTGTTAAAGGTGCGTCTGGTACTGCTGCACTGTTTATATTGACAAACTCAGTTTTTGGATTACTTGGGCACATCTCTTCGGTATCTGAGTTACCTGATGCACTGTGGCTGTATGCGATCGCAGTAGTAATTGGAGCTCTCATTGGAACCAGGTTAGGTATCAAGCAGTTCTCAAATGACGCAGTCAAACGTGCGCTAGGTGCCGTACTGCTCATTGCTGGTACAAAGTTGATGTTTAGCCTGTAATTCACCAAAGTTCTCAAGACAAACGTCAATCGGACTAAATAAACTGCAATTAGATAGCCATTCGCGAAAGGTGCCTCTAATGGAACTCGAACATTCATTTACCGTTCCGGCTGATATTGATACTGCTTGGAATACTTTGCTTGATGTAGAACGAATTGCCATGTGTATGCCTGGTGCAACTTTGATAAGCGTTGAAGGAGACACCTTTAAAGGTGAAGTGAAAATTAAATTGGGTCCCATCACAATGGTCTTTGGTGGCACCGCATCATTTGTCGACAAGGACGTAGCAAACCATCGCCTTGTTATCAATGCTTTGGGAAGCGAAACCAAAGGAACTTCAACAGCGCAAGCCACTGTTACCACCCAGCTTGTTGCCGAGAGCCCGACCCTAACGCGCGTTGACGTTAATACTGATCTAGCAATAACTGGCAAGCCGGCTCAATTCGGTCGCGGCGTGATGTCAGATGTTGCAGGTCGCATCATTGGTCAATTTGCCGGAAATCTTGAAGGCGTTATTGCTACTGGTTCTGGCGGTGCTGGCACCACAAGCACAGATGCGTCCGCACCGGCTGCTGCTACGCCCGCTCCAGCAGCAGATGCAATTGACATGATGGAAGTCGCTGGTGGGGCAGTAGCCAAGAAGTTGATTCCAGTCGTATTAGTTGTTGTTGCACTAGTAGCAGCCTGGTTACTTCTCAAGTAACCCCGCAAAATAAGGGTTTACCTAACTAACCCGTTGCCTTCATCTCGCTTATGAGTCGATTTGCGCGCATAATTGAGTAACGAACTCGGGAGGTGTCCGGTGCCAAAGATTCTTGCTTCACGTGTAGCTGATCTACAAAAGTCACGAACTCCCTATGTCCATGCCCGAGTTGTACTGGCAGAAAAGCCGACTTCAGCAAAGCCAGGAGACGAAGCGTTAATTTTCTCCGATGGAACTATCGAAGGCTTTGTTGGGGGATCTTGTGCCGAATCCACGGTGCGAACTCAAGGTATGTCCGTTCTGGGTGATGGTCACGCATTATTGTTACGCATCGCACCAATGCCAGAGCCAGATACCCAATCTGGAAAACGCACAGTACACAACCCATGTTTATCCGGTGGAACCTTGGAAATATTTTTGGAGCCCGTTATGCCCGCACCGCTAGTTGCAATTTTTGGAGATAGTCCAATTTCAGGTTCGCTAGTAAAGCAAGGACCAGGGGCCGGCTATGAAATGGTCGAATGGGATAACTCAATTGATTTGGCCAGCACGTTTGCAGTTATTGTCGCAGCGCATGGTCGCGATGACGAAACTATGTTGTTAGAAGCAGCCGTAACAGCGGGAGTTCCTTACGTTGGATTAGTTGCAAGTCGCAAACGCGGAACCGCAGTAATTGAAATGTTGAATTTAACTCCGGATCAAAAAGCATCGATTCATTCTCCAGCGGGTCTTGATATTGGTGCGCGCACTCCAGACCACATTGCACTTTCAATCCTTGCCGAAATGGTGCAAGCCGGAGCAAATTCGACCGAACCTAGAACACCAGCGCCAGTTTGTGAAACCGCAATCGATCCAGTGTGCAACATGTCGGTACCGATGGTTAAAGAATCTATTCACGCCGAATTTGGTGACACGACCGTATGGTTCTGTGCACCTGGTTGCTTGAAGGCTTACTCCGCAAATCCTGAATCGTTTCAGCTGGTTTAAGTATGGCTAATTCCTTTGCCTCACCAAGTGACTTGCAAGCCTCTTTGGCACAGGATGGCTACTTAGCCGATGAAGGCTTAGCAACTGCATTGTTTGTCGCAATGTCGTTGCCCCAGCCACTGTTACTTGAAGGTGAAGCAGGAGTAGGTAAAACCCAAGCTGCCAAATCTTTGGCCGCATTACTTAACACTCCGCTAATTAGATTGCAATGCTACGAAGGCATTGATGCTTCCGAAGCACTCTATGAATGGAATTACCCACAACAGTTGCTAGGTATTCGCGTTGCGGAATCTCAAGGTAAACCATTAACTGAAGAATCACTTTTCACTCGCGATTATTTAATTGAGCGCCCGCTAATGCAGGCTGTTGAACATCCTGGTCCAATGCCGGCAGTTTTATTGATTGACGAAGTAGACCGAGCTGACGAGGAATTTGAAGCGTTCTTATTTGAATTGTTAGCCGAAGGCTCCGTTACGATTCCAGAACTTGGAACGATTTTTGCAAAAGTTCCACCAATTGTGATTCTGACTTCGAATCGAACTCGCGATTTGCATGATGCACTTAAGCGCAGGTGTCTGTATCACTGGATCGATTACCCAGACATTCACCAGGCAACTGCAATAATCCGTAGTCGAGTCCCGAAAGCTACCGAAGATTTAACGGCGCAAGTTGCATCTGCGGTACAACGCCTTCGTTCACTGGATGTGCAAAAGCAACCAGGCATCGCTGAAGCCATTGACTGGGTTAATGCGGCAATGATTCTGGGACTGGATCGGATTACTGCAGATAACGCAGCTCAAACTTTAGGAAGTGTTTTAAAGTACCGCGAAGATCATGATGTAGCTCAAGCGCAAGGCTTGGGCTGGGTGGTTAATGGCTGACCTAGCGCACATTGTTGCAACATTTGGACAAGTGCTGCATGTGGCAGGAGTTCCTGCCACGCCAGAACGTCGAGCCCGCTTTGCACAAGCTGTAGTTGACATTGGACCAAGTCAAGTAACGGATTTGTATTGGATCGGACGGGTAACGCTGCTATCGAGCCGCGAACAAATCGAAACTTATGACTTGGTATTCAATCAAGTCTTTCGCGGCATTGTTGATCTCAAGGATGTTAACCAAGCAGCAGAAACCCCTAATCCGGAAAATGCCCGTGAGTCTGGCGATCAGCAACCAGCAAATGACGCGAGCTCACAAGAAAATCGCAATCAAACTGGCGCAGGGTCCAATGCCACACCAGGAGAGAAATCGGAGGAAAGCGATTCCGCTGAGCCACCGGCGCTTTTGGCTCCAGCAAGCGATGATGAACGACTGCAAGACACCAGCTTTTCCGAATGCACGCCACAAGAGTTGGACTTGATCGCAGCACTTGTTGCCAAACTTCCTTTGGTTCCGCCACGACGCCCAAGTAGGCGCAGTAAGCGACATAACAATGGCCAGTCAATTGACATGCGTGCAACAATTCGGCATTCGTATGCAACTGCAGGGGATCCAGTGGATCTGATGTATCGAAAGCGAAAGGATCGACCTCGGCGGGTAGTTCTAATTGCTGACGTCTCGGGATCGATGGAACCTTATTCGCGTATCTACTTACACCTAATGCTCGGCGCCGTGCGCGCACTTCATGCTGAAGCATTTGTTTTCGCAACTCGACTAACACGCCTGACTAGATTTTTAAGTACTGGTGACCCTGACATTGCTTATCGAAAAGTTGCGCAAAACACTCCTGACTGGTTTGGCGGCACTCGCATCGGTAAGACTCTGCTGGAATTCATTCGGGATCATGGGCAACGAGGTATTGCTCGTGGCGCGGTAATCGTGATTGTTTCTGATGGTTGGGAAACGGACGACCCAGAGGTTCTCAAGCAGGCAATGCAAAGATTGGCCAGACTTTCACATCACATCATTTGGGTAAATCCCCGCAAAGCAGCTGCAAATTACGAGCCGTTAGTTGCGGGTATGGCAGCAGCATTGCCGTATGTTGACACGTTCGTTAGCGGACATTCACTTCGGGCGCTGCAAGAAGTTATGGATGCAATTCGAAACGCCCAAGAGCGCACTACAGCAGAACTTGGACAGCGAGCTTCTTAATTAACAGCCACTTGCATAAGTTGCTTAAATCCAGCTTCGTCATCACCAGTAAGTGTTATTCGAGGATCTGAACTTTCAATTCGACCCCATAGATATAAGTCCATTGCAGCGGCATCGGCCGAGATTATTAGACGAGCATTTGAATCAACTTGGGTAGACGCAGTGACACTGGCTTTTTCACCGGTGAACTCTAATGTCCAATGTTTTTGTCCAGTTGAGGTGTGTGCAGCAATTGAAACAATTCCAAAATCAACATTGGGTGCTCCATCCCATGATCCAAGCAGTGGCAAGAAATCGAGGACTTCGTCAACTCCATCAAGAGCTAATAGCTCAGATATCTCTGGAGTTATCCCATTTGCAATTTGCGCATCAACTCGGTGGATTACCGTTTCGTGAGCCATTCTTCGAAACCAAAAGTCAACGGAAAAATCGTTGTGATGCCAGCTCCAAGTTGTACGCTCAGCGCGATCGGGATCAAGGGCATCTGAAATAGCAGAGTGGCCGGCCGCAAGTAATTCCATTTCAGTTTCCGAGCCAGTTAGATACCTGAGATGTTCTTTATTCTCTGGGCGTTCGCTACTTTCAATAACAAACGCTTGGTGCAGATAAACCATTCCCATGTGTTTTGCCAAGGTATTTGTCTCCCATCCAGGACAGGTAGGCACTGGAAGTACTGGACCTGCAAGAGCCGTAACCATCAAGTTGTAGTCACTAGCAATGTGTTGCAGATATTGGGTTCTAGTTAATTCGGTTCCGGCGACTGATCTCATGTTCCTAAGCCTACGGATTAGACTTTGAGCATGTTCGCATCTTTGTCAGATCGCCTAAGTGCCACTTTTAAGCAGTTACGTGGGAAAGGTCGATTAACTGAAACTGATATCGATGAAACCGTTAGAGAAATTCGCATCGCATTACTTGACGCGGATGTTGCCCTGCCAGTTGTTCGCGAATTTTGCGCTCGAATTAAAGAGCGCGCCCTTGGTTCAGAAGTTTCTGCAGCGCTAAATCCAGCGCAGCAAATTATAAAGATCGTCAATGAGGAATTAATTGGAATTCTCGGCGGCGAAACTCGGCGCCTTCGATTGGCTAAAAATCCACCAACCATTATCTTGCTTGCTGGTTTGCAAGGTGCTGGAAAAACAACTTTGGCAGGAAAGCTTGCAGCGCATCTGCGCACTCAAGGTCATCAGCCGATGTTGGTAGCCGCTGACTTGCAGCGCCCTAATGCGGTAGATCAGTTAAAGATTGTGGGACAGCAAGCAAACACAGTGGTCTTTGCACCAGAGCCGGGTAATGGAATCGGAGACCCGGTTCAAGTAACACGCGATGCCATGAAGTTTGCTAAAGACAAACAGCACGATGTGGTCATTGTCGATACTGCGGGACGACTTTCGATCGACGCCGAATTGATGGATCAACTTGCCAGAGTTAAAGCCGAAGCTAAGCCGGATGAGACTTTGCTGGTAATTGATGCCATGACTGGCCAAGATGCAGTTAACACTGCCGAAACTTTTGCGCGCGACATTGGCATTGATGCGGTTGTCTTAACAAAACTTGATGGCGATGCCCGGGGTGGCGCAGCACTTTCGGTAGCAACTATCACCGGCAAGCCAATTATGTTTGCATCAACGGGTGAGAAGTTAACTGATTTCGAAATTTTCCATCCGGATCGCATGGCTTCTCGCATCTTGGACCTGGGCGATTTGCTAACCCTGATAGAACAGGCCGAACAAACACTTGATAAAGATCAAACTGAAAAGTTTGCGCAGAAAGTTAAAGATGGCGAAGATTTCACGCTGACTGATTTCATGCAGCAAATGCAGCAGATCCGCAAAATGGGATCGATGACAAAAATGCTTGGCATGTTGCCCGGTATGGCAGACATGAAAAAGCAGATTGAAAATGTTGATGAACGCGAGATTGATCGTGTGGAAGCAATTATTTCTTCAATGACTCCAGCCGAGCGCGAAGATCCAAAGTTACTTAATGGTTCTCGACGCTCCCGAATTGCAAAAGGTTCAGGCATGCAAGTCAGCGACGTCAACACTTTGATGGATCGGTTTGTTGTCGCGCAGAAAATGATGAAGCAAATGGCAAAAGGTGGTTCCGTTCCCGGCATGCCACCGATGCCAGGTATGCAAGGTATGCGGCCACAACAAAAGAAAGTTCAAAAACCTGGCAAGGGTGCAAAGAAGTCAGGTAACCCAGCTAAGCGCGCAGCTCAAGATGCTGGAATTGAATTTGAAGAACCAAGTGCAACGCTTACTGAGATACCGAGTGCTTTCCGAGACTTCTTAAAATAGAAATCGGATCTTCTACCTGCACAACAACAGTTGCATACTCATTACCCAGCAGATTGAACCTAATCGTGTGATCAGCAAGTTTTGCGCGCACATTCCAAAAATGCTTTATCCCATGGCGCTGTCGGTAAGTTCCAGCAATTACGCCAAACCCATAAGTTTGGGAAAATGTGTAAGTGCCCGGAGCTCGGAACCCTTTACATTCTTTAAGAATTTCCGAGCCAGTATCGATCGAGGCAATTTGGTCACGAGGGATGGTTACATCTTTGTGGGAGGCGTTCAACAACTTGTCCCAGGTCGAAAACTCAATAACTACCCATGATTCAGTTATCGAAACTTTAGGGAACATAGTTCTATTTTACCGCCAATTTAAAGGGTTCAAACGGGGCTAAATCCTTCAATTTCTCGATCTTTGCCTTGTCTGGCATGATTTATCAAGTAATCCCGACTTGGTAGCCGGCCCTCTACCCGCAACCTTGTTGGATTCATAGACATTAACTAGTTGCGCCCCCGCTGCAACAACGGTTTTATGTCACACCAATTATCAGGAGAAATAAAACTCGTGGCCGTAAAGATCAAACTTAAGCGCATGGGCAGCATCCGCAACCCGCAATACCGCGTAGTAATTGCCGACGCCCGTACCGCTCGTGATGGCCGTGCCATCGAAGAAATCGGTTTGTACCATCCAAAAGAAGAACCAAGTCTTATCAAGATCAATTCTGATCGCGTTCAGTACTGGCTAGGCGTTGGCGCACAGCCAACTGAGCCAGTTATGGTGCTACTCAAGATCACTGGTGACTGGCAGAAGTTCAAGGGCCTTCCAGGCGCTGAAGGAACATTGCGTGTCAAGGAAGCAAAGGTCGACAAGAACACCAAGTTTGCTGAAACCGTTGCAGCTGTTGCTAACGAACCTCGCACACCAACTATTCGTCCAAAGGTTGAAAAGCCGGTTGAAGCCGCCGCCGTCATAGCTAGCGATGACGTTGCGCCGGAAGTAAACACTGACGAAACCGCAACTCCAGCTCCAAGCGAAGAAGCAGTAGCTGAGTCAGCAGAAGCAGTAGTTGAAAGCATCGAAGAAGTTGTAGAAGAAACAGTGCAAGAAGTTGCAGAGGATGCCGCTGACGCTGTTGAAGCTTTAACTGAAGAGGCATAACCAATGCTTGACGAGACATTAGAACACCTCGTAAAGGGAATTGTTGATCATCCAGACGAAGTTGTCGTTCGCGAAAACAATCGTCGGGGTGCAACGCTTGAGGTCAAGCTCAACCCAGAAGACATGGGACGTGTAATCGGTAAAGCCGGTCGCACTGCCACTGCACTTCGCACTGTCGTGAACGCATTGTCCGACAAGGGCAATGTGCGCATCGACATTCTTGACGTCGACGGCAGGTAATTAATGCAGCTCGTAATCGGGCGCATTGGCCGAGCACATGGCGTGCGCGGTGACCTTTTCGTTGAACCAATGACAGATGAACCAGATCATCGCTACGTAGATGGAACGGTTCTGATGACTTCTGATAACACAACGCTCACTGTCGCCGCATCAAAATGGCACAGTGGGCGTTTTGTTGTTCACTTCCAGGGCATCGATGATCGAACTGCAGCTGAAGGACTTCGTGGTCTAACTTTGTCACTTGAAGTTGATCCCACAGAATTACCCGAGGATCCAGATGAGTTTTATGACCATCAACTAGTTGGACTAGATGTTGTGTTAGCCGATGGTTCTAAAGTTGGCGTGATTTCCGAAGTAATTCACCTGCCAAGTCAGGATCTACTTTCGGTTAATCGTGAAGGTGATACCGAAGTGCTGGTTCCTTTCGTGACTGAATTTGTGCCAGATATTGATTTGGCAACCAAAACCGTAACAATCACGCCACCACCTGGATTATTAAATGAACTGGATGCGATCGTTGTTCGAGACGAGGAAGTCTGATGTTAAGACTTGATGTTGTTTCGGTATTTCCTACTTACCTAGAACCATTGCGCCTTTCTTTGATGGGTAAAGCAATCGAAGACGGGTTACTTTCCTTAGCTGTCCATGATTTACGCGACCATGCGCACGACAAACACCAGACCGTAGACGATTCACCATATGGCGGTGGCCCAGGAATGGTCATGAAGCCTGAACCTTGGGGTGAGGCACTCGATGAATTAGTAACTGATGAAACGATTCTGATAATCCCAACTCCTTCTGGTCGACCGTTTACGCAGGCAATGGCACAAGAATTGTCTAACGCCAAGCACATCGTTTTTGCTTGCGGCAGGTATGAGGGGATTGACTCTCGAGTTGGGCAGCATTACCAAACTAAAATTCGAGTCGAAGAAGTTTCTATTGGCGATTATGTACTTGCTGGTGGCGAAGTTGCGGTGCTTGTCATGGTGGAAGCAATTGCCAGGCTAGTCCCTGGTGTGCTTGGAAATGAACAAAGTTTTGCTGATGATTCGTTTGCTGCCGGCGAGATGGCGAACTTACTCGAAGGCCCGGTATTTACTCGGCCACCGGTTTGGCGCGACTTGGAAGTTCCCGAGATTCTTACCTCAGGGGATCATGCAAAAATCGCAGCTTGGAAATATGAACAGGCCAAATTACGAACCGCGCAGAATCGTCCAGACTTACTTAATTAATTGCACTTTGGGATCGCCAAATATGTATTCGTTGAGTACGTAGTTAATCTCAGGCAACGAAAGCGCTTCGGTATATGCAGTATTCAAATAAAACTTTGAGAAGTCAGAGTTCTCGATAGCCTTTTTGGCTTTGGGATGCTTTAACTTGATGTACATTTTCGTGGTTATTTTGCGCCGCTCAAAATCGGTGCTTAGTTGACCACAGTTGTAGCCGAACAAAGTCATTGCTGCATCGGCTAACTCTGGAGTTGTGCGTTCAATAACTCCCATGTCTTGGACTTTCACCAGTGGCCGTAACGTGTCGCGTCGTTCCCAGTACTGCACGCAGGTTCGTAACCGATCTTTGGCATGAGCGTCGTTGCCATTAACATCAACGTAATTGATACTTAAGTCGTCATCGCGAACTAGATGAAAGTTTTGATCTAGGCGATTTTGCACCGACCATTTACGCCATGACCTAGGAACAATAAACACAATTAGATCTGAAACTTCTGCAGCTTTATTAAAGAAAGGGATTGATAACGAGTTATTCCGGCCAAATGGCGGATTCGTAATCGTAAGTAGTCCTTGTTTGGCAATGTTCTGTGCCAAGAAGTCACCACGTTTGATCTTTTTGTGATGCGGCTCAATGTCGTAACTGATTACTTTGGTTAGCCCAAAATTCTTTCCAGCTTCGATAAATGCACCCGTTCCACCGGCTGGTTCCAGCAAAGTGTGAGCAGCCAGATCGCCGACTCGCTTTGTTACGTTCTTAAGAATGGCCTGAGCAACATCCGGCGGGGTATAGAACTGCTCTTTGCCCGTGACTCGAGTATTACCCAATCGAGGTTTGGTGTTAGCAGCAGTAGAGCCAGGCATGAGGAAGCTTTCGATAGGTAACGCTATAAGCATATATATGAGCCCACGATTTCGTGGCATTCTGAGTGGAATTTGCTGGAAAGCCTTATGTTGTGGCAAACTCGAGTCCAGTTAGAACGTGACAGTACCGCCATAGAGGTGCTGAAACACTAAGTTCATAACGATCCCGGCAAGAACCTTAATTTGGGCTTTCGATCTATGGCGACTTGTCCTTGTGGAGTAATAATGCACTTTCTAGACGATGTAGACGCAGCCTCGCTGCGCACCGGAATCCCAGACTTTCGCCCAGGCGATAACGTGAAAGTTCACGTTCGAGTTGTTGAAGGCACCCGTTCCCGTATTCAGATTTTCCAAGGCGTAGTTATTCGTCGCCATGGTGGTGGACTTCGCGAGACCTTTACAGTTCGCAAAGTTAGCTTTGGAACTGGCGTCGAGCGTACCTTCCCACTGCACTCACCAATTGTTGAAAAGATTGAATTGGTCAGCCGTGGCGATGTTCGTCGTGCCAAGCTTTACTACTTGCGCGATCTACGTGGCAAAAAGGCCAAGATCAAAGAACTTCGCGACAACGATTAAGACTTTAGTAATTAAGGGCTCACCTGGTGGTGGGCCCTTAATTTTTTGTACCTAAAAGTATGATGAGAAGACCATGGGCCACAAAAAAGATAAATCCAAAAAGCAACCGAGTTTATTGCGGGAAATAGTTGTCGTAGTTGGCACTGCATTGATTCTGTCGATTTTGGTGCGAACTTTTTTGATTCAAGCTTTCTATGTTCCCAGTGCTTCCATGGAAGACACTTTGCAAGAAAATGATCGAATTATCGTTTCGAAAATTTCTACCCAGTTAACCGGAATAGATCGTTTCAATGTCGTGGTTTTTCATGATCCGGGTAGCTGGCTTGGTGAAGGTTTCCCAAATCCTTACGACACTCCAGTTGGCCGAGTCCTCCAAGCAATTGGAATTGTCCCAGCTAATTCGGGCAATGACTTAGTGAAGCGCGTAATTGGTGTTGCCGGAGACACTGTTGAGTGTTGCGATGCGCAAGGTCGCATCATGGTTAACGGCGTTGGTATCGACGAAACTTACATCAAGGAAGGAGCTAACACTGACCAAGTAACTTTTAGTGTGTTAGTTCCTGAAGGCCATGTCTTTGTTATGGGTGACAATCGCGGTAACTCGGAAGATTCAAGGTTTCACTTGGATCTAAATAACGGCATGGTTCCGGTATCCGAAGTTATTGGACGAGTCGCATTAAAGATTTGGCCGATGAGTCGAATCGGTAGGATAGAACATTAGCTTTACGACTCCGACACTGGACCTGGAACGCGAACTGATTGCATCTGGCGCACAGTATGTTGCTGGGGTAGATGAAGTTGGCAGGGGATCGTTAGCCGGGCCAGTCTCAGTTGGCGTCGCAATAGTTTGTTCGGATACCGGACCAGTCCCGACCGGGCTTCGGGACAGTAAACAAATCAGTCGACAAGCCAGAGAAAAATTAATTACTCCCGTCTCGGCATGGGTTGTGGAATATGCGATCGGGCATGTGGCGGCGAGCGAAATAGATCAAATTGGAATAGTTCCTGCGCTGCGCTTGGCCTGGGTCCGCGCGCATCAGCAATTAGCAATCAAGCCTGATCACGTAATTTTAGATGGCAAATACAATTGGTTAATTGAACCAGAATCAAATTTATTAACTGCGGTAAATCCGCCCATTTCTGAAATAGAAGTCCCAGTGACCATGCGAGTTAAGGCTGATGCAACGTGCGCTGCAGTGTCTGCGGCCAGCGTGTTAGCCAAAGTTGCCCGAGATGAACTGATGCGCGAAGCCGCTTTGATTTACCCAGACTTTGGCTGGGAAGGCAATGTTGGTTATGGGTCAGCTGAGCACATGGCGGCGATCGCTCGATTAGGCGCTACAGACTTACATCGAAAATCTTGGAACTTGCCTACCGGCCCGAGCAATTCTGACCAAGCCAACGCATAGGCTATTGCCATGTCGGCTGACGAACTGGAGCGCTACGAGTCCGAAATGGAACTCGAGCTTTATCGCGAATATCGCGACCTAGTTCACCTATTTAGTTACATAGTGCACACTGAGCGCCGAATGTATTTAGCCAATGGCGTTGATGTGCAAGTGCGCACCAACGAAGCTGGCGATGTTTATTTTGAAGTAACGCTAAGTGATGCCTGGATTTGGGACATGTACGGTCAAGCTCGCTTTGTTAAGAAGGCGCGCGTGCTGACATTTAAAGATGTCAACGTTGAAGAACTTTCTAAGCCTGATATGGAAGTTCCTTAAGAGTTTCCACAGCCTCGGTTGGTTCACAACTTGGCGATCATGAATATTGCTGGTAACTAATGCAACCAAAATTGCCATGTGCAACTGACAAACATCGAACTTGGAAAAATTGGCGAAGATTTAGCCTGTAACTATTTAGGTGACTTGGGCTTTGAAATCCTAGATCGCAATTGGCGAAGCGCGCGAGTCGAATTAGACATAGTTGCTAAAGATCACGGCACACTAGTTTTTTGTGAAGTAAAAACCCGTAGATCTTCGCGCTACGGTCATCCAAGTGAAGCGATTACTCTGGTCAAATTAGCGCACCTTAGAACTGCAGCCCTGCTCTGGCTGGGAACGCATCGAACTCGGTTTAGTGGAATTCGGTTTGACGTCATCAGCATTCTTTACCTTGACGAAAATTCTTCCCAGATTTCTCACATAAAGGGTCTGGACTAATGACTCTGGCGCGAGCTACCGGAGTAGTTGTAAATGGCGTCGATGGATTAGTTGTGGACATCGAGGCTTACTTAAGTCAGGGCTTGCCTGGGATGACCATAGTTGGGCTTCCTGATACCGCAGTCGGCGAAGCCCGAGATCGAGTTCGCGCCGCTGTATTAAATAGCAAGTTGGCTTGGCCAACCGAGCGACGAATTACTGTTGGACTTTCGCCGGCCTCAGTACATAAGCGAGGCGCAGCCCTTGACTTAGGTATTGCACTTGCGATCTTGGCGGCGTATTCCCAAATTCCGGAAATTGCGAACACTATTGCAGTTGGCGAATTGGCACTTGATGGCAAAGTCAGACCAGTTCGCGGAGTATTAGTTGCAGCGTTATGTGCGTACCGAAATGGCTTTGAACGCCTCTTAGTGCCGCATACCCAAGTAGCCGAGGCGCAATTAGTTCCGGGATTAACTGTGGTGGGAGTTTCTTGCCTGGCCGATGCAGTCACATATTTGCGCGGAGAACCAATCGATGTGCCAAGTGTTTTACCCATTGAAGTAGTAACTCCAGAGATTCCAGATCTATCAGATGTTCGGGGTCAAAGTAATGCACGTCATGCACTAGAAATTGCAGCAGCTGGGGGCCATCACTTGGCATTTTTAGGCTCTCCTGGTGTTGGCAAAACTATGTTGGCACAAAGATTGCCTGGACTATTACCGAAGTTAACTGACGACCAAGCTGTTGAAGTCACTGCTATTTATTCAGCTGCAGGAGCGTTGGCAACTGGGCAAGGTTTAATTCGAACGCCGCCATTTCAGGCACCGCATCACACCACGACTAAAGCGGCATTAATAGGTGGTGGCAGCAACGCAGTTCGGGTTGGCATGGTCACATTGGCTAATCACGGCGTGCTGTGTCTAGATGAAGCAGCTGAATTTGAGCGTTCAGTACTAGACGCGCTGCGACAACCATTGGAATCTGGTGTCGTTGCAATTGCGCGAGCTGGATTCCACACAATGTTGCCGGCTCGCTTTCAACTAGTACTAGCCGCAAACCCGTGTCCATGTGGCAAATTCATTGGGACGGGAGCTGACTGCAGTTGTTCTTCCCAAGTACGACGCAGATACATTTCGCGACTATCTGGCCCGTTATTGGATCGCATAGATTTGCGCGTGACTTTGGAGCGCCCAAGCTTGGCCGAACTCGATCCTAGTTTTGGCGACGTTGAGGACACTGCAACCGTTACAGCCCGGGTGCAACAGGCCCGCGCTCGAGCTGGGCACAGATATCGAGACCAACCCTGGCAAGTTAACTCCCAAGTCCCAGGTCCAGTTATGCGTCGTAAGTATCCAGTTTCAAGCGCAGCCCAGAAATTGCTTGTGCAAGATGTAACAGGACTGTCCGCCCGAGGCGCCGATCGGGTATTGCGGGTTGCTTGGACGATTGCTGACTTGCGAGGCCATGACATTCCAAATGAGACAGATGTTGCCGCCGCACTGCGTTACCGAGATGGAAATGGCTCATGGCACGCCAGCTAACTGATCGCCAAGCGCGACTAATCATTTCAATTGCTGGTGAGCCAGGGGATGAACGAGTTGGCCAAGCCGTTGCCGAATTTGGAGCCCAGGACGCACTAGATCGTTGGCAAAGTGGATTGGGCGCTGATGCCATGGTCAGATCCGTTTCCCAAGTAATGAATTCGCCAATGGTGGAACAAGCAGTCAAATCTTTAAATAGTGTTCGTGGTCGATTTATTACCCCAGCTGACCAAGAGTGGCCTGTTGCACTAGATGATTTAGATTCTTCTGGGCCGATCGGATTGTGGTGTGTTGGCGCTGGGTCACTTTCGAAATTATCTGAATCAAGTTTGGCTGTGGTTGGTGCCCGTTCGGCTACCGCTTATGGCCAGAGAGTTGCTAATGATCTGGGCGCCCAAGCAGCTCAGGAATCAGTAACAGTTATTTCAGGTGCTGCATATGGAATTGATGCTGCTGCGCACCGCGGAGTGTTAGCAGGGTCCGGAGCAACGATTGCCGTTTTAGCCTGCGGAGTTGATGTGGCATATCCCGTTTCACATCGAGGTTTACTTTCGCGCATTAGCGATACTGGCGTGGTGGTCAGTGAAGCACCGCCAGGTGCCAAGCCGCACAAGCACCGATTTTTGATTCGCAATCGGTTAATCGCAGCGCTATCCCAGGCAACAGTTGTAGTCGAAGCCGCACTTCGTTCGGGCTCGCTATCAACATCTAATTGGGCGCATTTATTGAATCGAACGGTGTGGGGGATTCCGGGCCCAATTACCAGCGCAACATCTGCCGGAGTTCACCTAGCAATTCGAAATAACTTTATGCGTATTGCTCCGAGCATCGGTTCCATCTTCGTGGATTTTCGTGGCACCCAAAGTTCCGTACAACTAGGAATCTTGGATGGCGCAATTGTTGGAATCCTGGAGACTGCAACAAAGTCGACCTACGAATTAGCAATGCACTTTGGCCCAGACGTTGATTTACACGAACTCCAAGCAACTTTGGCACTGCTGGAAGTAAGGCAAGTTATCACTTTGACCAATGCGGGTTGGCAGCTCATCTAAGGCAAGTGGGGCAAGTAACCCGTCATTAGTGGCCAATGTCCTTGCTATTTTGGCAACACGTTGAAACGGTAGAGGTATGGCGTTAACGCACTCGACTTTTAAGGCCGAAACCGATCGGTTTATTCAGTATGTCGAGTTAGAACTTGGCCGCAGCGCCAATACCGTTAAGGCATATCGCAAAGACTTAGATCATCTATTTGAATTCGTTCAAACTCGTGGCTGCAATGAATTACAAGACATCGGAATTGTTGAATTACGAGGTTGGCTGGCAGATCAGCGAGTTGCTGGCCTGGCATCAGCAACTATTGCCAGGCGAGCCACTGCAATTCGAATGTTTTTTGCTTGGGCAACTCAAACTAAGTTGATCTCAGATGATCCAGCAAGTGCATTGGTAATTCCAAAAGTGAGCAAACGCTTGCCACACGTGCTGCAGCGAAGTCAGGCCGAAGATGTTATGGATCGCGCCGCATTACGAGCTGATGATAATTCACCTGCTCATGTCCGGGATCTTGCAATCTTGGAATTGCTTTACGCTACCGGCATTCGCGTCGGTGAATTAGTAGGACTTGATATTCATGACTTAGATCAATCCCGACGCACGATTCGCGTGATGGGTAAAGGCTCAAAAGAACGCATGGTTCCCTATGGTGCGATCGCGGATAAAACAATTAATTCATACTTAGCAAATGCCAGACCAGCATTAGCAAATGACCAAAGTGGTGCGGCGCTGTTCTTGGGACAACGCGGTAAGCGAATTGATCAGCGCGTGGTTCGCGCTATGGTGCATGAAGTACTTTCGAGTTTGGAAGGCATGCCAGATCTTGGACCGCATGGCCTGCGGCATTCGGCAGCAACTCATTTAATCGAAGGTGGCGCTGACATCAGGGCCGTGCAAGAAATTTTGGGGCATGCCAGTTTGGCAACAACGCAGCTTTACACTCACGTATCTATGGACCGCCTCCGCGCAGTATTCGAGCAGGCACATCCGAGGGCTTAAACCCTCGGATGCATAAACGCTGCCACGAGCCTAATCGAGTGGGTGAATAAACACCGCCTAGAGCGTAGGCATTAACCGCACGCGCTTTTGAACTAGCGACAATGGATTTAGATAATTCTCGCCACACAGCAAACCCCAGTGCAAGCAACTCACGGCTTCGGAATTTGAGCAATGACTGGCACCAGGCTGCAGGGTGCCGATCACATCGCCAACTTTAACTTTGCTATTCAATTGAATCGAACTAAGAACAGGTTCATAAGTAGTACGCAACGCTCCGTGCCGAATCACCACCACGCCTTTGCCAGCAACATTGCCAGCGAAGGTGACAGTTCCAGATCCAGCAGCAAAAACGAGATCTCCAGTTTTCCCGACTAGATCAACGCCTCGATGTCCCGGTAGCCAGTTTTGGGCTGGGCGATCAAAGCCTGCCGCCAAGGTGTGTGGCTGCATTGGCCAAACCCAGCGGCCGGCACTATTAGCTGGACTAGCTAGGTTCAGGACACTGGAAACCAAGAGCCCAAAAACTAGGCTGAAAATTCGCCAATTCATCCCGCAATTTTGACGCTCATAGGCAGGGCAATGTGCCGGATGCAGCCTGCTGTGGAGCGGGCATGGGTGTGTTTTTAGGGCCCAGAAAACCCCGTAAACTAAGTCTTGCACCTAGCAATAGGTGACATCACAGGTTCAAGCAACGTGATTCGTTAGACCACCGGTCCTGGCAACAGGCGGTCTCCGACACCAGAACCAAGGGTGATCTCAACCGAGGTCACGCAAACCGCAATGAGGTTGGTTAGCGCCAGCCTAAGAAACAGGAGTACAACCATGGCCGTCGTATCGACGCGACAGCTGCTGGAGAACGGTGTTCACTTCGGACACCAGACCCGCCGCTGGAATCCAAAAATGAAGCGCTTTATTTTCACCGAGCGCAACGGTATCTACATCATCGACTTGCAGCAGTCACTTGCATACATTGACCGCGCATACGAATTCGTTCGCGAAACAGTTGCTCACGGTGGCACTGTACTTTTCGTTGGCACCAAGAAGCAGGCTCAAGAAGCAATTGCAACTGAAGCTACTCGCGTTGGTATGCCATACGTAAACCATCGCTGGTTAGGTGGAATGCTCACAAACTTCCAGACCGTATCAAAGCGCATCTCTCGCATGAAAGAACTTGAGCAGATCAACTTTGATGACGTCGCTGGCTCAGGTCTAACCAAGAAAGAACTTTTGGTACTTCGCCGCGAGAAAGAAAAGTTAGAACTAGTTCTAACTGGTATCCGCGACATGCAAAAGCTTCCAAGTGCAATTTGGGTTGTTGACACAAACAAAGAGCACATTGCTGTTGGCGAAGCTCACAAATTGAACATCCCAGTAGTTGGCATCCTTGATACCAACTGTGATCCAGATGTTGTGGACTACCCAATTCCAGGAAATGATGATGCACTTCGCGCAGTTGGCTTGCTAACTCACGTGATCGCTGACGCAATTGCTGATGGCTTGATGGCACGCGCTGCTGGCGCTGTTGCTGGTGCACCTGCAGATGCTGTAGTTGAACCACTTGCTGATTGGGAAAAGGAACTGCTAACTGGTGCTGCTGACGCTGCTCCAGCTGAAGCGGTAACAGAAGCTCCTGCCGCTGAATAAGCATTTGTAACTGTGGGCAGCCTTTGTTGCTCGCAGTTACTTAAATTTCATACTGACCCTAAAAACATAAAAGGAACTAATTCATGTCTATTTCAGCCGCGGATGTAAAAAAGCTTCGCGACATTACTTCAGCCGGAATGATGGAGTGCAAAAAAGCACTTGAAGAATCAGACGGTGATTTCGACAAGGCAGTAGAGATTCTCCGAATCTCTGGAGCTGCAAAAGCTGCAAAGCGTGGTGCCGAGCGTGAAACTTCAGCTGGAATCGTTGCCCAAGATGCTGGTGTACTTGTGGAACTACTTTGCGAAACAGATTTCGTTGCAAAGAGCGAAAACTTCATCAAACTAGGCGATGAGATTGTTGCCGCAGTTAAGTCTGCCGGTGCGAAAGATTCAACAGCAGCAGCAGCACTAACTCTTGGCGGCGGAAAAACCGTCGAACAGGCAGTTGCTGACATGGCTGTTGTAATTGGCGAAAAAATCGAACTAGGCCGCGTGGCTAATCACGAAGGTGACGTTGCGGTTTACATGCACCGTCGTTCCGCTGATTTGCCACCAGCTGTTGGAGTTTTGGTTTCCTACTCTGGTTCTGAAGAAGCAGCTCGCGCTGCAGCAATGCAAATTGCAGCAATGCGCCCAAGCTACTTAACTCGTGACGAAGTTCCAGCCGATGTGGTTGAAAACGAAAAGCACATTGCCCTTGAAACTGCGAAAGAAGAAGGTAAGCCAGAAGGCGCACTTCCAAAGATCGTCGAAGGTCGCGTCAATGGGTTCTTCAAGGACAACTGCTTACTAGAGCAGTCTTCGGTAATTGACAACAAGAAGTCTGTAAAGCAGGTGCTCGAAGAATCCGGCACAACTGTTACAAGCTTTACTCGCATTGAAATCAGTGGCTAATTCTTTGGTTTAGTCCTGAATATTTTGGCTCTTTTGGCGCTATCTCCTAGCTGTGATCCAGCAAAGAGGTAGCGTCAAAAGTATTTTTCGGGGTCATTGCAGACTTTCAGTCGGGCATACGGCAAGATTAAAGGCGTGAGCACATCTGATAAATCCAAAGAAATCTGGCCAGGTGTTCCGCAAGGTGGCTGGAAGCGCGTTCTATTAAAGCTTTCTGGTGAAGCCTTTGCTGGCGAAGGCAAATTGGGTGTTGACCCTGACGTAGTAAATGACATTGCGCGCCAAATTACCGAAGTCGTTCATACTGGCGCCGAAGTTGCAGTTGTAATCGGTGGCGGTAACTACTTCCGAGGCGCGCAATTAGCAGAACGTGGCATGGATCGGGCTCGCGCAGACTACATGGGTATGCTCGGCACAGTCATGAACTGCCTTGCGTTACAGGATTTTCTGGAAAAACAAGGTGTGGCAACTCGAGTCCAGACTGCAATCCCAATGAGCCAAGTTGCTGAACCTTACATTCCAGGACGAGCTGTTAGACATTTAGAAAAAGGCCGCGTAGTAATTTTCGGTGCTGGTCTTGGTACGCCGTATTTCAGTACTGATAGCTGCGCCGCTCAACGCGCCCTTGAGATCGGCTGCGAAGTGGTCTTGATGGCCAAAGGCGTTGATGGTGTTTACGATGACGATCCACGAACTAACCCAGCTGCAAAACGCTACGAAAATCTAAGTCATGATGACGTACTGTCCCAAAACCTAAAGGTTGCCGATGCAACTGCAATCAGCTTGTGTCGGGATAACGAATTACCAATTGTGGTTTTCAACCTTCTTGTTGATGGCAACATAGCGCGCGCTGTGCGTGGCGAAAAAGTCGGAACTTTAATTAAGACCAGCCACTAGAGGATTGAGTACACATGATCAACGACACCCTTAAAGATGCCGAAGCCAAAATGGGTAAGGCAACTGAAGTAACGCGCGAAGAATTCACAACCATCCGTGCTGGTCGCGCTAATGCAGCCTTGTTTTCTAAAATCATGGTCGAGTATTACGGAACCCCAACTCCATTGCAGCAAGTTGCTTCTATCCAGACTCCAGAGCCTCGCGTTGCAGTTGTCACACCTTTCGATAAGTCCGCACTAGGTGCAATCGAACGAGCAATTCGCGATTCTGATCTTGGCGTTAACCCATCCAATGATGGCGCACTCATACGAGTTCCATTTCCGCAGCTAACTGAAGAACGACGTAAGGAATTCATCAAAGTTGCCAAAACTAAAGCTGAAGATGCCCGAATTGCAATTCGCAATATCCGGCGCACCGCAAAAGAAGCTTTGGAAAAAATTGCAAAAGATGGCGATGCCGGTAAAGACGAAGTAGCGCGTGCTGAAAAAGCATTGGAAGATTTAACGACCAAGGCTGTGGCTCACATTGACGATATGCTCAAGCACAAAGAAGCCGAACTTCTCGAGGTTTAATGACCACAAATCAACCGGATTACGGCAAAGCTGGCCGTAACCTGCCAGTAGCTACCGCAGTTGGCCTTGGATTACTCGCAACGGTAGTTGCATCGCTATTTATTGATACCCGATACTTCGCGCTTTTGGCAGCATTTGCCATGACTTTAGCGGCTCGAGAATTAGGACCAGCACTAGTTGTTGGCCTGTCAGCTCGAATGAATATTTTGCTACAAGTTTTATCGCCAGCAATAGTCGTTGGGGCAGCCGTTGGTGGTGTCAATGGATTACTTTCCACATTCGTTGCTAGCTCGCTTTTGATCCTTGCGGTTCGATTACTAGATGGCCAAGAGGCCTATGTGCATCAAGCAACCAGATCAATTTTTGTCTTGGCGTATGCGCCGCTACTTGCTGGCTTTGCAGTCTTGTTGTCCACGCAAGAAAACGGGGCTTGGAAAGTTCTAGCCTTTATTCTGCTCACGGCCGCAACGGACTTAGGCGGCTATGCGGCGGGCGCTATTTTTGGGCGTCATCCGATGGCACCGAACATCTCACCCAAGAAGTCTTGGGAAGGATTTTTTGGCGCCCTGATTTTGCAACTTATCGTTGGTATTGCGCTGTGGCTTTATGTATTTGAACAGCCATGGTGGCAGGGCGCATTGGTTGGAATTGCCATGATGTTGACTGCAACCGTAGGTGATTTAGTCGAATCCATGATTAAACGCGACCTCGGTATCAAGGACATGGGTTCGCTCTTGCCTGGGCATGGGGGAGTCATGGATCGATTGGACTCGCTATTGCTAAATGCCTTCATAGCATGGCTGCTGTTTGGATTTTTTCTTTAACTAGCCTTTGCCCCGTAGTCTTAAGGCATGCCAGCACCCGGTGAGTTAATCATGGTCGAACCCAAGCGACCAAAGCCACCTAAGCATTGGTCAGACTGGACCGTGGCTGAGCGCAAA
>WLPX01000019.1 GCA_009698575.1 Actinomycetota bacterium
GGCGTACTTGCTTTGCGCGGAGATCCCGTAGGCGGGCCTACTGCCCCATGGGTAACCACGCCCGGAGGTTTTGATTTTGCTGACCAACTGGTTGCATTAGCTGCAGATGTTGGTGGCTTTTCAATTGGAGTTGCCGCTTTTCCTGACGTGCATCCAGCCTCAGATGGCAATTTTGTGCAAGACGTAAATGTATTGCTCAGGAAAGAAGAATTAGGCGCAACGTTTGCCATCACACAGTTTGTTTTTGATAGTGGTCGTTACGAAGCATTGCGCAATGCCCTAGATCAACGGGGCTCAAAACTTTCAATTTACCCAGGCATCATGCCAGTAACTAGTTACCCACAAATCGTAAAGATGTTGGAACTAAGTGGCGGATACATGCCAAAAGCCACGCGCTTAAGATTTGCTCGATATCAAAATGATGCAGTCAGCTTAAAGAAACTGGGCATCGATGTTGCGGTACAAATTTGCGAAGATGTATTCGCACTCGGCGCCGAGGGCCTGCATTTCTATACGCTTAATAATGCTGGCCCGACTGGCGAGATTATTAAACAGCTTTCAATGCTTTCGCGTTAGCTCGCTAGCCAAGATTTAATTTCATAGCCTGCAGATTTGCAGCGATCGTAAATAGAGGCTGCGCTGGCAACTGCGCCAGGGGTATCCCCATGTATGCAAATAGATTGGGCGTTGACTGAAATTCGAGTGCCATCATTTGCTGCAATCTCGCCACCAACTAACCACTCCAGCACTCGATCAGAAATTTCATCTGCTTCATGTAAGACCGAGTCTGCGACAGTTCGCGGCACTAAAGTTCCGACTGGTAAGTAAGCGCGATCGGCAAAGAATTCGTGCACGATGGTTAGTCCGGCCTTGGTAGCTGCAGACTTAATGATCTCGGTATCAGGCACCAAAATGTGTAACTCTGGATTGATTTCAGCCACGGCATCAATTACTGCAGCAGCCTGTTCTGGGTCATTACCCATTCGGTGATACAAGGCACCGTGTGGCTTTACATACTTCATTTCGGCATTTGCCTGATTGACTACGTCTAGCAAATCGTGAATCTGGTCAAAGGTTAGTTTGCGCAATGAATCGTAATCCATTTCAACGTCAATGCGGCCGAAGTTTTCACGATCCTCATAGCCAACATGCGCGCCAATTACCACGTTGTTGCGCACCGCAGCGTCAACTGCCTTTTTCATCGAAGCTACGCCACCAGCATGTCTGCCACAGCATACGTTTGCACTTGATAAGTACGGATACATCGCCTCATCGTCGCCGCACTCTTCAGCGAGGTCGGCGTTTAAGTCAATAGCGGCTAGGACCATTTCTCGGCCTTAAGTCCGTGCTGACCTTCATACTCCGCACGTATCGGTTCGCTCCAGCCTTTCAAGAGCTCTGGAGATGGCTTAAAGATTTCAATTCCAAGTGGACGACAGACATCAATTGGATCCCGCGCATCTGGTCCCCAAAGCGGAACTGAAAGGTCGCCACCTGGGCAAGTTGAGAGCGCAGCCAGCAAATCAAATTCGGCAAAGAATTCGAAGTAGTCACCCTTCTTGGCAGGGCAAGTCTTCATGAAGTACTGATCGTCGCTATTTAGCCCAGTGCACTGGAACACGTTTAATACGTCGTGGACATCAAATTCTGTCAATCCATAAGGAAGCACGGCTCGAACTAAATTTGAATGGCAGTGATAATCAAAATCTTTGCCGGTTAACATACGATTCACATAAGGATCGCAACGCGTTCCTAATAAATCGTGAACGCGACCGCCTTCGCCATCAACCCCATAATCTTCCAAGGTGTCAGCAGTAATCGTGGCCATTGGCCGCAAGAACGGCAATGTCGACCAAAGTCGATTAAAAGTTGTTAAGTGCGCAGCATGTAGTTGCTTAGTGCGCGAAGCCCAGAAACGCTCGCGAGGGTCATTTGCATTCCAAAGGTTCAGGTCAGCAACCTGCGGGCCTTCGATGGTTGTGATTCGACAAACATATCCAGCCGGGATTTTCCAACCGACACCGCTACGAATCGGCAGGTGGATTGACTCTACGAGTTCCCGGCCAGGATCATTGGCAATCGCGCGATAGAAATTGCGATCTACATCTAGTGGTCCACCTTCGGTGGCTTGATAAGCAGCTGCAGTTAAGTCCATGTCGGCAACATTATCACTGCCTTAAAAACGGCCTTGCAAATCCTAAGCAATAAGATCTGGACCCAATTGCCGTGGTTTTTCAATTGCTTAAACACCTGCGAGAATAGAGCGACCCGAAAGGCATGTGCGTGGCTCCCCGTAACTTAATAAACCTCGAGAATGTCTCGCTGTCTTACGGCAAAGGCGCAGTTCTGGATCAAGTATCGCTAGGGCTTGCTGATGGCGCTCGGATCGGCATTGTGGGCCGCAATGGTGGTGGCAAGTCTTCCCTTATCAAGATTCTGGGCGGCCAAGAAACGCCAAATGATGGCCGAGTCTCGATGGCCAATGGCACGCACCTTGGCACGTTATCTCAAATCGATCAAGCCGATCCAAAAGCTACCGTGCGCGATATTGTGCTTGGCGACCAAGCCGATCATGAGTGGGCAACAAATTCCAAAGCTCGCGAGGTTTTAACTGGACTATTTGGTGGATTTGGTGAAAGTATTCTGGCTCGTCAAATGGGACCACTTTCTGGTGGCGAACGTCGACGCGTAGCGCTAGCAAAGTTATTAATTAGTGAGTTAGACGTATTACTACTCGATGAACCAACTAACCACTTAGATGTCGAGGCTGTGACTTGGCTAGCCGAGCACCTCAAAGCACGTCGCGGTCTAGCACTTGCAGTGGTTACCCATGATCGCTGGTTTCTCGATGAAGTAAGCGATCGTACTTGGGAAGTAATTGACGGCAAGATCGAAGAGTATGACGGCGGCTACTCGGCATACGTGCTAGCAAAAGCTGAACGCATGAGACAGTCAAGTGTCGAAGAGCAAAAACGAAATATGCTGATTCGTAAAGAATTAGCATGGCTGCGTCGCGGCGCCCCAGCTCGAACAAGTAAGCCAAAGTTTCGAATCGATGCTGCTAATGAACTAATTGAGAATGAACCACCACCGCGTAACAATGTCGAACTTTTAGCGTTTGCCAACGCTCGACTTGGTAAAACCGTTTATGAATTACACAATGCCACGATCCGTGTCGGTGATAGGGATTTGCTTACCCGCTTGGATTGGAATGTAGGTCCGGGTGATCGAATCGGTATCGCTGGGGTTAACGGAGCGGGTAAGACAACTCTGCTAAAGGTGTTGACTGGGCAACTTGCTGTTACCGCCGGAAAGCTCGTGACTGGAACAACCGTTAAGCCAGCATTTTTATCCCAACACTTAGAAGAACTAAATCCAAAATGGCGAGTACTAGAAGCCATCGAGCACATCTCAACGCATGTGGAAATTGGTAAGGGTAAGTCACTAAGCGCTTCCCAGCTCGGCGAGCGCTTAGGTTTTGGATCTGATGCGCAATGGACACCTGTTGGTGACTTATCGGGTGGCGAGCGACGCCGCTTGCAGCTCACTCGCCTTTTGATGGGTGGGCCAAACGTATTAATTCTGGATGAGCCAACTAACGACTTCGACGTCGAGACTTTGGCTGCGCTAGAAGATTTGCTAGATAGCTTTGGTGGCACGCTTTTGGTGGTTTCCCACGATAGATACTTCTTGGAGCGAGTTTGTGACACTTTCGTTGGTGTCATGGGTAATGGCACATTGAGAAACCTGCCTGGTGGCCTCGAGGAGTACTTAAAGCTTCGTAAAGCTCAACCAGATGAGCCAACAGCTTTCACTCAGGAAAATCAAAGTTCTAAGCCAGAGTTATCTGCCGCGCAAAAGCGCGACTTACAAAAAGATCAGCAGCGAGTCGAGCGCTCGATTGCAAAACTTGATGTGCAAATTAAAGATATTTTGGCGGCAATGGAAGAATATGCCACGAACTTTGAAAAAGTCGCCACGTTAAATGATGAATTGCAGCCATTGATTGCAGAAAAAGAAAAACTTGAAGATAGCTGGGTTTTACTCAGCCAAGACCTTGATTAGGCTGGCGTTTTTTCTACACCTTGTCGCATGACCAGCACAACACCTAAACCAGCAAGTGCCATTCCTAAAATTCCAACTGGTGGAATGACTTCATCAAATAAGAAATAGGCCTGGATTGCAGCTACTGGTGGCACTAGGTAGTACAAGCTAGAAACTTTGCTAGCGCTACCTGCGCGCAACATGCCATACAGCAACACGATGGAACCAATCGAAAGCATAAATACGATCCAAGCTAGGCCAAAGAAAAATGCTGGCGACCACTCAATTCTTTGGTCCTCAGTCAGCGCTGACAACACAGCAAACGCAGAGGCGCTAACGGCATACTGCATGCCGGTTCCTGTTAAGAATGGAATGTCGCTGCCGAATTTCTTTTGCACTAAGTAGCCAGCGCTTGTTCCAAGCAACGCAATGATGCAAATTATGATTCCAACTTCAGAGATGGAAGAGGAATAGTCGCCTTGGAAAACTTTGGGAAGTAACAACAACGCGATACCTGCTACGCCTAAAAATAGTCCAACTACTTGTGTCCACCGAATACGCTCGCCTAGTACTGGAACTGCAAGGATTGAAACTAAAACCGGCTGAATACTTACAATTACTGCGCTAATTCCAGCGGATACGCCAAGGCTGACTGCATAGAAAACTCCCCCGATGTAAATCACGTGTAGCAGTAATCCAACAGCCACTGACGCTTTTACCTGGTCGCGAGTTAATCTCAAGGGTTGCTTAAGGAATGCGGCAATTGCAATCAAGATGGTGGCTGCAATTACATACCTAATTGTTAGGAATGTAAATGGATCCGCATACGGAACGATGTACTTTGCTCCGACAAATCCAGTACTCCAAAGGAACACAAAGAGCGCTGGTGCATACTTTTCAAGCTTTAGTGGCACTTAGTCAGTACCTGAATCAAAAGCAGCGCGGTTAAGCCCATCATCTGTTGCATCATTTGCATTTGAAGAAGTAATGGCATTTGATTGCCCAGATTTCATGTCTCCAACTAATCCAAATGTGCTTGAGTCGATCTGGCCTTGGGCTTGGTAGAGCTCAAGTTTGGCTCGAGTATCTGCAATATCAAGGTTGCGCATAGTTAGCTGACCAATGCGATCAGTTGGACCAAAGGCAGCATTTTCAGTGCGTTCCATCGAGAGCTTTTCTGGGTGATAACTCAGTGCTGGTCCACAAGTATTAATGATTGAGTAATCGTCGCCGCGGCGCAAGCGAATTGTGACTTCCCCAGTGACCGCCGAAGCAACCCAACGTTGCAATGATTCCCGCAACATCAAGGCCTGTGGATCAAACCAGCGACCTTCATAAAGTAAGCGCCCTAGTCTGCGTCCCTCGGCATGATAATTCGCAATGGTGTCTTCGTTATGAATTGCGCTTAACAAGCGTTCGTAAGCAATAAACAGCAGCGCCATTCCTGGAGCTTCGTAAATTCCACGACTCTTGGCTTCAATGATGCGGTTTTCAATTTGATCAGTCATACCAAGACCATGACGACCACCAATTGCATTCGCTTCTTTCATTAGCGCTACGACATCGGTGAAATCGTTACCGTTTATTGCAACCGGCATGCCTTGCGAATAAGTGATAGTCACGTCTTCTGCGGCGATCTTTACTTTTTCGTCCCAGAATCGAACTCCCATAATCGGTTCGACGATTTCTAGGGATGCATCCAGATTCTCAAGAGTCTTTGCTTCATGAGTAGCACCAAGAATGTTTGCATCGGTTGAATATGCTTTTTCCGTGCTGTCGCGATACGGCAAGTTGTGAGCAACAAGCCACTCTGACATTTCTTTGCGGCCGCCAAGTTCTTTAACAAAGTCCGCATCAAGCCATGGCTTATAAATTCTTAAGTTTGGATTTGCTAGCAAGCCATAACGATAGAAACGTTCAATGTCATTGCCCTTGTAAGTTGAGCCATCGCCCCAGATGTCGACTTTATCTTTGAGCATTGCTCGCACCAATAAAGTTCCAGTAACGGCTCGTCCTAATGGAGTTGTATTGAAATATTGTTTGCCGCCTGAGCGGATATGAAATGCGCCACAAGCAATTGCCGCTAATCCTTCATTGACTAACGCTTCCTTGCAGTCAACAAGCCTGGAAATTTCTGCGCCATATTCGCCAGCACGAGCAGGAACTGAATCAATATCTGGCTCGTCGTATTGGCCTAAGTCTGCGGTGTAAGTGCATGGGATTGCGCCCTTGTCTCGCATCCAGGCCACAGCAACCGAGGTATCGAGACCACCAGAGAAGGCGATACCGACTTTTTCGCCAACTGGCAGTGAGGCAAGGACCTTGGACATGTTTGAAGTCTATTGGAATCTGCGTAAATGCCTTAACTGACGCAAGTATTACTGATCGGTAGCGCTAGCTTGTGACGAGGTTTGGCGCTGGATTTCCTGCAAGGATTGCCAGCGCATTTGTGGCAGCAATGTCCGCCATCGCCGCGCGAGTTTCAACTGTTGCTGATCCCAAGTGCGGAATTAAGACTGCGTTATCAAGCTCTAGTAACCCTGGATGCACCGCAGGTTCATTTTCAAAAACATCAAGGCCAGCTCCGGCAATCTCGCCGGCTTTTAGTGCATCCACCAGGGCCTGCTCATTAACAATTGGGCCACGAGCGGTGTTAATCAAAAATGCAGTTTTCTTCATTCGAGCAAATTGGTTTTCGCTCATTAAGTGATGAGTTGCTGGTGAATAAGGACAATGAAGTGAAATCACATCACTTGATTCGATTAACTCGTCCATAGACATGAACTTTGCATCCAGTTCTTCAATTACATGATCTTCGAGTGGAGTTCGTCGGGTGTAAGCAATGCTCATTCCGAAAGCTTTGGCCCGGCGAGCGGTTGCGATACCGATTTGTCCCATACCTACGATGCCAAGCTGGCGATCTTGCAATCCCATGCCAAGCATGTAAAACATTCCCCATTGCCATGGTTCTTGCGAGCGAATCACTCTTTCACCTTCGCCCAAGCGTCGAGTAGCCATCAAGATCAATGACATCGCAATATCGGCAGTTGCTTCGGTCAGCACACCTGGAGTATTTGTAACGAGTACTCCCCGCTGTTCGCACGCGGGTACATCAATATTGTTGTAGCCAACTGCCACATTCGAAACTGACTTAAGTTGTGGACCGGCTGCATCAAGCAATTCAGCATCGATTTTTTCAGTAAGCAGCGAAACTATGGCGTCAGCACCGGCAACCATAGTTAGCAGTTCAACGCGACTGATAGCAGTTTCATTTTCCCAGGCCACAACATCGTGTTCGGCCTTAAGTCGAGCTAATCCCCCGGCGGGAATCCTGCCAGTAACAACTACTAGAGACATTTATTCAGCGATCCATTCACCCATGAGTTTTAGACCATCAGAAATGTCACCGTCGTCGATTCCGGAGAATGCCAGGCGGATGTACTGCTCGGTTTCGCCTTCTTGTGGACGACCAAAGTGGCGACGAGTACAAAACGAAACACCGGTTGCATGCAGTGCTTGTTGTGCAAAGTCAGCCAGATCAGTGATGCCCTTATTGGCCATTGCTTCGGTGACATCTGGGAATAAGTAGAAACCAGCTTCTGGGGTATGAACTTTCACGCCCGGCATTTGGCGAAGTAATGCAAGAGCGGTATCGCGGCGCTGCTTTAAAGTGTTCAGCATTACTGGCACACCTGATTGGTCACCTGTGATTGCCTCTAGGCCGCCGTACTGGACGAAGTGCGTAGTGCAGGATTCATCGTTGGTGTTTAGCTTGGCAATAACATCAGCAATTTCTTTTGGCGCGATAGCAGCGCCAAGGCGCCAACCTGTCATCGCAAACTTCTTTGAGTAAGTGTAAAGAATTACCGTGCGCTCAGCCATTCCTGGCAGCGATGCAATGGACTTTGACTTACCTGCGTAACGCATTTCAAAGTAGGCCTCATCAGAAAGCACATATAGATCGTTAGCGATCGCAATTTCAGCGATCGCTTCTCGCTCAGCATCAGTTGACTCGGCGCCATTTGGATTTTGTAAGTCGTTGTAAACAATTGCTTTCGTCTTTGGAGTAATCAAAGACTTAATTTGATCAATATCTATGCTGAACCCGGTGCCAGTTGCTACGTAACGGTAAGGCTTAGCAATTCCTCCGAAGTATTCGATCTGGCTTTCGTAAATTGGGTAACCCGGATTTGGGTAAAGGACTTCATCGCCTGGGTTCATGATCGTCTGGATGAACTTGGTGATGACTGGCTTTCCACCAGGCTGAATGACCACGTTTGTAGCATCAAAGTTCAGGCCGCGATCACGACCGACATCATTGGCCAGTGCTTCGCGCAGCTGAGGAATACCAGCACCTGGGCAGTATCCCGTCTTGCCATCTGCAATTGCCCGGTTCATGGCATCCACAATGTTTTGAGATGTGGGCAAATTCAGGTCACCTAAGTGAAATGGGAATATGCGATTACCTTTTGAGCCCCATTCAGCCGCAGCTAATGACACAGCAAACGCAGTTTCAGTACCTAAATTTTCTAACCGTGTTGCTAACGCCATGACAATGTCCCCAGAAAGTTTCGGATGATTCCGCCATTTTATCGACGGTTACTACTACTTGCCATTCATGGTGCAACCGTTGGCATAACGGGTGCTCACATCGTGGAACTGACTAGGAATATTTCCTAGACTGCCCGCTTTTTAACCGATCGCAAACGTCCACGGCCCGTGTGGGTGTAAAGGTCTTTTGGCCCGATTGGGGTTGGAACTAATTCAATGTCCACTCCAATACCCCGTTGCACACTCTGCTTATAGATGTACTCAAGCGTGGAGAAATCTTCGATGGCAAATCCCACTGAGTCAAAAATCGTGACCTGGTCTTCGCTATCGCGTCCCGCAACAGTGCCGGCCAGAACTTTCCAAAGATGAGTCACTGGGAAATCTGCTGGCATTTGTTGAATGTCACCTTCGACTCGCGTCTGTGGTTCAAACTCAACGAATACTTTGCCTTGGGTTAAGACGCCAGCTGCAAGTTCGGTTTTACCTGGGCAGTCGCCACCAACACCGTTGAAGTGCATTCCTGGCTCAACCATTTCAGGTGTGATGATAGTTGCCATGGCTTTATCCGCCGTAATAGTTGTGACGATGTCAGCACCCTTAACGGCCTCAGCTACGGAATTACAGTGAATGACTTTGATGCCTTCGAATTCTGCAAGATTTCGGATTAGTTTTTCAGTTGATTCTGGATCAATATCGAAAGCACGAATTTCCATAATGCCAATAACTTTATGGAAACCAATCGCTTGGAATTCTGCTTGCGCACCATTACCGATCATGGCCATAACTTTGGAATCTTTGCGAGCTAGTGCGCGTGCGACCATTACTGAAGTTGCAGCAGTACGCATTGCAGTTGCTAACGTAAGCTCGCTCAGCAGCATCGGGTACCCAGTGTGCATGTCAGATAAAACGCCAAAGCCCATGACACTAAACAAATCGTTTTCGATATTGTCTGGATGTCCATTTACATACTTGAAGCCATAGCGTTCGGCATTTGATGTCGGCATTAACTCGATAACGCCCTCGTCATTGTGGGCGCCAAATCGGGCAGCCTTATCGAACTCTTCCCAACGCACAAAGTTTGCCTCAATAGCATCAGCCAATTGCGCAATAAACTCATCGAGTTCAATGGCTTGGATTAGCTTTGCCATTGCTGGTACATCTACGAAACGAGTCATCTGAATCCATTCAATTTTGGGTAAGAACCCAATTCTACCAACGAATTAACATGCAAAATTTTCCATCTTTGTATGCAAAATGGCATACAAAGATCGCTAATTAGTGTGTGGCCACGAAATTAGTTCAGGATGTTTTGCAATTCGGCCATCACCAGAGGATTTGCCAGTGATGCGACGAATCGCCCACGGCACCAAGAATCCAACTCCCCAAACTGCAGCACCAACAAAACGCATCGGTGCTGGCGCAGGCCGATACGGCGGCATTGGATCTTGCCAGTCTGCATCGTGTGGCAAGCCAACTGCATGCAGTACCGCAGCAGCAACCCGGCGGTGTCCCTCGGTGGAAAGGTGCAATCGGTCTGCGGCCAGCATTCGCGGGTCCCCAAAAACTTCTCGAGCATTTGCATCCATGACCGTGGCGCCAAATTCTTGAGCTACCTGTTTTACATTTTGGTTAAATGGCCCAAATCTTTGATTCCAATAGTGCTGGGTTTTGGTTTCTGGGTTGCTTACTTCTCGCACTGTAAATAACAAGAGCTTTGCCCCTGTGCTGGCAATTTGTGACACCCCTTGCCGATATGTTGCAAACACTTGCTCGGGCTCAAACTTAGGTCGCAACACATTGTTTGCGCCAGCATGAAATGTAACTAGAGTCTGTGGGCCTTGCATTAACGAAAGTGCAGGCTGTAATTGAACTTGCACAACTTGCTCCAGGAGCTTGCCCCTGATTGCTAAGTTCGCGTATTGAAAGTCATTGGAATGGTTAGCCATTTCATCGGCAACTCGATCCGCCCAGCCCCGATAAGCACCATCGGGATACTTATCCGAAAGTCCTTCGGTTAATGAATCTCCAATTGCTATAAATCGATTCAGCGCATTCACATTGCCATCCTAATTAATAGGATAAAAGCGCTTCCCAGCCACGAGATTTGAATGCATTGCCAACTCTAGTTTTTGTGCTCGCGATTTTGCTCTCAACCTCTTGCAGTTCGCTTTGTGCTTTAGCCATGTCAATCACGGAGATTGAAATGTGATCCCCTGGTCGAGCTTGTGAAACTTTGTCGATAGAGCCCTTAGTTAAGACTGCAACAACTGGGTAGCCAGCTGTAACTAATCGGCCGCGAAGCAAAATTATTAATTCGCCACTGGGTGGAACTTCAACTGCGCCAATTGGGACGCCTCGACTCAAAATCTCACTAGTTACGCCAAGATCAAGTCCAGTGCCAATCAGGCGCATCCCGACGTGATCTGACTGTGGCAGCACTTCAAAGTCTTGCTCGAATATCTGCTCCCCTTTTTTCAGGCGCGTGATATCTGGACCAATGGTGGCAGTTAAATGAAACATCTTTGAATAAGTCTCATGTGGAGCTGAAAATCTAAAAACCGGGAAATCACTGCCGATAGCTTCACTTCCAAAATTTGATTGCACCTGAAGTTTTGTCCCGCTGATCAATCTTTGGCCAAATTCCAAGAAGTTATCTGGTGAGACACTTTCTAAGATCCGATTTCCTTGGAGCTGACCATTCAAACCAATGTAACTGCGCTGCCCGTAGTCAGAACCTGGAATTACGACGCGAGACCCAGCAGTAACAACTAGCGTCTCGTGCGTGCAATGTGGCAGATCGTCGATAAACACGGTCCTGGCTGCTCCCGTTACAGATATCAATAGATCGGCGTCCGTAGCAAAAACGATTTCTGATGAGATAACTTCAATTAGGGCCGAGGCTTCATCATTGCCAACCAATATGTTTGCCAGCCGCGCTGATACTTGGTCGCCAGCACCATTGGCAGAAATTCCCAACTTCGCTAAACCTGGGCGGCCTAAGTCTTGCACCACTGCATAGCCAACACGTTCAATCGAAATCGTCGCGGTAATCATATTTTCACCTGGTGGAATAACCGATTCCAGTTATCCCAATCTGCGGGTGCAATTGGTTCAAATTTAATGTGATCGCCAGCTCGATAAGGAACATTTGGATTTGTTTCAAGGTCAAAAAGTTTTACCGGTGTTCTTCCAATTACTTGCCAGCCACCAGGTGAAGGTGCGTTATAAATTATTGACTGCAACCCACTCACTGCAACTGAGCCCGGCTCCATTCGGGTAACTGGAGTTTGCAGGCGTGGCACACTGATTGGAAATTTCGGACCATCCATCATTGGCGCGCCCACCGGCGAACCGACAAATCTAATTACCCAGTCTTGACTGCTGTGGATTTCCATAACTTCATCAGGAGTAATCCCACAAATTTCTGCGACTTGGTTAATGTGCGGTCCATAGGTATCGCCATAAATTACTGGAAGTTTGAAATGATTGGGAGTTCGCGGCACTAGGTCGGCTTGCAAGTAGTCCTTAACAATTTCGAAAACCGCAGCATGGTTGGTAACTAGAGCATTAAAACTAATGAATACGGTCTGAAAACTTGCAACGACATCAATAATGCCGATTGAGGTTTTGTCCCGGAGGGCATCCCCCAGCGATTGCGTAGCTAGCCAGCGAGTTTCGTAATCATCATTTTCAATATTGATGAGAACTGCCGAGTCACCATACTCTTGGCAGGTAAAACTCGTTTTCACGTTTTTCATTGGGAACTCACATCACATTAAATGTGAAGCACTTACCTTAAATGTCTTCAAGCTTTGGAAAAGTATCGATTGGGAAAGTTTCAACCTGTGGACTTCGCTGCTGAACTAAAACAGCTCCGTCTACGACTAAGCAGCTGCCTGTTATGTAGGCCGCATCTTCGGAAGCCAAGAATGCTGCTGGACCGGCAAGATCTGCTGGCGTTCCGCCACGACCAATTGGCACTGTCTTATTGCGGCGCTCATCTGCAACTGGTTCTGCGTGTTCTGGTCGAGTAACAATCAAGCCTGGAACTAAAGCGTTAACACGAATTCCATATGGAGCTAGTTCGAGTGCGAGTGCGCGAGTGAATCCCTCTACGCCACCCTTGGATGCATCGTAAGCAACCATGCCGCGATGTGAACGAGTTGCACCGCCACTAGACATATTAATAATGCAGCCCTTGCCTGCTTTTGCCATGAATGGCGCAACAAGTCGGGAAATTAAGTACTGACTCTTTAAGTTGGTATCAAGGAAGTGATCCCACCAGGCTTCATCAGTTGTCAGGAAATGCTTTGCAATTGTTACATCACCGGCATTATTAACCAAGATGTCGATTTTTCCGTAAGTGGCAATCGTTTTTTCAATCATTGCGGAAATGTCTTCTTTAGATTTAACGTCACACTTAACTGCGATCCCAGTTCCACCGCCTGCGGTAATTCCGCTTACGACTGCATCGGCGCCCGTGAGGTCAATGTCAGCTACGACAACGCTGGCACCCTCTTGTGCAAATCGTTCCACGATCGCTTGGCCAATGCCATGAGCAGAACCGGTAACTAATGCAACTTGCCCATTAAATCTTCTTAAGTCAGTCACTGCCATCTCCAGACAAATCTATCAAAGCAACGATGCTTTGCATTGTTCACACTTTATCTGGGTTGAATTTCGCCTGAGCGCCGAACTACCCATTTGGCAGTAACGGACATGGGTAACATGGTGATAATCCAGAAGGGCTAAACAATGAGCAACATAGTTCGAATCGATACCAATGCCGAATTGCCTGCAGACCCAGACTCCCCAGGTGAATACTGCATCACCCCGTTTTATGGCGAGAATATAAATTTCTTCGCCGGCATTTGGTCGGCTGATCCCCATGTCCAGGACTTTGACGAGTACCCAATGGATGAAGTCTGCGTTGTCCTGTCAGGGAAAATCACATTGACTGAGCCTGGCAAAGCCGCAGAAGTTTTCACCACAGGTGACGTGTTTGGAATCAAGCGCGGAACACCGGTGAATTGGAATCAGGAGCCTGGAACCCGAAAGATTTTTGTAATCCTGGGTAGCTAGGAAGTTGTTGCTAGGTGCTGCTTGATGTCCTTATTCAAAGCCCAGCACCAGTAAAACAATCCAAATTGCAGCGGCAGGCGTAAGAAGGCATAAATCGGATCTGGCATTGGTCGATCCATCCAGTCGATAGCCATATAGATGTTGGCCGGGAAAACCAAAACGAATAATGCAAACGCACACCAGATTCCAAGTTGCCTAACTGGCTTTCCAAACAACTTCGCAGTAATTGGCGCAAACAACATAATGGCAACTGCAAGTTCAGCAACACCACTTAAATAAGTCCAGAACCGCGGATCGAACGGCAAAGCTGGCGGAATGATCTTGTCTAGCGAGGCTGGGGCAAGAAAATGCCCAGTGCCAGTTATTAAGAGCATGATTCCTAGGCCGCGACCTGCTGTGTATTTAGTCATGATTTAAGTATGCCTGCAATTGGCAATTAACTTGGTGCGCCTGCTGGTGGTGTTGTCGCAAAGATTTCCCAATTCCATAATTTCGAAAGCGGCAAAGATTCAATGTTTGAATTCACTTGGGTTTCATCGTCGCCAAAAGCTTCAATGAACACCGTTCGTTTTGGCATGGCGATTTTGATAGTTCCAATGGCGCCATTTTCTTCAAGTAACTTTGCTTTGGCTTGCTCGGCAGGAACCAACTCGCGAATATCTTCTTGCGAAACGCCCTCTTTGAATTTTGCAACCACCATGTAACTGTTCACTGCACTGCTCTCTTTCGAATTCTGGTTATCGAAAAGTACCACTATTCAAGGTGGATTTAACTTATTCAGCCAGAAGCGAAGTTAGCTGGCTGCTTAAGCGCACAATCCCGCATCACTGTTTGAAGCAATACGGGATCGTGTTAACACTTACGGGCTAGAGGAAGATCGTAACCAATGCCACTAGTCCCAAAATTAGTGCAGGGGCAAATGGTTCCTTGCGCTTGCGATGAACATTAGCTGCCCCAGCCATCAAAAGAAATAGGCCAACTGCCGCAACCTTAGACAGAACTTCTGCAACTGAAAAAACGTGCGGCAGGATTAATCCGAGAGCGCCCAATACTTCAGCAAGCCCAATCAGCTTTATCTGAGAATCGCTGAAATCAGCAGCCCAACCCATGTTCTTGTTTGCAAGCAACTTTTCCCTGCTTGAAGCAACTTTCATCATTCCTGATGCTAAGAATGCAAATGCAGCAATCCCCGCAACAACCCAATATGCAGTACTCATATTCACCTATCTTTGATTAGTTTTTCCTGATTCTTGCTTAGAAAGTAATCTTCGCTATAAATGGTTGATTTGTCAACCATTTGATAGGGTCATCACATGGAAACATACGGACTCTCAGCAAAGCAGCTAAGAGCTTGGCGCTCTTTTCACAAAATCAGGTCGCAATTACTTCCACACATGGCCAAAAGGATCTACCGAAATACTGGATTAACACCGGCTGAATATTTTCTGATGGTCACCTTGCTGGAATCCCCCAATGGTCCTCTGCACTCCAGTGAGATTGCCGAGCAACTGGATTGGGAAAAGAGCAGAATTTCGCATCAAGCAAAACGTATGGAGTCGCGAGGATTAGTTTCTCGCTTCACTTGCGAAACAGATGCCAGAAGTTGCGTAATCGAAATCACGCCTTCTGGTCGCAAATACATGAAGCAAGCACTTCCCATGCAGTTTCAAGATGTAAAACATTGCTTTGCTGATCTTTTAACTCAAGCACATCTAGATGCCTTGATTGAAATTTCCCAGATAGTTTCTAAACACCTTGCAGAAGAACATTCGGCCGATGAGCCAACAAAAGCTTTGGCGGTCCTTAAGTAAACCTGACTAGGTTCAGAGCGTAAGTCTGATATCAAAGGCAATCATTGCGATTGCGATTCCAGCAGACCAAAGCAACGTGCTAGCAATTATAAGCGTCAATGCTCGAAATGGCTTAACTCCTGCCGCAACAGATGCCATCGCGGCAATCTGAGTACCAATTAAAGCTGGAGCGGCTATCGCCATGCCATAGATCCCATACTTATCGAACATGCGAACGGCTTTTTCAAACTTAGGCGATTCACCAGTTTTACCTTTTGCTGCACGTCGCTTGATGATTCGATTGCGCATAGTCGAACTCAGATACGCGAAAACTACAATCGCAATTGCATCACCAATTACTGCAGCAATCACAGCCAGAGCTGGGTTTACTCCCAATGCAATTCCAACTGGCACCATTGCGATCGCGTCAACAAATGGGATAACTGAGGCTATGAAAACTCCCAGTGCTCCCCATTGTTCGATGTATTGCATTAGATGTCTTTTTCTCGCCAAGCAAGAACCATTGAAGGCATGGACGAGAATGCGAACAAAGTGGCAATAACCAAATAACTTCCGTCGTTGCCTTCTGGCTGGAACATTTTTACGTCAGGCCCAAACATCATTAGTAGCAAAAGTGCCATAACTATGTAGCCCATTAAGTAGTAGGCATACCTAATCGAGGTATTGCGCACCTGAATCTGACGTTCATCAAGAAGTTCGTCAGGTGCATCTGCGATTGACCTAACACTTATCCGAAGCATGCTGTAACCACCGACTACAGCCAGGATTACAAAAATTGCCGTTACGGAGTAGACGATTAAATCGACACCATTAGATAGCGACAAATTGGTCTTTAACGTTGGCCAGTAGCTGCCCAGTGCAACCAGCACAATTCCTAGGCCCAAAAGCACAACTAGAATTCTTCGATTCCGTTGTGGCCTTAACCAGCGGTAAGTAGAAGATTCATCAGTTAGTAATGCCTTAGTTCCTTTTTCAGTTACGCCTTCTAGCCAATAAATTTTGTTGTTCTTTGGCATTCTTACTTTTCCTTCCGAATTGGAGATAACGAGAACAGGTCGGAGACTTCTTGAACTAGGACCTTTGAAATCCGCAATGCCAGAACTAATGACGGACTGTATTCCTCGCGCTCTAAATAACCAATCGTTTGGTAGTGAACGCCAGCTTTATCAGCAAGCTCTTGACGCGTTAGGCCCTTTGCCAAACGTGCTGCTTCAATGCGGTTGTAAACCGGATCTTCAGGATTTCTGCTCATAAAATGTAGTATACATACTACATAGCATTAATACAACATTTAAGGTTTAAGTAGACGAGTCAGGCCTTCCACTTCAGAGTTACCTATCTTGCGTAGACGGCATAGGTAGCAAACCATGCAAGAAGCGCCCGGTACCCGACACGTGCTCAAGCATCATCTCGCGTGCAGCTGATGCGTCATGACTAGCCAACGCCTCAACAATCTTCGTATGCTGCAAATTCGAGTGGACCAGGGCTGCTTCACTTGGTGGCACATGTGAAATCAAACTTCCAAGCTCAGCCTGAATTTCTGCCACCATCCGCACAAGGTGGGAATCGCCAGTGGCTTCCGCTATGGCGATGTGGAACTGCGCATCTTCTGCGCGATAGGAATCTCGATCTCCAACAAATCCTGATAGCCGCAATACTCGCTCGCGCAGGGCAGCTACCTGTGCTTCATCTATGCGCTCAGCAGCAAGTTCACAAACACCTGTTTCGATTACACGTCGTCGATCACTGAAGGCCGCCGCGTCACTCGCACTCACTTCACTATTTGGCCGCTCTGAATTGGTACCGTTCCATACGGGTGGATGGTCGACAACAAACGTCCCACCGTTTCGCCCGCGCTTGGCGATTAAAAAGCCACCTTGCACAAGTACCTGTAAAGCTGATCGCACCGTTACTCGGCTGACGCCTATTAATTCCGCCAGTTCACGCTCAGGTGGCAACTGTTGGCCGGGCTTGATGAGCCCAAGTTTGATTGAGTGGCCCAATCTCTCAACGGTTTCCTCGAACATGTTGGCTGACGGTGCGGACCCGCGCAGCAAAGCCTCGCCCTGAGAACTAACTGGTTCTGTGTCAGACATTTCCGTTAATTCCTCAAATAGGCCGCGGGCGATCTAGTTCCTCGCTTAGTCTATAAGGTATGCACTAATACCTTTAAAATTGCAATCAACCCAATCGACGAGAGGAAAGACTATGGAACTTGAAAAACTCAGGTCCCTTATTGAATCGGGAGATATCGAAACTGTCATAGTTGCTAGTCCCGACATGCAAGGGCGCCTCTTTGCTAAGCGAATGACTGGCCGGCACTTCTTGGGTGCAGGACAAGATGGCGTTGGTACTTGTTCGGTTGTGTTGGGTTGGGGACACGATCATGCACTTGACCCGGGTTATGAGCTAACTGGATGGGCAAATGGGTACCCCGATCTTCATGTTCGCCCAGACTTTACATCCATCCGTCCCTATCCGTGGTTTGAAAAGACGGCATTCATTATGGGTGATGCGACAAAACCTGATGGATCTGAAATTTCAGTTGCGCCGCGAACCATTCTTAAAAACATGATTGCCCAGCTTGCCGAACATGGTTTGCGACCACTCTTCGCTTCCGAACTCGAGTGCTACCTATTAAAAGAAACACCAGAGACTGCATTTGATAAAGGATTCGTGAATCTGCAAACCAAGCACCGGACGCTCCACCCCGAAACATTAAGCCGCATGTCTGAAGATGAGGGATATCTTGGTGAGCTACGCCGTCAAATGGAGTCCGCAGAAGTCAAAATTGAAATGGTAAAAGCCGAGTATGCGCCGGGACAGGTCGAGATAAACCTGGAATACACCGATGCACTTGAGGCAGCTGATCGACATATGGTTCTGAAGGCGGGCGCGAAAGACATTGCGCTTCAACAGGGCCTTGTCGCAACATTCATGGCAAAACTGGCACATGATTTAGGCGGAAGCTCGTGCCACATTCATATGTCGTTACTAGACAAGAATGGCCAGAGTGCATTTTCAGATGGTGCAGACGGTAAGGGCACCTCGGCAACCATGCGCCATTTCCTTGGCGGCATGATGGCGCATCTACCTGATGCATTTTTATTCTTTGCACCGACTACAAATTCCTACCGCAGAATGCGCGCAGGAACATTCGCGCCAAACATGTTGACCTGGGGCGAAGACAACAGGACAGTCGCATTGCGTCTTGTCGGCAAGGGTGCGGCTCGTCGAATCGAGAACCGAATTCCAGGGGCCGACGTCAACCCTTACCTCGCCTATTCAGCAATGCTTGCTGCCGGATTACGTGGCATTGAAGAAAAGCGTGAGCCGATCGGTGACGCAACTATTGGAAATGCATACGACGCGAAGGATGCCCCAGCACTTCCATCGGATCTTGGTGAGGCAACCGATGTGTTCGAAACTTCCGAATTTGTTCGCACCGCTTTTGGCGAAGAGGTCCAGAAACACTATGCCAACTTTGGCCGCCAGAGCGTTCGCGCTGCATCAGTCGTCGTTACAGATTACGAACGTCGCATGCTTCTACTCGACATCTAAAAACAATCATTAAAACAAGATCAGGAGAAACTACCTAATGGAAACTAAAGGAAACAATTTGCCAGCAGACCCACGCCAATGGGTCAAGGATTTGGAAGCTATCTGGCAGGCACGCGATGGTGTTGAAGCAGCTAAAGGATTTACCAAAGATGCTGTACAAGTTTGGGGAACGAACCAGAGACAAACCGGCCCAGAGCTTGCAACTCGCCCAGCGAAATGGTTCGCGTATGCCAAAGACTTAAACATCACCAAGAAGTACCTGGCGCATAGCGATGACACAATCGTCGCTTCTTGGAACAGCACTTACACTCATCCAGAAACCGGCAAAAAAGTTTTCGAGCGCGGAATCGAATACTTTGTATTCCGCGAGGGCCTAGTAGCGGAACAACACGCTTGGCAGCACAGCTGGAACGAAGGCGACGTGAGTAGCACCGGTGACATCAGCACCGACTGATTTTCAACATCGAGCAAGCATTTTTACAGTTTGGGTTTTGATCTCTCATGAAACATTAATTCCATGAATTCTGAGGATTTCCAGCCGAACGAGCAACTCCTATTGCGCGCCGTTGAACTCTTAACAAGCCCCGAGAATTTCACATCCTCAGAACCTCTGCCCGCAAAGCTTCCTGAAGTGGGCATTGGTTCGATGAATGCGCTTTCGGCGATGTTTGATGATGTGCTCGGTAAAAGTCGGGACCTTGGAGCGCCTGGGTTCTTCGCGCACATGGATCCTCCTACGCCAGCAATCACTTGGGCAATGCACCTTTGGACTGCGAGCCGAAATCAGAACCTATTGCATCCCGACACTGCCCCACGTGCTCGCGAATTGGAAAAGCTAGCAGTTGATTGGATAGCGCCGTGGTTTGGAATGTCAGGTGGACACATGACGCCTGGCTCTACAGTTGCAAACTTAACTGCAATTTGGGCAGCACGGGAAAGTGGATGCCGCGTTGTCGTATCAGGAACCGGCGCTCACCTCAGCATCCGCAAATCTGCTCACCTCCTTGGAATGGAACACAGAATCATTGATGACTGGTCCAACACTGGTGATCTCATGAATGCTGTCGCTGTGATTACTGCCGGTACGACCAGTACTGGCGAAATCGAGCCACTTGATGCAGCAAGCGATGCTCGTTGGCGTCACATTGACGCAGCCTGGTCTGGCCCGCTCCGTCTGAGCGAGCGCCATCGACACCTTCTTGATGGAATAGAAAGGGCTGACAGCGTCGCAATCTCGGCACACAAGTGGCTCTTTCAGCCGAAGGAATCTGCCTTTATATTGTTTGCAGATCACGAAACGGCACATAAATCAATCAGTATCGAAGGTGCGTATTTAGCGGTACCTAACGTTGGTGTTTTGGGATCACACGGCACCATCGCCGCACCACTCATTGCAATGCTTCTTGCTTTTGGTCGCGAAGGTATTGCCGGCATGATCGACAAATCGATGTCACTCGCTGATGAACTCGCCGCGCTTGTTATGGCGCACGCTGATCTTGAATTACGGTCAGCCCCTAACTGTGGCGTGCTCTGTTGGCGTCACAAGAGCGTGAGCGCTGACGACATTAAGCGGAACCTTCCTGACGATGTAATGGTCTCAAGCACAACTATTAACGGTGAACCATGGCTCAGATCAGTTTCCGCAAACCCAAACGCGAACCCTGCCAAGGTTGTTGCAGGGGTATTGCAAGCGGCTGAAAAAGCTCAGCAACAATAGGGCGTAGACGAGTCGGTCTGTAAGCCGGATTCATCAGCATTAAGCTCTGGCGAAAATCACTTTGATAAGGTTTTGTAATTCCCTTTAAGACTTTATTGGAGCCTAGAAAATGCGATTTAAACCATTCGAATTGGAACGCTATTTTGCGAAATATGAGTTTTCCGCGAAGTATTTGCTTTCAAGTTCAGACTGTGACGGCTTACTCCAAAGCGATGTCCTGGACCTCGCGGACGCGCAATCCCGTGAATTGTGGGACAACCTCACTCTTGGGTACACGGAATCGGGTGGCCATCCACTTCTCAAGGATGAAATTGCCAAAATGTATCAAGGCATAACGCCTGATGACGTATTAACAGTGGTTCCTGAAGAAGGTATTTACCTTGCCCTTAACTGCATCCTGAAAAGTGGAGACCATGTGATTTGCACTTTCCCGGGATATCAATCACTTTATGAAATTGCCGAAGGTATTGGCTGCGAAGTGACGAAGTGGGAACTGAATGAAGCCCGAGGTTGGGCGCTTGATCTGGATTTCTTAAAATCACAGATCAAATCCAACACCAAACTTCTTGTGGTGAACTTCCCGCATAATCCAACGGGTTATACGCCAACTTTGCTTGAGTTCCAAGAAATCATGGACATCGCTCGAGAACACAACATCTACGTTTTGTCTGACGAGATGTATCGCTACATGGAATTTGATGCCGCAGATCGGCTCCCCTCGGCAAGTGAAGTTTATGAAAATGCCGTATCCCTATTTGGAGTTTCCAAAGCGCTTGGTCTTGCTGGGCTACGGGTTGGTTGGGTCACCACAAAAAACAAAGAACTTCTTTCGCGCATGGTTACGTACAAAGATTTCACAACGATTTGCGGAAGTGCGCCAAGTGAAATCTTGGCCTTGATTGCGCTGCGAAATAGCGAGTTAATTGTCTCCAGAAACTTGGACACAATTAAAACAAATCTTGGCCTTTTAGATACCTTCTTTGAAGGTCAAGACCTTTTCTCCTGGATTAAGCCTCGCGCAGGATCAATTGCATTTCCGCGGATAAATGGTAATCGAAGCTCGTTGGCTTTTTGCGAAACCCTAGTTGCTGAAACTGGAATTATGTTGTTGCCGTCAACCGTGTATGGATTTGGCGACAACCATTTCAGGTTGGGCTTTGGCAGAAAAAATATGCCTGAAGTGCTTGATAAGTTTTCCGAGTATTTAAAAGCATAGAAGTTTTAATAGACGAGTCGGTCTGTAAGCCGGATTCTGTACGCTTGCGCGCGATGATCATCCATCTGCGATTGTTGTTACCAACAACCTGTTGCAACCTACCTGCAGGCGTGTGACGGGCAGTCACCTGCTACTTGGTCTTGCTCCGAGTGGGGTTTACCTAGCTACCTATGTCGCCATAAGTACTGGTGAGCTCTTACCTCACCGTTTCACCCTTACCTATTGCTAGGCGGTTTACTTTCTGTTGCACTTTCCCGTGGGTCACCCCAGGTGGACGTTATCCACCACTCTTGCCCTATGGAGTCCGGACTTTCCTCGAACATTGCTGCCCGCGATCATCCGACCGACTCGTCTACCGTAAGACTACGGGGATATCACTAAGGTTGAAAAGTGCTGGATTTATTACTTAAAGGTGGAGTGCTTCACCAA
>WLPX01000002.1 GCA_009698575.1 Actinomycetota bacterium
AATGCTCCCCAGAACCTCTCAGGCATCAGGACTACCTGGAATCAGCAACTCTGAAATGTTCCATGACAGAGGGGGAGGACCGGCAACGGTCTATCCGTCTATTGTTTTTGAGGAACATCATGTCAGTGCAAGCACAGCACGATTCATACGCGCAATTTGCTGATCGTCACATCGGCCCAAACAATTCTGATCTTTCCAAGATTTTGAGTTTTATTGGTTACAGCTCGTTGGACGAGTTGAGCAATGCGGCAGTGCCAACCAACATTCAAAATCAAGCGCCACTTGCGCTAGCACCAGGTGCATCAGAGGCAGAAGTGTTGGCGGAGCTGCGAACGTTTGCAGATGCTAATGAAGTTTTAACTTCCATGATTGGTCTTGGCTACTACGGCACGCATACGCCTGGCGTAATTTTGCGAAACATCACCGAGAACCCAGCCTGGTACACCGCATACACTCCGTACCAACCAGAAATTTCCCAAGGTCGCCTCGAGGCTTTAATCAATTTCCAGACTATGGTCACTGACTTAACTGGATTGGATATAGCAAGCGCATCGCTGCTAGATGAATCCACAGCAGCTGCCGAAGCAATGACATTGCTGCGACGTAATTCAAAGAGTGAGTCAAACGTTTTTGCTGTGGATGCTGATACCCATCCACAGACACTCGCAGTACTAGCTACTCGCGCCGAACCAATTGGAATTGAATTAGCGCTCATTGATGTTGAAGCGCAAGAGATGCCGGATTGCTTTGGCGTATTGCTAAGTTACCCAGGCAGCAGTGGCAAGGTGCGAGACATATCAACGAACATTTCTAAGGCACACGAGCTGGGAACTTCCGTCGCCGTTGTAACGGATCTATTGGCGCTAACTGTGCTTAAGTCGCCGGGCGAACTAGGGGCAGACATTGTCGTTGGCTCATCGCAGCGCTTTGGCGTACCGATGGGATTCGGTGGACCACATGCTGGCTTCATGTCAGTGCGCACTGGATTGGAACGGTCACTACCGGGTCGTTTAGTTGGCGTCAGTGTTGATGCTGATGGACACACTGCGTATCGATTAGCCCTACAAACTCGCGAACAACACATTCGTCGTGATAAAGCTACGAGCAACATTTGTACTGCTCAGGTTTTATTGGCGGTTATGGCTTCGATGTATGCGGTCTACCACGGTCCGCAGGGACTTACTCAAATTGCATTAAACGTTCATCGCCGAGCCAATGCATTGGCCGAAGGTCTGGCGCAAGGTGGAGTCAAGGTCAGCGATAACTTCTTTGACACAATTCGCGTTGCGGTTCCAGGAAAGGCACGCGCAGTGGTAGCCGCAGCTCGCACGCGGGGGATAAGCCTGTGGGAAGTAGATGTGGACACTATCTTGCTAAGTGTCGATGAAACCACTACTGAGTTAACAGTGGAACAAGTTTGGGCAAGTTTCCAAGATGCCTTGGGTGGTAATTTCCCAGCGAGCTACCTAGTCAGCATGGAGGGGGAGTCCTTAGCAAATGAATTGCAGCGCACTTCGACTTTCCTAGAACATCCGGTGTTTAATTCTCACCAGAGTGAAACCGCAATGTTGCGTTACATCCGCAAACTTTCCGACAAAGACATCGCTCTTGATCGCTCCATGATTCCACTTGGTTCCTGCACCATGAAATTGAATGGCACAACTGAGATGGAATCAATTACTTGGCCAGGGTTTGGCGGCATTCATCCATTCGCACCGCTCGACAGTGTTGCTGGATACCTGACGATGATTCGACAGCTTGAAGACTGGCTAGTTGAAGTTACTGGTTACGATGCAATTTCGTTGCAACCTAATGCTGGTTCGCAAGGGGAGTTCGCTGGACTACTTGCAATTCGTGGATATCACAAGTCACGTGGCGATAGCGCGCGCAAAGTTTGCTTGATTCCAAGTTCAGCACATGGCACTAACGCTGCCTCAGCTGTGATGGCTGGCATGCGAGTAGTGGTTGTCGGTTGCGATGACTTTGGCAACGTCGACATGGATGATCTAAAACATAAGATCATGGAAAATGCCGACGAACTTGCGGCACTGATGATCACTTACCCATCGACACATGGTGTCTACGAAGCAACAGTTTCTGATATTTGTGCCATGATTCACGATGCTGGTGGCCAGGTCTATGTCGACGGCGCAAATTTAAACGCGTTAGTTGGTTTAGCTAAGCCCGGAAAATTTGGCGCAGATGTTTCGCACTTGAATTTGCACAAAACTTTTGCAATCCCACACGGTGGCGGTGGACCTGGCGTTGGTCCAGTTGGCGTGCGTGCACACTTGGCACCGTTCTTACCGTCACATCCATTCCGACCAGAAGCCGGACCAACTGCTCGTGGTTATGCCGATGGTGGGGTAGGAGCAGTCAGTGGGGCACCTTGGGGTAGCGCAGGCATCCTGCCGATTCCATGGGCTTACATCCGTCTCATGGGCGCCGAAGGATTGACTAAAGCAACACAAGTTGCAGTTGCATCGGCAAATTACATCGCAAAGAAGTTAAGCGATGACTTCCCAGTACTTTATGTTGGCGGCAATGGGCTAGTGGCTCATGAATGCATTTTGGATTTACGGGGGATCAGCGATGAGTCCGGCGTAAGTGTTGACGACGTTGCAAAGCGACTAGTCGATTTCGGTTTCCACGCTCCAACGATGTCATTTCCAGTAGCTGGAACTTTGATGGTCGAACCTACCGAGAGCGAATCTTTGTTCGAGCTGGATCGATTCATAGCCGCTATGAAGGCCATTAGGCAGGAGATCGCTCAGGTCCAGGCTGGAACTTGGCCAGTTGACGACAATCCGCTGTCTAATGCCCCGCACACGGCTCAATTCTTGCTAGGCGACTGGGAACACCCGTACAGCCGAGAATTGGCTGCGTATCCATTGCCAAGCCTGCGAGAAGCCAAATATTGGCCATCTGTGCGACGTATTGATGGCGCTTACGGCGACCGTAACTTGGTTTGTGCTTGTCCACCGATCTCTGACTTCGCTTAGCTAGATTTCGGCTCGCACGGCCCCTTGGTGGCCTTGGAATTGGGGATGTGGCAATCAGGCGATGCCTGGAGATCTGGCTCGTTACGATACTTATTCAGATCTTTGTTAATTGACATAATGTATCTTATCGGCTAACGACACCCAGTGAAAAGGCAATGAATACGCGGTTCTGTCTGAATGGATCTAATGCCTAGTTCACATCGTCAGGTTTAATTTCGCGCCTCCTGGGTAAACCTGAAACATCTGCAGAACGCAGTTAAGCATCCATGGGAGGGAAAATTATGGGTGAATCAATGCGCGGCTCGCGTCTAGGAACAACGAGCTATGAAGTCGATTCTGGTGAATATGCACCCAGAGCATTAACCACGTATGTCTGTGATCAAGGACATCGAATTACCATGCCATTCTCAGTAGAGGCTGACGAGATTCCGACCACCTGGCCCTGTGCCTGTGGAGCCACCGGCATGATGCTGGGAGCCAAACCTGAAGCTCCAGCCGAACGTAAGCACGTCAGAACGCACTGGGACATGCTCTTGGAGCGTCGGACAATCAAAGACTTAGAAGGCATACTCAAGGAACGCCTCGAAGTCATCCGCGCAAAGGCTTCTTAATCCAATAGTTCTGGACTAGCCACTGCATAGACCGCATGTAGTTCAGTAGCCACTGCAAAGTCCTCCAGAAAACAATCCGCTGCTCAAAAGAGTTGCTTCGCAAATTTTTCGCCTCGGAGTTTTCTGGGGACTTTTTGTTCCGTCACTTATGGTTTTGAAAGTTGCCTATTCAGATAATTACCGGCAATGAAAACATTCCAGTTTATGAATCAGATCTCGACAGGTAGAAAAGTCATGATCGAAAAATTTGCGAAGCAACTCTTTTGAGAGCATGAGCTTTTCGTACTGTCGAATGAGACGCAACCAACACGTACTTAGCTAATGTGAAGAATTCGCTTCAGGTCTGAGAGACGCTTCTTAACTCCCCATTGGGTGACCAACCACAGCGCCTCTTTAACTATGGCCCCATTCATTTTGGACTCGCCCAATTGCCGCTCTACGAATGTAATTGGCACTTCAGTGATTCTCAAGCCTGCGGTAACTGCGCGCCAAGCCATGTCGACTTGGAAGCAATAACCCTGGCTTTGCACATTTTCAACTTGCATAGCGTTGATGGCACTCATTCGATAAGCACGAAATCCTCCGGTGGCATCGTGCAATGGAATGCCTAACCAAAGTCGGGTGTAAAGGTTTCCCCCACGCGAGAGTATTTCGCGGCTCTTAGCCCAGTTCACGACGCTGCCACCAGTGATCCAGCGCGATCCCAAAACTACATCGTTGTCAGTCATGGCATCCAGGACCTTAGTTAAGTCAGCCGGCCGATGTGAGCCATCAGCATCCATCTCTACGACTACTTCGTAGCCTTGTTGACTCGCCCATTCAAACGCCGCCAGGTATGCCGCACCCAAGCCGGCTTTAGATTCGCGATGTAACACATGGATTGCAGAATCGTTAGTTCGTAGGCCTTCAGCCACTTCCCCAGTGCCATCTGGCGAGTTATCGTCAGCGATCAGGATGTCAATGCTGGGCTCGGCTGCGCGGACGGCTGCGACAATAATCGGCAAGCTTTCGCGCTCGTTGTAGGTGGGAATGATGACTAGAGTTTTCCCGATCTCGCGCGTTGCCATTAGTTAAGCCTAAACGAAAAGTTTAAGAGTTTTGTCCACGCGTACGTCGATAACAAATTAACAAAACGAGAGCACTAAAGATCAACATCCAGCGTGGATACCTGTTAGTAAATGTTTGGTCAGAAATCAATTCAACTTCGCCAGTGACGGTAGCTGTTTCAAATTGCCCAGTTTTATGCAACACTTTGCCGTCGTTAGCAATCAAACCGGAAATGCCTGAAGTACTTGCTACCAAGAATGCGCGTTGGTTTTCAATCGCGCGGAATCTAGTGATGGCAAATTGCTGTTCGGGTTGTGCTGTATTTCCGTAAGTTGCGTTATTGGTTTGCACAACCATTACTTGGGCGCCCGTCGCAACTGTTTCATAAATATGATTTGCGTAGGCAACCTCAAAGCAAATCACGTCTCCGATTTGCTTATTTGCAATATTGAACACACCTACCGCGTTCCCAGGAACAAAATCATTAGGTATTTGTTCAAAGCGCTTAATGAACCGTGATAAGAATTCACGCAGTGGTACGTACTCACCAAATGGCACCAGGTGTCGCTTCACGTACATCTGCCCTGGTCCAGACTCTGCCGTCCACAGAATGCCGGCATTACGCGGACCGACTGCAGTTGAGCTATCGCCACCAGACAAAGTAGTTGCGCCAATCAATATCGGGATGTCAGTGCTATCCGCCAACTGGGTAATTTCAGTTTGTGCGAGTCCCGGCTGCAGTGGATCGATGTCCGTGCCACTTTCGGGCCAAACAATTAGATCTGGAGTGGCAGTCTTGCCAGACTCAATGTCGATAAGCAACCTTTTGGTTGCAATGATGTGATTATTCAAAACCGCAGTTCGCTGCGTAGATACTTCATTACCGACTCGTGGCACATTTCCTTGCACTGCAGATAACGTAACGGTCTGATCGGAATGCAAGGTATCCACACTTCGAGCTGCAAGTACACATATGGCAACGATCAGCAGCGATGTAAAGCAACGGTGTTTGACGAGTTTGATCAAAGCAGCAGCACAAAGAACCACTACCCCACTGACCAGCCCTTGGCCACCAAGTGTGGCAAGTTTGACTAACGGACCATCGAGTTGACTATAGGCAATCAATCCCCAAGGAAACCCACCCCATGGAACAGATGACCGTACTGCCTCAAGCACCGCTACCCCAGCAGCTGGTGCTAGGTAGAACCAGCCATTCGAGGAATCAATTGGGACTAGCGCCAAGAGAAGCCAAGGCAGCGCACACAATATTGCCAAAGCGATCCAGGCATCGACTCCAAGGACACTCACCCACTGGATGTGACATAAAAATAGCGCCAAGGAGAAAACAGATGAAATCTTAAGTCGTTGCCGCAACAGTTGGCCAGAGAGCTGTTGCAATAACACCGCCAGGCCAATGATTGCGGCCCACCAGTGCATCGGCGTAAAGGCCCAAGCCGTTAACGCGCCGGCTAAACCCGCAACGAGTAACCTCACGATAAATTCCTAGAGAATCACTAGTTCCCGAGTCGTGTTATTAGTGCTACTAATTCCCGTCTCGGTACATGTGACTATGTCTTCGATGCGGGCGCCGTATTTACCGGCAAAATAAAAGCCTGGCTCAATTGAGAAGGCATGGCCAGGAACTAGGTTGCGAGTGTTTCCAGAAACTATGTATGGCTCTTCATGGGTTTCCATGCCAATGCCATGTCCGGTGCGATGGATAAATTGCTCACCTAATCCACCAGCAATCAAAACGTCGCGCGCCGCAGCATCAACCGATTCACAACTGACACCAGGACGGGCATGATCGCGAGCTGCTTGCTGCGCAGTTAACAAAACTTGGTAGTGCTCCAAATACTCCGCGGGTGGTTGTCCGCAGACGTACATCCGCGTACAGTCGCTGCAGTAGCCACTTGGCATAGTTCCGCCAATGTCGACCACAACTGGGTCTCCGGCTTCAATCACGCGATCGGAAAGCTCATGATGCGGACTAGCGCCATTTGGTCCACTAGCGACTATGACGAAATCGACCCGCGAATGACCACTCGCCAAAATTGCTTCCGCAATGTCGCGACCAACTTCGCGCTCAGTTCGTCCAGGGCGTAGCCACTTGTGCATGTTTGAATGCACTTCATCAATTGCCGCGCCGGCTTCATGTAGGAAGGTAACTTCTTGCGCAGTTTTAACTTCTCGGATATCCGAAAGTAAGGATCCTGCCAGAGCTACTTCTTTTCCAAGTGCTGACCTGATACCGAATGCTTTTTCAACCCACATCAAATTGTTGACTAACGCCGAGCTCGACTTACCAACGCTTGCCATCAAAATCTGGTACGGGTTTTGCGTTTCTTGCCAATCAAGCAAATCAATCCCAATTTCTGGTACGCCATGAGCGAGTGCGGAAGGCTTTTCCAGAGTGGGAACAATCATCCAAGACTTGCCATCATTTCGGATGGCTAGACAAGTAAGGCGTTCCAACGGCAATGCGTCGTAACCCGTTAGGTAACGTAAATCCGCTCCTGGAGTAACAAATAGTATGTCATTTCCAGAATTGGCCAGGCTAGCGGCAACTTTTTTGATGCGGTCTGCGTACATGTGACTACGCTATCGAACTAATGCCCAGAGTCTTAAGCAGTCTGGCAACGTGCTTTTCAATCCCCCAGGCACCTGCTAAGTCCGAGACTGCTGAGTGATCTGTGACCTGAGCTGGAACATTAAGGTGCATTGGCAAACGCGCGGTGGTTTTTACTCGCACCACTTTGCTAGCCGCGCGAACATATTGTTGACTTTCCAAAACGTTGCGACGTACGGCTGGAGCCAAGGTAATCGACTCATCCTTGGCGGCAGATATCAATCCGGAAACATTCCCAAAATCAGTTATCAATTTGGCAGCAGTTTTCTCACCAATGCCTTTCACGCCTGGTAAGCCATCGGATGGGTCGCCGCGCAGTGTCGAGAAATCAACATATTGCTCGCCAGATATTCCATATTTAGCTAGTAAGAAAGCATCATCTACTACCTCTAGGTTCTTGACTCCTTTGGTAATCGAAATGACGCGGTTCGAATGCTGGTCAGACACCAATTGGTAGAGGTCACGATCTCCCGTGACCACATCGCAATTAGTGCCAGCCTTAGCGACTAACGCGCCTAAGACATCGTCTGCTTCATGACCAAGCTGTCCAACCCGTGGCAAGCCGATTGCATCTAGCAACATCGAGATGGCTGTTATCTGCGGTGAGAGCAAATCCGGAACTTCTTCGGTTGCGGAATCGCCAGCAGTATCTTCAACTCGATGCAATTTATAACTGGGAATTAGATCTACTCGCCACTGCGGACGCCAATCGTCATCCCAGGCAAAAACCAACTGATTTGGTGGGAACTGTTTTGCAATTGTGCTAACCATGTCCAAAAAACCACGCACTGCTCCTGAAGGCGTGCCATCAGGAGCCACGATAGATTCCGGAACTGCAAAGAACGCTCGGTAGTAAAGGGTTGCAGTATCAAAATACAAATTACGTTTAGTCTCTACCACGCCACAATCCCTCGATTGATCAAATCCCCTGCCGATCTTGCAGTCGCAGCAAGTTTGGGATCATCACTTGCTAACGAAATCTGGCCAAGTAAATCGATTACTTGTTTGCTCCATCTAACGAAATCACCTGGTTGTAAGTCAGTGCTCTTCAACACCTTGGCTATGGACTGACCTCTTGCCCATTTCAATGTCACCCAAACAAAGCCTGGATCCATTTCACGCAAACTATCCATGCGATGTTGGCTTTCAATGTCCTTTAATTCGCCCCACTTGTAAACCATTTCGGTCAGCGCTATCCCTAACGATCCTTCAGGGATGTTTTGGGTATCGCGATCATCGTCTCTACGTGATTCGTAAACCAAAGTACTCACAGCACTGGACATCTGTTCTGCCGTTAGTTCGCGCCAAATTGAACTTCGTAAACACTCAGCAGTTAATAGATCTAACTCTCCATAAATACGCCCGAGAACCAATCCGGCATCAGTAACAGTGTGCGCATCGCTAGATTTTTCAAGGTATTTAAGTTCGGTCAAGACTTCACAAATTCGATCGAATTCTTTAGCGATAGAACTGGTTCGCGTTGCGACTCGAGATTCGAGTTTGTCGATCTCGCGCTGCGTTGAATAGATTCGTTCATGCCATCGAACATGTTCTTCGCGATCGGTGCAGCCATGACAGGCGTGCGCTCGAATTGCTTTGCGCAATCTGGAAATCTCGACGTCAATTTTGGAATCCGAAATTTTCTCAGTCGGGACAGCTGGTGGCGCTGACTTTGCAATTACCGACATCTGATCTGCCAGCCAGCTACGAGTTTTTGGTGATCTGGAATCAAATGTTGCCGGCAATCTGATTTGGCCGATAGTACGACCCTGATCACCAACATCGGTATAGCCAATTCGTTTTACAACTCTAGTTTGAGACATAACGCGAGGACGAGGATCATCCATGTCCTGTGCCTCATCAATAACTACAAATGGCACACTTGAGCGCCTCGCAGCATCGATCACAATGACATCTCCGCGTTGCACCTCATTTAGAAAATTAGTTGCGGTATTTCTGCGTTCTCGCACGCCGTCGCGCTTGGTATCTTTTTCCAGATCACTAAGTTGACGACGCAGCGACATATAAGACGCGAAATCTCCTAAGTGACATTCCATTGCCTCTTGATAGCCATCAATGGCATCTTCACTTCGACGCATTTGGGTGGCTAAGCCAACAACAGAACGATCAGCTTGGAATTGGGCAAAAGATGATTCCAGCAACTCACGCGCTCGATGGGTTCCAAACTTCTCGATCAAATTAATGGCCATGTTGTAGGAAGGTTTAAAACTAGATTTCAATGGATAAGTTCTGGCGCTCGCTAGCCCAGCCAGTGAATCTGGATCTAATTCGGAGTGCCAAACCACAATTGCATGGCCTTGGGTATCTATGCCACGTCGACCGGCTCGCCCAGTTAGCTGTGTGTACTCACCAGCAGTAACTGCAGCATGCACTGACCCGTTCCATTTAGTCAACTTCTCCAGTACAACACTGCGAGCTGGCATGTTAATACCCAGTGCAAGAGTCTCCGTAGCAAAGACAACTTTGACTAAGCCAGCCTGGAAAAGTTGCTCGACAACTACTTTGAACGCTGGCAACAAACCTGCATGGTGAGCTGCTATCCCTCGTTCTAATCCATCGCACCACGATGCAAACCCCAAAATTCGTAGTTCTTCGGAACTGGCATCAGGAAAATGGGCATCGACTATGCCGCGGATCTCTAGGCGTTCTTCGGCGGTTGTGACGGATAGGCCACCGGCAAGGCACTGCGAAACTGCATCATCACAGGCAGCCCGGGAAAAAATGAAAGTAATGCTTGGCAATAAACCAGCGCGGTCTAGTTCTTCAATCACTTCGACGCGCGAGGGCGTATATCGACTTCGGAACCGATTGCTACGGCCGTAACCATGGCGGGCGTTTTGCCGATCGTTACGCGCAATTCGTTGCAACTCAGGGCTGACCTTAGTTCGTGCCTTGTCTACGAATAGATCGTGTAGCTCGTCCCCGACCATTACATGTTGATGCAATGGAATTGGCCGATGTTCTTCGACGATCACTTGCGTTTGGCCTCGAACCGTTCGCAGCCAATCACCAAACTCTTCAGCGTTACTTACAGTTGCAGAAAGCGCGATCACTGAAACGGAAACAGGTAAGTGAATGATTACTTCTTCCCACACCGCTCCCCTGGATCGATCAGCCAAGTAATGAACTTCATCCATAACGACGTGGCTGAGCTCACGGATGCCACTTGAGCCTTCATAGAGCATGTTGCGTAGCACTTCAGTTGTCATAACAACTATCGGAGCATCGCCATTAATGCTGTTATCACCAGTTAGTAGTCCGACATTTTCAGCGCCGTAAAACTCTACGAATTCATTAAACTTTTGGTTTGATAGCGCTTTAATTGGCGTGGTATAAAAACAGCGAGATTGCTTGGACAGCGCGGTATAGACCGCAAATTGACCCACTACGGTCTTGCCCGCACTTGTCGGGGCGGCAACTAAGACCCCAGATCCTTCATCGATAGCTCGACAGGCTTGTACTTGGAAATCATCCAGCGTAAAACTTAGGGATTCCTGAAATGAACCAAGTAAACCTTTGGAATCTTTGACCCTAGTTTTTGCAGCTGCATAACGAGCAGCTGGCGAATTGGTCATGGTTACAGATTACGGCGTTGTTGTTGCCTGCGCTTGCCACACACGCACGCCACCAGGAATCAACATGACTTTGATCGGGCCAACACCCACACGTTCTCCATCGGCATAAACCGGAAATGATTCACCGCCGAGCGCGATCCCTGAATCACTGTCCTGTCGAACTTTTGGATGTTTCACATGTCCACCCCAGAAAACTTTCGGAAGCACACGAACTAACAATCTGCGAGTTACTTGAGCGACGTATGTGATCTCAAACTGTCCATCGCTGGCGTTTGCGGTCGGACAGATTTTCATACCGCCGCCGTACGACGAAGTGTTACCTACCGCAACCAAAGTGAGTTTCTCGGAGAACTTTGCAGATGACTTTGGCGCAACATCAAAGGCACATACCGACATTTTTGATAACTCGACAAAAAGGGCAACCAAATACTTCAGGGTTCCTGACGGACCGCGATAGGTATTTGCGCGTTCATTAACTTGCGCATCAAATCCACAGCTGGCTACCCCAAGAAACTTGTGTTCATTTCCATCCGGGGTTTCTATGATGCCAAAATCGATTTGGTTCCAAGCACCGGACTGCAAAATTTCTAGTCCGGATTTGGGATTCTTGATTTTTAGGTATCTTGCAAAATCATTTCCAGTCCCCAGCGGAATTACCGCCAAGGAAATTTCGTGGTTGGGAAGTGAATTTAGCGCTAGGTGTACCGTTCCATCGCCACCGCAGGCAACAACAACCAGATCAAGGTGCTCATGATGCAGTTGCTGAATTTCCGGTCGTAAATCCTGTGCGTTGGTACCTTGCAATACGAGTGCACCGTGACTTATTAGGCCTGAGACAATTCGCTTACCTTTGCGTGACTTCCATACGGTTGGCTTAACTAGCAAAGCCAACATCGTTAGAGATCTTCCTGGGCACGGATTTTAGATCTACGACGATCGTTGAGGATTGCAATGCCAACTGCAGTGAAACTAAGCACGATCATGGGTAACGCAACGAAAGTCATGGCGAGTGGATCACCATTTGGAGTGGCTACGGCGCCAAAAACGAAGCTGCCCAGTATCAACCAGCGCCAAGCGGCACGAAGTTTCTCTCCACTTAAAATGCCAGCAAAGTTAAGGCCGACCAAAATGAGGGGCAACAAGAATCCAATTCCGAAAAACAAAGTCAAGTGCAGGAAAAAACTTAAATAGCTCTCAACACTGGTGACATTCTGTACGTCTGTCGGAGTAAATTCAAACAAGATGTCTAGCATCCGTGGCATTACGTAGTACGCAAGCAACACTCCGCTGGCGAACAGTGGCACAGCAATCGCCGTGAATGCGTAGGCCCACTTGCGTTCCTTACTTTTGAGGCCTGGTGAAACAAAGCGCCAAAGCTGATAAATCCAAATTGGACTCGAGAGCACCACCGCAGCAGCCAGTGACACTCGCAATTGCAGCGAGAAGCCGCTGGTAACACCTGTGAGTGCGAGTACCGCATTCGATCCAGGTCCTTGTACGTTGTCGTAAGGTGCACGAATTAACGCAAATATTGTTGGAAACTGATTCCATACTGCAATTGTGCAAATGATTAGGGCTAGTGCACTGCGTACCAGGCGACGGCGCAATTCGGTGAAATGCTCCGCCAGCGTCATAGCTCCTAGATTTTGCGCTTCTGTCGAGCTCATGCCTTTGAATTAGATCTTGTCAGGGGTATTACTTGAGTCATCCTTGTCGGTGTCCAACTCAGACTTAAAGATCTTGATTGATTTACCAACGCTTTTAGCAGCATCTGGAAGTCGACGGGCACCAAAAAGTACGATGACCAGCAATAGCAAAATAATTGCCGCTGGCGAGTCAAATAGGGCGCGCATTTTTACTCCTTATTTATGATGTCTCAACGGTATCGCATAACTAAAAGAATAAGGCTGAGTGGGCTATTCCCAGCCCTTTGCCCGTTCAATGACTCCAGCGACTAGATCAGGCGGCCCGACGGCGCGCATTCGACCGCCCGAAGCAAGCACTAGTGAAATCAACCAGTCTCGGGAATAAACCTTGAGTTCAACCTCTACGGCGTGCCACATGTATTCCTTGAAACTCAGGATGTCGACTTGATCAAGAGTTCCGTAGTACGCCTTATCAAGCTCGATTACACCTAGGTAATCTCTAATGGCTTCACGGACTTCAATTGCCTCAGGAATATCAATGGGCTCAGCAGTTGAAGAGATTGCTACAACGCGATCAAGTCGAAAGTTTCGCCAAGCCTGCGATGTTCGGCACCAGGCTCTGAGGTAGGTAAAGTCGTCACGCACATACATGGCAACAGGATCCACCTTTCGCTGTGATACATCATCTTTTGACACCGCAGCATACGAAATCTCGATTGCAACATGTGAAGCTATAGCTTGTTCAACTTCGACAACGACTGCTGCCGAAACTGGAGCTGCAACCACGTCTACTAGGTTTTCTGGATTCGGAATCACGGACGCAATCTTGGTGATCAATCCAGCAACCACTTTCACATCTGCCAAGGCAGGAAACTGCTCCAAGTAATGCAATCCGGCAATTAGTGAAGCTGCTTCGAAACTATTTAGTTTTACTGGTCGATCAAGTGCTTTTGCATCAGTTACGAAGATTGATTCAGCATCTTCAAAATCAATGTCTACCAATCCTCCACCATCTTGTGATGGTCCGGTCACAACGAGTTGTCCAATCAGTTCGAGTGCGTGCTTTTCACTCACGTCGAACTGCTCAGCAATTTCCTTGAGCGAAGAGCCATTGTTCGCAACTAGCCAAGGTAACAACTCAATCAAAACTTCGAGGTCATTCGCCATTGCTATGCGCCTTCAACGTGGTGACAATTACTCTGGAAACCGCGTCATGCAATGCAATAGGTTCGACTACCCGGACCACATCGCAGGCTCCAGCTATCAATCCAACTAGTTGCGACTCATGAAAATAAGGAACGGTCAGTTCATCCCATTCACTTCCAATGTTGCATTCACTTGCGAGTAATCGTAGTGACGCACCCCGTCCAGGGCGCACGAGCAGCTTTGCCTGCAACGTAACAGCCTCGCCACTCTCCCACTGCGCGACAATGTCATGCACTTCAAAGTCTGTCGGAGCTGGTTCCAAAATTGCATCTTTGGTGATTGTAATGTCGCCAACAATGCGATCGGTGCGAAAGCTACGTAATTCACCTTTGTCTTGATCAAATCCGATTAAGTACCAATGCCCAGAATGCAGTAATGCTCGCCAAGGATCTACTGTGCGTCGAACCGGCTTTGCATCTAGGAGGCCAACATAGTCAAATGCAATGGTCTTATTGTCAGTAATACTTTCAAGAATCTCGGTGATGTGGCGTCGACCTTTTGCCAGCGATACCGGTACTACTGGTAAATCATCCGATTCTTGCGCATCGATTCTGCGCACTGCTTGCTTTGCTGCGGTGCTCAATTGTGCGCTCTGCCACGCACTAGCTGCCAAACTCAAGTAGGTGCGCTCCTGTGCAGTTAGCACGATTTCTGGCATCAACCAGTCAGATCGATCGATTCGATATCCCAGGACATCATCATGAAATAGATCAACCGGTTTCGTCTCAAGTGGAATCGCCAACTCGCGAAGCGCAGCTTTATCGCGTTCAAACATTCGCTCGAAAGCGTCGTTTGAATCCCCGTAACCAGGTACGCGATCGCGAATCTGCTCTCGGGTAAGTGGCACTGAGGCATTTAGCAGCACGAACAACAGATTGAGCATGCGCTCAGTGCGTGCTTTTGCCATTACTTAAGAAACTGCTAGCAAGTCGATAATGAAAACTAGAGTCTTACCAGAAAGTCTGTGACCACTACCTGCTGCGCCATAAGCCAGCTCCGGTGGAATTGTAAGTTTGCGACGACCGCCAACTTTCATACCTGGAATGCCTTCTTGCCAGCCGACAATCAGACCCTTGAGACGAAATTCGATGGATTCGCCTCGGTCCCATGAAGAATCAAACTGTTCACCGGTCTCGAAATCAATTCCGGCGTAATGCACGGTAACGGTTTGACCAGCACCTGCTTCGTCACCATCACCAATTGAAATGTCAGTGATAACTAATTCAGCTGGGGCTGGACCCTCGGGAAAATCAAACTCTGGCGGTTGCATATGTTCCTCTGTCTCTTTGACTATTCAAAACTTACTAGATCTACTACGAAAATTAAGGTCTCGCCCACTTCGATGCCGCTGCCTGGTGGTGGGTTATTGCCATAGCCAAGTTCAGCTGGAATAACTAGTAGGCGTCGACCACCCACCTGCATGCCAACTAAGCCCTCTTGCCATCCCATGATTACTTGATCCAAAGGGAATGTAGCTGGCTCACCTCGAGACCATGAACCATCAAACATGGCGCCGGTGGCCGCGCCGTATCCCACATAGTGCGCAGTAACCGTAGCGCCAGCTGGAACCGCATCGCCTTCGCCAACTACAACGTCAGTGACTTGAAGTTCAGTTACCGGATCACCCGGCTTAATTGTGACAACCGGCTCCACACCTAGTTCTGCGGATACTTCAACAGCTACTGGCACGCCAGTCAATTCAGGAACTGCAGGCGCGCTATTGACTGCTTCGCTCGAAGTTGAATCTCCAGCAGAACTACTGAGACTAGAACAACCCGAAAGGGCCAAAACAATAGAAAGAACAATTATTGGGCTTCGTTTCAACATAGCGCAATCTTACAGGAGGCAATCAGGTTGCAATTTGCATGGACTCTATTAAACGCTCGACTCGTTCATCGACGTTTGCAAACGGATCCTTACACAGAACCGTGCGTTGAGTCTGGTCATTCATCTTCAGGTGTACCCAATCGACGCTGATGTCTTTGCCAGCTTCCTGAGCCGCAGCAATAAAATCGCCACGCAATTTAGCGCGCGTTGTCTGTGGTGGCACAGTTTGGGCCTTAATGATTTCCTCGTCGGTCGTTACGCGCTTGGCTTTGCCATTCTTTTGTAGCAAGTAGAACAATCCGCGTGCTTGTGAAATATCGTGATACATCAGGTCTAATTGAGCGACACGAGGCGACTCAAGATCTAGCCCATGTTTGTCTCGGTACGCATCAAGTAGTTGCAACTTAATTGCCCAGTCAATTTCCTGTGAGATTAAGGCATGGTTACCAGTCTGAACTGCGGTAAGCGTTCGTTCCCAAAGTTCAAGCGCAATCGCATGCTCTGGGGTGACATTCATGTCCCCGGTTGCAACATAAGTTTTAACCATGTCCAGGTAGGCCCATTGCATGTCCAATGCGGACATAGTGGAACCTGAATTTAATGTCACCAGTGCTTGCCCAGTTATGTCGTGAGAAACATCACGAATCGCGCGAATCGGATTTTCCAAAGTGAAATCGCGCGTCAAGTTTCCAGTTTCTAGCAAGCGCAAGACGAAGTCCATCGATATGACTTTCAACAAAGTTGTCATCTCTGACATGTTGGAATCACCAACAATTACGTGCAGTCTCCGAAATGCTTCGGAATCTGCGTGGGGCTCATCTCGAGTATTGATGATGGGGCGAGAACGCGTTGTGGCACTTGATACGCCCTCCCACATGTGATCAGCCCGCTGCGAGAGTGAATAAATTGTGCCGCGCGGTGTGGTCAATACTTTTCCGGCGCCGCAGATCAATTGGCGAGTGATCAAAAATGGAAGCAAAGCTTCAATTTGCTCTAGATAATCCTGTCGACGCTTGATCAAGAAGTTTTCATGACAGCCGTATGAGTTGCCACCAGAGTCAGTGTTGTTTTTAAATAGATAGATTTCACCTTCGATGCCCTCTTCGGCCAACCGATCTTGGGCATCAACAATCAACTCTTCTAGAATTCGCTCACCGGCTTTATCCTGCACGATCAAATCGTGAAAATCATCGCACTCAGCTGTTGCGTACTCGGGATGACTGCCAACATCAAGATAAAGCCGAGCACCATTAGTAAGGAAGACATTTGAGCTTCTACCCCACGAGACCACACGCTTGAAGAGATAGCGCGCTACTTCATCCGGAGTTAGCCGACGTTGCCCTTGAAATGTGCAAGTGACACCGAACTCGGTTTCAATTCCGAAAATTCGCTTGTCTAGGCGACCAGAAGACACTTACTGTCCGCCCTTTTGCACGAAGCCTTTAACGAACTCTTCGGCATTTTCTTCCAGAACTAAGTCAATGGCATCCAGTAGATCAGTGACATCTAAATCCGATGCTGACGCAGTGGGCAAGGCTAGATCTTCTGCACTATCGCGCTCCGAGCCACCCTTTGCAAATTCGCGTTCCGTCATGATGTCCCCTTACCAGTTATTTGGATTCAGCCTATTCCAGAATGTGCGCTGGCGTGAGGTTGGCTAGCAACTGCTCTGCCGAGCTACTCTGCGCAAACAACTGGGCTGTGGCTAGTTCTGTCCCCCCGCGTGCATCTGGCGTCGAGATTCGCTTAAGTGGAATCTGGTCACCCAAATCCAAAATCACTGAATCCCAAGATGCTGCCGCCACTTGATCAACGTATTTGGAAACACAGTTTCCCCGAAAATACGCCCGGGTATCAGTTGGTGGGTTGGCAACGGCTTGGGAGATTTGCTCTTCACTAAACATAATTTCCATCTTGCCTTTTTGCTGCAGAACTCGAGCTAGGCCCTTATCCGGACGCAAATCCGAGAACTGGATATCAATGGCCGCCAACCGAGAATCATTCCAAAGCATCTGTTCGCGGTTGCGATAGCCATTCATTATGGACAACTTGGTGATCCAATCCACTTCACCAACTAGTGACATGGGATTAGTTTCCAGCGTTTGCAAAATGCGTCCCCATAGTTGCACCACATCATGGCTCATCGGATCTTCATCACGAGTAGCCACCAGGAACTCTGCAGCCGATCGTTGGTAGTGCTTTTGCATTTCTAGTGCTGACATTTCAGAACCGTCACGCAATCGCTGTTTGGTTTCAAACTTGTAGTCATGACTTACTAGGTGCATGGAGGTCACAGGATCGTAAAGTTCAAAGTCCACCTTCAAAAATTCAGACTCGATCATGCTGAGCACGATTGCAGTAGCGCCCATCTTTAGATAAGTCATGCGATGTGACATGTTTGCGTCACCAATGATGACGTGCAGCCTGCGGTGCAAATCTGGATTGGCATGCGGTTCATCGCGCGTATTAATAATTGGCCTACGTAGTGTGGTCTCGAGCCCCACTTCGGCTTCAAAGAAATCCGCACGCTGCGAAATTTGAAATCCAGGTTCAATCACCTCTTGTCCAATTCCAACGCGACCCGCGCCAGCAAAAATACATCGCGTCACAAAAAAAGGTGTGAGGTATTTAACCAAATCCAAAAACGGAACTTCGCGGGATACTTGATAGTTCTCATGTGTTCCATAGCTAACGCCTTTGCCGTCAGTGTTGTTCTTGTAAACCGTGATCAATTCGCCTGTGATTGAACTTACCAACCTGGCACTCTTTTCAATGATGCGATCCCCGGCGTTATCCCACAGCGCGGCGTCGTATGGATTGGTAACTTCCGGCGAGGCATATTCGGGATGCGCATGGTCTACGTAATACCTAGCGCCATTTGGTAAAACTAGATTCGCTAGTCCGTAATCGTCATCCGTAAGTTGACTAGGGTCCGCTTCAGCTCTTGACATATCAAAGCCACGAGCATCCCGAAGCGGCGATTCGACATCGTAATCCCATCGCATTCGCCGGATTCGATTTGGCATAACTTCATTGCCGTAAGCATTAACAACTTGACTGGATAGCAGCATTGGGTTCGCGCTGGAATCTTTGGGATTGGAAATTCCAAATTCGGACTCGATGCCCATGATTCGTCTAACCGACATGGTTACAACCTAAGCAAAGGGATTAGCTGAAAGCGAGGTATCGATACTGCGTCCTGAATCGTTACCCTTTTTGTCATGTATCAAGGTTCGCATAAAGACGATGCGGTCACCCTTCTTACCGGAAATGCGAGACCAATCATCTGGATTTGTGGTGTTTGGCAAGTCTTCGTTTTCGTGGAATTCATCTAAGCATGCCTGCAGCAAATGCTCGATCGTGATTCCTTTTTGACCAACTGTTAAGAAGGACTTAATGGCTGCCTTTTTGGCGCGGCTAACAATGTTCTCGATCATGGCGCCGGAACTAAAGTCCTTGAAGTAAAGAACTTCCTTATCGCCGTTGGCATAAGTAACTTCGAGGAATTCATTCTCTGAAGTAGTTGCATACATCTCTTCCACAACGCGATGGATCATCGCAGTAGTTGTTTTTTGCGGATCATTTCCATGCTCTGCTAAATCTGTTGCGGAAAGTGGCAAATCAGTTGTTAAGTACTTAGCGAAGATGTCTATTGCAGCTTGCGCATCAGGGCGTTCGATCTTGATTTTTACATCTAGGCGACCTGGACGCAAAATTGCTGGATCGATCATGTCTTCACGGTTTGAAGCACCGATAACTATGACGTTCTCTAGACTTTCAACGCCGTCTATCTCACTCAACAGCTGCGGCACGATGGTGTTTTCAACGTCACTTGAAATACCACTGCCACGAGTACGGAATAAGGAATCCATTTCATCGAAGAAAACAATTACTGGGGTGCCTTCACTGGCTTTTTCGCGAGCTCGCTGGAAGATGATGCGAATTTGGCGTTCGGTCTCGCCGACAAACTTATTTAGAAGTTCAGGACCCTTGATGTTTAGGAAGTAACTACGTCCCTCACCAATTCCAGAAATTTCAGCAACTTTCTTGGCTAGCGAGTTAGCAACTGCTTTAGCAATCAGCGTCTTGCCACATCCTGGCGGGCCGTATAGCAAAATACCCTTAGGTGGCTTCAGTTCGTATTCGCGGAACAATTCCGGATGTAGGAACGGAAGCTCTACTGCGTCGCGAATCATGTTGATTTGATCGCCCAAGCCACCGATGTCTTCGTAATTAATGTCAGGTACTTCTTCTAGAACCAAATCTTCTACTTCAGACTTGGCGATACGTTCGAATGCGTACCCGGCCTTCATGTCGGCCAACAAGCTGTCGCCCGAGCGCAACGGTACGTCGCGTAATGGTGCTGCCAGATGAATCACGCGCTCTTCGTCACTGCGTCCGGTCACAATCGCGCGTTGACCATCTTCGAGAATCTCTTGGAAAATTACAATTTCACCCTGGTCTTCAAAAGTTCCAGCAACTACTACATTCATGGACTCGTTAAGAATGACTTCTTGACCAGGGCGCAACTGTTCTCGATCAACCTCCGGTGCCATAGCGACTCGCATTTTGCGTCCATTAATAGTGACATCGACTAAATCATCAGCTGCAGGTCCTAAGTAGACCGCGTAACCATTTGGTGGAGCGCTGAGTCGATCAACTTCTTCTTTAAGTCCAATAATTTGTTCGCGCGCTTCGCGCAAAGTTGCTGTGAGTTTGGCATTTGATTCGGATAAATCATCAATTCGGGTGTTCAAGGAGCGCAATTGATCTGCGTTAACTTCGCTCATGACGACTCCTCTCCTGCCTCGCTGCTCAACTCTGCAACAGTATCCAATTGTCCTTTAGTTGGGCGAATTCGGCGCGTAGGCAAAACCACTCCTGGTGCCAATCGCCTAGCGGTCACCAAAAAGCCCGTGTGGCCTTGCATTCGGTGATTTGGGCGCACCGCGAGACCTTCTAAGTGCCAAGGACGTTGGATTAGCTCTTGACCCTCTGGATTCGTCCAACGCTTATCGGTGCGTAGGTCCTCTACGAATCTCGACATTTGCGTCGTGGTTGCAACATAGGCAATGACTACACCACCTGGTCGTAGCACGCCAGCGATACTGTCAATAGTCTCCCAAGGAGCGAGCATGTCTAGCACGATGCGATCAACGCTGGCTTCAGGAAGTTGCGTAACCTTTTCTTGAAGATCACCTAACGTAACTTGCCAGTTGGTCGGCGTATCTCCAAAAAAGTTTTTGACATTTTTTTGGGCAATTTTTGCGAAATCTTCACGGCGCTCGAAGCTATAGACATATCCATGTTCGCCGACTGCGCGTAGTAGCGAGCAAGTCAACGCTCCCGAACCAACACCGGCTTCGACGACAACACTGCCTGGATAAATGTCAGCCAGACCGACAATCGCTGCGGCATCCTTTGGATACACAACTGCAGCACCTCGGGGCATGCTGAGCACGAAGTCCAACAAAAGTGGGCGCAAGGCCAAATACACCATGTTGCCAGATGAAGTAACGATCGATCCTTCGGATAACCCGATGAGTTCATCGTGTTTGATGCTGCCGTGATTGGTATGGAATTCTTTACCTAGCTCAAGCAAAATTGTGTGTTTGCGCGATTTAGTATCTGTTAACTGCACGCGATCCCCTGCAGCGAACTGCGCTGCCCGTGCCGTGCTGACTACCTCTACAGATTCCATGACTCTATTGTTCCAGTTAATTGGATACTTACTTACCGAGCCAGATCCAAGGGCCATAAACTAAAGACAAGTTATCGAAATGGGGTGTACTGCTTGGAGCTAAACCAAATGTTTCCACGCAACACCACTATCGTCATTGCTGCATTTGGCGGCTGGAATGACGCAGCGCAATCAGCAACTGATGCACTAGAACATCTACTAGATGTTTGGCACTCCGAAGAAGTAATTGACCTACCGGGTGATGACTACTACGACTATCAATTCAATCGACCTGAGGTAAGCATCGGTCTCGCCGGTGACCGCGAAGTTGCCTGGCCTGGAACGACAATCTTTAAGGCAACTGCAGACACATTGCCCGATACCACGATCTACCTAATTCACGGAGTAGAGCCGAGTATGCGCTGGAAGCAATTTTGCACAGACATCATGGCGCAACTAGAGCTCGGTGAATCCACAGTATTGGTAACACTGGGTGCACTATTAGCAGATGTTGCACACACCCGTGCTATCCCAGTTAGTGGCACAACTAGCAATACGCAATTGCAGACCGTGACCGGTTTTGAACCATCGCGCTACGAAGGTCCGACTGGAATTTTGGGAATTTTGCAATCCGAGTTTGAAGTGCAAGGTATTCCTTCGGTAGCGCTCTGGGCTGCGATTCCGCACTATGTTGCTTCGCCACCTTGTCCAAAAGCCACACTGGCGCTAATTCGTGGCCTAGAAGATTTATTGGATACTTCGATTCCTGTTACCGAATTGGTTGAAGAAGCCAGAGCCTGGCAACTTGGTGTTGAAGAGTTGGCAACTGAGGATGAAGAGATTTCTGAGTACGTGCGCTCACTCGAAGAATCCCAAGATACTGCTGAGTTACCGGAAGCAACTGGCGAAGCAATCGCACGCGAGTTCGAGCGTTATCTCCGGCGTCGCGAAAACTAATCGACTTGCGTTTATCGCGCGGTCAAGATCAACCTCGTACACTTAAAACATGCAATCTTGGTCCCAAGTTTTCGTTCCGCAATTGGCCCTGACGGCGCCGACTCCGCAGGTATATGACTCTGCATCCCAAGACTTGATTGCGTTACCGGTTGATCGCCCTGGCAATGTCTACGTCTGTGGCATTACGCCGTATGACGCAACCCATATGGGACATGCTGCAACGTATGTGGCTTTCGATACGTTGATTCGGATTTGGCGAGCCGCTGGCGTAGCGGTCAATTTCACACAAAACATAACCGATGTCGATGATCCGTTGATTGAGCGAGCTATCGCAACTAGCCGTGATTGGCGTGATATAGCCCAGGAGCAAGTAGAGCTGTTCCGGCAGGACATGCAAGCTTTACGAGTGATTCCACCACAGAATTACATCGGAGTTGTGGAATCGATGTCCTTGATAGAAAACGCCGTCGCAAAGTTGGTGGCGCAAGGCACGGCTTATTACGTGGATCAAGATATTTACTATGACGTGAATGACACCGAGCTAATTGGAAAAATCTCGCACTTAACCGAAGCAGAAATGTTTGAAGTATTTGGTCAACGCGGTGGTGATCCCCAGCGCCCTGGTAAGCGTCATGCGTTAGATCCAATGTTGTGGCGGGCACGTGCTGGCGCTGATCCGTACTGGCCTTCAGAACTTGGTGAAGGCAGACCAGGTTGGCACATTGAATGCTCGGCAATCGCTACACATTTTCTATCTGAGCAAATCGATGTACAAGGTGGTGGCAGTGATTTAAAGTTTCCGCATCATGAAATGAGCGCTGCGCACGCCGAATCCTTAACCGGAAAATCGCCATTTGCAAAAACATACATGCACGCGGGCATGGTCTCGTTAGATGGACAAAAAATGAGTAAGTCACTTGGCAATCTGGTATTTGTTTCAAAGTTGCGCGCCGCTGGTACTGACCCAATGACAATCAGGCTTGCTATTTTGGCGCACCACTATCGAAGTGATTGGGAATGGTTTGACACTGAGTTGGCCGCAGCTAACGAACGACTTGCATTATGGCGAGCCGCATTTGATATGACCACAGGCGCAGCCAGCGTTTCAAATGAATTAGTAGCTGCCTTAGCTAATGATCTTGATACTCCTACGGCATTACAAGTGGTGGATCAGTGGGCCACTGCGACGATTGCCGGTGCTGCTGATGAAGGCACTACTGAAATGAAGACCGCAATAGATGCCTTGCTCGGCATTGTTTAGGAACTCCCTTGAGCGCAGATGAATTGCAAGTAGTAGGTCAACTAGTTAACGCCTCGAATGCCACTTTGGTTGTAGAAGCGGGCGACCAACGTTTCGTTTACAAGCCCATGTCAGGTGAACGGCCACTCTGGGACTTCCCTATCAACACTTTGCATTTGCGTGAACGCGCTGCCTTTGTATTGAGTGAATTGCTCCAATGGAACATAGTGCCGGCAACAGTTATTGCAAGTGGCCCATATGGTGTCGGCAGTTTGCAAAATTGGGTTGATGCCGAAGTGACTTCAGTAGATGTATTTACGCCAGGTGAAGTTCCTGCGGATTGGCTAACCATAATCAGCGGCATTGACGAGGACGGCGACGAAGTTACCTTGGCACACGCGAACTTACCTAGATTGCAACAGATAGCAGTTTTCGATGCGTTAATAAATAACGCAGATCGTAAAGCTGGACACATCTTGACAGCTAACGATGGCACGATCTATGGCATAGACCATGGGGTTACATTCAACGCTGAGGATAAGTTGCGTACGGTTTTATGGGGCTGGATTGGCGCTGCGATATCAACTGAACTATTACAAGACCTGGCAAACGTGGAAACAAAGATTGATGGTAGCGAATTAACTGTATTGCTTGATGCAGATGAAATGCTTGCTCTTAAGGATCGCTTAGCGCAACTGTTGGAAAGCAAAACTATGCCAAGTCCTAGTCCGCATTGGCCAGCAGTCCCCTGGCCAGTCTTCTAACTAACCTCGACGCAAGTACCCGTTCGCACGCGGGCAAATGTGCCCCTGCTGATCAAGTGGTTCCGAACATAGCGGACAAGGTGGCCTGCCAGCTGAAACCACTGCGTTGGCACGGGTGCAAAATGCAGTAGCCAAGGTGCACTTTAGACGCACGCGCAAGACATCTGGACCTTCATTGGCATCTTCTTCCAATTCTGGGACATCGTCAAAACTTTCGGTAGCCGCATGAGCCTCAATAATCACCTGTTGCGTCTCGGTATTCCAGCCAAGCGCTAGCGTGCCAACACGAAACTCTTCTTGAATCGGACTATCAAGTGGCTCGAGATCGGCTGGTCCTCGATAGGCGATGTCAAGACCTTCTGCGCGTGATACCTGATCTAGCAATTCCAGCAAGCGTTCGGACAACAAACTGACTTGTTGCTTTTCAAGAGAGACGCTTACTACTCGAGAACCAGTTCGCGCTTGCAAAAAGAAAGTACGTTCGCCAGGTGCACCAACAGTGCCTGCGACAAATCGCTGTGGGTTGTCAAAAGTATGAACAATACGTGCCACTTGTACTATTCCCTTTCGCTCTCGCCACCGAGTGTGGGTACTTGGTTAGGTTGCTTGCCTAGTTTGGCAAGCCATGAGTCACCGGTGTCGTTAAGTTTGCCCACAGCTGAACCTGATTTGCTGTAATTGACCACGCTAACAGAAGTCGGTTCAATCATTATGGATTGGAATTTGCGTAACGGCAGGCCCATTGCATCAGCACAGATTGCTTTGATGATGTCGCCATGAGTCACGGCTGCCCAGATTACGTCGTCGCCGTGTTCTTCGGTAAGGCGTGCATCCCATTCTCGAATGGCCGCGCTGGCACGGGCAGACATTTCGTTCATGGATTCACCATCGGGGAAAATCATTTCATCAGGACGTTGTTGCACAATTGGCCAAAGTTCGTGCACTGCAAGTTCAGCTAATGACTCACCCTGCCAAGATCCGTAGTCACATTCGATTATGCGATCTTCGGTAGAGGTTGGAATTCGGTCAGCGAACAAAATTTGGGCAGTCTCGACCGTTCGTTCTAGCGGGCTCACTACGGCGTGCCGAACAGTTACTGGTGCCAAGCGAGCTGCCAAAGCAGTTGCCGCTTCGCGACCAACTTCATCTAGAACTACTCCAGGAGTCCGCCCGGCAAGCACGCCATCAGCATTCGCTTGGGTACGCCCATGGCGGATCAATAACACTGTTCCCATGTTCAAAGACTAACGGCGATTAGGCACGTATCAGGTGGCAGAAAGTACGCCGGTAGCGAGCAAGCCGAGCAAAACCACACCTAATGAGATCCGATAAATCACGAAGGGCAAGAAGGTTCGAGTTTGTAGGTACTTCATTAATCCCGCGATTACGAGGTATCCAACGCCAAATGCAATGACTGTGGCAACTAGCGTAGCTGGCCAATTTACAAATTCATCGGATGAAATATTTCCAGCCTCCAAGGCAGCGGAGGCAAAGACTGCAGGGATTGCCAACAGGAACGAGTAGCGCGCAACTACGTCCCGCTTAAAGCCCTGCAGCAATCCTGCCGTGATAGTCGCACCACTACGAGAAACACCAGGTATCAATGCCAAGGCTTGACCAATGCCAAAGTAAATCGAGCTGCCCCAGCCAAGATCAGTTTGATCTTTAGTGTGACGCGCAAATCTATCCGCTAACCCAAGTGCGATACCCATTACGATAAGAGCTCCAGCAACTAACCAAAGATTTCGCGCCGTAGTTTCGATCGCGTCACGAAATAAGATTCCAGCAATCGCTATCGGTAGTGTTCCGATGATTACATACCAGCCCATTTTCGCATTGATGTCACTACGCAAATCCTTATTAAGCAGGCTACGCGACCACGAAGAGATGATGCGAGCTATGTCAGATCGGAAGTAAATTACAACAGCCAACTCGGTGCCGACTTGAGTAACAGCAGTGAACGCAGCTCCAGGATCTGGCCAACCTAGCAATTTGGAAACGATTAGAGTGTGGGCGGTTGAAGAAATGGGTAGGAACTCAGTAAGTCCCTGCGAGATCCCCAAAATTATTGCTTGAAGCCACGACAACTCGGCAGTCATAGCTACTCCTAAAAAATCCAAAGACACACGCAGGAAGCAAAACCTATTTCCCTAACCAAACGCTAGCGTGAACCTATGGAACTGCGGTCGTTGGGCAATAGCGGACTGCTAGTGTCGCAGTTTTCCTTAGGAACCATGACCTGGGGTCGAGATACCGATGTCCACGAGGCAAGAGATCAATTCAATTTGTACTACGAAGCTGGTGGGCGTTTTATTGATACTGCCGATGTTTATAGTGAAGGCGTATCTGAGGAAATTGTCGGGGAATTCGTTAAGGATCATCCTGACGTCATAGTTTCTTCTAAAGCGGGAAGTGTACGTAGCCATAGGCGGCGCGACACCAGTCGAGTTCATCTACTCGCTGCTCTCGACGGTTCCCTCAAGCGCCTTCGTCGTAGTTACATAGATGTCTGGCACATGCATGCCTGGGATCCGTACACACCATTAGAAGAAACCCTCGCGGCAGCTCATACTGCAATCGAATCTGGTCGCGTTCGGTATTTAGGTATCTCGAATTACACCGGCTGGCAATTGACGAGCGCAGCGCTAACTTCACAGCATCCTGTTATCAGCGCTCAAATGGAATACTCGCTACTGCAGCGCGGTATTGAGCGCGAAGTAATTCCTGCAAGTGAGGACTTGGGCGTGGGCATCATGGCTTGGTCACCACTTGGCCGCGGAGTACTAACCGGCAAGTACCGACATGGCACGCCCGCCGATTCACGAGCAGCGACCACACATTTTTCAGCTTTCATTAGTCCGTATTTAAATGATCGAAGTAGCGCGATAGTGGATGCTGTCTGCACTGCAGCTGAAGGGTTGGGGTTAACGCCAATCGATGTCGCACTTGCCTGGATCAGTGCTCGTCCGCAAGTTGCTAGCACTGTCGTAGGTGCCCGCACGGCGGCGCAGTTGCGATTAGTTATCCAGGCTTTCGACGCAACTCTCCCACCAGAAATTCACATTGCACTTGATGAAGTATCAGCCATCGAGCGGGGTTACCCAGATCATGGTTGGAATCAATGAGCGCAGTTTGGGAATACCGGGAAATGAATTTCCATCGGGACGCTAAACGAAACGATGTTAAGTCTTATTTGACGACTATGGCCGAAATTGAACGTTGGGAATTAGATCGCGTGCACATTACCCAAGACGGCCGACGCTGGGTTCGACTTCGCCGCAAGATTTACCACTTACAGCGCACTGCCTAGGACCAGCTAGAGACTGCGAACGAATCGATCCATTACGCGCGCGCCGAACTTGAGTCCTTCAGTTGGAACCCGCTCATCAACACCATGGAACATCGCACTGAAATCCAACTCAGGTGGCAATAGCAGTGGCAAGAATCCGTAACAGGTAATCCCCAGAGTGCTAAATGCTTTAGCATCTGTGCCACCACTGACTGTGTATGGCACTGGCGTACCGAACGGATCTTCGGCGCGAATCGCAGCAGCCATGGCATCAATGATTGGGCCTTCAAATGGAGCTTCGAGTGCAATCCCGTTTACGACATCTTCGAGTACTACGCCAGGTGGCAATAGATTCTCAATGTCTTTAATCAAGTCATCTTCGAAACCTGGTAAGAATCTGCCATCGATCATGGCTTCGGCAGCACCAGGAATCACATTGTGCTTGTAGCCGGCATTCAACATAGTTGGATTTGCAGTATTGGATAACGTTGCACCGATAATCCGTGCAATTGGACCAAGTTGTGCCAATAGCTCTTCAGGATCTTCGGCGCTCAATTCCATACCAAGTGCATCAGATACCGCTTTGATAAAGTCGCGCACGGTTGGAGTTAGTGCCAAGTCAAATTTGTGATTGCCTACTGCAGCAACGGCTTCAGCCAATTTGGTTACGGCATTGTCGTTATTTAGAAATGAGCCGTGCCCAGCAGTTCCTTCAGCCTTCATTTTCATCCAGCGAATCCCTTTTTCAGCGGTCTGCACCAGGTATAGACGCACATCATCGCGAAGTGTTAGCGAAAATCCACCGACTTCACCTACGGCCTGCGTGACACCTCGGTATAGCTCTGGACGATGCTCAACTAACCAACCAGAACCATGTTCACTGCCAGCTTCCTCGTCCGGCAGAAAATCTAAAACAATCGTTCGATCCGGTTGCACTCCATTGCGAGCCCACGATCGCGCAAGCGCCAGAATCATGCCATCGCCATCTTTCATGTCGACAGCGCCACGACCCCAGATCATGGCATCGTGTACTTCAGCTGCAAATGGATGGTAAGTCCAATCCTTTGCTTCAGCTGGAACCACGTCGAGATGTCCGTGAATTAACAGCGCTGGCTTACTCGGATCTTTACCTTCAATCCGGGCGTGCACACCTTGGCGCTTGCTACTGGTGGTTTCATACCGCTCACAATCAATACCAACTTCTTTGAGTTTGGCTTCGACATATTCGGCGGCCAGAGCTTCGCCGGGTCCGCTGCCATCGCCATAGTTAGACGTATCGATTTGAATCAGATCGCGTACTAGTTCTACAACTTCGGAATCAACATCAGCAAGCGGTTCAATTGTCATGTGGTTAGTCTTTCGCAAACGCTGGCAAATTAACAGTACGTTGGGCGCATTTGAGCCAGATACTGATTTGCAGGTATTCTTACGGGGCTGAGAACACTCAGCACACCGGTCCGAGTGGCGGAATTGGCAGACGCGCTAGCTTGAGGTGTTAGTCCCTTCACAGGGATGGGGGTTCAAGTCCCCCCTCGGACACATAAGGCTGCGATTCGGCGCAGCAGTTTTAGTGAGGTGGCTATGGCAATCCCAAAGGTCATCCTCTACTACGGTTTCACTCCGATCACCGATCCCGCCGCATTGCGACTTTGGCAATATGACCTCTGCGAACTGTTGGGATTGACAGGTCGAATAATCATTTCTGAACATGGCATTAATGGAACTCTGGGCGGTGACATTGATTCACTCAAGAAGTACATTCGCAAAACGAAGGCGTATCCAGGATTCAACAAGATTGACTTCAAATGGTCCGAAGGTACCGGTCACGATTTCCCCAAATTGACCGTGCGAGTTCGTGATGAAGTTGTATCTTTCGGTGCACCTAACGAGCTGAAAGTTGATGAGAACGGAATAGTAGGCGGTGGCATACACCTCTCGCCTAGTCAAGTTAATGAATTAGTCGAAGCTCGCGGTGATGAAGTTGTTTTCTTTGATGGCCGCAATGCTTATGAAGCCCGAGTGGGCAAGTTTCGTAACGCCATAGTGCCTGATGTTGAGACCACACGGGATTTTGTTTCCGAATTTGAAAGTGGAAAATACGACCACTTAAAGACCAAGCCGATAGTTACATATTGCACGGGCGGCATTAGATGCGAAGTGTTGTCTGCAGTGATGAAAAGTCGTGGATTCGAAGAGGTCTACCAGCTCGAGGGTGGCATCGTGCGTTACGGCGAACAATTCGGTGACGATGGACTTTGGGATGGTTCGCTGTATATATTCGACAACCGAATGAGTATGGAATTCTCGGACCATACCAAAGTGCTCAGTAACTGTGATGACTGCGGCAAACCAACTAGAGACTTTTACAACCGACACGAATCTCAAGGAAGAAAACTTGCCTTACTGTGTCAAGAATGTGCAACTAATTCAGGTGCAACTAAGCCCGATACTGGCGACGCAGATCTAGCGGGCTAATTCATTAGCTGATAGCTGCTATTACATCAATCTCAAGTAGCAGGCCCGGAATCGCCAATGCCGTTACTTCGACGGTGGTATCAGCAGGATACGGCTTAGAAAAATACTTTTCCCGACATTCGATAATGGTTGGAAAATGGCTCATGTCGGTCATGTAGATGTTGACTTTGAAAACCTTAGACAAATCACTACCTGCCGCTGCTAACACTGTCTTTAGATTCGCAAAAACCTGATGCGCTTGGGCATCGAAATCATTTTCACCAACAATCGATCCATCTGCTCCGAGTGCGGCCTGGCCCGATACATAAACAATGCCGTTGTGTACGGTTGCCTGCGAGTAATGAAATGGTGAGTCCCAACTGTAGGGACTATCAATGCCAGTGTGTTTCATTGTTTCTCCTCAACTCGGAAGTTATGCCGATCCTGCCACAGAATCAAATGAGGGTTGGCTGTTTCCGCAATAATTTAGAGAGTAACTGGGCCAGACTTCTCTAGCGCCCGAAGGTTCGCAATCCGATCTTCGATGGCTGGATGCGTTGCGAACAGCTTTGAAGTCATGCGGCTATCCAGTGGCGATTCGATCCAAAGGTGCGCCATTGCATTTGATTTTTGATGCACCACAGTGCTGTCAGCTGCCAAGGTCTCAAGTGCTCGCCTTAAACCTGTTGGGTTGCGAGTAAACGCGACTGCCGTGGCATCTGCGAGGGCCTCGCGCTTGCGAGAAATGGCCGCTTTTAGCAAGACCGCCGCAATTGGGGCTAGTAAGGCTGCTACTAGGGCAGCCACCATTACAAACGGATTTGCTCCGTCATTATTGTCTCGCCTACCACCTCCGAACAAACTGATGCGAATCAAGAAATCACTAAGCAATGCGATAGCACCCGCGGTTGTCGCAGCAACTGCAGATACCAAAGTGTCGCGATTAGCTACGTGCGCTAATTCGTGAGCCGCAACTCCTTGTAGTTGTTCGCGGTCCATAACTTGCAAGATTCCAGTTGTAAATGCGATTACGGCGTGCTCAGGATCGCGACCCGTTGCAAAGGCATTTGGCGCTGCGTCTTCAACTATGGCTACCTTTGGCATTGGGAGCCCAGAAGCAATAGTGATTTCTTGTACGAGGTTGAAAAGTTGCGGCGCACTATCGTGATCGATTAACTTGGCGCCGGTCATACTAAGCACAATTTTGTCTGAGGAATAGTAAGAACCCCAAACACCAATCAGTGAAATTCCGATTGCGAATGGAATGACTCCCAGGCTTGCGTAACCCAAGTACAGTGCCACGGCATAAATGACAAAAGCAGTGAGGCTACCCATCACACCTAATAGCAAGAGCGTCTTTAACTTATTGCTCTTTTGCTGCTCACGGAAGTTTGACAAGTTCGCTCTTAGTTAAAGGAAACGTTGGGAACGACGCGCTTACCTGGATCATCGACCACATAAAATTCGCGTTCCTTAACATTGGCTGGTCCAGCAAAGAACTTTCCTGGAATGGCGACGATTGCCTCGTTCAGTGAACGTACGTTGTCGTTGTAATACTGGCGAGCAAAGCCAACCTTATTTTCGGTGCCAGAAAGTTCTTCTTGCAATGACAGAAAATTAGCTGAGGCCTTTAGATCTGGATATGCTTCGGCTACTGCTAGCAACCCGCGTAACGCTTGAGTCAACATGCCATCTGCTTCGGCTACCGCAGCTACACCTTGCGCGGCAGTAGCCTGTGCTCGAGCTTGGACGACCTTTTCAAAAGTATCCTTCTCGTGAGCGGCATATCCCTTCACGGTTTCAACCAAGTTAGGAATCAAATCTCCGCGACGCTGTAGTTGCACTTCGATTTGGGCAAAACCTTCATCGACAGCGACATTAAGTCGGACTAACTTGTTGTACTGCGCGATGCCAATCACAACGAGTAGCGCGACAATGCCAAGGATTACGTATAGAGGTGTCATAGCTAAATATTACCCAGATCGAGCGTCCTTAAACCAGACTTGCTCGATGGTCCTCATCATGAGTCAGAATTTGGATAATCAGCGCTGATACATCAATTTTTCCAAAAGTCTCGTGTTTGGCGGTGGCATTCCACTGCTCCGCACTCAAATCCTTAATAGCTGTCACAAGTGTGGTGCGCGTGGCCATAGCTATGGCCGCCACGTCCTGTAATGGTTGAGCTTGAAACTTCGCTTGCGTCTTTGTCGCATCTGGCTCCCACCAAGTGAACTCGGGTGGTGACTGTCCATCTGTCTGCGCCTGACACATCTGCTCAATCCGCGGGATCCAAACTTGCTCGTCTACTTGTGAGATGTGTCCCAGTACGACTTGCGGTGCCCACTCCCCGGGAATCGGCGTGGCACTTTCGGCCGTTCTGATCATTCGATCAATAGACATAATCAGTTCTGCTAAGAGAACTGCCGGTGGCGTGGTCACAACACAATTCTGTCGTACTGGAACGATCCATGGCTATTTCGGAAGGATCGTGTCTTGGCATTCTGAAGTGCTTAACACCTTGAGCATTGCTACTTTCTCAGATGCAGTTACGTATAGCTGATACTTAATCTTGACGGCTACTTGGCGAGCGATGAAGTTACATCGTCCCGGCTTGTAGGGCGGTAGCCAGCTGGCAGCATTGGAGTCACTCTTTTTCTGATTTAGAGATGCAATAGTCACTACAAGATTTAACGGATCGTTTGCGTATTGCTCCCGTTTATCAGCGCTCCACATATCCGCACCCATCTCCCAAGCATTCTTGAGCGCAACTACATGATCAATCTGAGCCCCGCTTGGCTGCTCCAGGAATGTATAGGACTCATTGGAATATGGATCGGTCCAAGTACCACCGATAACTTTGCAGTTTCCAGAGGCCAACACCACTGTCGTGAAGTCACGTTGCAAAATGTCGTTCCTGGTATCACAGCCATTGTGATCGACATCTTTCCACGCAGAACCAAACTGGTCACGTGAATAACCCGTACTTGCTGCGCGTCCTCGTTCCATGAGAGTTTGCGCAATCTGGACCGCCGTTGATTCTGTTGTGTTGACTGGATCAGTAACCTGCGGAGCTGGCAAAGTTGTTGTTGCAACTGGTGACGCTTCCGGTGTTGTCGAAGGAGCAAGTGAAACTACAGATGGCATTGTGGGTTGCGGTACTGCTGGCTCAACAACGTTTGTGCTGCCACATGATCTAAAGAAGATGATTGCGAGAACGAGCAATAGTAATGGCGTTATGCGTTTCACCAGTTGATCACCTGATGTCCGTCTGCTGCCAGCATGGCATTTGCTGCACTAAACGGTTTAGAACCAAAGAAGCCACGGTGTGCACTTAGTGGACTCGGGTGAGCTGAAGAAATAATGCGATCTGGATTGAACAAGTGTGAATAGTTTCGCGCCGCTCTCCCCCAAAGGATTGCTACGACATTTGGATTGTGCTCGGTTACTGATTTCAGGATTTGATTCACAACTGGCGACCAAGGCCAAGCGGCATGTGCTGCGCTTTGGGCATGCGTTGTTGATAGCGAAGTGTTGAGCAACAAGACTCCTTGACTTGCCCAAGACTTCAAATCTGGTGAGGATTGCGCTGCGGTGCCCAAGTCGGAATCAATTTCTTTGAAAATATTTCGCAGAGAACTAGGTAAGGGCGAAGTAGCTGCAGGCACAGCAAATGCTAAACCAATTGCATGTGCCGAGTTAGGGTACGGATCTTGTCCAAGAATTACGATTCGGACTTGGCTTGGTCCCGTTTGCAATGAGTTAAAAATCAGCTCTTGAATCGGAACGATTTGGTCTCCAAAGTCAGCCGCAGTGTCTAAGAGCTGATCGAGTTCCAACAAAGTTTGTTGCACTGGGGACAAAGCATCTTGCCAAGTCTTTGGCACGAATTCCCAGAGCGAACTCAACATGGTTTAAACCAGGCTTGGTGCCCATTCACCAGCTTGTGCAACTAGGTCATGCAACGTGTCAACGCCGTCTGCTTCTAGCTGGGCCAACGGACCGCGAGTGGCAGCACATGGCACACCAAGAAGTCCCATAAGTGCCTTGGTCTTGGCAATGTAGCGACCTGACTCGATGTGTGTGAGCAACGGCAGAACTGCAGCATGAGCAGCCTCGCGGGTGTCTGGATTCATAATTCCAAAGTGTGCCTTTGGCAACGCATTGGCCATGCCACCAATCCAGCTAGTTACCCCAGCGTTGGCAAATGTCGGACTATCTGCATCGGCGCCACACACTATTTCAATTCGCTTGGCGTAACGCTTAGTTAGCATCGGAATTCGATCTAGATCACCAGATGCTTCCTTGATTCCAATTACGAATTCATTGTCAGCTAATAGATCAAGCGTTTCTTCATCAAACGGCACTCCAGTACGTGCTGGATAGTCATACAAAACTGTCGGTATTTTCGCTGCGGCAATAACTGTCGTAACGTGCGTGGCTAATTCAGTAGCGGTAGGTAGAACATAAGCTGGAGCTGCAACCATCAGGCCGTCGCATTTGAGTTCTACTGCTAGTTGCGCTTGCTTAACAGCTTCCTTGGTAGACATGCCACCAACGCCTGCTAGAACTGGAACTCTGCCATTTACTTGCTTGCGGATCGTGTCAATAACCGTCTGTCGCTCTTCGAACGATAAGGCATAGGCCTCGCCAGTTGTACCGGCAGCAACAATGCCTGAGAGTCCGTTAGCTAACATCACTTCCACAAGATGAGCGATGCTTTTGGTATCAACAACGCCGCTGCTGTCAAAAGGTGTGATGAGCGGTACGTGTACGCCACTGAGGTCCACTATGTCTCCTAGCTTGTATTCTTAAATGTGCAGTCACCAATCTACTCGCAAGGTCATGGCGAGCCGTCACACCCACACATTCGTACGTTTCACGCCCGTGGCGGGCGGATGTCAGCAAAACGAGAATTCGCGTTAAAGCAGTACCTGCCGCACTTAGAGATTTCTCAGTTAGAGCGCCCGATCGACCTGTGCCACGTGCTTGCCCGAGATGAAATCGTAATTGATCTTGGTTCTGGAATGGGTGATCACACCACTCAACTTGCGGCTGATAATACGCATCTTGGCGTACTGGCGATTGATGTACACACAGTTGGACTTTGCGAATTGTCCGAATTTGTGGCAATCAACAAGCTTGAAAATGTCCGAACGCATCACGGTGACGGCTTGGATGTGCTCAACGGTTGGTTACTGCCTGAATCGATCTCCGAGGTACACATCCTGTTCCCGGATCCTTGGCCAAAAGCTCGACACCATAAACGTCGCTTACTGCAACCCAATGTTGTAGAAAAAATCATTCAAGTTTTAAGACCTGGCGGCGTATTGCGCTTCGTCACAGACGATGCAAACTACTACGAACATGCGATGGAAATCCTGTGCGCTAATCAAAGTTTGATTCAGGACGCATCAGCCTGGGATGTTCCCTTGACTACTTACCATCGTCGTGCACTGCGATTAGGAAACGTAATTAACAGTATTAGCTTTCGCAAACTAGCGAGCAGCTAGCACTTCCTCGATTTTTCCTCGGATAGTCTCCCAAGTCGAAGCAAAACCGGGATGCAAATCTAAATTTGAAACCTTAGCTAACTCGATCCAGTCAGCTAGTTCAGCCTCTTCATTAGTTTGAAAAGTTGTTTCACCAGGAAGCAGTGCAATCACAGTGTGGTAATGCCAGTCCGTATGGTCGGTCCACATGTGATCGTGAATTACGGTTACTGAATCTGGATGAATAGAAAGTTCCTCATACATCTCGCGTAACGCCGATTCAACTGCATTCTCATGTGAATCTCTAGCTCCACCTGGAATCCCCCAGACTCGGCCACCGTGTGTCCATTCCGCACGAAGCTGCATAAGTACCGACGTAGTTTCTGGATCAATTAGGACTATGCCCGCTGCCCCGTGTTTACCCCAATGCTTGGAGCCACAGCGACATTCAACCCAGCCGTCACCGTCACGTTCTGCCATATTCGAACGCGCCTTACGAAAGTGCGCCAGCGTGCGCAAGCGCTAGCTGTACCAATAGATCTTGCCCACCGGTCATCTCGGCACGAACATTTTGAGAAATAGCTTCCGCTGGCGTTAACCAAACTAGATCCAGAGCATCTTGGCTTGGTGCACAATCGCCCTTTACGGGAACGACATAGACAAGTGAAACGGCATGTTGGCGTGGGTCATGGAAACCCGAGACTTCTGGATCTGGAAAATACTCCGCCACAGTAAACGGCGCGGGGTTGGTCGGAATTTGTGGCAGCGCTACCCCGCCTAAGTCCTTTTCAATGTGGCGCAATAACGCATCTCTAATTCGCTCGCCATATAAAACTCGCCCGGAGATTACGGCTCTACTAATTGAGCCATCTGGTCTACCTCGCAGTAGCAGACCGATTTTGGTAACTCGCCCTGCTTCATCCACTCGAACCGGAATCGCATCAACATAGACAATCGGCAATCGCGCTCTAGCTTGTTCCAGTTCTGCATCCCCTAGCCAGGCAGAAAGCACGTCTGTAATGTCAGTCACCCGTTCATTATGTCAAGAACTCCAAGGTGTCGCTCATGAGTTGGACTCAGTCGCGTGCTCGGCGACCTTTACTAGGAGTCTTTCCTTGGGCGTACCAGCGTCCGTCCCCGTATTCCACAACCAGTGGAATATTGAAAGCCTGCGACATAGGTTCACTTGCAATAACTTCGGGAACTGGGCCTTGCGAGCTAACTTGGCCAGATTTAAGTAGCAATGCATGGGTGAAGTTGGGTGGAATCTCTTCGACGTGATGCGTAACTAACACCAAACTTGGTGCGTTGTGGTCGCCAGCGAGTGTGGCAAGTCGCGCCACTAAATCTTCGCGACCACCTACGTCTAAGCCAGCCGCAGGTTCATCAAGAATCAGTAGCTCTGGATCACACATCAACGCTCTAGCAATTTGCACGCGTTTACGCTCACCTTCGGAAAGGTTGCCGATTCGCCGGTTCGCAAGAGTCGTCAATCCCCAGTCAGAAAGCAATTGGTGTGCGCGATCGCGATCAACTTGCTCGTATCTCTCGCGCCATCGTCCTGAGATGCCGTAAGCAGAAGTTAGGACGCTATCTAAAACCGTTTCTTGACTGGGTAGCAAGGAGGCTACGGCTGCGCTAGAAATTCCAACCAGTGTACGCAATTCGCGAAGATCCGTTTTACCGACTTCGTGGCCGAGGATTCGTGCTCGCCCAGTTGTTGGATGCATGTAGCCGGAACAGATTTGCATCAGAGTAGTTTTGCCTGCACCATTTGAACCCATGATCACCCAGCGTTGACCAGTGGAAACCTGCCAGGTAACGCGACTTAAGATTTCGTTTGCATCACGGCGTACTGTGACATCCTGCAAATCCAAAATCTCAGACACGTAGCCAATCTACTGCCTGCTAATCCAAAAGAATCGCGTAAGGTAGCCACATGCCAACCGCACTTTGGGCTCCGCCAGCGGTCATCATCGCCCTTTGGATTAATTCGGCTCGGAAAAGCGCTGTCACTACAACTGATGCGATAAATGCCTTGGAAACTATCGTTGCGGAGACTAACTCGGCCATAAGCCTTGTAGCGGAACTGGGTACTGAACTCAGCGGTGGCCAAGTTGCTCGTCTAGGACTATCTGCACCTGATCCTGTCAGTGTTGGGTTACCGATACCTGGTGACCCAGCCGGAGTACCAGCAACAATTCTTTCCCAGATTGAAGCCAGTGCCGGTGTTGTCGCGTTGGACCGAGAGCACCTACTTGTTCAACACCGCGAAATTGGGTGGCAAATAATCGCTACCCCACATGCCATAGTTCATCAGGATCTTAATTTTGCAAAGACTCAACTGACCAGCGCAATTGCGCTGGCGGCGAATTTCTTGTCACAATCTGATCTAGTTGGTGATCACTCCAAGATTTCTGAATCATTGCAGAAATTTAGAACTTTGCATTTGCCACCAAATCTAAATCAAAAGCATGTGGAGTCACTAGAACTTGCTGCACGAGTTCACATCGTGGCAACTGGCGCGATCGCGGACAGCGAAGCAGTCGCATCTCCAAGCCAAGATCGCATGCGTGTTCAAGTCCTACGAAACCTTGAGAGAGATTGCTTGCAATTACTTCAAGCTGGAGCGATCTGTTAATAGGAAAAATTCCACCTATAGACTTTAGCGATGGACGAACTGTTAGTACTTACGGTGAGTGGCCACGATCAACCAGGCACTACAGCTGGTGTCACCAAAATTTTGAGTTCTTATGCCGTAACGATCGCCCAAATGCAGCAGATAGTTCTACAGGATGAGCTGGTGTTGGGTCTGACCTTAATTGCTGAAAACCTGGACCATATTGCACAAATGGAAGATGAACTTGTAGATTTTCTAAGTTCACGCAACATGTCACTACGGATTGCGACAGTCCCTAAGTCCGAATCAGATGCAAAATTGCAGCGACTCCTTGTTACAGTCCTTGGCAACCCTCTAACTCCTGCGGCTGTAGCAGCAATTACCGCAACTGTAGCCTCACATGGTGCGAACATCGAGCGCATAAGGCAAGTAGCCGAATTCCCTGTCACTGCAATTGAATTCCAAATAGCAGGCGTAGCACAGGAGGATTTGCGTGGATCGCTATCTGATGTCGCCCGAACAAATTCAATTGACATAGCTGTGCAAATGGCAAATCTAGACCGTAGAGGCGTGCAGCTTGTGGTCCTCGATGTAGATTCCACGATCATTCAACAAGAAGTTATTGACTTACTTGCGAGCTATGCCGGCGTTGAAGCGCAAGTATCTAAGATCACCCATAGAGCCATGAATGGTGAGTTGGATTTCACTCAATCACTCGTACAGCGCGTGGCGCTCCTGAAAGGACTACCTGCCAGCAAGCTCAATGATGTTCGTAAAGACATTGTTTTCACGCCGGGTGCAGCAACTCTATGCCGCACTCTGCGCCGACTGGGATTCCATGTCGCGCTGGTGAGTGGCGGCTTTCTGGAAGTCGTTGAACCCTTAGCTAATGAATTAGGTATTGATGAAGTGAGAGCAAACCGCCTAGAGGTAGTTGACGGCGTATTAACTGGGAAGTTGATTGGTCCAATTATCGATCGCATTGCAAAAGCTTCTGCTTTGCGAGATTTCGCGGAGAAATACAAGGTTCCTATGAGCCGCACTATTGCGGTTGGTGATGGTGCTAATGACCTTGACATGTTGAGTGCTGCCGCATTGGGCATAGCATTCAATGCCAAGCCTTATGTTCGGGAACGAGCTGATTCATCGCTAACTTCTCCATTTTTGGACACGATATTATTTGTAATGGGAATTAGTCGAGATGAAATAGAGCAAGCAGACATTCAGCAAACTAACTGATTGCTCAAGGACCGCCCTGGCTATGTACGCCACCATCAACGTGGATAATTTCTCCGGTGGTCGCAGGGAACCAATCCGAGAACATTGCAATGCAGGCTTTGGCAGTTGGAATTGGATCGGAAGTATCCCAACCAATCGGTGCCCGGCGTTGCCACATTGGACCAAACTCATCGAACCCAGGTATTCCCTTTGCGGCCGTGGTGTAAAGCGGTCCGGCGGCAATTAAATTAACGCGTACATTCTTTGGTCCCAAGTCTCGAGCTAAGTAACGACAGGTCGATTCCAGCGCTGCTTTAGATACGCCCATCCAGTCGTAAAACGGCCAGGTAACTGTGGCGTCAAAATCCAAGCCAAGTAATTGCCCACCACGTTCTTGCATAAGCGGCAAAGTGGCCATTCCTAAAGACTTGAAAGAGAATGCTGAAATCTCTAGTGCGACTTTGACGTCATCCCATTCAGTGTTTAGAAAATTGCCGCCGAGTGCAGCTTCGGGAGCGAATGCAATTGAGTGTAGGACGCCATCAAGGTGAGGCACATGCTTCTTAACTTCGTCAGCCAAGTTCGCAAGGTCATCTGCATTGGTTATGTCTAGTTGCACAATTGGCACTTCAGTTGGCAAGCGACCAGCAATTCTCTTTGTTAGCCCTGCTGCTCGACCGAAGCTGGATAGCACGACAGTAGCGCCCTGCTCCTGTGCCAAGCGCGCAACGTGATACGCGATCGAAGAATCTGTTAACACTCCAGTAATCAGGAGGTTCTTTCCATCAAGAATGCCCATAGCGCTCTAGTGTCCCATACCTAATCCACCATCGACGGGAATGACAGCACCGGTGATGTATTGCGCATCAGTTGAAGCCAAGAATGCGACGACGTCAGCGACCTCCGCTGCCGAACCGTAGCGACCCAACGGAATGTTTCCAACGATCGCAGCTTTGCGCTCATCACTCAAAACTGCAGTCATGTCAGTATCAATAAACCCTGGCGCTACTACGTTTACGGTTACATTGCGAAGACCATGTTCTCTGGCTAGAGATCGTGCCGCACCCACAAGTCCGGCTTTGGACGCCGCATAATTAACTTGCCCAGCTGAACCCATCAAGGCCACGACACTAGAAACGAAAATTATGCGACCATTACGTGCTTGAGTCATACTTCGCGAGGCTCGACGAGCAACTCGTAATGCTCCCGTTAGGTTGGTGTTCAAAACTTCGTCAATGTCCTCATCTGACATTCGTACGAGTAACTTGTCTCGCGTAACCCCAGCATTAGCAATCGCCACCTCAACGGGTCCGAATTTGGCTTCAACTTCGACAAAAGCTGCATCTACGCTGGCACTTGTTGTTACATCGCATTGAACAACGTTTAGTCCAGGAACCGCATCACCACTACGACTAGTGACGACAACAGTGTCACCTTGAGCCAGGAAGCGTTGAGCGATGGACAGGCCAATTCCACGGTTTCCGCCTGTTATCAACACCACTCTCGACATGAGACAAGGCTACCGTCTCTAGCAGCTTTGCCATGGCTAGGGTTAGAGAGCCTAGAAAGAATAGATTTTTATGATTTTGATCCCTTCTCCGCTACCGCCGGAAAGTTTGGCCGCTGTGGCCCTTGATACTGCCACCAAACTTGGCGCATCCGTTGCGCAGTTCCGGATTGCAGCTCATGATTCCCGAGGTGTCTCCCTTCGTGATGGCGAAGTCGAAAACATCGGGGCTGACACCAGCGTGACAATGAGCGTGCGCGTTGTACATTCAGGGGCTTGGGGTTTTGCCGCTTCAACAGATCTATCTCAGGCAGGCGCTATCGACACAGCTACTCGAGCAATCAACATGGCAAAACTAAGTTCCTTAGTAACCGTTGACGAAGTTGTTTTAGCGGCCGAGCCAGTTCACGGTAAGCAAGCCTGGACATTACCAATTGAGATCGACGCATTTGCAAAGAGTGATGATGAAGTAATTGCTTTCTTGCAAAGTTGGAATACCAAGCTGGCAGATTCATCAATTGTGAGTCACATCGAAAGCAACGTAGCGATGGGCCGAGATCGAACTTTTTACGCAGATTTGGTCGGTAATGAAATAACTCAGCAGCGCGATCGGATTTCTGCAGCACTCACTGCAATTCACGTCAGCGATAGTGGCTTTGAAGACATGCGGACTTGCGCCCCACCTGCTGGTAGAGGCTGGGAATACTTAACTGGTAGTGGCTGGGATTGGGATTCCGAAATAACCCGGCTGCCGCAATTGTTAGATGAAAAGGTTAAGTCGCCTTCTGTAACTCCGGGTGCCTGGGATTTGGTTATTGATCCAACAAATTTGTGGCTTACGATTCACGAGTCCATCGGTCACGCTACCGAATTAGACCGAGCCTTGGGTTACGAAGCTAACTACGCAGGAACCTCATTTGCCACAATAGATAAACTCGGCAGCTTCCAATATGGTTCAGGGATCATGAATGTCACGGGCGATCGCAATGCAGAGCATGGCTTGTCAACCGTAGCTTTTGATGACGAAGGAGTTGCCAGCCAGCAGTGGGACCTCATTAAGGATGGTGTCCTAGTTGGTTATCAAACTGATCGGTCTATCGCCAGCAAGATTGGAATGCAGCGGTCAAATGGCTGTGCCTTCGCGGACTCTGCGCTGCATTCACCAATCCAACGCATGCCTAACGTTTCTTTGCAGCCTGGAACCGATAACGCCAGTACTGCTGATCTGATTTCAGATGTGAAGCGTGGAATCTACATCGTTGGTGATAAGTCATGGTCCATAGACATGCAACGCTATAACTTCCAATTCACTGGTCAACGATTCCACGAGATTCGCGATGGAAAGATTGTGGGCCAACTTAAGGACGTGGCTTACCAAGCTAAGACGCCTGACTTTTGGGGTGCGATGAAACGCTTGGGTGGTTCCGAGACTTATTTATTGGGTGGCGCTCTTAATTGCGGAAAAGGCCAGCCTGGTCAAGTAGCACCAGTAAGTCATGGCTGTCCAAGTGCGCTCTTCACCGGCATAAATGTGCTCAATACCCGAAACGAGAGTGCATCATGACAGCCTTAAACCTGCCCGAGGCAGTCGAGTATGCCCTGGAACAGCTAGGCACTGATGGCGGTGTTGTGATCGGTGGCAACAGCGCAACGAATAATTTGCGTTGGGCTAACTCAGCACTTACAACTAATGGTGACTCAGTTGATCAAACACTAGCTATTTCAGCATTCGTGCCAGTATCTGGCGGAGTTGGCAACGGAATGGCAAGTGGCCAGATCAGAGATCGCCACGACATAGATCTTTTGGTAGCTGCCAGCAAGGCTGCTGCTAAGTCAGCCGGTCCGGCAGTTGACGCTATGGACCTCGTGGCTGGACCGCAACATGCTGATTTCAGTTCTGCAGCGCAAGATCTAGGCGTGGCAGAGCTAACTCATGTGAGCTCGGGTCTGGCGGAGATTCTGCAACGTAAAGATCAACAGTTCTTTGGTTATGCCGAGCAATCTCGCGACACGACCTACGTCGGTACATCAAGTGGCACCAGAATGCGCTTTGTCGAAGACACCAGCCGGTTTGAACTGTGTGCTAAAAGTTTTGATCGCACGAGCTCTGCTTGGTCGGGCCAAGGCGGCACCACTTTAGCTAACGTAAATTTGGAAACGCATGCGAACGAAGTCTTGAGCAAACTTGAATATCAGAAAGTAGCAATTGAGATTGCGCCTGGCCGACACACTGTCGCCTTGTCTCCAAGTGCCGTAGCGGACTTAATGATTTACCTACTTTGGAGCGCTGCAGCACGGGATGCGGCCGAAGGACGTAACGCTTTTGCAAACCCACAAGGTGGCACTCGTGTTGGTGAAAAGCTTTCACCTCGCAAACTTTCACTGATCACGGATCCGCATATTCCTGGAATTGAAACGATTGATCATGTAATTGCACTCGGGTCCTCGGCGCTTTCAAGTGCATTTGATACTGGCTTAGCGATCCCTCGAGCAAATGTCATCACTGATGGAGTTTTAACAGCTTTGGGCAGCAGTCGACATGCAGCAGAAACTGCAAAGCTGCCATTTACACCTTTAACTGACAACATTAGTTTCTCGGATTCAGATGGCTCTGGTTCATTGACTGACTTAGCTAGTCGCATGACCGACGGTTTGCTGATTACTTGTTTGTGGTACATCCGCGAAGTTGATCCCCAGAACCTGTTGCTAACCGGACTCACGCGTGATGGTGTGTACGTAGTTCGAGACGGTCAGATTGTGGGTGCCGCAAACAACTTCAGGTTCAACGAGTCCCCGATAGATATGTTGAGTCGAGTTATTGATGCTGGCGATGCGGCTGCTTGCCTACCTCGAGAATGGGCCGATTGGTTTTCTCGAGCTCAAGTGGCTCCGTTAATGATCGACAAGTTTAATTTGTCGACTCGCTCTGATGCGGTTTAAGCATCTTCTAGACGATAACCCAACTTCATTCCGACCTGGATAAACGTAAGATCGCCATCGCGGAGATTGCCACGGATTTCAGTGATCTCAAACCAGTCAATGTGTCGCGTTGACTCAGAAGCTCGTTTCAAGCCATTTCGGATTGCTTCATCAATACTGACCGGCGATGTGCCAACGATTTCAGTTAGAGCGTAAGTGCGTGTGGACATCAAGACTCCTGTACGAATGCCAAATTCCTAATAACACCGTAGCCTAGAGGAATCAACTTAAAAGCAGTAGGTGGCCATGACAAACGAACCTGAGGTATTCAGTATTACTGGAGCCCAGACTTCGCTATCCCAAGATCAATCCGGGCGACAACGTCGCTACCTAATTAGCATGGGGTTGCGCACGGCCTGCTTCGTTGGTGGAATTTTGGCTGAAGGCGTGCTGCGTTGGGTACTTATATTTGGAGCCGTTGCTCTGCCGTATTTTGCCGTCGTGATTGCAAATGCCGGTCGTGAACGAGGCAATTGGTTTGGATCTGGAGACTTTGTGTCCGGTAACACCGATGCCATCGAAGCTCCACCAACAACGCTTCATTAGCCTTATAAGCGTGTTTAGATTTCTGCTCCAGCCTAAATGGATCGCAGTCACCCTTGTTTGTTTAATCGCACTGCCAGCCTTTCAAGCACTTTCCGACTGGCAGTGGCGGCGACTCGACCAGCGGCACATCTATAACAAGCAGATTCTTGCCGAGATTGCCAAACCTGAAGTTCCAATCACCGATTTGGTTGATCTTGGTTCATACCCTTTGGTGCTAGTTGAAGAGGCACAGTGGCGAACGGTTGAGGCAACGGGTACGTGGCTTGCTGCAGATCAAGTTCTTGTTCGCAAAAAGAGTCTTGAATCTGATTTGGGATTGTGGGTAGTAACGCCATTGCAACTTACTGACGGCACGATTGTCATGGTGAACAGAGGTTGGACTGCGGCAGCCAATTCAGCAGTTGATAGTCCGGTTGTAACAGATTCTCCAACTGGTCAAGTTGAAGTATTGGGCCGAGTGCGAGATGTTGCGCAACGCAAAAAATCAGCGCCTACTGACTTGCCAGACGGGCAAGTCGATCAAATAGTTCCGCTGGAAATAGTTGACTCCCCCAAAACCTTGAGCAATGTCTACCTAGAAATGACCGCTAGTCGGCCGGAATCTCGATCCAATGACATTCGCGAATTGCCGGCGCCAGAAGTAACCGAAGGTCCGCACCGTTCGTACGCAGTCCAATGGATCTTTTTTGAGATCATGACTGTGATTGGTTGGGTAGTTTTAGTTCGCAATGAAGTACTCGAACAAAAGAAACAAAAGGTATTAGAGAGCTAATCGGTTGCATTCGATTCATTGAACTGCAAGCCATAAAGTTCGGCATACAAACCGCCTTGAGCGAGTAGTTCATCATGCGTACCTCGTTGTACTATGCGACCTTCGTCCAAAACTAGAATCTGATTTGCTTGGCGAATAGTAGATAACCTATGTGCAACCACAATTGAAGTTCTGCCCTGCAATGCGATGGCTAAGGCAGCCTGTACAGCTGCTTCATTCTCCGAATCAAGATGAGCTGTGGCTTCATCTAGTACTACTACATCGGGTGCTTTAAGCAGTAAGCGAGCAATTGCTATTCGTTGTTTCTCGCCGCCAGAAAGTCGATGCCCGCGATCCCCAACAACTGTGTCTAAGCCGTCAGGAAGTTCCCTTATCATGTCTTCAATCTGCGCACTGGCACAGGCTTGCCAAATTTGCTCTTCAGTTGCATCCGTCTTCGCGTACATCAAATTTGCTCGGATTGTGTCGTGATACATGTGCGCATCCTGAGTCACAACTCCAACAATTCGATGCAACGATTCTTGAGTTGCATCTTTCACATCAATACCTGAGATTCGAACTGTGCCAGTAGTTGCGTCATAGAGCCGCGAGACCAAGGTTGTAATTGTGCTTTTGCCAGCTCCCGATGGGCCGACTAGCGCAATCATTTCGCCAGGTTGCGCAGCGAAGGTTACATCATGCAAGGTCGATTCACTTATGGTCCGGCTGTCTGGATGGGCAACTATCTCCAAACTTGCAAGTGACACTTCTGGTCCAGACGGATAGCGGAATTCAACGTGATCGAATTCCACACTGGTTGGTCCGGCTGCCAACTCTTGGGCATTTGCCTTATCTTTGACCATCGGCTCTAGGTCAAGCACCTCAAAGACTCGTTCAAACGAAACAAGTGAAGTCATGATGTCTACTCGAACATTGGCAAGCGCTGTGATTGGTCCATACAAACGCCCCAGCAATGCGGTGAGCGCAAGCAACGTACCTAGCGTCAATGTGCCATTAATTACCGATACGCCACCCATGCCGTAAACCAAAGCAGTAGCAAGAGAACCTACTAAAACCATGGCAGTGAAAAAGACACTATTGGACATGGCAATTCGAATACCCATGTGGCGTACCGAATCGGCCTTCTCGGAAAACATTTTAGATTCCCGTTGTGGCGTGCCAAATATCTTCATCAAGAGTGCGCCTGACACATTGAAGCGTTCCGCCATCTGAGTACTCATGGCTGAGTTGAAATCAGCTTGTTGCCGAGTTAACGACTGCAATCTGCTACCCATCCAACGCGCAGGAACCATGAATAATGGCAACAACAACAGCGAAGCCAGTGTTATCTGCCATGACAAAACAAACATCGTGCCGGCGACGACGACGAGGCTAATTACATTGCCAACTACCCCACCCAGTGTTGAAGTAAAAGCACGCTGTGCACCCATAACATCGCTATTTAGTCTGGAAATTAGGGCACCGGTTTGTGCCCGAGTGAAAAATGCGATCGATTGCAATTGCACGTGATCAAAAACTTGGGTGCGCATATTGAAGATCAAACCTTCGCCGATTGTGGATTGCATTTGTCGGCTGAGTAGTCCTAAACCTGCGCCCAAAACTGCGGTGCCAGCAATGGCTACAGCCATCCAGATCACCATGGTGGAGTCCTTGTTCGGGATGGCCGTATCAACTATTCGTTTGAATAAAAGTGGCTGCGCTACAACCAGCAATGAATCGACAACTAACAGCGCAAGGTATGCAGTGATGTAAAACTTGAACTCTCGGGCATAGCTAAATACGCGCTTGAGTGTGCCTGCGGTTAGTTGCTTTTGTTTAACAGATCGATCGCGAGTAAAACCTTGATAAGCCGCCCATGGGTTCCCACCGTGCAAACTCATCTAAACCGCCACCTAAATCTCTCTAAGTACCAACTGTATTGCTATGCCAGTGCGATCAAATCCAGATAGTCCACATTCCAAAGGTCTTCAACGCCATCGGGCAGTAACAGCACACGCTCCGGCTGCAATGCCGTAACAGCACCCTCATCGTGTGTTACCAGCACAACTGAGCCTTCGTATTCACGTAAGGCGTCGAGAATCTCGGCTCGACTAGCTGGATCTAAGTTGTTTGTTGGTTCATCTAAGAGCAGAACATTTGCTGCTGAAACTACAAGCATCGCCAAACTAAGTCTGGTTTTTTCACCACCAGAAAGGACGCCAGCTGGTTTCGCCACGGCGTCGCCAGAAAACAGGAAGGAACCTAGAACACTGCGTACTTGACTGTCATTCATGTCACCAGATGCCGTGAGCATGTTTTCCAGCACGCTACGTTCTGGATCTAACGTTTCATGCTCCTGTGCGTAGTATCCGATCTTCAAGCCATGACCTGGTTGGATCTCGCCAGTATCAGGTGTATCAACGCCAGCAAGGATTCGCAAGAGTGTGGTCTTGCCAGCACCGTTGAGACCAAGCACTACCACTTTGCTACCGCGATCAATTGCTAAGTCAACGTCGGTGAAAATTTCCTGCGATCCATAAACTCGACTTAGTCCAGTTGCCATTAGCGGCGTCTTGCCACAAGGAGCCGGTGTTGGGAAACGCAATTTTGCGACCCGATCCCCTTGTCGCACGGTCTCTAAGCCACTCATCAATTTCTCGGCTCGCTTGTACATACTTTGTGCCGCTTTAGCCTTTGAGGCTTTGGCACGCATCCGGTCAGCTTGTGCCTGCAGTACCTGCGCCTGTCGTTCTGTGTTGGATCGCTCCCGCTTACGGCGCCGTTCATCAGTTTCTCGGGCGTTCAAATATTCTTTCCAGCCCAAGTTATAGATGTCCAAGGTTTGGCGATTAGCGTCCAAATAGAACACGCGATTTACCGTGGCCTCTAACAGTTCGACATCGTGACTGATGACTACCAACCCGCCTTGATGATTTGCAAGGAAGGATCGTAACCAAACAATTGAGTCAGCATCCAAGTGGTTTGTTGGCTCATCCAGCAGAAGCGTCTCTGAGCCACTAAACAAAATGCGAGCCAGTTCAATTCTGCGTCGTTGGCCACCAGACAACGTGCCCAACGTCTGGGCCAGGACATCAACCGTGAGACCAACACTGGCTGCCAGCGATGCTGCTTCACTTTCAGCTGCGTAACCACCGGCTGCCTGGAAGGACTCTTCGGCGCTTGCATATTTGCGCATGGCCTTGTCACGGATCTTGTCATCGTCAGCACCCATATCAAGTTCGCTTTGGCGCATTCGACGGACAAATTCATCAAGCCCTCGAGCACTTAGGATGCGATCCATTGCAACTACGTCAAGATCCCCAGTACGTGGATCTTGCGGCAGGTATCCAACTGATGCCGATGAAGCAATCTGACCTTTAGCGGGTTGAATTAGGCCCGCAAGGACCTTTGTTAAAGTGGTTTTACCAGCGCCATTGCGTCCTACGAGACCAACCCGGTCACCATTATCGACACGAAAGGTGGCTCCGCTTAATAGCAATTCGGCGCCCGCGCGTAATTCAACTTCAGTTGCTTGAATCACTTGGGAACTGCGCCTATCTGATGGTTATGGCATCTTTTTGTTAAAAGAAATGTTGCTATGCGACAGTTAATGTTACTGCTTGGGTTTAAAGGTTAAAACCAAGTGCGCGTAGCATTTCGCGACCTTCGTCAGTGATTTTATCTGGACCCCATGGTGGCATCCAAACCCAATTGAGTTTGAAGTCTGAAACATGTCCATCTAGTGCAGCGCGAGTTTGATCTTCGATGACATCTGTTAGCGGACATGCAGCTGAAGTAAGAGTCATGTCGATGGTTGCGATGTTTCCGTCATCGACGGTGACGGCGTATACCAAGCCAAGATCTACTACGTTGATACCCAATTCAGGATCGACAACATCTTTCATTAATTCAAATACGTCATCTTCTTGTAGAACGTCCATTAGCTCTGCTCCTCTATTGCACCGGCTTGAATTGCCGCATCTTTCCACGCCATCCATGCCAGTAAGGCACATTTTACTCGGGCTGGATACTGCGCTACACCAACTAGCGCTATACCGTCGCCCAGAATGTCTTCATCTGGTTCGACATTTCTCTGCAACATGGCGATTAAGTGTTCAACCGCTTTATCTCCTGCTGCAAAATCAAAATTATTAATTTGGTCATACATGATCGATGCGGATGCTTGGCTGATCGAACAGCCTTGATTGTCATACGAAACCGCAATTTTGCCATCAGCAAGCACTTGCACCCGCAGTGTGATTTCATCTCCACATGTGGGATTGACGTGATGAACTTCTGATGCAAACTCTGAACTTAGTCCCTTGCCGTGCGGGTGCTTATAGTGATCCAGGATTATCTCCTGATACATGTTCTCCAATTTCATGATCTAGACCCCAAAGAATTTCTTAGCCGCATGTACGCCGTCAACAAGTGCTGTGACGTCTGTCAAATCATTGTAGATATAAAAAGTGGCTCGGGTAGTTGCTGGAACTTCATAGCGTCGGCAGACTGGCCACGCACAATGATGACCTACCCGAACTGCAATGCCATTCTCATCAAGAACTTGACCGACGTCATGTGAATGAAGGCCATCAAGCACAAAAGATACTGCCGAACCACGATCGGTAGCGTCGGTCGGTCCAATAATCCGGACTCCTTCAATACCTTGTAGGCCAGCGATCGCTGCAACAGTTAGTTCATGCTCATGAGCGGCAACGTTCTCCATACCCAACTCACGCAAGTAATCAACGGCGCGCGATAGCCCAACTGCTTGGGCTGCCATCGGCACACCAGCTTCGAAGCGCTTTGGTGGCGCTGCGAAAGTTGAGCCTTGCATTGAAACAGTCTCAATCATGGACCCACCAGTTATAAAAGGCGGCATGGCTGCCAGCAATTCAGTTCTACCCCAAAGGCATCCAATGCCTAACGGACCGAGCATCTTGTGACCGCTCCAAGTTAAGAAATCTACGCCTAACTTGCTAACGTCAACAGGCATGTGTGGCACGCTCTGACAGGCATCAAGCAGAACTAGAGCGCCAACAGCTTTAGCAGCGATAACAATGCGGCCAATGTCATTAACAGTTCCCAACAAATTTGATTGATGAGTTAACGCAACCATCTTTGTTTTGGATGTAAACAACGATGTGTCTGAAAGGTCCAAACGACCTTCATCGGTTAAGCCAATCCAGCGAAGTGTGGCACCTGTTTTGTCGCACAGTTCTTGCCATGGAATCAAATTCGCATGATGCTCCATCTCGGTAACGAGAATTTCGTCGCCGACATTAAGCACGAATCTCTCGGCACCATCTGGAAGCGGCAAATTGCGAGTTGCTTTAAGTGTGGCGTTCAAAAAAGCATATGAAACCAAATTGATTGCTTCTGTTGCGTTCTTGGTGAAAACTAAATCATCCGCCCGAGCACCTATGAAATCTGCGATGTTTGCACGTGAGTGCTCAAAGGCATCAGTGGCTTCTTCGGCTAACTGATGCGCTCCGCGGTGCACTGCAGCATTGTGGTTCTCGTAAAAATTACGTTCTGCATCAAGTACTTGGTATGGCTTTTGCGAGGTAGCGCCACTATCTAGGTACACCAAACGTCGATCGTTACGGACTGTCCGTTTCAGGATTGGAAAGTCCGCACGAATCGATGCGACGTCTAATGCACTCATAAAGTTAGGCAGTTACAAATTGCGCGTAACCGTTGGCCTCAATCTCATCAGCTAGCTCGGATCCACCTTCGCGAACAATGCGACCATCGTAAAATACGTGAACGAAATCTGGCTTTACATACTTCAAGATGCGAGTGAAGTGAGTGATCAGCAGCACGCCGGTTTCACCTTTTGCACAAACTCGGTTGATGCCTTCGGATACTACGCGTAATGCATCCACGTCTAGGCCTGAGTCGGTTTCGTCCAAAACTGCGATCTTTGGATGGATCAGTTCCATCTGCAGAATTTCAGTACGTTTGCGCTCGCCGCCGGAGAAACCTTCGTTAACATTGCGCTCAGCAAACTGTGGATCAATCTGAAGCCCAGCCATGGACTCCTTCAATTCCTTGATCCAGTGACGTAGGTTTGGCGCTTCGCCACGAATTGCAGTGATTGAAGTGCGCAAGAAATTAGAAATCGAAACGCCTGGAACTTCAACTGGGTACTGCATTGCCAAAAATAGTCCAGCGCGAGCGCGCTCGTCCACTGACATGGCAAGCACATCTTGTCCATCAAGGGTTACTGAACCGCCGGTGATTGAGTACTTCGGATGACCTGCAATTGCGTACGCAAGAGTGGATTTACCTGAGCCATTTGGTCCCATGAGTGCATGGACTTCGCCGGCCTTTACCGTCAAGTCGACCCCACGAAGAATGTCCTTTGGACCGTCTTCGGTAGTGACCTGTACAGTCAAACCCTTAATTTCAATTACTGACATGACTAACTCCTCGTGCTTTCGGATAGTGAAACAAAAATCATTGGATCTGTTTGGTTTTCTTCGATTACAACTTTGTACGTTTGCAGATCTGAAGTGGCTGGTGGCCCAGAAGCAGCGCCGGATCGAAGGTCAAAGGATGATCCGTGCAGCCAGCACTCGATTGAGCATCCTTCGATGTCTCCTTCGGAAAGTGAGACTTCGGAATGTGTGCAAATATCGCTAACTGCATAGACCTGGTCAGCAATTTTGGCAAGCAAAATGTCTTGCCCCTCGACAACCACCTTAAATGGCTTCGATTCCTGCAGTTGTGATACGCGAATCGTTTCAAACATTGTGGACATTAGATGTGACCGCCAAGACGCGTTTCGATACTGGTGCGGACTCGATCGTTGATTTCTGGAACTGAAATTTGACCGAGCAGGTCTTCAAAGAAGCCACGAAGCACTAGCTTGCGCGCTTCGTCCGGAGTGATTCCGCGCGACTGTAAGTAAAACAATTGCTCGTCGTCAAAACGACCCGTTGTACTTGCGTGCCCGGCTCCGACAATTTCGCCAGTTTCGATCTCAAGATTAGGAACTGAGTCTGCCCGACCGCCACCGCTTAGAACCAAATTGCGATTGATTTCGTAGGTGTCAGTTCCAACTGCATTAGCTCGGATTAACACATCACCAACCCAAACTGTGTGTGCATCTTCTCCGTCTAAGGCACCCTTGTAAACGACATTGCTACGGCAGTTAGCCTGGCTATGGTCAACGAACAACCGATGCTCAGCATGTTGACCAGCGCTAGCAAAATACAGTCCAAAAAGTTCAGCTTGGCCACCTGGCGCGGTGTAAACCACGCTCGGCAGAATTCGCACAACTTCTCCACCAAGAGTGATCAACACATGCTTGGCTGATGAATCTCGTCCCAGGGTGATTCGATGCTGCGCCAAGTGCACGGCTTTGGCATCCCAATCTTGCAATGAGACAACGCAAATACTCGCGCCATCTGCAACATTGATGTCAATGTTGCCTGCATAAGTTGCATCACCAATGTGATCTACGATTACAACAGCTTTTGCGAACTTCTCAACGTTGATGTCGAGTTGACCATAAGAGACTGCGCCTGAGCCAACTACTGAAACGACAACCGATTCTTCAAGTTGCGCGTCTGCTGAGATCGTTAAGGTTGATACTGAATCAACGTTCGCCCATGCACCAGCGGCGATCTTGTCAGTGAACCCCTGACGCTCTCCGGTTTTAGCGGAAGTCAGTTCGAATGTTGCACCTGGAACTTTGTTAACAGCGATTGCCACGCCACCAGTGGTTGGCACATCACCTTTATGTAAGTCACGAAGTTTTGACATCGGAGTAAAACGAAACTCTTCATCACGACTTGTAGGAGTTGGGAAATCACTTGGATCCAGAGATCGGATCACAGGAGTGTGATCCTTCGGTGGAACTATCGCAACTTCGCGTTCAATGTGTTCGGTAGTAGCGGTCATCTCTAGCCAACCGCTCCTTCCATTTGAAGTTCAATTAGTCGATTAAGTTCTAGGGCATATTCCATGGGTAGTTCACGTGCAATCGGCTCGATGAATCCGCGCACGATCATAGCCATAGCTTCTGCTTCATCAAGTCCACGAGACATCAAGTAAAACAACTGATCTTCGGAGACTTTGGAAACTGAGGCTTCGTGACCAAGCGATACGTCATCTTCACGAACATCAACATACGGGTATGTATCAGAACGAGATATGTCATCGACTAGTAAAGCATCACAACGAACTGTGCTCTTACTTCCGTAAGCACCGTCAAGTACCTGAACCAGACCACGGTAGGACGTACGACCGCCACCGCGAGCCACAGACTTACTGATGATTGATGAGGACGTTAGTGGTGCTGCGTGAACCATCTTGGCTCCAGCGTCCTGATGCTGTCCTTCGCCAGCAAAAGCCACAGAAAGCGTTTCACCCTTAGCATGTGGACCTTGTAGCCAGATTGCTGGGTATTTCATGGTTACTTTAGACCCGATGTTTCCATCGACCCATTCCATAGTTGCGCCTTCGTGGGCAACTGCACGCTTGGTTACCAAGTTATAAACATTGTTAGACCAGTTTTGAATTGTGGTGTAACGGCAGCGTCCACCCTTTTTAACAATAATTTCCACGACTGCTGAATGCAGTGAATCACTTGAATAAGTTGGCGCAGTGCAACCCTCAACGTAGTGAACGTACGCGCCTTCATCAACAATGATCAGAGTACGTTCGAATTGACCCATGTTTTCGGTGTTAATTCGGAAGTATGCCTGTAATGGAATGTCCACGTGAACGCCCTTTGGCACATAAATGAACGAACCACCGGACCATACTGAAGTGTTCAGAGCGGCAAACTTGTTGTCTCCAACTGGAATCACGGTTGCAAAGTATTCCCGGAACAATTCTTCGTGCTCGCGTAAACCTGTATCCGTATCTACGAAAATTACACCTAGTTCTTCTAGGTCCTCGCGAATCTTGTGGTAAACAACTTCGGATTCGTACTGCGCAGCTACGCCACCGACTAGTCGTTGCTTCTCAGCCTCTGGGATGCCTAGGCGGTCGTAGGTGTTCTTGATGTCTTCCGGCAGTTCATCCCAGCTAGTTGCTTGCTTCTCAGTGGAACGCACAAAATATTTGATGTTGTCGAAGTCAATCCCTGACAAGTCGCTACCCCAGTTAGGCATCGGCTTTTTCCCAAATAGGTTAAATCCTTTTAAGCGTAGGTCAAGCATCCATTGCGGTTCATTCTTTAGGCCCGAGATATTGCGAACCACTTCTTCGTTGATGCCGCGTCGTGCATTGCTACCTGCGTGATCACTGTCATGCCATCCGAAATCGTAATTTCCGAGTGCATCTAAATGCTCCTGTTGGGTTGTCATGCGTTTTCCCTTCGAGTGTGTGGAACTAATGTCGTACAAACTGCGTTACCTTTTGCGATTGTTGCTAGTCGAGTTACGTGAACTCCAGTGAGTTCCGAAAATGCCTTGGTTTCTGCTTCACACATTGCTGGAAATTCGATTGCAATGTCGCCCATTGGGCAATTGTGTTGGCAGATTTGAGTGGAGCCGTAGAGTCCTTCAGTTTCTGTTGCGGCATAGCCATCTTGATTAAGAGCTTCGATAAGTGCAACCGCGCGTTCTTCAATTGTGCCCAACTCGGTTATCTCGATGTGCCTGGCAACAAAATCACTTGCAACGCTGGTGGCGAAATCAATTACGGCGCCAGCACCAGAAGTGTTGTTTAGGTATTTAACGGCGCTCAATCCCAAACTCTCTTGCTGTTCTCCAAATCTGGCTCGGCCAGCTGAAGTCAACATAAATACTCGCGATGGTCTACCGCGACCTCGTTTGGAATCTAAAGCTGCTGGTCCATAAGGTGCTCGTTCACTGGATTCAACTAAACCTAGGTGCAAAAGTTGATCTAGTTGCTTGCGAACTGCTGCGCCAGATAGTCCTAATGTGTCCGCAATATCTGTTGCGGTAGACGGTCCGGCCTGCAACAAAGTACGCGCTACCGTAGCCGCTGCCGTTCCTTCGAATTTCACAACCTTATTGTTGCGTAAATATCGTAATTCCGCACCTTTGGGGTGGTCGGACCCCAATCTGCGCCGTGGTTATTGGACATCTAGGCTGTAAGCGTGTCCCCTAGCTCCCTTAAGACCTGGCAACGCAGAACTCTGATTGCGAATTTGCTGGTGCAAACTGGGATCGTTTTGACCGGCGCAGTAGTTCGACTTACTTCCTCGGGCCTTGGGTGCCCTACCTGGCCGGAATGCGTTGACGGCTCTATCGCACCAACTTCCGCGCAAACCCAGTCCTGGCACAAATACGTGGAATTCGGGAATCGCTTACTCACTTTTGTTTTGGTGATTGTTGCGGTGGCAACAATTGCTGCCGTACGCAGTCACAACCGACAGCGCTTCGCAAGTGGATTAGCGAAGCGTAGAAGCCTAACCATTCTCGCTGTCGGAACCTTAGCTGGAATTTTTGCGCAAGCAATTCTTGGCGGCATCACGGTCCTCACAGGGTTGCACCCATTAACAGTTGCTGCGCACTTCATGCTTTCTATCGGATTGATTACGGTTGCTCAGAATTTATTGACGAGGGCTCAAGAACCCGATGACGCCCCCGTTAACTTGCAAGTCGTACAACCAATTGACTTCGCAATGAAAATGCATGTGTGGCTAGCTTTACTGGTTATTTTCATGGGCACGTTAGTTACAGGATCAGGTCCGCACGCAGGTGACTCAAGTGATGTCGTTCGACTTGGATTTGATCCTCGAACAATTTCATGGCTACACGCAGACATCGTCTTACTATTTGTCGGCCTCACCATTGGATTACTAATTGCACTGCGTGCGACTAATGCACCGAAATTGGTTGTTCGGCAAGCCTGGATTGTTCTGGCGATTTGCGTAGCCCAAGGTTTCGTTGGATATACGCAATACTTCACTGGCTTGCCTTGGGCATTGGTGACGGTTCACGTATTAGGCGCATGTCTACTTTGGATCTATTCAGTACGTCTGTATCTTGCGCGAAACACTCGCGGTCTTAACTAAGCGTTAGCCAACAAATGGGTCGATACCAATGGCCAAAAAAATCAATGACAAATATGTAATTGACCAATGAAAAAGTTTCATTGGCAATAAGTCGAGCGCGTCGTTACGAACTCTAGTTTGCAACGCATATGCCTCGTACAAAAAAATTGCGCCACTTGCGACTGCAATCAGACTGTAGAGCCAGTTCATGTGACCAATTGGAATCAGCGACAATGAGATCGCAACCATCACCCAAGAATATCTAATGATTTGCACGGCAACCTCAGCTGAAGATTTCTCAACAGGCAACATGGGAACTCCGGCAGCGGCGTATTCATCTCGGTAGCTCATGGAAAGCGGCCAATAATGTGGCGGCGTCCAAAAGAAAACAATCAAGAACAGCACCACTGGCGTCCAAGATAGGGATCCAGTAACCGCGCTCCAGCCAATCAAAACTGGCATACAACCAGCTGCGCCGCCCCAAACAATGTTTTGGGTAGTACGACGCTTTAGCAACATGGTGTATCCGAATACGTAAAAGGCGATCGCAAATCCAGCAAGACCGGCTGATATGGAGTTCACCGTGATTGCCAAAAACAGAACCGACAGTAGCGATAGCACCAAGCCGAAGATTATGGTGTTTCGTCCACTAATTTGGCCGGTTGCGGAAGGTCGATTCTCGGTGCGGTGCATCAGCGCATCGATGTCACGATCTAGGTAGCAGTTGAGAACGTTTGCTCCCCCTGCGGCCAACGTGCCACCGATAAGAGTCCAGCAAACTAATGCCCAATTTGGGAAACCGTCAGCAGCAAGGAACATGGTCGGGATAGTTGTAACTAGTAACAGCTCAATAATGCGAGGCTTGGTTAGGACTAGATACGCCCGCCAGGTTGGGGTAATCCACGTAGATGAGTCTTGACCGATATGGCCACTATCTCTGAGGTGGGATGACACAACTTGAGCCTACCCGCGCCTTCTGCGCGTCGTGAACACCCACTAGATAACCTTGGTCTGTGACTAAATTGATTTGGACTGACTTAGACGATCGCGCCGTACTTGCTGCTCGCGGGTTGGCAATGGATAGTGTGCAAAAGGTCGGTAATGGTCATCCCGGCACTGCGATGAGTTTGGCTCCAATGGCTTACCTACTCTTCCAAAAATGGCTAAAACATGATCCTGCTGATCCGACTTGGCTGGGTCGCGATCGTTTTGTACTTTCAAATGGCCACAGCAGCATCACGCTCTACATCCAACTTTTCTTAAGTGGATACGGACTTGAGTTAGAAGATTTGAAATCCTTTAGAACTTGGGAAAGCCGTACTCCTGGGCATCCCGAATACGGCCATACCGCTGGTGTTGAAGCCACTACCGGACCATTGGGAACTGGATTAGCCACTGCAGTTGGTATGGCAATGGATGCCCGTTACGTTCGCAATCTGCTTGATAGCGAGTCCAAGCCTGGCGAAAGCCCGTTCGATCATCGAATCTGGGTGATTGCAGGAGACGGTTGCTTGCAGGAAGGTGTTACCTCCGAAGCATCGTCACTTGCCGGACATCAACAACTTTCCAACTTAGTAGTCCTTTACGACGACAATCACATCAGCATTGAAGGTGACACTGCGGTTTCATTCTCCGAAGATGTGCTTGCGCGCTATCAGTCGTATGGCTGGAATGTAAGTCACGTCGACATGAAAGCTGATGGCAGCATCGATGTTGCGAAGTTGGATGCCGCAATTGCCCAAGCGACATCTCAAAATGAGAAACCGACTTTGATTCGGGTACGAAACATCATTGGTTGGCCAGCTCCAAATTTACAAAATACTGGCAAAGTTCACGGATCTGCATTAGGCGATGTCGAGGTCGCAGCCACTAAAGAGATCCTGGGTCTAGATCCGCAGCAAAGTTTTGCAGTGCCAACCGAAGTGTTAGCGCATGCTCGCGAGGTTGCACAACGTGGCGCAGCTGCCCATCAGGACTGGAACGCAATGTTAGCTACATGGGAACAAACCAATCCTGATAACGCCTCACTATTTAGGCGAATGAGCGCGCGCGAGTTTCCAAATGACTGGCATAGTGTCATTCCAAAGTTTGAACCAGGTGCATCGGTAGCCACGCGCAAGGCCTCTGGCGACACGATAAATGCAATCGCAAGTGTGCTACCTGAATTTTGGGGTGGATCAGCAGACCTGGGCGATAGCAACTTAACGACAATTGAGCATTCCGGTTCATTCTTGCCGGCCAGCAGCAGTATGCCTGGCGCAAATGTTGGTGGCCGAATCATTCACTACGGCATTCGAGAGTTTGCGATGGGTTGCGCGATGAACGGTATGGCACTTGGTGGCTTAACTCGACCATTCGCGGGAACCTTCTTGGTATTCAGCGACTTCATGCGCGGTGCAGTTCGACTTTCGGCATTAATGAATTTGCCAGTTACATACGTTTGGACACACGACTCAATCGGACTGGGCGAAGATGGCCCAACGCATCAACCAGTTGAGCATCTGTGGGCGTTGCGTGCGATTCCTAATCTGAACGTCATTAGGCCAGCGGATGCCAATGAAACAGCCACAGCTTGGCGCATTGTGTTGGAATCCAACAAACCAGCAGGCTTGTGTCTGTCGCGCCAGAATCTACCTGTTATAGCTAGTGCTGCTACTAGCGATGTGGCGAAGGTTAGTAAAGGCGCATACGTACTCGTTGAAAGTTCCCGCGATCCAGAAGTAATTCTGATTGCAACCGGTTCCGAGGTTTCGCTAGCTCTAACCGCCCAAGTCACACTAGAAAGTGCTGGCGTCTCTACGCGAGTAGTTTCTGCGCCATGTTTGGAATGGTTTGATGCTCAAAGTGCTGATTACCGCGAGAGTGTTTTGCCCCATGCTGTAACAGCTCGAGTTTCAGTTGAAGCCGGCATTGCTCAGGGTTGGTGGAAGTACGTGGGTTCCGGTGGAAGATGCATTAGCTTGGAGCATTTCGGCGCTTCAGCAGGTGCTGAGAAGTTGTATGCCGAGTTTGGAATTACCAGCGACGCAATTGTTGCAGCCGCGCAGGAAATTCTGAATTAGTTTTTACTTGCCGCGTAACTTAGCAAGGGCCTCGTCCAAAATGCCTTTGCCATCTTTATCGTTACGACGTTCCTTTACATAAGCCAAGTGAGTCTTGTATGGCTCAGTCTTTGCAAGTACTGGAGGATTTTCCTTATCGGTACCTGCTGGCAGGCCACACTTTGGACAATCCCACTCTTCTGGAAGTTCTGCATCATGAGCGAAACTCGGTGTGGTTTCATGACCGGATGCGCAATAAAACGGTAGGTAGATGCGAGGAGCTGCTTCGCCGCGTTCTGCCTCACCCATTGGGCCGGCTCCGACACGACTGCCGCGAATAGCACTACCACTAGCCATTTTGTACTCCTGTTTTTCTTACGCTGTTTTAATTAAAAGTCCAAGGCCCACAATGGCAGCCGTCCAAATGAGGGCTAACGCAATTGTGATGCGGTCTAGATTTCGTTCGGCTACTGATGATCCACCAAGTGATGAACTCATGCCGCCACCAAAAAGATCGGAAAGTCCCCCACCCTTACCTTTATGAAGCAAAACTAAAACAATGAGCAAGATGCTGGTTATAGCTAGGACAACCTGGAATGCTGCAATCATTTTTTCACCTTCTGGTTCTGGGGTAGTTCTATTCTACGGGTGCATCCGATAGCGACAAACCGAGACAAACTCATCAGGATCTAGGGATGCTCCGCCGACTAATCCCCCATCAATATCTGCTTCTTTCATTAATGCTGCTACGTTATCGGCCTTCATCGAGCCGCCGTACAGAACGCGCGCTTGATCGGCTGCAGATCCGTGGACGTTACGAATCTGGTCCCGGATCGCCCCGCATACTTCCTGAGCGTCAGCCGGAGTCGCTACCTCACCGGTGCCAATGGCCCAAACTGGCTCATACGCAATTACTAAGTTCGCCACGTCTTTAGAAGAAACGCCCGCAAGTGCTGCGTCCAATTGACGCAAAGTGTGAGAAACCTGTTCGCCAGCGTTACGAACTTCTGATCCTTCACCGACGCAGACAATCGGAGTGATTCCGTTGCGCAGAGCAGCCTGCACTTTTAGATTTACTGTCTGGTCATTCTCGCCGTGATACTCGCGTCGCTCAGAGTGACCAACGATTACAAACGTGCATCCAAGCTTGGCCAACATAGGTCCACTAATCTCGCCGGTGAAAGCACCCTTGTCAGCCTTAGCCAAATCTTGAGCACCATACTTCAGTGCTATCTTGTCGCCGTCAACCAAAGTTTGCACTGATCTGATGTCCGTGAATGGCGGGATCACCGCGATTTCAAGTGCCGCAAAATCTTCAGCATTAAATGTGTATGCCAACTTCTGGACTAGTGCAATAGCCTCAATGTGATTGAGGTTCATTTTCCAGTTTCCTGCCATTAATGGGATACGCGCCATTTAGTTGTCCTCCAGGACTGATATGCCAGGCAAGGATTTGCCCTCTAAAAACTCTAAGCTAGCTCCGCCACCGGTGGAGATATGTGAAAACTTAGATTCATCTACCTTAAGCAATCTCACAGCTGCCGCTGAGTCTCCGCCGCCTACAACCGTCATGCCAGAATTCTTAGTCATCGCTTCTGCGACTGCTTTAGTTCCGGTTGCAAACGCCGCCATTTCAAAAACACCCATCGGACCATTCCAAACGATAGTTTTAGCATCGCCAAGCTTTGCTTGGAAAATATCAATAGTTTTTGGGCCAATGTCTAGACCCATCCAGCCATCGGGGATATCGTCAACTGAAACAATTTGGGTATTTGCATCTGCGGCAAATTTGTCAGCGATCACCACATCTACCGGCAGTATGATCTCAACGCCAACTGTTTTAGCAGTCTGCAAAATATTTTTTACGTTCTCAATTTGCTCAGTTTCCAGTAACGAAGATCCAACTGATTTTCCTAAGGCAGCCAAGAATGTGAAGCACATTCCGCCGCCAATGATTAATCGATCAACATTGGAGATTAAGTTTTCGATCACTTTGAGTTTGTCACTCACTTTGGATCCACCTAAAACCACAACGTATGGTCGATCAGGTTGGCCGAGCACCTTTGCAAATACCTCGACTTCGGCTTTCACAAGTAAACCTGCAGCATGTGGCAAAGCAGCGGCCAGTTCTGTAACAGATGCTTGGTCGCGATGAACTACGCCAAACCCATCGCTTACGTACAGGTCCCCCAACTTTGCCCATTCAGAAGCTAATTCCCGACGCTGATCGGTAGCCTTGCTAGTTTCGCGTGGATCAAACCGAACGTTCTCTAGCATGGCTACTTCGCCATCATTTAGGTGTCCAATAACAGTGGCCGCACTATCGCCACAGACATCCGATGCGAGTGGAACTTCGCATTTCAGAATTTCACCTAACCGAGTCGCGGCTGGTGCCAATGAATTTTTAGCATCTGGCTCGCCTTTTGGTCGCCCTAAGTGCGCAAGGATTACAACTCTTGCTCCCCTGCTGCGCAAGTTTTCAATCGTTGGCACGCTGGCACGAATCCGGCCATCATCTGTGATTTGGCCAGCTTCTAGTGGCACATTTAAATCAGAACGAACGAAAACTACTTTTCCAGCAACATCGAACTGATCTATTCCGCGAATCGACATGTGTTAAAGCTTGGCCCCAACAAATTTAGTGATATCTACTAATCGATTTGAATAGCCCCACTCGTTGTCATACCAACCAACGACCTTGATTGTGCTTCCCATGGCAACAGTTAGTGAGGCATCGAAAATACAAGACGCTGGATCGGTAACGATGTCAGAAGAGACAATTGGATCTTCGGTATAGGTGAGGTAGCCCTTTAGCGCACCTTCGGCCGCGGCTTTAACTACTGCATTTACTTCTTCTTTGGTCACTGACTTTTTTAGCACCGCTGTTAGATCTGTCGCAGAACCAGTTGGCACTGGCACGCGCATGGCATAACCATCTAACTTGCCTTTGAGCTCTGGCATAACTAAGCCAATTGCCTTAGCTGCTCCAGTAGTAGTTGGAATCAAATTCGTAGCAGCAGCTCGAGAGCGTCGTAGATCCGGATGCGGAAAATCTAAGATAACTTGATCGTTGGTGTACGCATGGATAGTGGTCATCAATCCATGGTCAATACCGAATGCGTCGTGAATTGCTTTAGCCATTGGGGCCAGACAGTTTGTAGTGCAGGATGCATTCGAAATGATATTGTGCTGTCGCGGATCGTAAGTGTCGTGGTTTACTCCCATTACGATCGTGACATCTTCATTGCTAGCGGGCGCAGAAATAATTACCTTCTTGGCGCCTGCGGCAATGTGGCCAGCTGCTTTAGTTGCATCTGTGAAATGTCCCGTGGATTCAATGACAATGTCTGCGCCAAGCTTGCCCCAAGGCAAGGCACTTGGATCGCGTTCGGAAGTTACCGTAATTGACTTGCCATCAACGATGATGGAGTCGTCTGTGTAAGTAACTTCTTTTCCTAGTCGCCCAAGAATTGAATCGTACTTAAGTAAGTGAGCTAGCGTCTTATTGTCAGTTAAGTCATTGATGCCAACAATTTCGATGTCAGCACCAGTTGCTGCAATGGCACGAAAGTAATTGCGACCAATGCGACCAAAACCGTTAATTCCGACACGTACGCTCATTACCAGTCTCCTTTATTGACGCGTAACAGGTATTAACGCGTGCAGACTATGGATTAAGGACTAACTGCCTATTGCTCGAGCATATCAGCCGTTAAGCCCGCTTCAGTGTTAGGGATGCCCAAGTCAGAGGCACGTTTATCAGCCATCGCCAATAATCTGCGGATCCGTCCAGCAATGGCATCTTTGGTCATTGTTGGGTCAGCTAGTGCCCCTAGCTCTTCCAAACTTGCCTGTTGGTGCGTGACGCGCAGTTGTCCAGCCTCAAGTAAGTGAGCCGGGATTTCATCACCTAAAATTTCGATGGCGCGAGCCGCGCGTGCTCCAGCAGCCACAGCCGCACGAGCCGATCGGCGTAAGTTTGCATCATCGAAGTTTGCGAGTCGGTTTGCAGTTGCGCGAACTTCACGACGCATCCGACGTTCTTCCCAAGCCAAGACTGATTCATGAGCACCAATTCGAGTAAGCAATGCGCTGATCGCATCGCCATCTCGGATCACAACTCGATCTACGCCTCGCACTTCACGGGCTTTCGCAACTATCCCTAGTCGTCGTGCACTACCTACTAACGCCAACGCTGCCTCTGGGCCTGGGCAAGTAATTTCAAGTGAAGATGAGCGACCAGGCTCTGTTAATGAACCATGAGCAAGAAACGCACCACGCCAAGCGGCCTCGGCGTCGCACAAACTGGCGGACACAATATGTGGCGGCAAACCACGAATTGGACGACCGCCGCTATCGACTAGTCCAACTTGCTTAGCTAAGTGCTCTCCTTCGTTGGCAACGCGTACTAGATAGCGACTGCCCTTGCGAATGCCCGCGCCAGATAGCACGGATACTTCGCTCTCGTGTCCAAATATCTCGGCAAGATCTCTGCGCAGGCGGCGGGCAGCTTGACCAGTATCTAATTCAGCTTCCACAACAATTTTGCCACCGACGATATGTAAGCCGCCAGCGAATCTAAGCAATGCGGAGACTTCAGCCTTACGACAGCATTTCTTGGTAACTGCCAAGCGACTCAATTCGTCCTTGACTGCTGCTGTCATTGCCATGAGGTCAGTCTGCCATGAGCGAATATCGAGGTGAACGCCGAGGCTAATAGAGCTGGATCGTGCTGATCCGCGGGCCCTTGGGGCTTGGCCAGTTTGGCTAGTTCGAGTTTTGCCCCTGCTGCGTTGGCCATTTTGGTCAGCTCTTGGACATCACCAACGTGATCTGGGTCAGCAAGTACATAATCCAAATGAAATTCGGGGTAACTATTGGCTAGCACTTCCAGATAGCGGCTGGCGGAGTAGCCGTCAGTCTCGCCGGTTTGCGGACGCAAATTAACCGCCAAAATCTTAGTTGCCGTGGTGTCGTGCAAGGCCTGTGCCATTTGCGCAACTTGGAAATGGGTAAGAACGCTGGTGTACCAAGAACCTGGTCCGAGTACTACAACGTCGGCATTTCGCACCGCAGCGACCGCTTGCACGCATACGTTTGGCTGCTCTGGAATGAGCCGGATGGATTGGATTTCATGCGGCGTTGTTGCTACCTGAACTTGGCCAGTTACTTCAACTAGCTCGCCAGCATTTGTCTTGACAGTTGCAACAATTTCAAGGGGCTCAATACATAGCGGGAGAACTTTGCCTTTGGCGTCGAGTAGCCGAGCCACCCAATCTAGGCCTTCGACTAAATCATTAGTTTCTTCCCAAAGTGCAGTGATCAATAAATTCCCAAGTGAATGACCGTCTAGTCCACCTTGCGATGCGAATCTATGTTGCAGCACTCGTGCCCAAGTTGATCCCCAAGTATCATCGCCACAAAGCGCCGCTAATGCCATCCGCAAATCACCTGGCGGCACTATGCCAAATTCTTCGCGCAATCTGCCACTACTGCCGCCATCATCACTTACGCCAACCACCGCAGTCAGGTGCGGGGTAACGCGGCGCAATGCTTGCAGGCTTGCTGCTAAACCATGGCCGCCACCAAGTGCGACAACATCAAGTGCTCGATTTGGAGCTGACGTCACTATTCGCGACCTAAATCTCGATGCACTACTCGCACTTCTACCCCGCTCTTAACTAACCGAGCAGATAAATTCTCCGCCATTGCCACGCTGCGATGTTTGCCACCGGTGCAACCCATAGCAATTGTCACAAACCTTTTACCTTCACGGACATAGCCGTCTTCGACTAAGTCAATAATCTGCGCATACTTTGTTAAGAAGTCCTGGGCTTCAGGGCTGGACACCACATAGTCATTAACTGCAGCATCTAGTCCAGTCAATTCCTTTAGGTTTGGATCCCAGTACGGGTTAGGCAAAAACCGTAAATCGGCTACCAAGTCTGCATCCAATGGAATGCCGTATTTAAATCCAAATGACATCACAGTGGCGCGAAGCTTGGCATGCTCGTCGTCCCCAAATGAACCTTCGATGGAACGGCGCAATTCGTGCACATTCAAGTTGCTGGTGTCAATCACGATGTCCGCTTCAGCCCGTAAGTCGCTGAGCAACTTACGCTCACGTTGAACTGCGCCCAGCAAACTGTCGTCACGTTGTAGTGGGTGTGGTCGCCTACTGGATTCGTATCTGCGAACTAGCGATTCATCGCCAGCCTCTAGGAATAACACGCGCAAATCGTGGCCTGCGGACTTGATTGCTTTTAAGGACTCTTGCAACTCGTCAAAAAGCTGTCCACCACGCACATCAGCTACTACCGCAACTTTTTGTGATCCAGTCCGTTGCGCGACATAATCCACCACATTAATCATCAGTGTGGGAGGCAAGTTATCGACAACAAACCAGCCGATGTCTTCCAAAGCTCGAGTTGCAGTTGACCGGCCAGCACCGGACATACCCGTTACTAAAACGACGTCGATAGCTGGATTACTCACGATTCAATTATCTCGCCTGTGGCAGTATTGACTGCACTATCCTGGGAATTATCTTGGTCCAGGAACTGCCAAATCTCAGCGGCTTGGCTAGGTCCAATTCCTGCTACTTCTTGCAACTGGTCTTGCGATGCTTGCGAAATCTTCTTGAGTGAGCCAAAGTGTGCCAATAGGGCCCTTTTCTTAATCGGCCCTAATCCAGCAATGTCATCCAACCGACTATCAACCATCCCTTTAGATCGTCGGTTTCGATGCAAAGAGATTGCGAACCTGTGAGCTTCATCGCGGACGCGTTGCAGCATAAAGAGCGCTTCGCTATTGCGCGGCAAAATGATTGGGTATTTAGCGCCGGGTTTCCAGATCTCTTCCATGCGCTTAGCCAGACCGATCACATGCATGTTGCCAATTCCGCTGGCTTCTAAAGCCTTGGCTGCGGCATTTACTTGTGGGAGACCACCGTCGATAACCAACAGATTTGGTCGATAAGGACGCACTTCGTCGTGATCCTTAAATCGACGAGAAACCACTTGGGCGATCGAGGCCGTGTCGTCTCTTGGATCATCGATGATGAATTGTCGATAGTCCTTCTTCTTTGGAATGCCATCTTCGAATACCACTAGTGATGCCACAACGTTTGATCCTGAAATATGCGAAACGTCGATACATTCAATGCGAAGCGGTGCATCAGGAAGTCCGATGGCTTCCTGCATCTCAGCGAGTGCCTTACTTCTGGTAACTAGATCAGCAGAGCGTTTAGTCTTGTGTAGCCCGAGTGATTGTCCGGCATTGTTGAGAACAGTCTCCATCAATAACCGCTTGTCGCCACGAGCTGGAACTCGCACACTAATTTGAGTTTGTCGAATCACGCCCAGCAACTCAGCCAAGCTAACGGCGCTTTCTGGCTCGTGACTAACCAAGACTTCGCCGGGAATTTCCTCTTTTGTTGCGGTGGCATAAATGTGCATCAATGCATCCGTCATCAAAGATTCGCTAGTCGCATCAACCGCATTTTCCATGAAGAATCCGCGCTGTCCAACAATGCGACCACCTCGCACACTAAACACCTGAACTGCAGACTGTAGGTCGTCGTGATGTAATCCAACAACGTCTGCAAAAGTGTCATCCGGCAGGACAACTACGCTTTTCTCTTGCACCCGCTCTAACGCAGCAAGATCATCACGCAGCACGCTTGCTTGTTCATAGTCTTGCGCCGTTGAAGCAGACTGCATACGTTTTGCTAAATCAGCCATAATTGCTTTTGAGTTACCCGACATGAATGACATCAAGGAGTTAACTACCTCGCGATGCTCATCGGCGCTGACTCGGCCCACACACGGCGCGCTGCATCGATCTATATGTGCCAGTAAACAGGGTCGGCCACTCGCTTTAGCATTTCGGTACACCCCAGAGGTGCAACTGCGAACTGGGAATACCCGCAATAAGTGGTCTAACGAATCCCGGATGGCCCATGCTTGCACGTAAGGACCAAAATAAGTGACCCCTTTGCGCTTATCACCGCGATAAACAAAGGCACGGGGAAATTCTTCTCCAGTTGAAATTGCAAGGTAAGGATAGCTTTTGTCATCGCGATACCTGACGTTGAAATTTGGATCGAATTCCTTAATCCAGGCGTATTCAAGCTGCAGTGCTTCAGTCTCGGTGCGAACTGTTACCCAATCCAAACTAGTTGCTGTTGTCACCATAGATTGCGTACGCGGATGCAACTCGGATGCAAAATATGAATTGATTCGGCTGCGTAAGTTCTTGGCTTTGCCAACATAAATGACACGATCTTGGGAATCACGCCAACGATAAACCCCTGGCTCAGTCGGGATATCTTTGGGTTTATCGGAGATCTGCACAGCTACTTCTTAGGCGAAGGCTTTCCTACAGTTAACAATGGTTTCAAGTACTTAGCGGTGTGACTAGATTTATGATTTGCAACATCTTCCGGTGTCCCAGTCACAACTACTTTGCCGCCACCGGAACCACCCTCTGGTCCCATGTCAATAACCCAGTCTGCAGTCTTAATTACATCTAAATTGTGCTCGATGACAATTACGGTATTGCCTTTTTCAACTAAGGAGTGCAGAACTATTAACAATTTTCTGACGTCTTCGAAATGCAAGCCGGTAGTCGGCTCATCCAATACATAGACCGTGCGGCCAGTTGAGCGCTTTTGCAATTCTGACGAGAGTTTCACGCGCTGCGCTTCGCCACCACTTAATGTTGTTGCAGGTTGACCCAGGCGAACGTACCCCAGGCCAACATCAACCAAGGTCTGTAAATGCCTAGCAATTGCCGGAATGGCTGCAAAAAATTCCAAGGCTTTTTCAACCGGCATATTCAAGACATCGGCAATGGTCTTCTTCTTGTAATGCACTTCCAAAGTTTCACGGTTGTATCTTGCTCCGTGACAAACTTCGCACGGAACATATACATCGGGCAAGAAATTCATCTCGATCTTTAAGGTGCCATCTCCCGAACAGGATTCACAGCGACCGCCCTTAACGTTGAAAGAGAATCTACCTTGTTGGTATCCCCGCATTTTCGCTTCCGGGGTATCAGCAAATAACTTGCGCACGTGATCGAAAACTCCGGTGTAAGTCGCTGGATTCGATCGCGGAGTTCTACCGATTGGACTTTGATCAACGTGTACTACTTTGTCTAGCTGATCTATACCATCAATTTTTTTGTGGCGACCTGGAACCGTGCGCGCTCCGTTTAAGTCTCGAGCAAGCACGTTGTACAAAATGTCATTAATAAGGGTCGATTTTCCAGAGCCAGATACGCCAGTGACTGCGGCAAAAACTCCGAGCGGGATGTCTACCTTTACATCCGCCAAGTTATGTTCTTTGGCTCCGTGAATAGTAAGCATTCTTGACTTATCAACCGGGCGTCGGATCGCTGGTACCGCAATAGATTTCTTGCCTGATAAGTACTGGCCAGTTAGTGATTCTTTAGTTTTGATCAACTTTTCATATGATCCGCTCGAAACCACATGACCACCGTGCTCGCCAGCACCTGGTCCGATATCAACGATCCAGTCGGCAGTACGAATGGTGTCTTCATCGTGCTCCACCACAATCAAGGTATTTCCCAGGTCACGAAGTCGAATTAAAGTCTCGATAAGTCGATGGTTATCTCGTTGGTGTAATCCAATACTTGGTTCATCCAGAACATACAAGACACCGGTAAGGCCACTACCAATCTGAGTAGCCAGACGAATTCGCTGCGCTTCCCCACCAGCCAATGATCCAGCGGGCCGTTCCAGCGACAAATAATCCAAGCCAACATCAATCAAGAAAGCTAATCGTTCATTTACTTCTTTCAACACTCGATCAGCGATTGCGCGTTCGCGTGGCGATAGTTCAAGTACCTTTAGGAATTCAGCACATTCTCCAATTGGTAGCTCAGCAATCTGGGCAATGCTCTTTTCGTTAAGTGTTACTGCAAGTGACAGTGGTTTCAGGCGCGCACCATGACATGCCGGGCACGGAACTTCGCGCATGTACCCTTCGAGTTTTTCACGGCTTGAATCACTCTCTGATTCTTGATGCTTTCGCTCAATGTATTGAATAACGCCTTCGAACCCAGTTGAATAAGTGCGTTGTCTGCCATAACGATTCTTGTACTTAACCTGGACTTCATGGTCATGGCCATGCAATAGCGCGTTACGGGCTTTTACTGGGAGCTTTTTCCACGGAATCTCTAGATCGAATTCCAGTTCTTTGGAAAGCGCTTTAGTTAGCCGAAAGAAATAATCAAAGATGTGTCCCGATGCCCACGGATCGATTGCACCTTCAGATAGCGAAAGATCCGGATTTGGGATAACCAAGTCCACATCTACTTCCATTCTGATGCCAAGACCAGTGCATTCTGGGCAGGCACCAAATGGTGAATTGAAAGAAAATGATCTTGGCTCTAGCTCTTCGAATTGATTGCCATCGAATAAGCAGACCAAGTGCTCGCTAAACATGCGCTCGCGCTCTGGATCATCCTCGGGCAGGTCCACGAACTCAAGAGTCACAAGTCCACCGGATAATCGCAGGGCGGTTTCTACGCTGTCAGTGAGCCTGCGCGCTGCATCTGCTTTAACTGCAAGTCGGTCTACCACAACTTCGATCGTGTGCTTTTCCTGTTTCTTAAGTTTTGGTGGCTCTTCCAACGGATAAACCACACCGTCGATACGAGCTCGCGCAAATCCTTGCGACTGCAGACTACGAAACAGTTCTGCATATTCCCCTTTACGTTCTCTGATGACAGGAGCTAGTAACTGGAATCTGGTGCCTTCTTTGATTTCCAAAATTCGATCCACAATTTGCTGTGGGGATTGCCTTGCGATTGGTCGGCCGCAGTCTGGGCAATGTGGTCGCCCAGCTCGCGCGAAAAGCAGGCGCAAGTAATCGTAAACCTCAGTGATAGTTCCCACAGTTGAGCGCGGATTGCGATTAGTGGATTTTTGATCGATTGATACCGCTGGCGATAGGCCCTCAATAAAATCCACATCAGGCTTATCCATTTGCCCAAGGAATTGCCGGGCATACGCGGACAAAGATTCAACGTACCGACGTTGACCTTCCGCAAAAATTGTGTCAAATGCCAATGATGACTTACCTGAGCCAGATAGCCCGGTAAATACAATTAGCGAATCGCGAGGCAGATCAATATTGATGTCTTTGAGGTTATGTTCCCGAGCGCCTCTGACAATTAGTTGATCAACCACGCTTCTATGCTAGTTGTCGACCTCCTCGAGCGCATCGCAGATCCAGCCAGCATGCACACGAACCATTGAATCCTCAGGCTTGCAAATCTCCTGATCCAAGGTGCTCAATTCCTTCACCGCGGTGTTCTTCGGACTCTTCAACTGCGTGAGAAATCTCCGAGTGCTTTGCCAATTCTGGAGACCGGCGCACGGCAACCAAGCTCGTAACTACCGTTACCCCTAAAACAGTTGCGATAAAGGTCAAAGATTGCTCAATTGTGACATGAGGCGGGTGCAGGTCAGTAGTGCCAGCTAGCGCTTCCAAGAAAAGCTTTATCGCGATAAACCCCAGAATTATAGCTAGACCTCGGGCCAAGTAGATGATCTTTGCAAGTAGTCCATCAAGCAAGAAATACAACTGACGTAATCCCATGAGCGCAAAGGCATTAGCCGCAAAAACTAAATAGGGTTCTTTGGTGAGGCCAAAGATGGCTGGAATTGAATCCAGCGCAAAGAGTAAGTCTGTGGTTCCAACTGCAAGAATCACTACGAAGAGTGGTGTGATAAATCGCTTGCCATCAATTTTCACAGAAAGTTTGGTGCCGACGTATTCACGCGTAGTTGCAAAGTACCTTTCAACAAGTCGGATCAGTCCATTGCCTTCTAGGTCTGGTTCTTCGTCGTGGGAGCGCCAAACCGAAATAGCTGTGTAAAGCAAGAAAGCCGCAAATACGTAGAACGTGGCAGCAAATCTAGAAATGGCAGCGGCGCCAACCACTATGAGGAGTCCTCGCAGCACGATAGCTATTGCGACGCCAATCAGTAGGACTCGATGCTTCAATATTTCAGGTACCGCAAATGAGGACATAAGAACGATGAATACGAAAAGGTTATCCACGGAAAGGCTGTACTCAGTTATCCAGCCTGCTAGGAATTGTTGGCCGTATTCAGCGCCAAAATAATTCCAAACGAAGACGGCAAACAACAGCGCTGCAATTATGTATGCAACCACCCAACGGGCTGCTTGTTTAGGACCAAAAACGTGTGGTCTGGCATCTACAACCACAAAATCCAAAATAAAGGCAGCTGCGAGGATACCGAGGGTCATAATCCAGAGAGCGGTAGAAACGTTCATTTGTCAACCCTACCCACAGCGACCAGATCTAAACGTGACCCGCCTGCGACATTTGTCGTAGTTCCTTCTTCAATTCGTGAATCTCATCTCGCAACCGCGCGGCAACCTCAAACTGCAATTCGCTAGCTGCAGTGCGCATTTGCTCTGACAACTGATCGATTAAGTCACCCAAATCTCGAGCCGGGATGCTGCGTAGATTTTCGCGAACTGAAGTTGGTATTCGAACTCCAGATTTCTGTTCGGCCATGAACAATTCGGTATCGTCATCTTCCCTAGAAATTAAGTCAGTAATATCGGCAATCTTTTTGCGTAACGGTTGTGGATCCAGGCCGTGCTCCAAGTTGTAAGCAACTTGCTTAGCCCGCCGACGATTAGTTTCGTCAATTGCCACTCGCATGGATTCCGTGATTTTATCGGCGTACATGTGTACTTCACCCGAGACGTTACGCGCCGCGCGGCCAATCGTTTGAATCAAGCTGCGATGGCTTCGTAGAAATCCTTCTTTGTCTGCATCCAAAATCGAAACAAGTGAGACTTCAGGTAAGTCCAAGCCTTCACGAAGCAAGTTGATACCGACCAGTACGTCGTACTCCCCTAGCCGCAATTCGCGGAGCAACTCAACTCGGCGCAGGGTATCGATCTCAGAGTGCAAATAGCGGACCCGAATACCTTGCTCGAGCAAGTAATCCGTTAAATCCTCAGACATTTTTTTAGTCAGCGTTGTCACCAGAACTCGGGTGCCATTTTCCGCACGAATTCGGATTTCGTGGATCAAATCATCTATCTGCCCAGCTGTTGGCTTCACGATGATTTCTGGATCAACTAAACCTGTTGGCCGGATCACTTGCTCAACAACATCGCCTTCGACAACACCGAGTTCGTATGGACCGGGTGTTGCAGACAAATAGACAGTTTGGCCAACGCGGTCCAAGAATTCCGGCCATTTCAGCGGACGGTTATCCATTGCACTTGGTAGCCGGAAGCCATGTTCTACTAAGGTTCGCTTCCGAGAGGCGTCGCCTTCGTACATTGCCCCAATCTGTGGCACTGTTACGTGGCTTTCGTCTATGACAAGGAGGAAGTCCTCGGGGAAATAATCCAACAAACAGTTTGGAGCAGAACCAGGATCACGACCGTCAATGTGACGAGAATAGTTTTCAATCCCAGAGCAGAACCCTAGGTTTTGCATCATCTCGATGTCATAAGACGTTCGCATCTTTAGTCGTTGTGCTTCAAGCAGTTTTCCTTGCCCTTCGAGTTCTGGAACTCGCACTGCCACTTCGGCTTCGATAGCGCTAATTGCCCGATTCATTCGTTCTGGGCCAGCCGTGTAATGCGAGGCAGGGAATATGTAAATCTCGCTATCGTCAGTCAATATTTCACCAGTAACTGGATGTAGTGACATCAATCGATCAACATCATCGCCAAACATCTCGATTCGTACTGGATGTTCTTCGTATACGGGATAAACCTCAATCGTGTCGCCGCGAACCCGGAATGTGCCTCTTGTGAATGCGATGTCATTTCGGTTGTATTGGATGTCCACTAGCTGGCGCAGCAAGGAATCTCGATCTAACGACTCACCTACCTTGAGGCGGATCATTCGATCTACATATTCTTGGGGCGTTCCTAGGCCATAGATACAGGAAACGCTGGCCACCACGATTACATCACGCCTTGTTAGCAATGAATTAGTTGCGCTGTGGCGAAGCCTTTCAACTTCCTCATTAACCGAGGAGTCCTTCTCGATAAAAGTATCGCTTTGCGGAATATACGCTTCGGGCTGGTAATAGTCGTAGTACGAGACGAAATACTCAACCGCATTATTTGGCATTAACTCACGAAATTCGTTAGCTAGCTGAGCTGCCAATGTCTTGTTTGGCGCTAGTACCAAAGTGGGACGCTGCAATTTTTCAATCAGCCATGCGGTAGTTGCGCTTTTTCCAGTACCCGTTGCACCCAGCAGAACCACATTTTTAGATCCAGACAATATCCTGCGTTCAATTTCCGCAATAGCCGCAGGTTGATCACCAGCTGGAACGAAATCGCTAATTACCTCAAATGGCGCTACCGTGCGCTGCAAGTCGGTAATGGGTCTAGTCACATACCAAGACTAAGGGTTTATCTCACGCCACACTTGTTCAACCTGAGTTCGAAACGACTCGAGTGTGCCGTCGTTTACCAGGATGTAGTCTGCAACGTCACGTCGCGCTTCATCGGATGCTTGATTTCGCATCCGCGCAGCAATGTCTGGCGCAGCCAACCCACGTGCAATCAATCTTGATTCACGTAATTCAGTAGGTGCCAAAACCATGATGATCTTGTCGAACTGTGCCTGCATCTGCTTTTCAAGTAGCAATGGGGTGTCATACAGAACTATCGAAGTTTCCGGCAGTGACTCACGAATTTGGGTAACGCGAGCAATAACAGCAGGATGGATAATGTCTTCGAGCTGACTTAATTTACTTGAATCATTGAATACCAATTTGGCCAATTCTTTGCGATCGATGTTTCCTGAGCTATCAAGGATGCCATCGCCGAATTTTTCAAGAACTCTTTCGTAGCCAACTTGACCCGGCTCAAGGACTTCCTTTGCAATGGCGTCAGCATCTATGTGGATAGCTCCCAGATCAGCGAACATCTTGGCAGCAGTTGATTTCCCGCTGCCGATACCACCACTAATTCCTAAGTACACAGATCAACCTTAACTTGATTAGTCACCATACTTTGATAGGCAAAAAAGAAAAGCGGCTGCCATAGACAGCCGCTTTTCTTAATCAAATTACTCTGACTTATCGGCCAGTTCAGTGCGCAATGCCTGCAGTCCAGCATCTTCAGACAAAGTGCCCTCAGAAGTAGTTTCACCTGAATACGAAGTTGGTACTTCGGCTTCGGCATTTGCAGCAGCATCAGCTTTCTTGGATTCGCCAACAGCAGCCTTGTGAGCTTCCCACTTGGCATGAGCTTGGGCGTACTGAAGTTCCCATGCAGCTTTCTTCTCTTCGTTACCAGGTAACCATTCGTTGGTATCTGAATCAAAGCCTTCTGGGTAAATGTAGTTTCCATTTTCGTCATACTGATTCATGCCGTAAAGACCTGCATCAAAAGTGTCTGCTTCGTCTACATCAACATCTTCATTTGCCTGACGTAGCGAAAGTGAAATTCGACGACGCTCTAGGTCGATGTCAATTACCTTGACGAAAGTAGAGTCACCAACCTGAACAACTTGCTCTGGAATTTCCACGTGGCGACCGGCAAGTTCGGAAATGTGAACCAAGCCTTCAATGCCATCACTTACGCGCACAAAGGCACCAAATGGAACAAGCTTGGTGACTTCACCAGGAACAACTTGTCCCATAGTGTGTGTGCGAGCGAAATGCTGCCATGGATCTTCTTGAGTTGACTTAAGGGATAGCGAAACGCGTTCCCGATCGAAATCTACTTCAAGTACTTCCACTGTTACTTCTTGGCCAACTTCGACAACCTTTGACGGATGATCTACGTGTTCCCATGAAAGTTCAGAAACGTGAACTAGGCCATCTACGCCACCAAGATCAACGAAGGCACCGAAGTTAACGATGCTGGATACGACACCCTTACGGATTTGACCCTTTTCAAGTTGGTTCAAGAAGCCGTGACGGACTGCGCTCTGTGACTGTTCTAGGTAGGCGCGACGAGAAAGCACAACATTGTTGCGATTCTTATCAAGCTCAATGATCTTGGCTTCGATTTGCTTGCCAATGTATGGCGCAAGATCGCGCACGCGACGCATTTCAACAAGTGACGCTGGCAAGAAGCCACGAAGTCCGATGTCCATGATCAAGCCGCCCTTGACGACTTCGATGACAGTGCCGGTAACGACGCCATCTTCTTCCTTGATCTTTTCGATTGAACCCCAAGCACGTTCGTACTGCGCGCGCTTCTTGGAAAGAATTAATTGACCTTCTTTATCTTCCTTCTGCAACACAAGAGCTTCGATGATATCGCCAACAGTTACAACTTCATTGGGATCGATATCGTGCTTGATGCTTAGTTCGCGAGAAGGGATAATTCCTTCGGTCTTGTAGCCGATGTCGACGAGAACTTCGTCGCGGCTTACTTTTACAACAATGCCTTCAACGATGTCGCCATCATTAAAAGGTTTGATAGTGGCGTCAACGGCGGCCATGAATTCTTCGGCTGATGCGAAATCGTCGACGGTGGAGAAGTTGCTCTTGTCAGTAGTGACAGTCATTAAGTTATTGCCTCGATGCGGATAGAAATAGTGCGGATGTTGCATTCTTTCCTTGCGGATCCCGTGGAACTAGGTCTGTCCATGGGCAAATGGCAACCTTCTAAGGATAGGGATGCGAGTTTGCTGGGTCAAAACCTATTGCCCCAGCAAAATGTGGCTTTAGTGGCCTGCTGCTGCCCAGGAAGTCCCGATTCCAGTGGATACGTCCATTGGCACCTGCAAATCCCCTACTGACTGCATATTTTCAACCACCAATGCCGTGACCTGATCTAACTCTCCCGGCCCCACTTCGACTACCAATTCATCATGAACTTGCAATAGCAGCCTTGATTTAACGCCCGCAGCCTTGAGTGCTGCATCCACCTTCAGCATCGCCACTTTAACCAAATCAGCTGCTGACCCTTGAATCGGAGCATTCAGCGCCATGCGTTCTGCCATCTCGCGAAGTTGTCGATTGTCACTATTTAAATCAGGTAGGTAACGTCTACGACCCATGATGGATTCGGTGTATCCCAGTTTGCGTGCCTCGATGACGACGTTTGCTAAGTAGTCGCGCACGCCGCCGAATCTTTCGAAATAGGTATTCATAAGTGACTTAGCTTGATCATTGCCAATGCCAAGTTGTTGCGCTAATCCATAAGCAGACAATCCGTATGCCAAACCGTAGGACATGGCCTTAATTTGCCGGCGCATATCGGCGTCAACGTCGGCAGGCTTAACGCCAAAGACTTGCGAGCCAACAGTTGTGTGTAAGTCCTCCCCTGATTTAAGCGCCGCGATCAAACCGGGATCATTCGACAAGTGCGCCATGACACGTAATTCGATTTGACTGTAGTCAGCAGTTAATAGTGTCTCGTATCCAGATCCCACAACAAAAGTGGATCGGATAGCCGCACCCTCGTTGGTTCGAATTGGAATGTTTTGCAAATTCGGTTCGGTGCTCGATAGTCGGCCAGTGGCTGCCACCATTTGGTTGAAGCTGGTGTGGATTCGATCATCTTCGGTAGTTGCTGCTAACAACCCAGTCACAGTTTGCTTCAACTTGATAACTTCCCGATAGCGCAAGAGCGCAGTTAGCAATTCATCATCAGGAAACTTTGCTAACAATCCAAGTAGCGATTCGGCATCGGTGGTGTATCCAGTTTTGATTTTCTTGGTCTTTGGCAGTCCACGCTCTTCGAATAAAACTTCCTGCAATTGTTTTGGCGAACCTAAGTTGAATTCGTGGCCTACTGTGCTGTGTGCTTGTTTTACCGCAGCAGCCGCGTCACCTTCGAAGTTTTCCTCAAGCTTGTTAAGCGCTTTGCGATCTACTGCAATACCATTTCGTTCCATGTGAGCCAACAGCGTAACCAGCGGAAGCTCTACTTGCTCAAAGAGATCCGTACCCCCGCGATTTGCTAATTCAGCACGTAAGAATTCACTCAAATCCAAAGTAGCCCGGGCCGCTTGGGCCAGCTCTTCACCCGAAACTTCGCTAGATCCATCTAGCGACAACTGCGCACTTGCTTTGGAGTCTGTGACGTTCAGTGACTTGCCCAAATAGCGCAGTACTAAGTCAGGGAGTTCGAAATTGCGCCCACCAGGTGAAACTAAATATGACGCGATAGCTGTGTCAAAGACAACGCCAGCTACTGAGATTCCCATTGCAGAAAATGCCAGCAGTGGCCCTTTAGCGTCGTGCAGAATTTTAGGACTTGAACTAGCGAGCCAACTGCTTAAAGTTTTCCCGCCATTGGCCATCGAGCACCAAACTGAATCACCACTTTGATTAACCAAAGCTAGTGCTTGAATTTCACCAGTACCGTTACCCCAATAACCAGCAGCTGATATCGCAACTGGACTGGAGTTGGCAGCTAACCACTTACCTAGTTCTGATTCAGAAACTGATTTAGTTGCAACTGAAAAGTCGTTACTTGCAATTGGTGATTCCACTTGCGTTGACTTGGCTGCCTTCTTGTTACTTGTCTTTGAAGTTTCACTAGCAGGTGTGTCAGCCGGCTTTGCTTCAACGGCAGGCTTGCCCGAATCAACGGCATTTGGCCAGGCGGCAAAGATGCGCGGCCGCAGTGCCGAAAACTCCAACGCATCTAACGTGGCATGCACAACGCTGGCATCATATTCCCGCTTGGCGTACAAATTTATGTCTGTTTCAACGGGCGCATTTTCAACCAGTCGGTTTAGTTCATAGTTCAGTTGAACTTGCTCCAAATTGGCTCGGAGTGCTTCGCCCACTTTGCCGCCAATCGAATCCGCCACTGCGATTATGTTTTCCAGTTCGCCAAATTCAGCAATCCACTTTGCTGCAGTCTTTGGACCAACTCCGGGTACCCCAGGCAAATTATCGCTGCTCTCCCCCACAAGCGCCGCTAGCGATCGGTATTGCTTTGGGGTGACACCATACTTTTCAAAAACTGCATCTGGCGTCATAAGCACTAGATCCGACATGCCTTTTCGTGGATACAGAATTGTCACGCGCTCGTCGATGAGTTGAAAGGAATCTCGATCTCCGCTGACGATACTTACTGGGAAGTCACAAGATTTTGCCAATGTCGCCAAGATGTCGTCAGCTTCAAATCCATCAGCTGTAACTACTGAGATGTTTAACGACTCTAAAACTTGTTTGATCAATTCGACTTGACCCTTGAATTCAGGCGGAGTTTTAGCCCGTGTCGCCTTGTACTCGGGATAGCGTTCACTTCGAAAAGTCTGACGGGAAACATCGAAGGCAACCACTAAATGAGATGGCTTTTTGTCCTTTAAGACATTCGACAGCATCGACACAAAGCCATAGACCGCATTCGTGTGTTGGCCTGAGCTGGTGGCGAAATTCTCGACTGGCAGGCCATGAAACGCCCGATAGGCAAGCGAGTGCCCATCCAAGATGAGAAACTGAGGGGTAACCACATCTTGATACTAGAGGGGCACCTGTGAGCCAGAACGAAGAGAACCACGCAACGCAAATCCAAGTTGGATCCATGGCGGAACGAATGGGGATAGCTGTCAGTTTCGCGACGGCAAACAAAGTGGTGGGTCACATGCCTGTTGAAGGCAACACGCAACCATTTGGTTTGCTAAATGGTGGCGCATCTATGGCACTAGCTGAAACCCTCGGCTCAGTTGGGGCGCATTTACATGCCGGACCAAATAAGAGCGTGGTTGGCATCGACATAAATGGCACCCATCACCGCAGTGCAAAAACTGGATCAGTGACTGGCACTGCTACCCCACTGAGCTTGGGACGCACAATTGCAGTTTATGAAATTGTGATTACCGATGAACGTGACAAACGTATTTGCACTGCCCGTCTAACTTGCTTACTTCGCGACTTATAGAGCAAATAAAAAAGACCCCGAATCAACGGGGTCTTTTTTATTTAATGATTAACCGCCTAGGTAAGCCTGAGCAATTGCAGGATCGTCAGCCAGCTTAGATCCATCACCCTCGAGCTTTAGGTGACCAGATTCCAGCACGTAGGCATAATCTGCAATACGCAGCGCTGCCAGTGCGTTCTGTTCAACTAGCAGGATAGTTACACCAGACTTGCGAATTGTCTCAATGGTTTCAAAGATCAAATCCACGAGTACTGGCGCAAGTCCCATTGATGGTTCATCAAGAATCAAAAGCTTTGGACTACCCATTAGTGCGCGACCAACGGCTAGCATCTGTTGCTCACCACCAGACATAGTTCCCGCTTTTTGGTTTATGCGTTCGCGTAGACGTGGGAAAAGTTCGAGCACGTGTTCGCGCGTTTCACTAATCTCTGCCGTGTCTTTGCGTAGGTAAGCACCTAAGCCGAGATTTTCATCCACGGTCATCTTTGGGAAAATCCGTCTGCCTTCGGGAGAGTGACAGATGCCCTTGGCAACAATTTCGTGACCGGGGATTCCATCGATTTTTTCACCTAGGAATTCAATGTTTCCAGACTTTGGCTTGAGAAGACCACTAACAGTTCGAAGTGTTGTGGACTTACCAGCGCCATTGGAGCCAATCAGTGAAACTATCTCGCCTTCGCGAACCTCAAAAGTTAATCCCTTAACCGCTGTAATTGCGCCGTACCCGACTGTGATGTTGTTGATCTTTAGCATTGCCGGAGTGTTTAAACGTGCCATTACTTGCTCGCCTCCGATCCGCTCTTGCCTAAGTAGGCTTCAATAACTCGTGGGTTGGACTTGATCTCTGCTGGCGTGCCCTCAGCGATCTTTTGTCCCTGGTCAAGCACTGTTACGCGCTCTGAAACCTGCATAACCACACTCATATCATGTTCGATTAGCAGGATGCTGATTCCTTTGTCCGCTTTTAGCTTCCGCACGAAATCTACAAATGCCGCTGATTCATTCGGATTCATGCCTGCAGTTGGCTCGTCAAGTAACAGCACTTTAGGGCGCAGTGCCAAAGCACGCGCTACTTCAAGGCGTCGTTGATCACCATAGGAGAGGTTGCGGGCGTATTCGTCTGTAACACCACCGATTCCAACGTAGTCAAGAAGCTCTTGGGCAAACCGGCGCGCTTCTGCCTCTTCTGCCTTTTGCTTCTTGGTGCGGAAAATCGTCGCAAAAACGCCAGACTTCATACTTGAATGCATCGCCACCATGACATTTTCCTGCGCAGTCATTAGACCAAACAATCGAATGTTCTGGAAAGTTCGTGACATGCCGCTAGAAGCAATGTCATGCACTGGGTCTCCAGTGATTTCAACGTTGTCGAAAATCACCGCGCCACTCGAAGGCTTATAGAGTCCAGTTAAAACATTGAAGAACGTTGTCTTACCAGCTCCGTTTGGACCAATTAATGAAACAATTGATCCTTCCGGAATTGTGAAAGACACATCATCAACGGCTACTAAGCCGCCGAATTCAACGCGAATATCTTGAGCATCTAGTACAGCTCTACCATCAAGACTCATAGTTAGTGGTGCCCAATCTTTGTCTCGTCGGATAATTTTTCTTCATCTGCTGTCTTATCTTCATTCATAACCATTCGAATTCTTGCTTCAGGAATGAATCCTTCACGACGGAAGAGCATCATTAGTACCAAGAGAAGGCCAAACAGCAAGAACTGATATGACGGGAAGTTGAATTTCGTGCCAAATGTATTGTTGATCAATTCGCCAACTTGCACCAACCCAATTGAGTTGATCCAAGATAGAACCGCTGCTCCAACAACTACGCCCCACACGTTGCCCATGCCGCCAAGAACGACCATAGCCAAAATGATGATTGAGATCACGAAGTTGAATCTGTCAGCATAAACGCCACCAACCAGGATTGCGAAAGCCACGCCACCGACGCCACCGCCAACCGCACCAATTGCATACGACGAGAACTTCGTGCGCCATAGTGGCACACCCATCATGCTGGCTGCCAATTCATCTTCACGAATAGCCAGCCAAGCGCGACCTAAGCGACCGTCACGAAGACGAATTGAAAAGAAAATCATTCCACCTGCGAGAAGTGAAACCATCAGGAACTTCTCTGGCATTGCGAACGTGCCAATTACATAACCGAATAGATTTATTTCATCAAGACCGCCGATACCCTGCGCGCCATTTGTAACGTTTAAGCCACCGATGTCGCTACCGTTGAGCATAAATTGCGGAATGATTTCACCGAAACCAAGTGTTACCAAGGCCAAGTAATCACTCTTAAGCCGCAAGGTCGGTCCACCAATGATGACGCCCCAAATCGCGGTGAATACGCCGCCAAGAATCAGAACAAAGAACACATGGAAGTGAATGCCAAACTCGAATCCTTCGCGAGCGTTTCCGAAGAAATTAATTTGGAAGTTACTCAAGAACGGTGACATGAGCCAGCCGGCAACATATCCGCCAAGCGCCCAGAATGCTACGTAGCCGAGGTCAAGTAGACCAGCATATCCAACGATGATGTTCAGACCCAGGGCCATCAAGACCCAGATCATGATTTCCGCCATTGAAGTCAGAGAGAACCAGGCATTGAAAAATCTTTGAACCTGAGTATTGGAATTGGGAAGGATAAACACGTTCAACAAGAAAATAATACTAACAACTGAAGTGAACCCGATGGCCCATTTGCGATTGCTGGTAGCTAACGTATGCGCAGCTGCGGAATTGTTTGACATGTCAGACCTTCTCTTGTGCTGTCTCGCCTAACAATCCACCAGGACGGTAGACCATTAAGAGAATAAGGATTGTGAACACCATTGTTTGCGACCAACGTTGACCTGGGCCAATAGCTAAACCATCGTTATACGCCTGGATCAGACCAATGATGAGGCCACCGAGTACGGCGCCGTAGAGATTTCCAACGCCGCCAAGTACGGCTGATGTGAAAGCAATAAGGCCCAATTGGAATCCAAGATTGTACGAAACGGTACCAATGGTTTGCGCCCACATGATTCCGGCAGTTCCAGCTGCAGCGCCTGCGATAGCAAATGTGAAGGTGATCGTCTGATTTACGTCAATACCCATCAAGCGGGAAGCGTCTTTATCCTGTGCAGTTGCACGCATCGCACGACCACGCTTTGTCTTGTCGACAACGTAAGCGAGCAGAATGAGAACCGGAACAGTAACCAAGAAAATTGCAAACGTCTTGTAAGCAATTTCCACTCCAGCAATCTCGTACTTTCCAGAAGGAAGTACGGTGTTCACATTTACTGGAACAGAGCCAACCCAGCGCAAACCAATCCACTGTAGAACAAACGAAATACCTACGGCAGTGATAAGCGGTGCGAGCTTGGGCGCATTTCTTAGCCTGCGATAAGCAAGTCTTTCAATGCTGACGTTAAGAAATGCACCAAACGCCATTGTCATTAATAGCACTAGCAAAAGTAGTGCGTAGTTTTTAGCGCTCGGACCTTGCGCTCCGAATAACTCGGTAAGAATTGCAAAGCTAAATACAGAAGTGAGCATGAACAAATCGCCATGTGCGAAGTTAATTAGTTCGATGATGCCGTAGACCAAGGTGTAACCCAATGCGATAAGTGCATAAAGTAAACCGTTGTTAAGCCCATTGATTGTTACTTGGGCAAACTGATGTGGATCTTTTGTTAAGTTAAGTCCGAGCCAATACACAGCTACGCCAATGATCAAAAGGCTCGATATTCTGATCAGGATTGCGCTAAGTGTAAATTTCTTTTTACGAGCTACGCCGGATGCAACCGAAGTCATCTGCGGTTTCTCCCTCTAGGTAAGACACCAAATCGGTGCTTGGAAAATTCTATTAATTAAACACTATAGTTTCTCGAAATTTTAGGAATTGGGCGGGATTGGTAAACCAATCCCGCCCAAACCTATTTGTCCATTATTGGACGGTTAATTACTTGATATCAAGTGTCTTGATATCGGTTTCTACGCCAGCGGTCATCTGCTGCAGAGTCATAGTGACAGTATCAACGTCACCTGATTCTTGGTTTAGGCAGAAGCCCATGCCAGATACAGATTCTTCTGCAGTTAGACAGATTTGCTCTCCAGCGAATACTGCATCAAGTACACCCTGACGGGTACCATCTGATGCTGCAATTGCCTTCATGATTACCTGCATAGCCACGCCACCGTACATTGCGTATGAGCTGTTTGGCTCGTAGCCATACTTAGCGATGTAATCTTCTACGAACTTCGCAGGAGCGCCGCCGCCCTTCTTGATGCCATCTAGTGACTTACCAGCGAATGTCATCCATAGGCCTTCAGCTTCTGGCATTTCGCGAAGTGTTTGGTATCCGGAGAAACCGTCTGGAGACATTGCAAGGGTTACAGTGTTGTCGCCCATTACAGCAGTCTTGTCCTTAACTAGCTGAACACCGTTGTTGTCGAAGATACCGCCATAGTAAACAGCAGTTGCTCCGCCAGCCTTGATCTTCTCAAAGGTAGACGTGTTGATTGCGCCTGCCTTGATGTCCCATGAGTAACGAAGTACGGTTCCACCAAGCTTTTCGAATTCGATCTGAACTGCATCGGAAATACCGATACCGTAAGCCTGAGTGTCATCAAGAACTGCAAGAGTCTTAACGCCTTGTTCGTTGAATAGGAACTGAGCAGCAGCTGTTCCCTGGAAACCATCATGTGCAATTACGCGAGCGTAGTTACGTGCACCGGATGGGTAGTAAAGACCTGGTTCGCCCTTATCCCATTCGATGGTTAGACCTGGGTAAGTGTTTGCATGGGAAACCATAAGCATGCCAGCCTGATTAAGAACTGGGATGATGATCTTTGCGCAACCGGAGTTGTAAGTACCCATAACAGCAACTTCAGCTGTGTTAGCTACGTGGTCCTGTGCGTTCTTTGCACAAGCAGCGTCGTCCCAAGCACCCTTAGCGGCTGTTGAGTCGTCGTATTCCTTGATTTCCACTGTGTAGTCTCCAGCTTTGCCGCCAGCTTGTTCAAGAACAAGTGCAACTACTTCATTAGTTGACTTGCTAGCATCAGCAGAAGCACCCTGGACTGGAAGATCTGTACCCACTACGAGTGCATCTCCACCAGCAGAATCGCTGCCACCGCTGCAAGCAGCAAGTGCTAGTGCGCCGGCAACAGCCAGTGCACCAATTTTGATCGACTTGATCATTTGTATTTCCTCTCGTTGGCCCGACGAATTCTTTTCGGGCAAACCCTAAAGTAACGGGAAAACCCGAGCGATTTCAAGGCAAATCCCGTGTTGGGTCAATGAGTTACGGGTTCGTTACCTAGATGTGGTGTGAAAAATTGCGTAATTGTGCAAATTCCGACATTTGTAACAGGACTATCGACGCCGTTTTTCGCGAATTCGCAGGTTAATCACGATTGGGGAGCCAGCAAACCCAAATTCCTCGCGAAAACGCCGTTCCACAAATCGCCGATACCCAGCCTCGAGGAACCCAGTTGTAAACAACACGAACACCGGTGGCGCGACACTGGCTTGGGTACCAAACATAATTTTTGGTTGCTTTCCGCCGCGAACCGGGTGCGGATGGCTAGCCACAATGTCTGCCAGGAAGGCATTCATCCGACCAGTCGGGACTCTGGTCTCCCAGCCCGCAATTGCAGTTCGAAGCGCCGGAACCAACCGATCTTTATGCCAACCAGTTTTGGCGCTGAAATTAATTCGCGGTGCCCAAGCGACTTGCACCAAATCTCGTTCGATTTCTCGCTCTAGGTAATAGCGTCGCTCTTCGTCAACCAAGTCCCATTTATTAAATGCGATGACAAGCGCTCTGCCGGATTCAACAACCATTGAAATGATCCGCAGATCTTGTTCAGTTAGTGGCGCGCTCGCATCAAGCAGAACTACGGCCACATCTGCCTTGTCGAGAGCTGATTTTGTTCGTAGAGTTGCGAAGTATTCATGTCCAGATGCGTTCTTGGATTTGCGGCGGATGCCTGCAGTATCAACCAAGATCCATTCTTCGTTATCCATCTCAACTAATTCATCGACTGGATCGACAGTTGTGCCAGCGACACTATCGACCACTGCGCGCTTTTCACCAGTTAAGGCATTGAGCAAACTCGACTTACCGACGTTTGGCTTACCCAGAAGTGCGACTCGATGTGGCCCACGTGGCCGAGCTTGACCCGAACCTTCTTCTGGAAGCGCGGCTAAAACTACATCTAGTAAATCGCCACTACCGCGACCGTGAAGTGCGGAAACTGTGTACGGTTCCCCCAGTCCAAGAGACCAAAGTCGAGTTGCTTCAAGTTCCGCACGTTCATCATCTACCTTGTTTGCCACCAAGATCACTGGGACTTTTGCCTGCCGCAAAACTCGCACAATTTGTTCATCGGCATCAGTTGCACCAACCGTTGCATCAACAACAAAAACCACGACATCGCTGGTGTTAATTGCAGCTTCTGCTTGCGCCGAAACTTGGGCGCTCATGCCGATGGCATCGTGTTCCCAGCCACCAGTATCAACCACAATAAAGGGAATGCCATTCCATTCTGATTCGTAACGCACGCGATCTCGCGTTACCCCAGGAGTGTCTTCGACAACCGCTTCGCGGCGACCAATAATGCGATTTACGAGCGTGGACTTACCAACATTCGGGCGACCTACCACTGCCACAATCGGTAACGATCCCCCAAAATCTCGGGCATCAGATATCTCATCACTCGGTAAGCCAAGCTGATCGAGTAACGCGGTGTACTCAGATTCAGTTAAATCTTCCCATCGCTCTGGGATCTCAATTGAGTCATCAATTTCTACGGCATCACCTGCGACGTCGTAGATGATTGTTTCGGCGTCCGGATCTAAGTCAGCCACGGTAGACCTGAGCTAAGTCAATAACTTTTGCAATTACATCAGTTAGATCCATGTGAGTCGTATCAATGACAGTTGCATCTGGGGCAATCTCAAGTGGTGAAACCGCGCGAGTTGAATCAGCCAAATCACGTTGCGCCAAATTTTGTTCGGTAGTTGTCACGTCTGCATCAACTTCTTTAGCACGACGAGTAGCTCGCGCCGCTGGGTCCGCAGTGATAAATATCTTAACGGGCGCATTCGGCAGTACTACGGAGCAGATGTCACGGCCTTCGACAACTATGCCGATTTTGGAATTGGAAACAATTTCGCGCTGCAGGTTAACCATCAGATCTCGAACTTTTGGCACTGCACTTACTGCGCTGACACCTTGGGTGACTTCGGTACCTCGAATGGGCAACGATACGTCCTGACCTGCGACTCGAATTCCAGGCTCACTGGGATCAATACTTGGCTGAATTACCTGGGCATTAGCTAATTGGGCGACCTGTGAAACGTCCGATAGGTCAGCGCCCATATTCTGTAAATACCAGGTCATAGCTCGATACATACTGCCGGTGTCCAAATAATCCAGGCCCAATTGCGTTGCAACTGCTCGAGAAACACTTGATTTACCCGATCCGCTTGGGCCATCTATGGCAATTACGAGCGGCTGGGACATAAACCCAAGTCTACCCGTCTTAGGTCCCTAGGAAATTACCAAGAAGTTTGCTGCGACAAGCGCCGTCTCAAGTTTGGGGATTGCTACGGGAGTCACTGACAACTCCACTAAACCAGTTGGATGTCCCAGCGAGTGATCGATCCGAACGTCTTCTAAGTTCACTTGCGCTTGCGCAGCAACAGTAAAGAGGCGCGCAAGTTCACCTGGTTTGTCGTCGAGCCGAACTGCTAAAACAGCAGTGCGCTGACTTGTAGCACCGTGCTTACCTGGTAATCGGTCTCGACCTTTAGATCCACGATCAAGCTTGTCAGTGATTGCTTGTCGGTCGCCAGAGTTTAAAGCGGCAGCAAATTCAAGCAGGCTCTCGGCAACATGCGTTATGCGCGTAGCTACGTAATCCGAGTTTTCGCTCAAGATCTCAGTCCAAAGCGCGGCATCTGAACCAGCTATCCGAATTGTGTCCCTGATTCCCTGTCCGGCCAACTCAATCTGTGAGCTTTCCGCATCCATCAATTCGCCAGCTAACACTGTGGCAACTACTTGTGGCGTGTGCGAGATGAGAGCGACAGCTTGATCGTGCTCTTCTACAGTTCTAGCAACTGGAAAGGCACCGAGCGCTTTCACCATTTCTTTTACTGATTCAATCGCGGCTTCCGATGTTTCTGGCGTAGTTGATAAAACCCATGGTCGATCTAAGAACAAATTACCCTGGGCTCCGACTGCTCCTGATACTTCGCGACCAGCCATCGGGTGGCCACCAACAATTCGATCCCAAGCAGTGGTCCCCAAGTCGTTAAGTTCATTAAAGATTGAAACCTTGACGCTGGCCACATCCGTGATTACCGCATCGGGATGATCAATCGCAGCTTGATACATTACTACTGCAACTTTTGCCGGAGGTGTCGCAACGACAACTAACGATATCGATTCATTTTTAAACGGCTTAGCACCGCTTACCTGAACTGCGGATGTGAGTGCGGCAGGGTCAATGTCAGATAAGAATACTTTCCTACCTTGCGCAGTCAATCCCAATGCAACTGAAGTTCCAATTAGTCCAGAACCGATTACGAGTACATTGCCTGAAGTATCTATGTGTTCGCTTGACATAAGTTTCGCTGCCTAAAACTACTGAGCAATGTCTTGACGTAAAGCTTCGGCACCACGAAGGTACACATGCTTGATTTCATTGCGCGCCAATGGCGTTTCAACATGCAGCATTACGCGCACAACTTTTTGCATTGCGCCCGTTACATCAATTTCTTGGGCGCAAATTAGTGGCACGTCGGCAAGTCCCAAGCCCCTGGCAGCTGCAGCGGGAAATGCACTATGTAAGTCTGGAGTAACTGTGAACAGCACACTGATTAGATCATCGGTGGTCAGTGCGTTTCGCTGCAATATTTCCGACAGCAATTCGGTGACTGCGGACGCCATTTCAATGGCATCGTCGTGTTGCAGGCAGGTTGCGCCGCGGATGGCTTTGATGTTCACAAGCCCAATTCTAGAGGCCAACAGAACTATATAGTTTTCCCAATTCTTTGTTCTCAAGTACCCGCAAATGTCCAGATTTCAGGCTACCAAGTGAAATTGGACCTATCTTGATCCGGACTAAATCGATTACTGGATATCCCAGTTCATCGAAGAGCTTACGCAGAATTCGATTGCGACCTTCATGGATAGAAATTTCAACAACGGTTTGGTTCTTACCTGATTCGAAAATCTTGCAATCTGTGACAGCAACAGGAGTGCCCTCAATCGGAAACCCAGCCAGCACCATATCTATGTCAGCTTTTGAGATTCGACCGGTTACGCGGGCCAAATAAGTCTTTACGATCCCATGCGAAGGGTGTCCTAACCGCTGGCTCAATTCCCCGTCATTAGTAAGTAGTAAGAGTCCTTCGGTATCAGCATCGAGGCGACCAACATGAAAAAGTCTTTGCTCAAACTCGGCAACCAAATCCCCCACACATTCTCTGCCGTGTTCATCAGTCATGGTTGTGATCACACCACGAGGCTTATTCAAGGCCACAACTATATGGCCACTGGTTTGCGCGATCCGCACACCGTCAACGTGAATGATGTCGACATTTGGATCAACTCGGGTACCAAGTTCATCGGCAACATCACCATTAACTGTCACTCGACCCGCAGTGATAAATTCTTCGCATTTGCGCCGAGATCCAAGTCCGGCACTGGCGAGCACTTTTTGTAGTCGAACTTCGTTCTCATCCATTAGCGATATTAGTTACTTGCTAAATCTAGAACTTCTTCGACGTCATCTGGCATTGGCAAGTGCGCCGCGATTGGTGGCAACTCATCCAACGACTTAAGTCCTAATCGCTCCAAGAAATAGGTAGTAGTTCGATATAGATGTGCGCCAGTTTCATGATCATGTCCGGTCTCTTCGATTAAACCGCGCGTTGTCAAAGTTCGAACTACGCCGTCGACGTTTACGCCACGAATTGCCGAGATTCTGGAACGAGTAACCGGTTGACGGTAAGCGACTACAGCCAAGGTTTCAAGGCCAGCTTGCGATAGTCGACCATGTTGGCCATCAAGGACAAATCGTTCAACGACTTGTGCACAGTTGTCTCGAGTCCAGTAGCGCCAACCGCCGCCAAGTTCCCGCAAATCAAATCCACGCTCTTGCAAGGTGTATTCCAATGCCAAGTCATGAAGTGTCGTAACCACTGCATCTTCCGGTGTGCGCGTTAGCGTTGCAAGCGTCGCAGAGCTCATAGGCTCTTCGGCTACGAGCAGTAGCGCTTCTAATGCCGCGCGTAAAGATGGCGCTCCTAATGAAACGCCATCATCTAACTCGGCATCCGTCGCGGAATCTCCATCAATCAGTTCAACTAATTCTTCACTCATCTACTTTGCCTATCTGGTCATCGTCAGAAACATCACCGATTTGGGTTCTGAATTCCTCGACTTCGGTTGTATCAAATTCATCTATGTCAGCCAAACTACTTAAGTCCGCATCATCGTCACCAATCCACCGCACGTATAGCTCGCCTAAAGGTGTTGGTTGATCGAAAGTTACTACTCCGTCTCGATAAATTTCTAGCAGCGCTAAAAATCTAGCTACAACCAGCAAAGTAGTATCGCAATCTCGAGTTAGTGTGCGAAATGATGCTTGCCCCATACGGCGTAGTCGCTCCACAATAATCGCGGCTTGCTCTCGTACCGAAACGCGAGCAGCATGAATATGCGCTACCGAAATAACGTCTGGCAGTTTAGGTTCTAGCGCTCGGGCAGCTAAGTTCGCAAAATCATCAGGACCTAAACCAAGCTCGACTTCAGGCAGTAACTTTGCGAACTTTTCATCTAGCCCAACTGCGCGTGGATGTTGCCGTCCAGCTGTAGCCAAGCGGTGCTTGAAGTCAGCTGACATTTCTTTGAAAGCGCGGTACTGCAATAGTCGGGCAAGCAGTAAGTCACGAGCCTCGAGAATGGCAATGTCTTCTTCGTCTTCGACTTCTCCACCTGGAACAAGTCGAGCAGCTTTCAAGTCCAGTAAAGTGGCGGCGATTACCAGAAACTCAGTGGCTTCATCCAAAGTCCACTCGTCACCACGAGCTTTTATGTAGGCAACGAAGTCATCAGTTACTTGGTGTAACGAGAGCGCAGTTACGTCTAGTCTGTGTTTGGCAATTAACGAAAGTAATACATCAAATGGCCCAGAGAATTCCTCTAGGGAAACTACAAATGAGTCTGAGACATCTTCCGGCGCAGCGGTCTTGATTTCAGGCTCGGCATGCGCCGCGAACATTACTTAGCAACCGAACCTTGTGACTCAAGGCGAGCTACTAATTCCCACGCAAGGTTGCGATAGTTTTGCGCGCCAGATGAAGTTGGCGCTTGTTCGATGATTGATACCCCAGCTTTAGTAGTCTCCGGGAACTTTACCGTGCGACTAATTGTGGTGTGGAACACCGAATCACCGAATGCATCAAGTACCGCTTGAATCGTTTCGCGAGTGTGCAGAGTGCGAGCGTCCACCATAGTTGGAAGTACGCCATCGATAGTTAACCGATTATTTAGGCGTTCTTTGACCTTGGTAATTGTTTCGCGAAGCATCTCAACGCCGCGCAGTGCGAAGAATTCACATTCCATTGGAATCACAACACCATCAGCTGCAGTTAATGCATTTACTGTCAGCAAGCCTAAAGATGGTTGGCAATCGATCAAAATGTAATCGTAGTGCGGACGCACTGATTCAAAAGCTCGATCTAATGCGTACTCACGTGCTACTTCCCCTGCAAGACGAAGTTCAGCAGCGCTTAATTGAATATTTGCTGGTAACAAATCCAAGCCGTCGATTGAAGTTTTCATTACTACGTCAGAAGCTGGCACTGCAGTTGAGTCCATCAACATGTCGTAGACCGTCTTGTTGCCACCTAAGTCATCTGGATTGACACCAAGGCCGATCGATAGTGATCCTTGCGGATCCATATCGACCATCAATACTTTGCGGCCAGCTTCTGCTAGTGCCGCACCTAAGTTAATAGTGGTTGTGGTTTTACCGACGCCACCCTTTTGGTTAGTCATTGCAATGATGTAAGCCGGACCATGCGAAGTTAGTGGTGCTGGCGCTCGGAAAGTTGGTAATGCTCTCCCGGTTAAGCCCATTGCAACTTGAGATGCAGCCGCATCAGCAGGAGCTGCGATTGGGGTGACAGAAGCTTCACGCTCAATTGGAGCTGTGGGTTCTACTAATGGAGCTGCCAATGGCGCAGTTAAGTTCTGATCCTGTGGAATTGGAACTGTCATGGTCATCCTTCCCAACGAAATCTAGACAGGCTTACACCCACCAGAAATTAATCGCCGTTGAGGAAGTTACGACTACTTTAGATTAAGCCCATTAGCCCATAAACACTGGGATATACCTGGCTGCGCCTTAAGTGTCGGAGCGAGTCTGGGCCCTTGGATGGGCTGTTGCGTAAACCTCTCGCAACTGGTCAACGGTGACCAAAGTGTAAATCTGCGTGGTTGTCACCGAAGCGTGGCCGAGCAACTCTTGAACTACCCGAACATCTGCGCCATTTTCCAGTAAATGCGTGGCAAATGAGTGGCGCATCGTATGTGGTGAAACTTTTCCGGCTAATCCGGCGCGACTTGCCGCCTCTTGCAAAATCGTCCAGGCACTTTGTCTAGATAATTTCCCGCCTCTGGCATTTAAGAAGACTGCCGATTCTGGTCGTGTCTTGCTGGCTAAAGCTGGTCGAGCTCGGACCAGATACCGATCCAATGCTGAAAGGGCGTGTGATCCAACCGGGACCAATCGCTCTTTATCTCCCTTGCCGCGCAGTCGTAAAATCGGAAGATCTTTGGAAAGTGTCGAGACATCGTCAAGGGTTAAGTCCATCAATTCCGAGATTCGCGCGCCAGTGCCGTAAAGCAATTCCAGCAATGCCTGGTCCCGCATCATTAGCACCGAGATGTCACTTGAACTCTCAACTCCTACTGCAGCCAGTAATTGCTCAATTTCAGTGAAACTCAAAGCCTTAGGTAGACGTTTATACGAGCCTGGTGGCTTCACGGATCTGGCTGGGTCGGTTGTCATCACACCCTCTTTAGCGAGGAATGCATGCAATCCGCGCACGGCAATTACCGTGCGAGCTGCAGATGAGGGAGCTAGTGCGGGATGAGCGCTATCCCCTAGCCGCAATGCCACTAGAAAATCACTTACGTTAGTTGCTGTGACGTCCGGAAAGTTGCTCACGCCAGATTTCTCAAGATATTCGGCGTAGCGCAACAAGTCCCGTCGATATGCCGACATTGAATTTTTTGCTAACCCACGCTCCACCAACAGATGATCCAAATATCCAGAAATATGTCGCTGGATTGGGTTGGTGATGGTCACACTCAGAACTTACCTGACATAACTACCAAATTAGGTGTGTGGTGAAAAGTCAGTTATGCGATTGCAAAACTATTTCGCTGAGCGAGGATGGCTTCCCGCTGCGCGATTTCTTCGCTTACTCCAGCAAGCAAAACAGATAGTGGCGTATCTAATGCATTGCAGACGGCGGCTAAAAGTTCAGAAGATGCTTCCTTTTGACCGCGCTCTAATTCGGAAAGATAACCCAAGGAAACCTGGGCATCACGTGAGACATCGCGTAAAGTGCGTGATTGCTCAGTGCGGCGGCGGCGCAATTCCTCGCCAATTACTTGCCGCATCAAAATCATTTTTTTACCATAACTGGCAGAAGTGGCTGCAGGGTCAGAAATCTTTATGGTGTGGGTAAGCATTGGCTGTCCAGAATTTTGCGTACCTGCAAATTTTGGCAGTTGAGTCATAGCTTGGTCATTTGATTTCATAGTGCTCTCCATACTTCGATCATATCAAGGTTTCACCAAAGGTGTCTCCATAAGGAATATGCCCAGAATCTAGTGGACTTAAACCCGTTTACTAGAGAAAAGTCAGCAGTAGCTCAAGAGCGGCGGCAACGGTTTCTTCGCGTACCTGGGCACGCGCGTCAGTGGGGTCATCTGTTTCCGGAAACAAGTGCAATTCGTCCACAACTGAATCAATAACTGAACCGGATTCATCACGCTGCACGCAAGCCACAAAGACTGTGCCTGGCAGATGTCCATCCTGGGAATCTGGGCCAGCAACTCCAGTCACTGCTAAACCAAATTCGGCATTTAACTTCTCAGCTACCCCAGTTGCCATCTCAAGTGCAACTTGTGCCTGAACTGCGCCGCCCTCTGCTAAAAGCGAAGTGGAAACGCCAAGCAGGCTGGCTTTTAAGTCAGTCGCATAGGAAATAACACCACCACGATAAATTTTTGAGGCCCCGGGAATTGCAGTGATCGTTGCGCCCAATTGGCCACCAGTAACTGATTCGGCAGTAGCAACCCAACGACCCTGCATGGCTACTACAACCGTTACAGCCAGTGAATCTATATCAGTAGTCATCAGGTCTCTTTCGGGTGATAGTTCACCCTAGTATGTCAACCTCGTCAGGTTTTGTCGGGCAAGAAACGTGCTTTTAGTATGTAGTCGATTCCAGTGGTAATTGTCAGCGCTAACGCAATTCCAAGTGAAACCTGCGCAACCATGTCAACCCAGCCAGACATTGGTATCAGAAACGCAACTATCGCAACTATCTGACTAACCGTTTTCAATTTGCCACCGCGGCTGGCAGGTATTACTCCGTGTTTAATTACCCAGAATCTCATCACCGTGATTGCCACTTCGCGGAACAAGATTATTCCTGTGACCCACCACGAAATTTCTTCCCTAATCGAGAGTGCAACAAGCGCGGTACCGATCAGCGCTTTGTCAGCGATTGGATCGGCAATCTTTCCAAAATTAGTTACTAGGCCGTATCTACGAGCCCAAACTCCATCAACTAGATCGGTGATCGCTGCAACTAAAAAAACTATGGCAGCTGTCCATTGCGCCGCTGTAGTCTGTTCAGCAAAGAGTGCCAAGTAACCAAACACCGGCACTAGAGCAAGACGCGCAAGTGTCAGGATGTTTGGAATGTTAAGTATCGGCACATCGTTGTTTGGGTCACCCAAATGATCTGGAATTGGTGCGTGCGTCATGAGTTAACTGGCTTTGCAATTAGATCTACCCCGTCGGTATCCGTGACAATAGCCGAGACGAATTCCCCAACTGCGAATTCCTGCTCCGAAATGATCGTGGTGCTGCCATCTACTTCTGGACCTTGATGTTCAGCTCTACCTGTGTTGCCTGATTCTTCAATTAACACGGTCACGCTTTGGCCAATTCTGCTAATCGCAGTTGCTTCACTTACTCGTAGCGCAACTTTACTAACTGCCTCGAATCTGGCCAGCACTTCGTGCTCTGGCAAATGATCCGGCAATGCAACAGCAGCGGTGCCATCTTCATCCGAGTAGCTAAATACACCGACTGCATCGAGCTGCGCGCCTTCAATAAATGAAATTAGTTCAGCAACATCTGGCTCAGTTTCACCTGGGAACCCTACAATGACATTGGTTCGGGCTCCAGATAATGGATTATGCATTCGGATAGCACTAAGCAAATCCAAGAAGCTATCAGTGCCACCGAATCGCTTCATTCGACGAAGTACAGCATTGCTGGCATGTTGGAATGAAAGATCAAAGTACGGAACGAGTCCAGGCGTGTTGGCAATCACTGAAATTAAGTCAGGACGCATTTCGGCCGGCTGTAGATATGAAACCCGCACCCATTCGATACCTTCTGGCTGCACTAAAAGCGGAAGTAGTTTTTCAAGCAGGCGCAGGTCCCCGAGATCTTTTCCATAAGAGGTTGAGTTTTCGCTAACGAGCAATAATTCCCGGACACCATTTTCGCCAAGCCAGGCTGCTTCTTCGAAAATCTCACCGGGGTCGCGCGAAACAAATGAGCCGCGAAATGCAGGGATGGCGCAAAATGTACATCTGCGATCGCAGCCAGAGGCAATCTTTAAAGGTGCCCATGGTGTTGCTTCTAGCCGCTGTCGGTAAATGTGAGGTCCCATACCAGGTGTTGCCACATCTCCGCTTGCAACCTGTCGGGCAACTGGAGAGATTGGGAGTAGTTTTCGTCGATCCCCCGGAGTGTGCGGGGCTATGGTCTCGCCAGCGAGCACTTTGCGAAGTGTGGCACCGATTTCCGGATAATCATCAAAACTTAAAATCGCATCAGCTTCCGGTAACTCCGCAGCCAGTTCTTTGCCATATCGCTGCGCCAGGCATCCGACCGCTACTACTTTTCCGGATCCGGCTAACAATTCGCTGGCTTCTAGGATCGTGTCGATGGAATCCTTTTTGGCCTGCTCGATAAATCCACAGGTATTGACCAAAACTAAGTCGGTCTGTTCCCCATCGCCGACTAGGTCCCAGCCATCGGCCGTTAATCGACCTGCCAATTCTTCAGAATCAACATCATTCCGAGAACACCCGAGTGAGACTATGGATACTCGAGGATTTGCAGGCACGCTGGGAAGTCTACTCGCCGCGAATCATTGCAATAGTTCCTGGCAGATCTTCTGCGGTAACTAAAACTTCGCGGGCTTTTGAACCTTCCGATGGTCCAACAATGTTGCGTGATTCCATCAAATCCATAAGTCGACCAGCCTTTGCGAATCCAATCCGCAATTTACGTTGCAGCATTGAAGTGGAACCAAACTGAGTTGATACAACGAGTTCTACGGCCGCAAGCAAATCATCCAAGTCATTACCGATGTCGCCATCTACTTCGCGAGTTGCCACAACTGGCGCAATGATGTCCGGTCGATACTGAGGTGCCATTTGGCTCTTGGCGTGCGCAACGACTGCTCGAATTTCGGCTTCCGTAACCCATGAGCACTGGATGCGAATTGGCTTGGAAGTACCCATTGGCAAAAAGAGTCCATCACCTTGGCCAACAAGTTTCTCAGCACCTGGTTGGTCCAAAATAACGCGACTGTCAGCCAAGCTGGAAGTAGAGAACGCCAGGCGACTTGGAACGTTGGCCTTAATAAGTCCAGTAACAACATCTACTGATGGTCTTTGCGTTGCAAGAACTAAATGAATACCAGCAGCGCGAGCTAATTGCGTAATACGAACGACTGAGTCTTCGACATCACGCGGCGCAACCATCATGAGGTCTGCAAGCTCATCAACCACAACAAGTAGGTATGGATAAGGACGTAGTACGCGCTCGGAGCCAACCGGTGGCGTTACTTTTCCAGCGCGAACTGCTTTATTGAAATCATCGACGTGGCGGAAGCCGTAGGCGGAAAGATCGTCGTACCGAGCTTCCATTTCCTTTACTACCCAGGCAAGTGCTTCTGCGGCCTTCTTTGGGTTAGTAATGATTGGGCTAATTAAGTGTGGGATACCTTCATAAGCAGTTAACTCAACGCGCTTAGGGTCGATCAACACCATGCGAACTTCATCAGGTGTAGCTCGCATCAAAATTGACGTAATCAGAGCGTTCATGCAGCCTGATTTACCCGCACCTGTGGCACCAGCAACTAAAAGGTGTGGCATCTTGGCTAAGTTTGCGACGGTGAAACCACCCTCAACATCTTTACCTAGGCCAACCAACATTGGATGTTCATCGCCTGCTGCCTCTTTACTGCGCATCACATCACCAAGTGAAACAACTTCGCGATCAGAATTTGGAATTTCGATACCGATCGCACTCTTGCCTGGAATCGGTGACAGGATGCGAACATCAGCACTTGCCACTGCGTAGGCAATGTTTTTACTTAACGCAGTTACTCGCTCAACCTTTACTTTTGGACCAAGCTCTACTTCGTACCTAGTTACAGTTGGACCGCGCTGAAAACCGGTCACCTTGGCATCAATGTCGAATTGTTCAAGTACCTGAGTTAATGCCTCAATTACAGCATCGTTCGCTGCGGTACGTTCTTTAGGTTTAGCGCCTGCCTTTAAAAGCGCTTCACTTGGCAGTTTGTAAGCAACTGCAGATGCCAGCGGCAACTGAACTGGTTTACCCACTGGTTCAAGCAATGATGCTGGTTGAGATGGCGCCATTACTTTCACTGATTGAGGCTTTAGTAACTGAACTGCCTCAGTCTCGTGAGTTAAAACAGGAGCAAGCACGTCCACGGCGATGGTGTTGAGCTGCGAAATGTCTACTATTTCGCTTACGTGCTCTAGAGCTGGAGCAGTGCTGACTACTGGAGCAGTGCTGACTACTGGAGTAGCGAATGGGGCATCACCAGCAAGTTCACCTATAGCCAGGGCCGGATCAATTGTTGCGTCAGATTTTGACTTTCGTCGCAACCTACTTAAAATCGTGCGGTGTACAACCGGTGTAACATCGAGAGCGAGCTGGGCCTGGGCTGCTGAAATAGCTTCCACATTTGGATGGGCTGCAGCTTCTGCTTCGTCATCGATCGCAATTCTGGAAAATTTGGATTTGAAAGCGCGTAGCTTGACCGGAATCGTGTTTATCGGAGTTGCGGTAATTATTAAAATCGCAAAGAAAAATACAACTAACAAAAGCATTACAGTCACCACAGTGCCAATCGCACTTACGAAAGGTGCCGTAATCGCCCACCCAGTCCAACCGGCTGCCTCACGCATAGCTTGCGCGCCATCTGAAGGCAATGGGTTGCCACGTTGAATATGGGTAATGCCCATTGTGCTCAACGCGAATAGGGTCCAACCAATTGTTAGCCGACCTTTTTTCTGCGACGGGGCATCTGGATGTCGAAGCGTTTGAACCGCGATCACGATTAGTACCACTGGTGCAAACAAATCAAAAATTCCCACAGCGCCAGTTACCAAACTTGTAACTACGCCAGCGACGAACCCAGTTACATCGAACCAGATTACAGATGCAACCACTATGGCAAGGGACAAATACAACAACCCAAGCCCATCGCGACGATGCGCCGGATCTAAGTCACGTGCACTACGCCCTACGCTACGAGTAATGGCTCCGACTACATGTGCAACGCCCAGCCATACCGCTGTCGCGAACTTTTGAATGCCACCGAAGAGTGTCACAAAAATTGAAGACTTCGCAGATTTACGAGCTTTCACCGGTGCGCGCCCTTTGGCAGAATTGCGACCCTGCGGTCGAGTTGCTGCAGTTGAGCGTGGTCGAGTTGCCTGTGACGGGGAAGCCATATAACAAATATATGCGATTCACTCTGGTAACTCGGGCACCAAGCGTTACGGCGTGTCGCGGTTGACCTCTAGTTAAGCCAATATTGGCAGGGATATATAAATTGCCGACATTCGCGCCAGGTATGGCGTTTTCGACTTCTTTACCGATCCGGTTAACTGGAAATTATCGACGGCACAATCATTGGGCGACGTCGGTGTTTTTCGCCAACCCACTTGCCTGTTACTCGACGCACCATTTGTCCTAATTGATGCGTGTCAGTAACTCCATCAGCTAGCGCCGCTTCTAACGTGGCTTGAATCGCAGGCAGAATTTCCGCGAATACGCTCTCTTCTTTGCTGAATCCTCTGGCATGAATTTGTGGTCCTGCAATAACTTTGCGTTCGGCAAAATTGACGGCAGCAACAATGGAAAGGAAACCGTCTTCGCCCAAAACTCTGCGATCCTTAAGAAGTGATTCCGAAACTTCACCAACTGTTGAACCCTCGACGTAAACATACCCACAAGCAATTGCCCCGACAATATTTGCTTTGCCGTCCACTAAATCGACAACTACCCCGTCACCCGCCAACATAATCCTGGATTCGGGAATTCCAGTTTTTATTGCTAAATCAGCATTCGCGCGCAGGTGACGCCACTCGCCATGAATTGGCATTACATTTTTTGGTTTCACTATGTTGTAGCAATAAAGCAATTCACCAGCTGCGGCATGTCCAGAAACGTGAACCAAAGCATTGCCCTTGTGTACGACATGCGCACCAAGTCGTGTTAAGTCGTTAATGATTCGGTAGACCGCATTTTCATTTCCAGGAATCAGCGAAGATGCAAGGATCACGGTATCCCCTGGCCCAACTGCAATTGCGTGATCTTGGTTTGCAATTCGAGCCAGTGCTGCCATTGGCTCACCTTGTGAACCGGTGCAAATCAAAACCGCTTGATCATCCGGCAGATCTGTCATCTGGTCACTTGAAATGAGTGTGCCACCAGGAATATTTAAATATCCCAAGTCACTTGCTAGTGCCATATTGCGAACCATGGATCGACCAACAAATGCGACTTTACGATTGTTCTTTGTTGCGACATCGATAACTTGCTGGACTCGGTGTACGTGTGAGGCAAACGAGGCGACTATTACTCGCCCAGTTGCGCCACTAATAACTTGTTGCAAAGTTGGGATGATGTCTTTTTCGCTTGTGACAAATCCAGGTACTTCAGCGTTTGTTGAATCTACGAGAAATAAATCAACGCCCTTATCTCCGAGACGAGCAAAGGCATTCAAGTCAGTAACTCGACCGTCTAGCGGCAATTGGTCCATTTTAAAGTCGCCGGTAATTAAAATTGTTCCAGCTGGTGTTGTGACGGCAACTGCTAACGCATCAGGAATCGAGTGGTTTACCGCGATAAATTCAACCGTGAATTCCCCATAAGTTTGAACCATTCCCTCTTTAACGATTTGCGTGCTTGCAGATATGCGATGTTCCCGCAACTTACTATCGACAAATGCCAGCGTGAGTTGCGAACCCACTACCGGAATGTCTTGCCTGCCTCGCAATAAGTATGGAACTGCGCCAATGTGATCTTCATGCCCGTGTGTAAGTACTACTGCCTCAACATCATGCAATCGATCTTGGATGTAACCGAAGTCAGGGAGTATTAAGTCAACACCTGGTTGTGTCTCCTCGGGAAACAACACGCCGCAATCAACGATTAAGAGTTTGTCGCGATATTCCAGGACCGTCATGTTTCGGCCGATATCACCCAGCCCACCAAGAGCTACTACTCGAAATGCGTCGTTAGCCAATACTGGTGGTTGCTCCAGTTGTGAGAATGTCACAGGCTAAATCCGCCCCTTATTAAATCTTCCTTTAAGACTTTTCGTTGCTCAGCAGTTGCCGGCACAAGCGGTAGCCGCAGCGAACCGCCACCAACGCGACCAAGTTGATCTAGCGCGGCTTTGACCATTATGGCGCCACCAGCACGAGTCATAATTCCTTCAGTAATTGGAACTAGTGATTCGTTAATTTTGCGAGCTGTATGCACATCATTGTTTTCGATCGCTTCCACCATTTGCTTATGGCGATCAGCAACTACGTGACCAGTCACGCTAACTACACCGACTGCGCCAAGTGCAAGTAATGCCAAGTTAAGCGGGTCATCACCAGAGTAATAAGCCATATCGGATTGCGCCATGATCTGCGAGGCAGCCCAAGTGTCTCCCTTGGCGTCCTTGTTTGCCAAAATTCTTGGATGTTCAGCAAGCTTGAGCATGGTGTCATTTTGGATTGGCACTCCGGATCGGCCAGGTATGTCGTAAACCATGACCGGTAAATCGGTTGCATCTGCAACCGCTACCATGTGCGCATAAATACCAGCCTGTGGCGGCTTGTTGTAATAAGGAGTAACTACAAGTAGTCCATGAGCACCAGCTTTGGCGGCTTCTTTAGCAAGCAGAATTGAATGCGCTGTGTCATTTGAACCAGCACCGGCAACTACGCGCGCCCGATCTCCCACGGCAGCGATTACAACTTTTAGTAATTCAAGTTTTTCATGTTCGTCAGTCGTTGGTGATTCACCTGTAGTCCCATTGACTACTAAGCCATTGTTTCCCAAGTCAACTAAGTCATTGGCCAGCTGTGCTGCTGCATCAAGATCTAACTTGGTGCCATCCGAACTAAATGGCGTAACCATGGCCGTAAGTACCGTGCCGAACGCTGCGGTTGCTTTCACGTTCATTACCAATCTACTAAGGTGCCACTCGCCCATTAGCAACAAATGATGCATGGGTTAATGGCATTAGGCGCTTGAATTCTTCTTCATATTTTTCCGCAACCATTTCAATTTCGCGCTGCGGAAACGACGGGAAGTGAGAGCCTTCAGCTTTACGTCTAAGGCTGATGAAGTTCATTAATGCTCTGGCATTCATCGTGACGTATGCCGATGAATAAATTGTCACAGGCAACACGATGCGCGCGACTTCTCGCGCAACCCCAGCTTCCAGCATGGCTTCATAAGAGGCGTAAGCAACTTCGCATGCTTTCTTGGTTTCGCGCGTGACAATGTCGAATTGCTCTTGGCTGCCGTCAACAAACTCGTAAGCGCCAGCTTTACCAATCTGAATTAGCTTGCGATCAGTATCAGGCGTGTAAAAAATCGGATCAAGTACTTTGTAACGTCCAGATTCTTCGTTGTAACTCGCCATGCGATGACGAAAATGTTCGCGCCACATGAATATTGGTGCTTGCACAAAAAATGTAAACACTGAGTGTTCAAATGGGCTGCCGTGACGATCGCGCATCAGGTAGTTGATTAGGCCAGCTGAAGCAGCAGAGTCTGCATTAACATCCGTGGCAGATTGGTCGCCCTTGGTGGAAACTCTGGCCGCCCAAAGCACATCGGCATCACCGGCTGAATGTTTAACTAATTCAACCGTGACATCACTTCGGAAGGAGATCGACACGAAACTAGACTATCGCCCAGCCTTGTCAGATCAGGAAGAAGGTACGGAAGATAAATCTGCGGATTTTGGCTCAGCAGGTGTTGGTGAAACCTTGTTGCGAAGTAAGAAGTAAAGCACGGTAACCGAATAAGCAGCGTAGCCGATTACCTGCAATGTGGTGGTCGTTGGCTTCAGGTTGAATAGACCAGCAACTAATGTCGCCAAGAAAGTGCCTTCGATAAGCACACCACTTAGATCAACGAGCACGTTGGATCCACCAGGCAACCAGCCCACTTCTTGGAATTCATGGATTCCGTAGGAAAGTACACCCGCAGCCACAAATACCAACAGGATTCCAGTGATCTTGAAAAACTTAGCCAGATTGACCGTAGCGGCCGAACGATAAAACGCCCAACCAACTACTACGGCAGTTGCTAACCCAAGCACTAGTCCAACTACAGAGGCCAAGCTATTTCCAGTTGCATGCGCAGCTGCCCAGAAGAAAATTGCGGTTTCGGCACCCTCTCGCAGAACTGCGACAAAGGCCATCGATGCCACCGCAAGTGCGCCTCCAGAAGTGGCGGCGCTATCAAGTTGATTTCTCAAATCTGCACTTATGGTTCGGGCCGAACGCTTCATCCAGAAAATCATCCACGTTACAAAACCAACTGCGACAAATGAAACGACACCAGCGAAAATTGGTTCGAGGGTTGCAGACAAGTCACTCGAAATAGTTTCAAGGCCAACGGCGATCAGCACACTAACAGCTGCCGCTGCTGCGACCCCGTACCAAACGAATCGAATCAAGGAATGACGATTGGTGCGAACCAAGTAGGTAAGCAAAATGCTGACAACGAGTGCAGCTTCAATACCTTCTCGCAGGCCAATCAAGAAGTTTCCAAGCATTTAGTGCAATCCGTTTCGAATCTGGATAATCGCTATTTATGCAACTATCTGGTTACGTAAATCAGCCTACCTGCCGATCTGAAAAACCGCAAAGTGAGGGGCCAACGAGCCATACCTGTGAAATTAGGCTTAAACCGTGGACTTTTTTGCCAAGCGGACGCGAAGTCTTTGGACCACCGAAATACAGATGATTACGACACTGGCAGCCAGCAAAGTGGCACCGGTTACTACCTCTCCCAGCAGTATGGCTGACCACAGCAGGGTCAAAAGTGGCTGAAGCAACTGCACTTGGGAACCTTTGGCCACCCCAAGTTCTGCCAACCCTCGATACCAAGCAAAAAATCCAAAATACATTGAGCCAAATGCCGTGAACAAAAAAGCCAGGAGCGAAACCGGAGTTATGGTGTGACTTGCGGCGCCCAACCAAAGTGAGATCACAAAGTAAGGCAACGTAACTGGCAAGGACAGCACCACGCACCAAGAAACCACCTGCCAGCCAGGCATTAATTTAGTGAGAATCGCGCCCTCGGCATAACCAATTGCAGCAGCTATCACTGCTCCCAAAAGATAAAGATTTGAAATTAAAGTGCCACCCTCTTGGCCACCTCGAAGTAATGCATAAACAACTAATGTCAGCGTGCCGATTGCTGCTGCAACCCAGAAAGTTTTTGGTACCTGCTCGTGTAATCGAAATACTGCTAAGACCGCAGTCGCCATTGGCAGACCAGCAGTGATAACTGCAGCGTGTGCACTAGTAGTTTCCTGCAGCGCAAGTGTTGTCAGGATGGGCCAACCTACAACAATGCCACTGGCTGTAACGAGTAACGGCAAGATCAAGCTGCGATCTGGAAACGCAACTTTGGAATATCGCAAGAACACCAAAGCCAGTAGCCCTGCCAATGCTGCTCGACCAAATGTTAAGGTCCATGGCGAAAAGCCCGGAAGCGCTAACTTGACCATGGGAAGCGTAAATGAGAAAACTAGTACGCCAATAAACGCGTACCCAAGCCCGCGATAGTTGATCGACACGCTCTCCAGACTAGTGCGATAGGTTTAACACACTATGAACGAAGCCGCCCATGACTGGATACCTGCGCGCAATGAGATAGTTCGAAATGCAGCCAGCATCGGTATTGCCGTTGCAATGTACGGGGTCTCATTCGGTGCACTCGGTACCACTACCGGATTAACAATTCCGCAAACTATGGCGCTTTCGCTTTTAATGTTTACCGGTGCCAGCCAATTCACTTTGGTTAGCACTTTGGCATCCGGCGGTACGGCTTTAACCGCAGTAGTTGCTTCTTGGTTGATGGGCACCCGAAACGCTGCCTATTCGATGCGAATGACTCCAATTCTTAAAGCAAAAGGGCCTGGCCGATTGGTCGCAGTTCAATTGACCATCGATGAATCAACTGCCATGGGATTGGCCCAAGATGAAGCGGCGTTTGAAGGCCGAGCATCGCGATTAGCTTTTTGGGCAACTGGCTTATCGGTGTACCTACTTTGGAATTTAGCTACTTTCATCGGTGCCATAAGTGTTTCCAGCATTGGTGATCCAAAGTCCTTTGGCTTAGACGCCGCGATTGCTGCTGGATTGTTTGCACTTGTTTGGCCGCAGATTAAATCCCGAATTGATCTTTCGGTTGCGCTGGGTGGCGCATTAATTGCGCTGGCCTTGACACCGTTTGTTTCGCCGGGCGTCCCAGTACTGGCGGCGGCCATAGTTTCGATAATTGTTGGCTGGGTCACCGGAAAGCAGCTGTCGTAATGTGGTTTGCAGTATTAGCCGGAGCAATTGGGTGTTACGCGTTGAAATATGTTGGTAGCGCGATACCAGAGCATTACCTCGAACAACCAATTGTGAAGCGGATCGTAATGCTGTTGCCTATTGCGCTACTTAGTGCGCTGGTAGCCGTGCAAACTTTTGCAAATAGTCAGGCCCTTGTTGTCGATGCTCGGGTTCCTGCACTTGTGGCTGCCACAGTTGCACTGCGGTTCAAGGCACCATTTATCTTGGTTGTCTTAACTGCCGCAATTTGTGCCGCGGCCTTGCGATACTTTGGTTTAGCTGTCTAGTCCGAGCAAACTTTCAAGACCAAAAGTCAGGCCTTTAAAGTCACTAACTCTGCGAATAGCAAGTAGCACACCTGGCATAAATGATTCCCGATCATAGGAATCATGGCGAATCGTTAATGACTCCCCTGGGCCGCCAAATACCACTTCTTGATGAGCTACTGCGCCTTGCAAGCGAATGCTGTGAATCGGGATTCCCGAAACATTTGCACCTCGAGCACCTGCAACTAAATCCTTAGTGGCATCTGGCATTGCCGGCATACCTTCGCGCGCTTTTGAAATGAGCTCTGCAGTTCGAATTGCAGTGCCGCTCGGAGCATCTACTTTGCGTGGATGGTGCATCTCGACAATTTCAACACTGTCAAAATATGGGCCGGCAGTTTCTGCAAATTTCATCATCAAGACTGCAGCCAAGGCAAAGTTTGGTGCGATTACAACATTCGCACTACTAGCTGCGAATTGCTTCGAAACAACTGCAAGTCTCTTTTCATCGAAACCTGTGGTGCCTACGACTGCATGAATGTTATTGGTTGCTAAAAATTCCAAATTCTTGGCTACCGAATCTGGAGTTGTGAAATCTACGACAACTTGGGCTTTGTTAGTAATTAACTGAGCTAAGTCATCGCCCATGTCTAACGCTGCTACTAATTCGCAATCTGTGGCAGCAGATACTGCTTCACAAACGGTGGTGCCCATGCGACCTTTTGCACCTAGAACGCCAACTCGAATTGTCATCAGTTACTCCGGTCCAACTACAGCGGTAAGACGCTCCTGCGACCACAAGTGATGCGCAAGGGCATGTACTTCCTCTAGCGTAACGGCAGATATCCGATCTAAGGTCTCGGAAACCGATGGTACATAGCCATTATTCATTTCCCCGCGAGCAATTCGGCTCATCCGTGATGAAGTGTCCTCAAGCCCAAGAACCATGCCGCCGCTAACTTGACCTTTAGCCTTGGCCAATTCGCCAGCTGTTATCCCATTTAACGAGACATCGTCAAGTACATCAGAAATAACTTCGCGCACTTGCGCTAAATTCTTTGGGCTACAACCTGCGTAAACCCCCGCCATGCCAGCATCTTGGAACTGTTGTCCAAAAGAGTAAACCGTATAAACCAAACCACGCTTTTCGCGCACTTCCTGGAATAGTCGACTCGACATGCCACCACCAAGGGCGGCATTAAATACGGACTGGATGTATCGACGTTCATCATTTCGATCTAATCCTGGTACGCCAATAACTAAATTTGCTTGCTCTGTAGTTTTGTCATGTTTAACGAAACCTCCAGCTTGGTTTACTTTAGTTTTACTCTTTACTGGAACGTAAGGTGCTTCGGTTCCTGCTAATTCAAAACCACCTTGATTGAAAGCTTTGCGCACAAGTTTCACAACAGTTGCATGATCAATGTTTCCTGCCACTGACACAACTAATCGATCTGGTGTGTAGTACTTGCGATAAAAACCATGAATTGAGCGGCGCGACAAATTAGAAATATTTTCTACCGTGCCAAGAATTGAGCGTCCTAGAGGCGCATCGCCATAAAGTGCGCGCGAGAACTGTTCGTGAACTAGATCAGCTGGATCATCATCACGCATCGCGATTTCTTCCAAAACCACCTGTCGCTCTTGGTCAACGTCAACTGATGTGATTGTGGCCGAAGTGATCATGTCGACTAATACTTCAATTGCTTGGGGCACCGAGGTATCTAAAACTCGGGTATAGAAACAGGTAACTTCTTTCGAAGTAAACGCATTCATCTCGCCACCAACAGCATCGATTGAAGATGAGATGTCTAAAGCGCTTCGAGTCTTGGTGCCTTTGAAAAGTAGGTGCTCTAGGTAATGTGCTGACCCTGTCTGTGATGCGACTTCATCACGCGAACCAACATTAACCCAAATCCCAATTGCAGCTGAGCGTACCGACGGCATTTGTTCGGTGATGATTCGTAAGCCGCCGGGTAAGACTGTTCGTTTTACTAGTCCACCTTGTTCGGCAGTTAATAACGTGCGAGTGGTCCCTGGGCGTTGTTCATGCCCAAGGACCACTGCGGAATTTCGTGATGTCACGTTTTAGTCTTCGTCGGCAGCGTCTTCTGCGCCTTCAACAACTGGGATTAAAGAAAGCTTGCCACGTGGATCGATTTCTGCGATCTCAACGTGAACCTTGTCGCCAACCTTAAGGACATCTTCTACGTTCTCTACGCGCTTGCCGCCCGAAAGCTTGCGTAGCTGACTGATGTGAAGTAATCCGTCCTTGCCTGGAGAAAGTGAAACGAAAGCACCGAAATTAGTTGTCTTAACAACTGTTCCCATGTAGCGCTCGCCTACTTCTGGCATGGTCGGGTTAGCAATGGCGTTAACTTGTGTGCGAGCCGCTTCTGCAGCTTCACCGTTAGTTGCGCCAATGTAGACAGTGCCATCGTCACCTATCGAGATGTCAGCACCAGTCTCTTCTTGAATCTGGTTAATGATCTTGCCCTTAGGGCCGATAACTTCACCGATCTTGTCGATTGGAATCATTACCGTGATGATGCGAGGTGCAAAAGGTGACATCTCATCAGGTACATCAATTGCTTCTAGCATGACGTCCAGAATTGCAAGACGAGCTTCGCGAGCCTGTGTTAGCGCACCAGCCAATACTGAAGCCGGAATACCGTCAAGCTTGGTATCTAGTTGCAGCGCTGTAATGAAATCCTTAGTACCTGCAACCTTGAAGTCCATGTCGCCAAATGCATCTTCAGCGCCAAGGATGTCTGTTAGAGCTACGTACTCAGTTTTGCCATCTATTTCATCGGAGATCAAACCCATTGCAATACCGGCAACTGGAGCCAATAACGGCACACCAGCATTAAGTAGTGAAAGTGTTGAAGCACAAACTGAACCCATTGATGTCGAGCCGTTAGAACCAAGAGCTTCTGAAACCTGACGGATTGCATAAGGGAAGTCCTGCTTTGTTGGCAGAACTGGAACCAAAGCACGCTCAGCCAACGCGCCATGACCAATTTCGCGACGCTTCGGGCTACCTACACGACCAGTCTCACCAGTTGAGTAAGGCGGGAAGTTGTAGTTGTGCATGTAGTGCTTACGAGTAACTGGCGACAAAGTATCTAGCTGCTGTTCCATTTTCATCATGTTCAAGGTTGTTACGCCAAGAATCTGAGTCTCGCCACGTTCGAACAATGCCGAACCGTGAACGCGAGGAATTACATCTACTTCAGCACTCAAGGAACGGATGTCGCGAAGGCCACGGCCATCAATACGAATCTTGTCCTTGATAACGCGCTTGCGAACTAGTTTCTTGGTTAGTGAGCGAAGTGCTGCACTAACTTCCTTCTCGCGACCTGCAAAGTTGCCAGCTACCTTTTCGATTGTCAGTTCTTTAACACGGTCTAATTCAGTTTCACGCTCTTGCTTGCCAGCGATAGTTAATGCCTTGGCTAGATCATCAGAAACTGCAGCTTCAACGGCTGCGAAGACATCAGCTTCGTAATCCAAGAAGACTGGGAATTCTGCTGTTTCTTTAGCTGCAACATCAGCAAGTGCTGACTGAGCACGACACAATTCAGCGATGAATGGCTTTGCAGCTTCAAGGCCTTCTGAAACAACTTCTTCAGATGGAGCCTTAGCGCCACCCTTGATTAACGAAATTGTATTTTCGGTAGCTTCTGCTTCAACCATCATGATTGCTACATCGTCGCCAACAACGCGACCGGCAACAACCATGTCAAAGACTGCTTCTTCAAGTTCGCTGTGCGTTGGGAAAGCAACCCATTGACCCTTGATAAGTGCAACGCGCACTCCACCAATTGGTCCAGAGAATGGCAGTCCTGCTAGCTGAGTTGACATAGATGCTGCATTGATTGCGATTACGTCATAAAGCACGTCAGGATTAAGTGCCATAACAGTTACGACAACCTGAACTTCGTTGCGAAGTCCCTTAACGAAAGATGGACGTAATGGGCGGTCAATTAGTCGACAAGTAAGGATTGCATCCTCAGTTGGGCGACCTTCACGACGGAAAAATGATCCAGGAATTCGACCAGCGGCATACATGCGTTCTTCGACATCCACGGTTAGTGGGAAGAAATCAAATTGATCCTTTGGTGATTTTCCTGCGGTAGTTGCTGATAGCAACATGGTTTCGTCATCTAAATAGACAACTGCAGTTCCGTTTGCTTGGCGTGCCAGGCGTCCGGTTTCGAACTTTAATGTGCGCTTTCCGAATGACCCGTTGTCAATCACAGCTACGCTGGTCTGTACTTCGTTACCCTCCATGGGTAACCTCCCTCTTCATAAAGGGATAACACTGCACTTCGCGCGAGTGAATTGCATTCAAGTCACATGTCGATCTTCGATCGAGAAGCGCGGCTACTTGAGCCGAACTTCACTACCGAGGACCGACCAAACAGTTTGAAGGTGCGTGCTATCCGCGGTTATCGCCAATTGGCGAGTCTTACTTTTGTGCTTGCTTTGCCAAATTCATACTTGCAACTGACAAAGCTCACTTCCTAAGAAGCGCACGAAAAATTATCTGCGGATACCGAGCTTTTCGATGATCGCGCGGTATCGATTGATGTCTGTCTTGGTTAGGTAATCAAGTAGTCGACGACGCTGACCAACAAGCAGCAGCAAGCCACGACGGCTATGGTGATCGTGCTTGTGAGTCTTTAGGTGACCAGTTAGGTCGTTGATTCGCTGAGTCATCAGCGCGATTTGTACTTCTGGGCTTCCGGTATCGCCAGGCTTAGTGCCGTGTTCTGCGATGATGGCCTGCTTTACTGCAGATTCCAATGGCATATATTTATTCCTCTCGGGCGCGAACAGATCCGAAGATCTTTAGATGTGACACGAGATGTGGGGCGCCCGCCCCTCATTCGTCTGTGTTGTAAGGCTAACAGTTAGAGGTGGGTACCGCGAAATCG
>WLPX01000020.1 GCA_009698575.1 Actinomycetota bacterium
CTGCGATCGATCCAGTTGTTGCAAAGATTCGAAATGAGCTGCGCGGCGATACACGTCATACGCTGGCTTGTTACCTTGAAACGGCTCCCACTATTGAAGGGTGTGCCAGGGTTCTGTTTGTCCACGTAAATACCGTTAGGTACCGCCTGCGCCGAGTCCTTGAGATGACGGGGCTAGATCCCTTTGATCCCACAGATGCCTTGACACTGCGAATTGCCCTAATGATGGAGCGAAATAGCACTGATTTGTAGGTTACCTACAAGAAAATGCCCTAGAATTTAGTGGATCGTCACCAGATTTAGCGGTTGCCTATACGAGAGACTATACAAGTGCTTGCAGTAGTTGCCCCCGGACAAGGTTCCCAGGTCCCTGGCTTTTTAACCCCTTGGTTGGAATTGCCTAACTTCCAGGATCGTATGAAGTGGCTGGGCACCGTTGCTGGCATTGATTTGATTGCCCACGGCACCACAAGCGATGAAGACACAATTCGCAACACTGCTGTAGCCCAGCCTTTGATCGTTAGCGCTGGCATGGTCTCCTTACTTAGCTTGTTCCCACATCCCGGTGAGGCTTACGCCAAAGTCGGAATTGGCGCCGGCCACAGTGTTGGCGAAATTACCGCAGCAGCTGCTGCAAATGTGATCTCGGCTGAACAAGCCATGGTTTTAGTGCGTGAGCGTGGCAATGCTATGGCTGCTGCTTCAAACGTCACACCAACTGGAATGTCAGCAGTACTAGGTGGCGACCGCGACGAAGTTATTGCCAAGTTAGCCCAGCACGGTTTAACTGCCGCAAATGAAAATGGCGCTGGACAAATTGTGGCCGCTGGAACTTTAGAACAACTTGCCGCGCTCGAAGCTGATCCACCTACTGGCGCGCGCGTTCGCCCGCTATCTGTTGCTGGCGCATTCCACACCAGCCACATGGCACCTGCTGTTGGCATCTTGGCTCAACATGCCAAAGCCATTTCTACTCACGATGCGCGCAGCCGAATCCTTTCAAATGCTGATGGCACGGTTGTGCAAGATGGTCGCGAAGTATTGAAGCGACTTGTCACACAAGTTAGCAATCCAGTTCGCTGGGATCTTTGTATGCAAACCATGCTTGATCTAGGCGTAACTGGCTTAATTGAATTGCCGCCGGCTGGAACTTTGGTAGGACTAGCAAAGCGCGCGATGCCAGGAGTTGAATGTGTTTCGCTCAAGACTCCTGATGACATGCCAGCCGCGCTTGATTTGATTGCGCGTCACGGCACCGAGACTGCGGTAACTGACTCTCCTACTTGGCGGTTAGTAGTTGCGCCATTTAAGGGAACTATTGAATTTAATGTCAGCGAAGAACCTGGCACGGTACTTGATGGCAAAACAAAAGTTGCCACAATCCGCACATTGCGCGATGAGTACGAGGTTGAAGCACCACACGGTGGCACCATCGTGGAATGGCTAGTAACTGATGGCGATCCAGTTAATCCAGGTCAGCCACTACTTCGCTTACATCCAAAGGCTGGTTCATGATCACGTTAAATACCCCAGCCCCAATTGCGCATGCTGGGATTCTTGGTCTTGGCGTCTTTCGCCCCGAGCGCGTTGTTACTAACGATGAGATTTGTCTAAAAATCGATTCCAATGACGAATGGATTCAAGAGCGTTCCGGAATTATTGAGCGTCGCCATGCTGGAGCCAATGAGCATGTTGTTTCCATGGCAACTGCCGCTGCGCGTAAGGCACTTGCTGATGCCGGCATCACTGCCGAGCAACTAGATCTAGTAATGGTCGCCACAGTTACCCATCGTTACCAAACACCATCTGCTTCAGTTGAAGTTGCCGCAGCCCTCGGCGCAGTTAATGCCGCAGCCACGGATACTTCGGCTGCTTGCGCTGGCTTTTGCTATGGCCTAGGTATTGCCGATGGCATGATTCGCTCTGGTGTTGCTAAATACATTTTGCTAATTGGCGCCGAAAAACTATCTGAGATTGTTGATTTCGAAGATCGCGGTACCGCATTCTTGTTCGCTGATGGCGCCGGCGCAGTAATTGTCGGTCCTACCGAGGCCCAAGGAATTGGTCCTACTATTTGGGGCGCGGATGGCACACAGCTTGATGCGATCATCATGGAACCAGATGTCTTCACAGCAGAGCGCAGTGGCAAGCCTTCGGTATTAACTATGCAAGGTCAGCAAGTATTTCGATGGGCAGTTGGCCAAATGGGCGATGTGTGTGCCCAAGCAATGGCCGCAGCTGGCGTAACCGTAAATGATTTAGCCGCATTTGTGCCGCACCAGGCCAACAACCGCATCACGGATGCCTTGATTAAGCAGCTCAACCTGCCAGATCATGTTGTAGTCGCCCGTGACATTCAATATTCAGGTAACACCTCAGCTGCCTCGGTGCCATTAGCCCTAGATCGCCTGCGTGAAAACAGCGAAGTAAAAAGTGGCGATTTGGTTTTGATGGTCGGCTTTGGTGCTGGCCTAGTTCACGCTGCGCAAGTAGCACTCGTCCCATAAGTTTCGAGAGTCGAAAGATTTTCGAAGTAAGACCCGCACAACGCGGTAAGTAATTACTAAAGGAGATAACTATGTCCCAGGACATCCTCGCTGGCCTAGCTGAAATCGTAAATGAAGTAGCAGGAATCCCAGCTGAATCAGTCCAGATGGAAAAGTCATTTGTTGATGACCTAGACGTTGACTCATTGTCAATGGTTGAAGTTGTAATGGCTTGCGAAGACAAGTTTGGCGTAACCATCCCAGACACTGAAGTTAAGAACCTAAATACCGTTGCTGATGCAGTGAACTACATCGCTGCTAACAAGGCATAACTAGTTTTGATGTTGGCGGGCGGCTTGCATGTTGCCCGCCACATAAAAACTTGCACTAACTGCACGACAAGTATCCATTAGCACTAAATCAAATTGAAAGGTCGACAACAATGAGCCGTACGGTTGTCGTTACAGGGCTTGGCGCCACTACCCCACTGGGTGGAGACGTTGCCTCAACATGGGATTCGCTACTTGCTGCGCGTTCCGGAATACATTTGTTGGAAGATCCGCGATTTGCCGAGCTTCCAGTTCGCATTGCTGCAACTGCAAAAGTAGATCCAGAGAGCATTCTGGAACCACATGAAGTTCGCCGTATGGATCGTTCCCAACAACTTGCCTTAATTGCTGCGCGTGAAGCCTGGGCTGATGCGGGCGCACCTGAAGTCGATCAAACTCGACTTGGTGTTGCAGTTGGTTCTGGCGTCGGTGGCGCTATCTCCTTGATGGAGCAATACGACATTCTCAAGGAGCGAGGCGCCTCGCGCGTTTCCCCTATGACTGTTCCAATGCTGATGCCAAATGGTCCAGCTGCAGTTATCGGTCTTGAGATTGGCGCCATGGCTGGCGTCCATACTCCAGTTTCAGCATGTGCCTCTGGCGCAGAAGCAATCGGCTACGGCGCCGAGATGATTCGTACTGGTCGAGCTGACGTTGTGATCTGTGGTGGAACTGAAGGCTGCATCCACCCACTTACCATTGCTGCTTTTGCTGCAATGCGCGCGCTTTCTACCTTGCATGAAAATGCCGCTGGCGCTTCACGCCCATTTGATCGCGATCGCGATGGATTTGTTATGGCCGAAGGCGCCGCAATTATTGTTTTGGAATCTGAAGAGTTTGCTAAAGCACGTGGCGCAAAAATTTATGCAACATACGCAGGCCAAGGCATTGCTGCTGATGCACACCACATTGCTCAGCCAGAACCCGAAGGTCGTGGCGTAATCCTTGCAATGAACCGTGCCCTTGCAGATGCACAGCTATCCACAAAAGATATTTTCCATGTAAATGCCCACGCCACAAGTACTCCTGCTGGCGATGTGGCCGAGGCTAAAGCGATCCGCAAGGTACTTGGCTCGGATAGTGATCATGCACCAGTTACTGCGGTTAAAGGTGTGGCTGGACACTTATTAGGTGGCGCCGGTTCCCTGGCAGCGCTTGCATCTATTTTGGCAATCAAGAACCGCATTGTTCCACCAGTTGGAAACTTGGTGAATTTGGCCGATGGCGTTGATGTAGATGTTGTTATGTCCAAGCCACGCGAACTTCCAGCTGGTGACATTGCTGCGCTAAGTAACTCATTTGGCTTTGGTGGCCATGACATTGTGTTGGCGTTCCGGAATTACTCATGAACGCTGTCATTGACAAAAAGTTAATGGCGAATGCTCGCCTGACTGCACTATTTGATGCTGGCACTTTGCAGTATCTTGCTGACAAGGTTGAAGGCGTCGGCGCAGTTTCGGCAACTGGCAAAATCAATGGGCGCGCAATAGTTGCCTTTGCAAACGATCCTTCGTATCAAGGTGGCGCACTGGGCGCTGCCGAAGGTGCAGTAATTGTTGATGCCTACGCCGTAGCAATGAAAGAGCAATGCCCAATCGTTGGTATCTGGCATTCAGGTGGCGCGCGCTTGCAAGAAGGTATCGGTGCCTTAAAACCATTCGGTGACATCTTCCGCGTGATGACACATGCCTCAGGCAAAATCCCACAAATTTCCGTTGTCCTTGGTCCAGCAGCCGGTGGTGGCGCTTACGGCCCAGCCCTAACTGACATTGTGATTTTGGGTCCAGAAGGTCGCATCTTCGTAACTGGCCCTGATGTAGTTCGATCCGTTACTGGTGAAGACGTAGACATGCTTCGCCTAGGTGGACCTGAACCACATGGTCGTCGTAGTGGCGTGGTGCATGTAGTTAGCGAGACCGAAGAGCAAGCTATCGCTGATACGCGCAACATCACTGATCTACTCGGCAATCAAGGCTTACTTGATACAACAAAAATTTCTGATGTTGACATGGGCGCCCTGTTACCTGAGCAAAACAACCGAGCCTACGACGCGCATCCAATCGTTGATTCTGTAATTGATGCCGGCACCGGAATTGAATTGCATCCCCGCTGGGCGCCAAACATCATCACTACCCTGGGACGTTTTGGTGGTCGCACCGTTGGCGTGATTGCTAATAACCCACTTCGACTCGGCGGGTGCTTGGACGCAACTTCTGCAGAGAAAAGTGCGCGCTTCGTAAGAATGTGTGATGCACTTGGCGTGCCAATGATCGTCATGGTTGATGTGCCCGGTTATTTGCCAGGTGTTGGCCAGGAATGGGATGGCGTAGTTCGTCGTGGCGCAAAATTACTTCATGCCTTTGCTGAATGTGTTGTTCCGCGAATTACTTGTGTTACGCGTAAGTCCTACGGCGGCGCATACATCGCAATGAACTCCAAGGCACTTGGCGCAACTCGTGTTATGGCATGGGAAGGCGCAGAAGTTGCCGTGATGGGACCACTTGCCGCGATTCGGATTTTGCATCGCCGGCGGTTAGCTGAAGTGCCACCTGAGCAAAAGGATGCCGTAGAAGCCGAGTTAGCCGAAGAGCACAAGATCACTGCTGGTGGATTACCTAAGTGCATTGAACTTGGCGCAGTTGATGAAATTGTGGCGCCAACAAAAACTCGCACAGCAATTGCTGCTGCCCTTAAAGCTGCAGCGAATCCAGATGGTTCATTTACTCGTGGAAATCACGGAAACATTCCGCTTTAAATATTTGCTAGTTAGCCAACTTGATGTAGCCAGCGAACTGGCACGCCATCACCGGCATAGCGAAATGGTTCCAGTTCTCGATCCCAAGGTCCGCCAATCACTTCGTCAACGGCTTCAACAAGTGACTTATTCTGTGAAGCCGCAGAAGTAATTGCACTTCTCAACTTTTCATCAGAAATAAAGCTTTCGCCGAAAACTCCCATTGGGCTTCGCCAAACACCTAGTGATGGTGTTGACACGAACCGCTGGCCATCAAAGCCAGCACTTGGTTCTTCCGTAATTTCAAACCGCAGGTTTGGGAAACCGCGAAGCGCAGAAGCCATTTTTGCGGATAGGTCTGGTGTACCAACCCATGACATTTCACTACGCAAAGTGCCAGGAGCTACGGGTTGATCAATCCAGTCAAGATTTACCGGTGTGCCCAACAGGCCACCAAGAGCCCATTCAATATGAGCCGTTAATGCTCGCGGCGTGCTGTGAACAAACACAACACCACGAGTCGTTGACGAATTCGCCATGTTTTCCTCCTAGCCAGCTACAAACTGTCTTCCCCGACACGCTGTAGCTCTATAGGAGTACTTAGAACGAGAATAACCCCACTGGCAACACAAATCGCACCAGACCCAGTAATTTCCCTAATTATCAGGAATTTCCGTTATTTTGCAGGGTTTTTACCAACAGGGCCACGCCAGCGTTCCCAAGCCCGGCAGCCAAATTCCACGGCGACGGCATAACCAGCACCAAGCACGGCATCAAAGATGTAATGCTCGCCACCGAATACCAGGGCAAAGAACATTAATCCGACATAGAAAACTAGGAAGGCTTTTGTCTTTGTGCCAACCCGAGACCAGAAGAACAACGTAATTGTTACCGCCATGCCCGCATGTAGCGAAGGAATCGCGGCAACTTGATTAACCACGCCTTGGCCTAGGGAAATTATTTGGCCCGCAATTGGCAGTCCAATTAATTCCCAGCCACGAGTTGCGATGCGAGCGATTGGATCACATAAGCCTTCGCGCGCGGCATACCAAGGCGGCGCAGCCGGAATCAAGATGTAAGTCATAAGTGCAGCAAGTGAAATAGTTACTACTCGACGAGCAAACTTTGCCCACAGCGCTCGATCCTTGACGTATAAGACACCAACAATCGCCCATGGCGCTACAAAGTGTGAGACATAAACTAACGCAACCAGTGATTCCCACCAAGCAATTTGGAACGGGTCGTAAAGATTTTGCTGTAGCCAAACGGTTGGAATCTGACCATCAAATAACCAGCCAAACCACGAAAGCTCAATGTTATAGATTTCCTCGATTCGAACTTTGAATCCAAGCGAGTCTGCTGCCCCGCGGGAATAGTCATATCCATAGAGCAAAACAAAAAATGGCACCCAGTCTGCGAATACTCGCAGTGGCCCAGTTGATGTGCCAACGGTAAAAGCCAGCGACGCGGTAATGATAATCAGGAGCTGTGTGGCGCGATCAAATGGAATCCCTTGCCAAAACACATAACCGATTGTTAGTCCTAGCCAAATTGCAACCGCAAACTTACGTTCTACGGGCCAATTGATCATGTGCAAGGACTACTTTCTTAATGGGTTCACCACAGCCTATTGGGTCACTTCGGGCAGAATAGAAGCATGGCATCGCTTCGCATCTCGCAAGTTTCCAGCATCCAAGAGATGGAGGCAGTAAGTGAATTCTTTTGCCAGGTTTGGGCTGGTGGTCCAGAACCAGTTCCCTTTGATTTAGGGATTGCAGTTCTTCATGTTGGGGCATACTGCAGTGCTGCCTACGATGGTGAAAAAATGGTGGCTGCCTCCTTTGGATTTCGTGGCATCTTCAATGACCAGCAGGTGCTGCATTCCCACGTGACCGGTTCATTTCAACCGGGCGCAGGATTTGCGCTAAAACAACATCAATTCAATTGGGCTAAGGAAAATGGTTTAACCGCAATCACTTGGTCCTTCGATCCCCTAGTTCGACGCAACTGTGTATTTAACTTCGACAAACTCGGTGCCACCGCCGTTGAATACTTACCAAACTTCTATGGAACTATGACAGATTCAATAAATGCTGGAGATGAATCTGATCGATTATTTGCGTACTGGGATCTTTCTGGATCCAAACCAACAACCGAAGGTAATCCCGATGCCATTGCTGTTGAATTACCCGAAGACATCGAAGCGCTGCGAAAAGTAGATTTACCAGCAGCTCTGCAGTGGCGCCGGCAAACAAGAGAAATCTTACATCCGCTCTTGAGCGATGGCTGGACCATAAGTCGGATGAAAGACCGTAGCCATTTACTTGTAGACCCACCGAGATAGAGGATCAAATGAAACTTGAAGCCGTTGAACTAATTCGTCTCGATGTTCCATTAAAGTCTGCATTCCGAACTTCTGAGGGTTCAGTTAATGTCCACGAAGTTGTTTGGGTCCATGCCATTACTGACGTTGGTGAAGGCTGGGCCGAATGCGCAGCTAACGCCTTGCCGGATTACTCAAGTGAGTACCACACCGGTGCTGGCGCAGTATTATCGGAATTCTTCATTCCAGAACTCATGAAACTTGGTGACAAGTTAACTGCTGAGGCCGTCGCGCCAAGTCTGCATTGGGCTAAAGGGCACCGCATGGCTAAAGCCGCATTAGAAACGGCTGTCTTAGACGCGCAGCTACGCGCTGCCAACACTTCTTTTGCACAATATTTAGGCGCAGTAAAAACTAAAGTTCCAGCCGGGGTTTCGGTAGGCATCATGGATTCGCTTCCAGAGCTTATGAAGTTTGTAGAAGGCTACATTGCCGATGGCTACCTACGAATCAAACTAAAAATTGAACCTGGCTGGGATTACGAACCAGTCAAGCTAGTGCGCGAGGCATTTGGGCCTGACTTGTTACTCCAAGTTGACGCCAACACTGCATACACCAGAGATGATTTTGATCTATTAAAACGATTGGATGAATTCAATCTTTTACTTATTGAGCAGCCAATCGAAGAGGAAGACATATTGGGCCATGCGCGATTGGCCGAATACATCGAGACTCCTGTTTGTCTCGATGAATCAATAGTTTCCGCGGGCGTTGCTCGTGATGCGATTGAACTTGGTGCTACTGAAATCATTAATATCAAGCCAGCTCGTGTAGGTGGGTACATCGAAGCAGTCAAAATCCATGATGTTGCGCAAGCCGCTGGAATTCCAGTTTGGTGCGGCGGGATGCTAGAAACTGGAATCGGGCGAGCTGCAAACTTAGCGTTAGCTGCGCTGCCTAACTTCACATTGCCTGGAGATACTTCGGCATCGGCGCGATACTTTGCAGTGGATACCACTGAGCCGTTTGTACTGGTAGATGGCCACATTGATGTGCCAACTGGTCCAGGTATTGGCGTAGATCCAATCCGCGAAGTTGTTGACAGCTACACCGTGTCAACGCAGTGGGTTAAGTAACTACTTATCTCGCAAGTCGTGGGAACATCGCTGGAACTCGAGCTTTGTACTCGGCATAATCTTTGTACTTTGCCGTAAGCATTACTTCTTCCCAGCGCAATTTATAAGTCAATAACATAGCGAGGGCTATCCAAAGCAGGATCTGGCCCCAAACCCCACTTGAGACAACAAGTCCAAGAGTGATTGCAAGTAAACCTGTATAAATAGGGTGACGCACACGACTATAGATCCCAGTCGTTACTAACTTGCCATCTTGATTAGGTACTGGATTAGCAGTTAGTGACTTGCCTAGGCCGCGAAATCCCATGAACATGACAATTACGCCGATACCGATTAGAAATATTCCGGTGATCGTGGCCCAACTTTGCACCTGGGTACTATCTGGAAAAATTGCCAGTGCGATGAGCAGCGCAAATTGAAGAAATACCAGAATTCGGCCCTTTTGCAAATCATCCATAAGGCAAATTCTATCCATTTTGTATTGGCATTAACCTCTAGGTATGGGCAAACGCATCGTGGCTAGTGCGATCGCAGTGCTATTGCTTGCTGGATGTGGATTAAAAATTCCTGCTGGCTATCGCCCATCAGATCAAGCAGTGCCAACAGTGAACTTAACTGAGATTGCAATTGCTGATCGACAATCCCCAGTTGAAATTTCTGGAACCACTTTGGAAGGCAATCAACTTTCGACCGCTGATTTTTCAGGTGTAATTGTGGTCAACGCCTGGGCTTCGTGGTGTGCGCCATGTAGAGATGAATGGCCAGTATTGGTTTCGGTTGCAGATTCTTACCCATCGGTTAATCTCCTTGGCATAAATGAAGCCGACGATTTAGCTGCCGCTACCCAATTCGTATCTGAAATGGGCGGTAACTGGAAACACTTACAGGATAAAGACAATTCGATCGCGCTTAAAACTGGCGTGATCGCAGGCAACTTTTTACCAGGCACAATCGTGCTGGATAACCAGCATCGCATTGCTGCAAAGTTTGTCGGTCCAGTAACTGAATCAGACTTGCAGCGAATTGTTGATCAACTCCTTGCGGAGTAACTAACCGATTGCTTCGCCAGCAGCTTCTTGCTGGGCTGCATGCTGCTCTGCGCCGGTTCGAAGTGGGACTTCGCGCAAGAACAATGCCATCACAAAACCAGCAGCCGTCAACGGCACAGCGGCCAAGAACACCACATGGAATGACTGAACAAACGCATGGTAAATAACAGCCTGTAGTTCTGGGGTAAAGGTCGCAATAACTGAAGTGTTATTCCGTAATTGCTCAAACGCCTCTGGAGATGCGCCAACAAGAGCGGCCGGATTAGTTGCCGCTAATTCTTCAACACCCTTGGGCAGATTTATTGCCAATCGACTGGCATACAGCGAACCAAATAATGCCACACCGATTGTGCTACCGATTGACCTAAAGAAAGTGTTGGCACTTGTTGCAATACCCAAGTCCTTCATGTCTACCGAGTTTTGTAATGCAATAACAATTGTCTGCATTGACAGACCTAGACCAGCACCGATCAGAATCGCATAAATTGATAACTGCCAAAATGGCGTATTTTCATTTAACGTAGAGAGCATTGCAATGCCTACGGTCATAAGTGCCAGTCCAATAACTGGGAAACGCTTGTAATGTCCGTGCTTACTAATTTGTTTTCCACTAACAATTGACATGGAAACGATTCCCAACATAAACGGAATCAATTTCAAGCCAGCAACTGTTGCGGAATCACCTTGGACAACCTGCAAGTAAAGCGGCAACATAACAATTGCGCCGAACATACCAGCACCAATGATGAAGCCAAGGGCTGAGGTAAGTGAGAACGTATGATTTTTGAACAAGTCAAGCGGCAAAATTGGCTCGGCAGCTCGTAATTCCTGCATCAGGAATACCACTGCCAAAACAATTGCTAACCCAAGTGACGCTAACGTCTTGCTGCTTAACCAACCTGACTCTGGTCCAAAAACTGAAATTCCGATCAACAAAGCGGTAACCGAAGAAACCATCAGTAACGCGCCAGAGTAATCGATGCTGTGTTCCCGACGAATACTTGCATTTTTAAGTGAAGAAGAAGTCAGGATCAATGCCAAAATTCCAAAAGGCAAGTTGATGTAGAAGATCCAGCGCCAGCCAGCAACACCAAAAATGGTGTCTGCATCAGAAAAGAAGCCACCAAGCAGCGGTCCAGCAACCGCAGATAGTCCCCACACTGCGCCAAAGTAACCCTGGTACTTACCGCGATCACGTGGTGAAACTAAGTCGCCAATGATTACGAAAGTAAGTGCCATTAAGCCACCAGCGCCCAGGCCTTGAATTGCGCGGAAGGCGATTAGCTGTCCCATGTTTTGCGAGGCACCGGCCAAGAATGAGCCAATTAAAAAGGTGATGATTGCAAACTGAAAAACTGGTCGACGACCATATAAATCTGAAATCTTTCCATAAAGCGGAGTGGACGCAGTGGAAGTCAAAAGATAGGCAGTCACGACCCAGGTGTAGTGAGACAGGCCATTGAAGTCTTCAACGATGCTCTTTAAGGCAGTTGAAACAATTGTCTGGTCAAGGGCAGCAAGCAACATGCCAACCATCAGTCCACTAAGGACCACCATGATTTCTTTATGGGTGGCTTGGGCAGGTGGGTTTTGGGATTCGGCAGACATTATTTATCCTTTGGGAAAACTTCTGATTTCGTTGAATCTTCAACCTTAGGCTACACCCGTTTGGCATGTGATTGAATGAGGGTATGGCTAACTCAAGCGAAGAATCAGATCCGACTAAAGCGGCGTTCTTGGCTGCCCTAGAAAAGAAGAAGTCTCAAGGCTCAAAAGGCAATAACTCAGGCACCACATCAGAGAATTCAAAAGCAAAGTCTTCCGGACCAACTGCGCGCCGAATTGAGCGCCGTCGAAGTGGTAGCTCTTAAACCCTGATTCGTGATCCAGTTGGATCAAATAATGCATCAGGCATAACTACTGCGCCGACCTTTCGGCCACCACATGAAATTGAAACAGTTTCGCCTTCTTTGATTTCTATCGGTAACCAGGCAAGCGCAATAGGCGCACCAACAGACCAGCCAAACTCAGCGCTAGTTACGTACCCAACATTTCGATCTCCGATAAACACAGGCTGAGCAGTTGTCGGAACCAGATCAACTTCAGCTAACTGCAAAGTTCGAAGTCTGCGAGTTGCAGGTCGAGTAACGGCGTTTAAACCAATGTGTTCACCATCTGCTCGGACTGCGAACTCAAGGCCGGCGCTCGTCGGAGTGTCTTCGCGACTCATGTCACTTCCCCAAGCTCGGTATCCCTTTTCCAATCGCAAACTAGTTAGTGCGCTTCGGCCTGCTGGAACTGCGCCAACTTTTGTTGCTTGCTCCATTACGGCGTTCCAAAGCTTTTTCCCACCTGAAACATCGCAAGCTAGTTCCCAGCCAAGTTCGCCAACATAAGAAACTCGAACAGCGGTTACATCAACTCCAGCAACCGAAGTCTCTTTAGACGAGAAATACTTGAAGGTGTCATTGGTTAAGTCAGTATCTGTGATTGGAGTCAGGATGTCTCGGGCAGCTGGTCCCCACACTGCGACACATGTCGTTCCATTGGTGATGTCAGCAATCTGGACATCGAATCCGCTAGAGATTGACTTGAGCCAGGCTTCATCACGTGGACTATTGCCACCAACTAAGAATCGATCTTCTGCGAGTTGGCTGATCGTCACATCCGAAACAATGCCACCATTGTGATCCAACAACATTGTGTAAGTTACTGAACCAACTCCCCGCGCAACATTGCGGGCAGCTACACGATCCAGGAAGGCAGCAGCGTCAGTTCCAGTGACGGTAATTCGACGAAGCGATGTCATGTCAAAGATGCCAGCAACTTCGCGAGTGCGAAGGTGTTCAACACCAGCAATTGGTGACCAGAACTTGCTTGACCACGCATCGCGCGCCGGAACACTCATTCCAGCAAGTAATCCAGCATTTGATTCATACCAACGTGGGCGCTCCCAGCCGGAAGTATCAAAGAAAGCAGCACCTAACTTTTCTTGCTCGTCATAAAACGGAGACATCCGGACGCCCCGAGGGCTAGTTGATGGTTCGGCTGGATGATGAATTGCGTAAGTATCGATGTAGGCATTGTCACAACGTTGTGCGTAATCTGCTGGAACTAATTCAGTATCATCAAAGCGAGTTAGATCAGCAGGCGCGAAATCGATATCAGGTGCGATGCCACAAATTGCTTGTGCCAAAGAACGCGCGGCGCCAATTGAATGTGTGGCCCAGAGACATTCAAGCACCCACAATCCATCAACATCTGGCGCTGGACCCATTAACGGCAAACCATCTGCGGAATAAGGGAAAACGCCGTTATAGGCCTGTTCGTATTTCAAACCGGATAAGACTGGCATTACTTCCAGAGTTTCAACCCAGGCTTGATCCCAATCAACTTGGGTGAAGGGCAACTTGGATGGATCTTCCAATGTCGCAGCATTGTTGACCATGTCAGAATCACTAACGGGTAGCGCGCGATGGTTAAACGAGCCAATACCTGCTTTGTCACCTTCGTCTCGCACATAAGTGCCCGCTTCATAAATTCGCACAAACGGAACGCTGGCATCTCCGTCCCGGCCCTTAGCTAACACAGACACCGGCTCAGTAACTGCGTATTGATGCTCCATGGACACTAGAGGCAACGTCACACCAACCGTGGATGCGATAGAACTGCCCCATCCACCTGCAGCAATTACAACTAAGTCAGCCGAGATCACACCAGTGGCCGTGCGTACGCCAGTAACTTTTGATCCGACAGTTTCAATTCCAGTGACCGTTGTGTTGCCGATAAATGTTGCGCCATTTGATTGCGCACGTTCGCCTTGAGCTTGCGCTCCCCTGAGTGCCTTGCCAATTCCTTCACCAGTTGTGTGAAAGCCGCCTATGAAAGTTGTCGGATCTAACAATGGATTTAAGTTCGCACATTCTTCAGGTGACAACATCTCGGCACTAAAGCCCCAAGATGCGGCAAATTCAGTGCGGCGAACTAAATAGTTGAGTCGTTCCGGAGTTAGCGCGACTTCAATTGATCCAACTGGATAGAAACATGGGTCGCCAGTAACATCCATGCTCAAAAGCTTTGTAATTGTGTAATCTGCAAACCGATGCATCATCTTTGATGTGCTGGTTCGAGTGACTAAGCCCGGTGCATGTGAGGTAGCACCACCAGTTTTCCAGATTGGTCCTTGATCGACCACGGTGACATCACGTTGACCAAGTTGGGTTAACTCATCAGCTAACCCGGTGCCAGCAATACCAGCACCAATAATGACAATTTTGCGTGATGACATTTATGTCTCCTTACTCAGTGTTGCTTAGCTGAGTTATCAGTGGTGGCCATCGCAATAACAGTGGCCAGCAACATTGGAATCCAGGTCTCTTTTGGAAATAGCAATAGCCCAAGCAGTAAGGCAAGAACTGGCTTTCGAATTCCAACTGCGCTAGCTGCAACAAATCCCGCAGCTGCAAATGCCAGCGGCGCAGAACTATTTGTAAATTCGTTAATCGCTAAACCAAGTGCTGAACCAATAAATGCCAATGGAAAAATCTGTCCGCCGTACCATCCACCTGCCAAGCAAACCACTACAACAAAAAGTTTTAGGAGTGCAAGCAACAAAAGTTGGAATCCGCCGAAATCACGATCTAACATGTCTTGTATTTCGTGGTGACCAGAAAACAAAATCAACGGAGACATAAGTGATGCAGAGCCCAGGATCAGCCCACTCACTATTCCGATAGGCACGGGGCCACCTGGAAGTTTCTCTACAAAATAATGCCTGATTGGTGGCAGGCTAGTTGCAAGCACTCTGCCAAGCGCGCTGGCAACTGCCGCAACAATGGCAACCCAGATAAGTCCCCAGCTAAATCCAATCTCAGTGGAAACTTCTGAATGAAATGCATGTATTCCAGCTCCTGGCAAAAGCCAGGTTATGACTGCAAGCGAAGAAATTGCAGCCAAGATTTCCGGTCCGCGAGATGCCAGTTTCTGAACCGCATTTTTACCTTCATACTTAGCGTCATCTTCAATTCCAGTTAGTACTAGTGGTACTCCAAATAGCACACCAAGCGAACCGGCAACCGAAAGTTCGACAGCTCGATCGCGCGCCATTCTCATTACTCCTGAAAGTCGTGAGCTAAGTTGCGAAACCAGAGCAATCACCGGAGCCTCAGGGCCGAGGGGTCCTCCGAACCCAAGTGAAACTATGCCCAGTGATGCTCTGCCAAAAATGACTCTCCCACTTGGCGGTTGCTTGACTTCCATTTCTTCCATGTCGCTAATGGCTTCAGTCAAATCGTGGGCGGCTACCCGGTCACGTTGTGCGGCCTGATTCAAAAGGCCAACTACCAGGCCACCCAAGGCGCAGATTCCAACAACCAACAATGCATTCCCACGAAAATGCTCAGGTGTCCAAATAATGCTTTTAAGGGAAGAAACTAGAAACAGGAATGCCATAGAAACAAGCCCAACTGCAGCACCAAGTGCCATAGCAATTGGATAAATTTTTAAGGCCTGCAGCCGGTAATTAGCAACCTTTGACATAACAAATGAGCATAACGCCACACCCCTTATCCTTGATACATTAGCAACGAAATTGAATGAAACAGGGGCTGAATATGAAGCGTGCGATTCTTTGGTGGACGCAATTGTCACCAACTTTTTTGCAGACTTTGGGCATTATCTTTTTAGCTGGTTACGCCTGGCCGATTATCAATCCAAATCTTTCCCCGGCAATACATTCGTTTTGCAATTGGACCCTTTTCATAATTTGGTTCTTCTTTGCACTTGATTACATCGCCCGATTATCGATAGCTGAAGACAAAAGAATTTTCATTCGCAAGAATCTTCTAGATCTAGCTGCTGTGGCTCTGCCATTCCTGCCATTACTGCGCGCGATTCGCGCTCTTGCCGCAGTAACTGTTTTGTCGCGCCGAAATCGAGGTACGCGCAGTCAGCAAGTTACTACATCTGTGGTGACTCTGGCATTTGCAACGTGGTTTGTTGCTGGACTTGCTGTAACTGAAGCAGAGCGCCATGTTGATGGCTCAAATATCCAAGGTGTTGGCGATGGCTGGTGGTGGGCTATCACGACAATGGCCACCGTTGGTTATGGCGATACCTATCCAGTTTCAACACAAGGTCGAATTGTTGGCACCGCATTGATGATCATGGGTGTTGCACTACTTGGAACAATTACCGCATCGATCGCTTCAAACTTTAATATGACAAATTCCGAGGATTCAGCCACTGGTGCATCATCAACATCGGATTTAGACGCCTTAAAAAAGCGTATCGAGAAACTTGAAGCCGAACTAGAAAAATAGTTTCGAAAGTTAGTTTTCGGTAAGTCCACTCAAGTCTGTTGGCACATCAACACTGTGCGCCATTAAGTCTTCAGAGTTTATATATTCGAGTGCGGCTTCATTAGTTGCAGCCAAAACCACTCCGCAGGCTGCTCCATCCTCAAGAGCCTGTTGCCAGCGTGGTGCGCAAACTGCCCATCGATCCCCTGGCTTTAATCCAGCAAAGCCAAATTGTGGCGCTGGAGTTGAAAGATCATTACCGACGGATTTTTGATGCTCTAAGAATTCAGCTGAAACTACTGCGCAGACGGTGTGACTTCCATAATCAGATTCATCTGTGGTTGTGTAACCGTCTCGGAAATATCCAGTAACTGGATCCAGACCACAAAGTTCTAATGGCTCACCAAATACGTTGTTTTGCATTCCCCTAGGTTCTCACAAGTGATTGGCATCGGCACTTCCGATAACCTTTATTTATGAATGCCCCAAAGCAGTCGGAATACGACCACATAGTCGTCGGCGGTGGCGCTATGGGCGCGGCAACTGCCTGGCAACTGGCTAAGCGTGGTCGTAGCGTGCTATTGATTGAGCAGTTCACCCAGAATCATGATTCGGGAAGCTCTCACGGTGGTACCAGAATTTTTCGACTTGGCCACGAGCAGCAAACTTATACGTCCCTTGGCATTGCCGCCCTTGATCTTTGGCGTGAACTCGAAGCCGAATCAAATGAGACTTTGGTTGAATTGATTGGTCACGTAGATCATGGCCCGGCGGAAATCGTCGCAGAGATTGAATCAAATCTAAAGAATCAAGGTCTGGCATGTGAGCGAATGTCTCCCAACGCTGCAAATGAGCGTTGGCCAGGAATCACTTTTGATGCAAATGTGGTTTATAGCCCAGATGGTGGCAGGGCTCACGCGCAACGAACCGTGGATACATTGTGGCGACGGATTGTCGAACTAGGTGGAGAGATTTGGGACAATACCGAGGTTGCAGCAGTACAGATTGAAGGCGAGTATGCAATCGTTGAGACTGTCGACCAAACACTACGAACAAAATCTGTGGTGGTAGCTGCCGGTGCATGGCTGCCTCGATTAGTTGGCCATCACGTGTCGTTGCGACCATTGCACGCAGTTCGCGCCCAACCATCCCATTTCGCTCCCCGACCAGGTTTTGACGATATAGATATGTGGCCGACGTTTATCCATCGGGGCCTAAGTGCCCAACCTGAAGTCGAGAACAGTTGGTATGGGCTCTGGACTCCTGGTGAAGGGGTAAAAGTTGGCTCACACCTAGTCCACGATGAGCTTGATTTAGATAACCGCAGTTTTGCAATCAATCGTAAGTTTGAGTCAGCGCTCCAGAATTATGTCGCGCAATGGTATCCAGGGTTGGACGCTGACAAAGTCACATCTACTACTTGCATTTATACCAATGAGCCTAATGAACACTTCATATTGGACCGCAAGGGACCGCTAACTGTTTGTTCGCCATGTTCAGGACATGGCTTTAAGTACGTTCCCGCAATTGGAAAAATCACGGCTGACTTGGCTATGGGTGGAACTCAGAGTGTTAAAGAATGGCAGTTCTAAGCCATTAGCAAAAAGTGGTCAGGCAAAGTGATTTGTCGCCTACATTTGAACTATGACCGAAGAGCAAAAATACACGGTAGAACGAAAGTTCCCAATGTTTGAAGTTCGCCGGTATGAACCTTGCGTATTTGCTGACGTGATTGTTAATGGAGATTTTGAATCTGCTGGGAGCCTTGGATTTCGTCCGCTAATTGGTTACATAAGCGGCAACAACCAACCTAATTCCAAGATCGCAATGACTGCCCCCGTGATCCAAGAACCAGTTTCCAAGATTGCTATGACTTCACCAGTACTACAGCAAAATTCTGGACAGAAAAACATCATAAGTTTTGTGATGCCGGCAGGCATGACGTTAGAAGCCTTACCGATTCCAAGCAGTTCCAAGGTGTCACTTCGTGAAGTTCCAGAGCAGTTGATTGCAGTTTCACGATTTAGCGGACGCTGGAACATGTCTACATACATGAAGCATGTGGCTGACCTCGAAAGCAATATTGCTGAATCTGGTTTCATTCCAAATGGATCACCACGGTTCGCCAGATTTGATCCCCCATGGACTCCATGGTTTATGCGTAGGAATGAAATCCAAATTCCAATTGCAACACCGACCCAATAGACTGGTGCTTCTGGGGGCGGTAGCTCAGTTGGTCAGAGCATCGGACTCATAATCCGTGGGTCGTCGGTTCGAGCCCGACCCGCCCCACCAAGAGTTCTCTTTTGTATTAAGTGAGATTTTCAGGTAAAGCTATTCCAACCTCTTCGAGGTTTGCGTGAACCTGAC
>WLPX01000021.1 GCA_009698575.1 Actinomycetota bacterium
GTTTTCCTCTTCTGGGGGGCGGCGCCCCCCCCGGCCCCCGCGCCTCGACCGACATAGCTCGCTAAAGACGTTACTTTTGTGGTCAATTAGTGACGTAGTTTCTAAGAAATCTGGAGTTTCTACAAGGATTGCTGGAGCGGAATTCTTTTGTAGGACTAGTTGCTAAATGTGGCTTCTGTCAACAAACAAAGTCGCACTCACTAAATTTCTTACTTGTACGCCCGAGAGGACTCGAACCTCCAACCGACAGGGTAGAAACCTGGTGCTCTATCCATTGAGCTACGGGCGCATAATCCATTCGGGCTGGTGGGCCCAATTAGATCGTCGGCTTAATTCTATCTGTGGGAATAATGCTTGGTTTTGCTCGCGTTAGACTGATCCACATGGCTGAATTCATTTACACCCTTTCCAAAGCACGTAAGGCCCATGGCGACAAGGTCATCCTTGATGATGTAACCCTGTCTTTCCTGCCAGGCGCCAAAATCGGTGTGGTTGGTCCTAACGGTGCTGGTAAGTCCACACTGCTCAAGATCATGGCGGGTGTAGAGAAGATTTCCAATGGTGATGCCATGCTTTCACCTGGCTTCACCGTAGGCATGTTGGCTCAAGAGCCACACCTAGATGACTCCAAAAATGTTTTAGAAAATGTGCAAGAAGGCGTTGCCGAAACTATGGTGATGCTGGCGCGCTTTAACGAAGTCTCGGCACAGATGGCAGACCCTGACGCAGACTTTGATGCCTTAATGGCCGAGATGGGCACGCTGCAGGAAGCTATCGATCACAAAAACGCTTGGGATCTTGATAATCAACTTGAGCAAGCCATGGATGCTTTGCGTTGTCCACCAAGTGATGCTGATGTCAGCGTACTTTCCGGTGGTGAGCGCCGTCGCGTTGCTCTTTGCAAGTTGCTGCTGCAGCAGCCAGATCTATTACTACTTGATGAACCAACTAACCACCTTGATGCGGAAAGCGTTAACTGGTTAGAACAACACCTGGAAAAATACCCAGGAACTGTAATTGCGATCACTCACGATAGATACTTCCTGGACAATGTTGCCCAGTGGATTTTGGAACTTGACCGAGGTCGTGCCTTCCCATATGAAGGTAACTACTCAACATACTTGGAAAAGAAGCAGGCTCGCCTAAAAGTCGAAGGCGCCAAAGATGCCAAACTATCTCGCAGATTGCAAGAAGAACTTGAATGGGTTCGCTCGAATGCTAAAGCTCGCCAGACTAAGAGCCGCGCACGTCTTGATCGATACGAAGAAATGGCAATCGAAGCTGAAAAGACTCGCAAGATGGACTTTGAAGAAATTCAAATTCCACCAGGTCCACGTCTAGGTAACGTCGTTATTGAAGCCGACAAACTTGGTAAAGGTTTTGGAGATCGAATTTTGATGGATGACTTGTCATTCACATTGCCACGCAACGGCATCATCGGTGTTATAGGACCAAACGGTGTTGGTAAAACTACGCTCTTCCGCATGATTGTTGCTGCTGCCGAAGGCAACACCAGCGACGCTGATTCCCAGCCAGATTCTGGCTCACTTCGTGTTGGTGAAACCGTAAAGCTTTCCTATGTTGACCAGAGTCGTTCTGGATTAGATCCTGCGAAGAATGTCTGGGAAGTTGTATCTGATGGCCTGGACTGGATTAAAGTCGGCGCAGTTGAAATGCCATCTCGTGCTTACATCGGCGCCTTTGGCTTTAAGGGCCCAGATCAGCAAAAGCCATCCGGAGTGCTCTCTGGTGGTGAGCGAAATCGGTTGAATCTAGCGCTGACTCTGAAACAGGGTGGCAATGTGTTGCTACTCGATGAACCAACAAACGACCTTGACGTTGAAACCCTTGGATCCCTCGAAAATGCCTTACTGGAATTTCCAGGTTGCGCCGTGATCACATCCCACGATCGCTGGTTCCTAGACCGAATTGCTACCCATATTTTGGCTTATGAAGGCGATTCCACTTGGTTCTGGTTTGAAGGCAACTTCGAGTCCTATGAAAAGAACAAGATTGATCGTCTAGGTGCTGATGCGGCTAGGCCACATCGCGCTACGTATCGCAAACTAACCCGCGGTTAGCCAATTTTTGGATGCCAAGACATCTGAAATTAGCGTTGCGTTAAGTATTAGTTAGTTTTGCTGTGTCACATTTGCATCATGAAAGATGTAATTAAAGCAATAGAAACAAAACCGTGGATTACTCGAAACATCGCATTAGTAGCCCACGATAATCAAAAAGAAGAATTGCTCGACTGGAGTCGGCAAAATCGTCGATTGCTATCCCGGCACAATTTGTTTGCAACTGGAACAACTGGCGCCCTGCTAGCTGATTCCCTGGATCTGCCAGTCCACCGTTTTCTTAGTGGCCCACTTGGTGGTGATCAGCAAATCGGCGCCGCAATTGCCGAAGGCAAGATCGACATCCTGGTTTTCTTTTGGGATCCATTAGAGCCTCAACCACATGACCCAGATGTTAAAGCATTACTGCGAATTGCCACACTTTGGAATGCTGCAATCGCAGTAAATCGAACTACTGCGGACATGTTGATTACTTCGCAATTATTCGAAGCAGATTTCCCAACTAAGCGCCCGTTATTTGCCGCAGGCACTTCGCGGACAGATTTTGTCGAAGTAAGTTAAGTCACCACTACGCTAGTAATTAGTCAATTACTAAGGCGGATTTGAAAATGGCGGTACTTACGGTTCCAGCGCACTTGCGTTGGGGCGACATGGATATTTTCAAACACATAAACAATGTTGCTTACGTTGGATATCTTGAAGATGCCCGTGTTTCACTGTTGGCAAGTGCTGGGTTCGCTCCAGATTTGGATGGCTTTGGTCAATTGGTAGTTCGCCACGAAATTGATTATGTAAAACCCTTGGTTTACCAAGCTGAGCCAATTGAAATGACAGTTTGGATCGAGTCGATGGGTAACTCATCGTATGTAATCGCTTATTCCATGCATGATGGTGAAACTGAATATTTGCGCGCCAAGACCACTATGGTTTGTATGGATTTAGAACGTGGACTTCCTGGCCGAATTCCTGCGCAATTGCGGGAAACTTATTCGCAATTAATGCGCGACTAGTTCTTCAGCTTCCTGCTGCGCAATCGTTGGAATTTTCTTAAGCAACAACATAGCGGCCGCAGCGATTAAGCAAAGGATCGCAGCGGTGTACCAAGCGATTGCATAGTCGCCATTTGATTCCCGAATCCAGCCTGCAAAAGAAGCGGCGATCGCAGCGCCAATCATATGGAAAGCAAACACCCAGCCATAGACAACACCAGATCTACCTAAGCCAAAGTATTCCCGGCAGAGCTGAACCGTTGGTGGCACTGTTGCAATCCAATCCAAGCCGTAAAAAACAATAAAGAAAATCAGTGGGGGATTAACGTGCGGTCCGAGAACAACTGGAATTGTTAGTAATGCCAAACCACGCATGCCATAGAAAAATGCTAAGAGCCAGATTGAACTAATTTTGTCAGTTAAATAACCAGAACCAATCGTGCCAATCAAATCAAAGATGCCAACAATTGCAAGAAGTGAAGCGGCGGTTGTTGCCGGCATGCCATGGTCATGAGCAGCTGGGATGAAGTGAGTTCCGATTAACCCATTTGTAGACCACCCGCAAACAAAGAATGTAAATGCCAGCACCCAAAAAGCGGGATGTCGCATTGAGGTAAACAACACCTCGATAGCGCCCCGAGCCGTTGCTGGAACCGCAGGTCCCATTTCTGGTTCTTCGGTTGCGCCATAAGGAAGTAATCCAACATCAGAAGGTCGATCCCGTAGGAATAGGAAAACAATCGGTGCCAGTACTGTGCAAAAGGCGGCAACGGTAATCGAGGCACTGCGCCACCCCGATGATTCGATGGTGAAAGTTAGCAAGGGCAAAAAGATCATGGATCCGGTGGCATAGCCTGCCGAAAAAACTCCAGTAACCAGGCCACGGCGCTTAACAAACCACCTGTTTGCAACTGCTGCGCCAAACACCAGAGCCAAACAGCCAGTACCAAATCCTACGAATAGTCCCCAGAGCACAATTAAGTGCCAGCTCTGGGTCATCAAAGTTGTTAAATAGAGTCCACTTGCTACCAGCAACAGCGCAGCGGCAACGACCCGGCGCATGGAGAAACGTTCGATCAAAGTAGCTGCAAATGGGGCAGTTAATCCGTACATAAGTAAGTGCAGGGCTACCGCACTTGATGTGACACTGCGAGACCAGCCAAACTCATTTTCCAGCGGAACCAACATCACGCCAGTAGTTGATCGAAAAGCAGCAGCTGAAATCAAAGTTAAAAACGTAATTGCAACTATCCACCAAGCGCGATGAAGATTTCGAACGACAGTGAACATAGGTAAAGGTTAGTGGAAACTTGCTTGGGAACCTTTAAGTTACTGAGTATTTACCAAACTATGCGCAGCCGAGACCAGATAAGTCCATAGTTGGTCGCGCAAGGCTTCATCTAGTTCCATTTTGGATAACGAGGCTTGCATATGCTTTAACCAACGATCGCGCGCATCATCGTTTACTGCGAATGGAAAATGTCGCATCCGTAACCTTGGATGACCGCGCTCTTCTTGATAAGTATTTGGTCCGCCCCAATATTGTTGGAGAAACAACATTAAGTGCCGTTTAGACTCAGTTAAATCCTGGTCAACATACATTGGACGCAAAACTTCATCTGTTTCAATACCTTCATAAAACCCATCAACAAGCTTTATGAAAAATTCTTGACCACCAACTGCATCGTAAAAAGTTTGTTCCACGCCTCTAGTTTGCCGTATTTAGTGCATCTGATTGGACATCTAATTGCGCTGCTGCCTTAGTAATGTTTCGCGTCATCGAGCCAAAGACAAACCCATGAAACGGCCAAACAGACCACCAGTATGCATGGCCGGCCAAACCTTTTGGATGATAGATCGCATGCTGGTGATACATAGTTTCGCCAGCATCATTTTTCTCAACTCTTAGCTCTAACCAAGCCAGCCCTGGCATGTGCATCTCGGCTCGAAGTCTTAATAATTCCCCTGGAATACATTCTTCGACGCGCCAGAAATCGACAATCTCACCAGCTAGCAACTTATTTGGATCTCTTCGGCCCCGACGAATTCCTGGGCCGCCAAAGAAACGATCGATTAGTCCGCGAGCTTCCCAAGCCAAAGGGAGGGAATACCAACCATTCTCGCCGCCGATTCCTTCAATGATTCGCCAGAGTGATTCCGGCGTTGAATTCGAAGGCACGTATCGATCGTCTGTGTAGAGCGAGCCGCCAGCCCAATCAGGATCAGTAGGTAACGGGTCGCTTGGCTCTCCTGGCATCGAAGCCGAAGACCAACGCGACTTCACATTTGCTTGGCGTATTCGAGTTAGTGCGATTGCAACCGAGTCTTCAAATCCCAATAACCCCTCGGGTGGATCTGGGATGTACTGCTTGATGTCATGTTCGGCGCAGATAACTTCAGTTTTCAAACTATCAACTAGCGGCCGTGCAATATTTTTAGGTACTGGAGTTACCAAGCCAATCCAGCGCGCGGAAAGACCAGGGGAGAGCAAGTTGATTGGCAAAATTATGCGCTTACGTAAGCCAGCAACTTTTGCGTAGCCATGCATCATCTTTTGGTAAGTCAATACATCTGGTCCACCGATATCAAAAGTTCGATTTAATCCGGCTGGCAAATTACGGGCTTCAATCAAGTAGCGCAATACATCCCGGACTGCGATTGGTTGAATTTTGGTGCGTACCCAACGAGGCGTAATCATTGCAGGCAGACGTTCGGTCAGGTAGCGAAGCATTTCAAAGGACAAACTTCCGGAACCAATGATCACTGCGGCGCCAAATGCCACGGTTGGCACACCAGAAGTAATAAATATATTTCCTACTTCCGCCCTAGATCGAAGATGTGGTGAAAGCTTCGGGTCATTTTGTAACCCACCTAGATAAACAATTCGCCCAACATTGCACGCTTTTGCAGCCTGCGCAAAAGTATTTGCAGTATTTCGTTCGATCTCTTCAAAATCGCCAGCGCTGCCAATGGCATGAATTAGGTAATAGGCAACGTCGACGTCTTTTAGTGCTGCTGCGCAGGCGATTGGATCATCGGCAGTACCGGAAACAATCTCCACTTGGTCATGCCAAGGATGTTGTTTAATACGTTCTGGGTGCCGAACTAGGACTCGAACTCGCACGCCTTGTTCCAAGAGTCGGGGAATTAAACGTCCGCCAATGTATCCGGTAGCACCTGTTACGAGGCAAAGCTGTGACATACCTAATTGTTACTCGATTCTAGGTATGTCGCAGAGGGAGAAAAACTACTTTTCCCAGGAAGTGTTTTGGCTGTGGTTAGCTACGGTCAAGATTTCACCATTTCGGATATACCAAAGGACACCTTGGTCATCTCTGATTCTGGTGGTGCGTAACGCAACTTCATCAACAACACCGTGCGTGGTTCCAATAGTTACAACATCACCTAATCCATATTGATCTTCCAGGATTAGGAAAATTCCCGAGATAAAATCTTTTACAAGCGTTTGGGCGCCAAAACCGAGTGCAACACCGACTATGCCGGCCGATGCCAAAATTGGTCCGACATCAATTCCAATTACTGCCAAAATAGTGATTAACGCAAGAGTCCATACCGTGCCAGTAATAATCGAGCGAAGTAATCGCGTTACGGTCACAGCTCGAGTGTCACCGCGATCTGCCGAACTCAAGGCATGTTTAGTTACTCGTCCAACTGCGCGGATTAAAACTGCGCGTGAGATTATTGCAACCACTAGGACGATCAAGATCTCGAGTGGATCTCCTAAAAACCAGTGCCATTTGTCCGTACTGCTCATGGTTCTATTGTGGCCCATTCCACAGCCGGGGGAGCAGCAAGTTCAGCGGGCTGTCGTAAACTAGGGGAGTGAAAATGAACTTACGTCGCATCTGGGCTACAACCGCATCAACCGCTGTGATTTCAGCCGCCGCTCTGCCAGCTTTTGCTGAGTCCACCAAACGCGATGATGGAGACCAACCCGGCGAATCAATGGGAACGCTTTATGCGGTTCTGTGGTTCGTGGTTTTGCCGTTAGTAATCACTGGATTGTTAGCGCTTTTAGTCATGGGACCAAGTTGGACCAGCGCAGCTCGCAACTCAACTCGCGATGGGTTCTTAGATGATCCAACTCTTGCCGATCGCCAAGTTAATCAAAGCGATCGTTCCCAACTAACTAACTAAGGTCACGTGCCTGACAGCGCAGCGACCTGGCGACGTTATCACGCAACTCTCGAATTAGACGAGTTGCACCGACATCCTTACTGCTTGCAATAAATGCATCAGCCCTAGCAAGAATCTCTGGCGAACCAAGCAGCGATGGAAACAGACCCATCGTTATGGTTTGCGCTGTTTCATTCGTGCGAGTTTCCCAGATGCTTTCCAGAACAGCGAAATATTTATCAACAAATGGCGCTAGTAATTCACGTTGATCTGGTTGTGCAAAGCCACCAACAGTTGAATTTAGTAACGCATTAGCGAGGTCATCATTTTCAACAGCAGCGCTCCAGGCCGCAGCTTTCGCTTCGGCAGTTGGAATACCTGAACGAGCAGATACTGCCTGACGTTGACCGCCCGCAGTATTGTCACGAGCAAGTTCTTCCTCAATTGCAGTTGCTGGAATTGCGCCAAGCGCAACAAGTCGAGCAACAAATGACCAACGTAGATCGGTATCAACTGCAACCCCAGGTGGTGTTGCAGAGCCATCAAGCCAACTCTTAACTAATGCAATGTGCTCATCGGTCCGCGCTAATGCAGAAATATTACGCACGAATGCCAATTGGTGATCACTACCTGGTTCAGTTTTATCCAACGCTGCGCTAAGAGTTGCAATAAGTTCATCGCGATTCGCAGCGCGTTTAGTTGGATGGCCGAACTGTTCAATTGCAGAACGCGCCTGTAACAAAATTTGTTGAACGACACCAATTTCCATCGCAAGCAAATCAGTTTTATTAACCATCGAAAGGTAATCACTGGTTGGCAATTCACCATCCCGAGTCATATCCCAAGCTGCACCCCAAATTAAGGCGCGAGAAACGCTATCGGGTATGTCCCATAGACCTTCAGCCGCAGTCTTTGCTGAATGCTCATCCAACCTAATCTTTGCGAATGTGTAGTCACCATCGTTTAGCAGCAGCAAGTCCGCAACTGGCTTTCCGACAAGTTGCGGCACATCAGTGCGGGGACCATCTATATCGATTTCAATTCGTTCGATTCGGTTTATGTACTTACCTTCACGCGCGTAAAAGCCGATCCCGATATGGTGTGGTCGAAGGGTTTGGTCTACTCCTTCAGGGGCAACTGGTGGTTCTTGAATTACGGCGACTGACTTGTACAGTCCGTTTTCTACAACTATTTCCGGACGCAAAGTGTTGACGCCTGCGGTCTGGAGCCAGCGCTGCGTCCAATCTTTGAGGTTTCGGCCACTAGCTGTTTCAAGTTCAACCAGGAGATCCTTTAATTCAGTATTTCCCCAAGCGTGCTTCTTGAAATACTCACGAATACCGGCAAAGAAAGCATCCTCGCCGACCCAAGCAACTAATTGGCGAAGTGCAGAGGCGCCTTTGGCATAGGTGATGCCATCAAAATTAACTTCGACTGCATCCAAATCAACCATGTCAGCAAAGATTGGGTGAGTGGTTGGAAGCTGATCTTGACGGTAACCCCAAGCCTTGCGCTGGTTTACAAAGCTTGTCCAAGCTTCGGTGTATTGCGTTGCTGAAGTTGAGGCTTGATGCGCTGCCCATTCCGCAAAACTTTCATTCAGCCAGAGGTCATCCCACCAGTTCATGGTTACCAGGTCGCCAAACCACATGTGCGCCATTTCATGCAGCACCGTGTTAGCACGCTGTTCGTATGCTGCGCGCGTTACCTTGGAGCGAAATACGTAATCTTCGTGATGCGTTATGCAGCCAGCATTTTCCATAGCACCGGCATTGAATTCTGGAACAAACAGTTGATCGTATTTACCAAACGGGTAGCCGTAGTCAAAGGCATTTTCGAAGTATTCAAAACCTTGCTTGGTAACAGTGAACAGATCTTCGGGATCAAGATATTGCGCTAGTGAGTTACGGCAAAAAAGTCCCAACGGGTATGTTCCAAATTTTCCTTTGTACTCATCGCGTACTTCGTAGTAAGGCCCCGCGATGATTGCAGTGATGTAAGGCGACATCACATGTGTCACGCCGAACTCCCAAGTTGCAACCCCAGTAGCTTTTGGTTTTGGAGTTGGTGTGGCGGAGTTGCTAGTTACGGTCCAGTGATCGGGGGCGTGCACTGTGAATTGGTAAGTGGCCTTCAAATTTGGTTGATCAAAGCAGGCAAAAACCCGACGGGCATCAGCAATTTCAAACTGCGTGTAGAGGTAGACCTCGTCATCAACTGGGTCAATGAAGCGGTGCAGACCCTCACCAGTGTTCATGTACGCGGCATCAGCTACGACTGTTAAAACGTTGGTTGACTTGAGATTGTGCAGGGGAATCCGAAATCCGTCGTGTTCGCTTGGAGAAATTGCCTCGCCATTCAATTCAATGGAATGAACTACTGGCGCAATGAAGTCAATCCAAGTTGAATTACCCTCACGTGCGGCAAAATGAACTGTCGTTTTACTGGCAAAGGTTGCCTCACGGGTGCTTAAATCCAATTCAATTTCGTAGGATTTTGCAGTGACAACGGCTGAACGTTCGTAGGCTTCTTGACGCGTGATATTTGTGCCGGACACGTAAAACTCCTCTAAATAATTCCTTTGGTGTATCCATCCTGACACCTCTTCTAGGAAAGTGCAGAACTGGGTCTACGCTGAATACATGAGTACTGATGTAGAAATTGCAGATTTCTGGTTTGATCCAATTTGCCCGTGGGCTTGGATCGCTTCTCGTTGGATGCTCGAAGTCGAGCAAGTCCGACCGGTTAAAACTAATTGGCACGTGATGTCACTTGCGGTACTAAATGATGGCCGTGAGTTACCCGAGAAATATGTAGATTTAATGAAGCGAGCTTGGGGACCAGTTCGAGTGGTAATTGCGGCAGAACAAAAGCATGGCGCCAAAGTAGTTGGACCCCTTTACACAGCACTTGGCACCCGGATCCACGATCAAGGTAGAGGCGACGATTATTTGTCAGTCATTGCCGAAGCACTTGCTGAATGTGGACTTGAGGCGAACCTAATTGAAGCCGCCTCGATAACCGACCATGATGAAGCCTTAAAGAAAAGCCATCACGAAGGTATGGATCCTGTCGGAATGGATGTTGGCACACCTGTCATTCACGTTAATGGCACAGCATTGTTTGGCCCAGTTATATCCCCAATCCCACGCGGTGAGGCAGCCGGAAAGTTATGGGATGGCGTGGTCTTAGTTTCGAGCACTGATGGATTCTTCGAGTTAAAGCGCACCCGCACCCGCGACCCAATTTTTGATTAGTCCAAAGATTTAAATCCAAAACTGGAAAGATAAGAACATGCGAGTTCACTTAGCAACAGATCATGCTGGCCTTGAGTTCAAGGACGAGTTAACTAAACATCTGCAGGGCAGAGGTTTTGAAGTAGTTGATCACGGTGCATATGAATATGACGCTGAGGATGACTATCCAGGCTTTTGCATTGCCGCAGCCGAAGCTGTGGCTGCCGAGCCTGGTTCGCTAGGTGTTGTTTTTGGTGGCTCTGGTAACGGTGAGCAGATAGCAGCTAACAAAGTTAATGGTGTTCGCGCGGCACTTGCGTGGAGCATTGCCACAGCCGAGCTTGCAAAGGAACATAACAATGCAAACGTCATTGGCATTGGCGCCAGGCAACATACCCAAGCCGAGGCCTTTGAAATTATCGATGCATTCTTAGATACGCCATTTAGTGAAGCTGAACGTCATGTTCGCCGAATTGGTCAGATCGGTGAATACGAAAACCGTTAGTGATTACAGGTGCAAGGTTTGCTTGCATCACCGTTGCATCGCAGACACGTTGCCATTGACGGTGCCACATCCATTGCGGGACTGCGCTTAAAGAATCCAACTGGCTTTAACATAAATCCAATTCGCTCAACTGGCATTACTGGCCAATCCTCGAGCCTAGGTATGTGATTTACCCCAAAGACGTACCACATGACAACATCGGTTTCGGTAAGGCTTCGATTTTGTTTCGTCCACTCCGGCAATCCAGCGCCGCCTTCATGCTGAAACGGGTATTCGCCAGCTGGGTAACGTTCGGCGCGACGGTTAGGTGTGACCCATAAGTGTTTGTACATAAATCCAGCACGCTTACCGATAATTGAATCTGGCGAAGCTAGGGGATAAGAGTTACCGTTTGCGATCAACTTGTAACCCACTGGCTTATTCATATGGTTCTTTTTGCCAGTATTAATAATTTTCCAGTAGCGGCTCGAAATTATGTCCAGCATTCGCCCGGAAATACTTTCATCAGCTAGAACCGTTTCTTGGGTTACATATGCGCCACCATGAACATTCTCAGGTCCCATCGGGGCAGCAATTGAATCAACTTCAATCACGGTATTTTTTGCACCATCTATATCAAGATCTAGCCGGGCGCAAAAAGTGTGCTGGTGATACGGCGCCCATAGTCCTACTTCAAGTTCTGTTGCAGAAGGATGCGGAACTCCTGGGGTGTCCGAAAGCGTAAGGACTATGCCGGTCAACTTCGCTTCAAATTCAACAGTGCCATCTTGGTAGAAATACCAAAAGTATCCATACTCGTAGTTGTTGATAGTCACGATTGAAGAAACTACGAATCGACGTCCGCGGCGCACTTCAACGTGCCCATCAATATCAACATGCTTCCAAAGGATGCCGTGATCTTCTTCGTGCATACAGATTGCATTTTCGATTACTTTTACATCTCCGCGTGGAGTTAAGAGTGCTACATCTTTATAGATGATCTCGCCAAGGCAATCACAACCCAAAGTTAGCGAATTGGTATAACTTCCTAAGCCAAATTCGCCAGTGTCAAAAGCGTTCTTTCGATAAGTTCCTTGGCTCGGGTCGCCGTAGGGGATAACTAGTTCGGCAATCGACATGCGATAACCGATTCTTCGTTCAACGCCATTGTCATCGAATCGCACATCATGAATCACTAAACCTTCGCGATGATCCCAACCCACGCGAAAGTTCCAACGTTCCCAATTAACTTTCCAGCCATCAATCGTGCAAGACGCACCATCTTTTTGCACGATCTGTAGATCATTTAATTTGATGCCACCGCCGGTCTGGGATAGTCGGTAATCACCAGGAGTCATTGGAATCGGAGTCGGATCGTTATCTTCGATGCCGACCACTTGTTCGGCCTGTAAATCAACGATCGCGTATAACCCATTAATTGGATGCGCGTAAACATTTGATTCCAGAGTTGGTCGCAACCACATTGGCGTCCAAACTAAACGGCGGCCATCATCTAAATATTTTGGAATCTGGGCACCTATTGGCCACGTCTCGACATACACCTGAGTATCCGGATCAGTTACGCCACGCTTTTTGAGGGCAGCTCTAACGCCTTCGTCACGCAAAACTGCTGCAACCGCTAATTCAGATTCGGTGATAACAACTGGCGCCTTAGCTCCAACGATTAAGTCCCAACTGACCGGTGTGCCCGAGGTAGAAATAACGCCTTCATAAACTTCAGCTCTTGTGCGATCTAACACGGTTAGCCGAGCCAAACGCTCTAGTGCATCGCCAGATTTCCAACCAAGGACTTTTGTTTTGCTTGGCTCTTCAAGTTGGCAGGTAATTACGAAATGATTCTCGCCAATTCCCCAGCTAGTACGAGCCCCAGTTATGACGGAATGCAGTTCTGCGGGGCTCAAGGGGTCCAATGGATGATTCGAAGGAAACCCTTGTGACATGCGCCCAATTCTAGGCAAAATCCGAAATTCTCGGTCATTTTTCTCAAATGATTTCCAAATTTGAGGTATTTGGGTGGCTTAGGTCACTAATCTGACATCAAACAGTAAGCAAGCTTCCGGGAGAGCATATGTCCGTTCAGGGAATTAACATTGCAGATTTAACTACTTCTGCAGCGCTTGAAGAAAAGAAAAAACTCCGTAAACACTTCGGCCGTTTTGATATCTTCTTCTTTCTAATTTGCACAATTGTCGGTGTAGACACCATCGGTCAGATGGCATCAAACGGAGCCCAAGGATTCTTGTGGCTTATTTTTATGTGCGTATTCTTTTTCATTCCATATGGTTTGTTCACTGCGGAACTGGGTTCAACCTTCGCTGAAGAAGGTGGACCATATGTTTGGACTCGAATGGCATGGGGTCGCAAGGTGGCTGGATTAAATTCAGTTTTTTATTGGTTCTCAAATCCAGTCTGGATTGGTGCCACACTTGCATTACTAGCTATTCAAACTGTTTCAGATTACTTCTTTAACATTCCGGCTGGAAGTTTCTGGTCTTACGGCGTCGGCATGATCTATATCTGGTTCTCGGTATTCTCCGCAGTTCTTTCGTTCGGAGTTGGAAAGTGGATTCCGACCATCGGTGCATTCAGTCGAATCATCATGATCGGATTATTCGCAATCACTACTGTGATCTATGGCATTCAAAATGGTCTTCATTTTCCATCAGCTGGAGAATGGACTCCAACGTGGCCAGCATTTATTGCGCTAGTTCCATTGGTCTTCTACAACTTGGTTGGTTTCGAGATGCCAAGTTCTGCAGGCGATGAAATGAAGAACCCACAGCGTGACGTGCCATTCACGATCATGCGAGCAATGGTTACTTCAATTTTGCTTTATGGTCTGCCAGTACTTGCAATCGTGATGGTAATTCCAGCAGATGAAATTTCAGGTGTCTCCGGATTCCTCGATGCAATCGCAAAGGTCTTTACGGTTTATGGTTCTGCTGCAGATGTGATGCTGAAGGTCATGGCATTCACATTCATCATGGCGCTGGTATCTAGTGCAAGTGCTTGGTTAATGGGAGCCGACCGCACCGAAGCTATCGCTGCGATCGATGGCACTGGACCAAAGTGGTTAGGTAAATTCTCGTCACGCTTTGGAACACCAGTGAACGTGAACATGGCATCAGGAATTATTTCTACGCTAGTTTTTGTGGTCGCTCAAAAACTTGGTGATGGAGATGCATCAGTTTCATTCGGCATCATGATCGGCATCGTCTTGCTATTTACTAATTTGAGTTACCTAGTAATTTTCCCAACGGTTATCAAGTTACGTAAATCCCATGGACATGCGAATCGGCCTTACCGAATTCCTGGAGGCATGGCTGGTGTTTGGGCAGTTGGAATCATCACAACGTTCTGGTCTGCTTTCGCATCGCTAACTGGAATTTTCCCTGGATTACTTTCCAACGGAATGCTGCTTGATGATTCAGCATTACCTGATGGTGTAACTCGTGGCCAGTACACAAGTTACGTATTTACCGCCATTGCCATAACACTTGTAGTTGGCGTGATCTTCTACATCCTTGGTGGAGCAACTCGCAAGGATCTAGTTAAGGATCCAGAAGTCCCAGTTGAATAAGTAATTAAAAAACAAAGCCCCATTGGTCATAGCGATCTCTGGGGTTTTGTTTTGCCCGCAAGCGGCGCGAACCCATTTAGCGGTGCGAATAGAGCGCGGGTGACCTTGTCAATCGATTATTCGATTGACAAATGAACATTGGCGAACCTTCGGTTCGATCCCGGTCGCACGAGACCATAAGAGCGTGATTCAAATCTTTTGATTTGAATCAAATAAACACTGTCCGGCGGTCGCCCGCGGAATGAGCGGAGCGAATGGAGCGGGTGACCGGGATCGAACCGGCATGGCCAGCTTGGAAGGCTGGGGCTCTACCATTGAGCTACACCCGCGAAGCCGATCTTTCAATCGGCCAGAATTTAGACTATCGCATGATTTCTAATACAATCGAACAGCAAGATCGGGGCGTAGCGTAGTGGCTAGCGCGCCTGCTTTGGGAGCAGGAGACCGAGAGTTCGAGTCTCTCCGCCCCGACTCGTAGTTGTGGAGTCCGCCTTATTTGTTAGGGCGGGCTCTACACATTAAACGCCTAGTAAGTAGGAGAGCCGTGAAGAGCGCCGTAGAAAATATTTCCCCATCTCGAGTCAAGATCACAGTTGCGATGCCATTTGCTGATTTACAATCAAGTTTGGATTCGGCTTACGCGCGCATTGGCGCTCAAGTAAATATCCCAGGATTTCGCAAGGGCAAGATTCCTACCCGCATCATCGACCAACGTGTTGGCCGCGGGGCTGTTCTTGAAGAGGCAGTAAACGACGCAATTCCTTCTGGCTTAGCTCAAGCTCTAATCGAGAATGAAATTGTTCAACTTGGCCGCCCAGAAGTAGATGTCACAACTCTTGATGAAGAAGCCGGCCTAGTTTTCACTGCTGAATTAGATGTGCGCCCAGAATTTGAATTGCCAAAATTTAGCGACCTAAAAGTCGTCGTTGACAATGCTGAAGTAACTACGGATCAAGTAGAAGAACAACTTACTGGATTACGTGGACGTTTTGGAGCGCTCATCGAAGTGAGTCGCGCAGCAAAAGATGGTGACGTCTTGCTGGTTAATCTAAGTGGCGATCACGAAGGTCAAGAAGTTGAAGAACTTGCAGCGACTGCATTTAGTTACGAACTTGGATCCGATGACATGGTTCCAGGCTTTGATGATGCAGTACGTGGCGCAAAGGCTGATGAAGTTCGGCATTTCCTTTTCACTCCAACTGCTGGCCAGTGGGCTGATAAAGCAATCACTGTCGAAGTTACGGTTACAGCAGTCCGCGAGCGTGAACTTCCAGCTGCTGACGATCAGTTTGCACAACTTGCAAGTGAGTTTGACACCATAGGTGAACTACGCGAAGACATTCGCACTCGACTTGGACGGGTGCGGCTAATTGAACAGGCTTACCAGGCGCGTGATTTAACTCATGATGCATTAATGGAAGCCGTGAAGATCGATCTGCCAGAGCGCACAATTCAAGATGAAATTGATGCCCACTTTGACGATGGACATGGTGATGATGCACATCGCACCGAGTTCGAAACCAATACGCGCAGCGGCCTTAAGTCCCGCCTAATCTTGGACAAGATTGCCGAAACCGAAGACCTGCAGGTCAATGATGCTGAACTTTCCCAGTGGCTAGTTCAGGAAGCACAGCGCTACAACATGGCTCCAGATCAGTTCGCTGATCAGCTAGTTCAATCCGGCCAAGTTCAAGGCGCAGTTTCCGAAGTGCGTCGCGCCAAGGCGTTGGCTCATGTACTTGAGAGCGTTGCAGTTGTTGATAAATCAGGCAACAAGATTGACCTAGAGTCAGTTCTTCGTGGCGATCAATCCGATGAAGATTTTGATGCCGAATTCGACGCTGACTCTGATGAGGAAAACTTCGAAGCCGACGAATAGTCAGGCTCGAAGCGAGTAAACACCGCGAGGCCGACGAATAGTCGCAATGCAAGGAATGACTTTGAACCCTTGTGAAAAGGCGGGCTTCGGCCCGCTTTTTCTATTCCGCCAAAATCTTGCAGAATCTGGCGCATTGGTCCAACGCTAGGAGCGAACAAAGCCATGTCGCCCATGCCAATGTCAGGCTCACCCCTTAGTGTTTAGTTGTTACTAAAACTTTTAGGAGTAA
>WLPX01000022.1 GCA_009698575.1 Actinomycetota bacterium
AACTTTCTCCTGGCGGCCACCAGCACGAACGATCGCGTACACGAGGTATCTCCTTGAACTAATGCTTGTTTCGGGTGAAAACCCTAAGTCTTAAGCCTCATAAGGTTACGGACTCAAGGGCCTTAGGGTCAAACCGAGACAGGCTCTTCTGGGTTGGATTCAGTGGTTATTTCTGCGGAATGGTCGTGAGAATGGTCATTATTTCCCTTTTTGCCCTTATTTTTAGGGGTTTTGCTGGAGTCATGACCTTCCATGTTTACGACAGCGCCGCGACCTTGGCAGTGGTCACAGGTTTCGCTGAAAACTTCCAATAACCCAGCGCCAATGCGCTTTCGGGTCATTTGAACTAGCCCTAATGAGGTCACTTCAGCTACCTGGTGCTTGGTTCGATCTCGACCTAGGCACTCAATTAGGCGACGGATAACTAGATCGCGGTTGCTTTCCAGCACCATGTCGATGAAGTCGATGACAATGATTCCACCGATATCGCGGAGTCTAAGTTGACGAACGATTTCTTCGGCAGCTTCCATGTTGTTCTTGGTTACAGTCTGCTCGAGGCTGCCACCTTGACCAATGAATTTGCCGGTGTTTACGTCAACCACAGTCATTGCTTCAGTGCGATCAATAACTAGTGAGCCACCTGAAGGTAGATAAACCTTGCGATCTAGCGCCTTGGCAATTTGCTCATCGATTCGGTACTCGGCAAACACATCATTGGTGCCAACATACTTTTCAAGACGATCAGCTAAGTCTGGCGCAACATAACTTACATACTGCTCAACGGTTTCCCAGGCGTCAGCACCAGAAACAATTAACTTCTTAACGTCTTCGTTAAAGATGTCGCGCACAACCTTGATTGAAATATCAGGTTCGCCGTAAAGCATGGTTGCAGGCGATGCTGACTTTGACTTGGCTTCAATGTCTAACCACTGCGCGGCCAGACGGGCTACGTCGCGACCTAATTCTTCTTCGCTAGCTCCTTCAGCAGCAGTGCGAACAATTACACCGGCGTCTTCTGGAACGACAGCTTTCAAAATTGTCTTTAGTCGGGAGCGTTCGCGATCTGGAAGTTTTCGAGAAATACCAGTCATTGGATTGTTCGGGACATAAACCAAGAATCGACCAGGTAGGGAGATTTGACTTGTTAGTCGCGCGCCCTTTTGACCAACTGGATCTTTAGTTACCTGGACAAGTACGGTGTCGCCAGATTTAAGGGCAGTTTCGATTTTCTTAGGCTGTCCGTCAAGACCAGCTGCATCCCAGTTAACTTCGCCGGCATACAACACTGCATTTCTACCCTTGCCGATGTCAACGAACGCAGCTTCCATACCTGGCAGCACGTTTTGTACTCGACCTAGATAAACGTTTCCAACTAGTGAGCCACTGCTGGACTGATTGATGTAGTGCTCCACTGCGATGCCGTCTTCTAGAACTGCAATTTGAGTGCGAGCGCCCTGTTGGCGAACTACCATTACGCGTTCGACGTTTTCACGACGAGCTAAGAATTCAGATTCCGTCAAAATTGGCGCGCGACGACGACCATTGTCGCGGCCATCTCTACGACGAGCTCGCTTTGCATCTAGTCGAGTAGATCCTGAGTCATTGTCGGAACCATCACGAGTGCGCTTGCGGCTGCGCTTACGAGCCGATGCTGCCTCAGCCGATTCAGTTGAATCTTCGTCGCTGGCTTCACTTGTAGCTTCGTCTTGATCCGTGGCGTCAGTGCCCGTAGCTGATTTAGCTCGGTTCTTGTTCTTGCCACCACGACGATTGCGGTTGCGGTTGCGGTTGTTGCTGCGCTCTTCGCCAGACTCGGATTCTTCAGAATTAGATGTTGTTTGCGCCTCGTCGGAAGCGGTTGGCTTCTTTGCTGGAGCCTTCTTGGTCTGGCCCTTTTTGGCTACAGAAGGTACAGCTTCATCGCTGGCACTCTTAGCAGCTGCCTTTTTCTTGGCTGGTGCCGCGGCAGTAACTGGCGCAGACTGAAATACCGGAACTGCAATTGGTGCTTTCTTGGCAGCAGCAGCCTTTTTCTTGACTGGGGCCTTTTCAGCTTTATCAGCCTTTGCAGCAGGGGCATCAACTGGTGGGCCAGCAGGTCGCCCTGCGGCACGTCGACGTGGTTTTGATTCTGGTGTTACATCGTTTCCCGACATGAAAGTCGTCTCCTATCGCACAAAACCTATGCCGTAGCACTTCGGTCTTGCGTTCACTCACGCCCTAGGGCGCATAAGCCTATGTAGTGACGATGTCGGGCTCACGCTTGTGTGGCTTCACGGTCCAAGGAGAACGGATCCCCTACGGACCAACCATCTTCAAGCAAAGGGCCTTGCGCTAGTCGAGTTACCCGAGGGGGAATCTCCTGCACAAAGTCCGCAACTTTTGTCAGAGCTGCCAGAACATCGTCGGGTCGAACAGCTGGCACGCCATGCCGAACGACTACTTGAAGTATGGCACAGTCAGCGCCCAACTCCACATTTGCCCGAATTACTGCGGTTCTGGCGTCAAAAGTTCGAACGCCGGACTTGGTCATTCGCTCCACTAGCACCTCAGCAGCGGCCATAAATGTCACTACTGCAGATTCCAGAGTTTCTTTAGAAGTGCCGGGAAGTTCAATCTGCCAGTGACTTGCCTCAAGTCGGGCCACGAAATCAGGGGTCCGAGCTTCAACTACAGCCAAAATATCTAGGCCTGGCGGCAAAACTTCATCTAAGACTGCGCGCAGCTTTTCAGGGTCAACTAATTGCACCACACCGATTTCAACGTATTCGGCTTCACTTGCTACTCCCGTCGGAGCGGCATTTGCATAGGAAATTTTTGGATGCGGCGAGAATCCAGCGCTGTATGCCATCGGCACGCCTGCTCGCTTTAACGCGCGTTCAAAAGCCCGCTGAAAATCGCGATGTGAAGTAAAGCGAAGTCGATCGCGCTTAGCATGTTGAATTCTTAATTTCTGAACCGCAGGAATTATCTCGCGACCAGGATCACGATCACGCGCCACTTGTAGCAGCTACTCGCGAAGGAATTGTTGGCATTGGCAACATCACTGCGTTAGTTGGACCAACTTGAATTTCAGTACCCATGTGATCGCAAACGCCACAGTCAAAACATGGCGTCCAGCGGCAGTCATCAACTTCGACTTCGGATAACGCATCTTGCCAATCGTCCCAAAGCCATTCTTTGTCTAAACCTGAATCTAAGTGATCCCAAGCTAGAACTTCCGATAACTCGCGCTCGCGAATTGTGTACCAATTTACGTCTACTGCTTCATCGGCAAAGGCAATTTCTGCAGCGGCCATCCATCGGTCATACGAGAAATGCTCACTCCAGCCATCAAAGCGCTGGCCATCTCGCCAAACTTGCTCAATTACTTTTCCAACTCGACGATCACCACGTGACAGCAAACCTTCGACAACACCTGGTTTGCCATCGTGGTAACGAACGCCGATAGATTTTGCAAAAGCTTTATCTTGACGAATTGCATCACGGAGTTTGTATAACCGGGCATCAGTAGTTTCGTGATCAAGCTGCGCTGCCCACTGGAATGGAGTGTGCGGTTTAGGTACAAAGCCACCAATGGATACTGTGCAACGAATGTCGTTTCGTCCGGAAGCCTCGCGGCCAGCCTTGATAACTTCGTGTGCCAGCCGAGCAATCTGTAATACGTCTTCGTCTTCTTCAGTTGGTAGGCCACACATGAAGTACAACTTCACTTGCCGCCAGCCTGATGCGTAAGCCGCTGTAACCGTGCGAATCAAGTCTTCTTCGGTAACCATTTTGTTGATTACTTTGCGAATGCGCTCACTGCCACCTTCGGGAGCGAAAGTTAAACCACTGCGTCGGCCATTGCGCGAAAGTTCATTTGCTAAATCGATGTTGAAGGCATCCACTCGAGTGCTCGGAAGCGAAAGTGAAGTCTGAGTATTTTCATACCTATCAGCCAACCCTTTTGCGATCTCGGCAATTTCACTATGGTCCGCGCTAGATAGGGAAAGTAAGCCAATTTCTTCGTAGCCAGTCTTGGCTAAGCCATTTGCCACCATGTCCGCGATCGTCGTCATTGATCGTTCCCGAACTGGACGGGTAATCATTCCGGCTTGGCAGAATCGACATCCGCGTGTGCAGCCACGGAAAATTTCAACGCTCATACGTTCGTGAACGCTTTCGGCGATTGGCACAAGTGGCGCCTTTGGATATGGCCATTCATCTAGATCCATCACGGTGTGCTTTGCCACTCGCCATGGCACTCCTGGGCGATTTGGCGCTACCCGGCGAATGCGACCATCTTCTAAGTATTCGACGTCATAAAACGCTGGCACATACATCACGCCAGATTTTGCTAGGCGCATTAATAGCTCTTCGCGGCCGCCAGGGCTGCCAGCATTTTTAAAGTCAGCAATGATGTCGGTGATTGCTAGAACAGCTTGTTCCCCATCGCCAAGTACAGCGCCGTCGATGAACGTGGCAATGGCTTCTGGATTAAATGCCGCATGTCCACCGGCAATTACTAGTGGATGAGTCTCGTCGCGATCGGCAGCATGCAGTGGCACACCAGCTAGGTCAATCGCGGTGAGCATATTGGTGTAGCCAAGCTCAGTTGAAAATGACACTCCAAGGGCATCAAATGCGCCAACTGGTCGATGGGCATCGACAGTGAACTGTGGCACGCCATTTTCGCGCATCAATTTTTCTAAGTCTGGCCAAACTGCATAGGTACGTTCGCAAAGTGTGTCTTGGCGTTCATTCAAAACTTCATAAAGAATCTGAACGCCTTGATTTGGGATGCCAACTTCGTAAGCATCGGGATACATCAAGCACCAACGAACTATGGTGTCGTCCCATTGCTTGATGACGGCATTTAATTCGCCACCAACATATTGAACAGGTTTTTGCACCCGAGGCAATAACTGTTCCAGTGCCGGAAATACAGACTGGACTGTCATTTAGAACCCTTTACAAGTTGGGAAAGAACAGAGCAATTTCGCGCGCTGCTGATTCTGGTGAATCCGAACCGTGCGAAACATTGAATTGAGTTTCAGTTGCCAGATCGCCACGGATTGTGCCCATTGCAGCATTGGCTGGATTGGTAGCACCCATCATGGTCCGCCAAGCGGCAATTGCTTCATTGCCCTCAATCACAGCAGCTACAAGTGGTCCACCTGAAATGAAGTCAACTAAATCTTTAAAGAACGGCTTATCTGAATGCTCACCGTAATGAGTTTCAGCAAGGGAGCGCTCTAAAGTTCGCATATCAAGGGCAACGATTTTGAAGCCTTTACGCTCAATGCGCGAAATCACTTCGCCAACTAGGCCGCGTTCGACGCCATCTGGCTTTACTAGGACAAGGGTACGTTCTGACATGCTCTTAATCTTAAAGGGTTTCTCGGGCTGCCTTAGCCTCGTCGACTTTCTTACTTAACGCAATGGCTAGTGCCCATATCAATAGGAAAAGCACGCCTGGAAATAGCATCGGTCGAACCGCAAATCCGGCGCCGATGATGATTAGTTGCACCACAATTCCAGTAGTAATCGCGCCTCGTCGGTCATGGCGAACCCCGCCAATAGCCACAATGCAAAGGACCATGAGTAGAAATGTCACCCAAAGTGTTGTGGATTTATCTACGCCATACACAACAATCGAAATCGGTATCGATAGTCCAATAACTATGGCTTCGAAAAACAAAATGGCACTGCCCATAACTTTCATTAGGCCTTACCTCGTCCCATGATTGCTCTGCCTGCTGCTGCGGTAACTACTGATCCAGTAACTACAACTCCGATGCCATTCATTCCCGCTTCATCCGCCATCTCTATTGCGCGGTCTATTGCGCTAGTTAAGTTTGGTGCTTCGTGCACGCGATCTTCACCGAAAACTTGAATGGCTAGGTCTGATAAATCGTGAGCCGACATCGCGCGCGCTGCGCCATTCCAAGTAACAACCACATCTGTCATTACTGGTTCGAGCGCTTGTAAAACACCTAAGACATCTTTATCAGCCATTACTGAAACAACACCAATAGTTTGATCGAACGTAAATGACTCTTCGAGCGCGGTAGCTAACACTGCAGCGCCGTGTGGATTGTGCGCAGCATCAACAATCACAGTTGGACTTCGGCGCACTACTTCAAGTCGGCCAGGAGAAGTTACGGTGCCAAATCCTTCGCGGATGGCATCAATGTCTAATGCCAACGTGCCACCAAAGAAAGCTTCAACTGCTGCTAACGCCACAGATGCATTTGCTGCTTGGTGCGCGCCAAACAGCGGTAACAAAATTTCTTCATAAGTTCCGTTTAAGCCATCCAAAGATAAAACTTGGCCACCGATCGCTAATGCGCGATCACGAACGGAAAATTCAACACCTTGTCGGGCAACCATCGCATCGACTAATGCAATTCGCTTCAGTAAAACTTCAGCTGGAATCAGATCTTGATATGAAAGCACAGCAATCGATCCGGCTTTGATGATTCCAGATTTCTCGGTTGCAATTAACTCCACGGTGTCACCCAAGTAATCCGCGTGATCCATACCAATCGGTGTGACCACACTTACAAGCGGTGAAACAACGTTGGTTGCATCCCAAGTGCCGCCCATTCCAACTTCGACTACGGCAACATCAACTGGCGCATCAGCAAATGCGGCAAATGCCATTCCGGTTAAAACTTCAAAGTAAGACATGGCTGGTCCGCCGTTTGCCAAACTTTCGCTATCTACGATCGCAAGGTAAGGCTCAAGCTCGTCATAAGTTTCCACAAACTTATCTGCTGGAATTGGATCGCCATTAAGTCTGATTCGCTCTGTAACTTGATGTAAGTGCGGGCTTGTCACTAGACCAGTGCGCAGTCCCATAGACCTAAGCAGCGATTCAATCATCCGAGCCGTGGAAGTTTTGCCATTAGTTCCAGTCACGTGGATTACTGGGTAGGCGAACTGGGGATCTCCCAAAAGTGTCATTAAATGGCTGATTCGATCCAAACTTGGTTCAATTTTGGTCTCGGGCCAGCGGGATTCCAAGACCTCTTCAACGCGCGCTAGTTCCTGGAGGTCCGGCAAAGTCATGGATTCATTCTAAGTGTCTGGCATTGTCTAGGATTAGTGTCCATGAGCGCGCAACGAATGCCAGATAAGCCAACACTTGATGGACTAGAAACCAAGTGGATGCAGGTCTGGGATCAGGCAGGTACATATACCTTTGACCGCAGCGCTACTCGCGAAAACGTATTCAGCATTGATACCCCACCGCCGACAGTAAGTGGGTCGTTGCACGTAGGTCACGTATTTTCTTACACCCACATCGATTGTGTTGCTCGCTACCAGCGCATGAATGGTAAGTCAGTTTTTTACCCAATGGGCTGGGATGACAACGGTTTGCCAACTGAGCGCCGGGTCCAAAACTACTTTGGGGTTCGCTGCGATCCTTCGTTGCCATATGACGCTGCCTTTGTGCCACCAACTGAACCTGGAAAAGATCAACTGCCGATTTCTCGCCGCAACTTTGTTGAACTATGCGAGCAGCTAACAATCGAAGATGAGAAAGCATTTGAAGAATTGTGGCGCCGACTTGGAACTAGTGTCGATTGGAACTTGACTTACCAAACTATTGATTCCAGGGCTAGGTCCGTTTCCCAGCACATGTTCCTAAATAACTTAGAGCGTGGCGAGGCTTATCAAAGCGAGGCGCCAACACTTTGGGATGTAACTTTCCGAACTGCAGTTGCGCAAGCTGAACTCGAAGATCGCGAACGCCCAGGTGCTTATCACCGAATTTCATTCCATAAACCAGATGGCACTGCGCTATTTATTGAAACGACTCGACCAGAATTAATACCTGCCTGTGTTGCGCTAGTTGCTCATCCTGACGACGAAAGGTACCAACCACTATTTGGTACCACTGTGACTTCGCCAATCTTTGGGGTTGAAGTTCCTGTTGTTGCACACACCTTGGCCGATCCAGAAAAAGGATCTGGCATCGCAATGATTTGTACTTTCGGTGACACCACTGACGTCACTTGGTGGCGCGAATTGCAATTGCTAACCCGTCCAATCATTGGCTGGGATGGTCGCATCATTAGTGAAGTTCCAGATTGGATTACTTCAGAACTCGGTAAGAACGCTTATTCAGCGCTAGCTGGACTGACTGCGCATTCAGCCAAGGAAAAAATGGCTGAACTGCTTAAAGAATCCGGTGACCTCGAAGGCGAAATTCGTCCAATTGTTCACCCAGTTAAGTTTTTTGAAAAAGGCGATAAGCCCCTTGAAATTGTTACTACTCGTCAGTGGTACATCCGCAATGGTGGACGTGATGCTGACTTACGTGCTGAATTAGTTGCTAGCGGCCAACAGATCACTTGGCACCCTGACCACATGAAAGTTCGTTACCAAAACTGGGTTGAAGGATTAAATGGTGACTGGTTAATTTCGCGCCAACGTTTCTTTGGTGTCCCAGTTCCGGTTTGGTATGGCCTGGATGCTGATGGCAATCCAGTGTGGGACAAGATTTTGGTTCCGGATGTGAAGTCGTTGCCAATCGATCCATCAACAGATGCACCTGTTGGCTACACCGAAGATCAACGCGGCGTACCTGGCGGATTCATGGGCGACCCTGATGTCATGGACACTTGGGCTACTTCCTCACTAACGCCACACATCGCAGGTGGCTGGAGTTTCGATGAAGATTTATGGAACCGAGTTTGGCCATTCGACGTACGACCACAGGCTCACGAAATTATTCGTACTTGGTTATTTGGCAGTGTTGTTCGAGCTCACTTAGAAGAAAAAGTTTTGCCTTGGAAGCATGCATTGATCTCAGGTTGGATTTTGGATCCGGATCGCAAGAAGATGTCCAAGTCCAAAGGCAACGTTGTTACTCCCCTGGATTTGCTAGACGAACATGGCAGTGATGGCGTTCGCTACTGGGCAGCCAGTGGCCGTCCAGGTACTGACACCGCGTTCGATGTCGGCCAGATGAAGATTGGTCGCCGCTTAGCAACCAAGATTCTCAATGCCAGCAAGTTCGTATTGCTGCAAGGAAGCGCCACTCCCGAATCTGTCACTGAGCCAATTGATAAAGCCTTGTTGGCTGCGCTTGCCGATGTAGTTGACGAAGCTACAAAAGCATTTGAAGCCTTTAACTACACCAAGGCCATGGAAGCAGCAGAAGTATTCTTCTGGGCTTTTTGTGATGATCACTTGGAACTTGTTAAAGATCGTGCCTATGGGCTAGCTGGCGAAGAAGCTGCTGCTTCCGCTCGCGCTGCGCTGACCATAACCCTTGATACTTTGCTAAAGCTTTTTGCACCCTTCTTGCCATTCGTAACCGAAGAAGTTTGGTCTTGGACTCACGAAGACTCAGTACATAAATCCAGCTGGCCAACATCTGAGTCCTTGCGGGCATTCAATGGTGATGCTTCCCTACCGGCAGTCTCGGCAGAGATTTTGTCGCAACTTCGTAAGTCAAAGAGTGAAGCCAAGGTTTCCATGAAGGCAGATATCGCAACAGCAAAAATTAGTGCCCCGGCTGCAGATATAACCCAAGCGAAATTAGTTGCGACTGATTTAAAGGCTGCTGGGCGCGTACAAGGTGACTTTGAGTATGTAGAAAGCGCGAGCCCAATCTTGTTAGAGATCGAACTCGCGCCAACTAGCGAAAGTTAAAACTAAGCGGTTTTTTCCTTCGGGATTCGCTTGGCTACTGGAGCATCACGAGGAACCAAAGTTGGGTTCACGTTCTTGGCCACCACATCACCGTTGATTACGACGCGTGCTACATCCTCGCGACTAGGTACGTCATACATAACCGAAAGCAAAACTTCTTCCATGATTGCGCGAAGTCCACGAGCACCCGTGCCACGCAGGATTGCTTGAGCAGCAACTGCTTCTAAGGCATCTTGAGTGAACTCTAGTTCTACGCCATCAAGGTCAAATAGTTTTTGGTACTGACGAACTAATGCGTTCTTTGGTTCAGTCAGAACTGCGACTAAAGCTTCTTGATCCAGCTGTGCAACAGAAGTAAACACTGGCAAGCGTCCGATAAATTCTGGAATCATGCCGAACTTCAACATATCCTCTGGCATAACCTGCGAGAAAATATCTTGCTCGTTAACTTCGTCCTGTTCGATGTTGGCAGTAAAGCCAAGTGCTTTTTTGCCAACGCGTTGACGGATGATCTGGTCTAGACCAGCGAATGCGCCACCGACAATAAACAGTACGTTGCTGGTATCGATCTGGATGAATTCTTGGTGCGGATGCTTGCGACCACCTTGTGGTGGTACGGATGCAGTAGTGCCTTCAAGAATCTTTAGCAGTGCTTGCTGGACACCTTCGCCAGATACATCGCGCGTGATCGATGGGTTTTCACTCTTGCGAGCAACCTTGTCGATTTCATCGATGTAGATAATTCCAGTTTCAGCTTTTTTGACGTCATAGTCAGCAGCCTGAATCAGCTTAAGCAAAATATTCTCGACGTCTTCGCCTACATAACCAGCTTCGGTTAATGCAGTTGCGTCAGCAATCGCAAATGGCACATTAAGCATGCGGGCCAAAGTTTGGGCTAGCAGTGTCTTGCCGGAACCGGTTGGGCCAAGCAACAAAATGTTTGACTTAGCTAATTCGACACCTTCTTCGCGAGAAGATTCATTGGCGCCGGCCTGGACTCGCTTGTAGTGGTTGTAGACCGCTACGGAAAGAGACTTCTTGGCAACTTCTTGACCGATTACATACTGGTCAAGGAAAGCAAAGATTTCGCGTGGCTTAGGAAGTTCATCCCAACCCAGGTTTACTGACTCGCCTAATTCTTCTTCAATGATTTCATTGCACAAGTCAATGCATTCGTCACAGATGTATACCGCAGGGCCAGCGATCAATTTCTTGACCTGTTTCTGACTCTTGCCGCAGAACGAACACTTCAACAGGTCGCCACTTTCGCCGATACGAGCCATAGTGGTCACCTCCCGGGGGAATAAGTGTGGACAGATACTTCGAGCGTCTTACTAAAGTACCTTGAAATAAGCGGTTTCTCTTGGTGTACACGCCCAGAAAAGTGCTATTTGTTAAGTGGAACCCGCGAAGTTAGCACCTGATCGATGATGCCGTACTCCTTGGCCTGGGGCGCAGTAAGAATTTTGTCACGATCCATGTCGAGACGAATTTCTTCGACTGAGCGTCCAGTGTGATGAGAGAAGATACCTTCCATCTCATCACGCATGCGCAAAATTTCATTTGCTTGAATTTCAATGTCAGATCCTTGGCCGCCACCTTCGGTGTATGGCTGGTGAATCAATACGCGAGCGTGTGGCAATGCAAAGCGCTTGCCTGGGGTTCCTGCGGCGAGCAACACTGAAGCAGCTGATGCAGCTTGGCCTAAACAAACCGTTTGCACGTTGCACTTAACGAACTGCATGGTGTCATAAATTGCAGTCATTGCGGTGTATGAACCACCTGGAGAGTTGATGTACATCTGGATGTCGCGTTCTGGATCTAATGATTCAAGAACCAAAAGCTGAGCCATGACATCGTCAGCGGATGCATCGTCAATCTGGACGCCTAGGAAAATGATGCGCTCTTCGAACAACTTTGCATAAGGGTTGTACTCGCGGGTGCCCTGTGGGGTGCGTTCGATGTAACTAGGAAGTATGTAGCGCGATTGTGGTGAGTAATCCATGAGTCTGCCTTATGCCGTTCCGCCTTCGCCAGCCACATCGCGCGCACTGCGCACAACGTGATCGACGAAGCCATAGTCTTTTGCTTCTTGTGCGGTAAACCAACGGTCACGATCAGAATCATCAGTAACAGTTTGAATGGATTGACCAGTGTGCTCGGCAATTAGTTCTGCCATCGTGGCCTTGGTGAATTTCATTTGCTCAGCTTGAATCTTGATGTCAGCAGCAGTACCGCCGATGCCACCTGATGGTTGGTGCATCATGATGCGGGCGTGTGGCAAGGAATAACGCTTGCCTGGTGCGCCAGCACATAACAAGAACTGACCCATCGAAGCAGCTAGGCCCATGGCAACTGTTGCAACGTCGTTCTTGACGAATTGCATGGTGTCGTAAATTGCCATACCAGCGCTGATCGATCCGCCTGGGGAATTTATGTAAAGGAAAATGTCTTTTTCTGGATCATCGGCGGCAAGTAGCAAGATCTGGGCGCAGATTGCATTAGCCATCTCGTCAGCAACTTGAGTACCGAGAAAAATGATGCGATCTTGCAAAAGGCGCTGGTAAACCGAGTCGCCAAACTGCTGACCTGTTGGGGACGGGGTGCGTGCTTCCGGAAGGTTTAACCCCGGGACCTCGATGCCGCTCACAATTACTCCTAAAAGTTTTAGTAACAACTAAACACTAAGGGGTGAGCCTGACATTGGCATGGGCGACATGGCTTTGTTCGCTCCTAGCGTTGGATCAATGCACCAGATTCTGCAAGATTGTGGCGGAATAGAAAAAGCGGGCCGAAGCCCGCCTTTTCACAAGGGTTCAAAGTCTTGCTTTGCGTTACGACTATTCGTCGGCCTCGCGGTGTTTACTCGCTTCGAGCCCGACTATTCGTCTGCCTCGAAGTTTTCCTCATCAGAGTCAGCATCAAATTCGGTATCAAAATCTTCATCTGATTGATCGCCACGAAGAACAGACTCTAGGTCAATCTTGTTGCCTGACTTATCAACAACAGCAACGCTCTCAAGAACATGAGCCAAAGCCTTGGCGCGACGCACTTCGGAAACTGCGCCTTGAACTTGGCCGGACTGAACTAGCTGGTCAGCAAACTGATCTGGAGCCATGTTGTAACGCTGAGCTTCTTGAACTAACCACTGGGAAAGTTCAGCGTCATTGACCTGTAGATCTTCAGTTTCCGCAATCTTGTCTAAAATCAGGCGGGACTTAAGGCTGCTACGAGTATTGGTTTCGAACTCGGTGCGATGTGCATCATCACCATGGCCGTCATCAAAGTGGGAATCAATTTCATCTTGAATTGTGCGCTCGGGCAGATCAATCTTGACGGCTTCCATCAAGGCGTCATGAGTTAGATAGCGTGCTTGGTAAGCCTGCTCGATTAACCGCACGCGACCAAGTCGAGTGCGAACGTCTTCGCGTAGTTCACCGATGGTGTCGAACTCACTTGCAAGCTGGGCAAACTGATCGTCGGCTGCTGGAAGTTCGCGTTCACGGACTGCAGTAACGGTAACTTCGACAGTGATCGCCTTATCAGTCCACTGACCAGCAGCTGGAGTGAATAGGAAATGGCGAACTTCATCAGCCTTGGCGCCGCGAACTGCATCATCAAAGCCTGGAACCATATCATCGGATCCAAGTTCGTAACTAAATGCAGTTGCTGCAAGTTCTTCGACTTCTTGGCCATCGTGATCGCCACTTAAATTAACGAGTAATACGTCGCCATCTTTAGCTGCGCGACTAACTTCGATTAGGGCGCCAAAGCGACCACGTAATCCGGTTAGTTGTTCTTCAACTTGATCGGCAGTAACTTCGGCATTGTCAACGACAACTTTAAGTTCGCTGAATTTTGGAAGCGCAAATTCTGGGCGCACATCTAGTTCAGCCGTGAAAACTAAACCAGCTTCTTCATCAAGAGTTGTGACATCTACTTCCGGTCGACCTAGTTGAACAATTTCATTTTCAATAAGTGCTTGCGCTAGGCCAGAAGGAATCGCATCGTTGACAGCTTCTTCAAGAACTGCCCCGCGGCCAACGCGTTGGTCGATAATGCGAGTTGGGATCTTGCCCTTACGAAATCCTGGGATATTTACTTGAGCGCCAATGCGCGCGTATGCCGAATCCAAACTTGGTTGTAAATCAGCAAATGGCATCTCGACTGTGATCTTGACTCGAGATGGGGAAATATTTTCTACGGCGCTCTTCACGGCTCTCCTACTTACTAGGTATTAGATGTGTAGAGCCCGCCCTAAAAACTAAGGCGGACTCCACAACTACGAGTCGGGGCGGAGAGACTCGAACTCTCGGTCTCCTGCTCCCAAAGCAGGCGCGCTAGCCACTACGCTACGCCCCGATCTTGCTGTTC
>WLPX01000023.1 GCA_009698575.1 Actinomycetota bacterium
AACATGATGGCGACTTCGAATACTGCAACCGACGGGAATTCTGCGCTTGGAATTACTATTCCAGTGCTCGGGGCCGGAGTTCTTTACTTGGTTGCCTCGTTTGTCGATAAGCGAGACGACTCAGCCGATGAGAAGTAATAGCTAGGTTTTTAGAACTGCAGTTTCTTTTGGTGGGCGACTAACAACAACTAACCCAGTAAGAATTAATACTGATCCCACAATGCCAATAGCGGAGACCGTCTCCCCCAACAGCACGACACCCAAAATCGAAGCTGTGAGTGGTTCCATCAAGCCAACTGTTACTGCAGTAGCTGCTCCGATTCTGGCAATGCCATATATGAAGAATGCATACGCAAGTGCCACGGTAACTATGCCACCGTAAAGTGCTCCGAGTAGTAACACCGGATCTTGCAAGAAACTAAAGTCTTTGCCGTAGCTAAGTGGTGCCTGGAAGAGAGTTCCGATGGTGAACATTGGTGCAACACATTGGAACGGCGTGTGATGCCTGGAGATCATTCCCATTCCAGTTGCTTGCATGGAATAGCCGAAGGCTGCGGCTAACGCAAAACCAATTCCTAAAACATTTACGGTGTTATCTCCACTTGGCCAATTAAGTGCAACCACGCCAGTTACTGCGATAAGTGTGCCAATTGCCCATTGCTTACCTGGTGGTTGCTTTAGTGCAATCCAGGCGATTAAGCCAACAAAGATCGGTGCCACACCAATTGAAACAACGGCAGCAACACCAACGCCGGTTAATTGAAACGCCAAAATGAAAAGCGGGAAAAACAATGCAGCGCCCGTGCCAGCGACCAAAATTGGAACAATGTCTTGCTTGGTATAGCGCTTCTTGTTTTTGGAAAACAAAACCAGCAACCACAGCGCAGTTGTTCCAGTTAGATTACGAATCAAGGAATACTGAAATTCCGTACCCTCTGGGAAAAGTTTTACAACTGGACCTACTGTGCCCCAGATGATTGTCCCTAGGGCAACAGCAGAAATTCCAAGAACGCGACCATCAGATCGCTTGCGGTGTCTACCCGTTTGTTGGGAAGCCAAGGTTCAATCCACCATGGCTTGGGTCCAACCAGCGACTGGTGACAACCTTGCCACGAGTAAAGAAGTGAACGCCTTCGGTTCCGTGAGCATGAGTATCGCCAAATAGCGACGCTTTCCAGCCGCCGAATGAGAAATAAGCCATTGGCACTGGGATTGGCACGTTGATACCGATCATGCCAACTTCAACTTCATTCTGGAATCGGCGAGCTGCGCCACCATCGTTGGTGAAGATTGCAGTTCCGTTGCCGTATGGATGATCATTGATCAGCTTCAAGGCTTCTTCGTAAGTATCAGCGCGAACTACCGAAAGAACTGGTCCGAAGATCTCTTCCTTATAGATCGTCATGTCCTTGGTGACGTTGTCGAACAGGGTTGGTCCGATGAAGTAACCTTCACCGTCGCTATCTGGAACTACATCGCGACCGTCAACAACAACTTTGGCGCCTTCAGAAACGCCCTTTTCGATGTAACCCTTGACTTTGTCACGGTGTACACCGGTAACAAGTGGTCCCATGTCGGTGCCACGAGTTCCATCGCCAGTCACGATCTTGCCCATGCGATCTTCAATCTTTGAGATCAAATCATCTGCAATTGGGCCGACTGCAACAAGTGCTGAGATTGCCATGCAACGCTCACCGGCGGAACCAAAACCTGCGTTAACGGCAGAGTCAGCGGCTAGGTCAAGGTCTGCATCTGGCAGCACAACCATGTGGTTCTTTGCCCCACCTAGTGCCTGGATGCGCTTACCGTTTGCAGTTCCAGTTTCGTAAATGTACTTAGCAATCGGAGTTGAACCTACGAAGCTAACAGCCTTGATGTCTGGGTGAGTAAGAATACGATCGACAGCTTCCTTATCGCCATGCACAACGTTGAATACGCCATCAGGAAGTCCAGCGTCCTTCCACATCTGTGCAATTAAGTTCTGGGCGCTTGGATCTTTTTCAGATGGCTTAACGATTACTGAGTTACCCGCAGCAATTGCGATTGGGAAGAACCACATTGGGACCATGGCTGGAAAGTTGAACGGCGAAATAATTCCGACAACGCCAAGTGGTTGGCGGATGCTGTAAACATCTACGCCAGTTGAAACACTTTCAGAATATCCACCCTTTAGAAGGTGTGGGATACCGCAGGCAAACTCCACAACTTCTTGACCACGCATAACTTCGCCAAGTGCATCGGAAAGTACTTTGCCATGCTCAGCTGTAATGATTGCAGCAAGTTCTTCTTTGCGGGCGTTCAGAATCTCGCGGAAGGCGAACATAATTGTTACGCGCTTTGAGAGCGAAGTGGCTGCCCATTCAATGCCAGCACGCTTAGCAACGGCCACAGCTTCGTCCATGTCTGACGTTGAAGCGAAATCAACCGTTCCGGACAATTTGCCTGTTGCAGGGTTATAAACCTCACCAGTTCGTGCTGCTTTGCCAGTCCAGGCTTTGCCATCGATCCAGTGCGTGATGTGGTTGGTCATAAATTCTCCTTGTTGCGGTAATAACCAAATCTAGTGGGTGCGGCGCGGGGTTAGCGAGGTAGGTTATGTCCATGGCTGAAATCCGTTCAATTGTTGTATCCACCCAAGAAACCCTGCGGGAAAGCGGCACTGCCGTGACTCCGGCGACTGTAAAAGTCATCGCTGCCGCAGTGGTCACCAATCCCCTAGCTGGCAAGGCATTAGTTAAAGACTTAACTGAGCTAGAGATGATGAGTATCGAAGTAACCGCCATCCTGGCCGATCGTGCTGTTAAGGCCCTCGAGGCTTTAGGCCTAAGTGCTGCTGACATTCGCGGCTACGGCAAGGGCGCCATTGTTGGCACCGACGGCGAACTGGAACATACCGCTGCGGTTTTACATCCACGATTTGGCGCGTCAGTTCGCGCGGCAATTGGTGGAGGAGCTGACATCATTCCTGGAACTAAAAAAGTTGCTGGCCCAGGTGCATCAATCACAATGCCAATTGGCAATAAAGATGACCGTTGGGAATTTGATGACATGGATTCCGCTGAGCTAACAATCGGCGACGCCCCGCGTGCCAATGAAATGGTTATCGCAATTGTTTATTCCGTTGGTGGTCGCCCACATGCTCGCGTAACGAAGGTGAAGTAAATGTTTAAGGCAATCATTTTGTTAAAGCGTGGCGAGAACATGAGTCATGACGAATTTAAGCAATGGTGGCTAGTAGATCATTCAGGCAAAGCCGCGCAACTACCAGGCGTTCGAAAGATTGTTTTCAACTTAGTAGACGATGGCAGCGCTTTCGATGGTGTTTCGGAACTTTGGTTTGATTCCAAGGAAGATTTTGAAGCTGCTTACGCAACTGAAATTGGAAAAGCAGTAGCAGCTGATTCCTTAGCTCACTTGTCTACGCGCGAACGCATGTTCGTCGTGGAAAACGACATCCTGTAATAGATAGGTAGTAATTCAATGGCCGCCGAAATCCGAGGAATCCTCGCAGCAATCACGACACCGTTTACTGCTGATGGCAGCGCGCTTGATGAACCTGCAATGCATGCCCAGATTGATCGCCTAATTGGGGCTGGCATTCATGGTGTGGTCCCAACTGGAACCACCGGTGAATTTATGACTTTGACTCCAACGGAATACCGCCGGGTCTTTGAAGTTGTAAACGATGCTGCCGCAGGACGTTGCCATGTATTTGCCGGCGTTGGTTCTACATCAACTAAAGAAGCCATTTCGCTTGCCCAACATGCAGAAAAGGCTGGCTCCACCGGAGTCATGTTGTTGCCACCGTTTTACGCTGCACCTAACTTTGCTGAGTTGCAGGTCTTTATGCGCTCGGTTGCTGAATCAATTTCGATTCCGATCATGTATTACAACATTCCAAGTTCAACTGGAGTGACGCTAAATGCCGAACAAATCGCAACTCTTGGTGAAATTCCAGGCGTTAATTACTTGAAGGACACTTCGGGTGATGCGGTAGCGATGGCCGACTTACTTGTTAATCGTGCTGACAAGATCAAGGCGTTTAACGGCTGGGACACTTTGACCTTCTTTGGCCTAGCCAGTGGCGCCGAAGCTTCCGTTTGGGGAACAGCCACTGTTATCCCTGAACTAGCAGTGGCTCTCTATGACGCACTTGCCGTTAAGAATGATTTGGCCGCAGGGCGCGAATTATGGAAAAAGATTTGGCCGATCTGCGACTTTTTGGAATCAGTGAATTACTACGCCGGCATCAAAGCAGGTTGTGAGTTAATTGGCGCTCCTGTTGGTCCAGTCCGCGCGCCAGGATTGCCATTATCTGGCGAACAGAAAGCTCATTTCGCCAAACTGCTTGCAGCAGCGGGAGTTAAGACGGTTTAACTATGGCTGAGAAATTGATAATTGAAACGATTGAGGCTCACGCCGAAGGCGAAGGCGGTCGCGTAATAACTAACATGGCCCACCTGGTTAAAGGTGCAACCATGAAAGAGCGCTTCGATTACTGCGAAGCCAATCTCGATTGGTTCCGTCACGCGATCCTGCATGAACCACGTGGCTATCCAGCATTGTGCGCCGTTTTTATCTTGCCACCGGTTAATGCTGGCTCAGATTTTGGAATCATCGTGCTGGAGCAAGGTGGCTTTACCGCGATGTCTGGCAGTAACACCATGTGCGCAGTGACTGCTGCACTCGAAAAGGGCATTGTAAAGATGCAGGAGCCAGAAACCACAGTCACCATCGATACTGCAGTTGGAACAATCTCGGTACTTGCGCGATGCAAGGATGGAAAAGTTCTCGATGTTGCCATTCGTAACGTGCCAGCTTTTACGGTTTATATCGACAAGATGGTTGAAGTTCCAGAGTATGGGCCAATCCCAGTTGACTTAGTATTTGGCGGTCAATTCTTTGCACAAACAAACATTGCAAATGTTGGATTAGAGATTAAGCCTGAGAACGCAAAGGCTATAACCCGCGCTGGAGCCGCAATCAAATTCGCAGTAAATCAGCAACTAGAGTTTGAGCATCCAGAAAACCCAAGCATTAATAAAGTCGGCATCGTGATCTTGCATAACGGCGATCGCGAGCCAGGTAAGCAAGCAAGAAATTCAGCAGTGCTAACCGGCGATGACTTGAGCGCAGATCCAGAAACTTGGAAGGGCATGCTGGACCGCTCCCCTTGCGGCACTGGTACTTGCGGACGAATGTCAGCCCTGTACAGCAGAGGTCAACTTGCTCTTGGTGAAGAGTTTTCTCACATGAGTTTCTTGGGCACTAAGTTCTTTGGTCAAGTAAATGAACCAACCAAGATCGGTCAGTACCAAGCCGTAACTCCAACGATCCGAGGCAGTGCCTGGGTTACCGGTACAGCTACCTGGGAAATCGATCCTTCAGATCCATTCCAGACTGGCTATACCCTCGGCGACATCTGGTAGCGAGATTTCGCTACTAATCGTTACTGCTCAGTAGTCCAGGATGTAAAGACTTGAGTGTAAAGTTCACGCGCCTCTTGACTGCAATTTGGAATTGGCGATAGCAAACTCAAATACTCAGCTGGGACATTAACAGCTGGATCATCTTTAAGTGATGGATCAAAATAATCACTTGATCCAGTGATCGAATTGTCATAGCCCGTGAAGTTAGTCTCCATTGCGATGTTCTTTGGATCCATCATCCAGTTAATAAATATTTTGGCATTATCGAGGTTAGGCGCTCCCACTGGAACTGCAAATTGGTCGCTCCAAAGATTCAGTCCCTCAGAAGGATAGATATAAATCAAATCTGGATTTTCTAACTTCATTCGATGCGAGTCACCATTCCAGTTTTGACGAACATTACTAATTCCGCCAATTACCCGCTCAATTGAGCCATCTGATTCAATAACGTCAGGCTTAAATCCAGAAAGTAATTCTTGAGCCGCCAGATACTTGGATTTATCAGTTGTGCAAAGTTCCGCGGCTGGAACACCAACTGCTCGCAGCGCTGATGAGACTATTTCTACCTGATCTTTCATGGCATCTGTTTTGTCTAGACCAAAAGTAAAGAAGTCTTTCCAAGACTTTAGGTCCTTACACCTAGGCTCAGCAAGCGGATTGCAAATGATTCCCGTAGTACCATACATATACGGAGCTGTGTAGTTGCGTCCATTATCAAAAACCACATTGATTGCTTCTGGCTTTATGTTCTTTGCATTAGGGAAATCTTTAACACCAATGTTTTCTAACAAATTCAATTCGATCATCTGCTGCACCATGTAGTCAGATGGCACGATTACGTCATAACCTGTCGAACCGGATTGAAGTTTTGCTAACAAAGTTTCATTGCTGTCGAATGTATCCAGGATTATTTCGATGCCAGTTTCAGTGGTAAATCGATCTAGTTCGGCAGGATCTATGTAGTCAGTCCAGTTGTAAAGGTGCAATTCACCAGAGCCAGAAGTCGGAAATTCTCCTGATGCCGTTGATTGGGGATCAGGCGTGCCATTAGAAGCAGTTGATTCCGAGCCACAAGCCGCAAGCGAAATTACTAACGACATTGCCATCAGCAACTTGAAATTCTTTGCAATCATTCAGGCTCCTAGTTTCCTTATTTAACAGTAGCGTCAAACGAATAGACAAACTGCGCCAATGCAGAAGGCGAATGGTAAATCTTCTAAGGAAAAACTACGGAGTGAGCGTCGGTCCCCTGATTCCATGCTGATCCGTAGGGCATATAAACGAATAATGACCGCCCTGGGGCGGTCATTATTCGTTTGGTGGAGCTGAGGGGGAAACTTCGGTCGAGGCTGGGCCGAGACTTCGAAGTTTCTATAAATGCTGCATTCCCAAAGCTCGGTACCAAAAACAAAAGACACCCGAAGGTGTCTCATGTTTTGTTGGTGGAGCTGAGGGGATTCGAACCCCTGACCCCTTGCATGCCATGCAAGTGCGCTACCAGCTGCGCCACAGCCCCGAACCTTGTCAATGTTAGTGGACGTTACTTGTCATCACCAATGGCAGGCTCCGGCAAGGATCCTGCGTTGTATTCCTGTAGTCGCCACTTCAGATCAGGCAACTTAGGCATGTTTTCATCAAGTTCAGTGAGCACTGACCACTGTGCATTTGCGAGTACGCCAAGGATTGTCCACTGGCGCGGATCTAGTCCTAATAAACGTCCAAGGGCGGAACGTAAAGCCCCACCATGTGAGGCCACTACCAAAGTCCCACCTGCCGGAATATCTAACAGCGCACTTTCAATTGCCTCGACCACACGGTCGGAAACTTCCCATCGTGTTTCGCCGCCGCCTGGGCGAATTTCGGAATCTCCGCCCCAAGCTGCGTAATCCGCTGGGTACGCGGCGATGATTTCATCTCGCGTCATGCCCTGCCATTCGCCTGCAAACGTTTCGCGGAGGCGTTCATCAACGGTCAGGCCGATACCTGCTAAGTCGGAAAGAGTGCGACCAGTTTCTAGTGCTCGCTCTAAGTCACTTGCAATCACATGCGTTGGTTTCATGGCGAGCAATGTCTGGGCAGCGTGCCGAGCCTGTTCCCTGCCGACGTCATTTAGTGGAATATCAATTTGCCCTTGATGCCGATTTTCGGCATTCCAAACGGTTTGACCGTGACGCCAAAGAACTAACCGGCGAGCTCTCATACAAGTTCCACCGGAATGTGTGGGCAATCGCTCCAAAGGCGCTCAAGGTCATACAGACTGCGCTCTTCGGCTTGTTGTACGTGGACGACAATGTCGAAGTAATCAAGCAATACCCAGCGACCTTCGCGATTTCCTTCGCGTCTAATTGGATCAATGTCAATCAAATCCAGCGCAGCTTCAATTGCGTCAACGACCGCGCCTACCTGTCGCTCGTTATCGGCAGAAACGATTAAGAAAATGTCGGTAATTACTAAATGCTCACTGACATCCAAAAGCACGATATTTTCAGCTTTTTTGTCATAGGCAGCTTGGGCAGCGATTTTTGCAATCTTTAATGCATGTTCTGTAGCCGCCACGAATTCCACACTTTCTTGTAAGTCACCTAAGACTACTTAATTAATAGGAATGCGGGAAATGTTGGCACTAGGCCAAAGATTGCCCTCGCGTAACTCAACGAGTAATTTTGCAATACTCATAGTTGGCACGTTAGAACTAGCCAGCGACCCAAGTGCTGACAAAATCTCGTTTACTCGCGCATCATCACCTAGTAGATTTTCAAAAACTGCGCGTAGAACTAGGTTTGTTCGCACCATGAATTCATCATTAGTTTCAAACTTCGATTTGACCATTGCATAGCCAGCTGCATCTGTTCCTGAAAGTAATGCTGTTCCCAAGCGTACGTATTTTGCCGGTTCGCCTGCCTCACTGACTCGATAAAGATTGTTAGATTCGATAGTTATTCCACCAACGCCATCTATTAGTCCCGCCAAGGCAAGGCGCTGTAAATAAATCGAGCCATCAATTGGAATGCCAATTGCCCCAGAGATCGCTTTATCAACGCCATCAAATGAGCCCTGCAAGCCCGCATCGCTAATTGGCACAAATCCCTGCCCGGGGGGCACGATCAAAGTTTGTGGGTCCACATTTACTACGCCAAGTTTGTCCCCCGCTTCGGATTGTCGAAGGATCGAGACGGAAACTATGTGCTGCTGGGAATCAATCAGCACAACCATCAAGTTGTTGATATCAGCAGCTGGCTCAACTACATCTTGTGATGGTTGTGGAGCGGCAGTTAACTCTGCTGGTAACGGAGCTGCTTGGCCTTCACCTCGCAACACAAACAAGCCAGTCAAAACACCAATTGCAATAATCGAGCTGGCTAGCCACTTTAGAAACGGTGGAATTCGACTCACGCGCGATACAGGCCTTGCTTTGAAATATATTCACTAACGCTAATAGGAACTAAGTACCTTGTGTCTTGATCATTCGTAAAGCGATCTCGAAGTTCAGTAGCCGAGATTCTAACTTCTGGCATATTCACGGCCACATATTTAAATGGCACTGAATCATCATGGCCAATGCGATTGACCGCAACAATGGTTGCTTCCGAAACAAATGCTTCCCATTCATGCCAGGTCGGGATTCCAGTAAGTGCATCCGAGCCAACTATCCAAAAAATCTGATCATCAGGATGTTCGGTTTGCCACTGGCGAACTGAATCAATGGCATACGTTGGGCCAGTGCGATTGATCTCAATGTCACTTGCTTGGAATCTACTGTCGCCAGCGATGGCTAACTTGACCATTTCCAGTCGTTGCGCACCCGAGCTAATGTCACGCTCACTTTTTTGCCATGGCTCTCCCGCTGGCATGAAGACTACAGAATCTAAGCCAAGCTGCTCTTGAACTGCGCTGGCTGCAATCAGGTGTCCGATATGTATGGGATCAAATGTCCCGCCCAATATGCCAACCTTCATGTATCCAAGAATACTTGCAACTAGTGTGGTGCTAATCGCCGCTGACTAAAGGAAGATTGCCTTGCAAAACGTTGATCACTTGGTAATCGGTGCTGGCGCGATGGGTAGCGCCACGGCCTGGCAATTGGCTAGCCAAGGTAAAGAAGTTGCATTGATTGAGCAGTTCGGCGCAGCCCACAACAAAGGTAGCTCCCATGGTGGGACTCGAATTTTTCGCCTTTCATATCGCACACCGCTCTATACCGACTTAGCAGCTCGCGCTCTGCCGGATTGGCGAGAGCTTGAGGCCGATACGCAAGAGCATTTGCTAGAACAAAATGGCCAATTAGATCATGGCTACAAAGAAGCCATCGACGAGATTGCTATTAGCCTGGATCGACATAATCGCCCATACGAGCGAATGAATGCATCTGAAGCGCACGCACGATGGCCTGGCATGAACTTCGAAGACCACGTTATTTATAGCCCTGATGGTGGCCGATGCTTCGCTGACAAAACCGTTGAGACGTTAATCAATCGAAGTCGGGAACTTGGTGCCCAAGTTCAGTTAAATACTCCAGTGCTTTCCATCGCACTAGATGGTGATTTCGCAATCGTTGAAACTGCCACACAAACTTGGCGTACGCCTTCACTTGTAGTGGCGGCCGGTGGTTGGGTAAACAAATTAATTGGGCACATCGTGAAATTGCCAGACTTAATTGTTGATGCGGGTCAACCGGCACATTTCCAACCAAAGGCTAATTTAGCTGCCGAATCTTATTGGCCAAGTTTTTTGCACCATGGCGCAAATGGTCGCGGTGGTTCTCCCCTTGAGGCAAGTGCCTATGGACTTTATACCCCTGGCGAAGGTTTTAAAGTCGGCACTTGGAGTGATCGGAAAGCAATTGATCCAGACAATCGGGATTTTGAAATTAGCCAGAAGCATTTAACTGAAATGAAAGAATACGTTGCGCACTGGTTCCCTGGCTTAGATATAGAAAGCGCTGTTGCTACCACTTGCCTGTTTACAAATACCCCAGAAGAAGATTTCATACTTGATCGCCGCGGACCAATTACTGTTTGCTCACCATGTTCAGGACACGGATTTAAATTCGTTCCTACGATTGGAAAAATTACGGCTGAATTAGCACTTGGTGGCAAACAAAACACGCCACGATGGCAGCTGCCAAACTAATTGCGAGTTGTCTGGTTAGCCATCAATATCAAGGTCTGGATCGAAATCTTCAAAAACTAATGGCTCAATTACTTCTTCCGTTTCACCAGTTCCAAATTGTCTAATCCGGTGAATTGCAAGGCGTTCGTCTGCGGATAGTCGGCGCTTGTCATAAAGTCGCTGATCCGTGCCACGCGGCCCTTGATGCAGATCTCCAACTGTTGGTGCCCAGTCGAATACCACGGCGCTTGGTCCGTCACCAATTACAACTTCATCGCCAGCAACTGCGCCAGCTTTTGCTAATTCCAGTTCGATACCAGCGCGCGCTAAGCGATCGGCCAAGTAACCCACAGCTTCATCGTTAGCAAAGTCAGTCTGATGAATCCAGCGCTCTGGGCGCTCGCCTAGTACGCGATAGCGAACTGCATCCGAACCAGCGTTTTCAACTCGAACAGTAAATCCTGAATCATCTACGGATTTAGGTGTGACGATAACACGAGGTCTATTTTCGGCAGCGAAAATCGCTTCGGCTCGAGATGCTTTGACGATTTCAGCTAATGCGAATCCAAGTTCGCGTAATCCTTCGTGACTAACTGCAGAAACTAAGAAAGTTTGATATCCACGTTCGTGCAAATCTGGCAAGACAAATTCTGCTAATTCACGGCCTTCGGGAATATCGATCTTGTTTAATACAACTACGCGCGGCCGATCTTCTAAGCCGCCATATTGCTTTAATTCATTTTCAATCACATCAAGGTCAGTAAGTGGATCGCGGTTTGGTTCCAAGGTTGCGCAATCAAGTACATGAACTAGCGCAGCACAACGTTCGATGTGACGCAAGAACTCAAGGCCCAAGCCTTTGCCTTCACTAGCGCCAGGAATTAGGCCAGGCACATCTGCCATGGTGAAAATCATTTCGCCAGATCGAACTACACCTAAGTTTGGTTCCAAAGTGGTGAATGGATAATCAGCAATTTTTGGTCGAGCCGCAGACATGGCTGCAATTAATGAAGACTTACCGGCACTCGGGTAACCTACGAGGCCAACATCAGCAACGGTTTTAAGTTCTAAAGTTACGTCGCGCGTTATTCCCTTCTCGCCAAAGAGCGCAAAGCCTGGGGCTTTACGTTTAGTAGAAGCTAGCGAGGCATTACCTAAACCACCGCGGCCACCAGAAGCGATTACGAAACGAGTTCCGATACCCAGCATGTCGGTTAATACTGTGCCGTCAGAAAGCGAGACTACGGTTCCTTCAGGAACTGCTAGTTCTAAGCTTTCGCCAAAAGCGCCATTGCGATGATCGCCTTGGCCAGGCTTGCCATTACCAGCACTGCGATGTGGGCTGCGATGGAAATCCAAAAGCGTAGTTACGGATGCATCGACAACTAGAACTACATCTCCGCCGTTGCCACCGTTGCCACCATCAGGGCCACCTAGCGGTTTGAATTTTTCTCGGTGCACCGAGGCGCAACCATGGCCACCGTTGCCGCCTTGGACGTGGAGTGTCACTTGATCGATAAACGATGTCATTGAAACTCCTTTCCAAAAGAAAAGCGGGCCCGAACCGGACCCGCCCAACTCAAAATTTACGCGGAATTACTCCGACGGGACAATGTTGATAACACGACGACCGCGACGGGTGCCAAACTGAACGGCTCCTGGTGCAAGTGCGAATAATGTGTCATCTCCACCGCGACCTACATTTTCACCTGGGTGAAAGTGTGTGCCACGTTGACGAACAATAATTTCTCCGGCATTAACAACCTGACCACCGAAACGCTTTACGCCCAAACGCTGTGCATTTGAATCGCGACCGTTTCTGGTACTGGAGGCACCCTTTTTATGAGCCATGAGTTATACCTACTTCTCTGTCTTCTTAGGGGCAGCTTTTTTAGCTGGTGCCGATGCAGGCGATTTCTTCGCCTTTGCATCGGAACTTGAAGATGCAGCTTTTTTAGCAGCAGGTGCGGCCTTCTTGGCGGCAGGCGCTTTCTTGGCTGGTGCAGCAGCTTTTTTAGCAGCAGGTGCAGCTTTCTTTGCAACTGGCTTTTCTGCAGCTGGCTTTTCAGCAACTGGTGCAGCCTTCGCTGGAGCAGCTTTTGTTGGCGCAGCTTTCTTTGCTACAACTGGCTTGGCTTTTGCAGTTGCCTTATCGGCTGCGGCGATCTTTTCGCTGCCAATAGAAATAATTTGCACATCAGTTAGGTCTGCGCGGTGTCCTTGACGACGACGGTAACCAGTCTTGTTCTTGTAACGAAGAATTTCGATTTTTGGTCCACGGTTGTGGTCAATAACTTCTGCAGTAACGGTGACGCCTTTAGCGTCGATGTTGACCTTGTCGCCATCCACGATCAAAACAGTTGGCAATACCACTGTCTCGCCTCGCTTGGCTTGAACGCGGTCAAGGCTAATTAGGTCGCCAACGGCAACTTTCTCCTGGCGGCCACCAGCACGAACGATCGCGTACACGAGGTATCTCCTTGAACTAATGCTTGTTTCGGGTGAAAACCCTAAGTCTTAAGCCTCATAAGGTTACGGACTCAAGGGCCTTAGGGTCAAACCGAGACAGGCTCTTC
>WLPX01000024.1 GCA_009698575.1 Actinomycetota bacterium
CAAATATGCCGAAGCACTTGACCTGAAGGTCCTAGATGAAAATGGTGAATTAGTCACGGTAACGATGGGCTCTTACGGAATTGGCGTGTCCCGCGCAGTGGCAACCATCGCAGAGCAGTCACATGATGAAAAGGGCTTGATTTGGCCGCGCGAAGTGGCGCCAGCGGACATTCACATCATTGCAACAGGTCGGGAAGATGAGCCATTTGATGTCGCTCTGAAATTTAGCGAAGAACTGGAACGCCAAGGTGTGCGAGTTCTTTACGACGACCGCAGAGGAGTATCTCCAGGCGTTAAATTCAATGACTCAGAACTACTCGGCGTACCAACCATTGCGGTTGTGGGTAAAGGTCTTGCTGACGGAGTAATTGAATTGCGAGATCGTAAATCCGGGGAACAGAAACTAATTCCAGTTGCTGACTTTGTTGCCAGCGTAGTGACAGAAGTCAAGAAGTAAATTAATGGCGATTAAGGCCGTTATTTTTGACTGGGGTGGCACGCTAACGCCATGGCACAATGTTGATCTAACTGAATTGTGGCTTGGTTATGCGAGTGTTTACGATCCTGATAATTCAGCTGAGCTTGCAGCGAAGTTAGATCATGGCGAGCAGTCGCGCTGGACTAGACAATTTGAAACTAATGGCGAAATCGGAACTGGCGCACTTGAAGAGCTATTTCACGAAGTTGGCGTAGATACATCAAGTCCACTTCATCATCAAGCCTTAGCCAACTATTTATCTGGTTGGGATCCGCATACCTTTACTGACCCCGATGCATTGCCTCTTCTTGAAACATTGAGAGGCGCCGGAATTAAAACAGCGGTGCTATCTAACACTATGTGGCCACGTCGCCATCACGAAGGTGTACTTGAGCGCGATGGAATTTTGCATCTTTTCGATTACTTACTATTCACCAGCGAAACTCCATCCGGGAAACCGCACCGCACAGTATTTGCTGACGTTCTTTACAACTTGGACGTTGAAGCAGCTGATGCAGCATTTGTTGGCGATCGAATTTTTGATGATATTCACGGCGCGCAATCTATTGGAATGCGGGGGATTTGGATTCCGCATTCAAATATTCCAGCCAAACAATCTACTGACCTTGGTATTACTGCGGCTGCAACAGTGCAGCGACTCGGCGAAGTTCTTGATGTCGTAAACGGTTGGAATAGTTAGTCAACATGTCAGAGTTGTTAACTGAGATCACGGTATGGACGTTAGCGCTTTGTGTACTTGCAGCATTTGTAGCTGGATTTGTTGATGCTGTCGCTGGCGGCGGTGGCTTAATCCAGCTACCGGTTCTACTTTGGTCATTTCCAGTAGCTCCATTAGCCAGCATCTTGGGTACAAACAAAGCAGTTTCAGTAGTCGGCACCAGCTCAGCTGCATTAACTTATCGAAAACAAATACAAGTAAAAGCGCAAGTGTTAGTTCCCATGATGCTGGCGGCTTTCGCTGGATCAGTACTAGGTGCACTTTTAGCAACTAGAGTCGATCGCGCCCTGTTTGAACCAATTATTTTGACAATTTTAATCTGCGTTGGATTGTTTACAATTTTTCGTCCCGAGTTTGGCCGCCACGAAGTAACGTCGCGCGTGCGTTCACCTTTCGTGGCACCGCTGCTAGGTGCAGTAATCGGTTTTTATGATGGCTTGATTGGACCTGGTACGGGTATGTTCCTGGTCTTTTGCTTGGTGAGTCTGTTAGGAAATAACTTTTTGGGAGCTTCAGCTACCGCAAAGTTTGTAAATGTCGCCACCAACGTTGCTGCCTTAGTCATCTTTATTCCAAGTGGTCATGTGCTCTGGCTTGTTGCGGCATTGATGGCGCCAGCAAATTTACTTGGCGGATTTTTGGGCGCCAAAACCGCTCTCGATAAAGGCAGCGCTTTTGTGAGACTGATCTTTTTGGTGATGCTTGGCCTATTAGTGGCCAGATTGGTAATTACGGCTTAGTTACACCGCGGCAAAAAATGGTTTTGTGATTCCAGACCAGCTAAAGGATCGAACTGCACAAGTCTGGAGAAACGCTGCTTCGGTAGTTTGCAATTCAGCTGGCAAATAATACAAAGCCTGTGACCAGTGGGCGCACGCACGATCTTCTAGCAAAGTTCCAAGTACTCGAGCTGATGCCTCATCGGAGGTAGGGCCGGCTAGTTGATATGCAGCCCGTGCCGCAATTGGCGTGATTCCTGATTCAGCACACCAAGCCAATAAGTCGTCTCGTTTCTTGCGATAAATCGCCATGCAATCAAGTGCCGATTCCGGATCAGTTAAGTGTGCTGCGATCACACCGTAGGCGTAAATGGCAGCGTAGCTACTTGCCAATAAGTCTTGAATTGCGGAATCACGGTCTACAACGATTAGCTCACTCATATCAGCAATCCTGTGAGCAAGGCGTGGTGCTGCATTTCTGAGGCTGCAATTTGGGCTAAAACTCGCGAAGGTTCTGCATCACTGCTTCGACATGCCAGCACCAAATGATTAGTTGAAAAAACAGCGCAACGCGAGGCGACATCTGCAAGTTCTACTGCAGCATTGGGTTGATTCGAAGGTACCGGAGTAACAGTTGCAACAAAATTTCCCAAGACTGCAATATGGCTTTGATTTTGCGCGATCACGGTTTGCAGCGCTGAAGTTAATTCGGGTGACGTTGCCATGATGTTTATTGCATCGGCAATTAGCATTTGCTTATCCGCGATAACTTGCGCGATGTCCGTTTCCATTGGCGCTACGGATTTGGTTGTAGTGCAAGCAGTCACCAGGCCAATTCCGACTAGTGCCAAGAAAGTTCTGCGTTGAACTGTAATTGGGATGGCCACATATGAATTGTTCAGGTAAAGGTATTGATTATTCGGGATTTCTGGGCAAAAACTCGCAGATGTCTAAATTCGAATTGTCAGGCTAACATGGTGGCATAACTGCTCGACCAAATTGAAAAGGCTTGACCATGGTTACTGCCAGCGAACTTATTACGCTACTAACCCCTGTCGTAAATTCCTTTTCATTAGATTTAGATGATCTATCAATTTCTAAGTCTGGCAACCAGAGAATCCTAGATGTCACAGTTGATGGTGATGCAGGGGTAAACCTTGATGAAGTTGCAGAAGTATCGCGAGCTATTTCGGAAACACTCGATACTTCAAATGCAATGGGTGATGAGCCATACGTACTTGAAGTAGGTACCCGCGGAATATCCAGTCCACTTACTAAGCCGATTCATTGGTCCCGAAACATTGGCAGGCTCGTTGAAGTTGCTGGTGACGCGATAAATGCGGTTGGGCGAATCACTGATTTCAACGACCCCGAAGTGACTTTGGACATTAAAGGTAAGCCGCGCAAAATAAACATAACTGAAATCGCACGCGCACACATCGAAGTTGAATTTAAGAAGATGCCGACTACTTCAGATGCTGACGGAGTGGCTGAATAATTATGGACATAGATGTATCTGCACTTAAAGGACTTACCAGAGAACGCGGGCTTTCACTCGACTACGTAGTGGATGCAATTGAGCAGGCGTTGCTCGTCGCATATTTACATTCAGCAGGCGCTCATGAGAGTGCTCGGGTTGAATTGGATAGAACTAATGGTCATGTCCTAGTCATCGCTGATGAACTTGATGACGAGGGAAACAAGATTGGCGAATTTGAAGCTACACCAGATGGCTTTGGTCGCGTGGCAGCCTCGCTTGCACGAGGAGTGATTTCGCAGCGTCTAAAAGCCGCAGATGACGATGCAACCGTGATTGAGTTCCAAGCCAAAGAGGGCGACATAGTTTCTGGAGTAATTCAACAGGGAAGTGATCGCCAACTAATTTTTGTAAACCTTGGAAAAGTTGAAGGTGTTTTGCCGCCAGAAGAAAGCGTGCCAGGCGAAGACTATTCGCACGGCACCCGTATTCGTTGCTACGTTGTTGCGGTCAAGATGGGTCCTAAAGGTCCAGTAATTACCCTTTCACGTAGTCATCCAAGGCTGGTCGAAGAGCTCTTTAAGTTTGAAGTTCCAGAGATTGCAGATGGCACCGTTGTAATAGAAGGTTTAGCACGCGAAGCTGGGCATCGAACCAAGATTGCAGTATCAACGAAATCGCCAGGCGTTAATCCCAAGGGTGCATGTATCGGACCACTAGGTGGTCGAGTACGAGCTGTCATGAGTGAACTTGGTGGCGAAAAGATTGACATAGTCGATTACAGTGATGACCTTGCTGAATATGTAAAGCATGCGCTTTCGCCTGCCAAGGTAATTTCTGCAACGCTTATCGATTCGGAAAATCGCATTGTGCGAGTAGTTGTCCCAGATTTTCAATTGAGTTTGGCAATTGGCAGGGAAGGTCAAAATGCCCGACTGGCAGCTCGCCTTACCGGTGCAAAAATCGACATAAAATCAGACGCCAACACCAACGAATAGCCAATAATCCTTGGATTTATTGGAGATCTTCAATTGGGCTAGACTAAAGACTGGCAATTGCGGGTTTTGACTAGTTTTCGCTGGAAAATTCTCAACCGTTGCTACAAAACGAGTGCTAATTTAGCAATAAATTTGGACTCAAGTATCCGTCAACTACCGCTGTAATCGGGAGTGTTTATGTTAAACGCCAGGATTGCGTTCTAGTTATGAACGCCAACAGGCACGGCATTCGAGTTTTGAATGCCAAAACGATCGGAGCTCAAACATTGAGTTCCACGAAACAGAGTGCTCAGAAATGAGCGCGAAAAAACAAGAGACGGTTCGGATCTATTAAATAGAACTCGGACCAGACTGGAGAATCGTGTCCAAGGTCCGAGTTTATGAGCTTGCTAAAGCGCTAGGCGTTGATAGCAAAGACATCATTTCAAAACTTGAAGAAGTTGGTGAGTACGTCAAGTCGGCATCGTCGACTGTCGAAGCTCCCGTTATTCGTCGGTTGCATGACAAGTTTCCTGAATTAAAGGAAGCCGCAGCAAAAGCGCCAGCACCTGCTAAAAAAGCACCCGCGAAAAAAGTTGCCAAGCCAATTGATGCCCCAGAACTTTCTGACGTCCCGATTGCGGCAGAGCCAGTCGCTCCAGTCCAATCCGCGCCACCAGAAGTGGAAGTAACGCAATCAGTTCCAACTGATGCTGCGCCAACAGGTCCAGCACCAATTCCCGGCGCGACACCAGGCCCACGTCCAGGTGGCCCACGTCCAGGAAATAATCCATTTACTTCTGCGCCGCGGCAACCGCGCGCAGGTAACAATCCATTTTCTTCAGGTAGTGCAGGACCTCGCCCAAGTGGTGGAGTAACTGGGGCACCTCGCCCAGCAGGTGCACGTCCCGGAGGCCCTGGTCGTCCTACCGGTGATCGTCCAGGTGGTTTCGGGGGACCTCGTCCGGGTGGACCAGGTCGTCCAAGTGGTGATCGTCCAGGTGGTTTCGGCGGACCTCGTCCTGCCGGTGATCGTCCCGGTGGTTTCGGCGGACCTCGTCCAGGCGGTACAGGAGGCGGATTCGCTGGTGCCGGCGCACCCGGTGGAGCCCCAGGTGGCGCACCCGGTGGTCGTCCAGGCGGTCGACCTAATTCAACTGGTGGCCGCGGCAATACTGCGGGTGCTTTCGGCAAGTCAGGTGGCAGACCTTCTAAGGGTCGTAAATCAAAGCGCGCTAAGCGTCAAGAGTTCGACAACATGATGGCACCGGTTACTGGCGGTTCGTCAGTAGCTATGGGTCGTGGCGATCTAATTCGGTTAGCTCGCGGTTCCTCATTGAGTGATTTTGCCGACAAGATAAATGCTGAGCCAGCTTCATTAGTTCAAATTCTTTTCAAGATGGGCGAGATGGTTACGGCCACACAGTCAGTAAATGAAGAGACTTTGCAACTCTTAGGTGCCGAACTGAATTACGAAATTCAAATCATTTCCCCTGAGGATGAAGATCGTGAACTTCTTGAGTCCTATGATCTTGAATTTGGTGACGAAGGTGACGATAGTGACCTAGTAATTCGACCGCCAGTCGTAACAGTTATGGGTCACGTTGACCATGGTAAGACTCGACTGCTCGATGCAATTCGTCAAACTAATGTGATTGAGCGAGAAGCTGGTGGAATTACCCAGCACATCGGTGCTTACCAAATTCATCACACTCACGAAGGCATCGAAAGAGCGATTACGTTCATCGACACTCCGGGTCACGAGGCATTTACTGCCATGCGTGCTCGTGGCGCTCAAGTAACTGACATTGCAGTGCTTGTAGTGGCTGCAGATGATGGCGTGAAGCCACAAACGATTGAAGCTTTGAATCATGCGCAGGCAGCAAATGTGCCAATCGTTGTAGCTGTTAACAAGATCGATAAAGAAGGCGCTGACGCAACTAAGGTTCGTGGCCAACTTACCGAGTATGGATTGGTACCAGAAGAGTATGGTGGCGACACAATTTTCGTCGACGTATCTGCTAAGAACAATCTCAACATCACAGAGTTGATTGACTCAATTTTGCTAACCGCAGATGCCGGTCTCGATCTTCGCGCAAATCCAGTGCAAGATGCCCAGGGTGTTGCAATCGAAGCCAACCTAGACCGCGGTCGTGGCCCAGTTGCTACTGTTTTGGTCCAACGTGGAACTTTGCGCCCCGGAGATTCAATTGTTGTCGGAGATGCGTTTGGTCGCGTCCGAGCAATGATGGATGAAAACGGAGTTGCAGTAACTGAAGCTGGACCTGCGCGCGCAGTTCAAGTTTTGGGTCTGACCTCAGTACCTGGTGCTGGTGACAGTTTCTTGGTGGTTGCCGAAGATCGGATTGCCCGACAAATTGCACAGTCCCGCGGCGCTCGCGAACGTAACGCAGAACTAGCGGCACGTCGTGGTCGTCACACTCTCGAAGACGTACTTAAGGCCTTGGAAAAGGGTGAAGTCGTTGAACTCAAGATCATTATCAAGGGTGACGTATCCGGTTCGGTAGAAGCACTCGAAGATGCGTTATTGAACATCGATGTTGATGATGAGAATGTAATCTTGCGAGTCATCCACCGCGGTGTTGGAGCAATTACTGAGAATGACGTCTCGTTGGCTGCGGCCTCAGATGCCATGATCATCGGCTTTAACGTAAGGCCAGAAGGCAAGTCCCGAGATCTTGCAGATCGTGAAAATGTTGAAATTCGTTATTACAACGTCATCTATGGCGTAATTGACGACATTGAATCTGCACTTAAGGGAATGCGTAAAGCTGAATACGAAGAAGCCGAACTTGGTTCAGCTGAAGTTCGAGATGTATTCCGCTCCAGCAAGTTTGGAAATATCGCAGGTTGCATGGTCATTACAGGCGAGATAAAGCGTAGGGCGAAAGCACGTTTAGTTCGTGACGGCGCCGTAGTTCAAGCAGACCTATCAATCGACACCTTGCGACGCTTTAAGGATGATGCCACTGAAGTTCGTGAAGGATTTGAGTGCGGTATCGGACTTGGTTCATTCAACGACATCAAAGTCGGCGACATCATCGAGACATTTGAAATGCGTGAAATAGTGCGCAGTTAATTCTGTGCACTATTTCCCACATCATTGAGTTAGGAGCACGTCATGGCTGATGCAGCACGGGCACGTAAATTGGGTGAAAGATTTCAAGAAATTGTTGCTGAAACCCTAGAGCTAAAAGTTAAAGATCCGCGTCTTGGTTTTGTAACTGTGACGAGTGTTCGAGTATCGGCTGACTTACGAGAAGCAACGGTTTTTTATACGGTTTTTGGTGACGAAGCTGAAGCGACAAATTCGGCAGCCGCGTTAGATTCAAGTAAAGGCCTAGTGCGTAGCGAAATCGGCAAACGTACGGGTATTAAGTTCACGCCAACTGTTGAATTTATTCGAGATGCATTGCCTGAAAATGTTCGCGTCATTGACGACTTGCTCTCGGAGGCAGCCATTGCAGACAAGGCTGTGCATGCCCAAGCTGTTGGCGCGAAATACGCCGGTGATGCAGATCCTTATCGAAATTCCGAAGCAGCAACCGAGTAGGTCTTGTGTCTAATTTTGCCGCTGAACCTGAATGGGATAAAGCAGTAACCGCAGTTGCTGACAGCACAAGTGTGTTGTTGCTTGCCCATGTGACGCCGGATGCAGATGCCTTGGGTTCAGCACTTGGCTTGGGCTTGGCGTTGCGCGCTATGGGTAAACATGTTCAAGTATCGGTCGGTGAAGAGAATTTCACTATTCCAAAATCGCTGGATTTTTTGCCGGGTTCGGAGTTAATTAGCTCTCCAGAAGAATTACTTGTTGCAGATCTAGTTATCTCATGTGATGTTTCCTCGTCCGCCAGACTAGGCACCACATTAAAGCTGTTAGAAACTGCTCCCGTTTCGATTGCGATCGACCACCACCCATCTTTCACAGGATTTGGAACAATTCACTTAGTCGACCCAAATGCAGCTGCTACTGCCGAACTTGTGCTGGAATTTATTGATCGCTTAAAAGTTGAAGTAACTCCAGACATTGCTAGTGCAATTTATGCTGGCCTTGCCACTGATACTGGATCCTTTAAGTTCCAATCAACTACCGCACAAACTTTGCGAACCGCAGCTCGCCTCGTCGAATCAGGAATTGATCACTCAAAGCTTTCCCGATTGCTATTCGATGATGAGCCACTTGCAGCACTAGTAATGATGGGCGAGGCCATAAGTCGAGCCGTATTAGTGACTGAAGCAGCAGGCGGGGCAGGTTTGGTTTACACCTCAGTGTCCATTGCGCAACGACACGGACTAGACGAATTGGCTGCCGAGCGCGTTATAGAAGCTTTGCGCCGGACCACCGAGGCAGAAGTCGCAGCAGTTTTCAAGCAAGCAGACGATGGCCATTGGAAAGGTTCCTTACGAAGTAAAACTTCGGTAGATGTTGGAGCGGCGGCAAAGGCGCTGGGCGGCGGCGGCCACAAATATGCTTCAGGGTTTAGTTCATCATCAGATTTAGAAACCACAATTGCTGACTTGCTCGCTCAGCTGGCTCACTAAAGTCACAAAGCGTAGAACCAAAATATACTCATGAGCATTGATGGAATAGTACTTGTAGACAAACCTGCTGGTCCGACTTCACATGACGTAGTTGCCAAAATTCGTAAAGTTTTTAATACCAGAAAAGTTGGCCATGCCGGAACTTTAGACCCCATGGCAACTGGATTACTGGTTATTGGAGTAGGTAGAGCCACTAGATTGCTCGGCTACTTGAGTGCTCACGACAAGGAATATTTCGGCACTATCAGGCTGGGAATCACCACTACAACGGATGATGCACAGGGTGAAATTGTCGATCAAGTATCAACTCAAGCAATTTCCGAAACCATGATATTGGAAACAGTGCGTGAATTTCGCGGCCCGATTATGCAGCAACCTAGCGCGGTAAGTGCAATAAAAATTGATGGCAAGCGTGCTTACACTCGGGTACGTGATGGCGAAGAAGTCAACATCCCACCACGAAGTGTGATGATTCATGATCTAGAAATCATTGAAGTGGTTCATGTTGATCACTTAGATGTAATTGACGTAAAAGTTCGCGTTGTTTGCAGCGCTGGCACCTACATCCGCGCTTTGGCCCGCGACATTGGAGCCAAACTTTCAGTTGGTGGGCACTTGACTGAGCTACGCCGGACTCGCTCTGGGGTATTCGAGGCAATGACACCTTTAGCTCGCTTGCAAGAAAGCCCGTCACACTTAGAACTTTCCCAAGCTGTTGAGATGGCATTCCCCAGAGTTGATTTATCTGAAAGTGATGCTGCCAAAGCTCGTAACGGCGTCAAGATTGCAACTCCGATTCAAATCGAAAGTGGCAACGTTGGAGTTTTTGGCCCTGATGGAATCGCAATTGGAATATTCGATAATTCCGAATCTGAACTGCGGGCATTGGTAGTGTTTTCCACAAATGAGTAACTCATCAAATCCAGTAGTCGTAACCATCGGAGTCTTCGATGGGGTACACGCTGGGCATCGTCAAGTTCTGGGGATAGCTAAAAGTATTGCGTCAAGTTTGAATGGATCGTTAACAGCCGCCACATTTGATCCACCACCCAAAGCATTCCTTAGCCCAGATTCTTTCGCCGGACTTTTGACTTTGCCAAAACGTAGAGCTGAGTTGTTGCGAGAAAATGGCGTTGATCATGTCGAGACTTTAAAGTTCAACGACGCAATGGCTCACATGTCTAGCGATGAATTTGTCGAAGACATTTTGATCGCTGGCTTGAATGCCCAAGTAGTAATCGTTGGTCGAAATTTTAGATTTGGTCACAGAGCAAGTGGAACTGTAGAAACTTTGCAAACTCTCTCAAAGAAGTTTGGATTTGAAGTTCGCATTGTTGACTTAGTAGGGGATTCAACTGCTTGGTCGTCGACGCGAATTCGCACTGCAATTGCTGCTGGCCGTGTTGAAGGAGCGCGCAAGTTATTAGGTCGACCGCATCGAGTTTCTGGCCTTGTTGTTCACGGGGATCATCGAGGTCGCGAGATTGGGTTCCCGACAGCAAACATTGACGTTGTCGGAGGTTTACTGATTCCGGCCGACGGAGTTTATGCCGGACTGCTTTGGATTGATGGTGTTGCGCATAAGTCAGCGATTAGCGTGGGAACTAATCCAACTTTCGATGATGTGACTACTCGCAGGGTCGAGGCATATGTAATCGGGCAGACAAACCTAGATTTATACGGAAAAAGCTTTGATCTGGATTTTGTTAGCCACATTCGGGAAATGGTTAGTTTTGCAGGCATCCCAGAACTTATTGCGGCTATGGATAATGACGTCTTGACTGCAGCTAAGGATCTTGAAACCTACCTGGTGGAGTCAGGCAAGTAAGCGCTTTTTGCTCGATTTCGCAGGATGCGTTGGGGCTGTTAGCCTTAACCCAAGACGAATGAGGGGCGGGCGCCCCACATATCGTGACAAATCTAAAGATCTTCGGATCTGTTCGCGCCCGAGAGGAAAAAATCTATGCCATTGGAATCTGCAGTAAAGCAGGCCATCATCGCAGAACACGGCACTAAGCCTGGCGATACTGGAAGCCCAGAAGTACAAATCGCGCTGATGACTCAGCGAATCAACGACTTAACCGGCCACTTAAAGACTCACAAGCATGATCACCATAGCCGTCGTGGCTTGCTGTTGCTTGTTGGTCAGCGTCGTCGACTACTTGATTACCTAACCAAGACAGACATCAATCGATACCGCGCGATCATCGAAAAGCTCGGTATCCGCAGATAATTTTTCGTGCGCTTCTTAGGAAGTGAGCTTTGTCAGCTGCAATCATGAATTTGGCAAAGCAAGCACAAAAGTAAGACTCGCCAACTGGCGATAACCGCGGATAGCACGCACCTTCAAACTGTTTGGTCGGTCCTCGGTA
>WLPX01000025.1 GCA_009698575.1 Actinomycetota bacterium
GTTTTCGGTTTTGTACGTCTGGAAATCACCATCAGGAGTTCGGTTCATTAAGTTAACGAGTGCACCTTCGTTATCAATGTCGAGCAATTCATCCCACTCGCGGCCCCAAATAACTTTGATGACATTCCATCCGGCGCCGCGGAAGTGCGATTCAAGTTCTTGAATGATTTTTCCGTTACCGCGAACTGGGCCATCAAGGCGTTGCAGGTTGCAGTTGATTACAAAAGTTAAGTTGTCGAGTTCTTCGCGCGCAGCAATACCAATTGCGCCCAATGATTCGGGTTCGTCCATTTCGCCATCGCCCAGGTAGGCCCAAACTCGTTGCTGCGAAGTGTCTTTGATCCCGCGGTGATGCAAGTAGCGATTAAAGCGAGCTTGATAAATCGCATTCATCGGACCAAGTCCCATAGACACAGTTGGAAATTGCCAAAAGTCCGGCATCAAACGCGGATGCGGATAGCTTGGCAAGCCATTTGGCGCGGCCGAAAGTTCTTGGCGGAACCCATCTAGGCGATCGCTACTTAAGCGACCTTCTAAATATGCGCGGGCATACATGCCAGGTGATGCGTGACCTTGGAAAAATACTTGGTCTCCGCCTCCTTCATGTTCTGGACCGCGGAAGAAGTGATTGAAACCAACTTCATAAAGTGACGCACTTGATGCGTAAGTTGAAATGTGTCCACCGACACCAATACCTGGACGTTGTGCGCGATGCACCAACATTGCAGCGTTCCACCGGATGTAGGCACGGATACGACGCTCAATAGTTTCATCGCCTGGGAAATCAGGTTCGCGATCAGGTGAGATGGTGTTGATGTAGTCAGTACTTCGCAGACTTGGAATACCAACATTTTTTTCCGAAGAGTGACGCAGCAGTGAAAGCATGATGTGACGCGCACGTTGTTCGCCATGGGTTGCGATTAACGCATCTAGGGACTCAATCCACTCCCGAGTTTCCTCAGGATTTACATCTACGTACTGAGTTGGCATACCCCCGGCCAACAACGAATCCCGATCTGGGGTTGTGGTCACTGCGGGTTACCTGCCTCGGGGGATAGTCGGGTTTTCAACTCCTATTGTGTCTGATGGCGAACCAAAGGGGTTATCCGCATCCAGTATTTGGAAAAGTTAAATTGGGCAATTTGGGGTTTGCAGTTGCCTTTTGGCCATTACTCGGGTGGACTAAGACTGTGAGTTCACAAGAAGGCACCCTAGCGGGGTTGGCCGGCAAGTTCGGGTTAGGCGAAGGGCTAGTAGTCCAAGAGCTGGGCTTTGATATTGACAGCGATGAAATGGTTTCAAATGCCATCGCTTCTGTTGCCGAATTAGTTGATGAGACCTACGACGATGTCGTAGATGCCGTTCTGCTGTGGTGGCGTGAAGATGATGGTGACTTAGTTGATGCCTTAGTTGATGCTCTTGGCCCACTTACTGACAATGGCGTGATTTGGCTTATGACACCAAAGCCTGGGCGCGACGGGCACGTAGAACCTGAAGACATTGCGGATGCCTCACCAACTGCAGGCTTGCAAGCAACTAGCAATATAAATGCTGCTCCGGATTGGCAAGGCACGCGCCTAGTTGCTCCAAAATCTCGTCGATAATTTAAGTTCATTTCCAAATAATCCCGATAAGAAAAGAGAAGAAATGTCATTAGAAGTTGGCCAAGAAGCCCCAGATTTCACACTGCAAAATCAATTTGGCGAAGATGTAAAACTGTCAGATTTTCGCGGCAAGAAAAATGTAGTTTTGGTTTTCTTCCCAATGGCCTTCACCGGCATTTGCACTGGCGAGCTGTGCGAAATTCGCGATCAGCGTCCAGCTTTTGTAACTGACGATGTTCAGGTGCTTGGCATCTCGTGTGACACATCAGCTTCCCAAAAAGTTTTCGCGGAACAAGAAAATCTGGACTACCCATTGCTGTCTGATTTCTGGCCGCACGGTGAAATTTCCAAAATGTACGTTTCTTGGTTTGAGCCACGTGGCTTTTCTATGCGTGGCACTTTCATCATTGATAAGGCTGGGGTTTTGCGCTGGTCAGTCGTTAATGGTCCAGGCGATGCCCGCAATACCGATGCGTACAAGCAGGCCTTAGCTGCCCTTTAAATTCGGGCAGTTTGCTAAAAGATGCGGACTTGCCAAACTAGGTGTGAAATTGAGATGCCACGGCCGGTGTAGACCCGAGACTCACCGGCTGTGGCACCTTTTCGTTATCGGGTCATTGCTTCGCAATACAGACCCGAGACTCACCGGCTGTGGCACCTTTTCGTTATCGGGTCATTGCTTCGCAATACAGACCTAGGACTCACCGGCTGTGGCACCTTTTCGTTATCGGGTCATTTCTTATTCCCACCCACATTCGATTTCTAAGTTTTCCCATACTTAGATAAGGTAGGGAAGCACGTAGGGCGCTTAGCTCAGTTGGCTAGAGCATCTCGTTTACACCGAGAGGGTCAGGGGTTCGAGTCCCTTAGCGCCCACTGCAATGGAAATACCTCCGAAAGGAGGTATTTTTTTATCCCTATCGCACTATCGAAAGATTATTTCGATAAACAGTAAGAGGTAGTCTGGCTTTGTTAGTTGAATAACTAAACAAATCTGGGAGTAAAAAATGGCCGTTACTGCAAGCCCCGACCAGCAACAAGCATTGCTGGACTTGCAGGGCCTTGACACCAAACTCCTGCAGCTGAAACACAAACGCGCGGGATCCCCGGAAATTTCCCAGGCCCAAGATCTAGAAGTTGAGCTGGGCTCAATCAAGATGCGGTTAGTAGCTGCCAAAACCGAAACTTCGGATCTGAAGCTGAATCAACTTAAAGCTGAATCTGACGTTGAACAGGTAGTTGCTCGGGCTAAGCGAGATCAAGATCGGTTAGATGCGGGCGCAGTTTCAGCGGCCAAAGAATTGGAAAGTCTGCAACATGAAATTGCAACGCTGGCAAAGCGGCAAGCTGAACTTGAAGACATCGAACTTGAAATCATGCAGCAATACGAAGATGCACAGCAAGCTGTTATCGATTTAGAAGCCGATGAAATTGCGATTACCGAAAAATTAGCGCAAGTGACCCAAGCTAGAGATGACGCATTTGCTGACATCGACTTTGAGAGTAATTCGATAATTCAGCAGCGTACTGAATTATCCAGCGGACTGCCTGGAGATCTAATTGCCCTTTATGACAAGATTCGGGCAGATCATGATGGCATTGGGGCTGCGTTAATTCATCGTGGTTCGTGCCAAGGTTGTCACATCACTATTGATGCCCAAGAAATCGATCACATTCGCAACTTGGCACCCGATGCGATTGCGCGCTGCGATCAATGTCGACGAATTTTGGTTCGAACCTCGGAGTCTGGTCTGTGACCCATTTTGTGATGGAGGCCGACGGAGCCTCGCGCGGTAATCCAGGACATGCCTCGTATGGCACAGTGATTCGCAATGCAAACACCGGGGAAGTAGTAGCCGAACGCGCAGCGGTTCTAGGACATGCCACAAATAACGTGGCCGAATACAACGGACTCGTCGCCGGCCTTCGCGCTATTGCTGAAATTGACGCACAAGCCTTGGTTGAAGTTCGCATGGATAGCAAATTAGTTGTCGAGCAAATGTCAGGACGCTGGAAAATTAAAAGTCCTGATATGCAGAAGTTAGCGCTGGAAGCACGAGAAATTTTGCCTTATGGAAATGTCACTTATACCTGGATTCCGCGCGAAGATAACAAGCATGCTGACGCGCTAGCTAATGAAGCCCTTGATACTCACCTTGCAGGTGGTTCGGGAATCATTGCCCGTCCCTGAGGGCAATTGATTATGACGTTGATTTTGCTACCGCCTTCTGAAGGTAAAACAGATGCTTCCGGCAAAAAGAAGCTAGGCCTTTCACAGTTAAGTTTTCCGGAATTGAATTCCAAGCGTGATCAATTAATTGCTGAACTCGTTAAAGTTGCCAGCGGACCAAAGCCAAAAGTGCGAAGCATTTTAGGAACTAGTGCAAAACAAGATTTTGAAATCACTCGAGATCTTGAGTTACTGACTGCGCCAACTGCTCCTGCTTGGCAGGTCTACACCGGCGTACTATATGACGCGATTGAAATAGATACTTTAAGCGCCGCTGCGATGAAGAAGTTTGAAGCCGAGAATTTTGTTGTGAGCGCATTGTTTGGATTAATCAGCGTTAGCGATCACATTCCGGCTTATCGATTCTCAGGAGATTCAGTACTGCCAAAAATAGGCTCACTGACTAAATTCTGGAGTGAAAATATTTCCACGCTTATTTCCCAAAGCGACGAATTTGTCATTGATTTGCGATCTGGCACGTATGCAAAACTTGGGCCAATCGAACCGGGCATATCTGAGCAAGTAGTGGTTCCGCGCATCATGCAGAAAATGCCAAAGGGCGCCCCCAAAGTTGTCAGCCATTCAAATAAGGCAACTAAGGGCCGATTAGTGCGGGCATTAGCGCAGTCTTCAAAATCCGTTAATGGAGTTGACCAGCTAGCAACCTTGGCAGCCAAAGTTGCCGTAGATGTTGCTGTAATCAAACCAAAAAAGGCCGGCCAACCTTGGGGCCTTGATGTAATCGTGGAAGTTCTCTAAGTTCAGTTATTCAACGAAATAGTGGGCAGTTTCATAACAAACTGGCGTATTTTTTGGAAAACCCCTTGCACCCTTGATTTACCAGGCGTAGGAATGGATTAGTTAGGAATTGACGTCCCGGTTCGATCATTGCTCGGCATCATCGATGCAGCGCAACAGTGTCACCGCAGGGCAAAGTCAGCTTCTGACGAAATAAAGGCCCCGCAGTAACTCATACTTATTGCGGGGTCTTCTCCATTGCCTGAGGTAATTAGGGGCTACCAGAATGGCCGCCCAAATTCTGCAATAAAGTTGCGCTAAGACTTAATTTTTTAAGGAAGTTACCCGTGGATCATTTGCTGGAAAAAGACCTAACTGCAACTTCCTTTGACGACCAAGCACAAAGCCGCCCGCTACCAGCACGGGCACAAACCATAGTCGTTGGCGCTGGAGTTGTCGGGTCGAGCATTGCTTACCATTTGGCCGAACTAGGACACAAAGACGTATTGCTAATTGAGCGAGCATCGGTTGCTGCGGGTACTAGCTGGCATGCGGCGGGCTTGGTTGTTCGCTCGCGCGCGACACATGCCATGACAAAACTTTCTTACTATGGCATCGATGCCTATCGCGCAATTGAAAAAGAAACTGGCATCAACGTCTCTTTGCAACAAAACGGCTCGTTATCACTTGCGCGCACGCCCGGTCGCTTAGATGAACTTCGTTACAGCGACATGGTTGCCAGGCACAATGGAATTGCAACTGAATTAGTTTCCCCGCAACGAGTTGCTGAACTTCATCCGCTGGCAACTTCAGATGGGCTACTTGGTGGCATGCTTCACGCTGAAGATGGCCACGTAAACCCTGGTCGCGCAGCTTTAGCTTTTGCCAAAGGCGCACACACAAGAGGTGTAACAATTCGCGAAGGCGTCACTGTTACCGGAGTGCAGAAAACAAATGGTCGAATAACTGCAGTCGAAACTGACTTTGGCGTAGTTGAATGTGAAAACTTAGTTTTGGCTGCTGGGCTATGGACGCGCGAACTTGCTGAAAAATGTGGCGCTATGGTTCCGCTGTATCCGGCGGCGCATGTTCATGTGACCACCGATCCAATTGAAGGCGCGGATGTGCCATTGCCGGTGCTGCGCGACCTGGATGGCTATTTATATGTCCGCGGACATAACGGCTCATTAGTTGTTGGCGCATTTGAACCTGATGGCATTCCGGTAGATCCGCGCACACTAGCCAAGGACTTTGCATTCGGTGAGTTTGATCCTGACTGGGAGCATTTCGCAGCCATCAAAGGGTTTGCCGAAGATCGAATTCCAGCACTAAAGACCGCGAACTTCTCCCGATTCCTAAATGCACCTGAATCATTTACTCCGGATGCAAGTTTTTGTTTAGGGGAGACTGCTGAAGTAGATGGTTTGTGGATCGCAGCTGGCTTTAACAGCCAGGGCATTATTTATGCCCCAGGTGCTGGCCGGGCATTAGCCGAATGGATCGTGGCAGGCACACCGACTTATGACGTATCTGGTGTTGATGTGCAGCGCTTTTCTAAATACCAATCAAATCGCCCTTATCTCCATGAACGAACCACCGAAGGCTTGGGCCGGCTTTATGCCATGCACTGGCCATTCCTGCAGCCATACACAGCGCGAAATATTCGACGATCACCATTACATGAGCGCTTGGACGCCGCCGGAGCAGTATTTGGCGAGCTAGTTGGTTACGAGCGAGCAAACTGGTTTGCCCCAACTGGAGTTAAGCGCGAATACGAATATAGCTACCAGCGCCAAAATTGGTTTGAACATTCTGCTGCCGAACATAAGGCGGCGCGCGAGGCAGTTGCAGTCTTTGATCTATCAACCTTTACCAAAGTTGAAGTTGCTGGACCGGATGCGTTGAAAGTCGTGCAATCGGTAACTACCGCAAACCTTGATGTAAAGATCGGGCGCGTTGTTTATACCTTGATGTTAAACAAGGGTGGCGGCATCGAACTCGACGGCACGATTACTCGATTAGCCGAAGATCGATTCTTAGTCGTGACCCCTACTGCTTCACAAACTAAAACCATGGCCATGTTCCGCCGCGCAGCGCGCGGGAATGCGGCTGCGGTATTTGATGCCAGCGCAGGACTAGCGACTATCGGAATTATGGGACCAAACTCGCGAGAGTTGTTGTCGCGCATTAGCCCAGCGGATCTCTCAACTGAAAATCAGCCATGGGGAACTGCGCGTGAAATTGAAGTCGGTAATGGTTCGGCGCTTTGCTTGCGCGTAAGTTTTGTGGGCGAGCTTGGTTATGAACTTTATCCAACCGCTGACATGGCCGTTTCAATTTATGACTCAGTTATTGCCGCGGGCGCTGACCTTGGTCTTCGGCGCGCTGGGTATCACGCGCTTGATAGTTTGCGAGTTGAAAAGGGTTACCGACACTTAGGCCATGACATTGGACCAATTGATGATCCGTATCAAGCCTCACTTGGTTTTGCAGTCAGCCTTAAGAAGGGCGACTTCGTTGGTCGAAGCGCAATCGAAGGAAAGCAAAACCCAGATCGCCGCCAGGTTTACATCAAGCTCGATAAACCTGAACCATTATTTGTTCATGATGAATCGATTTTGCTTGATGGCAAAATCATTGGGCATGTGACTTCGGGTTCCTATGGCCACACCATCGGTGGTGCTTGTGGTCTTGGAAATATTCCAGCTGATGTTCCAGCCGGATCAAACTTCATTATTGATTGCGCTGGGGTTTTAGTTCCAGCAACTATTAGTGATGTGCCGTTTTACGATCCAACGAATGCAAAGCTAAAGTCTTAGCGGGCGTCGTAAGCGATTTGCCCATCGACAATGGTGAGCAAAGTGCCTTGACCGAGTAATCCAGCCGGGTCGAACGCGTATTCGTGCAGGTTGCTAGACCAAACCACAATGTCTGCGGCCATACCGATTTCCAAAACACCGAATTCGGATTCGCGATGCCAAGCCCAGGCACCTTCTTTGGTGTAGCCATCTATGGCTGCAGAAAGAGAAATGCGTTCATCTTGTGTCCAAGACTTTTTACCGTCAAGTGATGCCCGAGTCATCGCGCTATAAATTCCAACCAGCGGATCCATCTCGCCAACCTGCCAATCACTTGATAGCGCAACGTGAGTACCAACTGCTTGCAATGACTTGATTCGCCAAGCGCGATCCCAGCGATCTTCGCCGATGTTGTTCATCCATGAACCTTCGATTAAGTCAGGGGAGCAGTGGCGAGGCTGCATGGCTGCGGTGATGCCAAGGGACGCCAGCCTAGTTAAGTCATCTGGGTGAATACATTCCACGTGCACAATTCCATGCCTGCGATCCGTTGTGCCATTTAACTTTGCCGCGTTTTCAATCGCATCAAGTACTAATCGAATTCCACCATCACCTGTGGCATGGGTGTGCGTTTGCAATCCCATGCGATCAAGTTCGGCAACTATGTGATGGAACTCGGCAACTGAAGTGCTTGGGTTACCACGATGACCTTGTTTGTTCGCATAGTCATCTAGTAACCAAGCAGTGTGTGGCTCGATCACATCATCGGCGTAAAGCTTGATCGGACCAAGCGAAAGTTTTGGGGAGTCAACGTGACTATCGATGGTGTTGCGAAGTTCCATACGAAAATCAGCGCCTTCATCAATTGGGTGAAACAGCGCAGCAATAACTCGCGAACTAAGTTTGCCTTCACCAAGTGCTCGATTAAATAGATCCAGCTCAGCCATTGGGACTTGTGGTTCAACAACTGTCGTAATTCCAAATCGAGTTGCCATTTCCATGCTGGCGAGTAATTTGCGATACCTGCGATCAGGCGAATACATCGGAATGTCACGCTGCAGTGCTTTTAATCCCAAAGTCGTCATCGCACTGGTGTAAAAATCAGTTACCCAGCCAGTGGGCTTGTTTGTAACTTCATCAAACTCTGGACGACCCCAACTAAGTTCCACACCTGGTTCAATCCCAAGCGCACGAATAGCAACATCATTTAGCCAAACTGAATGCTGATCGTAAGTTGTAATAAAGATTGGTCGATTGGTGATGCCAGCTAAGTCATTTGCATTTGGCCGACGACCTTCAACAACTGAATAGTTTGCGTTCTCGCCACAAATCCATTCCAAGTCTTGGCGCGATTCGGCAAACTCTTTCATACGTAAGCGCACGCTAGCTAAATCAACAAGGTCTTGTAAGTTCACAGCCTCTGGATCAAAACCGAGCAAGAGGTGATTATGGCTATCGATAAAACCCGGAGTAATTAATTGCCCAGAAAGTTCTATTACCTCGCGCGCATTTGGCGCATCCGCAGGATCTCCAATGAATGCGATCTTGTCGCCCAATAGGCCAATGGCAGAGGGTATCGGTGCGGATCCATTTGGTTGGTGAAGCACTCCACCTTTAAGTAATAAATCCAGCACTTTTCAACCTTAGTGATATCCCCGTAGTCTTACGGTAGACGAGTCGGTCGGATGATCGCGGGCAGCAATGTTCGAGGAAAGTCCGGACTCCATAGGGCAAGAGTGGTGGA
>WLPX01000026.1 GCA_009698575.1 Actinomycetota bacterium
ATTACTAGCGAGTTGGTCTTCGACAACGTTCGTTTGCCAGCCTCTGCAGTATTACCTGAAGTACAGACTCTTCGCGGTCCACTGTCCTGTCTGTCTGAAGCTCGCTTTGGAATCTTGTTTGGTGTAGTTGGCGCTGCTCGCGATTGCCTAGAAACTGCGATTGACTACCAGCTAAACCGCCAACAGTTTGGCCGACCACTAGCTGCCTTCCAGCTTTCTCAGCAGAAACTTGCTGACATGGCAATTGCTACCGGTAACGGTATGTTGCTGGCTGCTCACCTTGGCAAGCTAAAGGACCAGCACTTACTGCGTTCTGAGCAAGTCAGCATTGGCAAGAAGAACAATGTGCGTATGGCTCTTGAAGTAGCACGTGAATCTCGCTCCATGCTTGGCGGCTCGGGTATTACTTTGGAATACCCAATCATTCGCCACATGAACAACTTGGAAAGCGTTTACACCTACGAAGGTACGAACGAAATCCATACCTTAGTTGTGGGTCAGGCTCTTACCGGTATTGCAGCTTACGCTGACTACAAAGCATAAAGACCTAAAGCAAAAGCCCCCGATTCTTCAGGGGCTTTTGCTTTTCAAAACTAAACTCTATTCGTAAAGTGTATTTCCGAAATCGTCAACGCGGATTATTTTCGTCTGCCTTCTATTGACAATAAAAGTTGGAATGTAAATGAATAACCACATTCCAGCTGTGATAACACTCAAGAAGATCTGAAGCGTATGATTAATTGGTTTGCCTTTAACAAGAACGCCTTGCACTGGGGATTGACTTTCAACTCGCCAGCCCTTGGTAACTTGTGTAGCTATAGCTAAAGCTAATTTGTTAGCTTTTTCTGTATCTGATATCTTTTCCACGATTCCCCTTTTAATCTCAAAGCCTTCAGGCCATTGCTTATTTACAACCATAGTCCCTGAGTGGGTAAAAAACTTAAATCACTTATGATTCATCAAAAATTTAGTCACCAAAAGGCCTACTTTGGTTTATTAGTTAGGGCTTTATCAATACCCCAATAAATTCCCGCCACAATGATTGAGGCGGTCAAAATTCCGAGCACGAAAATCAATACATAGGCATAGCCATAAGAAACCACATCAAAGAAGTCATATGGGTATTTTCCAATAATCGCACCGCGGAACAAGGTGTAGAACACATAGGCAATTGGAATCACAAGGGCTGCCAAAACATTCTTGAGGCTAAACCAACCGCGTGGACCAGCAATCACAAAGATGGCAATGGTCAAGATCGGCGTGATTGTGTGCTCGATTGGACTTGAAATTTGATTTAACCCTTGTGGTGGGTAATTCGGACCTAACAGCAAGTTGTAAACCACGCCGGTTACGGTGATCATCAGAATACTGTCGATTCGGAATATCCGGAAAAGTTTGCCATCGCGGCCTGGGTTTAAATAAAGCAGCGTCATTACTACACCAACCATGACCTGGCTCCAGATCGTGAAGTAACTAAACAAGTCAATTAGACGTTCTGGCGCGCCTGCTATCCCAGATGCATAGTCACCCTGGTGTCCGAATTGGGATACTGGCGATCCGCCATCAACATAAATAGCTTCAACTAAGCCAAAAGTCTCGATGATGACCGACATACCAAGGCCAATCCAAGCACTTAAGGCATTGATTCCGAAAAGAGATTTACGAGTTGTAAGAGAAAGAGCCATGCCTTAACTATATGACTTTTGTACTAGTTATCAAGGCTAATTAGTACCCTAAATTAACTCTCTGGGCGCAATAACGGCCGCAAAATGTCCAAGATTGAGGCATCTTCAATAGTGCTTGGGATGTCTACTTGCTTGCCATCGGCAATTCCGCGCATCGTTTTACGCAGAACTTTTCCGGATCTGGTTTTTGGTAATCCGGGTACAACTACTACTTCATTAAGCGCTGCAACAGGTCCCACTTCTTTACGCACGAGGGCAACAATTTCTTTGCGCAATTCTTCGGCATCAACTTGTGCTCCAGCTTTTAAAACTACAAATGCTTTTGGTATTTGTCCTTTAATGGCATCGGCTACCCCAATCACTGCACATTCAGCCACCATATTATGAGTTGCAACTACTGCTTCTAAGGAGCCGGTACTTAATCGGTGGCCTGCAACGTTAATTACGTCATCAGTTCGTCCCATGATGTAGACGTAGCCGTCTTCATCGACATAGCCACCATCGCCACTGGCATACATCCCCGGGAAAACCGTTAGGTACGAATCAATGTAACGCTGGTCATCGCCCCACAGCGTTGGCAAAGTTCCTGGTGGCAAGGGAAGTGTGATTGCAATATTGCCTTCGGTGCCAGGCGGTAACTCATTGCCCAATTCGTCTAAAACTTTAATTTCATAGCCAGGAATTGGAACCGTAGGTGACCCAGGCTTAATTGGCATCGGCTCAAGTCCACGCAAGTTTGAGGCAATCGGCCAGCCAGTTTCAGTTTGCCACCAGTTATCTATGACTGGGACACCGAGGTTTTCCGTAGCCCAATGATAAGTATCTGGATCAAGACGCTCACCAGCCAAGAAAAGATTTTCAAATTTAGATAAATCAGTTTTCTTGATGAATTCGCCAGTGTAATCCTCTTTGCGAATTGCGCGAATTGCTGTTGGCGCAGTAAACAATCCTTTGACGCCATATTTTTCGATTACTCGCCAAAAAGTTCCAGCATCTGGAGTGCCAACTGGCTTACCTTCAAACACAATCGTGGTTGCCCCAGCGAACAGTGGCGCGTAAACGATATAGGAATGACCTACAACCCAACCAACATCTGAAGCAGACCACCACATGTCGCCGGCTTCAATGTTGTAAACATTTTTCATTGACCACGTTAAGGCAACTGCGTGTCCACCGTTATCGCGAACAATTCCCTTTGGCTTACCAGTGGTGCCAGAGGTATACAAAATATAAAGCGGATCAGTAGCAGCAACTGAAACGCACTCGGCTGGTTCTGCCATAGCCATGGCATCTTTCCAGTCCATATCAAGTGGACCAAGTTCAACTAAGTGCTGCTCGCGTTGCAATATGATGCAGCGGCCTGGCTTATGAGTTGCCAAGGCAATTGATTCATCCAGCATCGGCTTATATTCAATGATTCGGGTTGGCTCCAAGCCACATGATGCCGAAACAATTACCTTAGGTTTAGCATCATCAATTCGAGCGGCAAGCTCAGCCGGGGCAAAGCCACCAAAAACAACGGAGTGCACCGCTCCTAATCGAGCGCAAGCCAGCATGGCAACCAAGGCTTCGGGCACCATAGGCATATAGATAACTACTCGATCGCCCTTCTCCACCCCTGTCATGCGCAAAGCTCCGGCAAAGCGCGCAACTTTCTCTAGCATCTGGGCGTAGGTAAGGATTGAAGATTTACCGGTGATAGCGCTCTCGTGAATAACTGCTGGCTGATCTGCGCGACCGTCAATCACATGTCGATCAAGTGCGTTGTAGCAGGTGTTTAGCATGCCATCTGAAAACCATCGATATAGCGGGACGTTTGAATCATCCAAAATAATCTTTGGCTTTTTATCCCACTTAACCAGCTGCGCTGCTGCGCCCCAAAACCCGTTGGGGTCGTGCATGCTTTGGGCATAGGCCTGCTGGTAATTACTCATAGGAAGTGTCTACCACTATCTAGTAAGACGTGAGAGTTAAATGCCTAGTTCTTGGTGGCTGCAGCTAGCTGGCCACAGGCACCATCGATGTCACGGCCCCTAGTGTCACGAACAGTTACCGGCACACCATGGCTCTTTAGCCTGCGCACAAATTCGTCTTCATCTTCGGGACGAGATGCAGTCCACTTCGAACCAGGCGTTGGATTCAGTGGGATCAAATTTACGTGCACTAGATTGCCAGCAAGTTTTTCACCCAATAGGTCCGCGCGCCAAGCCTGATCGTTGATGTCTTTAATCATTGCGTACTCAATTGAAATTCGGCGGCCAGTTTTATCGGCGTAGTACCAAGCTGCATCCAACACTTCTTGAACTTTAAATTTGGTGTTAATTGGAACCAAAGTATCGCGCAATTCATCATCTGGCGCATGCAGCGAAACTGCCAAAGTAACTGGGATGCCTTCTTCGGCGAGCTGGCGCATCCGGGGCACTAGTCCAACGGTTGAAACTGTTATTCCACGTGCTGACATGCCAAAGCCAGCTGGCGCAGGTTCCGTTAATCGACGAATTGCGCCGATGACGCTGTTGTAGTTGGCCATTGGTTCGCCCATACCCATAAACACCAAATTGTTTACTCGACCGATACCGCCTTCGATTTCACCTTTTGCAAGTGAGCGGGCACCGGCTAAAACTTGTTCAACAATTTCTGCAGTAGATAAGTTTCTAGTCAATCCACCTTGACCGGTTGCACAAAATGGGCAATTCATGCCGCATCCTGCTTGCGATGAAATACACATTGTGACGCGATCGGTGTAGCGCATTAAAACGCTCTCGACTAACACTCCGTCAAAAAGTTTCCAAACCTGTTTTACCGTGGTTCCGTTGTCGCACTTTAACTCTTTGATACTCGTCATCAAGTCTGGGAACAACAAATCCTTAACAGCTTCACGCATGTCAGCTGGGACATCTGTCCAAGATGCAGTGTCATCGTTTAATCGTTGGTACCACTGTCGAGAGAATTGATCGGCACGAAAGCCAGGTAAACCAAGTTCTACGACTTGAGCTTTGCGCTCAGCCACGGTCCAGTCTGACCAATGCTTA
>WLPX01000027.1 GCA_009698575.1 Actinomycetota bacterium
AACGCCCAGGAATTGGTGTCGGTGGACACATTTCAACATATGCATCAAGTGCTTCACTTTATGAAGTTGGTTTCAATCACTTCTTCCGCGGTCCGGAACATGAAGGTGGCGGTGACCAAGTATTTTTCCAAGGTCACGCATCTCCTGGCATGTATGCGCGCGCATATTTAGAAGGACGCTTAAGCAGCGATCGCCTAGATGGTTTCCGCCAAGAACTTTCGGCTGCGCCAAATGGCTTGCCAAGCTATCCGCATCCGCGTTTGATGCCGGACTTCTGGCAATTCCCGACTGTGTCTATGGGACTTGGTCCGATGAATGCGATTTATCAAGCTCGCTTTAATCGCTACCTGCATCATCGTGGAATCAAAGACACTTCGCAGCAACGAGTTTGGGCATACCTTGGCGATGGCGAAATGGATGAGCCGGAATCATTGGGTGCAATTGGTATTGCTGCTCGCGAAGAACTAGACAACTTAACTTTTGTAATCAACTGCAACTTGCAACGCCTAGATGGTCCAGTTCGCGGTAACGGAAAAATCATTCAGGAACTTGAATCGCATTTCCGCGGCGCCGGCTGGAATGTCATCAAAGTTATTTGGGGCCGCGAGTGGGATGAATTGCTCGACATTGATAACGAAGGTGCACTCGTTAACTTAATGAACCGAACTCCTGATGGTGATTTCCAGACGTACAAAACCGAAAACGGTGGATTTGTTCGCGACAACTTCTTTGGCCGCGATCCGCGTACAAAGGCCATGGTCGAAGGCTGGTCGGATGAAAAGGTTTGGAACTTAAAGCGCGGTGGCCATGACTATAAGAAGATGTATGCGGCCTACGCTGCTGCCGAAGCCCATACCGGTCAACCAACTGTAATTCTGGCCAAGACCATCAAGGGCTGGACGCTCGGTTCACACTTCGAGGGTCGTAACGCCACTCACCAAATGAAGAAGCTAAATCATGAAGACTTGATGGAATTCCGCGATCGGCTCCAGATTCCATTTACTGATGACCAACTTGATGACAAGTTGCCGCCTTATTACCATCCGGGCGAAAACCATGAACACATCGAGTACTTGCACGAGCGTCGGCGCGCACTCGGTGGCTACGTGCCATCTCGTCGCACTAAAGCCAAAGTCTTGACACTGCCTGGTATCGAAACTTACAAAGACATGAGCGCTGGATCTGGTAACCAACCCATTGCAACAACTATGGCTTTTGTTCGATTACTACGCGAGTTAGTGCGCGATGAAAACATTGGTAATCGAATTGTTCCGATCATTCCGGATGAAGCCCGCACATTTGGCATGGACAGCTTCTTCCCAACTTTGAAGATCTACTCCCCGCATGGTCAGCAATACCTTTCAGTTGACCGTGAGTTAATGCTTTCTTACAAAGAATCTGAAATCGGCCAAATTCTGCATGAAGGCATCAATGAAGCAGGTTCGGTTGCTTCGTGGACTGCAGTAGCAACTTCTTATGCAACACATAACGAACCAATGATTCCGATTTACATTTTCTATTCCATGTTTGGTTTCCAGCGCACCGGCGATTCATTTTGGCTCGCTGGCGATCAAATGGCTCGTGGCTTTGTTCTCGGCGCTACTGCTGGTCGCACCACGCTAAATGGCGAAGGCTTGCAGCATGAAGATGGTCACTCGCATTTACTGGCCGCAACTAATCCGGCAGTAGTTAGTTATGACCCGGCTTATGGTTTTGAAATTGGGCACATTGTGCGCGATGGGTTGCGCCGAATGTTTGGTGAAAATCCCGAAGACATCTACTACTACTTAACGGTCTACAACGAACCGTATGTTCAACCTGCCGAACCAGTTGGAGTGGATACTGCAGGCATCTTGCGCGGTATGTATTTGCTGGCACCGGATTCAGCTGCCAAGGGTCCACGCGCGCAACTACTAGCCTCTGGAGTTTCAGTTCCTTGGGCACTTGAAGCGCAAAGATTACTTCGCGAAGACTGGGGAGTTAGTGCCGATGTTTGGTCAGTTACATCTTGGAATGAACTGCGCCGCGATGGTTTGGCGGTTGATCGCCACAACTTCTTGAATCCTTCGGAAGCGCCAAAAACAAGTTGGGTTACCGAAAAGTTAACTGGTACCGAAGGTCCAGTAATTGCAGTTTCAGATTTCATGCGAGCAGTCCAAGACCAAATTCGCGACTGGGTGCCAAATGACTTCGCATCACTTGGTACTGATGGTTGGGGTATGTCTGATACTCGAGGCGCGCTACGACGTCACTTCTTAGTTGATGCGCAAAGTATTACCGTCCAAACTTTAGCGATGCTAGCCAAGCAAGGTCAGGTACCAGCTGAACAAGTTCAGAAAGCAATCGATCGTTACCAACTAAACGATCCAAAGGCAGCCTCCGCCGGAAATACTGAAGGCGGCGGCTGATGCGAGTTGCGCTTGGTAGAACTGACCTGCAGGTTCATCCACTTTGCCTGGGTGGAAACGTTTTTGGTTGGAGCGCTGACTCTCAGCAATCCCAACAAGTACTCAATGCCTACGAAGCTGATGGTGGAAATTTCATCGACACCGCAGACATGTATTCCCGTTGGCACACTGGCAACGTAGGTGGCGAAAGTGAAACCATCATTGGTGACTGGATGCGCAGCCGCGGTAATCGTAGCGAGATGGTGATTGCAACTAAAGTTGCCAAACTTGCTACTCGACCTGGCTTAAGCGCAGCAAACATTGCTGCTGCAGCGGAAGATTCACTTCGTCGCCTTGGCACTGATTACATAGACATCTACTACGCTCATCATGACGATGAAGAAATCCCACTCGAAGAATCCTTAACTGCCTTCAATGAACTTGTTACTGCTGGCAAAGTTCGTTACTTAGCTGCTTCGAATTATTCAGCCGCAAGACTAGAAGAAGCGCTAAAGATTTCTCGTGACCTTGGAATGAGTGAATACCTTTTACTTCAGCCGAATTACAACGCCATTGTTCGCAATGAATACGAAGGTGGCTTGATGGCAGTTGCCGTTAAAGAAGACATCCCAGTACTTCCCTACTTCTCTTTGGCTGCTGGTTTCTTAACTGGTAAGTATCAGCCTGGCGTTGAGGTCGATAGCGTGCGAGCTGGCGACATGCCGGACTACAAGAACGATCGTGGTTGGGCAATCCTTAATGCGATTACTGAAATTGCCAAGCAGGAAAACACTTCAATTGCTGCAGTTGCCTTAGGTTGGTTGCGTGCCCAACCTGGGATTGCCACCCCAATAGCTAGCGCCCGCACCACCGAGCAACTTGCCCAAATCCTGCCGGTTATCGAGTTAACTGCCGAGCAAGTAGCCCAAGTTAACGCGCTCTAACTAGCGATCTGGCCCTACTGGCACACTTAGTTACATGCCACGTTCTATTCGGTCCACCGAATCCACACCCGAACGCATTGCTGCCGAACACGCAGTACTAGCGCGCCGAGTGCAGCGCATGACTGGCGAATTAACTACTGCTGCTACTTCTCGAATGGAAGATACTTTGCCGTGGTTTACCGCATTGCCGGCTAACGAACGAGCATCAGTAAGCCTGGTGGCGCAAAGTGGTATCACGAACTTCGTGGAATGGTTTTCCGCAGGATTGGAATCCAAAGATCACGTCGGAGATATTTTCTCTAGCGCTCCCCGGGAATTAGCTCGCGCTTTAACTTTGCAGCAAACCGTTGAACTGGTACGAACTTCTATGGCCGTAGTTGAAGAGATGGTTGAACAGATAGCTGGCACCAATGAATATCGCCAGTCTTATTTACGCGAGTCACTACTGCGATACTCCAGTGAAATTGCATTTGCTGCTGCTGAGTTTTATGCACGAGCTGCAGAAACTCGTGGAGCTTGGGATGCTCGCTTGCAAGATTTAGTTCTTGATGCGATTTTGGCCGGCAGTTCTGATGACGCGCTAATTGCGCGCGCCGCAGCAGCTGGGTGGGATGTAAATAAACATGTTCTGGCGCTAGTAGGACCAGTACCTTCAACGCAAGTTGCAATTGAAGTTCACATGGAACAGATTCGACGTACTGCTAAAGCAGCAAAACTCGATGTCATGGTTGGCGTACACAACGATCGCATGATTACGATCATTGGTGGTGTAGCAGAAACGGATAATCCTGAAATCATCGCAAAGCCATTTGTTGGACATTTTGGAACTGGCACGGTGGTAACTGGTCCGATAGTTTCAACTTTGCAAGATGCCCACCACTCCGCACTTGCTGCGCTCTCTGGATATCGCGCATTAAGTTTCCTGGAAACTAGCCCTCGCCTAGTTGACTCACAAGACTTGATTTCTGCGCGCGTGATCGCAGGTGATACATCTGCGATCGATCCAGTTGTTGCAAAGATTCGAAATGAGCTGCGCGGCGATACACGTCATACGCTGGCTTGTTACCTTGAAACGGCTCCCACTATTGAAGGGTGTGCCAGGGTTCTGTTTGTCCACGTAAATACCGTTAGGTACCGCCTG
>WLPX01000028.1 GCA_009698575.1 Actinomycetota bacterium
GCTTGTTCGGATTGAACCCGCTTGTGACCGTGGGTGAGGACACACTCGATGTCCACGCGACCATCGAGCTGTCGGGCGACCATGTGACGGAGTTCCAGCCGACACTGACGGTGTTGGTGTTCTCGACAATCGTTGTGGGCGTGCCGTCCGGAGTCACGGTAATGAGCCCAGTTGGTCCCTTCCCTGTCGCCGAAACCAAGTCGCATGCCACTGCGGACGAATCCGGTGCCCAGGTGAAGTTCTGGCATTGATTGGTCGTAGCGACGTCAACGTTGGTCGCGACCGTCACGAAATGCAGCAGGTACTTATCGACCGTTCCCGAACCCATCGAGTTCTTGATCTTGACCGTGCTGACCTTGGAGTAGGCAACGATCTTGCCGTCAGGCGAGATCTCTGGCTCTGCGCCTTTGATGTTCAGTGCGACCGTCTTTGGGGCCGAGCCTTTGACGTGGTCGTAAATGTAGATCGTCGAGTTAGCGGGCTGCGTCGTGAAGGTATACGGCGCCACGATCTTGGTGAAAGCTACGGAGGCCCCTGCAATCGCTGGTACCGCGAGCAGTACAGCCGCGACTCCGAGCGATCCAATAATGCGCTTAATCATCTAGCTCTCACTCTCTTTTTTGGTGGCTCTTTGGTGAAGATCGTACAGAGGGGTTACAGTCGTTGCAAGGCTACGTTCGTGTGATGGGTTGCGACGTAATCATCGATCTGCCGCATCACCAAATGCACTAAAAAGACGTATTGCGGGCACTATCTCGCTCTATATGCATTTGGTTAAGGCGTACAACGCGTCAGATTCTCGCGAGAAACGCGTCTACAGTTATGGCATGGCAATCGCCGTCCCCATCCGGAGGTCGTCTCGCTCTGAAGAGGGCGCTCGTACCGCTGCTCTCTACCGCGCGCACGGCGCCGAACTGCTGCGCTTCGCATGGCACCGCCTTGGTCGGCTCGAGGATGCTGAGGACGCGGTCCAGGCGACGTTCCTGTCGGCGCACCGTGTGTTGGCGGAAGGCGAGCAGATCCGCGAGCCGCGCGCTTGGCTGTTTCGGATTTTGCGGAATGAGTGCCTGACGCGCATCGCGGTGACGAAGCGTCGCGGGTCGCACGAGCCGCTCGAGGAGTGGCATGCCGATCCGCGTGCATCGGTCGCCGAGGCGAGCGAGAGTCGTGATGAGTTCGACGTGGCCGTTGCATTGCTTGGCACGCTGCCGACGCAGCAACGCGAAGCACTCGTGCTGCGTGAGTGGCTTGGGCTTTCGGCAATCGAGACGGCTTCGGTGTTGGAGTCCACACCGCAGGGCATCGACGCGCTGGTCTATCGGGCGCGCAAGTCGTTGGTCGGCTTGGCCGATGTCCCCGATGCCAGCACCTGCGCCGAGACGCGCGATGCGCTCGTGGAGAGCGCAGTGACAACCAAGGTGCGCGCGCACCTCTTGGCCTGTCGTTCGTGTCGCACTGCTGCCCGGCGTCTTCGAGCACCCGAGGAACTGGCTGTCCACGGGACGTTGCCGTTCGATTCGGTTGCCGCGCGCATTGGTGAGTCGATTCCTGGTTTTGCGGCGGCGGCGACAACCGCTGCCGTGGTTGGTAGTGGTGCGGCTGCGGCAACGGTGGCCTCGTCGCTTGCTGCAGGCACGGCCGTCAAGGTTGCGACCGCAGTGGCGATTGGTGCGGTAGTGACGGGTGGCGCGATCAGTGCTGGACCCACCGTGCGCGATGCGATTCGGCCGCCGGCCAAGATTGCGCCTGCGCCCGAGTCCGCGCCTCAGCAGCAGGTCGTCGTGCAGACCGCAAACGGTTCCGCCACTGTGGTCCCGCCTGCAAAGAGCGTCGCAGGCGACGCGAACAACGCTGTCAATAGTGCGGCCGGTGTCCCGGTCGTGGCGAGTGACGCCGTCCTGGTTGAGACCACGCCGCCACCGCTCGCGAGCGAAGAGAGTGTTCCTCCTGTCGCAGGCGCTGAGGATTCTGCCCTGGAGGGTGCGCCCTCTGGCGATCTGCCCGCTGATGGTTCCGTACCGGCTGCGCCAACTGAGCCGAAGCAGCCGACTGGTAAGCATGAGGACTCGAAGCAGTCGACTGGTAAGCATGAGGACTCGAAGCAGTCGTCGGGGAAGCAGTCCGATTCGAAGCAGTCGTCGGGTAAGCAGTCCGAGTCGAAGCAGTCCGAGGTGAAGCCGTCGGAGTCGAAGCAGTCGTCGGGTAAGCAGTCCGAGTCGAAGCAGTCGGAGTCGAAGCAGTCTGAGTCGAAGCCGTCTGAGTCGAAGCCGTCGACCGGTAAGCAGTCTGAGTCGAAGCAGTCCGAGTCGAAGCAGTCGGAAGTGAAGCCGTCGGAGTCGAAGCAGTCGTCGGGTAAGCAGTCCGAGTCGAAGCAGTCGGAGTCGAAGCAGTCTGAGTCGAAGCCGTCGGAGTCGAAGCAGTCGACCGGTAAGCAGTCCGAATCGAAGCAGCCCGAGTCGAAGCAGCCCGAGCCGAAGCCGTCGGAGTCGAAGCCGTCGGAGTCGAAGCCGTCGGAGTCGAAGCAGTCGTCGGGTAAGCAGTCCGAGTCGAAGCAGTCTGAGTCCAAGCAGTCCGAATCGCACCAGTCTGAGCCGTCGAAGAGCACCGTCGCGACGCCTCCGGTTGTCAGTGCCCCACCGGTTGTCCCGGTTGTCGCTGCCCCCACCAAGCACGACGGTGGCGACAAGGACAAGTCCAAGTCGCGCGACTCTCAGCGCGACTAGCGTCCGCCTCCGCGCTGCCTGCGTGGCACCATGGGTGACGATGAGGCGGGGGCAGCGATGAGTGTCGCACGCAATTTGGGGCGGATTGGCAAGCAGTCTGCGATCTATGGCGCAGGCTCGATCGCCGCAACGCTGCTCGGCATCGTCCTTCTGCCGCTGTATACCAACGAGTTGACCCCAGCTCAGTTCGGTGATGCAGAACTGGCGTTACGCATCGTTCTTGCCGTTGCGATCGTGGCCCGACTCGGCCTGATCAACTCGTTCTTCCGCTTCTTCTTCGACCATGAGGATCCAGAGCGCCGCCGTCGAGTCTTCCAGACCGCGTTCTGGGCGCTGCAGGCGACGACGCTGGTTTGGGCGCTGATCACTGCGCTCAGCTCGAACTGGCTCGGGCAGTCTGTCTTTACGACCCCGGGGGCAGGCCAGGACCTGGTCCTGCTGATCGCTCTCGGTGTCTACGTGTCGGTCAACTACGAGTTGACGAGTGCACTCTTTCGCGTGCAGGAGCGTCCGGTCGCCTTCAGCGTGCGCACGGTCATCAATCTGATCGCCACCGCGATGTTCTCCTACATCTTTCTCGTGCACCTGCACATGGGACCCGTCGGCCTGCTGCTCGGCGCCTACCTTGGACAGGCGCTCGTGTACCTCGGCGTTCTCTTCGAGCAGCGCCACTGGCTCGGCTTCGGTCTTGATCGGCCATTGCTGCGGGACATGCTCAAATTCGGCGTGCCTCTGATGCCGGCGGGTGCCGCGATGTGGGCCGTCACGCTCATCAACAGGCCAATCGTGCTGGCGGTCTCGACGCCTGCCACGCTTGGTGTCCTCGCCGCCGGCTTCCGCATCGGTACAGGCGTGTTGCTGCTCGTCAACGCCTTCCAGCTGGCCTGGCCCGCGTTCGCCTATTCGATTAAGGATGACGGCGAGGCCAAGCGAACGTACGCGGCGGTGATGGGGATCTACCTCGCGTTTATGGGCTGGGCGGCGCTCTCGGTGGCGCTTCTCGCGCCGTGGTTCCTGCGGCTGCTGACGACAGAGCCCTACTGGGGCGCGGCCGCGGCGATCACACCGATCGCGATCGCAGGGCCGCTCTACGGCGGGTACTTCATCGCGGCGATCGGCGTGGGACGCAAGAAAGCGAACCAGTTCAACTGGGTCGTCGTGGCAGCCGCAGCCGCGATTGAGGTCATCGCGCTGCTGCTCCTCGTGCCGCCGTTCGGCGTTGCTGGTGCGGGTTGGTCACTCGTGATCGCCTACGGCTCGATGTTTGCACTGATGCTCTGGCGCGAGCACAGGGTCTTCCCCGTGCCGTACCCGTGGGGACGTATCGCCCGGATCCCGGTGATCCTCGCACTGGCCTTAGCGGCGACGTACCTCCTCCCGGATCACGGGGCCGGCGCGCTGGCGCTCCGGATCGCGGTTGCGGCGGCGATTCCCCTTGGCTACATCGCGATTGGCTTCCTGACGCGTGCCGAGTTGGCCCGGGCCCGAGCGATCGTCACCGGCCTACGGAACCGTGGCGGCTCGGCACCTCCAGGCGACACC
>WLPX01000029.1 GCA_009698575.1 Actinomycetota bacterium
ATGTGCTCAGCTAGCCACATTTCGTCTCGCGCCATTACAGATGCAATGCGAAGCGCAAAGCACTTCTTACCTAGTAAGGCATTGCCGCCATAGCCAGATCCGTAGGACCAGATCTCACGCTCTTCAGGAAACTGCACGATGTACTTGGTATCGCTGCATGGCCAAGTTGAATCTTTTTGCCCTGCTTCAAGAGGTGCACCAACTGAATGCAGCGCAGGAACAAAGTCACCATGTTCACCAATTAAATCTAAAGCGCGCTTGCCCATGCGAGTCATCATCTTCATGCTGATGACAACATAAGGCGAGTCCGTAATTTCTACACCTAGTGCGCTGATGTCAGAACCCAAAGGTCCCATCGAGAACGGCACGATATACATAGTGCGTCCGCGCATACAGCCCTTGAAAGTTGAACGAAGAATGGTCTTCATTTCGCTAGGTTCCATCCAGTTGTTGGTTGGGCCGGCGTCTTCTTCTTTAACTGAGCAAATGTAAGTGCGATCTTCAACGCGAGCTACGTCACTTGGATGTGAGCGAGCCAGGAATGAATTCGGACGCTTTTCAGAGTTAAGCGGAATCAGGGTTCCAGTAGTAACAAGTTGGGCAGTTAGGCGATGCCACTCCTCTTCAGAACCGTCACACCACTCAATGCGATCAGGTGTAGTGAGCTCAGCGACTTCTTGCACCCAAGCAAGCAGACGCTTGTTCTTGGTTGGTGCATCAGAAAATCCTGGGATGGTGGAACTACTCACTTGAACTCCTTGGCTGAACTTCAGTTTAGGCTTTACGGGATTAACTTAGGATGCACCCCCAGCCTCAAAAAAACTAACCTATAACCTCGAAAATCCCTGTAAATTCAGGCGTTGTGAGCAAACACACACGCCAAAACTGTGACCTTGTGATTGGTGTGACTGGTGTTCCTAGACTGGGGTAGTGACTAATACTGAGGATTCCTCGATACTGCGCGAAAACAACGACACTGTCATAGTGGTTCCGGTCTTTTCGGAGTCACAAGTAATTGCCTCAGTCATTTCCGATTTGTCCCAGTACTTTCCCAACATCTATTGCGTAGACGATGGCAGCCCTGATGGGTCCGGAGAAATTGCGAAAAAGGCGGGTGCGCACGTAGTTTGGCATCCCATGAATTTTGGCCAAGGCGCAGCCATACAAACTGGAATCGAAGCAGGTCTGGAAAATCCAGAAATCAAGTACTTCGTGACATTTGATGGAGATGGGCAGCACTCACCGATTGATGCCCTCGAAATGATTCGAACCCTGCGTACTGGTGAAGTTGATGTGGTTTTTGGTTCAAGATTTCTTGACGAGCGTACTGAGCTGACGGCAGCCAAGCGTATTGTGCTTAAAACTGCAATTTCATATACAAATGCATTGACGGGCTTGAAGCTAACTGATGCTCATAACGGCCTTAGAGCTTTTAATCGTAAAGTTGCTGAGTATGTGAACTTGCAACAAAACGGCATGGCACACGCGACCGAAATTGTTAATCAAATCAGTAAAGGTGGCTTTCAATACTGCGAGCGCCCGGTTCATATTGTTTACACAGACTATTCCAAGGCAAAGGGACAAAGTCTGTGGAATTCCGTTAACATTTTATTTGACTTGATATTGAGGTAACCATGCGCATTGCTCAACTTTTTCTGATGGCCATCATATTTGGCTTGCTTTGGTTTGCCCTGCATCACCGATCCTCAACCGAGGCTCGGGCATTTCGCCGAATTGCATTCCTTGGCTTAACAGTTCTGATTATTTTGGCTGTCCTATTTCCCGGGGCGCTTACCGATATTGCAAATACTTTTGGAATCGGTCGCGGTGCTGACTTAGTTATTTACCTTGTTGCCATTGGATTACTATTTTTCTCAGTAAGCACTTATTTGAAGTTTGGTGACATGGACCGTCGAATGACTTTGCTGGCTAGGCACATCGCGCTACTGGAAAGTAAAGGCGACATCGGGCGCATTGATCCTGATGAATTGCCAAAGGTCTAAATCCCGGTAATTGATTTCCCGTAAGATGAATGCATGACTTTTGATGTTGCGCGCGTTCGATCAGCTTTTCCGTCTTTAAATTCTGGTGTTGCTCACTTTGATGGTCCTGGTGGAACACAGACCCCACTCTCAGTTGGGCGGGCAATTTGCGACACTATGACTGGACCGTTAGCTAATCAAGGAACTGTCACAGAAGCAGAACGCAATGCCGAGGCAGCCGTTGATAACGCCCGCCAAGCTATGGCAGATTTACTCGGTTCCACTCCTGGAGGAATTTTCTTCGGGCGCAGCATGACTCAAATAACTTTTGATATCGCGCGCACCTTGGCCCAGGACTGGGGACCTGGAGATGAAATTGTTGCCTCGCGCCTAGATCATGATGCCAACGTTCGACCTTGGGTTCGTTATGCCCAAAAATCTGGCGCAACTTTGCGATGGATTGATTTTGATCCTGCAACTGGTTACCTGGATGTTTCAGATGTCGAAGCAGTTATTACTGATCGCACCAAGCTCGTGGCAATCACCGCTGCATCGAATCTAATTGGCGCCCGGCCTGACATTCCAGCGATCGCTAAAGCAGTTCATGCAGTTGGCGGCCTGCTTTATGTGGATGGCGTTCACAACACTCCGCACGCTGTCGTGGACTTTAAAGCAATGGGCGCTGATTTCTATGGTTGCTCACCTTACAAATTCTTTGGACCACACCTTGGCGTGATGACGGCATGCCCTGCACTGCTAGAAACACTGCACCCAGACAAGTTGTTGCCTTCAACTGAGGACATCCCAGAAAGATTTGAATTGGGAACTTTGCCCTACGAAATGTTGGCTGGCGTGACAGCGGCTGTTGATTTCATTGCTGACATGGTGCCTGGGTCAGGTTCAAGACGAGAGCGGATCATTGCTTCCCAGAGTGCTGCAGATGATCATGAACATGCACTTAACCATCGCTTGCGAGAAGGGTTGCAAGCCATGGAGAATGTGACGCTTTATAGCAATGCCCGATTAAAGACTCCTACTGAATTGTTTAGCTTGGCTGGAATCAATTCCGAGCGAGTTTATGAATTCCTTGCAGAGCGCAAAATTAATGCCCCGGCTGGAAACTTTTATGCGATCGAGTGCTCACGACATCTCGGACTTGGTGACGACGGTGCAATCCGCGCTGGACTTGCGCCTTACAACACGGTTGAAGAAATCGATCGCCTGCTTGAAGGACTTGCTGAAGCCACAATCAAATTAAAGTAGCCATTTAGGCAACTGAAATTTGATCGCCTGCAATAGTTAGCGAAATCTTCGCAAGTGGCGTCGCTGTAAGTGTCTTGGAAGTTACCTCATCTGGTGCGCCAGTGACTGAGTCATATTTGGCACCGTGACAAGCGCAAGAAAATCCAGAGGCATCTGGGTATGCCTCAACAATGCATCCTTGATGAGTGCATTTAGAACTGTAGGCGATAAAAGTTCCAGCAGCTGGCTGCAAAATGTAGGCCGGGATGCCTGTATTTGGATCGTTGAACTTAAAAACAGATCCGACTGGTACGTCTGTTGTCTTGGCAACCACTTTGTTAGTTGGCATAGAAGTTGGAGTTGTATTTGTTAACCCTTGTTCCGTTGTTTCATCGGAATCCGAATCTGAGCAGGCTGCGAGCCCTACAATTGCTACTCCAGCAACGCCGGCTGAAAGTACTTGTCGTCTATCAAATTGTTTTGCCATACCTAGATAGTGCCATTAACTATGGAAGTTTGCTTGTCAGTCCCTCGGGTACAATAAGAACATAACTAAATAGTGGTGGTTACCTATCCAGTAATCCCCTGATGAAAATCTTGGGGGTGAACGGTTTCGACTTTGGTAGTCGAAATGGGAGAAGCGAGCCGAGAATGTTGGTCATCTCGTAAACGTCCAGCAAAAACAATAAGTGC
>WLPX01000003.1 GCA_009698575.1 Actinomycetota bacterium
AAAAATAGATCGGACTCGTTGGTTTCCCAACGAGTCCGATCGCGTTAAGTTTTAAGGCTTATTTGCCTGAAACCTTTTTCTTGAACTCTGCACCTGCACGGAACTTAGGTACTGAAGTTGCTGCAATCTGAACTGGAGCACCAGTCTGTGGGTTGCGGCCAGTACGAGCTGCGCGGTCTGACTTCTCGAAAATGCCAAAGCCAGTTAGGGAAACCTTGTCACCCTTGGCTACTGCACGGCTGATGCTGTCAAAAACTGCATCTACGGCTGCTGTGGCGTCTTTTTTGCTTAGGCCTGCGGCTTCAGCTACTCCATCAATTAGTTCTGCCTTGTTCACTTTGGATCCTCCATAGTTACCCGACCTCCATTGATGAATGCCGGCGATCTTGGTGGTCATTAACCCTTGCGGATTAACGGCCTTTGAGTTGTTCCAGACTTCCCCGCCTGGCTCACTTGTGACTTTACGGCTCAAAATCAAGGGTTTTTAACCTGACACGCCCAAGAAATGCAAAAAATCCCAATTTCTTGGGATTTTTTGCATTTATTAGCCTGATTTAGACGGTGGTGGGCTTGAAACTTGGCCGTTTTGCCTCAAATGCCGAAATTTCGTCCACATGCTTAAGAGTCAGTCCGATGTCATCTAGGCCTTCCATTAGTCTCCAGCGGACGTAGGAATCGACTTCAAACTTGGTCGTAAACCCAGCAGCAGTGATTACTTGGCCCTCTAGGTCAACGGTTACCGGAGTTGTTGGATCTTCTTCAATAATCTTCCAAAGTTGCTCTACAGCGCTTTGCTCTACGGCGGCGGTTAGTAGCCCTTGCTTGCCTGAATTGCCTCGGAAGATATCTGCAAATCGAGATGAGATTACAACTTTGAATCCGTAATCCATTAACGCCCAAACTGCGTGCTCGCGGCTAGATCCGGTTCCAAAATCAGGACCGGCGACCAAAATGCTCACACCTTGGTATGCCGGACGATTAAGAACAAAGTTTGCATCTTTGCGCCAGGAATTAAATAGTCCATCTTCGAAACCATGGCGCGTGATGCGCTTTAAGTATTCGGCAGGAATGATCTGGTCGGTATCAACATTGCTTTCTCGCAGTGGTGCTGCAGTGCCAGTGTGAACTGTGAACTTATCCATTAGTTACTCCCAACTAAATCTGCTGGTGACGAAAGCGTGCCGCGAATTGCAGTTGCAGCTGCAACAGCTGGCGACACTAAATGCGTGCGTCCACCTGGTCCTTGTCGGCCTTCGAAGTTTCGATTAGACGTTGATGCGCTGCGCTCACCTGGAGACAATTTGTCCGGGTTCATGCCAAGGCACATTGAGCAGCCGGCTTCGCGCCATTCAGCTCCTGCGTCTGCAAAAACCTTATCCAAACCTTCGGCCATAGCTTCTAGGCGAACTCGAACAGAACCTGGCACCACCATCATGCGCATGCCATCAGCAATTTTTTTGCCTTTGAGAATTTCAGCTGCAGCACGCAGGTCTTCAATTCGTCCGTTTGTGCAGGAGCCGATGAATACAGTGTCAATTTTGATGTCGCGGATTTTCATTCCCGCTTTAAGGTCCATGTATTCGAGAGCCTTTTCAGTGGCCTTCTTGTCTACTTCATCGGTGAAGTCATCAGGGCTTGGCACATTCGCTGACAATGGAGCGCCTTGTCCTGGGTTAGTCCCCCAGGTAACAAATGGGCTGAGCTTTGTCGCGTCAATAATTACTTCGCGATCAAATACCGCATCGGCATCTGTTGGCAGAGTTTTCCAGTAAGCAACTGCTGCATCCCAATCGGCGCCCTTTGGAGCATGTTCGCGACCTTTTACGTATTCAAACGTGGTTTCATCTGGCGCGATCATTCCGGCGCGAGCGCCAGCTTCGATGCTCATATTGCACATCGTCATGCGGCCTTCCATGGACAATGCGCGAATTGCTTCACCACGGTATTCAAGGATGTAGCCCTGACCGCCACCAGTTCCAATTTCAGTGATGATTGCCAAAATTAGATCTTTTGCAGTCACGCCAACTGGCAATTTCCCATTAACAGTGATCGCCATGGTCTTGAAAGGCTTAAGTGGCAAAGTCTGAGTTGCAAGCACATGCTCAACTTCACTTGTGCCAATTCCCATGCCAATAGAACCAAATGCACCATGAGTTGAAGTGTGAGAGTCGCCGCAGACAATTGTCATTCCTGGCTGAGTTAGGCCTGACTGCGGTGCAATGATGTGAACAATGCCCTGCTCTTTGTTTCCAAGTTCGTAGTTTTCAATTCCAAATTCTTTGGTGTTGATTCGAAGTGCCTCAATTTGGGCCCTACTAATTGGATCAACGATTGGTTTGTCGATATCAGTTGTTGGCACGTTGTGATCTTCGGTAGCAATTGTTAAGTCTTTGCGTCGAACTGATCGACCAGCAGCGCGCAAGCCATCAAAGGCCTGGGGGCTAGTTACTTCGTGTGTCAGGTGAAGATCGATGTAAAGCAAGTCAGGTTCGCCTTCAGCTCTTCGGACAACGTGGTCATCCCACACTTTTTGTGCCAATGTGCGTCCCATTACTGCCTCCTATTGCGTATCAATTTTGACATCTCACCATTCGAGATAGCAATATCACTACATGGACAATAGTAGTAGCGGTGTTGGAGTTCTGGATAAAGCTGCCCACATTCTGGACGCTTTGGAATCTGGACCCCTATCTTTAGCAGGTTTAGTCAGTGCAACTGGCTTAGCTCGTCCAACTGCCCACCGACTAGCGACCGCACTTGAACATCACCGGCTTGTTACGCGCGATCTAAATGGTCGATTCGTACTTGGACCACGCGTTGCCGAATTAGCCGGCGCAGCTGGGGAAGATAAATTACTCGCTATTGCTAATCCAATCTTGATTGCACTGCGCGATGCCACGAAGGAAAGTGCCCAGCTTTATCGTCGTCAAGGTGACCAGCGCATCTGCGTTGCAGCAGCAGAGCGCATGACGGGTTTGCGAGATACCGTGCCCGTTGGTGTTGGGCTAACTATGGGCGCAGGTTCCGCAGCCCAAATCCTGTTGGCATGGGAAGAACCGGATCGATTGCATCGTGGCTTGCAAGGCGCAAAATTTACAGCTACTGATTTATCAGGTGTCCGCCGCCGGGGTTGGGCACAATCACTTGGTGAACGTGAACCTGGCGTAGCTTCGGTCAGTGCACCGATCCGCGGTACTAATGGAAAAGTTATTGCTGCAGTATCAATCTCGGGTCCGATAGAACGTCTAACAAAAACTCCAGGTCGAATACATGGCATGGCCGTCATGACCGCCGCGAACCGAATCAGTGATTCACTAAAAGCACGTAGCTAGTTAAAACAGGGCATTTAGAACTTGGCCAAATTTACGTTATTGTGAACAGGTGCGGCCCCGTTGTGTAGCGGCCTAGCACGCCGCCCTCTCAAGGCGGTAGCGCGGGTTCGAATCCCGTCGGGGCTACAAATGAATCAGACCCTCAGGGGTCTTTTTTATTTGACTAACAAATTTTTAGGACGTTCCCTGGCCGCGGAATCGAACCATATCTGGTGTTAGCTGATCCAAAGATGTAATGCCCATGAGTCGCATAGTTTGCTCGACTTCACCTTGCAAGATTTGTGCAGCTCTACGCACACCTGCTTCTCCACCAGCCATAATTCCGTAAAGGTAGGCCCGGCCAACTAGTACGGCATCTGCACCTAGGCCAATGCCACCGACTACGTCAGAACCAGACAATGCGCCACCGTCAATAAACAACTGAGTAGCGGTTCCAGAAATGGCCGCCTTAACTGATGGCAATAGTTCTAATGGAACTACCGATCGATCGAGTTGGCGCCCACCGTGATTTGAAAGCACTACGGCGTCAACGCCTGCATTGGCAAGCATTGCAGCGTCATTTACATTTTGCACGCCTTTAACAATTAGCTTGCCTGGCCAATTTTCTTTCAGCCATTCCACGTCCTTCATGGTGATTGATGGATCAAAAACGTTATTCATTAATTCCGCAACTGTGCCGCCAGTCGATTTCAGCGAGGCAAACTCAAGCGGTTTAGTCGTCAATAGATTGCCCCACCATTTTGGGTACCTGGCCATATCCGCCATAGTTTTTAAAGTTAATTGTGGTGGGATCGTCAAACCATTTTCCACATCGCGCACCCGCATCCCGCCAACAACCGTGTCAACAGTGAGCATGATCGCTTCATACCCTGCAGCCGCAGCGCGTTCTACTAGTTCATAGCGAGTTGCTTTCTCACGCCATAAATAAAGTTGGAACCACTTGCGAGTTTCTGGCGCTGCGGCAGCAAGATCCTCAATCGAGGTTGTGCCAAGGGTTGACAATGTATATGGAATTCCAAACTCGGCGGCAACCTTGGCAACCGCTGGTTCACCTTGATAGTGCATCATGCGAGTAAAGCCAGTTGGGCTAAATACAAAAGGCAATGCTGACTTCTGACCAAAAATCGAAATCGATGTGTCAACGCTGGAGACATCACGTAAAACATGCGGATGGAACTCTAACCTTCGATAAGCCTCATAGGCGCGGCCATAACTTAGTTCTTCGCCTGCTGCGCCATCGGTGTAGTCAAATACTGCGCGCGGTGTTTTACCTTTTCCGATGGTGCGAAGCTGAGAGATTGTGACAGCGTGCGCGACTTCATCCGTTCGGGAAAATGGTGACTTGAACCCCAGGATTGGTTTTAGATCTGACCATCTTGGCAATTGCCGCTTACTCATGACATTCACTATTCCATGATTTGGAAACATTTGGAATGTTTTTATGTGGCTGGGATACCTGGACTCGAACCAAGACTAACTGAACCAGAATCAGTTGGGCTGCCAATTACCCCATATCCCAAATGGCATTACGAATCGAAATTCTATCTCAGGGCACGTGATTGAGCGAAATGCGTAATCTCGGGTGCCTATTTAATAGCGGCCGCAATGCGCGCTAGTGAGCGTTCCCGGCCAAGGATTTCTAGTGACTCAAAAAGTGGTGGCGACACTCGTCGTCCGGTAACTGCTACCCGAACTGGACCGAATGCAACTTTAGGTTTTAGCTCCATCTCTTCGATTAGTGCTACGCGCAAAGCCGCTTCAATTGCTGCGGTATTCCACTCAGCAAGTGCACTCAATGCATTAAGCGCAGCTACTAAAACTGGTTGAGCATCTTGTGTGAGAACCTTTTCGGCTTCAATAGGGTCTACTTCAAAGGATGCACTGCCAGGCTGGTCTGCAAACAAAAAGCCCAGCATGCCAACGCCTTGCTTTAGAGTTTCCATGCGTTCTTGCACCAGTGGAATCGCATCAAGCAAAACAGCGAGCTGTTCGTCGCTTGGTTGCCCCGAGAGCACACCACCCTTAATCAGATATGGTGTTAGTCGCTTGGCGAGTTCAGCTGGGTCTAGGGTGCGAATCCAGTCCCCATTAATTGAGGTGCACTTCTTTAAGTCAAAACGTGCTGGATTTGCATTCACGCGAGCAACATCAAATACTGTTGCCATTTCATCTTTGGAGAAAAACTCACGGTCCTCGCCAAAGGCCCAACCTAGAAGCGCTAAGTAATTTAGTAAGCCTTCGGGTAAATAGCCCTCTTCGCGATACATCAACAAACTTGATTCTGGATCTCGCTTAGATAATTTCTTATTGCCTTCACCCATTACATATGGAAGGTGTCCATAAAGCGGGCGCTCACCCTTAGCAACTCCAATTGCTTTTAAGGCATCGTAAAGTGCGAGCTGGCGAGGAGTGCTACTCAATAAGTCTTCACCACGTAGTACATGGGTGATTTCCATCAGGACGTCATCGACTGGATTTACCAAGGTGTAAAGCGGCTCCCCTGTTGCGCGCACAATTACATAGTCCGGCACATGTTCTGCAGCAAAGGTCACATCACCGCGAACCAGATCTGTCCAAGTGAAATCCGTATCCGGCATGCGAAAGCGCACAACCGGCGAACGTCCTTGGGACTTAAAGTCAATAACTTGTTCATTGGATAAGTTTCGGCACGCACCGTCATACCCAGGAGTCTTGTTTGCCTCGCGCGCTGCTTCGCGGCGCTCTTCTAATTCATCTTGAGAGCAGTAGCAATGATAAGCGTGACCGGTTTCTAGCAACTGATTTGCAACTTTGGCATAAATATCCATGCGTTGGGATTGGCGATACGGCTCATGCGGGCCGCCAACTTCAGGACCTTCATCCCAGTCCAAACCTAGCCAGCGAAGTGAATCTAGTAAGTCGGTATAGGACTGTTCAGAATCCCGAGCACTATCAGTATCTTCAATCCGAAATACAAATGTGCCACCAGTGTGCCGAGCGTAGGCCCAGTTAAATAACGCAGTGCGCACCATGCCAACGTGCGGGTTGCCTGTCGGTGAGGGACAGAACCGAACTCGAACGTTTGACACAGATTCTCCTGATTAGAACTTTTAGCGAACTACGACTGAATTTGTAAGGCTACCAATGTCTTGAATCGTCACGGTTACGGAATCTCCTGCTGCCAGCGCACCAACGCCAGCTGGGGTGCCAGTCAAAATTACGTCACCTGGCAACAAAGTCATCATGTGTGAAATCCAAGAAACCATTTCCCTGGCACTACGAACTAAATCGTTAGTGTTGCCATCTTGGCGAGTTTCCCCATTGACCATGCAGGAGATCGCTAAGTCTTCTGGATCTAATTCAGTTTCAATCCAAGGACCTAGTGGGCAAAACGTATCGAAGCTCTTGGCGCGAGTCCACTGTCCGTCACTATTTTGCAAATCGCGAGCTGTTACATCATTGGCGCAGGTGTAGCCGAAAATAACTTCGTCAGCGCGATCAATGTCTACATTCTTTGCAAGTGCCCCAATCACAATTGCCAACTCAGCTTCGTGATGCACATTCACAGATTGTGGTGGCAAAACAATAAAGTCTCCATCACCAATAACTGTGGTGTTGGGCTTAATAAAAATTACTGGCTCCGCAGGTACATCCCCACCCATTTCCTTGGCATGGTCGGCATAGTTTTTGCCTACGCATACAACCTTGCTGGGAATAACGGGGGCCAGAATCTTTACGTCGGCTAAATTCAAGGCCGCCACTGGATCACTGATGTCGGGCCAAGGCAGCCCAGTGATTAATTCGATCTTTTCACCAGTAATAACGCCATAAACGGGGAACTCAACACCAGGAACTGAAACTCGGGCAATACGCACGCTCTCATGCTATCGGGTTACCTGATGCCCCCCAAGATTGCCAAATTATTTAGGTACCCTCTGCCCGCATTGGAGCGAATCCCCCCTGCAATAGTTGTCTGGTGGATTTGATTCTCTGGGCAACAATCATCACAGTCGGACTGGCACTAATTTTTGATTTCAGTAATGGTTTTCATGATGCGGCTAATGCAACAGCCACAGTAATCGCAACCAAGTCGTTGAAGCCAAAGACTGCGGTTGCCATTTCCGCAGTCTTTAATTTTTTACCGGCATTTGTAATCGGCACTGCAGTTGCAAATACTATTTCTAAAACAGTGAACATTGATGCACTCCCAACGGTCGCAGAAGGAATGATCCCAATCGGGCTTCGCGTCACATTGGCTGCTTTACTCGGCGCTATTTTTTGGAACTTTTTTACGTGGGCGCTTGGGCTACCTTCTTCCTCATCGCACGCCCTAATTGGTGGCCTTATTGGTGCTGGAATTTCAGCAGGTGGCACTCAGGCGGTTTCTTGGTCCACTGTTTCGAAAACTGCAATTGCGATTATTGCTTCTCCCTTGATAGCTTTCCTTGTTGCCATTATTGCTAGCTGGTTAATAAAAGCATCTCAAAAGATATTTAAGTTAGACGATGATCATGAAGTATTTCGCTGGGGTCAAATTATTTCGAGTGCATTCTTGTCTTGGGGACACGGCTCTAATGATGCGCAAAAAACAATGGGCATCATCGCTGCCACGCTTTACGCATCTGGATACTTAGTTGCTGAAGATGCTTCAAAACTGACGCCAACTACGTGGGTTATTTTTTCTGCACAAACGGCAATAGCTATGGGCACGTTTTATGGTGGCTGGCGAATCATTCAAACTATGGGGCTCAACATAACCCACATAACTAGGGCATCTGGAATGGCAGCAAACATCGGAGCCATTACTTCTATTAGCGGTGCTACGCACCTTGGCATTCCGATTTCAACAACTCATGCTGCAGCCTCATCAGTCATTGGGTCTGGAGTTGGAACTGGCCACAAAGTTCATCTCAATACCGTCGGGCGAATGATGTCAGCGTGGGTCGTTACTTTGCCTAGCGCTGGAATAGTAGGGTTCATTACTTTCAAGGCCACCGTATTGCCTGGTATTTGGGCGTTCGTAGTTACTGGCTTTTTGATTGTTGCCTTACTCGCCTACGCAATACGACTGATGTTTTCGGCAACAACAGCTGCCGATGTTGAGCGGGCATTACCTCTTGCTGTGGCCGCGAGTGTTTCAATTGAGGATAAGCCAGCAGCCTAATTCATCTTGCCCAACAGGCCGTATGAAATTGCATCTTCCAAGGCAAGCCATGACGCAGCTATGACATTTTCGCTGACACCAACTGTGGTCCAACGTCTGCCTTTTTCTGCAGTTTCGATAAGTACTCGAGTAACTGCGCCCGTTCCAAGTCCACCATCGAGAATACGAACCTTGTAATCTACAAGTTCTAGGGCTGCAATCTGTGGGAAGTGCTGCACTAGAGCGGAACGTAATGCGTTATCAAGAGCATTAACTGGACCGTTTCCTTCGCCAGTTGCAACTATGCGTTGACCATCTGCGTGTACTTTGACTGTGGCTTCACTCACGATTTGGCCGTCTTCACGTTGCTCAACAATTGTGCGCCAAGATTCAACCGTGAATTGCTTAGTTGATTTTCCGGCTATCGCATCCTGCAGAAGTAATTCAAATGATGCATCAGCAGCTTCAAATGACCAGCCATGTGCTTCTAGATCTTTAACTTGTTCAACTACTTTGGTAATTGCTTCAGGCTGCTTGGACAAATCATATCCAAGCTCTGCGCCCTTCATTTCAATTGAAGCACGACCGGCCATTTCAGTAACAAGAACTCTCATGTCATTTCCGACTACGGATGCATCAATGTGGTTATAAAGTTCATGATTTACTTTTAACGCACTGGCATGCAGTCCGGCTTTATGCGCAAAGGATGAAACTCCAACATAAGGCTGATGCGTATTTGGTGGCAGGTTTGCAATTTCAGCTAAGGCATGTGAAACCCGCATCATGTCTTGCAGTGAGCCATCTGGCAAGCACTTAACGCCTAGCTTTAGTTCTAAGTTTGCAGCGACACTAAACAAATCCGCATTACCAGTTCGTTCGCCGTAGCCATTTGCCGTGCACTGCACGTGAGTTGCGCCTGCTTCAACAGCTGCAATGCTGTTTGCGATGGCACAACCCGTGTCGTCTTGGCAATGAATACCCAAGCGGGCATTAGTTCGAGCCAATACATCAGCGACAATCGTAGAAATCCCGCTTGGCAACATGCCACCGTTGGTGTCACAAAGCACTGCAACATCGGCGCCAGCCTTCATGGCAACTTGGACTGCCGCTACGCCATAGTCAGCATCATGTTTGTAGCCATCAAAGAAATGTTCAAAATCCACAAAGACTCGTCGGCCTTGCGACACCAGATATTCAACAGTGTCGCTAATCATGGCTAAGTTTTCTTCATTAGTAGTTTTTAAAGCCTGCTCCACATGCCAAACATCACTTTTAGCAACCAAAGTAATGACTGGTGCCTGGGAATCTAGTAGCGCCTTAACTTGGGCATCGTCTTGCGCTTTTACCCCAGCTTTACGAGTAGCTCCAAATGCCACAAGCTTGGCATTTTTTAAAACTAATTCGCCGGCAGCGATGCGAGCAAAGAATTCTGTGTCTTTTGGAAGTGCGCCCGGCCAGCCGCCTTCAATAAAGCCAACACCAAAAGCATCAAGCAGTTTCGCGACAGTTAATTTATCTTCGACGGAATAGCTAATGCCTTCCCGTTGTGCGCCATCGCGCAGCGTTGTGTCGTAAAGGTGAAATGCATCTGTAACTGAGGAAGTTTTGGACATTACAAGATCCGATGTAACCAGTTATGAGTATCTGTAGCTTTGCCGGTTTGGATGTCAACAAGTGCGGCGCGCAACTTCATAGTTAGTTCGCCAGAGCCACCATCTGCAATATTCCAGGCGCCGCTGTTCTTACTATCAACTCGGCCAACTGGAGTAATTACTGCCGCAGTTCCACAAGCAAAAGTTTCGGTAATTTCACCAGATGCGCAGCCATCACGCCATTGCTCAACCGTGATAGTGCCTTCTTCGGCCTGGTAACCAAGGTCGCGAGCCAAAGTCAGTACAGAATCTCGAGTTACGCCAGGAAGTAATGTGCCAGTAAGTTTTGGCGTTACCAATCGAGCATCGGACCCGGAGCCATAAACAAAGAACATGTTCATGCCGCCCATCTCTTCGATGTACTTTCGCTCGATAGCGTCAATCCAAACCACTTGGTCACAGTTGTTTTCAGTTGCTTCGGCCTGAGCAATCAGACTCGAGGCATAGTTTCCTGCACACTTTGCCTCGCCGGTTCCACCTGGAGCGGCGCGCACATACTCATCACTTAACCAAACTGAAACTGGCTTAACACCTTGTGGGAAGTAAGCACCAACGGGAGATGCCATTAATACATATGTCACATGGGTAGAAGGGCGAACTCCCAAAGCATCTTCAGAGCCAAATTCCAATGGGCGTAGGTATAGCGATTGGTCAGGATCAGTTGGAACCCATGCTTGATCCTGGCGGACTAATGCTTCGATCGCTCCAATGAATAAATCAGTTGGAACTGGCGGTAGCGCTAGTCGATGTGCCGAGCGCTGGAAGCGTAAGGCATTTGCTTCTGGTCGGAAAGTGTAAATTCCACCATCAGCATGGCGATATGCCTTTAGCCCTTCAAAAATTGATTGTCCATAATGCAATGCATTCATACTTAATCCACCAGCACTTGCGGCACCTGACACAAGTTCTGCTTGATGCCAGCCATCGGCTTTGGTCCAGACTGCTCGCACTACGTTGTCGGTGAAGAAACGACCAAAACCTGGGTCTGCAAAAATCTTTTCCCGCTCGGCTTGCGAAGCAGGTGAAGTATTTGGTTTTAAGGTAATTGCTGGCGCAGCGCTGTCACGATCTACTGCAGGGTAAAGCGGCGCACCGGAAGCAACAACTTTTGCTGCCGAGACATCTAAATCATGATGTACATAAGTTGACATTGTTTTGCCCCTAACCTGCAACTGCAGCAGCTAGTGCGTCGCCAATTTGGCTTGTTGAACGAACTCCTGAGCGAGAAGCCAAGTCTGCAGCTACTGCATCATCGACTTTCTTCGCTGCTTCGGCATAACCCAAATGATCAAGCAGCATTGCAATACTCAAAACAGTTGCAGTTGGATCTGCTTTACCTTGGCCTGCGATATCAGGAGCGCTGCCATGAACAGGCTCAAACATACTTGGGTTAGTTCGGCTTGGATCAATATTTCCACTTGCGGCTAATCCAATGCCACCAGCGATAGCTGCGCCAATGTCAGTAAGAATGTCACCAAACAAATTGTCAGTGACAATTACATCAAAGCGTTCAGGCGATGTTAAGAAAAACATGCTTGCTGCATCGACGTGGCAATAATCCGTTTCGATGTTTGGATATTCGGCTGCTACATCATTGAAAGCTCGCTGCCAAAGATCCCCTGCGTAAACAATCACGTTTGTCTTGTGAACCAGAGTTACTTTGCCACGTCGGCGACCAGCTCGCTCAAATGCATCTCGAATAATGCGCTCGGCACCAAAGCGAGTGTTCATGCTGACTTCAGTAGCAACTTCGTGCTCTGTGCCTTTACGAAGGAAGCCACCTGCACCAACATATGGGCCTTCAGTACCTTCGCGGCAAACTACAAAATCGATTTCTTTTGAACCCTTGCCAACAAGTGGAGAAGTCACGCCTGGGTAAAGCTTCACAGGTCGTAAATTCAAATGATGATCTAGCTGGAACCGAAGCGGCAGCAGCACTCCGCGCTCTAGTATTCCTGGCTTAACACTTGGGTCACCGATGGCACCCAACAAAATTGCATCGTGTTCTTTGAGCTCAGCAACAATGCTGTCCGGCAGCGTCTCGCCTGTGGCGTTGTACCGACGTGCACCTAAGTCATAATCAGTCGTGCTGATGTTCAGCCCAACGCTAGGAGCGATTGCAGAAAGCACTTTAAGGCCTTCTGCGACTACTTCTACGCCGATACCATCGCCGGGAATTACTGCCAATTTAATGTTGCTAGCCATGGGAATAAGGGTACTGGGCTTAGTCATGAATGAAAAAAACGAAATCTTGCCCACTGGGATGCCCGGAGGTCATAATTCTGGTTTTTCCAGTAACGGCGCGCGGTGCTAAAGTGAAAGTAATGAATGCGAACCTGCTCCTTCACTGCCGCAGCGAGGCCTAACCCGGCCCACTCGTTGCGGAGTCTTCTGCATGCCGGACGCCCCTTTTCGCAAACATTCACAGATTTTCGGAGACATCCAATGACTACTTACGAGCAACGTAACTCACAAAAACCCTCAGGCATGCCGTTCCAGCGCTACACCCCGTTTACTCCTCTTGATCTAGCGGATCGCACTTGGCCAAACAAAGCCATTACCCAGGCACCGCGTTGGTGCGCAGTTGACTTGCGTGACGGTAACCAAGCACTGATCGACCCAATGACACCAGATCGCAAGAAGCGTATGTTCGAACTTTTGGTCCAAATGGGATACAAGGAAATCGAAGTTGGATTCCCGTCTGCCAGCCAAACTGACTTTGACTTTGTTCGAATGCTTATCGATGAAAACTTGATTCCAGATGACGTAGTTATTCAAGTACTGACGCAAGCTCGGGAACATTTGATTGAACGAACTTTTGAGGCAATTGCTGGAGCGCCACAAGCCATAGTCCACCTTTATAACTCAACGTCAACTTTGCAGCGACGCGTTGTCTTTGATCTTGACAAAGATGGCATTAAAGAAATTGCAGTGCGCGGCGCAGAATTATGTTTGAAGTACGCCGAGCAAGTAGTAGACACTGAAATTTACTTCGAGTACTCCCCTGAATCATTCACTGGCACGGAACTTGATTATGCGATCGAAGTAGTCAACGCCGTAAATGATGTTTGGAAGCCAACTCCGGATCGTAAAGTTATTGTTAACTTGCCTGCCACGGTTGAAATGGCAACTCCAAACATTTATGCAGACAGCATCGAATACATGGGACGCAAACTTAACTATCGCGATTCCATCGTGATCTCACTACACCCACACAATGATCGTGGCACAGGTGTAGCAGCGGCTGAATTGGGTTACCTAGCTGGCGCAGATCGCATTGAGGGCTGTTTGTTTGGCAATGGTGAGCGCACTGGAAATGTTTGCCTTGTGACTCTCGGTATGAATTTGTTTAGTCAAGGAATCGATCCGCAAATTGATTTCAGTAACATTGACGAAATTCGTCGCACGGTCGAATACTGCAATCAACTACCTGTTCCTGAACGTCATCCTTATGGTGGCGACTTGGTATTCACAGCTTTTTCTGGATCACATCAAGATGCTATTAATAAGGGTCTGAATGTGATGAAAAAGGATGCCGCTGAAGCTGGGGTTGAAGTCGATAACTTCACTTGGAATGTGCCGTATTTGCCGATTGATCCAAAAGATGTCGGTCGAAGTTACGAAGCAGTGATTCGCGTTAATTCTCAGTCCGGCAAGGGTGGTGTTGCCTACATCATGCGCACCGAAAACAAACTCGAGTTGCCACGACGCCTACAAATTGAATTCAGTGCCGTAATTCAACAGCACACTGATGAAGAAGGTGGCGAGGTAACCCCAGCACAGATGTGGGAATACTTCCAAGACGAATACTTGCCTAACTCTGAAAGCCCATGGGGTCGTTTCAAATTAAAGACTGTTGCAGTTGATAGCGATGTCGAGGGTGATACCCGCGTAAAAGTCGTGATGTCAGACAAGGCCACTGGTGATGTCGAAGTCGAAGGCGTTGGCAATGGTCCAATCGCAGCTTTCTGTGATGCCATGGCCCAAGTTAAAGTCGATGTTCGAGTCTTGGACTATCACGAGCATGCAATGAGCAGTGGTGGCGATGCCCAGGCTGCATCTTATGTCGAATGCACCGTTGAGGGCCAAGTTCTATGGGGCGTTGGAATTGACTCCTCCATAGTTACTTCATCCTTGAAGGCGGTAGTGTCGGCTGTAAACCGAGCTCAGCGCGATCAGGAGAAATCAGCATGACAAGTCGTCACTTACGCTTAACGTTTCCCGAGGCCCAAGTTGCCGAACCAGTGATTTATCACGTGGTTAAGGATTTCAACGTGGTGCCAAGTATTCGCCGGGCTTCGATTGAAAATCATTTTGGTTGGATGATCGTGGAGTTTTCGGGCGAGACTGCTGATCTTGATGCTGCCCAGGCTTATCTTGAAGGACTTGGCGTCGAAGTCAGCCGAGCCGAAGGCGATTTTGTTGCGGGTTAATCCGTAATTTTTATTTCTGGGAATTTGGCAAATACAACTGCATCAGTTTGCGTGCCGTCGCGTCTGGTCATTCCATCTCGTAAAACAGTTTCCATTTCAAAGCCAGCTTTAATCAAAGTCTTTTGAGACGCCATGTTTTCTGGCAAAGTAATTGCGCTAAGTCGCCGAAATCCAATCCCAAAGGCGAAGGCAGAAATCATTTGCACCGATAGCGCAGCCAGACCTTCACCACGCGCAGTTTGACTCACCCAATAGCCAACTTCGCCAACATGATCAAATTCATGAATTCCGTGGATCGATACTGACAACACGACTTCACCATTGCGAACTCCGGCTAGCGCAATCTTGTCGCGAGCTTGGTAACTGGTGGCTGCGGTTCCAATCCATAGATCGGCTATGGCCCGAGTATATGGAACTGGAATGGTTGTAAAGTCTTGAATTGCCTGATCTTGGCAAATTTCATAAACCCGTGGCGCATCTTCCATGGCCCAAGGGCGCAACATTAAGGCCTTATCTACTAGCACTGGTTCGCTAATTGGCCAAGAAATCATGCCCTAACTATGCCATAGCACCCTCACGGGTGGATAGTCTGGAATCACTTCGAAGGAGTATGAAAATGGCTAACGCTTTTTGGCATGGATTTGCCGACATGAATGCAATTTCCACCAATGGTCCCCTTGTCATGACAAAGGGTGAAGGATCCTGGGTCTGGGATGACAAAGGCAAAAAGTATTTTGATGCTGCTGGTGCCCTTTGGTACATGAACGTTGGTCACGGTCGTAAAGAAATTGGCGAAGCCATGGCAGCGCAGGCCTCAAACATTGCGTCCTACTCATCTTTTGGAGAGTGCACTACTGCGCCGACAATTGAGCTTGCTGACATGGTTGCTTCGGTATCACCAGTTCCAGACTCCAAAGTGTTTTTCACTTCCGGTGGTAGCGACAGTATTGATACCGCGCTCAAGATGTCGCGCCGTTACTGGACTCTGCAAGGTAAGCCAAGTAAGAAAGTAATAGTTTTCCGCGAAAACGGTTACCACGGTATGCATGCCGGTGGAACTTCGATTGCTGGTATCCCGCCAAATAATGATGGCTACTCCGAACTTGTCGAAGATGTCGTGCGCGTTCCTTGGGATGATGCTGACGAAATGATCGCGACTATCGATCGAATTGGTGAAGAAAACATTGCTGCATTCTTCTGTGAGCCAATACAAGGCGCCGGTGGCGTGCGTATTCCACCTGATCTTTACCTACAGACCGTTCGCAAAGCCTGCGCCGAACGCAATATTTTGTTCGTAGCAGATGAAGTAATTAATGGTTTTGGTCGCTGTGGCGATTGGTTTGCATCAACTCGCTATGGCCTGCAGCCAGACTTAATGACTGTTGCTAAGGGCCTTACATCTGGCTACTCACCTATGGGCGCGGTTATCGCGGCTCCATCTGTTTGGGAAACTTTCTACGCACCTAGTGCTGGAGTTTGGCGTCATGGCTACACCTATGGTGGTCATGCCACTGCTGCTGCTGCCGGCATCGCAAACATAAACATCATGATGCGCGAACAATTACCGGCTCATGTTGCCCGACTTGAAGATAAATTTGCAGCCGCACTACGCACCCTCGAAGACCTTGACGTAGTTAGTGAAGTTCGCACTGGTGTTGGCTTCTTGGGTGGTATTCAAATGGCTGATCCAAACACCGCGCCAGCAATGTATGCAAAGTGTCGCGATGCTGGTGTTATTTCGCGAGCAATTTGGGGTGGCGCACTGCAAGTAGCGCCACCACTTACAACAACCGACGCTGAGATTGACGAAATGGTTGCGTTATTCCGAGTAGGACTAACTAGCTAGTTAAGAAATATCTTGGGCATTAACTGCCCCTGGTACTTCAATGCCTGCGAACGCAGCAACTACTGATTCGGCAACTGCAATACCGGCTTTTTCCTGCGCCTCTTCGGTGGATGCCCCAAGGTGTGGCGTAGCCACAACATTGTCCAGGGCAAAAAGTGGCGAATCTGTGCATGGCTCGGTGGCATAAACATCAAGGCCAGCGCCAGCTAACTTGCCCGAAACCAATGCTTCAAAAAGTGCAGTTTCATCTAATACTCCACCGCGAGCTGCGTTGATTACAAAAGCTGATGGCTTCATCTTTGCCAGCGCCACAGAATCAATTAGTCCTGCAGTTTCTGCTGTCTTAGGAATGTGAATTGTGACAAAGTCAGATTGTGTCAAAAGTTCATCGAGGGTTACCATTTCAATTTTTGGTCCCCCAGCTGGAGCCACAGTTACATACGGATCGTAAGCCACAAACTTCATATCAAAGCCTGCAAGTCGCGTGGCAACTAGCATTCCTATCTTGCCCATACCGATGATGCCCACGGTTTTTCCCTGTAGTTCAAGGCCACCAAATTGCGAACGTTTCCACTTTCCGTCTTTTAGCGCCAAGTTTGCCGGAACTACATTTCGAGCTACTGCTAGTAATAGTGCTACTGCCAACTCGGCTGCCGAAACAATATTGCTTGTTGGTGCATTTACGACCAAAACGTTAGCGGCCGTTGCGGCGGGAATATCAACGTTATCCAGGCCAACTCCAGCTCTAGCAATAATCTTCAAATTTGGCGCAGCAGCAATTGCTTCGGTATCCATTTTGGTAGCAGATCGAACTAGGACAGCATTCGCGGTAGCAAGCGCGGGAAGCAGTTCCGCGCGATTTGCACCATCGCAGTGCTGAATATCAAAACCATCGCCAAGTACTGCAAGTGTGGCAGGTGATAACTCTTCGGCAATTAAAACTATGGGCTTTGACATGTGTTGAGTCTAAGTCAAACTGCACAATCTAGTTTGCAAAGAATGTGCAGTTAGCGATTACCAGAAATCTGGCTCTTCATCCGTTGCTCGCCAACAATGCCAAGCAACCACGCTGCGGTAAGGAGATAGGTGATCGGTGACTCCAATTACTTCTTTTTCAGTTGGCGTGTATCCCAGGCCTTGGATAATTCCCCAGCCTCGGCGAACCCCTAGATCTCCGATCGGCCACACATCTAATCGACCTAATCGGAACATCATGAACATCTCAACAGTCCAGCGACCAATCCCCCAGAATTGCGTCAATTGCTTTACGATTTCATCATCCGGAAGTTCGTCTACGGACTCCAGGTCAAAACCTTTAACTACTGCTTCGCTCAATTCCAGTATGGTCCTGGCCTTGGCATTGCTGAGGCCAACTTCTCGCAACTGAAGGTGACCTAACTTAAGAAGCTTTGCCGGCTTGACCGGTGACCCAGTCTTTGCGATCAATCGATGTGTGATGGTGTCTGCAGCTTTGCCTGACAATTGTTGCCCGATTACTGCAAAAATAATGGTTTCAAAATGTGAATTATGAGCGGGCTCTTTGGAAACCGGATACAGCGGAGCGTTCTTCAGGAACCTACCGAGCCGCTTATCTTGAGTTGCCAAATACTTTTGAATGGATTTGATCGATTTAAGTTTTGGTGGCGCTTTTGGCTTTTCAGTCATCAGGACCTGCGCGCTGATGGAGTGAACTTAATTGGTAATTCAATCGGACCAGTGTTTCCACTATCCGGCAAGTACTTTGCACCGCTTTCAATTTTGAAATCCGGGATACGAGCAGCAAGTGCCTTATAAGCCTCAGTCATATCAAGGCGAGCAACGTAATGTCCGAGGCAATGATGCATACCGCCGCCGAAACCAAAATGTGGCGGCCTAGTTGCGGCTATGTCAAAGGCCAAGCTTTCATAGCGACGTGGATCACTTCCCGAAGGAATCGTAAGTATGTGGATGGTCTTACCTTGCGGGATAACTAGATCCTTGTACTCAACATCAACTGAGGCTTCACGACTAACCCAAGTAATTGTTGGGTTAACCCGCATTACTTCTTCTACTGCACTGCGGGCTAAATCTGGATTCTCACCTAGGTTGCACCATTGGTCCATGTGCTTTGAAAACGTTTGTAGGCCCAATCCAATTTGATTTCGAGTGGTATCAAAGCCAGCAAAGATTATGAAACTTACTAACATCAAGAGTTCACGATCCGTTATTTGCTTGCCATCAGAATTTGCCTTGATCAAGGTGCCGACGAAATCGTCAGCTTCAGATCCGGCGCGACTTGCAATCAGTTCTTTAGAAATTTCCAATAGTCCACTTAGGCCATGTTCTATAACTGGCAGATCTTCTTTGATGGTCACGCTAAACACGTAGCCAAGTTCAGTTGCCAGATCTGCCACTTCGCGCCATTGCTCTTTGGGCATTCCAAGCAGGCCTGTGATGACGCGCGCGGAATAAGCTTCGGCAAATTCGCTCATGAATTCAGCGCTGCCACGCTCACAGAAATTATCAATTAGCTCATGTGCTAACTCCGAGAACGTCGGAATTAATGGCTCTAGCACTCGGGGTGAAAATGCTGGCCCAGATAGCTTGCGCAATCGCAAATGATCTTCGCCTTCAATACTTAACATGATGTCGGGCCACCATTGTGCAAGTAACCCTTGGTCGATACCAAAATGCGATGGCCAACGTCTCGTGCCTTGATAGAGCCGCTTATCTTTTAACAACGCATTTGAATCTTCGTAACGCAGGATGGCGATTCCAAAATTCGTGGTGGCATACCAATGTTCTTCTCGCGCTGCCATGACTTGTTCCGAGCGGATGGAAAATCCAGTCTCGGAAAAATCTAGGTGTGCAATCGGCATTTTGGAGTTAACTAGTCTTTTCCAATGCGTGGCCAAGTATCGCTCACTATGTAACCAAGTGGATACGGATCGGTTGGATCAAGCATGTGTTGATGCGTACCTGTTAGCCATGCTTGGCCAGCGATAGACGGAACAATTCCTGGCTTATCACCAATCATCACTTCCTTTTCAACGCGTCCTTCAAAGTGAGATCCAATTATTGAGCGACCACGCAGGCGATCTCCCACTTTCATAACTCCGCGGGCGTGAAGTACTGCCATTCGAGCTGACACTCCGGTTCCGGTAGGAGAACGATCAATTTTGCCAGGCTGGACTGCAACCGCATTGTGGCTGACAAGTACGCCGGCTTCTTCAAATATCGGCATCGCTAATTGGCAAAATGAGAAATGCGTCCAGCCACTGATCGTTGGGTGGGCAAAAGTAAGTTGTTCATTTGCTGCTTTGGTAATTCCAATTCCCATTACAGCTAGATCGCGCGCTTCACTCGGATCCAAAGTGAAGCCAAGTTCCTTAGCGTTAACAATGACAAAAGTGTCCCCACCCCAGGCAGTATCAACGGTTAATGTGCCTATCCCTGGAACTTCTAGTTTTGCATCCAAGACGTCTGCGAAAGAAGGAACGTTGTGAACTTTGATTTGCGTGGCTTTGCCATCTTTGCAAGTTGCAAAAACTTCTACTAAACCTGCGGGCGCTTCCATAAAGAAATGGGTTTCTGGTTCCACCATTGGGACAATTCCAGTTTCCAGAACTACAGTTGCCACACACATCGAATTTGATCCCGACATTAAAGGAGTGTCTTCGGGTTCCATAATGATGAAACCAACTGCAGCTTTTGGATCTTTTGGTGGTACCAACATATTGACATGGCGGAAAACGCCGCCACGAGGCTCATTCAGAACAAATTGACGCAACTCGTTGTCGGTGGCAATGAACCTAGATTGGTCATACAAAGTGTCGCCAGGAGGCGGATTGACTCCACCAACAATGACATCGCCTACTTCACCTTCGGCGTGACAACTAACAACGTGAATGGTTTTTACAGATCGCATGTAGGCAAGTTTAGGGTTAGTTGCGCAGGTAGTTGCCTAGAACCTAATAACTAGTGCGTATGGAAATCGAAGGCTTGCGCCATTGCTGCGTCGATGGCTTCCAGCGCTAATGCCACCCGAGTTTCCACGTTGCCATCAAGGGCCATCCAGGATCTACCGGTGCTAATTAAGTCGTCTTCGAATTCTCGAGTCATAGATATTCGCAGCTCTTCCGAGTCTCGAATTTTGTCCTGCACAAATGGCACCCCATCGGGTTGGGTAACAAAGTAAATCCGATTTTGAGAATCTACTGGCATCGGCAACGCCGCTTTTTCTCCTAAGTAGCGACGTTCCCAAATGATTGTGGCAAACACATCGGTATCACAACAAACAACAGGGCCACCAGTACGGGCAGCGACATCTTCGAGTTGCTGCTGCACAATAGCGATTTCCACAAAGTCATTGATCGTCCATGGCACTGCGTATTCAGATAAGCCCATCGCTTCGGCTTGCTCTTTCTTGCGCATAGTTAGATCGCGACCGTATTCCCGAATCCAGTTAGTCGTGGTGAAGTTACCTGCACGCTTCATTAATTCAGCTTGAACAGCCAAAGTAGTCGTTGTGGTTCCAGTAGATTCCGCGCCAATAAATACCGCGCGAATTGCAAGCAACTCTCGCGAACCTGGACCCAGTAAGTGCCAATTACTAATTAAGTCTTCGCGAATCTGCGTAGAGGAAACGGGAACCTGACTGCGCTGTGGATCAAAACTATGGTGATGTAAACCAAGTAGTGAGGCAAACTCTTCACCGTTTGCCTCGGAGGTAACTAATAGGTCAACCGGAGGGGTATGACGTAAATGCGCCTCTATTACGCGGGCATTGGATTTGGCAACGGCAGAATCTTCAGGTTTGTATGGTGTGGATTCATAACCGTGAACAATGGTCATGGCCGCTTCATTGAGGCCTTCAGCAACACAGTCCTGGAGTAAAGCTCGAGCGCGATCATTTGCTGCAAGCCGATCGTGTGGCTGTGCCAAAACAACAACGACAACATGGTCGCGCTTTTCAATCGCAGCTTTAACAAGCTTCACATGACCCATGTGTGGCGGATTGAAGGTTCCAGTTACTAATGCGGCCGGCATAGCCAAAGCCTATCTGGATTTTCGCGTCGCAAAAAATGAGTCGTTATTACGGGACTAACAGAAGTTTTCCAGTAGTTCTGCGCGCAGCTAAATCAATGTGTGCAGTTGCTGCATCAGCGAGATCATAGGTATTACCAATTGCAAAATTAAGTTTCCCGGCTGTATGGGCAGCAAAAATTTCATCTGCGCGCCACTGCATTTCACCTGGTCCAGCGATGTAATCGGCCAAAGTGGGGCGAGTTACGAAAAGTGATCCCATGCGGGATAAGGCCTGTAGATCAAATGGCGCAACCATGCCACTAGCGCCGCCAAAAAGTGCAAACATTCCTCGACGCTTTAATGAAGCAAGGCTTCCGTCAAAAGTTGCTAGGCCAACTCCGTCATAAACCACTTCAACGCCTTGACCATTGGTTAGTTCCCGCACTTTTGTGGCTACGTCTTCGGAGTCATAGCGAATTATGTGAGCAGCACCGGCTTGTTGAGCAATTTCTGCTTTGGCACCCGTAGATACTGTTGCAATCACAGTTGCGCCTCGACTGGAGATCATCTGGCAAAGTAATTGGCCTACGCCACCAGCGGCTGCATGAACAAGCGCTACATCGCCTGGCTTTACTTCGTAAAGTGATGAGACTAAATAGTGCGCAGTCATTCCTTGAAGCATGGCAGCACAAGCAACATCAAGTTCTACGCCGGTTGGAACTTTTACAACGGAACTTGCATTTACAAGATGCAGCGTTGCGTAGCTTCCAAGTGATGATGGCCAAGCCACTTTGTCTCCGATAGCAAAACCTGAAACTTCGCTACCAACTTCAGTGACAACTCCAGAACCTTCAAGTCCAGGAACATAAGGACTTGGCATTGGGTAAATGCCCTGGCGTTGGTAAATATCTATGAAGTTAACACCGCTATATGCGAGCTCAACGAGCAATTGTTGTGGGCCACAAACGGGAACAGGTAGATCAACTACCGAGAGAACCTCTGGTCCCCCGGGTTGATCTACCTGTATCGCACGCATTTTTAAATTAACGACCTGCAGTACCTTCAACGTAATCGTTGTCGCCGGTCTTTACCCATGACATGAGTTTGCGAAGATCGCGACCGACTGCCTCGATTGGATGTTGTTCTGCTTTAGTGCGTAGTGCCTTGAACTCTGGCGCACCAGCATCTTGATCGTCGATGAAGCGCTGGGCAAATTTACCCTGCTGAATGTCAGTTAGGACTGCCTTCATTTCGGCTTTAACTGAAGAATTGATAATGCGTGGTCCGGAAACATAGTCACCGTATTCAGCAGTATCAGATACGCTCCAACGCTGCTTGGCAATGCCACCTTCATACATCAAGTCAACAATAAGTTTTAGTTCGTGCAAGCACTCGAAGTAAGCAACTTCTGGCTGGTAACCAGCTTCAACTAATGTTTCGAAGCCGGCTTGAACTAGTGCTGAGGCACCGCCACATAGAACTGCTTGTTCACCGAATAGATCTGTTTCAGTTTCTTCGGTGAATGTGGTCTTGATTCCACCAGCGCGAAGTGCGCCAATGCCAGCTGCATATGAAAGCGCAAGCGCCCAAGCTGCGCCTGTGGCATCAGATTCCACTGCGACGATTGCTGGTACGCCGCGACCTGCAACATACTCACGACGCACTAAGTGTCCTGGGCCCTTTGGTGCCACCATGCAAACATCAACGTTCGAAGGAGGTGCGATGTAGCCAAAGCGAATGTTAAAGCCATGTGCAAAGAACAGCGCGTCGCCAGCTTTTAAGTTTGGCTCTACTGATTCGGCATAAACTTTGCGCGCCACGTGATCTGGCACAAGCATCATGATGACATCAGCTTCGGCAGCAGCAGTTGCTGGATCTACTACGCGTAGACCTTCAGACTCGGCCTTTGCCTTGCTCTTGGAGCCATCAGCTAGTCCAACTCGCACATCTACGCCACTGTCGCGCAAGCTAAGTGCATGCGCATGACCTTGGCTTCCGTAACCAATAACGGCTACTTTGCGACCTTGAATGATTGAAAGGTCGGCATCATCTTCATAAAACAATTCGGCCACTGGGCTCTCCTATTTCGCTAGTTTGGTAAGTCTGTCAGATTCTTTGGATTGTGTGAATTTCTAACTGGAACGGTCTGGATTCTTGTTGGAACGGTCGGCAATTGACCGGGCGCCACGAGCCAAGGCAACCACACCAGACTGCACAATTTCTTTGATTCCGTGTGGTGCCAAGACATTTAGGAATGCCTCTAACTTCTCCCGGGATCCGGTGGCTTCGATCGTTACGGCATCGCCGCTGACGTCAACTACTTTGGCTCGAAATAATTCCACAAGTTCCAATACTCTGCTGCGGGAATGATCATCAGCTTTTACCTTGATCAACATTAGTTCGCGAGCAATTGCAGTGTTGTCATCAAGTTCAACAATCTTTAATACATTGATTAACTTGTTTAGCTGCTTGGTTACTTGTTCCAAAGCATGCTGATCCACGTTAACTACAACAGTCATTCGTGAAACACCTTCAGTTTCGGTTGTGCCTACTGCTAAAGATTCGATGTTGTAACCGCGGCGAGAAAATAATGCGGAAATTCGCGCAAGCACACCAGGTTGGTCCTGCACCAAGATAGATAAAGTGTGACGAGCCATAACTAGTCATCCCCTCTTTCCCACTGTGGTGCCAGATCGCGAGCAAACTGAATTTCATCATTGCCAGTGCCGGCAGCAACCATTGGCCAAACCATGGCATCGCGATGCACTTGGAAGTCAATAACAACTGGAGCATCGTTGATTTCCATTGATTTCTCAATTGCCTTATCAACTTCTTCAGCCTTAGTTACGCGCAATCCATGACAGCCGTAAGCATCCGCTAACTTTACGAAGTCAGGTACCGAATGGGAATGTAAGTCAGTGTTGCTGTATCGCTCGTTATAGAACAAGTTCTGCCACTGACGCACCATGCCAAGTGAAGCATTGTTGATCAAAGCCACCTTGATTGGAATGTCGTTAATTGTGCAGGTAGCAAGTTCCTGATTGGTCATCTGGAAGCAACCATCGCCATCGATCGCCCAAACGGTCTTGTCTGGCGCGCCAACTTTGGCACCCATCGCAGCTGGGATGGAATAACCCATAGTTCCTAACCCACCACTATTGAGCCAAGTGTTTGGATGTTCGTACCCAATGAATTGCGCTGCCCACATTTGATGCTGCCCAACACCGGCTGCATAAATTGCTTCTGGTCCGGCAATTTTGCCAAGACGTTCAATTACATATTGTGGTGAAAGTGAGCCATCAGATGGCTGGTCATATCCAAGTGGATAAGTTTCGCGCCAATGGTTCAAAGTAATCCACCACGCAGTTAAATCTGCGCGATTGCCAGCATCAAATTCGCTCGTTACTGCTGGGATTAATTGCGTGATTGCTTCGCGGACATCAGAAACGATTGGGATATCGGCGTAACGATTTTTGCCAATTTCAGCTGGATCGATGTCAATGTGAATAACTTTTGATTTTGGCGAGAAGGACTCAAGTTTTCCAGTTACGCGATCATCAAAACGCGCGCCAAGAACGATTAGTAGATCTGCTTTTTGTAGCGCACCAACTGCGCCAACAGTTCCATGCATACCTGGCATACCCATGTGCTGAGCATGTGAATCCGGAAATGCGCCACGTGCCATCAAAGTTGTAACAACTGGAATGCCAGTTAGCTCAGCAAGCTGCCGAAGTTCTTTATAAGCCTGAGCGCGAATTACGCCGCCACCAACATAAAACACTGGCCGATGAGCATCAACAATCATGCGCGCAGCTTCTTTGATCTGGCGACCGTGTGGCTTGGTAGTTGGTTTGTAACCCGGCAAGTCAATGTGTGTTGGCCAAACAAATTCAGCGCGAGCTTGCAACGCATCCTTGGTGATGTCAACCAATACTGGGCCAGGTCGACCAGAACTTGCTAAATGGAATGCTTCTTTGATCGCACGTGGAATATCTTCAGCGCGGGTAACTAAGTAGTTGTGCTTTGTGATCGGCATCGTGATGCCGCGAATGTCTGCTTCTTGAAAAGCGTCAGATCCGATAAATGCACTTGGCACCTGGCCAGTGATTGCAACCATTGGAACTGAATCCATATGTGCATCAGCAATGGGAGTAACCAAGTTCGTTGCACCAGGACCGCTAGTTGCCATGCAGACGCCAACGCGATTGCTGGCTGCTGCATATCCTTCAGCTGCGTGGCCGGCACCTTGCTCGTGGCGCACCAAAATATGTCGCACGGAAGGTGAATCCATTAATGGGTCATAGACCGGAAGAATTGCGCCACCTGGAATACCGAACACTACGTCGACATCAGAATGTTCCAGAGATCTAACTAGACTCTCGGCGCCTGTTATTTGCTCAGACATGCCATTTCTCCTTGCTCGAAGGATCGCTTCGAATTAAGTTCATCGTTGGCTGGCCTTAGGTGACATCACTTCTGCGCCGAATTGACTTGTAACAGAAGCTGCGCCCGATTGGCTTGTGGCCTTTCGATTGCATCACCACCACCGATGAAGGTGTTGATAGTTGTTCCACTGTAGCCCCCGCGAGTCACATGCGTCACATCCAGTGAGACGGTTGTCCACATATTGAGATGCCAAATTCGGACAATTTTCGCCACCCAAGTCAGCAGGATCTTAACCTTGGCAATACCTTTGGAGTAGCACAAAGCCGTTACATTCATTGGTTTGTATTAGTCGGAAGGTCGCGCCATGACTAAGTATGTATATGACTTCTCAGAAGGCGACAAAGATCAAAAAGACCTCTTGGGTGGCAAGGGCGCCAATCTGGCTGAAATGACCAAACTAGGTTTGCCAGTTCCCCCCGGTTTCACAATTTCGACTCAGGCCTGCCGCGAGTACTTAGTAGCTGGTGTTGAACCAGCCGCGCTTCGCGTTGAAGTAACTATGGCGCTGCGCCGACTTGAAGATGCACTTGGCAAACGTCTCGGTGATATAAACGATCCCCTACTAGTTAGCGTTCGTTCGGGCGCAAAATTCTCAATGCCAGGCATGATGGAGACTGTACTCAATGTTGGTTTGAATGACTACTCCGTTAAAGGACTAATCAAAGCCAGCAGCAACGAACGCTTTGCTTGGGATTCTTATCGACGTTTGATTCAAATGTTTGGCAAGACAGTGCTTGACATCGAAGGCGAAGTTTTTGCTGACGCACTACAAGCTGCAAATACAAAAGCTGGCGTGACAACAGAAGTAGACCTAACTCCAGAGCAACTTCAGGAAGTTGTCGAGACTTTTAAAAAGATTGTTCGTGATCACAGCGGTCGAGATTTCCCGCAGGATCCCCGTGAGCAGTTAGACCTAGCAACCCGCGCTGTATTTAACTCATGGAACACTTCGCGAGCTCGTCTGTATCGCCGACGGGAACGGATCGCGGATGATTTGGGAACCGCTGTAAATATTTGCTCGATGGTCTTTGGAAACTTAGGCGAAACTTCTGGAACAGGTGTGGCTTTTACTCGCGACCCTGCTTCTGGAAAACCTGGTGCATATGGTGACTACTTACCAAATGCCCAAGGCGAAGATGTGGTTGCTGGAATTCGCAACACATTTAGCTTGGATGAGCTGAATCGAACTGACCCAACATCATTTAACGAATTGATGAAGATTATGCGCAAGCTCGAAACGCATTATCGCGATCTCTGCGACATCGAATTCACGGTTGAAAAAGGCAAGCTATGGATGCTGCAAACTCGCGTAGGAAAGCGAACTGCGGCAGCGGCATTTCGAATCGCAACTCAACTTGTGGATGAAAGCCTAATCACAATGGATGAAGCCTTGATCCGCGTCAATGGTGCCCAACTTGCACAACTGATGTTCCCGCAGTTTGATTCCGCAACTGCATCCAAAATTGTGGCTACTGGAATGGCGGCTTCACCGGGCGCTGCTGTTGGCAAAGCCGTGTTTGACTCTGCGACCGCAGTTAAGTGGGCAGATAAAGGTGAGCGCGTAGTTCTAGTCCGCCGAGAAACTAATCCAGATGACTTAGAAGGCATGATCGCAGCTACCGGCATCTTGACCGCGCGAGGTGGTAAAACATCACATGCTGCAGTTGTTGCCCGAGGTATGGGTAAGACCTGCGTTTGTGGTGCTGATGCAATCGAAGTTTCAAATGCTGATCGCACGGCAACAATCGGAGACCTTGTCATTAAAGAAGGTGACATGATTTCGATTGATGGCTCAACGGGCCATGTTTATCTAGGCGAACTAGCAGTTGTCCCATCACCAGTTTCTAATTATCTGGAACATGGATTGGCCGGAGCAATGGAAACTGAAAATGAGGAGATCTCGGCCTTAATCAGTGCTGTGGATCGCATTCTCAAACATGCAGATTCTGTACGTCGATTACAAGTGCGCACTAATGCCGATACGGCTGAAGATTCAAAATGGGCACGAAACTTGGGTGCTGAGGGAATCGGATTGTGTCGCACCGAACACATGTTCCTAGGCGATCGTCGGGTATTGATTGAGCATGTGATTCTTGCTGATAACACCGCTGATCGCACTGCCGCACTTGATGCCCTATTGCCAATGCAGCAAAAGGATTTCGAAGACATCTTTGAAGCCATGGACAACTTGCCAGTAACCGTTAGATTGCTCGATCCCCCATTGCATGAGTTCCTGCCAGATCGTGCGGACTTGATGGTTGAAGTTGCCATAGGTCAAGAACGTAACGAAGATGTCTCGCGTCAGGAATTACTGCTGACTGCGGTAGATAGATTGCACGAATCAAATCCAATGCTTGGGCTGCGCGGTGTCCGACTTGGACTAGTAGTTCCTGGGCTGTTTGCTATGCAGGTGCGGGCAATTGCGCAAGCTGCAATCAAGCGCCTTCGAGATGGCGGTAAGCCAAAAGTTGAGATCATGATTCCACTGGTGGGATCGGTTATGGAATTGCACTTAATCAGAGATGAAATTGACGTACTGCTTGCCGATATTGCCAAAGCCGAGAACATCGAATTGCCATTTTCTATCGGAACCATGATTGAACTTCCGCGCGCTGCATTAACTGCGCAACGTGTGGCCGAAGCTGCTGAGTTCTTTTCGTTTGGTACGAACGATCTAACGCAAACAACTTGGGGCTTTAGTCGCGATGATGTCGAAGCATCATTCTTTGCTACTTACTTAGATCGCGGCATCTTTACGGTTTCACCATTTGAATCATTAGACGTTGATGGCGTTGGAGCGTTAATTAGAATAGCCGTAGACAAGGGTCGTGCCACTCGCCCAGATATAAAGCTGGGAGTTTGCGGTGAACATGGTGGCGATCCAGAATCAATCAAGTTCTTCCACGATGTCGGTCTAGATTATGTATCTTGTTCGCCGTTTAGAGTTCCGGTTGCCCGACTAGAAGCTGGTCGAGTTAGCGTTTCCTAATCGCAGACTGCGCCATTACTAGCAGAGCCCACAAGCTTTACATACTTAGCTAATACTCCACGATCATATTTATGTGGAACTGGCTTAAAGTGCTTGCGGCGCTCAACTAGGACTGACTCATCAACTAGAAGATCTAGCGTGCGTTCGCTGATGTTGATTCGAACTTTATCGCCGTGTTCAACAAATGCAATTGGTCCACCATCAACGGCTTCTGGAGCAACGTGCCCAATACATAGCCCGGTAGTCCCCCCACTGAATCGACCGTCAGTGATGAGCATCACTTCTTTGCCGAGTCCGGCACCCTTAATAGCTCCCGTAATCATGAGCATTTCGCGCATACCTGGACCACCCTTTGGTCCTTCGTAACGGATGATTACAACATCGCCAGATTGGATGTCGCCACTTTCCAACGCATCCATGGCTGCGCGCTCGCGCTCATAAACCTTTGCTGGACCCTCGAAAACATCAACTGGAATACCGGCAGTTTTGCAAACTGCGCCTAAAGGTGCCAGCGAGCCGCCCAAAATTGAGATACCGCCAGTGCCGCCCATTGGATTGTTCATGGCGTGAACAATGTCACCGTCAGGATCTGGGGAATCTAGGTCCGCTAAATTCTCAGCCATAGTTTTTCCGGTAACAGTTAAGCAATCGCCATTCATAAGTCCTGCATCTAGTAGCGCGCGCATCACAACTGGAACGCCACCGACACGATCTACGTCGCTCATTACATATCGACCAAACGGCTTTACATCTGCCAACAACGGAACTTTTGATCCAATTCGATGGAAATCTTCTAAGTGCAAATCGACATTTGCTTCATGTGCGATTGCTAGTAAGTGGAGAACTGCGTTAGTCGATCCGCCAAAGGCCATAACAATTGCGATCGCGTTCTCGAGAGATTGCTTAGTAATGATGTCTCTAGTTGTGATGCCCTGCGCAATCAAATTCACTACTGCTTCGCCAGATGCAATTGCAAAACCATCGCGTCGTCGATCTACTGCAGGTGGCGCAGCTGATCCTGGCAATGACATACCCATAGCTTCAGCAGCTGAGGCCATAGTGTTCGCGGTGTACATGCCACCACATGCACCTTCGCCTGGGCAGATTGCTCGCTCAATCCGGTCAACGTCTTCTTCGCTCATCAGGCCACGAGCACATGCGCCAACTGCTTCAAAAGCATCAATGATCGTTACATCGCGATTACTGCCATCAGAAAGCGTTACGTTTCCAGGAAGGATTGATCCGGCGTATACGAAAACACTTGCCACATCAAGTCGCGCTGCTGCCATCAACATGCCAGGTAATGACTTATCGCAACCTGCGAAGTTGACCATGCCATCAAGTCGCTCAGCTTGCATAACTGCTTCTACTGAGTCGGCAATGATTTCCCGACTAACAAGTGAGAAGTGCATGCCTTCATGACCCATGGAAATTCCATCAGATACCGAGATGGTTCCAAACTGCATTGGGAAACCACCGGCATTCAATACGCCTTCTTTGGATGCCTTAGCCAAGCGATCAAGCGAGAGGTTGCAAGGGGTGATTTCATTCCACGAAGATGCAATACCGATCTGGGGCTTAACCCAATCAGCATCTCCCATTCCTACTGCGCGCAGCATGCCGCGAGCTGGGGCACGTTCGATACCGTCTGTTACTTGTCCGCTTCGTGGCTTCATGTTTGGCATGAGATAAATCTACCTCGAAATATTACGAAGTCTCCTCAGGGGCAATTACGCATTCCAAGGGCTTGCCAGCAAACCAAAGATCGAACTGGCTGTGAATCCTGGCTCGCGCGCGATCCCAAAACACATCGCCTTCTCCCCCGTTATGCGAAGTAATGATGACATTTGGTAGCGACCAGAGTGGATGATCTGCTGGAAGCGGCTCAGGTTCTGTTACATCCAGGGCTGCGCTAATTCGCCCAGTCTTGAGCTCGGCTAGCAATGCCTCAGTATCAACAACGACTCCGCGAGCAACATTTACTAGAACTGAATTGTCTTTCATGCTGGCCAAAAAATTTGCGTTCACCAGATTCACAGTTCCTGGATTGTTCGGAACAATCAACATCACAACGTCAGCTGATGGAATCAGGTTTGGCAGCTCAGAGATGGCATGTACATGGTCTCGAGCGGTTCGGGCAACTGGAATTACTTTGCAACCAAAACCTAGCAAACGCTTTTCCGCAGCTTTGCCAACATTTCCATATCCGATTAGCAATACGGTTTTGTCAGCAAGCGAGCGAGCAAAATATGTTTCCCAGAGATGTTCTTGTTGGGCTTTGTAAGACCGTGGCATGTCTCGTAACACACTTAGGGTTAGCAACACAGCAAGTTCAGAAGTTGAATCATCATGCACGCCAGCGGCATTACAAAGTGTTACACCAGCAGGCACATGCGGCTGCACGTTATCAAACCCAGCCGTCAGAGTTTGCAGCACTTTGACATTAGGCAATCGCGAAATCGCCTCACTAATCGAAATCGTTGAGCCTTCATATGGCATAACCACAAAATCAACACTGGCAATTTCCGATGCAGCTAATTCCGCAAGATCGTCACATTCGGTAACTTTGACGTCCGCTGGGAATTCGTAACCCTTGGCTATCCAGTCTGGCGCAATAATATGACGAGTCATGAGTCCATTCTGGCAACTATCCGATTCCCAATGAACATCCGGTGGGCATGTGTCACCATAGGTGAATGACCGATCCTGACTCCAGTACTGCTGATGTTGGATTTACTTCCGCCTTTGACTTAGTTGAAGGCCGTCGGGCTGGCGATTTCACTAGCGTTGAATTGGTCAGCACTTTGCTGCATCGCATCCAAACAATTGATGACTGTGACGGTGGACTTCAATCTGTGCTCGCCATTTCAACTGACTTGATGCAACAAGCCGAAGTCTGTGACTCACGTGTTGCAACCGGATCGCTTCACGGAATTCCAGTACTGGTTAAGGACAACATTCAAGCAATCGGATTACCTGGAACTGCTGGATCACTTGCATTAGCCGGGCGCACCGTAGTTGAGGACGCCGAGATTGTTTCTCGCCTTCGCGCTGCTGGTGCAATCATTATGGGAAGCACAAACCTTTCGGAGTGGGCAAATATTCGTTCTGGAAATTCCACAAGCGGCTGGTCCGCTGTTGGTGGCTTAACGGCAAATCCTTGGAAATATAAACACAGTGCAGGTGGATCTTCATCAGGTTCAGGGGCTGCTGTTGCCGCAGGGCTAATTCCTTTTGCAGTTGGAACTGAGACAGATGGCTCCATTGTTTGTCCAGCTTCATTAAATGGCGTGGTTGGAATCAAGCCAACAGTTGGCTCAGTGTCTACTGCAGGAGTTGTGCCCGTTAGCTTAAGTCAAGACGTTCCAGGCCCGTTAGCAAGAAGTGTCGAAGATGCTGCGATGTTACTCGAAGTGTTAACCGGTCAAACTGGATTAGTTGATCTATGTAACAACGATGAGCCACTTCGCATTGGTGTTGTCCGTTCCTGGATGACTAGTCATGATGGCGCCAATAAGTTATTCGAAGAAACGTTGGCAAAACTTATCGATGCAGGCATTGAATTGGTCGATGTTCTTGTCGAAGAAATGCCTGAACAAGCTGGCGATGATGAAGGTGTTGTTCTTTTTCACGAACTAGTTGAAGATCTCTCAAATTACCTGAGCAAGCGAGCTTGTGAAGGAGTTAAATCTCTCGTGGATGTTGTGGAATTCAACAGGCAGAATTCAGAAATTGAGATGGCTCACTTTGAGCAGGAATACTTTGATCTTGCCCTTACCTCTGGCGGCAGAAATGATGTGTACCAGGCTGCGCGGGAACGGAACTTGGATTGGGCAATAACCAAAGTTCTTACTCCAGCACTTGCCGAGGTAGATGTGTTAGTTGGAATTCCTTACGCGCCGGCTTGGGTTTCCACGCTTGGTCACGGAGATGACTTTGGCAATGCCAGCTGGATGACACATGCTCCGGCAATTGCAGGCTGGCCACTTGGCTCGTTGCCGATGGGACTAGTGGACGGTCTGCCCGTTGGACTGGGTGTTGCGGCGCGTGTGAATGATGAAAAAGGATTAGTTCGAGCCATGGCGATTATTGAACGGGTTCTGGACTTAGGAGATTTCCGACCAAGTTTTATTCGTTGATAAGTGCGTTCAGCGCATAATGTGCCATGGCATCACGTTGAAATGGTGCCAGCTTTGGATGAATTCCATTAAATCGCTCTAGAAAATCTGGGCTCTCGTTATACATATCTCCGAGGGCTACATATGCTTCAGCATTCGGACTCCAAAATTGCGAAACCCAGCGAAAGTGATCTGCAATTACGTCTTGAGTGCGGGAATCTTCTGGTTCAACACCTGCATCAATTAACTCGACTAAGCGGGCATCAATCTCAGCTAGTTCTTTTTGAATTAGTACGACATCTTCTTTTGACCACCCTGACATGCGCTGCTTCGACTCGGCAACATGGCTTGCAGATTCTGGATACTTTTCAATTAAGTCGCGTTCCCATTTTTCCTGTTGCACATCGTCTGCGCCTTCAAAAACTTCGGAATCCTTCATAGAAAACAACTATTCCGAGACGCCAAGTTTTTCGAAAAGCAATTCGCGGACGCGAGCAGCATCAGCTTGACCCCGAGTTGCCTTCATGACGGCGCCAACAACTGAACCAGCAGCTGCAAGCTTTCCAGACTTGATAGTTTCAGCGACAGCCGGATCTGCAGCTAACGCTTCATCAATTGCAGCAAGCAGTGGGCCGTCATCCGACACAACCGCAAGGCCGCGAGCTGCCACGATAGCGTCAATGTCACCTTCGCCGGCAATTACACCTTCGAGAGCTTGACGTGCCAACTTGTCATTGAGCGATCCAGCGGTGATTAATTCCTCAAGGCGCTTCAGATGAACTGGGGTAACTGGAAGTTCTTCTAATTCAATTCCGCGATCGTTTGCAATTCTAGATAGTTCGCCAGTCCACCACTTGCGTGCTGCAGCCGCGTCTACCCCGGCGTCGACCGCTTCCACAATTAAATCCAGTGCGCCGGAATTGATAACGGTATTCATATCAAGTTCGCTTAAACCCCAATCAGCTACTAGACGGGCTCGGCGTACGGCAGGGTTTTCTGGAATTGTGGCGCGTAGTTCTTCAACCCATTCGCGAGATGGCGCGATTGGTAGCAAGTCAGGCTCTGGGAAGTATCGGTAATCTTCCGCATCTGACTTTGGACGACCTGAAGTTGAGATACCCGTATCTTCATGCCAGTGCCGAGTTTCTTGCACAACGCTATCGCCAGCAGTAAGTCTGGCTGCATGACGAGTTACTTCATAACGAACAGCGCGCTCGACAGAACGAAGTGAGTTCACATTCTTAGTTTCCGAGCGGATGCCCAGTTTTGATTCTGGAGTTTCGCGAAGTGAAAGGTTAACGTCGCAGCGAAGTGAGCCCTGTTCCATCTTCACATCCGATACCCCAAGTCCACGAAGAATATCGCGAAGCGCAGCAACATATGCCTTAGCAACTTCTGGCGCATATTTTCCAGTGCCAGTAATTGGCTTGGTAACAATTTCAATTAATGGAATTCCAGCACGGTTGTAGTCAACAAGCGAATAATCGGCGCCATGGATACGACCAGTTGCGCCACCGACGTGCGAGTTCTTACCGGTGTCTTCTTCCATGTGAGCGCGCTCAATCGGAACCCGGAAAGTCTTGCGACCTTCATCGGTGTCGATTTCAACATCTAAGTAACCTTCGAATGCAATTGGTTCGTCGTATTGAGAAGTTTGGAAGTTTTTTGGCATGTCTGGATAGAAATAGTTTTTGCGAGCGAATCGACACCACTGCGCAATTTCGCAATTTAGCGCCAGGCCGATACGAATTGCTGACTCCACACCAATTTTGTTAAGTGTTGGCAATGCGCCAGGTAAACCTAAACAAACTGGGCAAACGTGAGTGTTTGGTGGCGCGCCGAAAACAGTCGAGCAACCACAGAACATTTTGGTGTTAGTGCCAAGTTCTACGTGCACTTCTAGTCCTAGAACTGGATCAAACTTCGAAATAGCTTCGTCATAGTTCATAATTGCTTCAGCCATTACGCACCTGCCAACTCTGGAGCCTGCGCCAGTAGCGGGCCGCCCCACTTGGCCAACAATTCGCGCTCGATTGCAGCTCCCACGTTGTACAAGCGATCATCGGCCATTGCTGGAGCAATGATCTGCAGTCCAACTGGTAGTCCATCTTCAGGAGCTAAGCCAATAGGAAGTGACATACCTGGCAACCCGGCCATGTTTACTGGAATCGTTGCTACGTCATTTAAATACATGGCAAGTGGGTCATCCAATTTTTCGCCAATTTTGAATGCAGTTGTTGGCGCAGTTGGTGAGATCAATACATCAACTTTTGCAAACGCAGCATCGAAATCGCGCTTAATTAAAGTTCTAACTTTCTGAGCCTGGCCATAGTAAGCGTCGTAATAGCCTGCTGAAAGTGCATAAGTTCCAAGAATAATTCGACGAATAACTTCAGAACCAAATCCGGCAGCGCGAGTCTCGCTCATTACTTGTTCCACAGATTTAGTACCGTCGTCACCAACGCGGTTTCCAAAGCGAATGCCATCAAACTTCGCCAAGTTACTTGATGCCTCACTTGGCAAGATCAAATAGTAAGCAGCCAGTGCCGAAGGAAAACTTGGACAAGAAACTTCAACTACTTCGGCGCCCAGGCTTTCGATTAGCGCTACGCTTTCGTCAAATCTGGATCGAACGCCGGCTTGATAACCTTCGCCACCAAGTTCCTTGATAACACCGACTTTCATTCCTTTTATGTCGGCACGCTTAGCAGCTGCAATCACATCGGGAACTGGTGAGTTAATCGAAGTTGAATCCATTGGATCGTGTCCTGCAATGACGCTATGCAACATTGCTGTGTCTAGAACATTTCGCGCACACGGTCCAGCTTGGTCAAGCGATGATGCCAAGGCGACAATGCCGTAACGACTTACGCCACCATAAGTTGGCTTAACACCGACAGATCCAGTAACTGCTGCAGGCTGTCGAATGGAACCGCCAGTATCGGTACCGATTGCAAGTGGTGCTTCAAAAGCAGACACACATGCAGATGAGCCACCGCCCGAGCCACCTGGAATTCGATCTAGGTCCCAAGGATTGTGGGTTGGGCCAAATGCCGAATGTTCAGTCGAAGACCCCATGGCAAATTCATCCATGTTGGTTTTACCCAGAATTACAATTCCGGCTTCCCGCAACTTAGTAACAACTGTTGCATCGTAAGGCGGTATCCAACCGTCAAGCACTCTTGAACCACAAGTTGTAGGCAGACCATTCGTTGCCAAAATATCTTTTAGCCCAAGTGGTACTCCGGCAAGAACGGAAAGTTTTTCTCCGGATTTAACTTTTGCATCTACCGCAGCAGCAGCTGATAATGCACCAGCAGTATCAACATGCAAGAAAGCGTGAACTGCGCCATCAACAGCTGCGATGCGATCTAGGTGAGCCTTTGCAACTTCTACTGCGGAAACTTCTCCCGAGGAAACTAGGCCCGCAAGTTCCGAGGCATCTTTACGTATGAGGTCAGACACTGCTACTCCTCATCCAAAATGCGTGGGACTCGGAAACGTTCGTCTTCTACTGCTGGTGCGCCAGATAGCGCTTGCGCCGCTGTTAACGAAACTCCTGGAATATCCTCACGAAAAACATTTGTCATCGGAACTGGGTGGCTCATGGCTGGCACATCTGAAGTATCCAGGCTGGATACCTGCGCGACCGCATCCAAAATCGCACCGAGCTGATCGGCGTAATGACCAAGCTGATCTGCTGGAATGCTAATTCGAGCCAAGTGCGCCAAGTGCGCAACGTCGTCTTGCGAAATTCCGGACATGGCTTAATTCTATTGGGAATTGGCCGAATGAGATTTCGCGCTAGGCCAAGCCAAGATGTGCCAGCGCCGCCGCAGGACCATCGGATAGCAATATCTTGAAACCAGCTTCATCCAATATCGGACGGCCAAGTTCGATCGCTTTAGTCTCTTTAGATCCAGCACCAGGTCCAACCACGACAAAATCGGTATTTTTCGATACTGAGCCCGAGGCTTTGCCACCTCTACTTGTGATTTCCTCGGAGGCTCCATCACGAGTGAAGTCAACCATTGTGCCCGTAACCACAATTGTTAATCCAGCAAGAGGTTGCGGTCCGGACTCAACAAGTTCTTGTTCCAATACGCAGCCTGCGCGCTTCCATTTTTCAATAATTTCGGCATGCCAATCTTCAGCAAACCATTGCGTAATTGATTCGGCAATTGTTTGGCCAATACCTTCGATCTGTGCGAGCTTCTCGGCTGGCGCAGCTGCAATCCGCTCCAAACTTGTGAACTCACGCGTTAATGCCTGGGCAGTTGGCGGACCAATGTGGCGCATACTTAGCGCACAAATGAAGCGCCACAGTGGTTTAGTTTTTGCAATTTCAAGTTGTGCCAAAAGAAGTTTCGCATTTTCAGCTAATTCACGGTTTGCGCCTTTAACAAAAAAATCACTTTGTTGCAGTATTTCTGCAGTAAGTGAAAACAAGTCACCTTCATCAGAAATAATCTTGTCTTCGAGAAGCGCGCGAGCCGCTTTTTCACCGAGTCCTTCAATATCCAAAATGCTGCGTGAACCCAGGTGTTCTAGTCGACCACGAAGTTGAGCCGGGCAGCTGCGGGTATTAAGGCAGCGTAAATCTTTATCATCTTCTTTTTCTGGAGCTAATTTGCTGCCGCACTCTGGACATTTCGTTGGCATTTGGAATTCTCGCTCGGATCCATCGCGTAGTTCAACAACTGGACCCAAAATTTCTGGAATCACATCTCCGGCCTTGCGCAAGAAAACCATGTCTCCAAGTAACAAGCCCTTTCGCACAACTTCATACCCGTTATGCAAAGTCGCAAAGGAAACGGTGGACCCAGCAACAAGAACCGGTTCGACTGCAGCTCTGGGTGTTATCCGACCAGTACGACCAACTTGAACGCCGATGTCAAGCAATCTAGTGCGAACCACAGTTGGTGGGTACTTGTATGCGATTGCCCATCGCGGTGCTCTGGCAGTAAATCCAAGTTCATCTTGTTCCGCCAGGCTGTCAACTTTGATTACTACGCCATCTATATCGTGTTCAATGTCGTGACGATGTTCCCCATGATGCTCAACGTATTTCTTTACTTCTGCCACAGACTTAAGTACCTTGACGCGATCGGACGTCGGCAATCCCCAACTCTTTAACAATTCATATGCATGTGATTGCGTTGGTATTTCAAAGCCTTCGTGGGTACCAATACCGTGCACGATTAATCCCAAGCGCGATAGTGCACTTGTAGCTCGCTGTAATTCATCCGAATGTTTTGTAAGTGAGGCGACCTGCTTGGAGTCTGCAGTTTTGCCTTCGGCTCGTTTTGTTGCCTCTGCAACAGCTGCTACGCGATTATCAATACGTTGTCGCAACGTTCCCGCTGCAGCATTGCGCGGGTTAGCAAAAGCAGTTCGTCCTGTTGCGGTGACTTCAAGATTAATCTGATCAAATTCGGCTAACGAAAAATACACTTCCCCACGAACTTCGAGCAGTTCCGGAAACTTTGTACCTTTACTAGCGGTCAATTGCTTTGGGATACAAGTTAAATACTCCAAGCTCGCTGTGACGTTTTCGCCAACCGCTCCGCTGCCTCGGGTGGCCAGAGTTTCAAGAACACCATTTCGGTAGACCGCATTTATGGCAAGTCCATCAATTTTTAATTCACATAAAAAGTTATGGTTGCCTACTCGGGCAAACCAAGCATCTAGCTCTTCGTAGTCGAATACATTGTCCAAACTCCACATCCGAGTTGGGTGTTCAAATTCGCCAAACTCATCGGATGCTTCGCCGCCAACACTCTGTGTCGGTGAATCGCCAGCAACTAGTTCTGGGTGCTTAGTTTCTAACTCAACAAGTTCCTGGAAATACTTGTCATAATCGGCATCAGAAATCGTTGGTTTGTCATGCTGGTAGTAATTTGCCCTCGCCTCGTTGACCAGATCAACTAGTTCATCGCGGCGTTTGCGGGCAGCAGCTGGAATGCTCACTGATCAACCTCCACTAGCGCGCGCGAAACCTCACTTAATGATTCCATTCTCTCGCGAGCCTGTGACAGTGGCATGTCAATTAAGTCGCATGGTGGCGACAAAAGAATGTGCTGATTCCAGTCTTCGTCGGAATAGCCAATTCGCCCGCCAAGTCTGCGTACCCCAGCAAGTGCTTTTGCCGTCGTACTTGGCTCAATCCCTAAAACTACAAATCCACCAGCGTCGATTTGCTCACCCAAGAAGTCCGTGGCCTTATCTCCAACCAAAGCAACGTCATATGAAATGCCAGTTACTCCGGCTTGGCGTAGTAAATCAAATGGCAATTCGTCAGCACAACTATGAACAATGGTGTTGCCATCATGTGCGCTGAAAATGGTCTTTAAGGTTTCGGCTACGAGTACAGGTTCCACTGCTGCATAAGCTGCCCAACCACTTTGCGTTGGTACCGAGCCTCGCAGCACATCGCGCAGTAACGGTTCATCAAATTGGATCGTGATTCGGGCTTGCGGTAATCGCCGTGCCACATCCGCGATGTGTCGTTCTACTGTTGTGACTAAGGCTTGCGCCAAATCGCGAACTACGCCCGGGTCTCGCAATAGCATTTCGCCAGAACGGGATTCTACGCTCGCCGCTAAAGTCCAAGGTCCAACAACTTGAATCTTGAAATCACCCGCAAATCCTTCATATACCGATTCAATTTCATCCAGGTCATTACTCATAAACGATGCAGCCCGAACCATATCTTTGCCGCGAGCACTAGTTAATCGCCAGCCCGTTGGAACTGTTGAAACTGAAAAGTCACTTGCAACCTGACTAATTAATCCCATGGTGCGACCAATCATTTCTGCACCTGGACCGCGCTCTGGCAATTCAGCCAAATGCGGGAAGTCAGGACAGACATCGCGAATGGTGACGGCGACTTCGTGCACATCAGTACCTGGCCAGGCTCCGACGCCAGTTACTGCAGCGGGTTGCACTATACGGATGCCGATCGGCGCGAGCGAGAAATTGTCGCACTGCCAATAACGCGAGTGCCGTCATACATAACTGCGGCTTGACCGGCAGCTAACCCACGCAAGTGTTCATCAAGTTGAATTGTTACCAGCTCATCGCCAATGTGAACTGAGGCTGGCAAGGCTTCCCCATGTGCGCGAATCTGCACATGAATTCTGCTGCCATTAGCGGGAATTGGGCCTGACCACCGAGGCTTGATTGCTTCGATCAAATCAATATCTAGTAATACCGGTGGTCCAACCATGACAACATTGTTTTTTACATCAACATCAACTACATAGCGTCGTTCACCATCACCAGTTGGATTCCCCAATGCCAGCCCACGTCGTTGACCAACAGTAAAGGCATGCGCACCTGCGTGCGTTCCAACTTTGTTCCCAGTTTCAGCGTCGATAACTTCACCAGGTACCGATTCAATTTGGCGCGAAAGCCAACCAGCAGTATCGCCATCAGGAATAAAACAAATATCATGACTATCAGGCTTAGCTGCTACCAAAATTCCGCGACGATCAGCTTCGGCGCGAACTTCAACTTTAGTGCTGTCGCCTAGCGGGAACATTGAATAGGAAATTTGCTCAGCTGTTAAAACACCCAGTACGTAAGACTGATCTTTAAGTGGATCTACCGCGCGATGGAGTTCGGCACCATTTGGTCCTTGGAAAATCTGCGCATAATGGCCCGTACAAACCGCATCAAAGCCAAGTGCCATGGCACGATCTAAAACTGCCTCGAACTTTATGCTCTCGTTGCAACGTAGGCATGGGTTTGGTGTGCGACCAGCAGCATACTCTGAAATAAAGTCTTCGATAACTTTTTCCTGAAATTCCGAAGATAGATCCCATACATAAAATGGTGCACCGAGCATATCTGCGGCGCGAAATGCGTCGTTGGAATCTTCGATTGTGCAGCAACCTCTAGCGCCTGTTCGATGTGACTGCGGATTGCGCGACAACGCCAAGTGAACTGCGGTTACGTCATGGCCAGCATCAACAGCTCGTGCTGCTGCAACTGCCGAATCAACGCCACCAGAAAGGGCGGCTAGTACTCGCATCAGACACGCACCGGCGCTGTTGTAATTTTTGGAACGCCAGCGCGCTTAGCCCGATCGATGGCACTTGGTAACGCGTTGATTAAGGCATCGACATCGGCTTGCGTTGAATCTGGGCCAAGTGTGAATCGCAAAGTGCTGCGAGCTGCATCTTCATCTGCGCCCATCCCCAGTAATACATGTGACGGTTGCGGCACACCAGCGCTACAAGCTGAACCAACTGAGCATTCAACACCTTGAGCATCAAGCAGCATCAGAAGTGAATCTCCCAAGCAACCTGGAAATACAAAGTGCGCATTATTAGCAAGTCGGTCGGTAACCGAGCCGTTGTAAATTGCATCGGGAGCAATTTCTCGAACGCGGCGAACTAAATCATCTCGAAGTGCACTTACTCTTGCAACAGTTTCTACTTTTCGTGCGGAAGTAATTTCAAGTGCAGTTGCAAATCCCACAATGGCTGGAGCATCTAATGTGCCGGAACGAACGTCACGTTCTTGGCCACCACCATGGATGAGTGGTGTGACATGACAGTCTCTACTTATAACTAATGCGCCAATGCCGTGTGGTCCGCCGACTTTATGTCCCGAAACGCTCATCGCGCAAACGCCAAGTTGTGAAAAGTTAACTTCAAGCCAAGCTGGGGCTTGCACAGCATCAGTATGGAAGCGAATTCCAAATTCGCGAGTAACTGCAGTTAGCGCAGCAATGTCGTTAATAGTTCCAACTTCATTGTTAGCCAGAATGATGCTGACTAGTCCAACATCAGTTGGATCTTCACCTAATGCGCTACGCAATGCATCCGGCGTAATCTGTCCGAAGGAATCAGGCTTAACCCAAGTAACTTCAAAACCTTCAGATTCGCCCAACCAGCGAACTGGATCCATCACGGCATGATGTTCTACTGCGCTTGTGATTATTCGATTGCGACGCGGATCCCGATTTCGCTGATCCCAAGCAATTCCTTTAACGCCAATATTGTTGGCTTCAGTTCCACCAGCAGTAAATACCACCTCGGCTGAACTGCAACCCAATGATCTGGCAACGCGCTCGCGGGATTCTTCAACAAGTCTTCGCGCTTTTCGGCCCGAGGCATGCAAAGAAGACGGGTTACCCGGTTTACCCAGCAACTCGGTCATGGCCGCAACGGCCTCCGGAAGCATTGGGGTCGTTGCAGCGTGATCTAAATACGCCATATCCCCAGTCTAGATGAGTTAACGAATACTTGAGTTTTCAGAAAAATCAGAAAACCCTTAGTTTGTGGGTTACTTACGTGCCTTTACCCGAGTTGTCAGATCTGGGACCACGGAATGTAGGTCGCCAACAACACCAAAGTCAGCCAAGTCAAAGATTGGCGCATCTGGATCCTTATTTACAACCACTACAGTCTTTGAAGTTTGCATGCCGGCGCGATGTTGAATGGCCCCAGAAATTCCATTTGCTACATAGAGCTGCGGGGAAACGGTTTTACCAGTTTGCCCAACTTGGAACTGATGCGGGTACCAACCAGCATCTGTAGCAGCGCGTGATGCACCAACGGCAGCGCCGAGTGCATCGGCCAGTGGCTCGATCACGCTTGCAAAACCAGCGTCACTGCCAACACCACGTCCACCCGAAACGACGATCGCAGCTTCGGAAAGATCTGGACGACCACTCTTTTGCACTGAAACACGATTTACTACTTTTGTGGAACCGGCGACTGCGCTAATTTCAACGGCCACGTCGACACGAGTTGCTGTGCCACCCGACTGCACTGGTGCAATTGAATTTGTCCGAACAGTAATGATCGGTGTTCCTTTAGAAACTTTGGAATGCACAATTGTTGCGCCACCAAATACGTTTTGAGTTGCAATCGCATCAGCTGAGACTGCAACAGCATCAGTGATCACGCCAGAGTCAACAGCAATTGCAAGTCGGCCAGCAATTTCTTTACCGTCTGCGGAAGATGGAATCAACACAGCATCTGGTGATTTTTCAGCCACCAACTTCGCCAAAACATCAACCGTTGGAACCACAACGTGATCCAACATGGCTTGGCCATCAGCGACATAAACTACTTTGGCTCCATGGTCACCCAGCGTGGCAATTGCCGCATCTGCGCCAGGTCCAACAAAAACTGCGCTTGGTTCACCAATGCCAGCAGCCATAGCTAGAAGTTCGAGTGACACCTTTTTAATGGTGCCTTCGGAATGCTCAACGAGAACTAATACTTCAGACATTGCGACTCCTATATGAACTTCTGTGTGACAAGGAATTCTTCAATTTTTTCAGCGCCATTACCTTCATCAGTAATTACTGTGCCCTTTGCTTTAGCAGGACGTTCTGCAAAGTCTTTGACTTCACTCCAAGCGTTAGCCAGACCTACAGTTGCCGCATCAAGTCCAAGATCCGAAAGACTCAAAGTTTCCATCGGTGCTTTCTTAGCAGCCATGATGTTTTTAAATGATGGGTAGCGTGGTTCATTGGTTTTTTCAACCACGGAAACTACGGCAGGAAGTGTTGATTGAACTTCGTCATAGCCATAGTCAGTTACTCGATGAATAGTAAGGTTCGAGCCAGATACTTCTACCTTGTTTGCAAAAGTCATCTGTGGCAGACCCAAACGAGCGGCAACCATTGCGGGCACCACGCTCATGCGCGCGTCAGTTGATTCGGAACCGAAAATTATTAAATCAAAGCCGCGGCCTTCGATGGCTTTAGCTAGCACCAAGGAAGTTGCCAAAGCATCAGATCCGTAAAGCGCTGGATCACTGACGTGAATTCCAGCGTGTGCGCCCATCGAAATTGCCTTACGAACACTGTCGGCAGCTTCGTCAGGACCCATGGAAAGAATTGTTACTTCACCTTCGCCGGCTTCAATAATGCGAAGTGCTTCTTCGACCGCATACTCATCGAGTTCATTTACGACTCGATCCGCGGCAGCGCGATCCAGCGTGCTATCTCCAGCAGTTAGCTTCTTTTCGGCCCAACTATCTGGAACTTGCTTTACGCAGACACAAATCTTCACTTGCACTCCTTATGTACTTGAGAAAGAGCCTTGCATTGGCGGCGAATTACTACAATCTCTGGTGCTGTGAGATTGGATACAATCCGTATTTACCTAGCCTAACCCCTTTAACGGCAAGCGCTATTTGGGGGGCTCCCAAGCCAATGGCCTGTGAGATTAAGAGAAATCTGCCTTACCTGGACCATTTTCGACGAAGGACTTCATGCCAACCTTCTGGTCATTGGTGTCGAACTGGCCAGCGAATAGTCCCTGCTCCATAACCAAACCATCCGAAAGCAATTGTTCGCCGCCCTTGTCGATTCCGCGCTTTGCTGCCTTCAGGGCGGTGACTGGACCGGTGCCATAAAGATTGGCAAGCTCCATAGCGCGCTTTAACACATCACTTGAATCAACAACTTCATTTACTAAGCCAAGAGTTAGTGCTTCGTCAGCATCTACGCGTCGTCCAGTGAAAATTAGATCTTTCGCGCGAGATGGTCCAATCAAGCGAGCAAGTCGCTGCGTGCCACCGCCACCAGGAATGATGCCAAGCAAGATTTCCGGTTGACCCATTACCGCATTCGAAGCAGCGATTCTAAAGTCACAACTCAATGCAAGTTCCAGGCCGCCGCCGAGGGCGTATCCAGTTATTGCGGCAATCGTTGGAACCGGAATGTCACCAACAGCATTGAAGCAAGCTTGCAATCCAGGAGTTTCGCGCCGAGCAACTTCGCCATTCCAGTCGATCATTTCTTTAATGTCCGCACCAGCTGCAAAAGTACGGTCGCCACCATAAATGACTACTGCACGCACGTCATCCGAGGCTGAAACTTCCAAGGCAACTGCTTTGATCTCTTCTTGCATGGCCCGATTTAGTACGTTCATTTTCGGACGATCTAGATGGATAACGGCAATCCGCTCTTGGCGTTCAACTCTGATAAATTCATACACAACTCAAGCCTAGCCAGAGGTTAGGTGACAGTAAAACTTGGTTAAAAAGTGGCTAGAAGAGTGCGTTAGTTAGTGCGCTTCGACCCTTAACAACTGCAGGGTCGGCTGGTCCAGCAATTTCAAATAGTTCTAGTAAGCGTTCTCGCGTTTGATCACGATCTTTGCCAGCGGAGTTCTTGATATGTTCAATCAAAAGCGCGAAGGCATCAAGGTACTCACCCATTAAAAAGGTGGCATCTGCTGCACGTAACACTGAATCAGTTTCTAAAGTTACAGTAGCAATATCATCCGCTAACTCGCGGCCATCTGTGCGCTGCAGTAAGTGGACATTCAACAATCCGATTTTTGCAATCGGGTCAGCCGGGCTGGCAGCCAAAATAGTTTGGTAGGCATTTACTGCAGCTGGCCAATCACCGGCTTCTAATGCGGATTCAGCCGCATCAAACCTTGGGTCACTAGGTGCCTGTCTAACTTCTTCACTTTCGGACTCCCCGACCTGACTGGAAATTCCAATTTTTTCGGCTTCAGCTAAAACTGTTTCCAGTACTTGACGTACTTGTGGTTCTGGCATGGCGCCCTGAAACATAGGTGCAACTTGTCCACCAATAACGGCGTAAACGGTTGGGATAGATTGCACCTGAAATGCTGCTGCTACTTGTGGCTCGGCATCAACATCAATTTTTGCCAGAATCCAGCGTCCGTCATATTCCAACGCGAGCTTTTCTAGAATCGGCGAAAGTTGTTTACACGGCTCGCACCAAGTAGCCCATAGATCCACTACTACTGGAACGGTCATTGATTGGGCAATTACGTCTTGTTCAAAAGTTGCAGTGGTGACATCAATTATTAGAGAGGCTGCGATCGGATTATTTGCCCGTTCAGCTGCAACTTGGGCAGCTTTTGCTTGCGCTTCACGCGCGGCTGCTACTGCGCCCAGATCAATTGCGCCTTGCAGGTTCATATTTGATTGCGTCACATCTCTATTGTGGCGCAAATAATTGCAAGGTAAAACTAATGCTTAGAAATACCCAGTTCTCTCAGGATCGATGTAACGGCTTCATCAGTGCTTAGGTTTCCGCTTGCCACTTGGGCACTTAATTCATCAATTCGCGCCGAATGTAACTCGATCTGATCCGACAGTGCCGTGAGGACTGCCCGTCGCAAGCCCGTCTTAGCCCGATGCGCAACTCGCAGATCCCGACTACCCGAGGCAATCGCCCAAGTTCGATGATTCGAAATTGCCGTAACTAATTCCGGAATACCTAGACCATTAGTTGCAGTTGTTGTAACAATTTCCGGTGACCAACCAGCAGAATCACTAACACCCAGACCCAGCATGGAACGAAGTTCCCGCACTACACCTTCGGCGCCTTCTCGGTCAGCTTTATTCACGACGTACAAATCTGCGATTTCTAAAATTCCCGCTTTAGCAGCTTGGATTCCATCGCCAGCGCCAGGTGCTAACACCAAGATCACAGTGTCCACAGCATTTACAACATCTACTTCAGACTGGCCAACGCCAACTGTTTCTACGATCACGATATCGAAGCCGACTGCATCGAGGATTTTTGCTGCTGCCTGAGTTGCGCTAGAAAGTCCACCTAGCTGTCCGCGTGATGACATGGAGCGAATGAACACACCTTCATCAAGTGCGTGCTCCTGCATGCGAATTCGGTCGCCAAGGAGCGCTCCGCCAGTAACTGGTGATGAGGGATCGACAGCCAAGACTGCTACTCGCAAATTTTGCTTTCGGTACTCAGTGATTAATGCACCAGTTGTCGTTGACTTGCCAACTCCAGGCGGCCCGGTAATTCCTATTACTTGCGCGTTGCCGATTTTAGAACCAGCACCACTTGGGATACCTGCCAATAGTTCGCTTAAATCTGTAGCACCATCTTCAATTTCGCTTAGGACTTTACCTAGTGCACGCACATCACCAGCGATTGCGCTTTCAATTAACGGGTGCATAGCGAACCGACTTACGGAACTCGAATAATAAGTGCGTCACCTTGACCGCCGCCGCCACAAAGTGCAGCCGCACCTGTGCCACCACCGCGACGCTTAAGTTCATTAGCAAGATGTAAAACGATGCGGGCTCCCGACATTCCGATTGGATGTCCAAGCGCTATTGCGCCACCGTTGACATTTACTTTTGAATCGTCGATACCAAGCTGATCCATGCTTACCAATGCAACGGAAGCAAAAGCTTCGTTCATTTCGTAAAGATCAAGACCAGCGGGATCCAAGCCAATTTTTTCAGCTGCTTTTTTGATTGCGCGAGCTGGTTGGGCAACTAGTGAGGCATCAGGACCTGCCACCATGCCATGCGAAAGAATCTCAGCTAGCACAGTTAAGCCAAGTTCAGCAGCTTTCTTTTCACTCATAACAATTACTGCGGCGGCGCCATCGCTAATTTGTGATGATGAACCTGCAGTTATGGTGCCATTCGCATCAAAGGCTGGGCGGAGTTTGCCTAAGGATTCAGATGTGGTTTCCGTGCGGATACCTTCGTCGGTCGCAAACATGATTGGATCACCTTTGCGCTGTGGAATCGCGACTGGCACAATTTCATCGTCAAATAGGCCGGCTGCGTGCGCCGAAGCAGCTCGTTGATGTGACTTGGCGGAAAATTCGTCTTGGCGTTCGCGGGAAATCTTGGCGTTCGCAGTGTATTTATCTGTGGCTTCACCCATACCGAGTTGATCGATAGCGCAGAACAAGCCATCAAATGCCATGGTGTCTTTCAGCGTCCAGTCGCCGTACTTCATTCCTTCTCGACTGCCGACAAGTACATGTGGTGAATTTGTCATGCTCTCCATGCCACCAGCAACAACTACATCTGCTTCACCGGAACGGATCAATTGATCTGCCATTGCAATCGCGTTAATTCCAGAAAGGCATACTTTATTAATGCTGATTGCCGGCACGTCCAGGCCGATTCCTGCTTTAATTGCGGCTTGGCGCGCAGGCATTTGGCCAGCTCCGGCCTGCAAAACATGTCCCATGATTACGTAATCAACATCAGATGCTGACACCCCGGACTTAGCTAAGGCACCTTTGATTGCCACCGCGCCAAGCTCAACAGCGGATACATCTTTTAGTGAACCCAGCAATCGACCGATTCCAGTGCGAGCACCACCAACTATGACGGACATGAAGTACCTTTCAGGTTAAGAGATTAGGGGCACAAAGTCCCTTACAGTCACCTTAGCGATATGCTTGTCACAAGAAAGAATCCACCCAATGAATGCGGGGAATTTCATGGCCACTGTCAGCCAAGCCCTTGGCGAAACATTGCTGGGAATCGACCATGTTGGACTCGCAGTTCCAGACTTGGATGCTGCGATCACTCGATGGTCCCAGACTTTTGGCCTCGAGGTATCCCATCGTGAAATTAATGAATCCCAAGGTATCGAAGAAGCGATGCTAGATCTGGCAGATGGCTCGCGCATTCAATTGCTGGCCCCATTGAATTCAGATTCAACTATTGCAAAATTTCTAGACCGCAATGGTGAAGGCATTCAACAACTTGCATTTCGAGTTACTGACATTAATGCAGCAATGGCAGCAGTCCTTAGCGCTGGGATGCGATTGATTTATCCTGAATCAAGAATTGGCACTGCTGGCTCGGCAATAAATTTTGTTCATCCAAAAGATACTGGTGGCGTGTTAGTCGAATTAGTGCAATTGCCTTAATTGCAAGTCGAGTTATCTTTTAAGTCGTCCCAGCGAGTCATTTCGCCATCCCAATTCCAACTGAGCTCTGGCATTTCAGGTCTGATTTTTTTAAGCGCTAAGTTCCATGCGATCCGGACAAACTTTTCACCAACCCAGAGATGGCGACATTCTGGAATTGCAACAACTTCGCACTGCGCGACCACTGCAAACTTCTCCTTCGCTTCAGGTGGTTTTAAGTAATCATCAAGTTCGGGAACTAATGCCAGCAATGGGCGCATTGAATCAGTCCAAGATTGCAAATGCTCTGCCGTACTCCACATCAAAGGTGGACTAAATAAAACTGCGCCTTGCACTGGATCAACATTTCCATGCATTAATGTCACATCAGTTCCAAATGACCAGCCAACTAACCAAATGTTTTCTAGTCCCCGTGACTTAGCAAATTCCAAAGCGGCCGCTAAATCCAATCCTTCAGCTATTCCTTTGTCGTACTCCCCTTCGCTTCGGCCAGCTTTGCTACAAGTTCCGCGAGTATTCCAGCGCAAAATTGCTACGTCAGCTAACGCAGGAAGTCGCCAGGCCGCTTTCTTGAACAGGTGGCTGTCCATCATGCCACCGCCAGTTGGATTTGGATGAAGTAACAATATTGTGGCTTTTGGTGCTCCGGAAATTGGCATTGCCAATTCACCGACTAACTTCAGGCCATCAGAAGTCGTTAAGGTAATGGCTTCCCGGTTTGCGGGAAGCACGCTATTTGAAACTAAATCTGCCACTAGTACCTACTTGGCGTTCTACGTTTCCAGCACGCGGTATGCCAATGGCGCCGATCTTCGGCAGAGTAATCAATATTCCAAGCAACAATATGTGCGGTTCCAGGTTGAATTTCTCCTTGGCAGCCCGGGCACCTATAAACCTTCACCGAAGTTTCACCAGTGAGCGAAGTTACTTTCCATTCCCCATCGGAATGATTTTCGGTGCGGGCGAAATTGCCAAGTTTGAGCTCAGGTGGCTCTTGGTCTGACTCTCTGCGATTTCGGCGGCCCATGGGTTAAGTCTAAGTTCAATTCCTAGAATTACTAGAACGCCAGCGGTTGATAGTCCGTTACCCCACTGCGTTGTGCAAGTTCGGCTTGGGCAGCTCTAACTGATTCAATTCCCATGCTGTCTATTACTTCAAATGGACCTTGCGGTAATCCACACCCTAGACGCATGCCAGAGTCGATATCAGATTTAGCTGCATAGCCTGTTGCTTCCATTGCAATGCAATCGCCAAGATACGCAATGAGCAAGTCATTATGAATCTGCTTTTTTACGGATTCGTTTGAATCTGTAGGGATTTGGGCTGACTGAGAGTAATCATAAAATCCGGCACCAGACTTACGACCTTTATGTCCAGCAGCAACGAGCTCAACCATTCCTACGGCTGGTTTATCAATTTCAAGACCAGTATCAGCATGAATAGTTTTTAAAATTTCTACGCAAGTATCGATACCAATTAGATCCAACAGTTCGCAAGGCCCCATTGGATAGTTCGAAAGTTCGCGCATCGCTGCATCAATTTGTTCTTTGGTACCTTGTCCCGAATCCAGGATCTGAACTGCATGATTCAAATACCGCAGCAGGAGTTTATTAACAATGAATCCTGGTTGATCAGAAATTTGCGCTAGATGTTTTCCTAGAGATGTACCAAGTTCGGCGATTTGGGCAACAACTTTTGGATCAGACTTTGCAGTTGAAATTACTTCAACAAATTTTTGTACCGGTGCGGGATTAAAGAAGTGCATACCAACAACTTGCGCTGGTCGGTTTGTCGCATGTGCGATGTCAGTTACCGAAAGGCTTGAGGTGTTTGTAGCTAGAATTCCGGCTGGCTTTACGACCGCATCTAACTGACGAAATATTTGAGTCTTTAACGACAAAATTTCCGGCGCTGCTTCAATAACTAGATCGCAATTCGCTAGTAGGGAGAAATCTTCTCCAAAAATTACGCGGGCAGTAATTTCATCACTTTCATCTTGGGTTAATTTTTCCTTGGTAACTGCGCGCCCTAAAGACTTAGCTAAGTTCGACTGACCAGCTGTAACTGCCGGTCCAGATTCTGCAACACCGGTTACTGCGTAGCCTGCTCGCGCAAAAACTTCCACGATTCCGGCACCCATAATGCCCAGTCCAACTACCCCAATTTGCTTAAAGCTCATGTCCCTAGTCTGGCAGATACAGAAGTTACTGCAGTCAGCGCTGCTAGCCATAGCGCCGTTGCATTGATTACGGCAGAATCATTACGTGCCGGCATGGAGTTCATTTTCATATTTCTTTGGGCCATTTATGGCCTTTGCCGGAATCGGCTTAATGGTTATTATCTTGCGGTGGGCATTTGCCCGTGGCAGTTCAGTGGTAGAGCGAACTGCGAAATCAGGAAGTCCGGACGAATACGGCATGCTGGTCCCGGTTGCGACTCCCAATAACTACATCGAAGGTGAAGTTTTGCGTCGTTCTTTAGTCGATGCGGGTGTGCGAGCAAGTTTGGCACAAACTAACGATGGTCCCAGGATTATGGTTTGGCCTAAAGATTTAGATCTGGCAAAAAATATTCTTAAGCGAGCTCAGGGCTAGCTTCGCGAACAATATTTGCCCCTAATGTTGCCAGCTGGGTTTCAAAATCTACGTATCCACGATCTATGTGCTCAATTGCGTGAACTACCGTCTCGCCATCAGAAACAAGACCGGCTAGTACTAGCCCAGCCCCTGCACGGATGTCAGTTGCCTCTACCGGTGCGCCCGATAACTGTGATCTACCTCGAATCAAAGCGTGATGGCCATCGGTACGAACTTCGGCGCCGAGTCGACTTAGTTCTTGCACAAATCTAAATCTGGCTTCAAATAAATTTTCAGTAACCATTGCTGAACCTTCAGCAATTGAATTCAGTGCGATGAATTGAGGTTGCAGGTCAGTAGGAAATCCTGGGTACGGCAAAGTAACAATATCAACTGCAGTTGGCCGGCGATCCATTTGGACTCTAAAGCCATCACCAGTGATCTCCACATTTGCACCAACAGTGGTGAGCTTCTCTAACACGATTGAAAGATGCTCTGGATTTGCATTATGCACCGTAACGTCACCGCGGGTGATTACTGCAGCTACTGCCCAAGTACCAGCAACTATCCGATCTGAGACTGTGGTGTACTCAGTTGCGCGCAATGCGCTAACTCCAGAAATCGTTAGTAGCGATGTTCCAATGCCTGAAATTTGCCCACCCATCGAAACCAACATGTTGCAGATGTCTACAATTTCAGGTTCCCGAGCTGCGTTATCAATAATTGTTTGCCCACTTGCAGTTACTGCTGCCATAAGTAATGTCTCGGTAGCACCGACGCTAGGAAAATCTAAATACACATGCGTTCCAACTAAGCCACCGTCAGGCGCATGCACCACCAAGTACCCGTGTTCGTTGGTGACAGTTGCACCCATACGTTCAAGTCCGGCTGTGTGCATATCTAGTCCGCGCGATCCAATTGCATCGCCACCAGGAAGTGCTACATCAGCAGCACCAGTGCGAGCTACTAATGGCCCTAGTACTGCGATTGAAGCCCGCATGCGTCGCACTAAGTCATAATCTGCGCGATGCTCAATAGTTTCCGGCACGTCGATGGTTACGGTTTCACTGACGGCGCTGTAATTAACTGTGCAACCCAGGCGACGAAGCAGTTCTGCCATGATCGTGACGTCGAGGATGTTTGGCACCGCATGGATAGTTGTCACCCCAGGTGCAAGTAAAGCTGCTGCCATAAGTTTCAGGCTGCTATTTTTGGCACCGGTAACGTGCACCTCGCCAACCAGGCGGGCGCCTCCTTGAATCCGGAAAACCTCCACGATTAAGCAGAATACTGTGCTTTTGGACATTTAAATTCGAAGCCTGAAAAAGTCGAGTAAACACCGTGAAAAGCAGTTATCGCTTCGCGGCCATAGGCTAGGGACATGGTTAATTTAACGCGAATCTATACCCGCACTGGCGATGATGGCACTACCAACCTTGGCGACATGAGTCGAACCGGTAAAAATGATCCGCGGCTAAAAGCCTATGCAGATGTAGACGAAGCCAATAGCGCGATTGGCCTTGCCATTGCGGCTGGTGAACTTCGTGCGGACCTTTCGGAGCTGCTAACCAAAATTCAAAACGAACTTTTTGACGTTGGCGCAGATCTATGTACTCCTGTAATTGATAACCCAGCTCACGAACCGCTTCGGGTAACTCAGGATTACATTGAAAGACTCGAAACAGCATGTGATACTTTCAACGAAGAACTCGAAGCTTTGCGTTCGTTTATTCTGCCTGGTGGCACCGTTGGCGCAGCTCACTTACATGTAGCTCGGACTGTAACCAGACGCGCCGAACGCAGCACTTGGGCAGCGATTGATATGTATCACGGCGGCATGAACATGCTTGCAGCAAACTATTTAAATCGCCTTTCAGACCTGCTGTTTATACTTTCGCGTGTTGCCAATAAAGAAATTGGCGATGTCCTATGGCAACCAGGTAATACTCGCTGATCGATCGCAAAAGTTAGCCGACAGTGCTGGCAAGTGCTGCTAAGGCTGACATCAGCCTGGTGTGGAACTCATCGCCATCAATACTCCAGGCAACATAGCCATTTGGCTTAACGTCATTGCGCAATCGCGTGTCAGTTACTGTCATACCGGTAGTTAGATCTCCCTGACATTCGACGTCAATGAAGGCTGGTTCCAGTTCCATCATGTTTGGCCAGATCGCTTCTGCCATAGCTAACGCATCATGTTGATGTGTCATGCGCTCGCCATAAAACATTGAATAAAAATCCGTATAAGAGGTCAAGATATGATCGAAAACATTTCCGAACTTACTGCCGTCTTTTAACCAACCCCACAGGTGTTCATGCGTTTTAACGGAATGTGTAACATCAAGCCCAACCATCACAGTATTAATGCCACTTGCAAACACTCGCTTTGCCGCTTCTGGGTCATGCCAAATATTGAATTCGGCCACTGGGGTTACGTTGCCAGTTCGTGCTGCGCCACCCATAATCACAAATCGTTCGATCATTGGAATTACATCTGGGTGCTTATCGACTAAGTGCGCAATGTTAGTTAATGGGCCGATTGCAATTAATGTAACTGGGTACGGTGAATTTCGAATTTTGTCTGCTAAAAACGCTGGCGCATCAGTTGAAACCGCTTTGGTAGTGGGTTCTGGTAAGTCAACACCGGCAAGACCATCGTTCCCATGAACTGGTTCATATCCTGTTTCCATCTTGGCTCGGCCGTATGGCTCGTCATAGCCCGAAGCAACTGGAATATCAGATCGGCCAAAGAACTCTAGTAAGCGCAATGCATTACGTGTTGTCGCTGCCAGACCCGAATTGCCACCAACAGTTGTGATACCAATTACGTTTACTTCAGGTGATGCCAGGGCCAATGCAATCGCGACAGCATCATCAATGCCGGGATCAGTATCAATTAGTAACGCGCGAGTCATTATTTTCCTTTTAGTTAGTATTGGAATTTAGAAAAGAATCTACTTCAGTTGCTGTGGGCATTCCAGATTGAGCGCCAAGTTTTAGAGTGGAAAGCGCCGATGCGGCGCACGCGCGATCAAGTGCTTGCGAAACCGAAGCACCCGATGCGTAGGCAACAATAAATGCACCAACAAATGTGTCGCCAGCGCCGACGGTATCTAGCGCAGCAACTACTGGTGGCACAGATTTGGCAACCACTTGCCCATCTTGATAAGCCACAACTTCGTTAGCACCTGCAGTTACGATAACCAATCCAGATTGTGGTTTACCTAATTCAGCAAACTCATGTTCGTTGACTATGAGCACATCAACTAACTCAGCTAGTTCATCTGAAATAGTTCGCACCGGAGCCGCATTTAGACAAAAAATTCCAGTAGCGGCTTTCCCGGCTGCAATGATTACTGATTCGGGAATTTCGAATTGCACTATGACGGCATCTGCCGAGGAAATTTGTGTTGAATCAAATGAGGCATGTTGGTTAGCGCCATCTGCAACAACTATTTGGTTTTCGCCTGAATGTTCAACCATCACTAACGCAGTGCTGGTTGGCGAAGAAACTTTTGCTACAGCTTCGACCGATACTCCGCTTTGCGATAATGCCGCAAGACACATTTGGCCGGGCTCATCATCGCCAACTGCGCCAAACATAGATACATTGCCGCCCATGCGCGCTGCAGCAACGGCTTGGTTTGCGCCTTTGCCACCGGGAAACCATTTCGGTTCTGAGCTACTAACAGTTTCGCCACGGCCAGGGAGCTTTGGCATTTGAACTACTAAGTCAGCGTTAATACTGCCAACTACTGCAATGCGCGGTGCCATGCCTAGAGCCTAGACGATCTAGCATTTATAAAAATCAAGGCCAGGATCCACTGGACCCTGGCCTTGATTTGAAATTTCTAGCTATGCATTCCAGTTGCTGTTACTGCAGCTGCTGCCTTTAAGCGAGTTTCTGCGCGATGAACTGCAGCTAGGGCTTCTGGAGAATCTTCGCCAGCAACTCGAGCTTTGTCTAATGCCTTTTGCGCCCGCTCAATATCAATATCACTTGATAGTTCAGCAGTCTCGGCCAAGATCCGAACGTTGTCAGAATCCATAGCAACGAATCCCCCATGAACTGCAATCGCAACTTTGGCGCCTTCGGTAGGTTCAATGCGAACTACCCCATTAACCAAAAGTGAAAGCACTGGTTCGTGACCTGGCAGGATGCCGATCTCGCCTTCTGGAGTTTTGGCAACGATCGACTTAGCTGGGCCAACCCACACACTGCGGTCGACGGCTACGACGGAAACGTTGAGTTCAGCCACGATTAGCCCTGAAGTTTCTTGGCGTTCTCGATAACGTCATCGATGCCACCAGCCATGAAGAATGCCTGTTCTGGCAAGTGATCGTATTCACCTTCAGTTAGCTTCTTAAAGGATGCAACAGTTTCTTCAACTGGAACGAATGATCCCTTTTGGCCAGTGAAAGCTTCAGCCACGAACATGTTCTGTGACAAGAAGCGCTCGATGCGACGGGCACGGTTAACCAGGATCTTGTCTTCTTCAGAAAGTTCATCAATACCAAGAATCGCGATGATGTCCTGAAGTTCCTTGGCCTTCTGAAGAATTCGCTTAACTTCTGCAGCAACAGCGTAGTGCTCGGCACCAACGTAGCGGGCATCCAAAATACGGGAGCTGGAATCAAGTGGATCCACAGCAGGGTAAATACCCTTTTCCGAAATCGGACGGCTAAGTACGGTGTTCGCATCAAGGTGAGCGAAGGTTGCAGCTGGAGCCGGGTCAGTTAAGTCATCTGCAGGAACGTAAATTGCCTGAAGTGAAGTGATGGAGTGACCACGTGTTGATGTAATGCGCTCTTGAAGCACACCCATTTCGTCAGCAAGTGTTGGCTGGTAACCCACAGCAGAAGGCATACGGCCAAGAAGTGTTGAAACTTCAGAACCTGCCTGAGTGAAGCGGAAGATGTTGTCGATGAAAAGCAACACGTCCTGCTTTTGTACATCGCGGAAGTACTCAGCCATAGTTAGCGCTGACAAAGCTACGCGAAGACGTGTGCCCGGTGGCTCATCCATCTGGCCAAAGACCAGCGCAGTATCTGCAATAACACCAGACTCAGTCATTTCAAGGAATAGGTCGTTACCTTCACGAGTACGTTCACCCACACCTGCGAATACCGAAACACCACCGAAGTTCTTGGCAACACGAGTAATCATTTCCTGAATCAAAACAGTCTTACCAACACCGGCACCACCCATGAGGCCGATTTTTCCACCCTTAACGTAAGGGGTTAGCAAGTCAATAACTTTGATACCTGTCCAGAACACTTCAGTCTTGGATTCAAGCTGATCGAAAGTTGGAGCAGGACGGTGAATTCCCCAACGCTCCTTGATTTCTAAAGATGCTTCTGGCACGTCAAGTGGCTTACCAAGTGTGTTCCAAACGTGGCTCTTGGTTACATCGCCAACTGGAACTGTGATTGAGTCACCAGTGTCGCGAACTTCGGCGCCACGGACTAGTCCGTCAGTTGGCTGCATGGAAATCGCGCGAACCATGTTGTCGCCAATGTGTAGGGCGACCTCAAGAGTTAGCAGACGCTTGTCGCCATCACCGAAGTCAACATCTACTTCCAGCGCGTTATAAAGCGCTGGCATGCCTTCGACTGGAAACTCAACGTCAACAACAGGACCGGTAACTCGTGCTACCCGGCCGACAGATGTCTGTGTCGTGGTTGTCATATCTACTTACTCCCTGGTTATGCGGACGCCAGTGCGTCGGCTCCGCCGACGATTTCACTGATTTCCTGGGTGATTTCTGCCTGACGGGCCTGGTTGGCCTGACGAGCAAGTGTGCGGATTAGTTCTTCAGCGTTATCAGATGCAGACTTCATGGCACGACGACGAGCGGCGTGTTCACTGGCTGCAGCTAACAACAGTGCGGTGTAAATCATGTTCTCGACGTATCGAGGTAACAAAGCTTCGAGTACAGCTTCTGGGCTTGGCTCAAAGTCATAAAGTGGGAAAACTTTGGTATCTAGTTTTTCGGAAGCCTCGGCTTTGGAAACTTCAAGAATTTCCACTGGAAGGATTCGGCGAACTCGAACTTGTTGAACAGCCATGTTAACGAAGTGGGTGTAAACCAAATGAATTTCGTCTACGCCACCTTCGGCAGTTGGAGTGTTGAAGGCTTCAAACACGGCAGAAGCAATGCGCTTTGCATCTTCGTAAGTTGGTTGGTCAGTAAAACCAGTCCAGGAGTTTGCAATCTTGCGCTCGCGGAACTTGTAGTAACCAACTGACTTACGCCCTACTAGGTAGTGCTCTGGCGTAACGCCTTCTTCGCTAAGAAGTGCATTCAGCCCTTCGCCTTCTTTGATGACGGCTGAGGAATACGCACCAGCAAGACCACGATCAGAAGTAATCAGAATTACTGCGGCACGCTTACGATTTTCAACTTCAGAAACCAAGGCACCCTTGCTATTACCGTGCGAAACTGCAGCAGAGATTGCTCGAAGCAGTTCTTGAGTGTAAGGCAAAGAAGCTTCAACGCGCTGTTGCGCCTTGACGAAACGCGATGAAGCAATGAGCTCCATAGCCTTCGTAATCTTCTTGGTCGACTGGACGGATTTAATCCGTCGTCGGTAGACCCGCAGTTGAGCTCCCATTTTTAGGCCTTGACCTTCACGATCTGAGTGACATCAATGTCAGCTTCATCGATTGCTGTAACTGGTGCATCGTTTACCAAAGAATGGCCTGCAGTGGTACGGAACTGCTTCTTGAATTCGCCAATTGCCTTTTCCAATGCACTGACGTTGTCATCGGAAAGATCAGTTGTGGTGCGAATGGATTCGAAGATTGCGTTGTGGTTGCGTTCAATTTGATCAAGGAATTCAGAATCAAATCGACGGATATCTTCCACTGGTACGTCATCTAAGTTGCCAGAAGTTCCAGACCAAACGGACACGGCTTCGCGTTCCATGGACTGAGGTTGGTACTGACCCTGCTTTAGCAATTCAACTAAACGTGAACCACGTCCAAGCTGAGCCTTTGATGCAGCATCTAGATCAGAACCGAAGGCAGCGAAAGCTTCAAGTTCGCGGTACTGAGCTAAGTCAAGACGTAGTCGACCAGCAACCTTCTTCATTGACTTAGGCTGCGCAGAACCACCCACGCGGGATACCGAAATACCTACGTTGATAGCCGGACGAATACCTGAGTTGAAGAGATCCGATTCCAAGAAGCACTGGCCATCCGTAATGGAAATAACGTTGGTCGGAATGTATGCCGAAACGTCATTGGCTTTGGTTTCAATGATCGGTAGTCCAGTCATTGAGCCAGCGCCCAATTCGTCAGAAAGTTTTGCGCAACGCTCTAGCAAACGAGAGTGTAAGTAGAACACGTCACCTGGGTAAGCTTCGCGACCTGGCGGACGACGAAGTAACAAGGAAACCGCGCGGTAAGCCTCAGCTTGCTTGGAAAGATCATCAAAGACGATCAAAACATGTTCGCCCTTGTACATCCAGTGCTGGCCAATTGCAGAACCGGTGTAAGGAGCTAGGTACTTGAAGCCCGCTGGATCAGATGCCGGGGCTGCAACGATTGTGGTGTATTCCATCGCGCCAAACTCTTCGAGTGCGCCCTTAACAGCAGCAATCGTTGAACCCTTTTGACCGATGGCAACGTATATGCACTTAACCTGCTTCTTCTTGTCACCGGACTTCCAGTTCTCGCGCTGATTTAAAATTGTGTCGATTGCAACAGCCGTCTTACCTGTTTGGCGGTCACCAATGATTAGCTGACGTTGGCCACGACCAATAGCCGTCATAGCGTCGATGGCTTTAAGGCCAGTTAACATCGGTTCTTTAACCGGTTGGCGCTGCACAACTGTTGGTGCCTGAGTTTCAAGGGCACGACGACCTTCAGCAACTATTGGACCAAGACCATCAATTGGGTTACCAAGTGGATCTACAACACGACCTAGGAAGCCATCGCCTACTGGAACCGAAAGGATCTCACCAGTGCGCTTTACGCTCTGCCCTTCGGCGATCTTGGAACCATCTCCGAGAAGAACTGCACCGATCTCGCGAACATCAAGGTTCAGAGCTAAGCCCTTAAGGCCACCTTCGAACTCAAGTAATTCGTTGGTCATGGCGGAGTGCAAACCCTCAACGCGTGCAATACCGTCACCGGTCTGAGTTACCTGTCCAACTTCTTCGCGCGAAGTGCCAGCTGCAAACGACTCAACATTGCGAGCGATTGCATCGCGGATCTCATCCGGGCGGATCGAGAGTTCCGTCATGGTGTCCTGCTTTCTTCTTGTTAGTTCTTGCCTATTAGTGCTTGGTCAAATTACGGGTTGTTATGCCAGCAGTGCTCTGCGGGCGCTTTCTAGTCGAGCAGCAACAGAGCCATCAATTACGTCTTCTCCGATGGTTACTGAAATTCCGCCGACTATTGCTGGATCAATAGCTACGTTGATCCGAACATTCTTGCCAGTGATCTTCGATAGTGCAGCCGATAAACGACGAGTTTGATCTGCATCTAGTGCAACAACGGACCGAACCTCAGCTACAACTTGGTTGCGTTGAGCCGCAGCCAAGGTACCAAGAGTTTCCAAAACCGCATCAACTCGGCGACCGCGTAAATTACCCGCGACATGCTTTATCAAGCCAAGAGTGATCGCATCTACTTTGCTACCAAGTAAGTCGCCAACAATTTCGGCCTTAGTTTGGGAACTCAAAGATGGATCCGTAAGGGTCATTTGCAATTCTGGTGAGGCTTGAACCGCGCGACCAAAATGGAAAATTTCGTTTTCCACTCGGTCAAGAGATCCAGCCTTATCAGCAGCAACGAACGCGGCCTGTGAACCAAGAAGTTCAACAGCGTCCACTAGATCGTTATCTGATGACCAGCGCGCAGCCACAAGTTCCGCTAAAACGTCTTGCGTTCCGGAACTTACCTTGGTGCCATAGACATCTTTAATTAACGAGGTCCGAGCATCGATTGGCTGGCCACTGTCTGCCAGATATTGTCGAAGTGATTTTTCGCTAGCCAATATATCGGCAGCCGCAAGTAACTCAGCAGACAGAGCGGACAGATCGCTCTGACTCGAACGGGAGCGCATTGACTCCTGTACTAATGCCAAACTATTGCGGGATGCGCCGATCATTTCTTGGCTGCCTCACTTTCGAGGTCTGCAATGAAACGATCCACTGAAGCACGAGCGCGAGCATCATCAGTTAGGGATTCCCCAACGACTTTGCCAGCAAGTGCTAGCGCAAGTTCACTGACATCTCGACGAAGTGTTGTCATCGCCTGAGCTTGTTCAGCTTCAATCTGGGCTTGAGCGCGCTCCGTAACGATGGCAGCTGCAGAAGCAGCTTCGCCGCGGGCGTTTTCAATCATGACTGTTTTTTCTGCTTGTGCCTCGGCACGGATATTGGCTGCTTCGGTGCGAGCGTCAGCTAGTTGAGCGCGGTACTGCTCAAGCATGGCCGCAGCCTCTGCTTGTGAGTTTTCCGCACGCGCTAGCCCACCCTCAATTGCATCGGCACGCTCTTCGAGCGTTTTACTAATTGCAGGAAATGCAAATTTAGCCAGCGCAAAGAATACGATTCCAAATGCAAGAGCTCCGATAATCAGTTCATCAAGCGGCAAGCGCAGGATGTTGACTTCGGATTCAGCAGCGATGATGTTAAACACGGTAGGTTAATCCTCGATTTGAATTAGGCACCGAAAACGAATGGGACAACGAAGCCGATTAGAGCCAAAGCTTCGGTTAGCGCGAAGCCAAGAATCATATTCTGGCGAATTACACCGTAAGCCTCTGGCTGACGTGCAATAGCTTGCACACCGTTACCAAAGATGATTCCGATGCCTACGCCTGGGCCGATCGCTGCAAGGCCGTAGCCGATTGAACCGATTGAGCCGGTTATTTCTGCTAGCACTGACATAACATATTCCTTCTGTCGAGAGTTACTGGCTTGTCCAGCAACTCAGGTTTACTTTCTGTCTTGCAAGTCCTAATCGATTTCTCGACTAAGAAAATTTAGTGTTCAGCGTGTAACGAACCACCGATGTAGACCGCGGTCAAAAGCGTGAAGATGAATGCCTGTAGACCTTGGATAAACATTTCGAAACCAGTTAAAACTACAGTTACGCCAAAAGATGTTGCCGAACCCAGTACCCCAATAATTGATGGCGATAACAAGTAGTAGGCACCAACGGTAAAGGTCGTAAGTAGTAAGTGACCAGCAAACATGTTTGCAAACAAACGAATCGCCTGGGTAACGGGACGAGTTACAACTAGCTGAAGTAGTTCAAGTGGTGCAAGCAGCACGTACATTGCCTTGGGCACACCAGGTGGGAACATTGCGCCAGTGAAGAATTTAAGCGGGCCCTGGTTCTTCATTCCTAGATACATGTAGGTGATGTAAACCATGAGCGTTAAAGAGACCGGAAATGCCAAGCTCGACATAATCGGGAACTGCGCAAGTGGAATGACGCCCATCAAGTTTGAAATCCAAACAAAGAAAAATAGTGAGCCTAGAAATGGAACGAAGCGGTCGCCGTCTTTACCAATTACTTCGCGGGCAATTTGGTCGCGCACGAATAAGTAAGCCTGCTCGCCTAATGATTGCAATTTGCCCGGCACCATCTTGCGGGGACGGGATGCTGCTAAAAAGAATGTGGCAACAATAATTGCAACTAATGCAATCAAGATTGAAGCCTTGCCTATTACAAATTCCATGCCACCAATATTTAGTGTGGTGTACGGCTCAAGGAAAAAAATCTCTGCATTTGGTGCTGGGAAGCCACAGCCGGAATTGAGGTGCGGTGTTACGGGACACGATGTGTCGCCACTGAACTTCACAACACTCATAGCTGGTCGTTCCTCCGGTCACTCGTAGTGGTGTTTCGACCCATTGCCGAAACGCGTGCGTAGGTGAGGTAGAGCGCTAGAACAATTCCGAGAATCAAACCAGCGGCCATGAATGCATTTTGGTGCCCGAACTTTCGTCCTAAGAACCAACCAATTCCGCCATACAGTAATAGCCCGGCGGTTAAGTTACTAACAGAACGCCAGGCCATATCCGATGTTGCACGGTTGTCGTCGCTGTTGGGGAATTCAGCTCCGTCTGCCTTCATTGCATCGCCAGATTATCAGGTTATTTTGGGGGCCTGGAACCAGCCCCCGACTTTGTGCGCACTTTCACAAAGTCACAAATCTTTAGGCTCGAAGGTATCTACTGGACGAACATCAGGACCAGATCCAGGCTCAACATAAAGCACTTTTGCTGTTGCAAATGCCCAGGTTTCAGCCACTAACCAAACCACGGTGCAAGACACTATTGTGGCGGCAAAGACCTTGGTATCGAAGGCTTCGGTGTCCTGGAATAGCAGCAATAACACAAATAGAATCGCGATCTTGATCAAATAAAGCAGTAGTGCCATCGAAGTGGCTAGGCCAGGATTAGTCCGAATTACTTTATCGAGGGCGAGCTGGCCAGCTGCAAAAAAAATCACAACTAAGAATGTGCCAAATACTCCTGCGATAAGTCCTTCAATCCCACTTGAAATAAAGCCCGTGATTGTGGCTAGTGCTCCAACAATGAAAGTGGGAAGCGCGGCCCGAAGAATCAGTTTCTGACTTGTCATATGCATCAGTCTCTCAGTTAAGTAACGATTAAGGCTAGTTGATAGAACGAGTTCGGGATTGAGGAGGATTCAAAACCCAGCTGGCAAGTGCAACCACTCCTAATGCTGCCCCTAATCCAGTAATCCAAACCGGAACAAATGCAGTACTGACTGCTCCGAATGCAATCAATCCAGTAAAAGCAGTCATGATCAAAACTGCGCGCTCTTGGCCGTGGCCCAGCTTTAGCAAGCGGTGATGCAGATGCTCCTTATCGGGAGCAAATGGTGACCGACCTTTGCGGGTTCGGCGAATCACGGCAAGCAATAAATCTAAAAGTGGAATCGCCAAAATGGATAGTGGTAAAACAATCGGTAAGAATGCCGGCAACAATGTTCCGCCACTGAGCCCGCCAGGATCAACTTGTCCGGTGAGCATGATTGAAGATGCCGCCATCAGTAAGCCAATTAACATAGAGCCGGTATCCCCCATGAAAACTCGAGCTCGATACCAGTTATGCGGTAAGAACCCAGCACACATTCCGATCAGCGCTGCCGATACTAAAGTTGCTAGTGCCGCGCGCTGGTAACCATTGGCAACAGATAAGAAATATGAATAGGCAAAGAATGCTCCGGCACCGACCATAACAATGCTTGCTGCTAAGCCGTCAAGCCCATCAACCATATTTACTGCATTGATACTTACCAACACAACAAAAACAGTAAGCAAGACTGAAGTAGTTGGATCCAAGATGAATGTGCCGCGAATTGGTAGCCAAACTAAAGTCACGCCTTGCATGGCCATGGCACCCGCCGCCAATATCTGACCAACGAGTTTGGTTGGTGCATCTAATCCAAATTTGTCATCGATGACACCCAGCACAACAATTATCAAACTTCCATAAATTAAGGCGTTGATCTGACGTCGATCAGTAAAGATTGTTGACATTAGTGGCAATTGACTAGCCAGAATAATTGCAACTCCTAATCCGACGAGCATCGCCAAGCCACCCCATCGAGGCGTTGGGAAAATATGTACGTCGCGATCTCTTACTGTGGCCATTGCACCAAAGCGAATTGCTAACGCCCGCGCGAATGGTGTCACTAAATACGTCACGGCAGCTGCTGCTGCTAGACACAGTAAATACTCGCGCATATCTAAAGGTTAGACCCCAGAGAAATTAAGAACGCGGGTATGCGGGGAACTGAGCAGTTAAATCAAGCACCTCAGCCTTGATTTGGGCATGAACTGACGGATTATCTGTTTTAACCGCACGGCCAATCATGGAAGCGATCTTTGCCATTTCTGGCACACCCATTCCTTGAGTAGTTAGCGATGGCGTACCAACCCGAACACCCGAAGTTACCGCAGCTGGTTTGGGATCGTACGGAATTGAATTCTTATTCAAAACTATTCCTGAATCACTTGCTCGCTGCTCTGCTTCCTTGCCTGAAACATCGATACCTTGCAGATCCAATAGCGCTAAGTGTGTATCAGTGCCACCTGTAACCGGTCGCATGCCTTCAGCCGCAAGTCCAGCAGTGAGGGCTTGGGAGTTAACAATTACATCTTTTACATATTTTTGATATTCAGGTGTCGCACATTCCTTCAACGCAACAGCCTTGGCTGCAATCACATGCATCATTGGACCGCCCTGCATCATTGGGAAAACCGCTTTATCAATTGCTGCCGCATGTTCCTGCTTGCAAACAATCATTCCCGAACGTGGACCACGCAAAACTTTGTGAGTGGTAAATGAAACTACATCTGCATACGGAACTGGTGACGGAATTGCTTTACCAGCAACTAGCCCGATGAAGTGAGCGGCATCTACGTGCATGATTGCGCCAACCTCGTCAGCAATTTCGCGGATTGCTTTGAAGTCAATTAAGCGTGGAATTGCTGAGCCACCAGCGATAATCATCTTTGGCTTGTGCTCGCGAGCCAGATCCCGCAATTGGTCGTAATCGATATTTTCAGTTCCCTCAGCAACGCCATAGTGAACTGGGTTAAACCATTTTCCAGAGTAAGAGACACCCGCACCGTGAGTTAAGTGACCACCGTGAGGCAATGACATAGCTAGGTAAGTATCGCCTGGCTGCAGGAACGCACCAAAGACCGCAATGTTTGCACTCGCGCCAGAATGTGGTTGCAAGTTTGCATGGTCGGCGCCAAAAAGTGACTTGGCTCTTTCGATTCCAATGGTTTCTGCCACATCTACAACTTCGCAGCCGCCGTAGTAGCGCTTGCCCGGGTAACCTTCGGCGTACTTATTACTTAAAGTTGAACCAAGTGCTGTTAAGACTGCAGGTGAAGTGAAGTTCTCAGATGCAATTAGCTGGATACCTGTGCGTAAGCGGGTTAGCTCATCTAGCAGCACATTTGCAATCTCTGGATCTGTTGATTGCAGCTGCGCAAAGTCAGATCCGAAAAAAGTTTCACTCATCGTATTCACCTTTAGTAACTCTGGCCGTGGCGCGCAGAAATACCAGTCTAAGGGTGAAATTAATTTGTTGCTGAGGCGTCAATTACGCCAGGAAGTACCTGCCGAATGTGCTCTAGGGAAATTACTCCGGCCCTAATCAGTCGCAAATTGTTAGTTGTGGCGTCAACGACCGTTGAATTTCCACCCGCTAGCTCCCCACCATCTAGGTAAAAATCTACCAAGTCACCCAATTGGGCTCGTGCCTGTTCCACAGTCTGGACTGGGCCGTGCCCAACTTGCTGCGTTCCAGTCATAACGCAAGGTCCAACCCCAGCAAGCACTGCAAGTGCAGTTTCATGATGCGGAACTCGAACAGCTAGTGCCGAGTCCATCGGGCCATTACTCCAAGAAAGTGAATCTTGGGCAATCGTCAAAATGGTTAGCGCCCCTGGCCACATAGCACTGGCTAAATCATTTGCAAGTACTGAAAAGTTTGCAACACCCCGAATAGTGTCCAGTGATGCGGCGGCGATCGGTAAGGCAATCTCGGCAATCTGTTTTTTTGCCATCCGTAATTTAGTAACGGCGGCTGAATTGAATACATCGCAAACTACCGCATAGGAAGTGTCTGTCGGAATCACCACAAGTCCCCCACCCGAAATTGCAGCAATTGCTTTCGCTACTGCTTGCTGCACATCAGAACCTGAAGCAGGTGGGGATACTAACAAAGTTTCGGACACGAGACTATCTTCCTACGCTTGGCTTAGTGGTTCTAACTGCGGTAGTAAACCTAGGTAGTTGATTGTAATCCTGATTATCTTTTACCTCTTGCCAAATACCTAACATGGAATTCAGCAACGCTGGAACGCTTTCACCTTGCACATCAGCATGCTCCATGCCAAAGAATCCACCAGGGTGCAATAAGTCAGCACCGACCAAGGCAACTTCGCGCGCAACATCCAATCCATCTTCCCCGCTAAACAATGCCATCGCTGGATCATGATCTCTGGCTTCTGGGTCTCGCGGAATCATGTCCTGCGGAATGTAGGGCGGATTTGTTACAACTGCATCAAGCTGTCCAACCATGTCAGCAAGTAAAGTTCGGTCTCCGGCATTTCCATGATGAATAAATACATGTGAACCCACCGCTTCAAGTTGAGCCGCGTGATCAACCACGTTGTGGGCCAGCCACTTGACAGCGTCTTCAGAAAGTTCGACTGCAAGAACTATTGTGCCTGGAACTTCCAATGCAATCGAAAGGGCAATTGCACCACTACCTGAGCAAAGATCAACAACATTGCGCGGTGCTGGGATATTTTTTAAATGTGCAATCGCAGCTTCAACTAAAAGCTCTGTTTCAGGTCGCGGTACGAATACGCCCGGACCAACTGCAAGTGCTAAGTGACGAAAGTACGCAAAGCCCGTTAAGTGTTGCAAGGGGACGCGATTTGCTCTCCGGGCCACTAAGGCATTGAAATCAAATTCTTGGTCGGCAGTGATTTCTGAAACTGAAACTAGTTGTGAACGTTCCAGGCCACAGGCATGAGCAAGAAGTAATTCGGCATCAACTTGTGAGCTCGAAACTCCAGCTTGATCGAGCAGCGCCGCAGCACTACTTAATAGAGCTTTTGTTTCGACAGACATTGATTACTTCTGAGCTCTAAAGTGAGCGACAAGTGCATTTGCATGACCATGCCCCATGCCGTATTCATCCTTTAGAAAAGTAACCATTTCCATATGCTTTTCGATTTTTGCTTTTTTAAGGATTTTCATCCATTCATCGATCTTCTTGCCGTAATTCTTTTCAATTGACGGAAAGTAGGAAGCCGGGCCTTTAACTGGTTCAGCCATTATTAATCTCCTAGCGTTGCGAGTCGTTCCTTGGTGTCCGCTTCGATGCAAGCACCAATAACTGGATCCAAATCACCGTTCATCACTGCATCTAGGTTATTGCTCTTAAAACCAACGCGATGATCAGCTAACCGGTTTTCTGGAAAGTTATAGGTACGAATTCGCTCCGACCGGTCGACAGTACGGACCTGACTCTTGCGGGCATCAGATGCGGCTGCCATTGCCGCTTCTTGCGCAGCAGCCAACATGCGAGCTCGCAAAATTCGCATGGCAGATTCTTTATTCTGAAGCTGAGATTTTTCGTTCTGACAGGAAACCACAATTCCCGTAGGAACGTGAGTAATGCGAACTGCCGAGTCAGTTGTGTTAACACTCTGCCCGCCAGGACCGGATGAACGAAAAACGTCAATGCGCAAATCGTTTGGATCTATTGTCACATCAACTTCTTCAGCTTCTGGAAGCACTAATACGCCAGCTGCGGAAGTGTGGATCCGTCCTTGAGATTCCGTAACCGGCACACGTTGCACTCGATGCACGCCACCTTCAAACTTTAGGTTTGCAAATGGCGCATCTTCTGGCGCTACGACGCCTTTTGACTTAACCGCGATTGCAATATCTTTGTAGCCACCCATGTCAGATTCTTCGGCTTCTAAAACTTGAGTTGCCCAACCGCGCTTTTCAGCAAACTTTAAATACATGCGCATTAGATCGCCAGCAAATAATGCTGACTCTTCGCCGCCAGCACCAGCTTTGATTTCAAGAATCACATCATTGCCATCCATTGGATCGCGTGGAATCAACATCTCTTGAAGTTTTTCGGCAGCAGTGTCGCGGGCAATTGCCATCTCTTCGGCTTCTGCCAAGAATGCTGCATCTTCGCTACCCATTTCGCGAGCTGCGATTTCATCCTCGCTGAGTTGAAGCCATTCACGATATTTGGCAACTACTGGCTTTAGTTCTGCGTGACGCTTACCAATGCGGCGTGCTTCATTTGGATTGCTATGAGTCGCAGGATCACTGAGCTTGGTTTCAAGCTCGTCGAGCTCGCTAACCATTGCTTCAACCTTGTTGAAGTCTTGTGCCATCAGTTTTCCTTAAGTAAGTGGTGCTAAAAGTTATGCAGAGATAAAAAATGAGGCGCTGTCATCATCCGAAGACGACGACAACACCTCATTTAGAAAGCTAGGACTGCTTACCGAAGCGCTTCTCGAACTTGGCAACACGGCCACCAGTATCAAGAATCTTTTGCTTGCCGGTGTAGAACGGGTGGCAAGCGCTGCATACGTCAGCGTGGATAACACCGGTCTTTTGGGTGCTACGAGTTGTAAATGTATTTCCGCAACCACAAGTGACTGTGGTGTCTACGTACTCTGGGTGGATACCAGTCTGCACGGATTTCTCCTTATTAATACTGTGATCGGGTCGCAGGCTCGGATGCCTTGCGTGAACCGACTAACCCCTTGATTGTGCCAGTTTTCAGGGATTCCTACAAAACGGGCATAATTTGGGGTCAAGTCACGGGCTTTTCAGTCAAGCAATAACCTAAGTGACATGCTCACTCGTCAGGATGCCTTAGGTCTAGATGCCAATGATCCATTGGCAAAATACCAAGATTTATTTGTCGTCACGGACCCCGAAGTTTGCTATTTAGATGGCAATTCACTCGGTCGCCTGCCTAAGAAAACCATTGAGACTATAAATGATTTCTTGGTCAATGGCTGGGGAACCAAGATCGTCGACGGTTGGGCCGACTGGATTGATAAGGCCGAAACTACTGGTGACCTAATTGGTCGAGCAGCTCTCGGCGCTAGTGCCGGTCAGACTCTGGCCATGGATACCACAAGCGTAAATTTCTATCGCTTGGTGCGCGCTGCAATTGCGGCTCGACCTGGACGCAAAACCATAATCACCGATGAAGCCAACTTCCCTACCGATCGCTACATCATGCAAGGTATTGCCGATGAACTTGGTTTGAACTTAGTTGTGATTCCTAATGATTTACAAGAACATGAAGTTGGAAAACCGTTTAGCGACGAACGAGTCACGCCAGCAATATTGAAGCCTTATCTGACCGACGATGTTGCGCTTGTAACTCTGTCAGTAGTTGCTTATCGGTCCGGGGCACTACACAACATCAAAGAACTCACTGACTTAGTGCGCGCTAATGGCACACTTTTGGTTTGGGATGCCAGTCATGCAGTTGGCGCAGTCGACATGCAGTTCGATCTCGATGGTGTGGATTTGGCAGTTGGCTGTACCTACAAGTATGGAAACTCTGGACCCGGCTCGCCTGCTTGGTTATACGTGAGCAAGCGCCTGCAGTCAGAATTACAAATGCCAATACAGGGATGGTTCGCGCAACGCAATCAATTCCTAATGGGATCGAAGTTCGAGCAGATTGAAGGTATGCGCGGCTTTCAAATTGCTAGTCCATCAATCATTGGCTTACTTTGCATTGATGAAGGCTTCGGGATGATTGAAGCTGCATCGATCTCAGCGATAAATGCCAAGGCATCCAAAGGCACTGACATGATGATCGAGCTATTTGATCAATGGTTAGCTCCCCTTGGCTTTGAATTGGTTACGCCACGAGATTCAAAATTACGAGGTGGGCACATAAGTATTTACCATCCTGCAGCTGCCCAGATTGCACGTGGCTTGCGCGATGATATGAAAGTGATTCCAGATTACCGAGCTCCAAATAGTATTCGCGTTGCTATTTCACCACTTGCTACTTCATTTGTTGAGGTTTTTGAGGGCTTTGAGCGCATCCGTGATTACACGAAATCTGGAAAATATAAAGATTTAGATCTAAGCCACGTCAAGGTTTCTTAATGCTGCGGGTTACTCTGTAATTATGAGTAACCAAATTGAAACTGTAATTACCATCCAACTTGAAAATCGCGATCGCAAGTCCGTCGCACTACGTATTTTCTTGGTAGTGCCTATTGCCATATTCGTTTCAGCTTTTACGGCTTGGTCGGGTTCCAGTGAGGCATCTACCTTCTTATCAGGATTACTGTTCCTGCCGATTGTGCTAGCTCTTGTTTTCCGGGGAATCTATCCGTCTTACGCGTTGGCTTTTAATCAGGCTCTTTTGGCGCTTTCAACGCGAGTTTCGGCTTACATTTTATTGCTAAACGATAACTACCCATCAATTGAAGAAAGTGCCGATGTAAAAATCACATTCCCAGATGTTGATGGTGGCGCGAAACTCAATCGTTATCTGCCATTAGTTAAATGGTTTCTTGCGTTGCCGCTTTACCTAGTTGGACTGGTTTACGTAATTTATGGCTTGGCTGTTCTGATCTTTACTTGGTTTACGATTTTGTTCACTGGGAAGATGCCAGCAGCAAGTGGTGAAGTTCTTTTGGGCGTCACACAATATTGGAATCGAGTTTATGGCTACGCATTCTTACTGGTAACAGATGAGTACCCAAGCTTTTCACTCTAGTTTCTAATTAAATTTGCTAGTTCCTTTAGATCAAGGCAAACGTCTATCCCCAAGGCTTTGAGCTGTTCAGTAACGTCAACTGGCATGTCTTGACCTTCAATCTCTTGGTTGAGGCGCCCGCCAATTATTACCTGCGGTGAAATTTCTCGTTTGGCTAGCTCTGCCAAAAGGTTCTCGGCATAACTTAGTGCCATTCCATTGTGAGTTGAAATTAAAACCGCGGTGGCATTTTCTTGAAGTGCTAATTCAGCTAACTCATCAGGATCAATGCCAACTGAGCCAATAATTGGTTTTATATCCAGGCTTTCCACAGCGTCAATTACAAGTCTCATGCCAATTTCATGCACATCACTTGAGGCAATAACTGGCTTATGAGACTTATTCAGGATCCAGTTTGCAGGGCGCACCACTTCCCTAATCTTTGCCCGCTCCGATAGGAAGTCTTTTAGAACGTCAGTTGGAACTAAGGGCTCATAACCATCAAATAGCGGATCTTCGGTTGGTGTACCTACGCCAAAACTTCGCTCTAGCTGGCTTGGTCCCAATCGGCGTACTGCAAGTAATAGTTGTAACGGATCCTTTATGTCTGCACCAAGCTCTGATAATCCGTTTATCAAATTGTCAAAGAATTTGTTTCCATTTTTTACTAGTTCTTGGCTTCGAAACTCAAGACTCTCCCAATTGGTGACTGGATAAATCGAATCCAACTTAGCTTTAGTGTGATGTGCAATTGTTTGGACATCAATAATTTCTTCGGGAGTTGGAACTCGGATGGCTTCAGTAACCGGAACCGGCATAATCGATGACCCAGCGCGCAAATGTCGATCGGCCAGCATCATGTACAAAACATCTACGCCAAGTACTCCATAGTTCTGTTCAATGTTTTGGGTATATCGAGTGGTATTTCCAAAGTAAAACGATGAGCAAACATCAGGCGGTCGCAACGTTTCGATAGCCATCGTTACGATCGTTTTTGTAATTGGATCATGGGTTAGGCCACCATAGGCATGCGCAAGTTTTGCACCAATCAATTCTTCAACTACATACCTTTCAAATTTTGCCCAACCAATGTAAGAGGCATAATCTCCAAATTGAGCTGGGAAGCCATCATCTAAGTAGGAATGCACCACTGCCCCTTGTGATGCTTTGCTCGCCATCATGCCAAGGGCTTTTACTACTTCGCTCATTTGCGCGATATCGTCGCCCGGCCATCCTGGATACTTCCAGGCGAACTGCGATAAATTACCGATATAGTTCACGCCTGCTGTTAAAGCGCGACGAGTATTGTCGACCGATGATGGAGATCCGATCATCATGTCGCCCATGTGGGGTTGGATTTGAATGGAATGAGCTACTTCATTCCATTCCGAGTCTGAATTCAACATAGGACCGGTTTCTTTAAGCGCTCCGGCTCGATACTCGGGCGGAAGTCCCATTCGGCGATCCAAGGCGATAATAAATCTGTCTATATAGAAACCACGATCTGAAGTTTTTTGCCAGATTTTTTCTAGACCCTTTTTGGTTTCGGGCCAATCTGTCAAGCCAATAGTTAAGGCCGTCATAGTGCGACCTGCTTTAGCCATCTTTAATTTGTACTCAAGCTCAGAACTCACACCATGAAATTTACAAAATGCACTAGTGCCCATTTCGATTTGGTTTCCCAAATCTTTTCCTTGCGCAACTAACGATGGACCATCTAGCAATGTCCCTGTGAGAAAAAATTCCTTAGTCGCTTTCACGCGTCACCTCTTAAGGCAAGTATGCCGTTTCTGCAGCTAGCGTGCGCATGGCTTTTGCAATTGTCTGGATCTTTGCATCCAAAGTTGTAAGTCCCAGTTCGAACGTTACAGCGGTGGTATCGGGGAATGTTGAGTTAACCCAGATAGTAAAAGTCCCAGTGTAGGTATTTGTTGGTGATCCAGATTTTTCACCTGGAATGCATTCGGATTTATAGCCGGTTATTTGCGAAAGGCGATCGCTGATCGTTGCCGGTCGCTCTGGTGGACAGTCAATCTGCGCATATGGCTGATGGAACACCACGATCCGAGTTGGTTGAATCTTTTGGACTGCTTGCATCAGCGCAAGAGTTTCTGGTTCACTTGCTGGACTTGGACCGCTGTAAGTTCGCGCAGTTGGATCTGAGGCTTCCCACTTGATTGGGAAATTCCGATTTATATCAACTCGGTTAGCATTACGACGAGTTACTAACACGGCACCATCGGGATTGCCATCGCGAATTACCCAGATTTCAGATTCTTTCGATACGGCCTGAGTCAACAACTTGTCTATGACTCGCTTGCCATCCGGCTCATCTCCATGAATTGTGCCAATAACTAGTAACGCATTCTTTGAGTCAATAGCGGATCCAATTAATCTGCATGCAGTTATCTCTACTCCATTAACCGATTTACCTACGACAATTGTTTCCTGGCAGCCACCAGCTTTGGGACTGTTCGAATCCTGCCAAATTTGAAACGCCCAGATTCCCGCGAAAATAGCAAGTGCAGCTAATGCGCCTTCGATAACAATTAGCCAGAGTTTCATTCGCACGAGATGAATCTATCTGGGTAACTGGACTATGCAAATATAAAAGGTCCGACACTCTGATGAATGCCGGACCTTTTAATAATTGCTTTAGTCGACGTTATCCATCGAATCTGATCCCATGCCACCTGGTGCTTCTGGTGTGGTTTTTTGAACCTGCATCAAGAAGTCAAGGTTGCTCTTGGTTTCCCGGAGCTTGGTTAGCAGTAATTCAAGTGATTGCTGTGAATCAAGTGCATGTAGCACGCGGCGAAGCTTCCAAATCACCTTTAGCTCATCTGCAGCCAAAAGAATTTCTTCGCGTCGGGTACCTGACGCTTCAACGTCCACAGCTGGGAAGATACGACGATCTGCCAGGCGACGATCAAGCTTAAGTTCCATGTTGCCAGTGCCCTTGAATTCTTCGAAGATAACTTCGTCCATTCGAGAGCCGGTATCAACAAGGGCCGTTGCCAAAATTGTTAGCGAGCCACCCTCTTCGATGTTACGAGCAGCACCGAAGAATTTCTTTGGTGGATAAAGCGCAGCTGAGTCAACACCACCAGAAAGAATACGGCCGGATGCTGGTGCTGAAAGGTTGTATGCGCGACCAAGACGAGTCATGGAGTCAAGTAGCACAACTACGTCATGTCCCATTTCAACCAAACGCTTTGCGCGTTCAATTGCTAGTTCGGCAATGGTTGTGTGATCTTCAGCTGGACGATCGAAAGTTGAAGCAATAACTTCACCCTTGACCGAACGCTGCATGTCAGTTACTTCTTCAGGTCGCTCGTCAACCAAAACAACCATCAAGTGAACTTCAGGATTGTTTTCAGCAATGGCATTTGCAATGTTCTGCAAAATCATGGTCTTACCGGCCTTAGGCGGCGAAACAATGAGTCCGCGCTGTCCCTTACCAATAGGAGCAACTAAGTCGATTACTCGAGTTACCAAGTTGTTTGGCACGGTTTCAAGGCGCAAACGATCTTGCGGGTAAAGCGGAGTTAGCTTGCCAAAGTCCACGCGCTTAATGGATTCATCTGGCTCTAATCCGTTGATGGATTCGATGCGAACTAGAGGATTGAACTTCTGTGGACGATCACCTTCACGGGGCTGCTTAACCTGGCCGGTTACTGCATCGCCTTTACGAAGTGAAAAGCGCTTAACAAGACCCATGGAAACGTAAACGTCATTTGGACCTGGCAAGTAACCAGAAGTGCGCACGAAAGCATAGTTATCAAGAATGTCGATAATTCCTGCGACTGGAAGAAGTACGTCATCGTCAGAAACTTCTAAGTCATAGTCACGATCGCCACCACGGCTACCGCGGTTATTACGGCCGTTGCTATTGCGATCATTGCGGTCTCGGCCACGTCGGTTGTTGCGACCATTGCGGTCGTTACGGTCGCCGCGATCATTGCGGTCGCCGCGATCATTGCGATCACTGCTTTCGCTATCGCCATCATTATTACGCGGGGCACGCTCTTCGCGATCTTCACGGGGCGCACGGTCCTCGCGAGCATTCTCCGCTTTAGCGGCACCTGCTGGGCGAGATGCGGATCGAGAGCTTCGACCGCCACCCTGTTTGGCGCCAATGGCCTTAACAAGTTCGGCTTTGCGCATTCCAGATGCGCCTTCAATTCCTAGCCCGGCAGCCATGGCCTTTAGCTCAGGAAGCAGTTTGGTGTTCAGCCCTTTATCTTGGGCAACTGTCTCGGTCACGTATGTGTCCTCTGTGTTTTGAGTAGTTTGCAATCCAGCAGTAATGCCCGAAGTTTCGGGAGAATTTTGCGGGATTTTCGGTGAAAGAGATTCAACCGATGTCTTAAGACTAGCAGGTCGATTGCCAAGGTGTGAAATTGCAGGCTGATCCCCTGAAATCGCTATTCTTGAGCAGATTCTTCCTGACTGCTCGGAATAGCTCCTTGATCTGAAACTGCTACCGGAACCGCAGTAAATCCTGATTTTGCAATGATTTCGATCGCGTCAGCTACCTGTTCCACAGTGCTTAACGCAATCACAGTTGGCCCAGCGCCACTGATACAAGCGGCAATTTCGGCAACTCGCAATTGCTCGATTAGTGCCATCGATTCTGCATATGCCTGGGCTCGGAAAGGTTGGTGGAGCTTGTCTTCGGTGGCTTCAAGTAAAAAATCTGGATCGCCAATCATGGCTGCAACTAGTAATGCAGCTCTCCCAGCATTAAAGGCTGCGTCTACATGTGGAATGGTCTCAGGAATTAATCCTCGAGCTTTGTGAGTATCAAGTTCTGCATCTGGAATACCTAGCACTGGAGAAACATCCGGGTGCACATTCATCGAGACTGAATTTGCTGTGCCATCATCTTCGAGCCAGGCGATGGTCATTGCTCCGAGTAAGCAAGCTGCAACATTGTCTGGGTGACCTTCGATGGCATTTGCCATTTGTAATAATTCATCTTCACTGGCTCGGGCATAAGTTAGCTCACTTGCCAGCACTAACCCAGCAACAATTGCACCGGCACTTGAACCTAAGCCTCGACCTTGTGGAATGGCATTCTTGCATTCCACGTGAAGTCCTGAAACTTCCGTGCCAAAGGCTTTGCAGGCATCAATTATGGTTTTGGCAATTAAGTGTGTGGCGTCGGTGGGTAACTTCCCGGCGCCTTCTCCGGTAACGACAACCGTGACTAAATTGTCATCAGTAAATTGCGCAGTAACTTGATCCCGAATCTCCAGAGCTAACCCAAGTGCGTCATAACCCGGACCCAGATTAGCGCTGGTCGCGGGAACTGAAACTGAAACTATGCGAGACATTAGGCCAGCCCAAGTGCAGCTGCGGCTGCTTTGACATCAACTGGAACTACGACTGGATCCTTTGCACTTTCCAAAGCCCACTGCGTATCTTTCAAACCATTGCCCGTTACTGTACAAACAATTGTTGAACCCGCATCAACTAACCCGCGTTGGGCTTGCTGCAATAAACCGGCGACTGAAGCCGCGCTTGATGGCTCAACAAAGAAACCTTCTTTATCAGCTAGCAATCTATAGGCTTCCAAAATTTGGTCATCTGTAACGGAATCAATTAAGCCACCGGAATCGTCTCGCGCAGCAATCGCTAAATCCCAGGAAGCTGGCTTGCCAATCCGAATTGCAGTTGCAATAGTTTCTGGTTTTTCGATTGGATGGCCAGCTACAAATGGCGCCGCACCTGCGGCCTGGAAGCCCCAAATTTGTGGTCGCTTTGTTGCAACTTTGTCATCGTAATACTCGGTGAAACCCATCCAATATGCCGAGATATTTCCCGCATTACCTACAGGCAAGCAATGAATATCAGGAGCATCACCCAAGGAATCGACAATTTCAAAAGCTGCAGTTTTCTGTCCCTGTAATCGAGTTGGGTTAACAGAATTGACTAGGGCAATTGGATAATGTTCAGCCAGGTCTCGTGCAATGTCTAGACAATCGTCAAAGTTGCCATCAACTTGCAGAATTGTGGCGCCATGAATCACGGCTTGGGCAAGTTTGCCCATTGCGATTTTTCCTTGCGGAACAAGGACTGCACATTTCATGCCAGCTTTGGTTGCATACGCAGCAGCAGAAGCGCTGGTATTTCCAGTTGATGCACAAACCACAGCCTTGGCACCGTTGCGAGCCGCATCTGTAATCGCCATGGTCATGCCACGATCTTTGAAGGAACCAGTCGGATTCATGCCTTCGACTTTTAAATAGACTTTTGCACCTGTTTGTTCGGACAAGGTGCAGGCGTAAACAAGTGGTGTGCCACCTTCACCCAAAGTAACTACAACATCATTTGGGGAAATTGGTAAGCGATCTCGATATTCCTCGATTACACCACGCCAGATGTGAGCCATTATTAAGCTCCAGCACCTTCAACGCGCATAACACCAAGTACTTCGCGCACTGCAGACATGCTTTCAAGAGCCTCAACAGTTGCCCGCAGACGGCTTTCGGGTGCCTGGTGGGTGCGAATAATCAAAATTGCCGCGTCACCTTCGCCATCCTGGCGGACTGCTTGAATCGAGACGTCGTGCTTGGCAAATTCATTGGAAATAGCTGCGAGTACACCAGACTCATCAGCCACTTTTAAATTCAAGTAATAAGAAGTTATCGCTTCGCCAATTGGTCGAACTTCCAGATCAGCGTAAATACTCTGAGCTGGGCCAACCGAGCCGGCAATTCGATGGCGAGCTGCTGCAACTACGTCACCTACGACAGAACTTGCTGTCGGAGCACCACCAGCACCTCGACCATAAAACATAACTTGGCCTGCTGCTTCGGCCTCAACGAAAACTGCGTTGAAAGCATCACGAACACTTGCTAATGGATGAGTGGCTGGAATCATTGCTGGATGCACTCGAACGATTACGCCCTTATCGTCTTCAGTCAATTCAGCAATCGCTAGCAATTTAATGACGTAGCCAAGTGATTTTGCTGCCGCAATATCATCAGCTGTTACTTTGGTCATTCCTTCGCGATAAACATCGTCAGCAGTTACGTTGGTATGGAAAGCTAGGCCAGCAAGAATCGCAGCTTTTGCCGCGCTATCAAATCCTTCAACGTCTGCAGTTGGATCCGCTTCGGCATATCCCAAATCTTGCGCTTCTTTGAGGACTGCTGAGTAATCGGCGCCGTCGTTATACATCTTGGACAAAATAAAGTTTGTCGTGCCATTAACAATGCCTAAGACTTTTGTGACTTTGTCACCAGCAAGTGATTCACGCAAAGGGCGAAGTAATGGAATCGCGCCGGCGACTGCAGCTTCGTAATATAAATCAACGCCAGCTTCTTCAGCAAGTTTGTGTAAATGAGCGCCATGAGCAGCAAGTAACGCCTTGTTTGCAGTTACAACTGAAGAACCATGCGAAATTGCTGATTCAATCAAAGTCTTTGCTGGTTCAATTCCACCGATCACTTCGATAACGATGTCTGCGCCAGAGGCAGCAAGTCCAGCAGCATCTTCGGTTAGCAACTTTGGGTCTACGCCTGGCCGAACTTTTGAGGCATCGCGAACTGCGATTCCGGTGAGCTTAAGTTCGCCGCCAATTCGAGCAGTTAAATCATCGGAGCTCTCGGAGATTAGTTGTGCTACCGAGGCGCCAACAGTTCCGCCACCTAGTAGTGCAACAGTTAGCGGGGAACCCATTTCTTCTCCTAATAAATACAGTATTAATTATCAACAGCCACAAAGCCTTTAAGTCTTTGATTCGCCTTGGTCTAAGTCTGGCAGAAAGCCCCGAAACTAGCCAAAAACAATCCATTCGTTGCCACATAACATAGGATTTGGGCAAGTAATACGATCAACGGGGTAAAGATGAAAAATTCACGGTCTTTAACAATTCTGTCCAAAGTATTAATCATTTTGGGAACTTTTGCCTTAACGCTGGGCACCTTTGCTGGAATTGTCAACAACAACTTGCTCAATGGTCCAAAATTGGCTGACCACATTGAAAGCATTCGTCACGATCCCGCAGTCATATCAAAAATGAGTGTGCAACTTACTGATGTACTAATTGAAAAAGCTCCAAACGCTGCGCCATTTCGTCCCGTAATAGAAAACGCTGCTTCCAAGATTCTGGCAAGTGACGCCTTGGCGGAACCAATCCGCGCAGCTGCGGTTCAACTTCGCGATTCATTTGTAAAGGGACAAGCCTTAAAGCTTGAGTTCACAGCCACGGCAAACGTCGCGATTGAAAAAGTAAACATGTTCGCGCCGCAACTTGGGATCGAACCAATCGCTTCACTGAGCTTGGAACCACCGGCGGGTAGCATTCTTGCCACGATTAAAACTTTACAAAGTGTGTTGAAAATTTCAGACACACTAGCAACCGCACTTCCGATTGCCGCAGTCGTTATTTTCTTGATTGTTATTTTGCTGGCGCCATATCGACGCCAAGGCGCACAGCGCGTTGCCAAGTCAGTCATGATTTCTGGTGGAATCATCGCAGGAATTAGTGCAGCCATTTGGTTGGCTACAAATATATTCGGTCGCGATCCAAATATTGGACTCTACTTGATCGCTACTTGGAATCAATTCGATGCAGCATTCTGGATTCCAGCTGCAATTTTGATTATTGCTGGTGGCATGGCTTACACACTTTTGGGTGGAGTCTTGCCAGATGTTGACGTCCCTGGTGAAGTAGTCAAAACTTGGAAGCGAATTTGGGCACGTCCGGCCAATGTCTGGGTAACTTTCGCCCGCGCAATTATCTTCGTCGCACTTGGAGCATTTATTGTCATGAACACTCAAGTTGCAGTTCGTGGCTTATTGTTCATCGGCTCTGCGTTAATGATCGCAACCGCAATTTTCGAATTTAACCGGTTACTTGTTCGCGCTATTGAAAACGAAAAGGCTTAACTCAAGCCACCGTCGAGTGCTAGCAAGTCTTCGATCGTCTCGCGGCGAAGTAGTACTTGAGATTTACCCTCATTTACACAGACTGCTGCTGGTCGCGGAATATGGTTGTAATTACTAGCCATAGACCTGCAGTAAGCACCAGTTGCTGCAACAGCTAACAAGTCACCAGGTCTAATGTCTGCTGGAAGTTGTGTGTCTCGAACGACGATATCGCCACTTTCGCAATGCTTGCCAACGACTCGTGAAATTACTGGCATTCCAGTTGAGACGCGGTTAGCAATCGTTGTCGTGTATTCCGCGTCATAAAGTGCAGTTCGGATGTTATCGCTCATGCCGCCGTCCACAGATATGTAATGGCGCGTGATGCCACTATCAAGTTCAACGGGCTTAATGGTTCCGACTTCGTAAACCGTAATACCGGGGTTTCCAATAATCGCGCGACCTGGCTCAACGCTAATTTTTGGAACTGGGATTTTTACTCGAGCGCACTCCGTTCGAACAATGTCCAAAATTGACTTCGCCATAGTCGTCACATCAAGTGGGTCGTCGCCAGCAACGTAAGCAATACCCATTCCCCCGCCGACATCAAGCTCACTCACTGTTAGCCCATGTCGTTGCTTAATCTGTGCCGCAAAATCAACTACCCGATGTGTAGCTAATTCAAAACCAGACGCATCAAAAATCTGAGAACCAATATGTGAATGAAGCCCAGCAAGTGAAAGTGCATCGCTTTCCATGACATTGTCAACGGCCGCCATCGCCATGCCGGAAGCTACCGAGAGACCAAATTTTTGATCTTCATGTGCGGTTGAAATTGCTTCATGGGTGTGGGCTTCGACTCCAACAGTTAGCCGTAGCAAAACTTGCTGCACAATTCCAGCACTACTTGCAATCGAATTTAATCGTTCAATTTCAATCAAGCTGTCAATGACTACTCGCCCAATGCCAACTTCAACTGCGCGCTCAAGGTCTTTCACGCTCTTGTTATTGCCATGCATAACGATTTGAGCCGGATCAATTCCAGCTCGTAGCGCAACTTCTAGTTCACCAGCGCTGGCCACGTCGATGCCTAGGCCTTCTTGGTTAACCCATTGCGCAATTTTTGTCGTTATAAACGCTTTGCCTGCGTAATGCACGCTGGTCTCAATGTCATCAACTTTGAACGCAGCAACATAATCTCGGGCGCGCTTTCGTACATCAGCTTCATCAAAGATAAAAACTGGAGTGCCGTATTCCGCTGCAATTTCGGTTACGGAAAGTCCAGCGATCGTAATTTCACCTGCGGAATTGCGAGTGGCCGAAGCTGGCCAAATCGCGGGATCAAGTTCGCTGGACATGGTTACATCCTGTCGGGTGCACTGACACCCAGCAATTCCAAGCCATTAAAGATGACTTGGCGCGTGGCAGCACACAGCCATAATCGAGCAATGTTTAGCTCGGTAACTGGCTCATCACCCTGCGGTAAAACCCGACAAGCGGCATAAAAAGAGTGATAGCTGGTTGCTACTTCCTCGATGTAACGCGCAATCCGATGTGGTTCCCGTAATTCGGCAGCTGAGGCAACTACCCGAGGGTAATCCGCCAGGATTCCAAGCAGAGCGCCTTCTCGATCATCAGCTAATTGAGATGGATCGAAAGTATTTGGGTCCCAGTCGGCGGTGTTGGCTGGGATCAAACCAAGGTCGGCGGCATTTCGAATCACTGAGGCGATGCGGGCATGCGCGTACTGCACGTAATAAACCGGGTTGTCATTGGTGCTTGAAACCAATAAATCAAGGTCCAATACCAAAGGTGACTCGACTGGATAGCGAATTAAAGAATATCGCGCGGCATCTACGCCAACTTCATCTACTAAATCTTCGAGCGTGATGATATTTCCAGCTCGCTTTGAAAGCCGAACTTCTTCACCATTCTTGAGCATCTTTACCATCTGGCCGATCAAGATCTGAATGTTCTCGTCTGGATTATCACCGGCACAAGCTGCAACTGCGCGCAAGCGATTTACATAACCATGGTGATCTGCGCCTAAGAGATAAATACATAAGTCATAGCCTCGGTTGCGCTTATCAACGTAGTACGCCGTATCTGAGGCAAAGTAAGTCAGCGCGCCATCAGCTTTAATTAATACCCGATCTTTATCGTCATCAAAATCGCTAGTGCGCAACCAAGTGGCTCCGTCTTCAACAAACATATGTCCTTGAGTTTTCAGTTTCTCGAACCCACGATCAACTGCGCCTGATGTATGTAGAGATTTTTCGGAATACCAAACATCAAAGTGAGTGTTGAAGTTATCCAGCACCCGCTTTTGATCAGTTAGTTGCAATTCATATGCATGATCGCGAAATGACTCGCTGCGTTCTGGTTCAGGTAGATCGAGAATCTGCGGATTTTGTTTGACAATCTGTTTTGCTAACTCAGGGATATAGGCACCGTGATAACCGCCCTCAGGAATTGGTTCACCGAGTGCTGCGGCTTTTACTGACTCGCCGAATTTATCCATTTGTACGCCGAGATCATTTATGTAGAACTCGCGTGATGACTGTGCGCCTTCGGCTTCAAGTACGCGCGCAATTGCATCGCCAACTGCAGCCCACCTGGTATGTCCAAGGTGTAGCGGACCAGTTGGATTCGCAGAAATGAATTCAACATTGATTTTCTTACCAGCCAATTTCGTGCCACGGCCAAAACTATTTCCTTTAGCGATGATGTCCCTGGCTAATTCACCTTGGCTTGCTGCAGAGATTCTGATGTTTATGAATCCGGGGCCAGCAATTTCAATTGCTTCAACACCTGGCAATTGCTCCAAGATTGGTTGGAGTATTTCAGCCGCTGCCCGTGGATTTAAGCCGGCTTTTTTACCAATCTGCATTGCAATATTTGTAGCCCAGTCACCATGATCTAGATTCTTGGGACGTTCCACGACGATTTCAGTTGGAATATCATCAACAGAAATATTCAATTGCCCAGCGGTGATCGCAGCCTCAACTGCTGATCTGAGATGAACTGCTAGTTCCTGCGGGGTCATACGAAGTAAGACTACCGAAACCCTTGCGATACAAGGAAATCCGCCACCAGTTTCTATTCAGCCTTACTAATAACTTGGCTAACTACCGCCACCGAGTTTTCGCGATGGGCAGCTTGTAGGGCGATTGACTCAGCAACATCCCGGTTACGTAAGGCAACGATCATGTTTCGGTGTTCAGCATTCATGGCCTTTAGATTTGCCGGGGCTGCGAAGTAGACCCCGCGATAGGCGTCAGTCGCATCCCATTGGTTTCGAATCATGCGCACAAGCCGTGGCATGTTACTCGCCTCAAAAAGTGCAAAGTGGAACCTGCGATTAGCAGCAGTAACTGCGCTGACGTCACCCGAAGTTGCGGCTGCTTCAACATCGCTCAAAATATCTTCTAGGTACTCAATATCTTCATCGGTAAGCAACGGAACCCCAACTCGAAGTGCTTCGTCTTCAAGAATTGATCGAATTCGATAAACCTCAACTAAGTCATCAACGCTTAAGTTGGCAACAAAGTAGCCACGATGCGGGTGATAAATTACCTGGCCTTCGCCTTCTAGTACCTTTAACGCTTCGCGAAGTGGTACTCGACTCACACCAAGGCTGGCAGCTAACGCATCTTGCACCACTTGCTGACCTGGTTCAAGCTGACCCGAAGCGATCATGACACGAAGTTCGCGGAGAACTCCTTCTTGCGCGGTAACTGTTTCACTCATGCTTCATCCAAACTTGGCGGTGCTACCGCATATCGAACTGGTGTTTTGGAAAAAGTTATTGGGTTTGCAACTTGTTTGCGCGCTTCGCCATCTTGATTCATTGTGATGATCGGATTTAATCCAAGTGACTCTGCGAATTTAAACGCATCGTCTAAAGCATTGATTGGACCACATGGCACGCCCACTTCGGACAGGTTATGCCACCAGTGATCTGCGCCAAATTTGCGGAACTCGGAATTTAGTAAATCATTTAGCGCTACTCGATGTTCGACTCGATCTGGGTTAGTCAAGAATCTCGGATCGCTGGCAACATCTGCGATCCCTAATGCGTCACATAGTTTTGCGAACTGTCCATCATTGCCGACTGCAATTACAACTGGTCGATCTGCAGTTTGGTAAACCTCGTATGGCGTGATTGACGGATGCGCATTTCCTAAAATTCCTGGAACTACATCACCTGAGACATATGAACTTGCTTGGTTTACCATCGCAGACAGCAGCGACGAAAGTAAGTTAACTTCGATTTCCTGACCTTCGCCAGATAAGTTTCGATGATTAAGTGCTGCCAAAATTCCGATCGTGGCATGCATTCCAGTGATTACATCAACAAGTGCGACGCCAACTTTAGTTGGCTGCCCAGGTCCTGGACCGGTAACACTCATCAAGCCACCCATGGCTTGGACGAGCAAGTCATAGCCAGGCATTTGTGCACCGGCGCCCGATCCAAAACCGGTAATGGAACAGTAGATAACTTCGGGCTTTAGTTCTTTAACGCTCGCGTAATCCAGACCGAATTTCACGCTATTGCTCGGTGGAAAATTATGGATGACTATGTCAGCACGTTTAACTAACTCGCGAGCTTCGGCAAGGCCCTCAGCGCTGGTCATATCGATGGCAACTGAAGTCTTGTTTCGATTTACGGATTCAAAGTAAGTAGCCCGACCAGCAGGATCGTATGGTGGTCCCCAGTGCCGAGTATCGTCGCCAACTTCGGGGCGCTCAATCTTTATAACCGTCGCGCCCATATCGCCGAGCAACATAGTTGCGTATGGGCCAGCCAAAACGCGTGTGAAATCTGCTACAACTAACCCGTCTAAAGCGCCCACATACTGATTGTATCCAATCTCAAGGATTGAAATACTTCAGGAATAGTTGCCTTAAATGTCCTTTAACTCAACGATTCTGCCACGCTCGCCAGGCTGATCCGAGGTTGCTGGTCGGCCTTTAGTTCGCACCGTGATCCGGGTGCGATCCCCACGAAACAGGTCATGTGAGTACTCGATTTTGCGACCTTGGGTATCCATTGTGGTTCGGGTCACGGATAGTAAAGGAGATCCCAACGGGACTTCCAAGATTCGCGCTTCATCAGTTGTGGCATTTATTAAGTCAATTTGTTCAACAGCTTCATCAGGAACTGTTTCATAGTGTTTACCAAGTAATTCATAAATTGAATCACCTAGTGGCCTTTCTAATAGGCCCGGAAACATGTCCGCTGGAAATCTCGCGTGTTCTAGTGAAATTGGAATGCTATCTGCCAAACGAATTCGCACTACATCAAAAATATGTTCGCCCTCAGAAAGTCCCAAAGCCATTTGAGTCTTTAGATCCGCCGGCATAACCGAGGCGCTGATTAATTTCGTTCCTGCCGTAAAGCCTTGTCCCCGAAGTAATGATGGGACACCGACAATTTGCGATAAGTCTCGATCAAGTTTTTCGGAAGCAACAAATGTGCCACCGCCCCTACCTGGCAACCTTCGAACAATGCCTGTTTCTTCTAATGCAGAAAGTGCTAGTCGCAACGTGGATCGACTAACTTGATATTCAGCTGCGAGTTCGCGTTCAGCAATTAGTTTTTGACCTGGGCGAAGTTGACCAGTTGAAATCTGTCCCAAAATACGTTGGCGCACATCTTCGGCAGTGCGACCCAAATCGTTTTCGTTCACAGGACAACAGTAACTGCGTACTTGCTACATTGCTTCAAGCGCTGCAAGTGATTCGGGCAAAATTTGGCCGCCATCGATAACCAGAGCCTGCCCAGTTACATACGCCGCTTCTTTTGTTGCGAAAAAGAGTGCTGCGTTACCGATGTCATCAACTTCACCAAGTCGACCTTGCGGAACTGATGCTTCCATTGCTTTTCGATACTCGGGACCCATGTCGGCTAAACCTTCAGTTGCAATGTTTCCTGGCAATACTGCGTTGACTGTTATCCCCTTCGGCGCGAGTTCAATCGCAGCGGTACGCATGAATCCAAGTTGCGCTGCTTTACTGGCTCCGTAATGTGACCAGCCTGGGAAGCCAGTAACTGGACCAGTGATTGATGACGTTAAAACGATTCGTCCGTGACCTGACTTTTCTAAAGCAGGCAAACAAGCCTGTACCGAAAGCATGGTGCCTTTTACATTTGTGCCAAAGACTAAGTCCATATCAGCCTCTGACATCGTTGCCAATTTTGAATCTGGGAAAATTCCGGCATTAGCGCAAAGCACGTCAATGCCACCATTGCGCTCGATGGCAGTTGCTGCAACGCGATCGCAATCTGCTTTACTGCTGACCTCGGCGATTAAGTAGGTAACAGTTCCGCCACCTAATCCAGTTAGTTCTGCGCAGGCAGACTTTGCACTCGCTTCATCACGGCCTGTTATTAGGACATTCGCTCCAGCTTTAGCAAAAACCCTGGCTATGCCTTTACCAATACCTTTAGTACCGCCAGTTACAACGACTGAGTATCCGGCTACTGATGTGAACATTTGCACTCCCAATTTAGGTTTTTCAAGTTACGGAAAAGTATCTCTAATTATGCGAACTTAGACAGGTAGTTTTCGGCTAATTCACAACTTACTTTGGTGAAATTTGCGCCCATTTCTTTACCAGTGTCGGTATCTTGATGCGACCCAACCCAGGCAACCAGCAAGAGTCGGCGAAACAGTATGAAAGTTGGAAGTTCGACTTCCTCTTCTTTGCTGAGTGGAGAAACACTTCGGTAGCCATCTACCCATGACGCAGTCATCTCGGGAACTAGTGGATGGTCTTCAATAAAGGAAACAGACGACCCAAGGTCGTACATAAACCAGCTAAGTCCGCAGTCATCAAAGTCAATTACTGTTACGTCACTGCCTGCAACCAATAAATTAGCTAGCCGCATGTCTGCATGTACCAACCCAAATCGATCTTCACTTTTGCCGTAACGTTCCAGTCGCGATTTGAGTGTGTCAGAAAGTCTGCCAAGGATTTCAAGTTCAGTTGGCCCCATAGCAAGTCCATCGCGCCAAGATCCCCAGTGACCATTTGGACCAAGCGCAGTTTCGTAGTCCCAAGTGAATCTAGAGAAGTTACTTGGACGGCTCCATTGCTTTGATTGATCATGCAGACGTGCAGTTATTGCGCCCAAAGTTTTGAAATCATCAACCATGCGCTCTTCGGTAGGTTCAACACCCGGCATAAATTCAAACATCACCGCATGACGTTCTTCACCAGTTGAATCTTTCGCGAGAATGATTTGCTCACCTGAACCAGCAGGCAAAATTGCTGGGGTTCGAACCAATTGAATTTCGCGCAATGACTGCACCCAGTCAAGCTCACTTTGAATAGCTTGTTTCGAATGGTAAAACGGTCGGTGGATTCGCAGAATCGTATCTAGACCAGTGGTGCTATCAGTGACCTTGAAGGTTGCATTCTCCGACAGGTTTAGTAGCGAAATCTTGGAATCCGCAGGATAGCCAAACTTCGCTACCGCATCTACGGCAAACTCTTGCAACTTTGTAGGTTCGTTCGAATACCCACTCATTTAACTCTCCTACCAACACCTTTATTTTGGCTCACTTGCCAATTGGTTTTGTCACTTTTGGGGAAGAAAAATGTTTAACCTTGATCGCGTCCAACAACTGATTCGAGAGCTTTGGTAATTGCATCACGAGCCTTAGTTACACTTTCCGTTGAGCCACTCATGTAAACCCGTCCGGCTGCACCAATCATCTGTACATCAACCAAAGTCACATCTGGGGCAACTTTTTCGGCTTCATTAGCAGCCACAGTTGCAAACAACGCCGGTGTCATTTCATAAACCAACAGAGATTCACCTGGCATAACCATTGACGCTTGCCGATTGCGGTTGAGAATAATGGCATGTTGATCCGTGATGTTTTCAATAATGTCGCTGTAAAGAATCCGGGGACGTAATTGGTCAGCTGCTGAAGCGTTTATGCCATCAAGGATCGCCTGACCAGCTCGCTTTACCAATTCAATGTCAGAAGCGTGAACTTCTAAAACACCAAACTGACGTTCCACGAACAAAATGCCAGGTTCAACTTCAGGTACCGACTTCAGCGCCAAGTCAATTACTCGCTCGATCGCAAGCCCGGGTGCTACCTCGATGATCAAAGAGTGCTGACCACCATATGGAGGGTAACCCCGAGCTCGCGTCGGCGTGCTCATATAAGCAGCAAATTGCTGCTGGAGCTCTTCAACAAGCAAGTAGACGCGTAGTTCGGGCCCTGCTACGAGCGGGCCCGCACTCAAGCGGACTCGCCTACTTTGAAGTACTTGCTTAGTTCTGCATGTGGACGTGGAATTACGTGCTGTGAAACTAGTTCGCCAACTTGGTTAACTGCTTCGGCACCTGCGTCAGTTGCAGCCTTAACTGCGCCGACATCACCCACGATGACAACAGTCACAAGACCGTCGCCAACTTCTTCACGCGCAACAATAGTTACATTGGCTGCCTTAACCATGGCATCTGCAGCAGCAACTGCTGCAACATATCCCTTAGTCTCGATCAAGCCCAGTGCGTTGCTTGACATATCTTTCTCCTATTTGTGATTGCAAACGGTTGTTTGCTTTCGGTTTATTCAGTCTTACTTGCCTGGTTTCCCAGGCGGTGTACTAAGAAGCGCTGTGCTTCCCAGAACTCTTAGTGTCCTCATCAATCGAACCGATGATGAGAGCATCAATTGGCGGTGTTACGTCTGGGAACCAAGCTGCTGCTACTGAGCCAGTTGAAACCAAAACGCTTTCCCCAATTCCGGAACCCAGAACGTCGAAAGCAACCAAGTGTGCGCCACCTTCAACTTCGACTTCGAGAAATGCCCCGTGGGGAATCTCAGTTAGACGACGGGTCGCCCATACATTGCCGATGACTCGAGCTTTTAACATCAGCGCATCACCGATCCCTTCTGATTATCTTGTTGACTTTCTTTTATGATCGTCACACCTAAGTCGCGAGCTTTATCTCGCGCTAGTGATGTGACGACAACTTTGCGACCCACGATCAAAGTTGATCCGGATTCGGCAGCTTTTCTGATTGTTGACTCGGTAACAGCACCCTTTTCGATTCGGGTAGTCCCGCTATTATCTGCAACGTTAGCTTTCGCTTGGTCAGTTAACTGAAAAACGATTTCACCCTCGCGCAGCGCGCTCAGAGTTTTTGCATCTGCGGCCAAGTCAAGAATCCGATGCACAAAAGTTTGTACCTGAACGTCACTGGTCAAGGAAACCATTTCAACAACTTGTGCTGGTTTTTGAGTAGGTGTCGCGTTGCCAGCTAAAGCTTTTGCAATGTCACTTGCCCCACTGGCGCCACCTAGCGCATCTCGCAGTGCTTCGCGGACGAGCGCCCGAAGCATTTCGTTATCTGTAGACATCAGCGCTCACTCAAAACTCGTTCAGCAACTTCAGCTGCCGCTCGAACATTTGCTTCTTTGCCAGATAAGTACACCCGACCAGTAGCGCCAATCATCCGGTAGTCAACAACTTTTATGTCAGTTGCCTTTTCCGCTTCATTAGTTGCCAAGATCGCATATGACGCCGGTTGAACTTCCAATATGTACAAAGATTCACCCGGCAGAATCATCGAACCGACTTTGTTTCGATTGATAAGGAATGCATGCTGTTGATCCACGGATGGAACGACTCGGGAAGCCAAGATTTTAGGTTTTGTCGCTTCCGACTCAGATGTTCCAAGAGCTGCTAGTACTGCCTGACCGGCAGCGCGCACTTCTTCGGTTGGACCATGAATTTCTAGGTATCCGAAGGTTCGCTCTACGAACAAGATTCCAGCCTGAACATTTGCATGTTTTAGGGCAACGTCGGTCAACGCTTCAATGTCCAGACCAGGTGCAACTTCAATCACCTGGGCAGCCATGTTTGCGCGTGGCAAAGCTCCCTTAACCCATGAGCCCAAATAGCACATAGTTTGAGGTTGCATCTGGTCGATATAGATGAACGACCGAAGCTCTGCCATGTATCTCTCTTCTCTAATTAGTTCTTAATCAATGCGTGAAGTTCTTCGACAATCAGTTTCCGAATTTCGTCGCGTAATTCTGCAACGTCTTGGGAAATTGGTTCACGATGAATCGGCGCAGGCACTTGGGCGTTGTTGCGATCATTTGAAGCCGTTGGGTAGGCCGGAACTGGTCCTGAAGGAGCTGTCCACGGATTCAAACCTGCAAACGTTGGCATTACTTCGCGCACGTCTGAGTTGTAAGCCAAGCGTGTGTAATTAAGTAAGTGTTTTGGTTGCAGGTTTTCGCCGACTGAAGATCGGCCGGCAAATCCAGTGCCAATTGTCATAGTTGGTGGCAAGTTTGTTTGGATTCCGGAGGCACCAAGGCTGTTGCCCACATTCACCGAAACGCGTAGCACTGGAACCGCAGCGCTGAATTTCATAATTAGTTCTGGATTGGCGCTATGAATTGCGGCAGAGTGCCCTGCTCCGGTGATTCGTAAAATGGCGCGCGCAATATCAATGCCGCGCTCTGCAGTTGGAACTCGAACAAATCCCAAAACTGGACATAACTTTTCATGAGCAAAAGGTTCTTCAGGAACCACTAATTCAAACGGTGCGACCAAGGCTCTGGTTTTCGCCGGAACTTTTATGCCAGCTTGTTCTGCAATCCAAACGGCATCTTTACCAACCATTTTTATGTTGAAGTGACCTTCTGGAAATACCGTGCTTCGAATTGCGTCGCGCTCTTCGTCTTTGAGAACATAGGCACCTTCACGGGCGAAAGCCAAAAGCAACTTATCTGCAATCGCTTCTTCTGCGATTACAACACTTTCGTTGGTGCACAAAATGGAGTTATCAAATGCCTTGCTCTCGATAATTCGAGCTGCGGTTTTTTGGATGTCGGCTGTTGAATCAACTAAAACTGGAACATTTCCAGGACCCACGCCAATTGCTGGGTTTCCGCTGCGGTAAGCAGATCGCACAACTGGGCTACCACCAGTAGCAACAATTACATCTGTGCGCTCATCGGTCATTAAGGCGTTAATTAATGGAATTGAAGGATCTTCCACAATTTGAATGATTCCATCTGGGGCGCCCGCAGCAACTGCTGCTTCTGCCATTGCCTTGGCTGCTGCAACACAAACTTTCTTTGCCATTGGGTGCGGGCTAATGATGATTGCGTTTCGAGTCATCAAAGCCAAAATGATTTTGAACGAAACTGTAGCAACCGGATTAGTGGAAGGCGTTAACGCCAGAACTACGCCAGCAGGCCTAGGAATGGCAACAATTTTGTTAACTTCATCGATTTCTGGTGAAACAAAATCTTGACCTCGATAGGCATCAACAATTCCGGTAGAGCAAGCAACATTCTTTAGTAACTTGTGTTCCGCTACACCAAAGCCAGTTTCCGCCACTGCATCACGTGCGAACTCTTGTGCCCGAGCGGCCAATGCCGAAGCTGCGGCATCAACAATTCGATTAACTGTTGCTACGTCGTACTTTGCGTATGCTCGTGCAGCCCAATCAGCACGTTCGACCATGGCTCGCCCGCGAGGTACGCCGGCTGGTTCAACCATCAATGGTTCATAAGTCATTTCGCTCATGCTGACCTGCGCTCATTACGGATTTCGGCATATGCTTTTCCAATTGCAAGCTCAGTGCGATCTAGCATTTCTTCGGCAACTTCTGGCTTTAACAAAATTCCTGGCTTGTATTGCAGCACTCGAGGATCAAGCGTGGAGAAGATTGCCCAAACGCCGTTTTCGTATAGATGGCGCATTACGTACTTTGCGCCTTGTGGGTGTGCAAATTCCAAACCTAGAATCACGCCGTTTTGCCGGATGCCAATAAACCAATCTGGGTAAGTTGCCTGAACTTCTGCAAGCCGCATGCCAACGTAGTCGGCAATGTAATGAACCATTGATCGAGTTTCTTCGCGGGAACAAATTTCTAAAGTCTTGAGTGCTGCAATACATCCAAGTTCAGCGCCACCGAAAGTTGAAATGTGTCCGAAGCCATCTTCGTTCAACCAACCGGCTGCCTTTTCAGTTGCAAGAACAGCTGCGATTGGATACAGGCCACCCGAGATGCCCTTACCTGTGACAAGAATATCTGGAGTAATGCCGTGCTTAGTAATTCCCCAAAGTTCGCCAGTTCGCATCAAGCCGGTTTGAACTTCATCTGCGATGTATAGCGCGTCGTACTTTTCGCAAAGAAGTTTTACTGCTTCTAAGTAACCTGGGTTTGGCAGTGGGAAGCCATAAGTCGCTGGAATCGTTTCCATAATTACTGCAGCAACATCGCGACCCCGGAGCGCATCTTCCATAGCCTCTAAATCATTGAATGGCACATGCGGAAATTCTTCGGGACGATCTGAAAGAAATAGCTTGGAGAAGCGATCGTCGCCTGTACCTACGGCTAATCCAGTGTGGCCGTGATATGCCTTAATGATCGAAACAATTTTTCGTTTTTGCGTGGCATGACGTGCAGTCTTGAGTGCAATGTCAATGGCTTCACCTCCGCCGGATCCATAAATAACTTTGCTTAACCCAGCAGGGGCAGTTTTGATTAATGCCTCTGCTAACGCAGTTCTAGCAAGAGATGGGAAATGGTGGTTGCCAATATCAAAATGTTGCATTGCCATTGTTACGGCTTGCACAACTTCAGGATTACGGTGACCTAAGTTATAAGTTCCACCGTTTAAGTGCGCATCAATCAGGCGCTTACCTGACATGTCATAAATGAAATATTCTTCGCGCCGATCAATTACCAGCGGCACTCCAGAGTCAATCCAGAATTGAGTTTTACCCGGATTCCAAAATTCTTTGGACTTATCAAGCATCTGCTCTTTGGAGTCATATGAAAAAAGTCCGTAGTCGAATTCGGGGGCAGCAACTTGTTCTTGGGTCATCCCGAAACCTTTCGCTCTCTCCTGGAATCTGTATTTACAGATCACCTGATCAAATGATTACACAGAATTAGACCAAAAGACCATACCTTTTAGCAACTTTTGGTTGAATTTTGGTTTAACAACTAAAACCCTATAAATCCACAGTTTTACTGGCTAGTAAGTCCGATTTGTCGCTTTCTGTGTTGATTTTTATACCAAATAGAATTTTCTGTTGACCAAAAAAATGGACAAAACTCATTCAATTTCATTGTTTTGGGGTTTGGTTTCTGGCAAAGTCGAACCAACCGTGTGACTGAGGTCACCGCAAGTGAGCAATGTCGGGAGTTCCTCGACGTTAAAACGAAAGGGTCGAATGCATGTCGACAAATAAAGATAGCCAACAAGGCCTTCGCAAAGGTGCCATTGGTTTGGTTGCGGTTCTATTTATGGCGGTAGCAAATGCTGCTCCGATCACTGCAATGAGCTTCAACATGCCTGTTGGTGTTGGTTGGGGTAACGGAATCGGTGCACCTGCCGGTTTCCTATTTGCAACGATCGTTTTATCGATTTTCTCAATCGGGTTCTCTGCCATGGCAAAGCGCGTTACAACTGCAGGCGCTTTTTACGGATTTATCTCTCATGGCCTAGGTCAAGTTTGGGGTATGGCGGCAGGTCTACTTGCTACCATTTCGTACATTCTTTTCGAAGGTACCTTAATTGGTGGTTTTGCATTCTTCGCTTCAAACACCTTGAGTTCAATGGCTGGAATTGATGTCAACTGGTTGATACTCGCAATCGGCGGCATGATCCTGATTTGGGTTTTGACTTATTTCGACATCACACTTGCTGCGGCAATTCTCAGCGTTACTTTGGTTGCTGAAGTGCTATTACTTCTGGCTTTCGGCATCAGTGTTCTAGTTAAGGGTGGACCAGACGGATTCATGGTTTCTGAAACCATTTCCCCAATGGCTGCCTTTGGAAACCTTGAGGCTGGAGCATATGGATCGAGCGTTGCAGCTGGTACCGCAGCACTTGGTATCTTCTTTGCTTTCTGGTCATGGATTGGCTTTGAAACCACTGCTGCATACGGTGAAGAGTCCAAGGATCCAAAGCACGTTGTCCCTCGCGCCACAATGATCGCCGTTATCGGACTTGGTGTGTTCTACACATTCGTTTCCTGGATGGCAGTTGTCGCAAACGGTGCAAAGACTTCTGTGGAAGTTGCTTCCGGATCCACTGGTAACCCAGTTGATCTTTGGTTAATCCCAGTTCAGGCAAATCTAGGTTCGCTTGCAGAAAGTACTTACCGAGTACTTTTGGTAATCGGTTCATTTGCTTGCGCCATGGCATTCCACAATGCTGCTTCACGCTACGTATTTGCACTTGGTCGCGAACTTCCATTTGCCGGAATCCGCACGCGTCTAGCAAGCACTCATCACAAGCATCAGTCACCAGCTGTGGCATCTACTGTGGTTACCGCAATCAACATCGTTATGGTTCTCTTGTTTGCAACCTACTCAACTGCTTGGACTTCAGATCCAGCCGTTGCAGGCGCAACCTCAGACCCTAACTTGTTGCCATACGGAGTTATCTACACTGTTCCGTCACTTGTTGGAACTGCATTTATTCTGGTCGTTCAGGTAATCTGCTCATTTGCAGTTATCGGCTACTTCTGGGGTAAGAAGAAGCACAAAGGCAATGTTCTAACTACCTTGGTTGCTCCACTCGTTGGTGCAGCAGGCATGATCTACGCTTTAGTTCTGCTCTTCGCTGCAGTTGGTTCAGGCTTTGCCGCCGGTTACCAGTCAAACTCATTGATGGTTAAGTACCTGCCGCACGAAATTGCAGGAACTTTGATCTTCGGTTTGCTGTATGCCCTATGGGTCAAGTCCAAGCATCCAGAAATCTACGAAGAAATCGGTCGTACGACTATGGAAGAAGCTCACGAGCGCGTGTAACGTACAAACAAATGAAATTGGGCATCAGCATTGCTGGTGCCCAATTTCATTTTTAAAGACTTCTTAAACCATAGGGAATTGCTCGACTAAATCGACAAGAATAAGGGCATGACACTAGAGATTTGCAATTGGGCGCCGGATGAAGATGCTGATCCAGCCACACACACTTTCACATTTGGTGGACGTGAGGGTGTAGTTAGCGTAAAGCCAGGAACCATAATTGATTCTTGGTCCTTTGACTGCTTTGGTGGCCGGGTTAAATCTGCCAGTGACATGTCAACACAAGTTTGTGACCCTAGGTTTCTAAATCCGCAAACCGGACCGTTCTATGTCGAAGGTGCCGAGCCAGGTGACACCTTGGCGGTTCACTTCATTTCTATTGAACCCCGTGAGGCTTGGGGCGTTAGTACGACTGTGCCATTCTTTGGCGCGCTTACTTCAACGCCGACAACTGCAACTTTGCAACCCGCACTTTTAGAACGAACTTGGATTTATGAATTGGACTTAACTGAGCGCTTAGTTAGATACGCAGCAGCTGACACTAAGTTCACAGCCGCACTGCCATTAGATCCGATGCACGGCACCGTCGGAGTCGCGCCCGCACTTGGCGAAGTTCGCTCATCTTTAACTCCAGGTGACTGGGGCGGAAATATGGATACTCCTGAAATGCGCGCTGGCGTTACTTGTTATCTAGGCGTAAATGTTGAAGGTGCATTGTTTTCATTTGGCGATGGACATGCGCGCCAAGGTGAAGGTGAAACTTGTGGTGTCGCCGTTGAGACTGCCATGGATACCGTACTGATAATCGATTTGATCAAGGGAACTCCAACGCCTTGGCCGCGTATTGAATCCGACGATTACATAATCACCACTGGCTCAACCAAGCCACTGGAAGATGCATTCCGAATCGCACATTCCCAGATGGTTCATTGGGTTAGCGAACTAACCGGCCAATCAACTTTGGATAGTTATCAGTTCGTTTCGCAAACCGCTTTGACTCCAGTGGCAAATGTGGTTGATACCAACTACACGATGGTTGCTAAAGTCGCCAAGGAATACTTAGGTAGTGTGAACGTAATGCAAGGAATGCATCACAAAATGCGAGCCAAAGCAGCGCAGTGGCAAACGTATAAGAAAGGCAACTAATGCCAAGGGTAGAACGCATGGAAATTGATTTAGCGCTCGCAATTGAAATGACCAATGCTGCTAAAGCTAAAGCAATTGAAATTAATGCCCCCATGTCAATTGCCGTGCTTGACGCAGGTGCAAATCTGCTTAGCTTTCAGCGCATGGATGGCGCCGAACTTGCGGGGCCTAATTTGGCAGTTGATAAGGCTTACACGTCAGTAACAAATCGAATTGAGACTGGCGACTTGCGAGCGCGAGTTGCACCTGATGGTGACCTGCCAGGCATGAACGCAAACGGTAACGGTCGTTACATCGCATTCGCTGGCGGTATTCCGTGTTGGGATGGCGATCGCGTAATTGGAGCCATCGGAGTAAGTGGTGGCTCATGGGATGAAGATCAAATATGTGCCCAGGCTGGAATTGAAGTATTTAAGCGAGCATGCCAGGCATGATTCCAAACGAGCCAATTGGCCGCTTTCGTTTTATGAACGAGCAGCGCGTCAATCTCGACGGTTTTGCAACTCCCGAACCTGAGTTAGGACTAGTTGCATTCAATGGCATAAACGATCCAGCTCCTTCATTGATAATCAATGCCGGACGCATTGTGGAAATGGATGGTCGGGGCGAATCAGATTTTGATTCAATCGATGAGTTCATCGCCCGGCACGGAATTGACTTAAGTGTTGCCCAAGAAGCTATGGCAATCGACAGCACGGAGTTTGCTCGCAGACTCGTTGATCCCAATCATTCTCGAAAAAGCATTGTGCAACTTGCCTCTGGGATGACACCTGCAAAGTTAGCCGAGATACTTTCCCTACTTACTGCCGCAGAATTAGTTATCGCAATGACAAAAATGCGAGCAAGGCGTACGCCGAGTAATCAGGCGCATGTAACTAACAGGTCGGATGATCCGCTATTGCTTGCCGCTGATGCCGCAACTGCCGCCGCATTTGGATTTAGAGAACTTGAAACCACAGTTCCAGTTGCAGCCGATGCGCCATCTAATGCAGTTGCAGTATCAATCGGAGCGGCTGTTGGCTCGCCTGGCGTGCTAGTGCAGTGTTCGGTTGAAGAAGCCGCAGAGTTAGCCCTTGGCATGCGTGGATTAGTTTCGTACGCAGAAACGGTTTCGCTTTATGGAACTGAACAAATTTTTATCGATGGTGACGACACTCCGTGGTCTAAAGCATTTCTAACTAGCGCCTACGCCAGTCGTGGCATCAAAATGCGAGTTACTTCTGGTGGTGGTTCCGAAGCCCTGATGGGCGGTGCTGAAAAATGCAGCATGTTTTATCTTGAGGCGCGCTGCGTTGCGCTAGCTCGAGCAATCGGCGCACAAGGTGTGCAAAACGGTGGAATCGATTCAGCTTCAGTTGCTGGTGCCGTACCAGGTGGTGTTCGTTCCTTAATGGCAGAAAACGTAATGGTGATGTTGCGAAATCTCGAAGCTTGCACAGGTAACGACGCGCTAATGAGTGAATCTGACGTTCGGAGAACTTCGAGAACTCATCCAATTTTTATTGGCGGCTCCGACTTTATTAATAGTGGGTTTGGTTCAATCCAGCGCTACGACAATATGTTTGGGCCAAGTCAGTGGAATTCTGAAGACATCGATGATTTCTTGGCTATGCAACGCGACTGGGGTGTCGATGGTGGTCTTCGCACCGCAAATGAAGTCGAAGTTGCCAGATTACGGCGGCGCGCAACGGAAGCAGTAAGTGCGGTTTATTCCTGGTTGGGACTAGGCGATTTTTCCCAAGAGTGGGCCGAGCAGGCCATTGATGCGGCTGGCTCTAAAGATATTTCTTCGGGCGACTTGATGCTTCCACTAACTGCAGCTCGCACAATTATGGAAACCAATGTAACCATGCTTGACGTCATCGCAGCCCTTGCCGAAAATGGTTTCGATCTAGAGGCGCAACGTTGCTTGGACATGCTTAAGGCTCGAGTTGCAGGTGACTACTTACAAACTTCAGCAATTTTCGACGAAGAAATGAATGTGCTTTCGCTAGTTACAGATCCAAATGAATACTCCGGTCCTGGAACGGGATATCAACCGACGCCTGCTCGACAGGCACAGATCGACACCATTAGACAGCAACGTTCAGTTGCTGACTTACTTGTGGAACAAAAAAGTTTTGGAAACAAGAATATTTTTGCAACTGGATCTGCTGAAGTTAGTTACGACCCGCGTGATGTTGTTATCGGTGTCTCACCTGCCACTGGTAAAGACATTTGGGTCACACTCTCTGGTCTAAGTGTTGCCGATGCGATAACTGAAATCCTGGCTGGTCTCGAAGAAGAGGGTTGCGTTGGACGCATAGTTCGCATCAATGACTCACTTGATTTGGGCATGATCGGGTTAACTGCTGCCCGACTTTCCGGATCTGGTGTCAGCGTTGGATTGCAAGCAAAGGGAACTGCATTAATTCATCGCAGAGATTTAGCTCCACTGGCAAACCTCGAGTTGTATTCAGTTGCTCCGACAATTACGCGCGAGCTTTATCGCATGATGGGAATCAACGCTGGTCGCCATGCAAAGGGAGCTACGCCCGAACCAGTCCGCAATCCATATTCGGATGAAGCAATTGAAGCGCGCTACCACACCAAAGTTGTTTCATTAGTTGCGATTGAACGTAATTGCGTAACTAAAGAAGTCCCAGAAGTTATGGAGCTGAGGAAGTCATGAATTTACAAATTGGTTTTTCCGGAAAGAATGTCTCTGAAGTTACGGTTGAATCAATTCGTCGCGGAGACATAACTCTCGATGACGTACGAATTCATCCGAGTACTTTGTCGCATCAAGCTGACGTTGCCCGCGAAAATGGCAATCCTCAACTCGCGGAGAATTTTCTGCGGGCCGCAGAATTGACTGGGCTGCCAGATGAAACGGTTTTGCGATACTACGACGCACTCCGTCCCGGCCGATCGACTGCACAAGATTTACTTCAAATTGCTGATGATTTGGCAGCCATTGGCGCAGTCAAAAACTCCGAATTGTTTCGCCAGGCTGCAGATGTCTATGCTCGCCGCGGGCTTACCGCAAAATAGTCCTTATGAAACTTGTCGCTGGGATAGATATCGGAAACTCAACGACAGAAATCGTAATCTCAAATGGCGCTGAGCCAATTGCCTGGGATCGCAGGCCAACTCGAGGCATCAAGGGATCTGAAGCATCGGTAAAAGCGGCGCTATCACTCTTACAAAACATCGAACGGGAACACAACCTAATCGCTACACAAGTTTCCGTCGCGCCATGGAATCCAGTGGAAACATTAACTTCCACAATTCATGAGCCACTACCAAACACCGGAAAGTTGCAAATAATTAAAACTGCCCACCAAAGTGTTGTTGGCGATGGTTGGGTTGTGGGTAATCCGTGGCTGATTACCGAAGCAGTTAAGTCCAACGAATCAGCAATTGCTATCGTGCCATCAGGTACTGGATATGACATTGCTGCCAACATAATCAATCAAGCAATCGCGCAAGGTGCTCAAATCACAGGTGTTGTAGTTGCAGATGACGAAGCAGTGCTAATTGCTAAGCGCGTTACAAAAAACTTGCCCGTAGTTGATGGGGCTGATACTGCCACCGCGCTGAGAGCTCGAAAGTTGTTTTTGGAAGTTAGGCCGCAAAGCACCACGGTGCAGGCTGCGACTGACATTTGGGCGCTGCGGGCGGCACTAGAACTAACTGAAGATGAAGCAACACCGCTATCTGAAATAGTTCGTTGGGTTAGAAATGATCGCACGGTTTTGATCGGTCTGTTTGCAGATACCAAGAGCTCGATTGAAATTCAAAATGGTTTTGTTACTTGGCGCGATTACACGAAATTGGATCTATTCGATGCAGTCTCACAAATGTCGAATTCCCAAATTGGCGACATCACACAGCTAAATATTCCTGATGCAGTTTTAACATCCGATGTTTGGGCCTTTGACATCACTAAGGTTTTGGCAGAACGTGGGCTACGCCAAGTTGGGCACACTCGAGACTTGGCAATAGCTCAACTTGCAGCATCCAGCATTGAAACTCCAAATGACTTATCAGAAATATTTGGAGTGCCAGTAGTTGTGGCACAATCCGAAGCCCAAGCTGCCAAGTTAGGCGCGCACAGTACGCCAGGTCTGGCATTAGACGCGGCAGTTTTAGACATCGGTGGCGGCACCATTGATTTGATCAGCACAGTTGAGTTATCAGCTGCCGGCGCTGGTGAATTGCTAACAGCAGCAGTTGCCTTTGCTTTAGATACTTCGCGTGGTGCGGCAGATTGGATTAAGCGTGGTCCAGCCCAGCGGTTAGAGTCGCCGCATCTATTGCTTGCTGAAGATGGAAGTAAAGCCTTCACTGAAGAATCTAAGCCTTATCCAGCATCTGCAATGGGTTCGTTAATCGCCCCTGGGCCCGCTGGTTATCTGACGTTTGGGCAAAATCTGCAACCAGCTGAATGGCGCATCATGCGTCAAGCGTTAAAGCAAGCAGCTATCGGGGCAAATGTGGCGCGACTAATTAGAAGTATCGCCGGCAATGGAAATGCTGGTCCAAGTTTGAACCTAGTAGTAGTCGGTGGGCCAGCAGCAGACGATGAACTCATCCCGATTTTGAGTCAAGTTATGGGAATCACTGCAATTGGCAGAGGAAATGTTGCCGGAAAACTCGGTCATAGGTACGCCGTTGCCTATGGCTTATCTCAACTTTAATTCAAAATTTTCACACCAGAATTTGAAAAATCTGCAAAAGTATTTATAGCAAGTTTGGTATTCAGGTTTGAACCTAAATATAAATAAAGGGAGCGCGTAATGGCTACTACCGTTTGGCATAACGGCAAAGTGTGGATTAATGAAAATGAATCATCAGATGCGATTGCAGCATCTGATGGTGTAATCGTTGCTCACGGTGCAGATGCGCTTGCCTTGCAGGCCGATGAAAAAATTGACCTTAACGGCGCCACTTTGTTGCCAGGTTTTGGTGATGGTCATGCGCATCCAGTTTTTGGTGGTACCGAGACATTATTTGCACCAGTACGCGGCCCGGAAAAACTTGAACAACTTTTAGAAGCAATCAAAACTTGGGCCGACGAAAATCCTGATGCGCCTTGGGTTCGCGGCGAAGGTTACGACCCAAGTTTGGCCCCACGTGGCGAATTCGATGCAGCTTGGTTGGATGAAATCGTGCCCGATCGTCCAGTAGTGCTTCGTTCCATGGATTACCACACAGCTTGGGTGAATACCAAGGCACT
>WLPX01000030.1 GCA_009698575.1 Actinomycetota bacterium
CCTCGATTTCTAAGTCACGAAGGAAGTAGGAAAAGTTATTATGGCTGCTAACCAACGTGGTGGTGAAACTCGCGAAGGCGGTACCGATCGTCGCGAACGTCGTGATCGTAATGATCGCTCTCAGGCTCCTGCCGAGAAGAGCGCATTCGTAGAACGCGTAGTTGCGATCAATCGTGTGTCAAAGGTTGTAAAGGGTGGTCGTCGCTTTAGCTTCACTGCTCTAGTCGTTGTCGGTGACGGCGATGGACGTGTAGGCGTGGGCTACGGCAAGGCAAAAGAAGTGCCTGCTGCTATCGCTAAAGGTGTTGAAGAAGCAAAGAAGAATTTCTTCACCGTGCCTCGTATCCAGAGCACAATCCCGCATCCAGTAAAGGGTGAAGCAGCTGCCGGCGTAGTTATGCTTCGTCCAGCTGCTCCAGGTACTGGTGTTATTGCTGGTGGACCAGTTCGCGCTGTACTTGAGTGCGCTGGAATTCACGATGTTCTTTCCAAGTCTCTTGGATCTGACAATGCAATTAACATCGTGCACGCAACTGTTGCTGCGCTAAAGATGCTAGAACGCCCAGAACAGGTTGCTGCCCGTCGTGGTCTGCCACTTGATCAGGTCGCTCCAGCTGCTCTTCTTCGTGCAAACGCGGAAAAGGTCGGTGCATAATGGCACAGCTCAAAGTAACTCAGTTGAAGTCAGACATTGGCGGCAAGCAAAACCAGCGCGACACATTGCGCTCACTTGGCTTAAAGCGAATTGGTGACACTGTTGTTAAAGAAGATCGTCCAGAAATTCGTGGCATGGTAAACACCGTTCGTCACTTGGTCAGTGTTGAGGAGGTTAAGTAACCATGACACTTAAGATTCATCATCTTCGCCCGGCTCCGGGTAGCAAGACTGCCAAGACACGTGTAGGCCGTGGTGAAGGTAGCAAGGGTAAGACAGCAGGTCGTGGTACCAAGGGTACAAAGGCTCGCTATCAGGTTCCTGCTCGCTTCGAAGGTGGCCAGATGCCACTTCACATGCGTACTCCAAAGCTCAAGGGCTTCAAGAACCCATTTGGTACCGAGTACCAGGTGGTTAACGTTGCTCAGATCAATGCACTGTTTCCAAAGGGTGGCGACGTAACAATCGCTGACTTGGTCAAGGCTGGCGCAGTTCGCAAGGGCGAACCTGTAAAGGTGCTTGGACAGGGCGATATCACAGTTTCCGTTAAGGTAACTGCAAATGCTTTCTCAGAATCAGCTAAGGCAAAGATTGCTGCAGCTGGTGGTTCCGTAACCCAGATCTGATTCGATTGATTTCGGCGGTTGTATGAGGCCGCCGAAATCAAAGGATTTCATAATGAGTAAAGCCAAAGGAGGCAATGGTGCTTAGCGCATTCGCAGCCGCATTCCGGACCCCGGACTTGCGTCGCAAACTGTTGTTCACCTTGGGCATCATTAGCGTTTTCCGACTTGGCTCGGTAGTTCCAGCTCCAGGTGTTAGTTATACCGCAGTACAAACTTGTGTGGACACAGTCCAAGACAATTCCATTTACGGACTAATCAACCTATTTAGCGGTGGCGCGCTATTGCAGCTATCCATTTTTGCTCTAGGAATCATGCCTTACATCACGTCCAGCATCATCATTCAGTTGTTGACTGTGGTAATTCCACGCTTGGAATCTTTGAAGAAGGAGGGACAAGCAGGGCAGGCACGCATTACTCAGTTCACTCGTTACTTGACGATTGGCCTAGCAATTTTGCAGTCCACAACGATCATCACTTTAGCTCGTACGCCTGGTCGCTTATTCTCTGGATGTAATGAACAACTGATTCCAAACCAATCAATTCAAATGCTGCTCACAATCGTGGTTGTTATGACAGCCGGTACCGCATTGATTATGTGGCTCGGTGAATTGATCACTGATCGTGGCGTTGGCAACGGTATGTCTATCTTGATTTTCACTTCGATCATTTCCTCCTTCCCAGGCCAACTTGCATCTATCTGGAAAATCGACGGCACACTAAAATTCATCATCACTTTAGTAATTGGGTTTGCAACAATTGCTGCAGTTGTTTTCGTTGAGCAAGCGCAGCGCCGAATTCCAGTGCAGTATGCCAAACGTCAGGTGGGACGAAAGTCATACGGCGGAACCTCCACTTACTTGCCGATAAAAGTAAACCAAGCAGGCGTTATTCCGGTTATTTTTGCTTCGTCGCTGCTTTACTTGCCAAACTTGATCGTCCAGTTAACAGGCTCGCAAGCTGGTTGGGCGCAATGGGTTTCAGTGCATATGGCAGCGGGTCAATCTGGATATTTAGTTGCTAACTTCCTATTAATTATGTTCTTTGCATATTTTTACGTCTCGATCACTTTTAATCCAGAAGAAACTGCTGACAACATGAAGCAGTACGGCGGATTTATTCCGGGCATTCGTGCCGGTAAACCGACTGCAGAGTATTTGGCTTACGTACTAAATCGCATCACATTGCCTGGTGCTCTGTACTTATCATTAATCGCAACTATTCCTTACATTGCCTTTGATTTGCTTGGAGTGGGCTCTCGATTTATTTTCGGAGGCACCACACTATTGATTATGGTTGGCGTAGGTTTGGATACTGTGAAGCAAATCGAAAGCCAATTGCAACAGCGCAATTACGAAGGTTTCTTGAAATAATGCGCCTGCTCATCATGGGGCCACCAGGAGCTGGCAAGGGTACTCAAGCAGCCATGATCTGCAATGAGTTTGGAGTTCAGCACGTATCAACAGGTGATCTGTTCAGATTGAATCTTTCGCAAGGTACCGCCCTTGGCCAAGAAGCAAAAAAGTATATGGATGCTGGCGAATATGTTCCTGACTCAGTTACAAATGGGATGGTCCGGGAACGTTTAAAAGATTCAGATACCGCTAACGGTTTCTTACTCGATGGTTATCCACGTACAGTTGCACAAGTTGCCGAACTTGATGGCATGTTGTCAACTAAACCACTTGACCGAGTAATCGAGTTAACGGCAGACATTGATGTAGTTGTTAAGCGCTTGTTAGGGCGAGCACAGGAGCAAGGTCGCGCAGATGACACCGAAGAAGTTATTCGTCGTCGTCTCGAAATTTATACTGAGCAAACTGCGCCACTTATCGCACTTTACAAATCACGCGGGCTACTGGTCCAGGTTGATGGACTAGGTTCCGTCGAAGACGTTGCTAAGCGAATCTCAGCCGCACTTAATAGCTAGATTTCACCAGAGCCCACGCTAAATTCCGGGGGAATGCGACAAGGTCAAAAATTCCAAGATCGGCTGCCAAATGTTTGAATTAATCAAGGATTTAGCGCTCAATTGGCTACCAAAGCAAGATGAAAATTGGAAAACCCTTATTTCAATGGGGGGTCATTCCCAGGATTTCATGTTTTGCAGGGTATTGCCGTAACATCGGACGTCGGTCCTCTTGCAATTCCGTAAGAGAGCCGCTTCTAAGGGAGTACAAGACCTTTATGGCCAAAAAAGACGGCGCCATCGAAATCGAGGGCACTATCACCGAGG
>WLPX01000004.1 GCA_009698575.1 Actinomycetota bacterium
CCGGTGCCAGTTAAGCCGATAGGTCCTGATGGTCCAGTTGCGCCAGTAGCTCCGGTCTCGCCAGTTGCTCCGGTCTCGCCAGTTGCGCCAGTTAAGCCGATAGGTCCTGATGGTCCAGTTGCGCCAGTGGCTCCGGTCTCGCCAGTTGCTCCGGTCTCGCCAGTTGCGCCAGTTAAGCCGATAGGTCCTGATGGTCCAGTTGGTCCGTTGGCACCAGTTGCTCCGTCAGCGCCTTTTTCACCTGCTGAACCACGAGTACTACCACTCGCTGGAAACAAGATTTTGGTTTCGCCGGGAAGGCAAGAAGTGCGAACCATCGCGTGCTGTACGTGCGGCTTGGCTGGTAAGCAAAAAAATGTCACGGTCTTAGTTTTGACTTTTAGTGACAGGTTGGCACTGTTGGCAACTCCAATTAAACCCAATGCGAAGACCATGCTTGCCGAAACGGCTGTAACAAAACGAGATGACTTACGAGACATATCAAATTTCTTTCTGCACACAGCTAACGCGACATTTCGGAAATATCCTTTCTCAACCTAGCCCTATAGTTGTGTTGTTTATCTTCAGCCAAATGAATGCTTACTTTATCTTTACTATTATTCATTAGACAAATAGCCTTAAGATTACAAATCGGACAATTTGAAACGAAAAGTTTACCCCTTGTTAATTTTCCGACTGTGACATTGAATTTGAAAGGTCTGCTTAAGAATTGCAGTACAAATATTCGCGAAAACAATTTTGTCGTGAGCTTTGGTTCGAAGAAGAGTCAAAATTTTTCATTTCTAAAATTTCTTGCTTGCGACGGCATGCGTTCGACACGGGCAGTGTGACTTTTTTGAGTGATCCCAATATTTACTCGCTGCACACACGCTGACATCCAAACGGCCGACAAACCCTTAAATTGAGCCAATTACTTGGGTTTATCGTGGCGTTAGGGTTACGCCCTGAGTGATCTGGGAATGAAATTGCCTCCGATATGAGCGACAATAGAACAGCAAGGTAAGGAACAACAGGAGTGAAAATGTATCCAGCTCGCGACCTCTACACAGTTGTCGTGCCCCCTGCTGACCAAATCGATGGTGGCGTGGAATCAGGAATTGTCCTAGTTCACGGCCTAACTGGATTCATGGACGCTGGTGGTGGTGGCCGCCTCGCTGTGGCTCACATTCTCGAGACTATGCAGAATCGTCCGGTTGCTTACTTCCACATTGATTCGCTTTACGATTACCGCGGGCGTCGTCCAAAAACAATCTTTGATTCAGATCATTACGAATCTATGGACCTTCCACACATCACGCTTTCGGAAGTTACTGATGGCGAAGGCCAGACCTTTTTATTACTTCATGGCGTCGAACCTGATTTAGGTTGGCAAAGTGTTGTTCGCAGTGTCATCGAATTGATTCGTGAATACGGTGTTCGGATAACTGTTGGGATGCATGCCATTCCTTGGCCAGCACCGCACACTCGACCAGTTGAGATCACTGCTCACTCATCCGATCCAACGCTTATTGGTATTCATCAACCTTGGGTTGGCCAAGTTGAAATTCCTGGCAGCTTGCCGGCACTGATCGAACTTGAAGCAACAAAAGCAAAACTTCCTGCCATGGGATATGCCGCGCACGTTCCGCATTACTTGGCAGGTGGGGAATATCCAAAGGCAGCGCTTGCTCTGCTGGATCAGATTGCACTTAGCACAGGTTTAGTTTTGCCTCGCGACACACTGCGAACTGCTGCAGCTGAAATGGACGCAGACATAGATAAGCAGATTCTGTCTATCGACGAAAATCGTGAAGTAGTTGCATCACTTGAACAGCAGCATGATTCGATGATGGAAACTCGTCGCGAACTAACTGCAGGCTCGGATGGCAGCATGGTCAGTGGCGATGAATTGGCTGCAAGTTTTGAGCAATACTTGGCCGAGATGGACAAGAAGGACGAAACGGAAAGTTAGGTAACTCTCTCGTCTGGAAATACTAGAGTCCCAGGTTCTAGGTTTTTACTATCGCTGATTACCGCGCGTTCAGCAATCACCGTGTCAACAATCTGACAATCATTTCCAACGCTTGCTGCTGTGCTGACAATTGAATTTGTAACTTGTGATCCTGAGCCAACTTCAACATCAGCAAAAATCACACTTCCAGCTACCACGGCGCCTGCGCCGATAATCGCGTTTTGTCCGACATAAGTTCCACCATTGACAGTTGCGCTCGCATCAACTTTTGCGGTTCGTTCAATCAAGGATTCGCCAGTTCGCCCAACCAGCAACGGCGATGGCGCAATGCCACGCACTAGATCTGCTGAACCTTTGGCAAACGCCAATGGCGTACCTAGGTCTAACCAGTAGCCATCATCAACTACGCCAATTACCATCCGGTCAGCAGCAAGTAATTCTGGGAAAGTTTCGCGCTCTACGGAAACTGGGCGATCACTTGGTATCGAATCAATTACCGAGCGCTTGAAAATATAGCAACCCGCATTAATTTGATCCGTAACAATTTCTTCTGGAGTTGTTGGCTTTTCCAGGAATTCCAAAACTCTGCCATTAGCGTCAGTTGGGACTAAGCCATAAGCCCGTGGATCGACCACTCGTGTTAAATAAAGTGCCACGTCCGCATTTGCATCGCGCCACTTTTGCACCAAGCCTGCAATGTCTAATCCCGTTAAAACATCGCCATTGAAAACCACAACTGGCTCATCTGGACCGCAAGTTAAATGAGCAGCAGCATTTCGAATTGCGCCCCCGGTGCCAAGTGGTTCACCTTCGACGGCATAAACCAATTCGACGCCAACATTTTCGCCATGGCCGAAATGTTCCTCAAAAACGTCAGCGCGATAGGAAGTGCCTAAAACTATTCGACTAACTCCAGCTTGGCGGGCAAGTGCAATTTGGTGTTCCGTGCAGGCATGCCCAGCAACCGGGAGCATCGGCTTTGGCGTGGAAATCGTCAATGGACGCAGGCGAGTGCCTTGCCCACCAACTAACAAAATTGCTTCCAACACGGTCTAAGCCTAACTATCGACCCTGCTCAATAGATCCAGGGTAACTAACCCAGTGGCACTATCTGTTCAAGTTTTTCTTGTTTCATAATTGCATCGAAGGCAGGGTTTGCCTGGTCTATTAAAACTACTGAGCTGTTGTTTGTTATAGGCAGAACTACTTGCAATGCCAGCATGGTGATTAAGTCACTGGCGCCATGCAGGCCGTAATTCTGTCCATTTGCAATTTCATAGTGGCTGGCAATCTGGTTGGCCCGCTCTACCAACTGTTCCCAAGTTAACTCCGAGCCAGTTGTTGAAGCCGAAATTGCCACGGGATCAAATGGCCAGGTCGGAGCGAAATAATCTCCAAAATTTCTAACTTCGGCTGAGCCGTTAACAAAACTATCTGGAATATCTTTGTCCGGCATGCCAAATGGATCTTGACTTACAACTACAAATTCTTCCGCTGATCCAGTCCAAGTTTTCAAAGCTGTCAAAGTTCCAAATGTAATCGCAGCCGAAGTATCGGTGATACTAATTCCGGTAGCCAGTCCCGTTCCAAGCCAAACAGGCGATTGCCAATGATTACCGAGATTAACTGAAATGGAACTTTCTTCATCTAGTTCAAGGCCGGCTATTAGAAAGTTGCTGGCTTTACTAACTGCATTCGCATAGGTAACAGTCGATAACTCAATGCGGCCCAGGTCGCTGAGCCACGTGATCAAGGGTGTTGCGCCTCGTGTGGCAGTGCTGCGTTGCAGCTCGGTCCAGAACGACATCAGCGCATTATGAATTTCTTAGTTAAAATCTCTGATCTGCCAAGTGAGTTTGCCGATCTAACTTGAAGATAATATTCACGACCCTTTTTCCAATTCTTAAATGTAGCCTTGGATAGCCCTTTAGAAGTCTTGGTCCACTTGCCATAAGTTTTTCCGCCATTCGAAGAGACCCTGATGTACTGAGATGTGGCTGGTAATACATCCGCCGGATTACTCCAGGTAATTTGGGCCTTGGTGCGTCCCAATTTTTGATATTCGATATCAGAAACAATAGAAGGTTTGGTTGCGATTACCACTTCAGTGGTAGTTGCGGGCAGAACTGCATCACCAACAGCTGCATTTATTGTTATCAGATATCTTCCAGCTAGTACCGGCAAGTCAAGCGCGGTAGTACCATCCCACGTGTAATCCAACAACCCCGTTTCGATTTGCGTTCCACTTGCAGTCTTTAGCACCTCATGTGTAATTGAATCCGACACAGTAAGCGTCCAATTACCACCTGCAGGAATTATGGCCGAAATGTTAACTGGTTTAGGGTCGTTAACATCAATCAAGCGCGGGGTTACGCGAACTTCATGAATCACTGGAGCTAACAGTTCAGTCGCTCTAGCTCGAATCTTTGGTAGATACGGATAGAGGTAGCGACCAGGGCAGGCCGTTTTCCCAACATCACGGTGTCCTGAAATTACTGGAGTGATTGCTTTCATTCCATCGCCGTACTTAGATCTGCCAGAAGTGTCGGTTGAGATTATTTCGGCATTTGAGTTTGGAGCTAGCCCATATGGCGCTAACTTCCAGGCCATTAACGAAGCAATTGCTTCCACCATTGCTGCTGGACGACTTGGGCGCTTAGTGTCGTAGTTTCCAATTGCAGAAATCGCGAAGGTATTCAAATTTAGACCTGCGGTATGAGCCCCAATGACCGGCAACGAAGGACCATCACATGGATTAGCGTCACCAAAATTACAGGCGTTGCGCCCTTCATAAACAGTTCCATACTGATCAACTAGGAAGTTATAGCCCATGTCTGCATAATTTAGGCTTTTTGTGAAATACGCATATAGTGATCGCATTTGAGCTGGCGCTTGACTTGGTGAGTACTTATTTGTCGTAGCAGTATGGTGCACAAATCCTGCAAGAATCGTTGTTCCCATTCGCGGAACTGGATCGCGCCAAGTTTCGTTTGCACCCCACTGGGCTCGCGTAACAATATTAGGGCGCAATACCACGCCGCCAGCTGGTGTGACTGCTGCATTTCTTAGATTTCCTGCAGTACCAAATGTCCGCGTACTTGCTACAAGCGATCTATCCTGTTGCGTTTCTTGTGAACCAACTAAGTCCACTTTTAAGTCAGTTGGAGCAATCCCGGATTTACTCTTCATATTTATTTGGATTCCATCGGCAACGGCCGTCATCAATGGATCCGTTCCAAATCGCGTTCCATTAGATTCAAGGCTCTCGGGGTCCACTCCATGATCGTCATCAAAGTGCAGTTCATTCCAACTTGACCACTTGCCAGCTTCTCGAACACGAACTGTGAATACTGTGTCTGAAGGCAATCTACCCAACCAAGTTAAACCAACAACTGAAAACGGTTTAGTAATTGTGGGGGCTATAACTTGCACAGTCTTTAGAGAAGCCGAACTTGACTTCAAAACTAATTTGGGGGCAAGGCTTTGAACGGTAACTTCAGGGGTATACCCAGTTATTGCCTGCGACGGCACTGTCGCTAGCGAGCTTGACCCGAATGCAATTGCCAGTGAAAGGCACAGCGTACGAAAGCATTTTTTGCGGGGAAGCATGTATTTATTCTGCCTGACACCATGTCTCAATAGCCTCATCTGTCACGCAAGTCTTGGGTAATGTTCGGCACATTTGTGGCTCAATTTGCCGTGAAATGTCCAAAATCTGGTACTTCCAAGATGTCGTACGATCGTATGGTGCCTATTTGGGGCACCTAAATTAGGTTTCGGATCTAGAAAAGAGGGTGTGATTGTGGGAAAGCACAAAGCTCCGAACACTCCTTCAACGGCTCACCCGTGGTTAAGAAAAGCGACTGCTTTCTTTTCTATTCTTATTCTCACCGTTACTGCCTTAGGTGGCGGTGCGGTTTATGCAATCAACGGACTGGGCGCAAATATTGGTGCAGTTAATACCAGTGATTTGAATACAGTTCATCGTCCAGAAACTTTCCGCCAAACAGACACGAGTCCAACAAATTTACTCATCATGGGTTCGGATTCACGTCAAGGTGACGGAAACGATTCTTACGGGGATGCTGGTGGCGCCCGGTCTGACACTACTTTGCTTGTGCACCTTTACAACGATCGCAAGGATGCCATTGTGATTTCAATTCCGCGTGACTCGTGGGTTGAAATTGCTGGTTGTACTCGGCCAAATGGTTCAACAACGCGTCCTTACACAACTAAATTTAATGCGGCCTTTGCATTTGGCGGACCAGTCTGCACCATTAAGACAATTGAAAAACTTACTGACATTCGAATTGACAACTTCGTCGTAGTTGATTTCAAGGCCTTTAAAACTGTTGTTGATGCAATTGGTGGCGTCGAGGTTTGCTTGACCACTCCCGCGTACGATCCAGTGGTTCCGGGACGGGGTGGGTCAGGACTCAATTTACCTGCCGGCTACAGCACCATTAGTGGAGAACAAGCGTTAGCTTTTGTGCGTGCCCGAGAAACTTTAGGTGACGGAAGCGATTTAAGTCGAATCGAACGTCAGCAAGAATTTGTGGCCTCGATGATCCGTGGCATGACAAGCAAGGGTTTATTAACTAATCCGCAAATGATTTATCGGGTACTTGGAGCTGTAACATCTTCAATTCAAACCAATCCTGAGTTTGCAAATATTCAAACTCTGCAAGATTTTGCTCTATCTTTAGGTGGACTAAGTCCGTCTCGGATTAAATTCATAACGATTCCCTATGAACTTCGCGGCGACGGCAACGTTCATTGGACGTCAGAAACAGATGAACTCTGGGGAGCGGTACGAATGGATGAAGCGTGGCCACCTGTTGAGCCAGCTCCTAGCAGTTCCGCGACTGAACTAGCTGTGGATCCAACACCGACATCTACATCTACGACTGAAGGGTCTGCGGCTGTCGTCAATTGCACGGAAGGCAATGACCGCGTTAAAACTCCAGTCAAATAATCGGTGGTCTACCGGCTTTAGTTAAAGCCCAAACTGTCGACCATTTCATAGCCTGGCGCGGTCCTCCATTGTTTAACCAACCAGCGGCAAAGCCACTTAACCAAGATTTAAGTGCGCCTAATGAACGAGTGCGCAGCACAGTAATTACTAACCACGTCAATGAATAGATCGGGACTAATACCCAAGGCAAATTACGTTTCGCTAACCAAACGCGATTGCGGCCATTAATGTAGGCAAACTCAGCGAATCGTTCAGGTGTGGTTGGTGGGTGCGCTACCGCAATATCGCCCGCATACCAAACGCTGTGTCCGGTGTTCCAAGTTCGCCAACATAACTCGATACCTTCATGCAGATAGTAATACTCTGCTCCCCAGCCACCAAAGGAATCAAATACGTTGCGTCGAATCGCAACGCCACCTTCCCACAAAGAAGTTGCTGGGCCACTTTGGTTGACGTCGCCAGTTCGCAGTCGAGGTACGCGACGCTTTAACTCGCTGACTCCGTCGTAGTTGATAACTCGGGGTTGAACTAGTGCTGCGTCTTTCTCAGCACTAATCGTTGCAATTAACTCCGACAATGTTGTTGGCGTCGGAAGCTGTGCATCATCATCAAGAAAAAATAAATAATCACCTTGAGCAACTGCGGCTCCAGCATTTCGACCAGCAGTGGCTCCGATGTTGGTTTCCAAATAATGTGAGGCAACACCCACGGGCACGTTCACTGGGTTCCAGCCATTGCCAACTACAACTACGTTGATTTGCACTCCAGTTTGGGCCAATAGCGATTGCACGCTTCGCTCAAGTTCAGCAGGCCTAGTACCCATTGTCAGGACTACGCAGCCAACAGTAGGAATCATTTCAGACGACTCGAATTCAAAATTGCAACTATATGACCAACAACAGTTACTGCAGCCGCAATAACCATGAACTGTAACAACTGCTGGGTTGCTGCTAAGTCACCTAAAAAAAGATCGATGATTGCAGCAACTGCGATCAGTAATGTCATTTCAATGGAATGAAAAATTCGATTGAACGGAAGTATCCGAACTAGGCTGCGTAATTTTGCTAAGGCAGAAATTTGCGGCGCAGCCACACTTGGGCTTTCCGATAGTTTTGGCAAGCCATTAAAGGCGCGGGCAACGTGAACCATGTCATTTAGCGCTTTATTAAATAGGACTAGAACCGACAAAACTAAACCAGCAACTAAGAAACTCATATTCTCGTCACTTAATTGACCGAGTCCGCCGGCGGCACGAATTCCTAGTGCGATTGGAATAAAGCCTTCAGCTAAGTAGTGGCCAATTTTGTCGAGAAACACTCCAGTTGGAGATGAGGTCTGGCGCCAACGAGCAACTTCGCCATCGCTGCAATCAAGCAGCATCTGGAACTGTCCTAATAGTGCAGCTAATAATCCGCCGGTAAGCCCAGGGATCAACAATGCTAAGCCGGCGGCAAAACCAGATGCGATCATCAAGTAAGTCACGCCGTTGGCAGTGAATCCAGCCTTCAACAAAATTCGAGTTTGATAAGGCGAAACTTTGCGCAGGTAAACCTCGTTTAACCAATGTTCGGAAGATTGCCGTCCTCGAATTTCAGTTGGCCAAACAACTTCCTTAATTTGGGCAACCGAAGGATTGGTGGGGCGCAGAGTATTCACCCTCTTATTGTGGCGTAGATCTGTAACAGAGCCCGAATTTGCAGAGATTTAGTTGATCTGTTGCATCCATTGCTTAGATGCATAGCCCACAAACAGCGCAGTAAAGGCAATCCCGCCCAATAACAAAGTTGCATCAAGTGAAATCACAAAACCGAGCGACGTGATCACGATTATCAAGCTTCGTCCTAGGAATCCCAGTCCGTAGGTCTTGATGTTGGCTGGAATTTCAAAGCCAGCCAATGAGCGATACAACGCATCGTAGTGATGAAACGAGACTGCAAAGATCCACAAGAAGGCAATTGGATGACGTTGCGAAACTGCCAACACCAATCCCAATTCAAGCAATCTAAGTACTGCTGGAGCCAGCCAAGCAAATTTGCCTTTCATGGGGTGGGATCCATCCGCCCAGAACCATTCAGCTCCAAGTCCTGGAGTAATTTGTCGCTCCAAAATTTCGCAGCCCGAAATAATTTGTGCGTGCTTCCAATTCCTGCTTCGTAGAATTCGACCAATCGTTGTGTAAGCCAACCCAATGACGCCAAAGATTAGCAACGCAGACAATGCCAAAGTCGGTGAATTAAACGCTGCACAAATTGAAATTACTAACCAACGCTCACCGATTGGAAAATGAATTACTTTCTTTACCCAGCGAATTTTGGAATTGGCATTTAGTGCAGCCGAAGTGTCCAAAATCGTGCCATTACTTGCAACACCGGAATCCATACTTACATTTAGAGACAGTGGCAGCATTGCAGTTTCACGCACAACTTGAACCGCTTGGAAGTTATAGTCACCCATGTGTCGAACAGTTTGCAGCACCATCACACCCATAGCCAAGGGCCAAAGGTCATGTCCGTGATGACTAGCGCCTAAAGCTAGCCCCGCATAAATCGCGTACTCTTTAACGCGATCAGTTGCCGCGTCCAACCAGGCCCCGCGCTGCGAAGAGACACCGGTGTATCGGGCAACTTCTCCATCTGCGCAATCAATAATGATTGCAGCTTGCACACCTAAAGCACCAACAATCATTAAAGGCCACCAGCCCGTGGCAAAGAATCCAGCCACTATCAGTGCCAGTACGAGTGAGGTCAAAGTTATTTGATTCGGCGTCCAATTACGTGTTACGGCATACATCGAAACCTTGCGAGATAACTTTCGCAATACAAATGTTGAGTAGAATCCATCTTCGGCGCGAAGCGCACGTTGGGTTCGGATCTCCTGCTCATCTTGCCCATCAACTGCAGCTCGTAATTCCGTTAGTTCCAAAAGTGAATCGGCTCGATCGCATAACCCCGTGGTGCTAATTGCTATTACTGGACAGGCCGCCCGAACTAACGCAACTGTTATTAGGTCAACGAAATCTGCTTTGTGTTTTAAATCAGAGAAATAATCTCGTGCCTGAGCGATGGCCAGTTGAGATTTTTCATCATTACCAACCCGGACAAAACCCAACATAGTGTGCGTAGCACCAGTAACGCGGTGTTCGATTGTGGCAGCGCTCACAACTCGTTTATGCATTACCCGCGCATCATGCATGAGATTAGGTTTCGAACTTGGCTTTACTAAGCAAGCACTTGTGCTCCACTGTCCTTTAATTAGCGCATCGATCATCGCTTGCCCAGTAACTAAGCATTGATCAATTACAGATACTGGTCCAGTTTGTAAATACTTAGTCATTAAATCCAGAAATTGCGTTGGGGTTTGTGACTTTAATACTTCAAGTTCAATGCCAGCTGATAGAACCTGTAGCCGCAAAACTTCGACCTGATCGGCAAATTTTGGGTCGGTGAGATTTACCACCACGCGAATCGGTGTTTGATTCAACGCACGACTCCCGCCATAAACCCGATAATTCAGGGCAGAAATCCCTGCCTCGATAGAATTATCCCACCGAATACTTACTTGCCGTTAATCCTTGGAGTTTTGCGCTGTGGCTAAACAATCGCTGAAGGCTGCAATACCTGCGCCGATTCGTGATGGCGTGGCTATTGCGCTTGATGTGCTGCGCATTCGTAAGCGATTTGTAGATGGTCCGATGGGATTTGACCCAACACAAGGCTTGCCAGTTGATGTTGCGGTCTACTTCCCGGACAACATGGCCAAGGCCTACCAGTTGACGCAATGGCTACCCGTCTTAGAAAGTCATCCAACAGATCTGACTTTCGGAATAGTCGTTCGCAAGATTCCGGTCTATCAAGAGCTCAAGGAACTCACCAAGTTGCCAATTGCCTACGTACCGACATTTGCCGATGTCATGGAGCTTTACCGAGTGAGCCCATTCAAAGCTGTTATGTACGTGAATAACGGTGTTGGTAACTTCCAATCTTTAACGGTTGCGGAGTTAGCTCACATCCATGTCAACCATGGCGAGAGTGACAAGATCTGCATGGTTAGCAATCAGGTGAAAGCATATGATCGAGTTTTCGTTGCGGGTGAAGCCGCCGTATTACGTCATCGTGCAGCGCTTTCCGAATTTAACGAGCAAGTACTAGTTCGCGTTGGTCGACCACAACTCGACGACAATCCGGCTCCAAGTATTCCAACATCAACTCGTCGTACTGTTCTTTACGCTCCAACCTGGGCTGGAGAAGATGAAGCAAACAATTACACTTCGATGGAGCACATGGCGCCAGCAATAATTGATGCAATTTTGGCACAGCCTGCTGCACGCGTCATCTATAAACCACACCCACGGATTGCGGACGCTTCCGACGAACAGATTCGCAAGAATCATAAATACGTGCTTCGCGCGATAAAGCAAGCTAATGCCAAAGATCCTTCTGCTGGACATCAAGTCCGTGAAGCTGGTGATATCTTGGCGATTTTCCCAAGAGTTGATTTGTTGGTTTCAGATGTCTCGTCCATCGCACTGGACTTTTTATACCTACGCACCGAAGCGCCAATTATTTTGACGGACCGTCGAAATGACATTGCGAAGTTGAGAATTGATTCCCCGTTAAGTGCCGCAACCCAAGTATTTACAAAAGACAACATCGCGAATGCCGCCCAGATCATCGCCGAAGTTTTGAATCAGGATCAGTTTGTCCAAGACCGCAAAGTTTTACGCGAGTTCTACTTTGACAATGTGCAAGCAGGAGAAAGTGCACCACGTTTCTATTCGGCAATGCGTGAGGCAATAACAGCACACTCCGTCGATGCTGCTCGCGCAAAATCACTTGCAGAATCAGGCACTGGGCCTCGTTTTGAACATCGCCCCTAAACCCGAAAGACTTAGATCACTATGACTCAGCCACAAGTAACAATTCTCGCCGCCGGAATGGGAACTCGATTGGGTCGCCCATTTCCAAAGCCATTGACACCATTGAGTGACGGCCGCACCATAATGCAGCAGCAACTCGACAACATAGTTGAGGCATTCGGGGCCGATACCCATGTTCAGATCGTGGTGGGCTTCAAACTAGACCTGATTTTGGAAGCAGCTCCTGAAGCAGTCTTTGTTTACAACGAACGGTATGACCAAACCAATACTTGCAAGAGCCTGCTCAAGGCGCTGCGTGCTAGTTCTGAAGGTCCCGTTGTTTGGATGAATGGCGATGTGGTGTTTGAGCCAGCAATCCTAAAACGCCTGCAACCAATTATCGACGCTGGGCAAACAGCAATTGCAGTTAATACTGCTGCAGTATCAGATGAAGAAGTTAAATACACAGTCGATGCCCAAGGCCTAGTTAAAGAGTTGAGCAAGTCAGTTGTTGATGGTTTGGGTGAATCCGTAGGTATCAACGTTATTTCAGCCAAGGATAAATCGGCCCTCATCAATCGACTTAGCGAATGTGGCGACCAAGACTATTTTGAACGTGGCATCGAACTATCGATTGAAAAAGATGGTCTTAAAGTTTTGCCGATTGACATTAGTGACTTGTTTGCCGTTGAAGTTGATTTCGAAGCTGACTTGGAGCGCGCAAATCAGCGCAAAATGTAATGACTATCCATGACCCAACGAATAGCGCTGCCCGTGCATTAGCTGAAGAATTCAGTTTGGTTAGTGCCAGCAAAATTCCAAGTCTGCGGGTATATCTAAAATCCACTTGGCGGCGTAAAGATTTCATCGCTGAGTTAGCAGATGCCCGCAGCACTCAGCAATATTCAGATAGCCTCCTTGGTCGAATTTGGCAGCTAATCACTCCGCTACTTAATGCCGGGATCTATTTCCTAATATTTGGAGTGTTATTAGGTACCAATAAAGGTATTGACAATTTCACAGCGTTTTTAGTTTCTGGTGTATTTGTTTTCAATTTTATGCAAGTAACAGTAACCGCTGCATCGGGCAGTATTCCAAAAAATAGTCGCTTGATCAAGGCGATTCAATTCCCAAAACTTGTTTTGCCGCTAGCAACAGTGGTGCAACAAATTCAGCAGTACGCAGTATCTCTTGTGGTGCTATTGGTAATCGTTTTAGCAACCGGTGAACCGCTGACCTTGATGTGGTTGACCTTGCCAGTAGTACTAGTAATGCAAACACTGTTCACAACTGGTTTTGCTTTGATCTTGGCCCGATGGGGGGCTAGATCAAGAGATATCAATCAGCTGCTGCCATTCTTTACTCGAACCTGGCGTTACGTTTCTGGCGTATTTTTTAGTATTACAATTTTCACTGCATCGATGCCTGCGGCAGTAGGAACTGCTCTGTTGTTAAATCCTGGCGCTGTATACATTGACTTAGTTCGCGATTCATTAATGGTGACACAGTCTAGCGATCCAATCATTTGGATCATGGGCGCGGTCTGGGCCGTCTTGTTCTTTGTTGTTGGCTTGGTCTACTTCTACCGAGGGGAGAAAAAGTATGTCAACTAACAAAATCCCAACGGTAGTTGTGGATGATCTCAACATTAAGTATCGAGTGATTCTGGGAGCAAACACTGGTTCGGCAGCTGGCGCACTTCGCAGTCTGGTTAGCGGTAAAGCTCCGAGTCAAGTTGTGAAGTCGGTTCATGCTGTTAAAGGTGTGTCCCTGACTGCCTATGAAGGCGACACCATTGGGTTAGTTGGCCGCAATGGTTCCGGTAAATCCAGTCTGTTACGCGCAGTAGCTGGACTACTGCAACCAAGTTCAGGCGATGTCTACACAGCAAGTCAAGCGACTTTGTTGGGTGTTAGTGGAGCACTAAATAAATCTATCTCGGGAAATCGCAACATCACTCTTGGTGGTCTGGCTATGGGAATGAGTCGTGAAGAAGTTGAAGCGATGCGTCAGCAAGTAATCGATTTTGCTGACATCGAGGAATTTATTGACATGCCGATGGGCACTTATAGCTCTGGCATGCAGGCTCGACTTCGTTTTTCAATCGCAGCCGCTCGCAAACATGAAATTCTGCTAGTTGATGAAACTCTAAGTACGGGTGATACCGAATTTCGAGCACGCAGCCAGGCCAAGATTCGCGAACTCAGCGGCGCCGCAGGAACGGTTTTTGTAGTGGCTCACGGTCATGCCATGATTCGCGAGGTATGCAATCGCGCGATTTGGATGGATAAAGGCATTATCCAAATGGATGGCGAAACAAATGCCGTACTTGACGCGTATGAAGCAGATGTGGCCGCAAAGAAAGCTGCCAAAGAAGCTAAAGACGAAGGTAAGTAACCAAAACTTCTTAGCGCTTGCTGCGACTTGTTAAGAATCCAATACCCCACGACATTTGCATAGTCATTAAAACGATTGGAACCCAAAGCGCGCCACTACGAGCGCGCTTAACTAATGTCAAAGATGAAAGCAAAGTTAAAGCCAGATAACCAATAGGCAGCAAGAAACCCCAAAATGCTAAAGGAAATACTTCAAGCGCACTACCAAGATAGCCAGCGATAGTTCCACCTAACACTCCCAGTACCGCAAGTGGTGGCGCAAAGTAACGCAGCGCAGATTTAGTTCGCCGCGTTTCTGGATGGCGACGCATAACTTCATGACGCCAGGATCCGTATTCAAAATATTGCTTCGCTAGCTTTGTCACATTTGGTCGTGGTCGATACGTCACAAACAAGTCTGGATTGAACCAAACTTTGCCACCAGTGCTACGAATTCGATAATTCATTTCCCAGTCTTGGGCGCGAGTAAACGCTGGGTCGTAACCACCAACACGTTCTAGTGCGCTGCGCTTAAAGACTCCAAGGTAAACGGTTTCCGCTGGTCCTTCGGCGCCGCCAGTATGAAATGAGGCTGAGCCAACTCCAAGTGGTGATGTCATTGCAGCGGCAACTGCCTTTTCGAACTTAGTAATTCCGCGCGCACCCATGATGCCACCAACGTTGTCGGCGCCAGTGCGCTGCAAAGTTTCAACCGCTAGGCGAATGTAACCATCAGAAAGTTCGCTATGCGCATCAACTCGAACCACAATCTCCTGAGTAGTAGTCGCAAGAGCGGCATTTAGGCCTTCGGGCGTACGACCTGTTGAGTTTGGCACTGAGCTAACGCGAGAATCACCGGCAATAATTCGAGAAGCGACTTCATTGGTGCGATCCGTTGATGGGCCGAGGGCTAAAACCACCTGAATCGGGCCTGCGTAATCCTGTGACAAAATCGCCAATACTGCTGCCTCTAAGTAGTTCTCTTCATTGAGAACTGGCATAACTACGGCTACTGCGGGCATTTGCGTCACATACCAACGCTATCGGTTCGATAAACTTGAACCTTGAACACTCCCTAAGGAGCACCTTTTGAGCAAGATCGCGGTAATCGGCACCGGCTACGTTGGTCTTACGACTTCAATTGGGCTAGCAAGTCTTGGGCATGAAGTTATTGGCTACGACATTGATTCGGCCAAGGTAGAAATGCTAAAGGCCGGCAAACTACCGATCCACGAACCTGGCCTCGACGTTATTTTGGCCGCTGTTCTAAAGTCTAAAAATCTGCAAGCAACTTCAGATTTGGCTCTTGCGGTTTCTAATGCCGACTTCATATTTACATGTGTACCAACTCCACAAGACGAAGATGGTTCAGCTGACTTAAGTTATGTGATTGCTGCCAGCAAAGCAATGAAAGACTTGCTCAAGCCTGGAGCAGTTGTTGTTACAAAGTCAACAGTTCCAGTCGGATCTGCTCAACGCGTTGAAGCTGCAATTGGTCGTAGCGACATAAATGTGGCATCAAATCCTGAGTTCTTACGCGAAGGCGCCGCAGTTCAAGATTTCGAACATCCTGATCGCATTGTTGTTGGAGCCCGCTCAACCGAAGTTGCTCAAAGCGTTATGGACTTGTACTCAAAGATTGACTGCCCAAAAGTACTGACCAGTCAACCAGCTGCAGAATTAATCAAGTATGCTTCCAATTCATTTCTTGCAATCAAGCTTTCTTTTGTAAATGACGTCGCGGCACTATGCGATGCAGCGGGCGCTGATCCAGGCGAAGTAATGAATGGCATGGGTCTAGATACCCGAATTGGTAATCGATTCTTGGAACCAGGACCTGGTTGGGGTGGCTCGTGTTTTCCAAAGGACACTCGCGCACTGGCTTCGATTGCGGATTCGTTTGGCTTACAAATTCCACTTATCAATGCTGCGATTGCCAGCAATGAAATGGCACATAAGCGCGTGGCTGATCGCGTGATGAATGCGCTTGGCGGATCCCTAGTTGGAAAGACCATCGCCGTTCTAGGTTTAACTTTCAAGGCTGACACCGATGACACTCGTGAATCCCCGGCAATTGCAGTAATCGAAAGACTCATTGGTCGTGGCGGTAAAGTCGTTGCCTTTGACCCAATGATCAACCAATATGAACTTTCCGGGTTAAGTGTTGTTACCTCGCCTGTTGTCGCGGCAACTGGAGCACACGCACTCGTTGTTTTGACAGAGTGGGCTGAGTTTAAGGCGATTGATGCCAAGCAGATTATTGATGCAATGTCAGGCACAGTAGTAGTTGATACTCGAAATGTATTGAATCAAAAGATTTGGCAAGATGCTGGCGCTACCTTTCCAAATACCTCAGCTACGAAAGCTGTTTAACTGATGGCAAAAGTATTAGTTACCGGAGCGGCCGGGTTCCTGGGTTCGCATTTGGTTGATTCGCTCTTGGCGGATGGGCACCAAGTGGTTGGCGTCGACAATTTCGCCACTGGAAACAACCGAAATCTTGTGCACCTAGATGGATCTGATGGCTTTGACTTCGTTGAACAAGATATCTGTGACGGGCTCGACAGGCTAGCAAACCTTAAATTTGAACAGATATTTCATTTAGCGAGTCCGGCTTCCCCACCGCAATACCTCGCGATGCCGCTTGAAACCATGCATGTAAATACTGCGGCGACTGAAATGTTGTTGCAGTATGCCAGTAAAAATGGCGCTCGATTGTTGTTTGCCTCGACTTCGGAAGTTTATGGCGACCCACATGAGCATCCACAGTCGGAAAGTTATTGGGGCAATGTAAATCCAATTGGCCCACGAAGCGTTTATGACGAAGCCAAGCGCTTTGGCGAAACTCTTGTGTCGCATTATCAACGCAACAAATTAGCCGATGCCGTAATCATTCGTATATTTAATACTTACGGTCCACGTATGGATCCAGATGATGGTCGCGTTGTTTCCAGCTTTATTCGAGACGGCATTAAGGGTAGGCCGTTCCAAGTATTCGGAGATGGTAAACAAACTCGCAGTTTTTGCTATGTCTCAGACTTGATTCGCGGGATTCGTGCCGCAATGGACAGCAAAATTACTGGGCCGGTAAATCTGGGTAACCCAAATGAATTCACTTTGCTCGAACTTGCAGCGCAAATCGGGAAAGTTCTGGAAATTGATCCAGACTTAGAGTTCAAAGAGTTACCAGTGGATGACCCAAAACAACGTCAACCAGATATTTCCTACGCTAAGTCAGCACTTAATTGGGAGCCAACAGTGCAACTTACTGAAGGCTTGCAAGAAACTGCCAGTTGGATGAAAACTCTACTTAACTAACTGTCAGTAGCAAGATTTTTTAGCTGCGCTTTTAATGTATCGCCTTTGTCGATTGCAACCTGGCGCATATCTACCTGAAACTTCTCTAGCTTCTTTGCCAACTCAATTCCAAAGTTATCTCCGGAACTTGCAATAATCCGAGCGGCTAACAAGCCAGCATTTTTAGCATTTCCAATTCCAACGGTGGCAACGGGAACTCCAGCTGGCATTTGCACAATGGATAGTAATGAGTCCAATCCGGCTAACTGATTTAATGGCACGGGCACCCCGATTACTGGCAATGTCGTAATTGAAGCAACCATGCCTGGTAAGTGAGCTGCACCACCTGCGCCTGCAATAATAACTCGTAATCCGCTAGCGGCAGCTTGCTTGGCATACGAAACCATATCTTCGGGCATGCGATGTGCCGAAACAACTTCTGTTTTAAAACTGATGCCAAGTTCATCCAGAATCTGGGCAGCAGGTGCCATGGTGTCCCAATCCGAATCACTACCCATGATGATGCCAACTAATGCATTACTCATCAATTACTCCCGTGAGGTAGTCGGCTGCATGCCAAGCGCGTTGCAGTAAGTCTTCAATGTTGCCACCTGTGGCATTCACATGGCCAATCTTGCGACCTGGTCGAACTTCTTTGCCATACAAATGCACCTTTATTCCAGGATCTCTCGCCATCACGTGCCGGAAAGCACTGTGTAAATCACCTAGATCTTTACCTAGCAAATTGACCATTACGGTCTGAGGTCCAGTTGGTGCTGGCGAACCAAGTGGCCAATCCAAAATGGCCCGCAAGTGATTTTCAAACTGACTAGTTACTGCCCCATCCATGGACCAATGGCCTGAGTTATGCGGACGCATCGCCAGTTCATTTACCAAAATCTCACTACCAGTATCGAATAGTTCCACTGCCAGCATGCCTTGTACATCTAACAAATCTGCAATTCTGATGGCCATAGCTTGCGCGTTGGCAGCTCGCTCAGGATTCAGATCTGGACACGGCGCAATTACTTCGTGACAAATGCCATCTGTTTGCGTTGACTTTACGACTGGGTATGCCACACATTGACCATGTGGACTGCGAGCAACTTGAGCAGCAAGTTCCCGTGTAAATGGCACTAGCTCCTCAGCCAAGACTCGATTGCCAGCGACAAGAATTTCATTTGTTATGCCAAGCGCTTCAGCAAGTGATTTCGCAACCCAAACGCCTTTGCCGTCATAACCACCGCGCGCCGTTTTTAGAATTAATGGCCAACCGACTTGCTCGCCAAATTCTGTTAAATCCGATTCCGTTGATATCTCTTTCCACATCGGGCACGGAATTCCAGCTGCCGTTAGTGCGGTTCGCATTTCGATTTTGTCCTGGGCAAAACGCAGGGCATGTGGACCCGGACGAACAGCAACTCCAAGATTTTGCAGCTCTTCAAGAAATTGCGTCGGTACATGTTCGTGATCGAATGTAACCACATCGCATTCCAATGCAAACGCTTTTAACGCTTCCCAATCTTCATGCGAGCCAACTATGGTGTCAGGTATTACTTGGGCCGCGCTGTCAGTTGCAGTTGCGGAAAGCGCGCGCAGATGTATTCCCAGGTTGATTGCTGCTGGTTGCATCATGCGGGCCAATTGACCACCGCCAATAACGCCAACTCGAGGAGTACTCACTGAACTAAGCCTAGTTGAGATAGTTACTTATTAAGTACGGTGATCAAAATTGTTAGAGCCGCCGGGGTGTTATTCACCATGTGTGCCACTATGGCGGCGCTGGTGCTACCAGTTCGTCGGCGAACTTCACCAAATATCAATCCGATTGCAAACAGGATCACAAATCTCTTTGGTTCAAAGTGAAACAGCGAAAATACCAGCGCAGTAATTACGACTACCAAATGCTCATTAATGTGTGCTTTAGTCAATGCGCCATAAAGCATGCCGCGAAAAGCAATCTCTTCAACTATTGGCGCCCCAAACATTGCCATTAAGACAAACAGCACAAGAACGATTCCCGTTTGATTTAAGCCCGCATCGCCAGCAGTTGAACTAAGTGGTCCGGTGAAACGTATAACTATTAATGCAACGAGGCTGGCAAGGATTAGTGAGGCAATGCCAGCGACGAAACCAAGTCGCAAGTGTGTGGGCGGAGCCTGTAATCCAAAATCTAATTTGGGTCCATTGCCTTTGCGAATTGTTGCCAAGATTGGCCAACCAGCCATCACTAACCACGGTGCACTAAATGCAATTATCAATCCCCAACCATTCTGCGGATCGATACCTCTATTCATTAGCGCAAGTCCGAGTACCAGACTTAAGGCGCCGGCGCCAAGCAGCGCGATTAACGCATCGCCCATTCCCCATGTCGGGATTCTTAAATTTTCACCTCGTGCGAGCGCACGCCGGAATGCCCACGGCGCCCCCGGAAAACCGGAAGCGCCGTCGGATGGAATTAAAGGATTCATTCCTAGTAACGATAGTGATCTGACTTGTAAGGACCGTCGACATCCACGCCGAGATAATCAGCCTGGGTCTTAGAAAGCTCAGTTAGCTTCACGCCAAGGGCCGAAAGGTGCAATCGGGCCACCTTTTCATCCAGATGCTTAGGCAACACGTGCACGCCCAATTCGTATTCATCAATCTTGGTGAATAATTCGATCTGGGCCAAAACCTGGTTCGTGAAGGAGTTACTCATAACAAACGATGGATGACCAGTTGCATTACCAAGGTTTAGTAAGCGACCTTCAGACAACATGATCACGCTGTGACCGTCTGGGAAGATCCATTCGTCAACCTGTGGCTTGATGTTGCGACGTTTGATACCTGGGTACTGTTGCAAACCAGCAATGTCTATTTCATTATCGAAGTGACCGATGTTGCCAACAATTGCTTGGTGCTTCATCTGGGACATGTGTTCAACGCTGATGACATCTTTGTTGCCAGTTGCGGTGATGAAAATGTCAGCAGTTTCGATTACATCTTCGATTGGCAAGACTTGGTAACCATCCATCGCTGCCTGCAAAGCACAGATTGGATCAATTTCAGTAACGATCACGCGAGCGCCTTGGCCGCGAAGTGATTCAGCTGAACCTTTGCCGACATCGCCGTAACCACAAACCACCGCAACTTTGCCACCCATTAAAGTGTCAGTTGCGCGATTGATGCCATCGATCAAACTGTGGCGAGTGCCGTACTTGTTGTCGAATTTGGACTTGGTAACGGAATCATTGACGTTGATCGCAGGGAACATCAGAGTTCCGTCGCGGAACATGTCATAGAGACGAAGTACGCCAGTTGTGGTTTCTTCAGTTACGCCAATGATCTCGGATCCAACTGTGGTCCAACGCTTTGCATCTTCACCAAGAGAGCGTTGCAGTAGCGAAAGCACAACACCGTATTCCTCGGAGTCCGCGCCAGCAGGGTCTGGCACGAAGCCCGCTTTTTCAAATTCAGTTCCCTTGTGGATCAACATGGTGGCATCGCCGCCGTCATCAAGGATCATGTTTGGACCAGATTGCCCTGGCCAACGAAGTGCTTGCTCAGTGCACCACCAGTATTCTTCGAGGGTTTCACCCTTCCAGGCATAAACCGGAACACCACTAGGTGCATCGACGGTGCCGTTAGGGCCAACAGCTACTGCTGCAGCTGCGTGATCCTGAGTTGAGAAAATGTTGCAAGATACCCAGCGCACATCCGCGCCAAGTTCCACCAAAGTTTCGATCAAGACGGCGGTTTGGATTGTCATGTGAAGTGAACCCATGATGCGTGCGCCCTTGAGTGGCTTGGAGGCACCGAATTCAGTGCGCATTGCCATCAGACCAGGCATTTCATTTTCGGCTAAGCGAATTTCGTTGCGACCGTATTCAGCAAGTGAAAGATCGGCAACCTTGTAGTCATTAGGGCCAAGGGCCATGGTGGTACTCCTCGTGAAAAGTGTGTGGTGGAATCTGTGACTGTGAGTCCGCAACGTCACGAGGCTTCGATGGCTAGCGGTAGAACTATTGTGTCATAGATGCCTTTAAAGGGCCGCATTGGGATTGGTAGTGCCAGCTCAAAAAGGCTGAGTTCTGGCTTTTTTTGCACTAGCCATTTCTGGCAAGAATTTGGATTGAAAGTGCCTCAATTGCTCGGGCATATTTAGAGAATCTAATTCTAGGAAACGGAAATTCATTACCTAAATAATCCAATGACGTTTCATTTGGAGCTTTAACTTCAACGGCTATGTTCTCATCTGGAACTACGAATCTACCCACACGCAGCGGCTCGCTTGAACGATAGGTGATGTTTGTATCAATAGTTAATCGCACATCTTTGACTTGGAAATATTCCCGTAGGTATGAAACTTCAAGCACTGGTCTGATGTCGCCATACTGCAAATCAATTGCACCGAGTCTTCGTGTGCGATTCGCGTCTCTACACTTTTCAACCGTCTTGTATCGTCCCTCTACAGAAGAAATCTTTGTCTCCAAAAAGTGGTCACCAGAATCATGGTTGCATTCGCCATAGCATCGGATTCTTACCTTTTTTCGAGGCAAGCTACCCTCATTTGAATCGTGGTACATATGCAGACTCGAGGTATCGAAGTAAATAGAGTTGATACGCCGGCGTGGATAAAGTGGCACCGCACCGTTACTGAATATCCAGTCCAGAATTACTGGCATCTGACTCTGAACTACCTGTAATTTCTGTTCGATTCGAAAACTCATTTACCCACACTTAGTTTTGAATAATCCTGAGTATCTATTGGTCTACCCAAGCAATCTAGTTGACCGATGTTAATCACAGCGCGGCCAAACTCTTGTTTTTTACGATAAGCAGAAATACAAGTTTGCGCCTGCGTAATTGAAACTGTTTCAGCAGTAAAGTCTGACCAGTCTTTTACGGCCACGCCTAATACTGCTTTGTCAACAACTACTTCTCTAAAGTTAACAACTGCGGTTTCACCAATCGATACACCTTTATCACCACAGTTTGTAAGCCTTACCTTCTCTGCGCGATAATCGCCTGCTGATAGATCCAAGCAATCGTTTCCAGTATCCGAAACAATCAACTCAGCGATAGATACTTTTGAAAAATCCAAATCTAGGCCATCTTCTAAGGTATTTGAGATTTCCAGTCTTGGGACGTTTCCAGTCACTCGAATTAAGTTAAGCCCGTCTTCGCAAAGGGCAGAATCAACCTTGAAACTAACATCCACAACTTTGGAATCAACAATGTTCACGCAACCAGTTAAGAGACGGTCATCAAAGCGATCTTCGGCGATCGGGGCCACGAGTCCTGGAGAGCCTGTGTAAGAAAATGTCCAGCCAGTTAAATCTGCATTGGCAAGATATAGTCGACTACCAGCACTAAGCGCCGTTACGTCAATTGACTTTTGAGCCTCATCAATAACCACAGCTGATTCGCCAGTAACTATGAATGAGTCTCCTGAAGCTAAGTAGTGAGTTGTGGCTGGAGACATTTCATCCTGATACGGCTCAAGTCCACCTCTATAGTTTTCTAAAGACCCGCCACCGTAAACAATTCTTGTTCCATTTTTTTCTAATTTGCCGGCAATCAAATCCTGGTAATCACCCATGCTCAGAACTGTCTCCGCGCAAATCTTTAACTCAAAGTCACATTGCGTAACTTCATCTTGATTTTTTGCAAACATCAGAGCACGGTCTTTTGAATTTAGATCCGCAAAATTGTTTGCTTTCCAGGCAAATTCAGTTGGGGCAGCCACTTCAGTTAATGCGTAATCTGCCAACCGCTTCGCCAGGTCGTCAAGAATTACATTTAAATCTTCCTCAGAAATTGAAACGCCATAAGAGTTAAGAAGTTTGGCAAACTCGGCTCTATCTAAATTGTTCAGTCTGGTGATGACCCCAAAGGCACCTTGCTGTGATCCGTAACCAGCTGGAATAACCTCTCGGCTTGGGTCAAGGATTTTTGAATCGCCATCGTAATAGACAGGTTCTAGAGCATTTTTCATTGGGTCGAAGAAAAATCTTCTATTATGTGTGATTAAACCGTGCTGAGCGTTCGTCGCATTCATCAAGGCTAAAAATTCATAATTCTTTTGTAGGTAGTCAGGGTTGTTATTTGCAATTAGTTCAGGAGTTAGATTTCTGGTTTCCCAATACGAGGCGTAGGCGGAATACAGCACATCCAATCCACGCTTTGCAATGGCAATACGGTTTTGGCTTTCACCCATCCAGGATGAATTTGTCATCTTGGGCACAATTATTCTTTGATCGTTACCCTCTGGTAGCTTCTTGTCTCTGCGATCATCCCAGAACATAGATTCATCTGATTCGAACACTGGCGCTTCTCTGCGAAATTGAGACTCGAGCAATTCCTTTTCAAGATTCTCTTGGAACATATACTCAACAGGTACGCCATTCACTGTCACACTTAATTGCGCTGTTCTAGGCGACAGTAAATCCATTTCGCGCATTAGCGCCGCTTGGACAATCTCATTGTCGCCACCACGAGTTTTTGGCAATAAAAGTTTGAAGTTCACTATCCCTGAAAAGTTTCCTTCATCCAACTGAACATCAATGCTGGCAATCGGTGTGCCATTTTTGATTGATAAGTGATCCCGCCAGTCTCCACTTATTCGAATAGTGCCTTTGAATATGCATGGTGACCCATTTGGTGGTGTTACGTAAAATCGTGCTTTAAATTTCTTCTTAAACTCATCTGGGATCGTTGTTCCTGATGATGTCTTAGCAGCCACGATATTGGAAGACCATTTCCTGCTTTTTGGAATCTCAATTTCAATTTTGCTTTGTCGCAATTGCGCAATTGTGGAAATTGGGCCATTTGAATCCGTGCACAATGGTTCAATACTTCCAGGCACTGAAGCAACTTCGTATTCTTGTTCTGCTTCAACCTGTGAACCCGTGGCTAGAGTGCCAGCGCCAACGAGTAACGCGAGTGCGACTACCGCAACGACTGCCTGTCTGGATTTCACTGTGCTAGACGAAGCTCGATACGTTGAGCATCACTTGAGGCACGAATGCGCGAAGCTATCTCTTCTAGCTCTTGACGCGAGCGAGATGCAATTCGGTAATCATGCTCCTGTGATGTCTCTAACCACGATGACATCACCAAGTCAGGATGCGCAGATAACTCAGGAATTTCAACTCGGGATGTAACTTCTAGGATATTTAGGGGCTCTCCCTCAGAAAATGAAACCGCGAATGTCTTAAATCCACGCTTTGCTGCGAACTTTTGAAAAACGTCCACCGCAAAAATTGCAACCACAGCGTAAGCAGTTAGAAGAACTCCTAGACGAACATCAACAGTTAAAGTCACTCCGACGGTTAGGAGCAAAAAGAAAACTACAAGCTCTAGCGGGCTTTTTACAGGGTGACGAAAACGCACAATAGAAAGTGCGCCAATCATGCCCAAAGACAGAGCGATATTTCCTGAGATGGTTCTGGTGATCGCCATGCCAATAACCGGCAAAAGTAAATAGGTCATGGTGCTGTGGTACGTCGTTGCCCAGCGTTGACCGACGGCGCCTAAGGCAAGTCTCATTACTAGACCCGAGGCGGCTGCAATTGCTACTAATTGGAGTGCGTTAACCATGTGTTCACTTTACTGCAGAACGATCGGGCTGTTGTGAATTTACAAATTAAAGGGTTTTGCTACGATCCAGATCCGGCTCTAGGAACACATACTGCGCACTCGGTACTGCAATTCGCAGCAACCGCTCGGCTTCGTCAATTCCACGCGCAATATCTGCGGCACTTTCATGATGCCTAATTGCAATCTTGGCGCCAACCAATAAGGCATCTGGTCCAACATGCAAAGTGCGAAGGTGAATTACTCGCTCGACTAGCGGCGCAGACTCAAGCGCAGCCTTAACTGCGTCATACTCCTCCGGCAGTGCACCTTCGCCAACTAACATTCCTGACATTTCGCGTACCAAAATCAGTGCAATCACAATCAGCAATGATCCAATGGCCATCGCACCCATGCCATCCCAGCGACCATCTCCGGTTACTACCGCCAAGCTCACGCCAGTTAAAGCAAATACCAGACCGATAAGTGCACCAAAGTCTTCGAGCAAAATAACCGGAAGTTCTGGTTGGCGCGCATCCTTTACAAACTTAGCGAAAGAGCGATTGCCGCGTACTTTATTGGTTTCGATAATTGCCGTGCGGAACGAAAAAGTCTCCAGCACAATAGCTACAGTCAAAACTGCTATGGCAACACCAAAATCATGAACTGGCTCGGGGTGACTCCACTTTTGCCAACCTTCATAAAGTGAGTATGTTCCACCCACCATGAATAAAACTATGGCTACTAAAAAGCCATATACATATCGCACTCGACCATAACCAAATTGATAATGATCATCAGCTACACGCTTCGAGCGTTTGCCTCCAACAAGTAAAAGAACTTGATTCAGTGAATCCGCAACTGAATGGATTGCTTCCGACAACATTGATGCTGACCCAGTAATTCCAAAGGCCACAAACTTGCTGATTGCAATTCCTGTGTTTGCCAACAGTGCTGCAATGACTGCTTTAGTACCACCTTCGGTACTCATAAATTCATCCTTTAAGTAGTAATAATTTTGAAACTTAGTTTGCTAATCCAGCTTTAAGTTGATTGATCGCGCTGATCTGTGATGGATCGATACCTAATGCTAAGCCGGCGTAAACACTTGCCCAATCTGTCGTAATGATTAAGGAGGCCAAGCGACTTATTGGATGATTTCCTGATGCCTGCAACAAGGTGACCGGTACGTTGCGATCGAGTGCGATTTGACTAACGATGCCAATTCGTTTTTCCACTGCGGGATGCTCATTAGTATCGCGCAATATGTAAAGGTGCGTACGGCGATCCACTGCACCATCGTCATCCCGGAAAATATCTCGTGCTGGGGATGCTCCAGCAAGTACGCCATCAAAAGCAACAATTTGATTGTGGCCAACTTCAGGTAGCTCACCATGTGTCGCTGGTATTTTTGAGTTCTCCGCAAGTTGTGCCATGAATCTTGCCGCGGCAGTTGCGCCAATCATCCCGGTGCCCCAAACCATTGGTAATGATTCTGCACAAGATAACGCCAAGCCTTTGGCAAAGTTTTCAAGAGTTGGCACGGAAGGGCCGTTTGCAACACTTAATTCATCCATTAAGTCGGCTGCAATTTCATATTCTTTTTCATCAATATGTGCGATACCAAGTGCATTAGCAACCATCAGCAGTGGTGTGGCATGCGTCCAAAGTGAAGCGCGCGGGCTGCGGCCTTTAGCATCAATTGGGAAATGTACCGCCCCCGAAATTGAGTTCGAAAGTTTTTCCAGATCACTACCACCAGCACCGATAGTTATTACGCGCGCGCCGCGGCGACCGGCCTCGGCAGTAGTGCTCAATGTTTCTTCGGTCATCCCAGAACAGCTGACTCCAACCACAACGTCCATTGGCCCAACCCAACCTGGCAGATTATGACTGCGCTCACTGATGATTGGTAGCGGCGTTGACTTGCCGATAACGGCCTTAAGTACATCCCCACCAACACCGGAACCACCTAGTCCTGCAATTACTAGGTTGCGTGGTTGGTCGCCCTTGGAAACAGCATGCAGGGTGTCGCGATTAATGGTGGCAATGGTTTCTCGCATCTGGGCACCAGAACTAGCAACTGCAGCCAACATCCCGCTGGCATCCAGCTTGCTCATGCCGTTGCTGTCGTCCAGCAACAGATCATCAATCATGAACTACAGACTACCCGACCATCATTGACAAAACTGAGTCCCGAACTATTTCCATGTTGGCAAAATCTTTTGCTTCCACATTCAATCGCAACAATGGTTCAGTATTGCTCGAGCGAACATTGAACCACCAACCATCACCGGAAACGGTGAGGCCATCTAGCTCATCAATTTCTGAGCCTTGCTTGATTGCTGTCTCTTTGATCCGCGCAATTACGGCATTGGCATCAGAGACTTCGGTATTAATTTCCCCACTCATTACATAACGTAAGTAGGGCTTTAACAGGTCACTTAAGGTAGTTGCCTCCGAAGTTTCGCCAAGGGCTGCCAAGGCATGCATTGCGGCCAACATTCCCGAGTCAGCTTTCCAGAAATCTCGGAAATAGAAATGTCCCGAATGTTCCCCACCAAAGATCGCTCCGGTCTCGGCCATAGTGGCTTTGATAAATGAGTGACCCACTCGAGTACGGACTGGCGTGCCGCCGTTTTCGATCACAATTTCTGGAACTGCCCGTGAAGTAATCAAGTTATGAATAACCGTGGAGCCCGGGGCTTTGGCAAGTTCGCGAGTTGCAATCAAAGCCGTCAAAGTAGACGGATCGACAATGCCGCCTTTTTCATCAACGACAAAACAGCGATCGGCGTCACCATCAAAAGCTAGGCCGATGTCAGCGCCGACTTCAAGTACGCGCTTTTGTAAATCACGTAAATTTTCCGGATCTATTGGATTAGCTTCATGATTTGGAAACGTGCCATCTAATTCAAAATACATCGCATCAATTTCAAGTGGTAGCGCAGGCAAAATGTCATCGCCTAAAACAGCTGGGACCGTGAAGCCGCCCATGCCGTTGCCAGTATCAATTACAACTTTTAAATTTCGTGAGTTTTCAAGTGGCACTAGCTCACGTAAATACTGCGCGTAAGCCGCCAACATATCTTGCGTTGATGCCGAGCCAGTTGTGCCTGAATACGTCGGCAAGTTTTCAGTTTCTAACATTTCGCGAATTTGCGATAACCCAGAGTCTTGTCCCACTGGCGCAGCTCCCGCGCGACATAACTTAATGCCGTTGTATTCAGCTGGATTATGACTAGCAGTAAACATTGCGCCCGGAATATCTAATCGACCGGATGCAAAATACAAGCCGTCAGTGGAGCACAAACCGATATTGACGACATCTACTCCAGCAGCGGTAACGCCATCTATGAAGGCGGCAACTAAATCTGGTCCCGTCGGTCGCATGTCATGACCAACCACAATTTGCCCGGCGCCACCATCAATTGATCGGATTCCTAAGACTTCGACAAATGCAGTTCCAACTTCGCGAGCCAGGTCAGGTCCCCACTGGTCCGGGACTACACCACGGATGTCATAGGCCTTAATCAGGGCTGATAAGTCGCGCATTAGGTAAGTCTAGGAGTAGCAAATTGTTGAGCCCGTAGGGCTTAAGCCGCTTCTGCTCAATTCGGTGGGTTTTGTCCAGAATCTCGTAGTACTCGCAGGTGTCCACGGCGATTAACTTCGACCATGGCTTCAACGGGTTCCACTCGGCCAATTTCGCGCACGGCGTTGGCTAAAGCTTCAATGTCATCCACGCTGGGTTTGAGGGCCTCTGGATCCGGAGCTAAGCGCACCACATCCCAGCCGCGCGGGGCAGTCATGCGAGCCGCGTGATCTTCGCATAAGTCATAACAATGCGGTTCGGCAAAAGTTGCCAGCGGCCCAAGCACCGCGGTGGAATCGGCATAGACATACGTCAGCGTCGCAATAGCTCGCTTACTGCACGAAGGCTTAGAACATCGGCGTGATCCCACATTCGCCAAACTAGTCGACATAGTCTTGGGTCGTGGGTATCGAAACACCAAAAGGCACAACGACATGAGTTCAGGAACACCTCCGGCAGTTAAACGCGATAGGCATGACCGAGGGTTGCGTGGCCCCGCGCTGCCGCACTCAGCACCGTTTCATGAATCCAGCGATCAATTCTTCGTTCGAGAAATGCGCGAAGCTATCGAAGATCTGGATGCTCGCCTAGGCACAATGCTGAGCTCCATAAAATTTGCGCTCGAAGAAATTCCAAACAAACGTGATTTAACTTTTGCAAGCGGTCATGTGCCAATGGGTCGCATTGATCAAGGCAATCCAACAACGATTGTGTTGTATCAAAGGCCAATTGAAATGCGATCGCCAACTAAAGAACTGCTGGAGCGTATCTTGCGCGATGTCTTGGCCGAGTTAGTCAGTCTGGCAACGGGCCTGCGTCCAGATGACGTGGATCCAAACTATGAAGGCCCGGAAATTCGCAGCTAATTTCGACCTAGAAAAGCAATCGGCCCCAACCCGAAGGTTGGAGCCGATAAAAGTTGCTAAGTGAAATTACCCGGCTTGCGCACGCTTTAGTCTGCGGCGCTCGCGTTCTGATAAGCCACCCCAAATTCCAAAACGTTCGTCGTTCTCTAGCGCGTATTCAAGGCACTCGACCTTGACTTCGCATGAGCTGCAAACTCGTTTTGCTTCACGAGTTGAGCCGCCCTTTTCGGGGAAGAATGCTTCGGGATCGGTCTGGGCGCAAAGTGCGCGTTCATGCCAACCCAGGTCTTCAGTTTCCGTGAAGGGAAGTCGAGCGAGATCGCTCACTTGGAACCTCCTGGTTAGTCGTAACAAGTTCGCTGCTGCCCTGCTGCAAGCGACAAACCCTTGTGTTACGTAGTCGGCGAACCGAACTTATCCTTAAATTACACAGGTGTCATTCGTTTGACAAGTCATATTCGTTTATAAATAAGGGTTTTTTTACCAAAAACTTACTAAAAGCCCGTATCCAATGGGTTTTGAGCGCAAAAAAATTTTTGTCCCTTTTGCGTGTTTCAAGGCGAAATCGAGTTTCAAAATGCGATTACACAACGAGTGTTTACATGCAATGACCTCTGCTACTGCAGAATATTTCTGCAGTGAAATACTCAACCCATGACTGTTGCTGCAACCACCTGGTATTCAAATCCAGCTGCACGTAATTGGTCAATGCCATCACCAGCAAAAGAAGTTGCGCGTTTTCATCAGAGCTTGCCTAACTATGCCGTGACTCCCCTAATTGAACTGCCGGAAGTTGCGAGCGAACTAGGTGTTGGACGCATATTTGTTAAGGATGAATCAGCTCGGATGAATCTTTCGGCGTTTAAAATCTTAGGTGCGGCCTGGGCCGTTGCCCAAGCTCTAACCGATGGTGCTAACCCAGCAGATATCGATGAAGTTAAGGCTGCGATTGATTCGGAAAACAAACCAACCCTAGTTGCCGCAACTGATGGAAATCACGGCCGAGCGGTTGCTCACATGGCCAAGCGCCTTGGCTTGGAATGCGCCATCGTGATTCCTGATGGGGTTAGCGAGCAGGCAATCAACAACATTGCCGGAGAAGGCGCAGAGATCACCTTGATTGATGGTGACTACGACGAAGCGGTTGAGTTAGCTAAAGAGATAACTTCGACGTTGGATAACGCAATCCACATTCAAGATATGTCTTGGCCAGGTTATGAACAGATACCGAATTGGATCATCGAGGGTTACACCACCCTTTGCGTCGAGACTGATGAACAATTGCGCCAGCTTGGAAGTGGTCCCGCAAATATGGTGGCAGTTCCCGTTGGAGTTGGCGCATTCCTGCATTCAGTCTTGGCGCACTATCGCAGCCAACGTGCAAACCACCCAGTTGTCTTGAGCGTGGAAGCAATTGGCGCAGCCTGTGTTTTGCGATCTTTACAAACCGGTGAGTTAACGAGTGTGCAAACGGTGCCGACGATCATGGCTGGCATGAACTGTGGCACGCCTTCTTCTGATTCTTGGCCAACACACCAAGCCGGCGTTGATGCCGCAATTGCACTGACTGATGATGAAACCCGAGCTGATCTCAAAGTACTGGCTGACCATGGAGTGGATGCGGGTCCTTGTGGCGCTGCAACCTTGGCTGGAGTACGCCTAGCTCTGAGCACACCACAACGCCGCCATGAACTCGGCATCACGAAAGTTTCCGTCATCGTTTTGTTTAGTACGGAAGGCCGCGCGGCTAATCCACTGCAATAGGAGATCTGATGTCCAAATACAACCTTGATGACCCAGTTGAGTTGTTGTGCGCACTAACCGAGATCAACTCGGTCAACAGCACACTTGTGCCAGGTGCTCCCGGCGAAGCTGAAATTGCGGACTTCATCGGTCAGTGGTTTAGCGACCGAAACTTTGAAGTTACGAGATTGGAAGCAACCCCCGGTCGACCATCAATCGTTGCTTGCAGCAAGGGCGCCACTACTGATTCCAAAATCATGCTCAACGGTCACATCGACACAGTCACAATCGCAAGTTATGAGGGTGATGGACTTGAAGCAATTCGCAAAGACGGCAATGTGTACGGGCGCGGAACTTTTGACATGAAAGGTGGCTTAGCCGCCCAGATGGTTGCTGCGCATCGTGCAGTACAACGCGGAATAGCAGGGCAAGTAATTGTTGCGGCGGTCTCAGATGAAGAACATGGCAATGTGGGCACCGAAGAAGTATTGAAACATTTCACGGCCGATGTTGGCGTAGTAGCAGAGCCAACAATGTTGGGACTCACGGTTGCGCATAAAGGATTCGTTTGGTTTGAGTTAACTATTACTGGCCTGGCGGCTCACGGTTCCCGGCATGACCTAGGAATTGATGCCATTACTAAAGCAGGCTACGCACTCGTAGCTCTGGATAAGTACGCTGCGGAACTAACCTCACGACCGCACGTTAAGTATTTGGAAACTCCTTCTGTTCACGCTTCGATCATCAAAGGTGGCGAAGAACTTTCCAGCTACCCAGCTGAGTGCACTATCGCGATAGAACGACGAACTGTCCCAGGAGAGACTCCTGAAGCAGTGCGAGCTGAGTTGGTTGCAATCCTCGACGATGTTGCTGCAAGTACAAAAGATTTCTCATACGAACTTGGTGGTGGATTTACCCGGGCACCACTTCAAGTCAGCGAAGATCACAAAATCGTTAGCCTAATTCAAAATAGCTTCCAAGCACACACCGGCAAGCCAATTGGATTCCGCGGTGAGTGGTACTGGACCGACGCTGCCTTAATGAATGATGCCGGGATCACAACTGTGCTTTTTGGTGTGGATGGCGAAGGAGCTCATGCTGCAACAGAGTGGGCAACGGAAAGTTCGGTTCACACCGTTGCTGATGTGTTAACAGATGTCGTCGTTGAGTGGTGTAACTAGCCATACACGTGCAAGCCGAAGGACCGGGATGAATAACGCACGAGTTGGTCGAAGGGCCAACGAACGAATCAAACGGGGAAGCCAGGGCCAAATTCAAATGCCAATGCATTTGAATTAAATAAATGAGGGTGTTATGTATAAATACTGATTTCGACCCCAAAGCCCTGGCTGAATGATCGGGTTTCCCGATCAAGGGTAGGAAACCAAGAGATCTAGTTTGAAACTTTAAATATTCACTATCCGTGGCCAGGGCCGGGGTCGAACCGGCGACCTTTCGAGTTTCAGTCGAACGCTCGTACCAACTGAGCTACCTGGCCACGCAAAATCGATCAACATCAAAGACGAAAACCGACCTTGCAGCGACCCCGACGGGACTCGAACCCGCGACCTCCGCCGTGACAGGGCGGCGCGCTAACCAACTGCGCTACGGGGCCTTAGATACCAACCTTAAAGGTTGGTACTTCAGCCGATTTCCTGGCGGTCAGGCCAAGAAACCTTGCGTACCCCCAACGGGATTCGAACCCGTGTTACCGCCGTGAAAGGGCAGCGTCCTAGGCCACTAGACGATGGGGGCAAATGCCTTCTTGTGAAAGGCACGAGATTGAAGCATACGGGAAAACCACTATTTCAAGCAAAGTAGAACTATCGAGCCAAACTAATCAGCAGAAAACCAATTGCTCAGACTTAGGCTTAGGAGCTTTCGCCTACATAGGATGCTGCCCCAGAAATCGAACTGGCAACCAGTAGGTTCTGAACTTCATCATGGCGATATCGACGATGTCCACCCAAGGTGCGCACTGCACTTAGTTTCCCAGCCTCGGCCCATCGAGTCACAGTCTTTGGATCAACTCGGAAAAGGGCTGCGACTTCAGCGGGGGTCATTAGGACTTGGGAATCAGACACTTGGAAAACCTACTTTTCAGGGTGAATTAAGACTCTCCGATTAAATCCCCCAAATCGGACACCCGCGAGCCGAGAGGGCCTATTTCTAACAATCTTGTACAAATCCTTACTGTTACTCGCGAGTATGTGTAAATTCGCTAAGAAACCCTTTAAACAGCCCGTCAGATGCGCCAAAATCGGGCTCAGATAGACTGACATTCTGTTACCAGATGGCCGACTCGAAATGTTGTAGGCGAATCAGTAGCACCACTAGAAACTCCGGATAGTTAAGGGGGCCCAGCCATGGGACGTGGCCGTGCAAAAGCCAAGCAAACTAAAGTTGCTCGCGACCTGAAATACAACAGCCCCAATACTGATTTGAGTGCATTGCAAGCTGAACTCGGCGGTTCATCGTATGCGCCAACTAATGATGATGTTGAATCCTCGGATCTAGAAAATGATCCCTACGCAAAGTATTACGAGGACGAAGACGAGGAAGAATAACGCGCCTAGTGTCTGGCTACCTAGTTTTGGTAGTTTCCAACTAACCTAACAGCGCCACCATTTCCGCCTTTAGCAGTAGCGTCGCCAATTTCACCGTTCTTTCGAACTCGAACTGCGCCACATACCCAAGCCGATAGCCCACTTGCTTGTAGCGACGTGATCGCTAGTTGCGCGGCAGATTCAGGCACAAGCGCCAACATGCCAATGCCCATATTGAAAGTTTTTTCCGCTTCCGCGCGTTCGATATTTCCGCGCGCTTGCAACCAGGCAAAGATTGCTTGCGGGCTCCAAGTTGAGCGATCTAAATCAAGTGCTAAATCACTTGGCATAACTCGGGCGACATTTGCAGCAATGCCGCCGCCGGTAATGTGCGATATCGAATGAACTGGAACAGCCTTAATTAAATTCAAAATATCTTTGGCGTAAATTTGCGTTGGTTCAAGTAACTCTTCCCCAAGTGTCCGACCAAACTCAGGAACATTGTCATGAACATCTAACCCGGCAATATTAAATGCCACATGTCTTGCCAATGAATAACCGTTTGAATGTAAGCCACTCGAGCCAATCGCTATTGCCACATCACCCGCAACGACTCGTTTTGGTCCAAGCAAATCAGGTTCATCAACTACGCCGGTTCCAGCGCCTGCAATGTCGTAGTCATCAATACCAAGAAGTCCTGGGTGCTCGGCAGTCTCGCCACCAACTAACGCGCAGCCTGCTATCACGCAGCCATTTGCGATTCCCGTAACAATTGCAGCCACCCGTTCTGGGTTTACTTTGCCCACAGCTATGTAGTCCGTCATAAACAAAGGCTGGGCTCCACAAACCACTAAGTCATCAACGACCATGGCAACTAAATCGATACCAATGGTGTTATGAATGTCCATACGCCGCGCCACATCGATCTTGGTTCCAACGCCATCAGTTGAAGTTGCAAGCAAGGGCTTAGTCATGGTTTTGAAAGCACTGATATCAAAAAGTCCAGCAAACCCACCAAAGTCACCGACAACTTCACTGCGAGTTGACTTTGCAATTGCGCTTCGCATTAAATCAACGGCGCGTTCTCCGGCTTCGGTATCAACACCAGCAGCCGCATATGAAGATACAGCTTGGCTTTTTGACTTATCGCTCAAGGCCGGCGAACCACTTCATCAATTGCTGTCATGCCATCGTGGGCAATTCCAAAACCTTCAAGCACATGCTTACCAAGTTTTGCTTCATCAGGAAGTTCAACTGGATAGACACCATCAAAGCAAGCTCGGCATAACCGATCCTTTGCCACGTTGGTTGATTCCACCAAAGCATCGAGGGAAATAAATGAAAGCGAATCTGCGCCAATTGACTGCCGAATTTCATCGATCGTTAAACCATTGGCAATAAGTTCCGCTCGGGTAGCAAAGTCAATGCCATAAAAACATGGCCACTGGACTGGTGGGCTAGAAATCCGAACGTGAACTTCCAAAGCGCCAGCCTCGCGCAACATCTTTACAATCGCTCGCTGGGTGTTGCCGCGAACGATGGAGTCGTCCACAACAACTAACCGCTTGCCTTCAATCACTTCGCGAAGTGGATTGAGTTTCAACCGAATACCAAGTTGGCGAATAGTTTGGCTTGGCTGAATAAAAGTTCGTCCAACGTATGCGTTCTTAACGAAGCCCTGCGCGAAGGGAATTCCACTGGCTTGGGCGTAACCAACTGCAGCCGGAGTTCCTGATTCTGGCACTGGAATAACCACATCAGCATCAACTGGGAATTCTTTTGCTAGGCGACGCCCCACTTCAACACGCACGCCGTGGACCGCATTGCCATTAATCGAAGTATCAGGACGAGCCAAATAAACAAACTCAAACAGGCAACCCTTTGGATCAGCCTCAGCAAATCGCATCGAACGCAAGCCGTGTTCATCGATGGCAACAATTTCACCTGGTTCAATTTCGCGGACAAAAGTAGCGCCCACGATATCTAGTGCTGCAGTCTCTGAAGCAATTACCCAGCCGCGCTCAAGGCGACCCAAAACCAACGGACGAATTCCCTGCGGATCTCGAGCGCCATACAAAGTTTGATCATCCATGAACACCAGCGAGAATGCGCCAGCAACTTTAGGGAGCTCAAGCATTGCAGCAGCTTCCATAGTCATGTCAGGATGCGCGGCAAGTAACGCAGTCAAAATATCAGTATCGGTGGTTGCTAAGTTTCCAAAGTCTGGATACAGCTCGCCTGCAGATTCGCGTGCCTCGCGAAGACGCGAAGAAAGTTCGTGAGTGTTAGTTATGTTGCCGTTATGAGAAAGCGCGAGGTGGCCGGTTGCTGTGGCACGGAATGTTGGTTGAGCGTTATCCCAGCAACTAGAGCCGGTAGTGCTGTAACGGGTGTGACCAATTGCGATGTAACCAACTAAGGATTCCAGTGCCGATTCAGTAAAGACTTGAGAAACCAGTCCCATGTCTTTAAATACCGTGATGTTGTGACCATCGCTAACGGCGATGCCAGCTGATTCTTGGCCGCGATGTTGCAGCGCATACAGACCATAAAACGTAAGTTTGGCTACTTCTTCTCCGGGAGCCCATACGCCAAATACGCCGCAGGCATCCTGCGGACCTTTTTCCCCTGGGAGCAACTCGTGATTGAGTCGACCATCGCCTGCCACGCCCCTAGTCTACTTGCCAACACCTGCGAGAAGATGGGTACATGTCCAAGGTTAACCGCGCCCTCGCGTTAGGCAATGCAACTATCGCCTTGGCCAATCCAACAAACCCTGAATTACTTGCCACCGGAGTTCGCACATCCCTGGAATGGTTTGCCGAACAAAACCCAGGACGTGCGGTTGAAGTCCGAGTCCCGCCGTACCTCGCCGTTCAGATCCTTGGCGGCACCACACATCGCCGTGGCACACCACCAGCAGTCGTTGAGATGAGTCCACAAACCTGGCTGGAGTTATTCACCAAGAATCTAACTTGGGATGATGCAGTTTCAACCGGGAAAATTAGTGCCAGCGGCGAACGAAGTGATTTAAGTAAATTTTTGGATCAGATTTAACTAAGAAAATTGTCTATCCAAATAGGCGAGGAAGTGTTTCTTCACTAATTACGCGAAGTTCGTCAATAGCTAGCGAAATAGTTTCGCCAAATACTCCAGTCAATTCAATGGACTTAATTGAGGAATCAACCGAGCCAATCTTGGTAACTGGGAATGACTTTGACTGACAAAGTGTCAAGAAAGCATCATTTTGATTCTGTGGAACTACAACAACAGCACGTGTTGCTGACTCACTCCACAAAAATGTAAATGCGTCAAGCCCAGCTGGGACATCCAAACGAACACCAATTCCAGACCGCATCGCCATCTCGGCAGTTGTCTGAGCAATTCCACCTTCAGAAACATCGTGAGCTGCCGAGAAGAACCCTTCTCGCGAACCTGCAACCAAAATCTCAGCCAAAGTCATTTCAGCATTTAGATCCAAAACTGGTGGCAAGCCACCGAGGTGATTATGAATTGCGTGGGCCCATTCCGAGCCAGCTAGTTCATCGCGAGTGGTTCCAAGCACATAAACAAATTCACCATCGAGTCCCCAGGCCATCGGTGTGCGGCGCTCAACATTTTGGATAACTCCAAGTACACCGATCACTGGTGTTGGATGAATTGCAACCTCACCGGTTTGGTTATAGAACGATACGTTGCCACCTGTAACTGGAGTTCCCATTTCTAGACACGCATCAGCAAGACCAGTGACCGCCTGCTCAAACTGCCACATCACAGCTGGATCTTCTGGAGAACCAAAGTTTAAGCAGTTCGTTACTGCCAGTGGCTTTGCACCAGTCACGGCAACGTTGCGGTAAGACTCTGCAAGAGCAAGCTGCGCTCCCTTATAGGGATCAAGCGCAGCAAACCGAGCATTGCAATCCGTTGAAACTGCAACACCCAGTCCAGTCTTTTCATCGACTCGAATCATGCCGCTATCTTCTGGTTGAGCCAGGATCGTATTGCCCATCACGTAGCGGTCGTATTGTGAAGTCACCCAAGACTTCGATGCAAGGTTTGGAGTGCCAGTCATGGTTAACCAAGTTTGCTTAACTTGAGCAGCACTTGATGGTCGTACTAAATTCTCTGGACCAGATGCCTGACGAACATCCATCCAATCTGGACGGGCATAAGGGCGTTCGTAAACCGGACCATCGTGGGCAACAGATCGAGGTGGCACATCAACAATTTGCTCACCGTGCGATTCAACGGTCAAGCGCCCAGAATTATTCACTTCGCCAATTACGACTGCTTCAACATCCCACTTCTTGCAAACAGCCATGAAAGCGTCGATCTTGGCTGGCTCAACAACCGCACACATGCGCTCTTGCGATTCACTCATCAAGATTTCTTCTGGTGACAACGTGCTATCGCGTAGTAAGACCCGATCTAGCCAAACGTGCATGCCACCTTCGCCATTGCTGGCGAGCTCACTCGTAGCGCAAGATATTCCCGCGCCACCCAAATCCTGAATGCCTTCAACTAAGCCACCGTGCAAAACTTCCAATGTGCATTCAATAAGTAACTTCTCCATAAATGGATCGCCAACTTGGACGCTTGGTCGCTTGGCTGGTCCGTCAGCATCGAAAGTTTCGGATGCAAGCACGCTAACGCCGCCAATGCCATCGCCACCGGTTCGTGCACCATAAAGGATGACAGCATTACCAATGCCCGTTGCTTTGGCCAAATGAATGTCTTCGTGCTTCATGGTTCCAACGCAAAGCGCATTAACTAGCGGATTGCCCTGATAGCTCGGATCGAAGACAATTTCGCCACCAATGTTTGGCAGACCTAAACAGTTTCCGTAGCCACCAATACCTGAAACTATTCCTGTCAGCACTCGACGAGTGTCAGGGTTTTCAGGATCACCGAATCGAAGTGGATCCATTACGGCAACTGGACGAGCGCCCATAGAAATAATGTCGCGAACAATGCCACCAATTCCAGTTGCGGCACCTTGATATGGCTCAACATACGAAGGGTGATTATGCGACTCGACCTTGAAAGTCACTGCCCAACCTTGACCAATGTCAACAACGCCAGCATTCTCGCCAATACCAACCAGCATGGAATTATTCTTTGGAACCTTGGTTCCAAACTGACGAAGGTGAACTTTTGATGACTTATAGCTGCAGTGCTCAGACCACATCACTGAATACATGGCCAACTCAGATGAGGTTGGTCGGCGGCCCAAAATCCCTCGAATTGATTCGTATTCGTCTTTCTTTAATCCAAGTTCAGCAAACGGCTGAGATTCATCCGGAGAGGAAATCGCATCAGAAACTTTGTCGACGCTCATGCTGAAACTTTTCCATCGTTTACCAATGACTTGAGTAGCGAGGAGAAAAAGCCCAGACCATCAGTAGTCGGACCGGTCAATGTCTCAACAGCATGTTCTGGGTGCGGCATGATGCCAACCACATTGCCTCGAGAATTAGTAATCCCAGCAATGTCGCGGCGCGAACCATTTGGGTTGATCTCTAAGTAACGAGCAATTACTCGTCCTTCACCTTCAAGTTCATCCAAAGTCTTTTCATCGGCAACGTATCCACCTTCACCATTCTTGAGTGGAATCAGGATTTCGTCACCAACATTAAAGTCAGAGGTCCACGCAGAGGTGTTGTTTTCAATTCGAAGTTTTTGATCTCGACAAATGAAATGTAAATGATCATTTCGAGTTAACGCTCCAGGCAGCAGATGGGATTCCGTCAAAACTTGGAAGCCGTTACAAATTCCCAAAATTGGCAGGCCACCGTTTGCCGCATCAACAAGCTTTTCCATAACGGGTGCGAACTTTGCAATCGCTCCGCAACGCAAGTAGTCGCCGTATGAAAATCCACCAGGTAAAACAACAGCATCTACGGAATGAAGATCGGCATCAGCGTGCCAAAGCGCAACTGAGTCGGCGCCAGCAATTCGCACAGCACGTGCTGCGTCTTTATCATCAAGAGATCCAGGGAAGGTGATCACGCCAACCCGTGGAGTCATCGGCGAACCTGCACAGTGAAATCTTCGATAACTGGGTTACTTAAAAGAGTTGAAGCAATTTCATTTATCTGAGCGAGCTTGGCATCATCAATTTCGCCGTCGATAGTCAGCACAAACTGCTTGCCTTGTCGCACATCCGCAACGCCAGAAAGGCCAACGCGACCAAGAGCACTAACAATGGCACGACCTTGTGGGTCAAGAATTTCAGGCTTAAGTGCTACATCAACAACGACAATTGCCACGGCTACTCCAAAAAGGCTTCTACGAATACTCTAATGGATTCTCGTAATCAACATTCGATGGGGCACATGGCAGATCTGAAGGCTAATTTTTAACCACTAAAACACCTAAGCGACCTAAGCGCAATCCACCGACTTTTGCATTAGGTGTAGCCTCTGTTTTGAGAACAGTCGTTCCTAACTTTTCTAAAAGCATTGAAATCGACTTTAGATTGTAATAATTCAGGTGTTCCGACTGCTTAACTACCCCACGTTTCGGGATGCTGAATCCAAATTGGCGAGCAATTCCAGAAGCAAAGTCATGTGCAATGAATTTTCGTTTGCTGCTAGTTGATATTCGACTAAGCATTTCTGCATACTTCTCAGATCCATGATGACTCTTTATAGATGGGCGATCCATTGGAACTTCGACGTATAAGTAGGATCCAGAATTCAAATGGGAAATCAAATTAGTGAAAAAATCTATCGGATCATTTACGTGTTCCGCGATGTGGGCTGCCACAATTAGATCAATTTTATCCTTCACAACACCAAGGGAAGGTTCGCGAGAAACATTTTTTCGCAATGTCTTATTGGATACATCAATAACGATTCTTTCTTGGATATCTATCTCTGGAAAAAATTGTCCCTCATCTCCACCAAAGTCGACGACGGTTTTGCATTCCTGCAGCCCTGCAGAAATCAATATATTGGTCATGAATGAAACACGCTCATCTACATGATCAGACTCACCAGAATAAGCATCATTTACTGTTCGTCGATACCACGGTTCCCAAGAATTCCGCACTGCATAATAGTTATCGCTGCGATACCCGGAATACATCGCTGCCATTTCATTGTCTGAAAATCTTTTTTCAAAGAAACTAAATTCACAATTGTCGCAATTCAACAAAGTTGTGAACTGTGGATCCTTTTGGCCGGATATTTCGGTGATCCATGGCGCCACTACTGCATTAGCAATTTTTGTAACGCTTGCACCGCATGCGAGGCATTGATTTGCCATGTTAACCACCTTTAATTTCCAAGAAGGCACTCAATTGTTTTTGAGAAATCCCTAAGGCATGCTCACCAGATAAGAATTGCTTATGCCATCTAACTGTCCACTCAATTGAATCTCTAAACTCAAGCTTGTTTTTCCATAGCAAATTACTTTTTGCTCTTGTTGCATCCAGTGCTAACAAGCCAGCCTCATGTGGATTTTCCTGCACGTCATGTGACCATACAGATTTACTACCCCATAAATCGGCCACAATTGTGGCAACTTCTCCCACGGAAACGAAGCTGTCTTGATCAGGCCCAATGTTAAACGATTCAGGCATTTTCTTGGACATCAATAAACGATCACAAATCATTAGGTACCCATTTAGGCAATCAAGTACGTGTTGCCAAGGACGTACGGCTTGCGGGTAGCGCAGTACAGGAGGCATCCCATTTACGTACGAATTGATCAGATCCGGTAACAGCCGATCTGGGCTAACGTCGCCACCACCGATTACATTTCCTGCTCTCGCGATTGCCGTGGGTGCGCCTGGAAATGACGTTATCCATGAATGAGTAGCAATGTCTGCCATTGCTTTTGAGGCACTGTATGGATCATCTCCGCCTAGAGGGTCGTCTTCAACGTAACCAGCAATCTGATTTACATTTCGGTAAACCTTGTCTGTAGTTATAACCAGGTGAGCCTTAACAGCAGGCGTAGCGGAAACTGATTCCAGAATATTTAGAGTCCCCATTGCATTGGTCTCAAACGTTGTGCGCGGGTCTTTATATGATTCGCGTACAAGTGGTTGGGCAGCCATGTGGATAACTACATCTGGTGAAGTCGACGTAATTGCCTCCTTAACGGCGGAAAAGTCCCGGATATCAACACGCATATCATTGGTAATTAAATCTTTTACACCCGCAACTTCATAAAGGCTGCCAGTGATTGGGTCAAGTGATATTCCCGAGACGGAATGGCCTTGAGATTGTAGCCAAATTGAAAGCCACGCTCCCTTAAATCCTGTATGACCGGTTATCAAGTAGTGCATTTACAAATGCCTATGCGTGCTTATTTACAAACTCGGTGATCGAGTCAGAAATGTAATCCAGCATCGGTTCTGTTAGACCCGGATAAACACCGACCCAGAATGTTCGGCGCATAACTATATCGGTGTTCGTTAAGTCACCAACAACGCGAAAATCAACATTTCTATATGCCGGTTGCTTCATAATGTTTCCAGCAAACATTAATCTCGTACCAATTTTTCGAGAATCCAAGAATCGCAACAATTCCTCTCTATTCACAGGATGTTTTGGATCAAGGGTGATTGGAAAACCAAACCATGATGGATCAGATTTTGGAGTGGCTTTTGGCATGATCAAGCCTTGAACGCCCTTTAGCTTCTTGGAGAGATACTTGAAATTCTTTTTACGAGCATCGCTGAAGGAATCTAGTTTGGTGAGCTGTGAAAGACCTAGTGCCGCCTGCATGTCAGTAGCTTTTAGGTTGTAGCCGATGTGGCTGTAAATATACTTGTGGTCGTAACCTTCTGGCAGATCACCAAGCGTCCAACCAAAACGCTTATTACACGTGTCATCGTGACCAGTTTCGCAGTAGCAATCACGTCCCCAATCTCGGAAAGATTCAACTTGTTTCTTGACTAACGGGGACTTAACAAATACCGCTCCACCCTCACCTGTTGTTATATGATGTGCTGGATAAAAACTAGCTGTTGCAGTGTCACCGAAGCTTCCAGTTTTTTGACCATCATATGTAGATCCAAGTGCGTCGCAAGAGTCTTCAATCAACCAAAGATTGTGTTCATCACACAACTCTTGCACGGTGTCCAAATCAAACGGGTTGCCTAAGGTGTGTGCCATCATGATCGCGCGAGTTTTTGGACCTACAGCTTCTCGCAATCGATCCGATTTTGCGTCATAGGTTTCTAATTCAACGTCAACAACTACGGGCCTTAATCCATTTTGAATTATCGGATTTACTGTGGTTGGAAATCCCATGGCTACCGTCAAGACTTCGTCACCAGGCTTTAGTGCCTTTTTCCCGAGTTTTGGACTTGTCAACCCTGAAAGCGCAACAAGATTTGCACTTGAGCCACTGTTTACAAAAAGGGCACTTCGTGAACCTACGTATTTTGCAAGTTTTCTTTCAAACTCGGCAGTGAACCTACCTGCAGTAAGCCAGCCATCTAGGGATGAATCAACCAGTGCTACTAGATCGTCCGGATCGAGCACCTTCCCAGATACTGGAACGACTGACTCTCCAGGCTTGAATTCTGATTTTTCAAGGTTTTTTTCAGCAAATGCTCTTGCGGCATCCAGCGCGACTTTTCTTAATGTTTCCAACTCGCTTTTTGCCACAAATTCTCCAAGTTTAAATATATTTAATTTTCATATTCTATCCCAACTGTTGCCAATTCGTTCTTAATCATCAGATAAACGAAAGAGGGGTATCCTGTAACAACGCCGAATATTGGAGGAAATGTGAAGGCTGTTTTACTTGCAGGCGGTCTTGGTACGCGTTTGCGCGAAGAAACCGAATTCAAGCCAAAACCTATGGTTGAAGTTGGTGGAAGACCAATAATTTGGCACATTATGAAGAACATAGCTATGCACAATATCGGAGAGTTTGTTGTTGCTACTGGATATAAGAGTGAAGTTATTAAGGACTATTTTCTAGACTATGAAGCAAGAAATAACGATTTCACGGTTTCACTCGGTGAAAAGCATGCAATTGAATTCCATGATGCCCACGATGAAGGCGACTGGAGAGTAACTCTCGCATTTACCGGTGAGTTAACTATGACCGGCGGACGCGTTAAGCGAATTGAAAAATACCTTGGTGGAGAAAGATTCCTCTGCACTTATGGAGACGGCCTAGCAGACGTAGATATTTCTGCCTTACTCGATTTCCATAAATCCCACGGAAAACTAGCCACCGTAACTACCGTTCAACCTTCAAGTCGATTTGGAATCATGGATGTGAACTCAGGGGGTGAAGTTAAGAGCTTCAAAGAAAAGCCAAAGTTAGACGGTTGGATAAACATTGGCTTCTTCATCTTTGAGCCTGAAGTATTAAGTTACCTAGACACAGAATGCGTGCTTGAACAGGAACCACTTGCAAAACTAGCCAAGGATGGCCAACTTATGGCATTTCGTCATGAGGGTTTCTGGCAACCAATGGATACGTATCGTGAATCAACGATGTTGAATGAGATGTGGAATGACGGAAGTGCTCCTTGGAAGACATGGAGTTAAAAAGTAATGTCAAAAAAACTAATCAGCGTGATCATTCCTGCCTACAACGAAACAGAATGCATTGAAGAGCTTCATTCGCGTCTTGCGAATATTTTTGATGTAGAAACTGACTACGACTTTGAAGCGGTGATCGTGGAAAATGGCTCGAGCGATGACACCTACGAGAAACTACTTGTAATTAACCAAAAGGATTCTAGATTCAAAATCCTAAAGCTGGCTAGAAACTTTCGAATGGATGGCGGCCTAACTGCTGGACTAAGTGTTATCGATAGCGATGCCTGTATTTTGATGACTGCTGACCTACAAGATCCCCCAGAACAAATTCCAGCCCTAATCAGGAAATGGGAAGAGGGATTTGAAAACATATACGGCATTGTCACTGAGCGCCAGGGCACTGGGCCAATTAGAACATTCAATTCGAAGGCTTTTTATTGGGTCGCGGGGAAATTGACCGATAATCGAATTCCGAAGAACGCAAGTGACTTTCGACTTCTTGACCGCAAAGTGTATGAAGCGGTTCGAGACATGGACGAGCGAAATCGTTTTGTACGCGGACTTGTTGCTTGGGTTGGATTCACATCTGTTGGCGTGGAGATCGCTCGTCCGCCAAGATTCGCCGGCGAATCTAAGGCCTATTCATTCCAAGTTATTGACTTAGCATTCAAGGGCATTTTTGCGCATTCATACAAACCGTTAAGAATCATCACTGTGACAGGAATATTGGTCAGTGTGCTTTCGGTAATTGGATTCATCGCATTGGCATCGCGCTGGTTCTTAGTTGGCGTTCCATTCGGTGGCTATGGAACTCTCACAACAATTGCTCTTTTTTCTTTCGGGCTACTGACCTTTATGTTAGGAATCATTGCTGAATATCTTGGCTTGATTTATGAGGAAGTTAAGAAGAGGCCAAACTACGTCGTTGACCGTTGGTTGTCTTAATGAATCGGGTAGCGGTTTTTGGTAGTTCCGGCGCATTGGGATCGACGATATCAAATGACTTTGAAAACTTGGGGTTTGATTCCGTTCGATTAACTAGTAGTTCTTCAAAAGAGAATCTTGTTTCTACTTTGGATGAGAATTGGGTCGAAGTTCTTACTAAGCCCGGAAAACTCGATGCGGCCGTTTGGGCTCAAGGATTTAATCAGTCTGACAACATAAGTGAGTTTTCGATAGATGTCTTTAATAAGCACCTTGATGCGAATGTTTCTTACATTCTTGACACTGTGCACAAACTTATTGCAGCCGATGCCTTTACAAACAGAGCCCGCATCGTAATTTTGAGTTCAATATGGCAAGAGTCATCGAAAGCGAACAAGCTTAGCTACATGGTTTCTAAGTCTGCTCTCAAAGGGCTAGTAACCAGTCTCTGCCTTGACTTGGGACATAAAGGCATAAGTGTCAATGCGGTATTGCCTGGTGTCACTGATTCGCCAATGACCCATCGCAACTTATCTTCAGAGCAAATTGCTCACGTGGTTGACGAGACACCCTTGAATATCCTGCCTCGAATCGAAGAAGTCTCAAAGACGGTTACGTGGTTAGCGTCTACAGACTCAAGCGGTATCAATGGACAATTCATCACAGTTGATAACGGTTGGACTCGATACCGAAATGTTTGAAATTCCGGTATCGAGCAAGTTGGGTTCGTACACAATAAATATAAATAGCAGCATCGATCCGATTACTGTACCTGGCATCGCGATCGTGGATTCGAATACTAGATCGCACTTAGTTGCTCAAGACTCAGCAAAGCTCATCATCATTGAAGCGTCGGAGGAAGTTAAAACCCTGCCTTCGTGCGAATCCGTAATTATCAAACTTAATGATTTGGGGCTGAAGCGAAGCGATTCGATCAGCGCAATCGGTGGTGGCACAACTCAAGATCTGGCAACACTGACTGCCAGCCTTTACATGCGCGGTGTCTCATGGACCTACTATCCAACAACACTGATGTCTATGACTGACTCATGCATCGGCGGCAAATCAGCAATCAATGCTGGCGATCGAAAGAATCTGATTGGAAACTTCTACCCACCTAATGAAATCCAAATCAACACGAGATTCCTGGAAACAAACTCAAACATAGATATTGTTAATGGGTTGTCTGAGGCAGTAAAGATTTGCTTTGCTCGAGGTGCGAACGCGTTTGAAAAGTACATCGCCTTGCCCTCATCTCTAAAGCCAGGCAACGATAAGAACACAGCCGAATTGATTAATCACACGTTGAGCACGAAAAAGTGGTTTGTCGAAATTGATGAATTTGATTTAAAGGAACGACAACTACTTAACTTTGGGCATTCTTTTGCTCATGCACTCGAGTCAGCGACTAATTATTCAATTCCGCATGGAACAGCCGTAGGAATCGGCATGATTGCGGCACTACGTCATCCAGAATCAAGCAGTTCTGGCAGGTCCAAGGTGTTGATTGACTATTCATTAAAGATGCTCGACCTAACTAAGGAATCTATATCAGACGGCATGAAGCATTTTGATGACACAAAATTCGTTACTGCTCTTGATCGAGATAAAAAAAATTCCCAAGAATACTTACGTTTAGTTTTACTCAACAGAAATGATGAGTTGGAACTAATCTCGTTAGAGCGAAATGATTACCAACTTCAAATAGCACTTTCATCCTTAAAAGAAGCAATTAGTGAGGTCCTGCTGTGAAATATTCAGATCAATTAGTTCAATGGCTTAAAAGCGAAGGTTTCACTCACTGCTTTTTTGTAGCAGGTGGAAACATTATGCACTTGCTCAACTCCGTTCGTAATGAAATGACATGCATACCCTTTGTTAATGAAGTTGGTGCAGCAATCGCAGTTGAGTCCTTTAATGAGACTTCAAATTCTAAGAATGAAAAAGCGTTCGTGCTTGTCACTGCTGGACCTGGATTAACTAATGCAATTACTGGAATATCAGGAGCATGGCTAGAAAGTCGGGAACTCCTTGTAATTGGTGGCCAGGTCAAAAGTTCAGACCTGAAGGAAAAAGAAATGCGACAACGAGGAATTCAAGAAATTGACGGAGTTGAACTTGTTTCCACAATTACTAAGGATGCAATTCGAATAACTAAACCAATTTCACGGGAACTATTCTTGTCCACGGTAAAAAAGGGAAGCACTGGCAGGAAGGGTCCTGTGTTCATTGAAATCTGTCTCGATGCCCAAGCCAATCCACCTCTGGATGAGGTCTCACCTAATCAAGAAGAGAACTCAACCTCTAAGGCCGCGCAGATCTTGGATGACAAGACCTTGGACTTGATAAAGAACTCAAAGCGCCCAGTTTTACTCATCGGTGGAGGCGTGGGATTTGATTTTGCCCAGAACCACTCAGAAGACTTTAAAAATCTGGGAATTCCACTCATGACGACCTGGAATGGTGCGGATCGAATTTCATCAATTAACCCTCTTTATTTTGGTCGTCCAAACACATGGGGTCAGCGCTCTGCCAACATTCTGATTCAGCAGTCAGATCTGGTCCTCGCAGTAGGTACCAGACTAGGTCTGCAGCAAACTGGATTTGCCTGGGAAGAATTTGTTCCAAACGGAAAAGTAATACAGATAGACATAGATAAAAGCGAACTCGATAAAGGTCACCCAACAATTGAGCATGGAATAAACGTCGATGCAACAGAATTTCTAAAGGCTCTGTTTACAAGCGCAAATGACTTAGAGCTTGATTTCTCAACTTGGAAAGAATTTTGCAACGAAGTTAAAGGTGCGCTGCCACTTACTGATCCAGAAAACATAACTAGACCTGGATTCGTTGATCCATATCTTTTCGGAATGGCAATCTCTGGAGTTGCAAATCCTGATGCCGTTATCGTGCCTTGTAGCAGTGGTAGTTCTTTCACAGTGTTGATGCAAACACTCAGCCAATCAGGCTCCCAGCGAATAATCTCCAGCAAAGGTTTGGCAAGCATGGGGTATGGACTCAGTACCGCCATAGGTAGTGCATTCGCAAATCCTGGGAAACAGATCTTCTTGGTTGAAGGCGATGGCGGATTTGCCCAAAACCTCCAAGAGCTCGGTACCGTTGCAGCAAATAACCTGCCGATCAAAATCTTCATTTGGGCCAATAATGGCTATGCCTCAATTCGCATGACCCAAAGAAACTATTTTGACGGGGCTTGGGTCGGTTGCGATTCAGAAACAGGGCTTGGACTACCAGATTTGGAATTGCTAGCAAAGACCTACGGGATTTCCTACCTTCGCATGACAGAAAACATTTTTAACGAACAGGGCATTGTCAATATATTGGCTGCGCCTGGGCCTGCAATCATAGAAGTTCCAATTGATCCAGAGCAAACATTTTATCCAAAAATCACTTCATCGGTTCAGCCTGACGGGTCTATGAAATCTAATCCATTACACTTAATGAATCCGGAGTTGTCGAAAAAAATCGCAAAGCAAGTCTTTAAATACCTCTAGAAAACGGAGTACGACATGAATAAAACCGAACGCAAGATGTCAGAAATTCTTAAGCGCGGAAAAAATGAATTTGGTGTCGTTAGCATCAAGGCAGAATTTGAGGCTGAAGGTACTCGCGTAGATGAACTATTGCGTTTGGTTGATATTGCAAGATCAGCTGATTTGCCTATGACGGTAAAAATTGGTGGCTGTGAAGCTGTTCGAGATTTGCTTGAATCGAAGCAGATCGGCGTTAGATATGTAGTAGCACCAATGGTTGAGACTCCGTACGCGCTGAGCAAATACATTCTTGCCAAGAACATGGTTTTCAATGAGGACGAATTAGAAGACAGCGACTTTTTATTTAATTTGGAAACAATAACTGGCTTTAACAACTTGGATGAACTAGTCACAGTTGCTCGCTCAGAAGGCGGAGTTCAAGGTGTGGTCTTTGGGCGCGTAGATTTCGCTGGTTCACTGGGTGAAAACCGAGACACAATCAATGAAGCAAAGATTACTGAATACGTTGCCAAGGCATCTGCTGCTGCCAAGGACGCATCGCTTGATTTCGTCATGGGTGGCGCGATTTCAAGTGACTCATTGCATGTGATTAAAGAAATCGCCGGAATTCACCTAACTAGGTTTGAAACCCGCAAAGTTGTTTTTAGTGGTGAAGCCGGAACTATCAAGAATATCGAACAAGGTCTGGTTAATGCCGTACACTTTGAATTACTGTGGCTTTTGAACAAGCGGGATTACTACGGTCGCATCACCCAAGAAGATGCAAAGAGAATCGATATGCTTGAAGCTCGTTGGAATGTCCTCAGTAGCTGAAAACTCGAGACTTTTAGAGAATTTTCTTAAGCAGGCTCTGCCCAGCAACGTTCGCATCTTAGTTAATGGTGCGAACGGCTGGTTAGGTAAGAATATTTCCGAATCACTTTGGAATATGTTCGGTGGGGAATTTAGTTCACAAGTTTTGCTAACCGGCTCTAAGAATGGAATTCTGCAGTTGCAGAATGGTTCCGAGTTAGAGATCAATCGGTGGACCGAAGAACTTATAGAGGAATTCAAACCAACCCATGTGATTCAGTTAGCGTTTAAGACACGTGACCATGTGGGTGAAATCTCCAATGACGAGTACGTCTCTCTAAACGAAGAAATCATTAACCGCGCCCTATGGACAATTTCGCTACCAAGCACGCAAGGATTTCTTCACACTTCCAGTGGAGCAGCACTTGGTGAAACTGCTTTTGACAAACATATTGACCCATACGGATATCTCAAGAAATTCGAAGAATCCAGTTACTCAAGTGCTTGCAAGGATAACGGCAAACGTTATCTAGGTTTGCGGGTTTGGTCTACTACGGGTCGATACATCAAGTCAGGTGGCCTCTTTGCGATTGAAAGTCTAATCAGTCAGGCAATGTCTTCAGAAAACTTAAGCATTAATAGTCAAGGAGAAGTTTGGCGCAGCTATGCAGACGCCAATGAGATTCTGCTTGCTGGACTTATCGCACTTTTCACTGGTGAAACGGGTTTGTACAATTCCGGAGGAACTGACACAGAAATCGGTGAGCTGGCTGATCTTGTCTCCTCTTTGACACCCAGTCGCACGCCTGCAATAAATCGGATCAAAGATAGCGCAGCTACCGCAAGTATTTATACCTCTATCGAACCCTCTATCGAACAGGTTCTGGCTTTACATGACTTGCGATATTCGGATTTACGGGCTCAGGTAATTAATACAATGCAATACTTGACATGGCTACATAGTCAATCAAATCCTCAGGACTAAGGGAGATAAGTGAAGCTTCTTAGAGCCGCTCCCCTCCAAGTCAGATACACAATTGTCGGACTCTGGAATACATTCGTGGGATTTGGACTGTTTACCATGTTTATCTACGTGCTACCTGTTTCGAGATATCTACTTGCCCTTATGTTGGCTACTGTCTTTGCAGGAATGAATGCTTACCTCACCCAAAGAATATACGTGTGGCAAAGCAGTGCAACGATTAAAAAGGAAGCGAGTAAGTTTTTCACAGTCTACATTACTCAATCTGTGGCAAATGTAATTTTGCTTTACTTGCTTGTTAACTACTTGAATTTAAATCCGCTCTGGACACAGTATGTAATCGCGACAGTGCTTATCGTCCTTACTTACCTCTCACACAAGTACTGGACATTTAAAGTTAGTTAGCTACAATCGCAAGAAGCAAGCACTGTACAGAAGATCCCACATATTTCAAGCGAAGTGCTGGATCTACCAGAACATACTCATTTAATATTTTTCGCTCATCCTCATCAAATGCTTCATCGAAATACAAGAAATCACCCACCTGAAGATGATTTTTCATATAGTTCCAGGCAAATTCTGTTGGCTCGAATAAATCGAAGTCAAAGAATAATATAAGTTGCTGACCTGCTTTTCGTTCGAATACGAAAGTTGGAAGGGTTTCTTCAATGTTCCATTTGTAAAAGGTAACTCGTTCGTCATTCAAATCAGGTGCTTGGCCACCTGCATCAAAGTGACCTTCCTTCAGGGACCGCCAACTAGCAGGTAACCCAGTGAACCTATCAAATCCATGCCATTCGACTTTGGTTGACTTGTTTATCTACTTAATCCACCAATTGGTTGCGTACCCATGTGCAACACCAAACTCAAGTACGGCGATTGACTTGCCTTGCAACCTATCGACCAGTGATTCCCAAACGCTCTCTCGCTGAACTTTTTGATGTAAGTTTTCTCCAAAATTCTGTTTCAACCAGGAACGATAATCCATAACGGTTACAGCATTTTGGGCTTTTCTCTTGATGCCCTCGATCTTTCCACCAAGTAGTCCAAACATCCACAAACCAAACAAAATTACGAAACTGGCAGAAGGGTCTTTGAATCTTGTTTCTTGCGTCATGCTGTTCACACTAACAAAATGCAATGCGTTATTTTGTTGATAAGAATGATTTCAATTGCTCGGCACAGGTATCCGAAGGGCTATCTCCCCGATTAACCGCGACTTGCCAATCAACGGTCCACTTCAAAGATTCCTTGAAGCTCAACTTGTTGTGCCAATTAAGTTCTAGTTCAGCTTTGCGGGCATCTAGTGCCAATAGGTTTGCCACATCGCGAACATATACAAACGAGCTGGTTTCAGGGCAAAAGTTCCATTCGCCTTGCCCGTTGCCTTTAAGTAACGAGACAGATAGCTTCAAATAGCGATTCAGGCAGTCGAGGACGTGTTGCTACAGCCTAGCCGCTCCTGGGGGAAGCGCAGAACAGGAGCCTGGACAGGAAGGTAGGCATTTAGCAGGTTTGGGGAAGGCAATCTTTGCTGACATCACCGCCGCCCGTTACAGAGAAACAGTCCTTGATGCCAAGGTAAGCAAGCCTTGCCGCTACGTAATCTGATAACTTCATTGCATTAATTCCCGATGACTTGGATTTTGCGAAACTGCCCAATTAGAACTATCGATGAGGCCGCATAAAGCACACAAAACAGGATAGCTACTTCCCAATAATCAGGGACCCACTTGAGGTCCCACCATAACTTATTCTTAAAAAGTGGAAATCCGATTCCATACCTGCTGTAACTCCATAAAAGTGTGCTGAAGTGCATCAGCACTGTAACTCCAACTAAATTTCTAAAGTCAAGAACTGTGACACGAATATTCTTCTTTAAGGTTACTGAATAGATTGCTCCAGCTAAAAAAGGTAGCGATACAAAGAGCGCTCCAGTGTACCTAGACTGAAATCCTGCGCCTCCAAGCAATCCGAGAGTCCGCGTTGAAAAGATAGGAATTAAGGCATAGGTGATAAACATAAAACCTACAATTGATATCTTGCTACATATATTTAAAATGCGCGCAAAGAAGTAAATCATTCCAAAGTAGATCGCAGCCCATGTAATAAGTACCCATAGCGGAGGCGTGTGATCGCGCCAACCAAGCCAGCCAAAATGTTCTATGGTATACGAAGCGAAATTTGAAAGAATAGATCTAGCGGATGCTCCTAGAGATAGAACCTCTGATTCTGTACCTCTAAGTTCCAAAACATCGCGATACTTTGAATTTGAAATGTATCCGATCGCACCCGAAATCGAAATCACACTTACTAGCAAAGTGCTCTCAAGCTTTGAAATAAACTTACCTATAACTCTGGGCATTTTCGTTTCAACTAGAGACGAGCCAATAAGTGCAAACAATGGCATTCCAATAATCAAAACTACATAAAAATAAGACAGTGGCTTTGCGACACTTAGGCTTAGTGAAATAAAGAAAATCGCGATTAGCCTAATTTTCCATAAGTTGTTTCGTTTATCAAAAGAATCTCTATCAATGTGTAAGCCCGCCAAAAGACCCGCAAGTGAAAGTCCACATGCCATTTCAAATCCATTTGGATTTACGGCAGTTGTGAAAGTAGTAAACATGGGGGTGACCGCAACAATTGTGGCAATTGCTAGAAGTGCATAATTTTTTTTCGGCCAAAGTAAAACCATCAATCCAAACATGATTAGCGTCAAAAATGTAGAAACTAGTCTCATTCCATACATTGCATGCAAGCCACTCATGAATCGCGAAGGCTGGCCCACGAAATAGAAATATGGCTCAGGATATCCGCTAATCATTGTATCCATTGAAGTCACAGTCGGTTTGTTAGAGGTCGAAAACCATCCCGATCTTCGTTGACAGTCGGCAGTTGCTTTCGGATTAAACGCCGTGCATGCAAGTGCAGGCGCATACTGTAGGTACTCTGGGATGCTAGCGTCTCCAAAGTTTTGCCCACTGGCGATTACATTGGCGTAAATTGCGTAAGCCGGTTCATCGGCAACACCTCCAATTGGAGTAGTGCTTGCCCACATTAAATTAACAAAAGCTATAGTAGCGAATAGTGATGCCCGAAATTTTGTCTCATAGTTTTCTCGAAAGTAATCAAAACGACTTGCTTTACTGCTCATCATCTTTGATTCTCCGGTTTACTGCAGGTCTATTTCAAACTCGGCATGAGATTCCAGGCTTCAGACTTGAAACTTCACTTTCTTTATCAACAATTAATTAATTCTAACCGACATCATGGGAATTCTTATCACTATTAACCTGAATATAAATGGTTAAAATCAAACTGAGATAGCTGCTCCGAAATCTCAAGTAGTAACGGCGCCACAGCATCTTTAGTAGATAGCAGCGGGGTGATGCCGTTGGGCCAACTAATTCCAATTTCTGGATCCAACGGATTGATTTCTCTCTCATTGGATGGGTCGTAACGCTGATCGCACAAATAAACAACGGTTGAGTTATCTTCAAGGGCCATAAATGCGTGTCCAACACCATTAGGTATTGACATGGCCTTATGGTTTTCAGCGTTTAGGATTTCACCGTGCCACTTTCCGAAAGTTGGCGAACCGTTTCTTAAATCGACAATCACATCAAAAATTTCCCCAGTAAAGCAGCTTACGTACTTGCGCTGCCCCGGAGGATCATCGGCAAAATGAATTCCTCTCAAAGTGCCCTTGCTTGAAATTGAACAATTTGCCTGCGCAAGTGTGAAGCTATGTCCAGCCGCTTCCACAAATGTTGAATCTTGAAACCACTCGAAAAATGTTCCGCGATCATCGGAGAATTGCTTTGGCGTGAAAACCCAGGTACCAGGTATATCTAATTGCGTGACTGTCATTCTGCAACTTTACCTTTGTATTTCTTGGGCAGGTGTATTTGAGCAATGATAGCGTCGGGTTGTGAAACATTCCGTATCAATAATCCTTCCTTTTTATAACTCTGAAGAAACTCTTGGTGAGACGCTTCAATCGGTATTTGAAGAAATCACTAGGTCTCCGCAATTTAGTTGGGAGCTTATTGCGTTAGATGACGGTTCATCGGATCGATCGGTTGCAATCGTTGAATCCTGGGTCTCAAAAATTTCTATCAATCTTCAAAAGTTGGACCATACGGGTACACCCGCAACTGCTAGAAATTTTGGTATTGATCTTTGCGAATCAGAATTTATGTTTTTTCTTGATGCTGATGACATATTGCTTCCGGGAGGACTGAGCTGCGCAATTCAATACGCAATAGACAATGAGTCAGACGTAGTCTTGCCACGATTAAAAAGCATCGGTGGTCGAGGAGTTCCTCGTGGAATGTATAAAAAATCAAATCCAGATGTGAATTTTCTTAAGTCCCGAGTTTATTGGGCAATGAATCCGATGAAAGTTTTTAGAACCGCCTTTGTAAAAGCTAGCGGAATTAAATTTGATACTAGTTTGCGCAAAGATTCAGATCAGCCTTTTTCTTTGCGCGCGTATATTGCAGCTGAGAAGATTTCTGTCCTTGCGAATCCTCCTGTTGTTGGATACCGCTACACACCTTCGGGAAGCAACCTGACGTTGCGACCTTACCTTCCCACCTTTTGCTACGACTATTTAAATGTGATGATGAAAATTCTTGACGAGAGCGGTATCGATCAGGAACACCTCTTCCCACTATTAATACGAAATTGGGAAATAGAAGTTGCTAGGGAATTCATTTGGAAGCGATTAGGAAAGCTGTCGGAAACTGAATGGTTGCCGGCATTGGAGTGGCTGCATCAATTCAGTAAAGATCGCTTAATTTCAAGCATGTTACCTGACACTTCGATTCGCTGGCGCGGCATCGTAGGCATGATTGGTGTTGCCAATTTCGCGGATTTGCAAAAGTTGCTAAAAGGGCGGCGACTTGTTCTCGAGAATTCCTCAAAGTCAAATAAGCTAGCGGGAATTGTATTGTCGAACTGGATTCGGCTAAAGGCAACTATGTTCCTGCCAAAATCCCTTTAGAAACTAATGGTCGAGAGCGACCATTATCGCTTCACGGGTATTTACCCCAGGCAATGCGCCTATCTGTTGAACTATTTCGTTTATGTAGTGCACGCGAGATTCCATCATCGAATCAGATATGACTGCATTGGTGACTTGTACTTCTAGTTCATTAATTTCACGCACTATATAGGCAATTTCCAGCTGCTTTTCATCTTCAATTGCCGGGCACATTAATTGATAGTTTTCGTAATCAATTAATACTGAAACAGTGGGTATTCCTAGCATCAAAGAGTCATGTGCAATCCCACTGAAATCTGTTACAACTGCGCTGTAGTTTCGAAGACTATTAGTACTTACTGTGCTGGAGTTGGGCTTTATGCCTGTTGCCTGCTTAATTTTTCCGTGAAGTTTTGGTTTAGCGCCAGGATGCAGAGCGATGTCAACTTCCCAATTATTTCGGTTAGCGATAACTACCAATTTGGCTATCCAGGCTGTAAGTGCAATTTCTCCAGTCTTTGATTCTGAATAAGTGGGGGCGACTAAAATCTTTTTCTGTATCGGTGGACTCCAAGATCCATTGCTTAGTTCATCAACGAGGCGATATTCGACATCATAAAGGGATTGCTTAGCGAGGATACTTCTTGTTCGTCGGTATTCAGCTTGGTTCGGCTCGTTAACTAATGCATCGAAACCAACGCTGCTTGTTGCGACCGCGGTGAAGTGCCAGAAGGACTTCGCTGTATCTAGGCGCTCCAACCCAAATACTTTGCCAACTGGCCCGGTGGCGCCATGCCAAAGTTGGATTTTATATGAGCCCTCGAGCAATGACCTTTGCAGAAGTTGATCGTTAGTGCGCCACCAATTATGAGTGTCATAAACACTAACTTTGGCACGAATCAGTTTGTCCCAAAGTTCTGCAGAACTAGGTACTGATTTGGAGTTAAAAACTGCCGATTGCAGTCCCTGCGATTTGGCCCAATCCAAACCTTCTTTGTCGTGTGCAAGAAATAGCAACTCATCCTCGTCAAGGACCTTGTTCAAATCCAAGGCTATTGCGCGTGCATTTCCATACGCTAAATCTGAATCAACAATTACAACTCGTCGATCTTTCGGAATCGTATTCGAGGCTTCCGCGAGCAATCTAGCTTCATCTGGATTTCTTGAAGACCGCATAAATCGGTCGAAAACGACCATCTGAATTTTTCGAAACTCTTTACTCAGCGATCCCATGTCCTAAGTCAATCACGGGAGCCTTGATTCACGCGATTTTGCAATCTGGATTCCTTTGAATTAGTGAAATTAGAGATTTGCCAGAGCAGCCTGGACCAGTAATTTGGCTCGTTGGTCAAATGAGTGTTCAATTCCAACTTGGCGCGCTCTTGCAGTGATTTCATCCTGTGTCCCCCAAGAACCCCTATTTGCGGGCAAACATAGTTTTGCAAGATTACTTGCATCCGTATAAACAGCAACCGAGTTACCAAATACTTCATCGATTCCAACTGCATAATCGCTAATCACTCGGCCTCCGGAGGATACGGCATCAAATAATCTATTGGACAGAAATCCATGTTTAGCCATGTCAGGCCAGTGGTCATTTAAAACGACTCCAGCAGAACGATACATGCCAGGCAATTTATCATTTTGGACAAAAGATCCTTTGATCAAATCGTTGGAAACAAATCGATCCCAACCTTTACCGTAGATTAAAGGATTTACCCCAGAGTCAACGCAGTCCTTTATGATCTTGCGATATACATTTCTAGTATTACCAACAAACAAAATCTCATCACCGGTATCTGGTTGACTAACGTCGGGATGAAACTTCTCGGGGTTTGTTGCTTGCAGCAAAGCTCTAATTTCTACTCCCGAGCTTCTTGTCTTGTCTATAGCCCATGCGTTACTTGCCGCAAACACCAAATCAAAAGACTTGAATTCGTTTTGAGAAATTCGATCTGGATGTGAAATAACCCAAAGAATATTCAGCGCATTAGCCTGCGGCCGAATACGCTCAATGCCGCGCAAAACTAGAACTACGTCGTCATCTGCTGAGTCAGCATGGATAACATCGCTTCGAAAATCAACTCGCGCGGTATGACCGAGCTTTTTCAAAGATGCTGCGACTTCATTTGCAAAATAAAGATCTCCCCAGCCTTTGCCAGAAATTCCAGCTGGCACCGAAGTCTTGATTGCCCATCGTAGATTGTTTGGGTCTCTAATTCGTTTTCTATTTGCAACGGCAGCATTTAGTCGCTTACGGGCTAAACGAGCTTGTGACATACTCGTCTGAAGTTGTGCTGCCTCCATTCGAAGCTGAAGATACGCATAAGCCCCAGGCATGCCCCAGCCAATTCGAAATACCCAATCAGGAAGCACTGAAGGCCCCTGCTTCGAAGGCATCGGAAAGTGCATCATCCCAGTTTCGGATCGGCTTCATCCCGACTAACGCCCACTTGTCGTGAGAAAGAACTGAATAGGCAGGCCTTGGTGCTGGGCGCACGAAAGCATCTGAAGTTGTAGGAAGCACCCGATTTGGATCAGCACCAATTTCCTTAAAAATTCTCTTAGCGAATTCAAACCAACTAGTTTGGCCCGATGCTGTTGCGTGATAGATGCCTGCTGGAACATTTAATTCAATCATCTTCAAAACTTGCTCGACTAGGTCAGCTGTCCAAGTTGGCTGTCCCAACTGATCATCGACAACGGAAACAGTGGCTTTTGATTTCTCTAGAGACTGCATTGTCTTTACAAAATTTGGTCCATGTTCTCCGTATAGCCAGGCAGTTCGAACTATGAAATGTGACTCTGGAAGTTCCGCTTTGACCGCAATTTCGCCAGCAAGTTTGGTTCTGCCGTATGCAGACTTCGGTCCGGTCGAATCATCCACTTGGTAAGGCTGGTCAGCATTCCCGGAAAAAACGTAATCAGTAGAAATTTGCACCATACGTGCTCCAATTTCACTACAAATAATCGCGACATTTTTTGGACCTACTCCATTTATCGCGTGAGCAGTTTCCTCATTTTCTTCGGCTTCATCTACTGCGGTCCACGCCGCGCAATTAACAACCACATCAAAATCCACAAGAATCTTTCGAACAGAATTCAGGTTCGTGATATCAAACTCATCTCGATCAAAACCTTCAGCATTCGGAAGGGCCTTAATAAAGTCCTGCCCCAGCATTCCTGCAGAACCAAGAATCGCCCACTTCAAATTTGAACTCACTTAGGTGCGATTCTTTAGTGGTTCCCACCACGAACGATTGTCGCGATACCACTGAACAGTTTCGGCTAATCCTTGCTTGAAATCAACTTGCGGCGCATAGCCAAGTTCATTTGAAATCTTTGTGATATCAACGCTGTAACGAAGATCATGGCCTTTACGATCTTCGACTCGATCTACGCGATCCCAATCAGCACCACAAGCTTCTAGGAGCATGGCGGTTAATTCCTTGTTGGTTAATTCAGTTCCGCCGCCGATGTTGTAAATCTCGCCGGCACGTCCTCCTTCTAATACTTTGTGGATGCCAGCGCAATGATCATCAACATGCAACCAATCTCGGACGTTATTGCCCTCACCATAAAGTGGGACGTTCTTGCCATCAATCAAGTTCGAAACAAAAAGTGGAATTACTTTTTCCGGATATTGATACGACCCATAATTATTTGAACAGCGCGTGGTAACTACATTCATGTTGTGTGTCCGGCCATAAGAACGCACTAATAAATCACTGCTTGCTTTTGATGCTGAGTAAGGAGAATTAGGCAGGAGTGGGCACTCCTCATTCCAAGAACCAGTTGGTATCGAGCCATAAACTTCATCGGTTGAAACATGAACAAATTTTCCAAGTTTGGTTGTTCGAGCTGCTTCTAGCAAGGTGTGGGTACCGACAACATTTGTCATTATGAATTCGCGCGATCCGCTAATTGAGCGATCAACATGTGATTCAGCCGCAAAGTGCACTACTGCGTCAACGGATCCCACAAGGTCATTAACTAGGTCAGAATCAAGAATGTCCCTATGGACAAATGAAAACTTTGGATTGCTTCGAATTGGATCTAGGTTTGCTGGATTGCCGGCATATGTAAGTGCATCTAGCACGATTACATCATGCTCGGTCGAACCTGGGTAGTTGCCGTTTAGCAACTGCCGTGTGTAATTCGAACCAATGAATCCTGCACCGCCAGTGACTAAGATCTTCAACAGCTTTGCCCTTCCTAGGTTTTCCTAGTCTATCCGAGCCTCCGATAGACTTTCATTTATGCGCGGAATCATATTGGCCGGCGGATCTGGAACCAGACTGCACCCAATTACAAAAGGTGTCAGCAAGCAACTGCTTCCGATTTACGACAAGCCAATGATCTACTACCCATTAAGCATCCTGTTGATGTCAGGAATTAGAGAAGTACTTGTTATCTCAACACCTGACGATATCCAAAATTTTGAAAAGCTCCTCGGGGATGGTTCTCAGATTGGTATTGAAATCACTTACGCGATTCAGCCAAGCCCTGATGGCCTGGCTCAAGCTTTCATCATTGGTGAAGAATTCATTGGTGACGAAAAAGTATGCCTAGTTCTTGGTGACAATATCTTTTATGGCTCCGGATTAGGTACCTCCTTAAAGGAAAACACAAATGTAACTGGCGGGCATATCTTTGCCTACCATGTCAGCAATCCAACAGAATATGGCGTAGTTGAATTTGATTCACAGGGCAACGTAATTTCTATTGAAGAGAAACCGGCACAGCCAAAAAGTAACTATGCAGTGCCAGGCTTGTATTTTTATGACAACGACGTTGTAGAGATAGCGAAAAAGATTAAACCAAGTGCAAGAGGTGAACTGGAAATCAGTTCCGTAAACGATGAGTATTTGAAAGCCAAGAATCTCACGGTAACTGTGCTTGATCGTGGAACGGCGTGGTTAGACACTGGCACCGTTGACTCACTAATCGCTGCAAGTGAATTTGTGCAAGTTATCGAAAAGCGCCAAGGCTTTAAAATTGGTTGCATAGAGGAGATAGCCTGGCGGCAAGGATTCATAAATGATAGGCAACTAGCTGAGATCGCAACACCACTAATTAAGAGTGGTTACGGTACTTACCTGAGGGAGCTGCTTAGTTAGCTCATGGATAGTGACAATGGTGCTAGGGAAATAGACAATTACTCGAAAGAGATTTTCAAAATTGAAAATGAAAAAGAAGATTGGAAATTTCGAGCAATTAGAGCAGAGCAAAAACTAGAAATAATTTTAGACAGTCCGGCTTGGAGAATTTCCAAGCCAATACGTGTAATTAACCTGCTTTACTGGAAATTTCGCTCAGCTGAATACCGGCACAGCCAAAGCAAATTTGAAATTGTAAAAGAAGGTCCTACCGTCATCGAGGAAGCACGAGGTCGAGTAACTATTGAATGCGAAAATTCCAAGTTAGAGGCCTCCAGAGTTGCGCTCGTAGCCCACTGGTCTATTCAACCAAATATATCTACCTCCTTGGAAAAACTCATTTTAGAGTTGCTAAATAATGATTACGAAGTGATTCTCATTTCAGCATGTGAGAGTCCGAACAAATTGGTATCTTCGCCTAAGCTTACGGAACGCATTACTATTATTAGAAAACCAAATCTCGGATATGACTTCGGCTCTTGGGCTTTAGGTAATGAATATTTAAAGAACTTTTCCGGCGTACGAGAAGTAATTTTGGTAAATGACTCATGTGCAGGTCCATTTGGAAAATTGGGCGAGACGCTGAGTCGGTTGTCGGATGCACCATTCGATGTCACTGGAATAACGGATTCCCTACAGTTCAGATTTCACCTTCAAAGCTACTTTATTCATTTCAAAAATGGATCTTTTTATAATCACGGTATTCAAGATTTCTTAAGAGATGTTCGAATCCAGCCATCAAAGAATTCAGTGATAGCCGCGTACGAACTGGGCTTGTCCGCAATAGCGATGGAAAATGGATTTTTAGTGGGTGCACTTTATCCATGGAATATAGTTTCTCAGTATTGGAAAAACCCAAGTGTTACTGGCTGGAAGAACTTACTAGAATTAGGGCACCCATTTATAAAGCGTGAAGTCGTTAGGAAGCTAAAAGTCACGCAAAAGAAAGAGCTTATCGCATTTTTGGCAAATCATTTTTCGATTTCAGATTCTGAAATTGAACTTTTGCTTGAATCACCTAATTGAAAATCAATTGCTAAACAAGGTTTGTAAAACATCATAAATTTTCGCTAGCTTCAATGATTTGATTTCCCGCATGAGATTTGATTTTCATCCAATGCTTTGGAAAAGTGGAAGCAGAATAGGATCAAGTTCTTCTCATCCTTCCAAATTGCCAATTGATACTTCAACTGGGATCAATCCAGAATTACTTGCTGAACGTGGTATCGCTATAAATCCCACAGATTCATTGACGGCAACCAAAGAATCGTCACTAGTGTTCATTAACCGTAGTGCGAGTCTATATTCACCCTCACCTAGGACGAGGTTACGTAACGTAATAGTTCCAGAATGAGATTGGGCTATGGAATGAATCAATAATTTCTGAACACTGTTAACAATTCGATATCCATCAGATGTCCAAATTTCAACATTTAATGACAATTCAAGCGATTCTTGAATTGCATTGAATGCAAAATCGATATTGACATCGGCTGACACTTTATGCTGCAACGTATTGCTGCTGTCGGAATTTACGATTTTACCTGTTATTGGAGAAACGGTGTTTGAATTTGTTATCGCGGATTCATTTACAATTTGATGGTATTTTCCAGCAGCAACCTCTGTTGGGCCAGCATAAACGACTTGTCCATGTTTTAGAAGTACGGATTCCTGGGTAAAGGCAATTGCATTATCCATACTGTGCGTTACTAATACGATGCTTCTACCTTCGGACTGCAAAACTCTAACTTTTTTAAGGCATTGGTTTTGAAAGGCTTCATCGCCGACGGCAAGGACTTCGTCAACCAGCAATAAATCCGGATCGACGTGAACCGCCACTGCAAAACCTAATCTGACATACATTCCACTGCTATAGGTCTTTACTGGCGAATCGATAAATTGACTGATGCCGCTGAAGTCAACAATATCGTCAAAAATCGTATTGATTGATTTTTTGCTAAGTCCCAGAATTGAGCCATTGAGATATATGTTTTCGCGCCCAGTTAGCTCCGGGTGGAAACCAGCACCTAGTTCCAGGAGAGCTCCTAGCCTGCCTTTTCTATACACATTGCCAGTAGTCGGTCTATAAATTCCACCGACAACTTTTAGTAAAGTCGATTTCCCAGAACCGTTTGCTCCAAGTAGCGCAAGGCTCTTGCCCGCCTCGAGATCGAAACTAACTTGCTCAAGTGCCCAAAAACTGTCAGCTTCTACTTTTGCTCTTGTAAAGCGATCTTGAATAGTCCTTGCGCGCCGATAATCAAACCTTTGCGAAACTCCTTCTACTCTCAAAATTTTATTTGGCACGTTAGAGTTCCCTTGCAAAATTTGGTTCTAATCGAAGGAATAGTCGGTAAGCAAAATAGAACCCAATAAGTCCAAAGATTGGCAATCCCCAGTATGTGAGAGTTCCTGTTCCAATCAAGTCACTAGCAATGCTTCCGTCTGAATAGAAACGATCGCCACCCCAAAGCAGGTCTTGGAATTCAATCACAATTGATGAAATTGGATTCAACATATAAATCTTAAAAAATAGCTCTGATCCAAAACGTTCTTGAACTGCATTCCAAACAAAAGTCCACGAATACATAATGGGAGACAAATACAGAAATAGCATTAATAAAACTTCAACAAGATGCTGTGTATCTCGAGCGTAAACATTTATCGCACTCAAAATCAATGCTGCGCTTAGGGCAAAAAGTATGGCAGCAAATGCAATTGGAATAATCAGTACTACATTACTAATTGGCGGCCAAATTCCTGCGATCGCAAAACCAATAATCAAAACTGGGATCTGGACTAAGAAATTGTAGCCACCAATAATTACTCTCGATAACGGAAGGATTTCTCTTGGAAACGAAACCTTCGTGATCAATGCCGCACTTGAAGTAATCGAAGTTGCACCGCCGGAAATACATTCCGAAAAGAATCCCCAGACCATAAGACTTACAAAAATAAAAATTGAATAATCCTCAATTGATTTACTGGCACCCAGAAATTTTCCAATCACAACTGAAAACAGGACTAGTTGCATTAAAGGCTTAAAAACTGCCCAGGCAAATCCAAAAACGCTTCCGCGATATCGAGAGCTGATCTCACGTCTGACCAAAGCTCGAACTACACCTCGCGCTTCCCAAACTTCGCGAACTGCAGTCCCAACATGCCGCTTCGGACCAACCACAATCCAAGGCGTTTCACTTGTAATCAAGGAAAATGCTCCGATTTCTGACGGGATGGGACATCCCTATTCTATTTATTTATTCCAGTTGGCATTTCTATCGGAAAACGTGGCGAAATAAGGTTGTTACGGCACCGCCAGAGCGAATCGCCTTTGGGATCAGGGTAAGCGCATGAAGCCTTGATGTAGCGTGAAAGCGTGCCGACCTAGCAGCCACGTTCCAGCCTGCCGCAGCTAACTCATTGGATAGGCCTGAATAGAAGGCTTTTTCCTCAGTAAACCTCTCGCCGCTAATTGCCTTGAGTGATGAATCGCTTCCAGAATGACGACGGTACTGGAAAACAACTTGGCTCGAAACATACATTGGCTTACCAAGTAAAAGCATGTCTACTGCAAGACCCAAGTCCTGACAAACATTTAGATCAGATCTAAAACCAACCTGCTGTAACAGCTTTGTATTCCAGACAATAGATGGGAAGTACATCCAATTACCGCGCATTAACGATTTTGCTACTTGCTCACCCGAGAGTAACTGATCCTCGCTGCCGTTTGGTCTGACGAATGTTTTTATACGGTCGGTTAGAGAATTTATCGTCTTGCCAGTTTCATCAATTACTTCAACACCGGTATGCAGGAAACCGATGTCCTTGTTAGATTCAATAATCTGATTCACGTTATTAACAAAAGCTGGCAGAAGGATGTCATCGGCACCCATTATTAGGCAGAATTCAGAGGTAACAAGTTCAATGCATTTTCTATAGTTACCATTTGCCCCAAGGTTTTTTGGATTTCGCTGGTAACTGATTCGAGAATCATTTAACGACTCAAACCAACCTGGAATTGAATCATCTGGATACCCATCATCGACCACAATCAAGCGCCAATTGCGATCAGTTTGGGTCAGAATGCTGGCAACGGTTTGCTTTAGATAATCCACATCACCATAGAAAGGTAAGGCTATGTCTAAAGTCATGAATGAATTCCTATCGCTCTCCAAGTAGCCTAGAACACATAGGTAGAATTACATCGTTCCCCTGCTATCAAAGAGGATAAATGGCTGACTTAATTGTCGTAGGTTCTGGTTTCTTTGGGCTCACAATTGCTGAGCGAGCAGCTACTGAACTGGATCTAACAGTCAGGGTTATCGAGCGTCGGTCACATATCGGTGGTAATGCATATAGCGAAATTGATCCTGCTACTGGAATTGAAATTCACAGATACGGGTCTCATCTTTTCCACACTTCAAATGAACGCGTTTGGGAATACGTAAATCGATTTACATCTTTCAATGACTACGTGCACAAAGTTTGGGCAAAGCACTCAGGTGAACTGTACCCACTGCCTATCAATTTGCTTACGATTAATCAATTTTTCGATAAAGATTTCACTCCAGAGGAAGCAAAAGCTTTTATCGAAACCCAATCAAATTCAGAGAATGTTTCTGAAGCAGAAAACCTAGAAGACCGCGCCATTGCCCTTATAGGCCAGCCACTATATGAGGCGTTTATTAAGAACTACACCGCGAAACAATGGCAAACCGATCCAAAGTTACTTTCAGCCGAAATCATAAATCGGCTTCCGGTGAGATTCACAGATGAGCATCGATACTTCAATGATAAGTACGAGGGACTTCCGCTGAATGGATATACAGCCTGGCTTGAAAAGATGGCAGCTCACAAAAACATCAGCATTGAATTAGATACTGACTACTTTGACGTCCGAAACGAAATCCCTGCAGGTACTCCAACGATTTATACCGGTCCGGTAGATCGATACTTTGATTTTGAATTTGGTCAGCTCACTTGGCGCACCCTTGACTTCGAAGATGAAATTATTTCAACTGGTGATTATCAAGGCACATCTGTTGTGAATTATTCAGACATGGACGTCACATTCACTCGGATCCATGAATACCGACATTTCCATCCGGAACGCAATTACCAGGATGCATCTACATACATATCACGTGAGTACTCTCGTTTTGCCGGACCCGAAGATGAACCTTACTACCCAGTTAATACTGAGAATGACAGAGAAATTCTGGCTAAGTATCGTGACCTAGTTGCTAGCGAAAACAACGTCTGGTTTGGTGGCAGACTTGGCACCTATCAGTATTTAGACATGCACATGGCAATTGCCTCTGCGCTTACGATGTTCGACAATGAAGTTGCGCCATATTTCAGAAAAGGACATAATTTCCCTAAATTTAGATATAAATCCTAAGTAACACGGGGCAGAAAATGATTTTAAGATTCTCTAGAAGTTTATATAGGACACTCTTGCCGAGTGACTTCCGATCTAAAATTCATAACTTTTTGATGCGAAGTTCAGGTGCCGAATTTGAAATTGCTCAACTCAAAAACGTTATACACGAACGTGAAAATCGACTTCACGACTATGTGAAACAGGCTTTAGCAACAGCTGCTTCTGAGGCATCTCCAGTTACGTATTACACGCGCAATTCTAACGACTCCAAACTGGGTCAGAGTTTCGATACGTACGGAAGTGATAAAAATCAACGACACAGCTACGCGCAATTTTATGAAGATCAATTGGATGGTATCGAATCACCACGCATACTCGAAATAGGAATTGGTTCTTTAGGGCAATTCCCCTACGCCGGCTTGAAGCCGGGTGGGAGTTTGCAAGCCTGGCGAGAGCGATACCCAACATCGGTAATCGTCGGCGGGGACATAGATGAAGAAGCATTCGCCTCTGTTTCGGAAATCGCATTCCAATTAGATCAAACGGATACCGACTCCCTTGATGTATTTTCCACACAAATAGCGAGCTACGGTCCTTTCGATCTAATTGTTGATGATGGCTTCCATGATCCTCATGCAAACATCCTCACTGTTTTGAGCATGCTGCCACTCTTGGCTCCGAACGGAAGTTACGTTATTGAGGATGTTCATTCGAGTCTGATTGATTTCTGGCGCGTGGTTCTCGACGTCAGAAAAATTCACGGAACCGTTATCGACATGAGCGCTTTGCGCCCTGATACTGATGACAATGTACTTGTTCTAATTAAAGGAAAACAGTTTTAGCGCTATCTGTACTTTGTCCCTGAGTACAAACCTAGAAGACATGAGTTGCCAAGTGTGTTTATTGAGCACGAACCTAGACCTGGGATTTTGGACTAGATTTAACTCATTGACTGGCCCCGTAGCTCAGGGGATAGAGCAGTGGTTTCCTAAACCATGTGTCGCATGTTCGAATCATGCCGGGGCCACTTGCGAAGGTTTAGACATTTAGATGCAAAATCCAAATTTCATTCCATCGGTATTTTCAAAATGCGTGTTAAAAATGCTTAGTGTTTGTATAGATTTTTGAATAAATCTAGACAAAATCGGATTGGTTGAGTCACTTTCCAAGACATTGATTTATTCATTTCTGCCACTTGAAGCAGTGCAGAGTCGCGCTCCTGAATAACTTTCATCATAAAGTTATGTGTATCCAATAAAGAATTCCTAATTCCTACGTCTACCAGTGAGATTTCTACTTCAATTGACTCTATGAATTTTGTTACCTCTTCATCAAAAACTTTTTTTTCATTAGTAATTTTATTTCTATAGGTACTCTGCATCTCTAAATTTGTACAAATGTTAAAGTCCATAGCTTCCACAATGGAGAGAAGTTCCAATTCGAAGCCATCTAATGAGTCATCAATTTTGAATCTCTCTACGTCAATTGGAATATCAATGTCGTTGTCCGAAGCGCCTCGCGTATTAGTTAAGACAATGCAATTCAGCAATGCTGCTTCGCGGGGAAATCTATCTTTTCCTGGATGAGTGCCCAGATCAAGATAGTAGGTTGAAGAAGCTAAAGCATCCATAACTTCTGGTCGTGACATGTTTTCTAACCTTAAAAATTTTTTACTTGGGAATTTTTTAATTACTATTTCTGTGCGTTCAAATCCTTTAGCAGGATTTATTGCAACTATTTTTTTTGAGCTTTGATCGCATTCATGTCTTTTTAAAGTAGAAGCAAACGTTATGAAATCCAAATTTGTGTAGTCTGATAATGCCAGCTGATTTCCCAATTCATGCATTTCGATAAAATTACGAGCATACTCTGATTGATAGCAGTGAATTAGATCTGGGTAGCATTCCCGAATCACTTCGATTGGTAATTGACTCGTACTTATGAAATTGTCAACCGACAACCACCAAATTACACAAAGGTTTTTAGAGTAATATTTAGGAATTAACTCTGTCATAACTTCAGGGAAAACAACTACATCACCAGGCTTAGGTCCCTCAGAGTCCCATGTGCACCCATAGCTTTCATACTCCTTGGCCGGTATCGCGTCACTTCGAGATTCTTCTGGATCCCAGAGCACTGCAACACTTCCTAAACTGTTGATCGCATTGACAAGCTGATGTAGGCACTCCGGACCACCCGTCACAAATCCTTTCGGACAAGCGACTACAAAGACGGTTGACTCCATGTTCTATAGTTTAGTGTGCAATCGTTTGATATTTTCTGGCCACAGTCATGACTTGGTTGATTACCGGTGGTGCTGGATACATAGGCGCACATGTGGTTTCGCAAGCCGCAAACTCAGGTCTTAAAACTTTTGTAGTTGACGATCTCAGCACTGGAATTTCAACTCGCCTTAAATCAGAAATCGAATTACGAAAGTTCTCGCTCCAAGACACAAGCAGCCTGCAGGCACTTTTTCAAGAACATGATTTCGAAGGTGTGGTCCACATTGCGGCTAAAAAACGTGTTGGTGAGTCGGTTGAGCGACCAGACTATTACTGGCAGGAAAATGTCGTTGGCTACCAAAACTTACTTGGAGTTATGGCTAAACATGATGTGAAGAATTTAGTCTTTAGCTCAAGTGCCGCAGTTTATGGTGAGCCCAATGAATCTTCAGATTCCCTAATTTCCGAATCAACGATGTGTTCTCCGATTAACCCATACGGAGAAACCAAGCTTGAATGCGAAAGGTTATCTGAGGCATTCTCAGGCGAGACTGGTGCGAAAGTAATCTCGCTTCGTTATTTCAATGTTGCTGGCGCGGGGCGTCCAGATCTTGGAGATCAATACATCTTCAATTTAATCCCGATAGTTTTCGATGCGCTGGACCGAGGACAACAACCACAAGTGTTTGGCAATGACTACGAAACCATTGATGGAACTTGCGTTAGGGATTACGTTCACGTGCAAGACCTTGCAAAAGCTCATATGGACGCCATGGAACATGTCGTTACAGCTCAACCCTTCTATCTGCCGATAAACATCGGAACTGGATACGGTGCGTCAGTAGCTCAAGTACTGGCGATGATTTCCGAAGTTACCGGCCAAAAGATTGATCCGATAGTTGCGCCGCGACGACAAGGCGATCCTGCGTCTTTAGTTGCTGATGTATCCCGCGCTGCAGAGATCCTGAACTGGAATAGCGAGCAAGGACTGCGAGAGATTGTGTCTAGCGCCTGGGATGCTTGGCAATTGAGCCATAAATAGTCTGCTTTAGGTTGGGCATGATGAATTTGCATCGGCCTGCACTACCCTTTAAACAGCACATTTCTTAAGCGAAAGTTCCAACATGGCTTCAGCACTAATCACTGGAATAACCGGACAAGACGGTCTTTATCTTGGCGAGCTCCTGCTTGAAAAAGGTTATGACGTCTATGGACTGATTCGTGGACAGAACAATCCAAAGGAAGATTTAGTTCGCTCCGAATTGCCTGGAGTGAAATTGATCAACGGTGACCTGACCGATACCGCAAGTCTATTCCGTGCATTAGATACTGCTGCACCGGATGAGGTTTATAACCTTGGTGCTATTTCATATGTTGCCTATTCCTGGGATCAAGCACAGTTAACTTCGCAAGTCACTGCGCTTGGCGTTTTGAACATGCTCGAGGCCATTCGCATTAACACTGTGGGTGGATCAAGAAAACCAAAATTTTATCAAGCATCAAGTTCCGAAATGTTCGGCAAGGTGCAAGATGTGCCACAGCGCGAATCAACATTGTTGTGGCCTCGCAGTCCTTACGGTGTGGCGAAAGTGTTTGGCCACTACATGACCATTAACTATCGTGAGTCATATAACTTCCATGCCAGTTCCGGAATCCTTTTTAATCATGAATCGCCACGTCGCGGTCCTGAGTTTGTCACTCGGAAAGTGACGCAATCAGTTGCCCGAATCGCAGCTGGCAAACAAGACAAGTTAGTTATGGGAAATCTTGATGCCCAACGCGACTGGGGATTTGCCGGAGATTATGTAAAAGCTATGTGGTTAATGCTCCAACAAGAAGTTGCAGATGACTACGTTGTCTCGACTGGCGAAACCCACGCGGTCAGAGAGCTTGTAGAACTCGCGTTTTCAATTGCCGGAATTTCTAACTGGCAGGATTACGTAACACAGTCGGAAGCTTTTATGCGACCGGCCGAGGTTGACCTACTAATCGGAGACCCAACTAAAGCAAAGGAAAAGCTTGGCTGGCAAACCGAAACATCGTTTGAGGAACTTGTAACGATGATGGTCGAAAATGACCTTCGAATCGAAACGCAATCTTAAGTTTGGCTCCAATGCGCGCATTGATAACAGGGGCAGCTGGACAAGATGGGACTTTATTATCCGAGGAACTTCTTGCTCTTAATTGGGATTTAGTCGGAACTAAATTGGCATCGGAAGTTCTAAGTGAAGACTATCCACTTTATGGTTCTCAGGTAGAAATTCTTGACATCACAGATTTTGATTCAGTCAAGCGAGTTGTGGCATCCGCCAAACCCGAGGTCATCTTTCATTTGGCAGGAATCAGTTCCGTTGGATTTTCAATTGAGAATCCGGAGTTAACCAAATCCGTTAATGTCGGTGGAGTTGAAAATTTTCTTAAGGTTTTATCGGATGCGCAGTTTAGTAATATCCACTTCATAAATGCAGCCACGGTTGAAATTTATGATGCAGCTAAAGGTGTAATCACAGAATCAAGTTCACTTGAGCCACAATCTCCATACGCGCAATCCAAATCAGAAGGCTACCTACTTTGCAGGGCTGCCCGCCAAACAGGACTTCCCACTACAAACGCAATTCTTTCCAATCATGAGTCTTACCTTCGGCCCGTTGAATTTGTAACAGGGAAAATCGCCAACGGTGTTGCTCGAATCTCGTTAGGTCTCGATACTCGCATTGAGCTTGGAAACATAGATGTGGCGAAAGACTGGTGTTCAGCACGGGACATTGTTGCTGGGTTAGTTTCAATTGCATCGAAGCAATTTGTAGGAGATGTAATTCTTGCTAGTGGCGAATCAACGAATTTAACGGAAATAATTCGGGAAGCATTTTCTTATGTCGGGATCGAAAATTGGCACGACTACATTACGTTTAAGGAATCCCTGATACGAAAAGATGAACGAAGAGAAATTCGAATTGATCCATCTCTGGCAAAGCGTGAACTGGATTGGTCCACAACAACTCCGCTTAGAGATTGGGTGGGTGAAATGGTGCAGCACCACCTTGATTCACTTGGCGAGTCTGTCCATTAACACCCAGTAACAAGGCACCGATTGCCGGTGTAACCACTTCCCTGTTTTACCACTTTAATTGTGATCCAAGCTTTTGCAGTGCCACCTTTACCATCGGTTAGGTAGTAGCGAAGTTTAAAGATGCCATGCCACTTCTTTGGCGGGGTAAATGTAACGATGTCGCCATTAACGGTTGCTTTTCCGTGCTTAACTCTTCCAAGCCTGACATGCAATGCGTCGCCATCACTGTCTGAAATTTTTGTGGCAAGTGACATTTGGATGGCGGAACCACCAGTTTTTGCGGTTGCTTTGCCATCTTTTGCTTTCGGCTTGTGATTGACATAGAGCATTGTCTCTGCAGTGTCGTTATCTGGATTTGGATCCCCCGCAGCCACACTCGTTTTAGTCGTTGCCCAAACCTGCATCGAGGAAGTTGATTTGGCTGGAGTAACGATAAAGGAAACACTTGCAGTCATGCCTGGTTCTAGCGCATTTGCTTGCGAGATTCCTAGAGCTGACGCTCCACAGGTCAAAGTTGTTGGCGCCGTTTTAGTGCAACCCGACGGAATGTTGGCGACAGTTAGGAGCGCATCTTCTTGAGCAGTTAACTCCAGAGATGGGTTTGAATCGCTGGCTGGGCCAAGGTTGGTAACTGATCCAGTAATTGTTGTCGACTGTCCTGCCTGGATGTAATCTCTACTCCACGAAACTCCAGCTGCTAGATCTGCAGTTGTTGTTCCATACTCAACAGTGACAACTTCTGATACTGCAGTTTGCGGGCCAAGTGTGCTTTCAAATTCTGCAGTGACGCGGTTATCGAAAGCTCCTGTGGTCGTAATGGATGCGCCGTTTAATGTTCCGGTTATCGTAAATGAAATTTCCGTACCAGCATTCAAGGTTCCAATGTCTTTGCAAATCTCTCCTGATGGAATGACTACACAATCAATTCCGGTGCTTCCAGTCACATCTAGATCAGCAGGCAACACATCGCGCACTTCTAAGGTGCTGGCATTTGCTTGGCCTGAATTTTCCGCTGTGATTGTGTAAGTGATGGTGTCGCCAGATTCAACTAAATCCGGATCACCACCTGTTATTGACGATACATATTTAGTTAGGTGCACATCCGGTGAAGTTATTTCATTTGATAGAGCAAGTCCTGTTATGTAAAAGGAATCGCCACTAACTGATGGCCAGAGCTTTGCGCTCACCACATCATGACTTAGACCATTCACCATTGAAATTTGATCGACATCTACACCAAAGGTATTTTTCGATCTATCGACAGAAGAATTGTTTAAATATGGCGAAATAATTCCACCTATAGAAATTGTGCTGTTGGCGATGTTGTTATCTGGATTTACACCATCGGCAATGATGGCACTACCTCCTGCATCAATCATGGAAATCGAATCGGTTGCATTGCTGGCATCGCCATCAAATGCAATTATTCCAAAATCTGTTAGCACGTTGCCAGTTGCAGCAGTTTGGAAGCCATCGAAAATAAATTCATCATCTTCAACTAAGGATTCTTGCGCTAAGCCTTTTAGGATTCGGATATGGTGTGGTGCTTCACGTGAGTCTTCATAAACAACAATTACTCCCCAGCCGGCAGCTTTATCGCGACCAGTTGTGGTTTGAATGTTTGCAACAGAGACGTTAAGTGATTTGTGTGGTCCATTGATAGTCCAAGTAAGTGATGAATCCGTGAGCTTGGCAGTGACATCAGAACTGGCTCTATACGGTCCTAAGTTTGATGTCGGATTGATCTGGGCAATATCGGAAGCGATGGCAGTTACTGCGCACGGATCACCGAAGCCAGAACAATCATCACCTGGCCGCGAAAATAGTACTGATCCTTTTGCGCTCGGGTTAACAGCACCGACATCGCCAGTGTTCAAGCGCATCGATCCACCCCAAAATAATGTTGCATGTTTAATGACTGCGCCAGCAGGAATCACAATCGATCCACTCGATGCATTGAAATAGTTTGCTTCAGCTAACTGACCAAAAGGAACCTTGAAATTGATCATCGAGTAGTCGTCATTATTAAGGCGACTGCCAGATCGTTTTCGTGCATCGATACATTGCGACGCATAGGCTCCGGCTGAGGTGGAACAAGTAAGCACGCTATTACCAGTTGTGGCAACGTTGCCCGAAACTATCCCCTCATAGGCAATGGACATTGGCTGCAGGGTCACAGCCTTTGAGATGGGCGGGGCAGAAACAATGAAGGACATGGCCAGTAATGTGCTCAAGACGAGTCGCACGCGTTGCTTTTGATGATTTGCAGGACAATTTGAGCCGGTATTTTGAAAAAAGCCAAGTAGCCGCATGACTCACCCCGTTAACTAATCCGCATCCCCAACGGCTAATTTCGACCAGATTAGGACTTTGTTTGAGCAATTTCAAGCATTTAAACATTAGGATTTAACCCAAAATTGGCCGTTCCTTGGGTGTGTGACAGGTGTGACTCGGCCACAAAATTGCTATGTTTAATAAAGATCGAGGCGTTCGCGCCACTTCCCCAAGCGATCTACGAGGATTTGAGATGAGCCAGCGCTCCCAGGTAATGAGATTCGTCGTTGCCTGCGCAACATCGGTATCGCTGATTGCTGGCGTGGCAATGGTTCCAACAACTTCAGCTAACGCAGTCTCCGTAGGTATTGGCGCTAAGAAAAAAGTTTTAACTACTGAGCAAAAAAATGCTAAGGCTGCTCTCGACAAGGCTAGTAAAGATCTGACGACTAAAGAAAAGAATTTGGCTGCCGCGATTAAATCACAGGCTAAGGCAGCTAAAGCACTTGAAAAAGCAACTGCGGCAGCCGAGATATCATCGGTTCGAAACGTTAAAAGTGCCAGTAAAAAAGCTAAAGCAAAAAGCAAAGCAGCCGCCGCGGCACTAAAAAAGGCAAAGCTAGCGAATACTAAAGCAGCCTCGCTTGTAGCCAGGCGAACGGTGTTGCGCGATATTGCTCAAGCAAAAGTAATCCGGTTAGATGCCAAATATGCTTGGTTGATTAATGATATTTCGACTTTGGATTGTGGCGCCGGAACTGATGTTGTGAGTGCATCAGGTGCACTTGAGCACGTTTGGGAATGTGGAATTGTTTACATGCACGAAGACGGTGACACGACACACGTCAAGACAACGGCAAATAAGCTAGTTGAAGTTAGAAACATAGGTTTACAGACGCCGGAAATGAAAAAGGGATCAAACCCTGCACAATGTGGCGCCACCCAGGCTTACGAAAACTTCAAGTCTTTGATGCCGGAAGAAATCACAATTGTGCAATTACGCTCGCTGACGAATGGTACAAATAACTTTGGTGGTGGTGCGCGGCCTACACGCAGCGTTTACAAATTGAATAATGCCACTGGCGCTTTTGATATTGACGTCCAGACTGAACAACTTAAAGCAGGCTGGTCTATGTGGTGGCCAAACGCTGCCGAATGGGTTCATAACAAGGAATACCTTGACTTGATGAACGATGCCAAGGCTCGTGGCGTTGGTCTTTGGAACCCAAGCCTCTGTGGTCCCGCAGTTGGCGAGGCACCACTAATTTGGTTCAATCAAAATGCACCAACAATTGGTTCCGACACTGAACCGGCTTTCGGCGAATATGTGATTCTTTATAACCAAACAACCGCATCTATGGACTTAACTGGATGGTCACTGCGAGATGACTCACTCAATTTTTTCTGGAATTCAGTAACTGGCACATGGATGCAGAATAAGAATAAGTTTGGCGCTTTGGTTCTAAAGCCAGGTGAGCACAAGATTGTCTACATCGATAACCCAGCTGGATACCCACTTTCACCAACTGAATACGAATACTTCAACTGGAGCCGAAACGCACCAGGTGCTCAGTTAACAAATGGTTCGATAAATGGAAACTATGCAAATGGTGATGGCATTTATATGCAGGATAAATCTGGAAACATGCGAGTTTCTATGACAAACCCATGCACCAGCACTGCGATGTGTGCAACACCAAAATGGGTTACAGACATAATTTCAACGTCTCGCGCAAACCAAATCATTCCTATCCCAGTTGCGCTAACCAAGGTAGCTAACGTGACTCGTGATCGCTACAACCCAGTTGTCACTATGGCCAATAGCGCGAGCATTACCACTATTCGAACTCCACTATTGGCAAAAGGCTACGACGTTAGCGCGACGGTAGGCACTCCAATAGATTCAGTCCTAGCGCCTGGCACACCTGCGGCAATTGCTACCGCTATTGATGGGGCAAATGTAGTTGGAACTCGAGTTGGAATCGCTGACTTACTGGGAACAACGCGAACTAAGTTGTGGATTCGCCTTGCTTCCGGTTACAACACATTCCCATCAATCGTGGGCTTAACCACACAGCAGGCAACCGATGCGCTAACTGCGTCAGGATTTAAAAACGTAACGACCGTAACTGGTGAAAGCGTTGGCGGGGTTTCAGGCACAGTAGCTAGTTTGAGCGTGGATGGCTCGGCGCCAGGGACCAGGCATTTACTAACTTCAGTAATTGTGTTAACTGTAAACCCGTAAAACCTCTAAATAGATCCCAGCGGTAAACATCCCGGGATTGTTGCCTACCAACGTCTACGAGGCTGGATCAGATTCAGGTAAATTCTGCGGCGAGATTGTTATTTGAAGTTGTGGTGCTGCGGCTTTAACGGCTTCAAGTTCTGCGGTCTTCTCCGCAACTTCAGCAATCGCTTTGCCATTGATTGCGGAAGTTGGCACACGACCATAAGTTGGATTTCCCCAAATTGATTTCTTGCCAACTCGGCGTCCAGGATATGGAGAATCCCACATCTTGCCATCACCTGCGTAAATACCTACGTGATAGACGCCACCGCTTCCATGCCAAAACATCAGGTCGCCGACTTTGCGATCGCTAGCCGATACCTTGTCAGCCCAGCGCGACTGCGCAGCTGCGGTACGAGGCAAATCAATTCCGAGTTTGGCAAAGACATACGAGGTGTAGCCAGAGCAGTCAAAGCCTTTAGGAGTAGTGCCGCCGCGAACATAAGGCACGCCACTGTAGTCATTGGCAACATCGATTACGGTGCCACCGTCAATACTTACTGTTCCAATGCGTGCCTGCGCGGCAGCGATCTCTGTTTCCAGAGTTTGAATTGTGCGGGATCTATCCGCTTGCAGTGCCTGGAAGGACTCGCGCACGCTTAAGTATTGAGCAACGGCATCTTTAGCCGCGCCAGCTTCGATTTTGACTGAACTGTCGATATCGATTGGAGTTTGGCTGGCACTTATTGCTGATGCGCCAGTTGCTGCTCCCAAAGTTCCCAAAACCAATGTAAGAGATGTTGCTACCCATGGTGGCGCTGCCGAGGCACGCTTGCCAGCATGGGCAGGTTGGCCATTGGTTTCCAGCACAAAGGCATCTACTCGAGCATCAATTCGCGAAAGCGACTTTGCCAAAGTTACATCGGCATCGTCTGTTCGATCGATAATAAAGTGTGCGACTCCGGTTGCCGCAGTGACGATTGTGGCCGCTGCAGTATCGATTCGGGTATCTGCCGTGGTAAGGCGAGAAGTTAAGTTCGCATCGAATGTTGCCATTCGATTGCTGGCCTTACTTGTGGCAGCCGCATATGCATAAGCGCCTTGAGAAATTCGGTAGTTGATCTTGCGATCAACTCGCGCTAATCCCCGATCCAAACCGTGGTCAGTTGCAGTCACGTTTGCAATCGCAGCATTTTTGAAGGCCTCGGCTTGATTTACTCGGTGCTGCACTCGGGAATCAATCCGAGTGATACCCAGGTCCATGGTGCGCTCAAAGGCCGCAGCTTTGGTGTTAACCAGATTCACGGTTGTGGCCGCTGCATGCGAAAGCTGGTTTACGCGATTTGCCACTCGAGCGTCGATTCGAGTTACGGCGTTTGCCAATCGAGTGTCGGTGGCATTGGTGGCTGCCACAAAATAAGCGACCGCAGTATGCGTTGCAGTAACTGTGCGATCAATGCCAGCGTCGATGCGAACATCGGCGCGATTGAAATCCGTTTGAATTCTTTGGTCAATGCGCATAGCGCTGCGATGGGCTAAATCTAGAGTTTTCATTTGTCGACGCTGCGCACGGTTTGCCACGTTGGTTACACGATTATCAACTCGACTAAATCCGCGAGTAACTTTGTTATCTATCCGTTCGGCCAATCTCACACTTGCTGGAACGCAAGCGTAAGCCGTACTAGATACGATCGCGCTGATGCGATCTGCAGTATGAAGATTTCGAACTAAGCGCGCATCAAGGCGAGCTTCTAAGTTTTGGGTAACGCTAGCTAAGTTGCGGGTGCGAGTGTGAAACTTTGCGATCCGAAGTTTGGTTTTGGCATCCGAATTAGAAAGGCGTTGATCGAGCGCTCTGTCTGTTGCCTTAGCTTTGCCGGCTACGCCTTGGCCAAGGCTTGAAGTTAATTCAGTTGTGGATTGAATGCCTCGAGTAATTAGGGAGTCGATACGGGTAAATCCAGCATCAAATCGAGCGTCCACGCGGTCGAGTAAGCCCATCGGCAGCGCAACAGCGCGGCGAATCATGGCCGTCGGACGTGCAATAGACATTTGTCTCCCAGCGCCGGTGGGGTGAGCTGTCGGGTGCGGCTCTGGGAAGTCAGCCGGCCAGTTTCCTGGCTTTACCCCAAGGTCCTTTGTGGACCGCTTACCTGTGGTTCCCCCACACTCACCAAAGTTTTGTGTCCCGCAGCAGGTGGTGAGACTTGGCGCCCTGCTTTGGTCGGTCCCGGGTAGGACCTACCCTTGAATTCTACCTTTTTGGTTATTTGTAAGGGTTTTTGACTTGGTAAATAAAGGGTAAATCTGGGCTAGCCTGTGGATAAGTCAACCAAAACAATGGGTTTTCAGCGCTATTTCTCATAATGTGGGATAAACCCTGTGACATATGCCCCAGCGCGACGACACGCCAGATTCGGACATTTCGCTAGTCATAGAACGGATTCCAAGCTTTGGACGCCCCTAATGCGCGTCTGAGAGCCTGGCGATAACTTTGTGACATGGCGACAGTGTTGTGGTTTCGGCGAGATCTGCGCATCCACGACAACCCAGCTCTGGTGGCGGCTGTCGAGGCAGCCTGGGCCACAGGCGATGGCAACGTGGTTCCAGTAGTCCTGATAGACCCAGCGCTTTGGCCAACTTGGGGTCCCGCCAAGCAGGCCTACCTAATCGATTCGCTGCGAAGTTTGGATGCCTCGCTGGCAGATAACCTCGTGCTTCGCCATGGCAAGGCCCAAGAAGTCATCCCTGCCATAGCCATAGAATTTGGCGCCACGTCCGTGCACTGCGCTTCGGATTACTCAGGCTATGGAATCGTGCGCGATAACGAGATCGCCGCAACTTTGGCCAAAGCGGGAATTGATTTTGTGCAGACCGGATCGGGTTATGCCGTAGCACCAGGACGTGTTACCAAAGACGATGGAACTTACTACAAGGTCTACACCCCGTTTTATAAACGATGGTTGATTCACGGTTGGCGCGCACCAGCTGGCGATGCGACCAAGGCGCCAAATTGGATTGGTGTTGAAACTTGCGATGGTTATCCCGATCGTCCAGATACTCGCGGAGTTGTGATTCCAAAAGCTGGCGAAGCTGCAGCCTTGGAATTGTTTGAAACTTTCTTGGCCGGGCCAATTGAAAACTATGACGAAGATCGAAATCGCCCGGACCTTGCTGGAACTTCGAAATTAAGTATTGCTTTGAAGTGGGGCGAAATTCATCCGCGCACATTGCTGGCGCGCCTGGGCGACAGTAAAGGTCATGAAGTGTTCCGCAAAGAAATTGCTTGGCGTGAGTTCTACGCCGAGGTTGCATTCCAGCGTCCAGACACAATTACTGATTATTTCAATCCGCTCTATAAGCAAATGAAATACGACACTGGAAAACTTGCAGATGAAAAGTTTGCAGCTTGGTGCGAAGGACGAACTGGGTATCCATTTGTTGATGCCGGAATGCGCCAGCTACGCACCGAGGGCTGGATGCATAATCGAGTCCGCATGGTGGTGGCTTCGTTTTTGCTAAAAGATTTGCATATCGAATGGCAACGCGGGGCGAACTATTTCTTTGACTGGTTACTAGATGGCGACTTAGCTAGCAACAGTCATGGTTGGCAATGGACTGCGGGCTGTGGCACAGATGCCTCGCCGTATTACCGAGTGTTCAATCCACTTGGGCAAGGCATCAAGTTTGATCCAAATGGCGAATACGTGCGCAAATACATTCCTGAGCTTTCGCATATCCAAGACGGCGCTGTGCACGAACCTTGGAAAGTTTTAGGTGGCTTAGATCATGGCTACCCCGAGCCGATTGTGGATCATGCCGCCGAGCGCTTAGAAGCATTAGATCGCTTAGGTAAATTACCAAAAGGTGTCCAACAAGCCCATAATCCAAAGGGTGAATGACTTAACTGATTCTCGCTAAGTTCTTCGCTAGCCTGAATTCATGAGCGCAACTGTTTCGAATCAGGAATTAAACGATAAGCCGGCCGCTGGCTGGACCCCGATGATTTTTATTGGCCTTGGTGTGGCCTTGATCATTATGGATGCCACCATCGTCAATGTAATTTTGCCAACCATCATTGTTGATCTGGGGATTGACTCAATTGATGCCGAATGGATCAACGCGATTTATGCGTTGACGTTTGCCGCGTTCTTGATTGTCGCAGGACGTTTGGGCGATAGATATGGTCGCCGCTTGGTATTTATCTTGGGCGGGTTAGTTTTTGCTGGTTCCAGCATTTTGGCTGCGACATCAACTTCAGCCGGGACTTTGATTGCTGCTCGGGCATTGCAAGGTCTAGGCGGAGCGATGATTTCGCCAACTTCACTTTCAATTGTTAATGACTTGTATAAAGGTAAGTCCCGCGCAATTGCCTTTGCGTTTTACGGTTCGATCATCGGTGGCATGGCTGCGCTTGGGCCATTACTTGGCGGATGGTTAACTCAAACTTTTAGTTGGCACTGGTCATTTTGGATTAACGTGCCAATTTCACTATTCGTAGCAATCGGTGCTTGGAAGTTTGTGCCAAAGTCACGTGCCGAAGATGATTTAGGCGCACCGGACTGGGTCGGCGCAGTGTTATCTACTGTCGGTATTGCTGCGTTGATCTTTGCATTAATTGAAGGCCGTAACTATGGCTGGTGGAACGCAACCAAAGATTCCGAATTCTTAGGCCGAACCTGGGTCACAGGGCATTGGTCACCGGTTGCTTATGCCTTCATTTTGGCTGTGGTCGGTTTGGTTGGGTTGTATGTATTTGAAACTCGTCGCACCGCAGCTGGCAAGTCAGTCCTAATTGATTTTGAGTTATTCAAGATTCCAACATTTGGCTTTGGTTCCTTTGCCGGTTTGATTGTCAGCCTTGGTGAGTTTGGAATTTTGTTCTCGCTGCCGTTGTTTATGCAAAGTGTTTTAGGTTGGTCAGCCCTTGGCGCAGGTGGATTACTTGCTAGCTTGGCCATTGGCGCATTCTTTGCCGCGCCGACAGCCGCGATACTTGCCAATCGTCGCAATCCAAGATTCGTTGCCCGACTTGGTCTAGTGCTGGAAATTGTTGGCATCCTAGGAATTGCCTTAACAATTTCGCCAAGTGCAAGTGGTTGGATCCTTGGTATCTGGTTATTTATTTATGGCGCTGGCGTTGGCTATGCCACTGCGCAACTAACCGGCTTGATTTTGTCCGACGTTCCCGCTTCAAAGAGTGGCCAGGCATCTGGTACTCAAAGCACTGCGCGCCAAATTGGTTCCGCGATGGGAACTGCAGTGCTGGGAACTATTTTGTTTGTTGGGCTTTATGACAACACCGAAGTTGCTGTTGCTAATACTGGAGCGCCGATTGAAGTTTCCACACAAATTGCTCAAATTGTTGAACAGTCCGCGGGAACTGCAATTCCAGGTTTAGCTAATCCACCAGGATCTCCGGAGATTCAAGCCGCTTCCTCGCAGGCATTTTCTGACGCGCTGGAACATACGGCTTACTACGCAGCTGGGTTCTTGATGTTGGGTTTGCTTTCAACTTTGAAGCTGCCACCTGGCCAGTCCTATGGTGCTAAGCGCGAAGATGAATCCGAACTCATTCGCGATTTTGAATAGCTAAGCAACTGGTTCGCGGGAGTCATACTTCATAAACGGCTTATGCCATTGCACCAGTACGTAAGTGAAAATTATGCAGGCAACGCCGCCACTGACAACCGCAAATTGTTCGCCACCAATTGCTGCAACGGTTCCGGATTCAAAGTCGCCAAGTCTTGGGCCGCCGGCAACGACGACAGTAAATAGTCCTTGCAAGCGCCCGCGGTATTCATCAGGCACGACAACTTGCAACATCGTGGTTCGATATAGCGCGCTGACATTATCGGCCGCTCCGGCGATTGCCAGTAACACAAGAGCTAACGGCAAATTCCGCGTTAAGCCAAACGCTGTGATTGCAGTTCCCCAGCCAACGATTGACCAAACAATTGCAGTGCCTTGCTTATAGATTCGATGCAAAGGTCCACTGAAGATTGCCGAGATCGCTGCGCCTAATGCCGGAGCTGCAGTTAACATGCCAACGATTGCCGCAGATGATGCGATCGAGGTGCCATACCAATGCAGTGCAATAGCTGGAAACAATGCGCGCGGCAACCCAAAAACCATCGCGACGATATCTAAGTAAAACGACATCTGGACATTGCGCTTACCTTTTAAGAAACTTAAGCCCTCTTTCACGCTAGAAAGATTTGGTTTCGAAGGTGCTCCAGCCATTGGTGGCAATTTCGGTAGCGCCCACATCGCCCACATCATCACTGTGAAGGCAACTGCATCTACGGCATAAGCAACGGCAACCTTTCCAGTAATGCCAATCAAGATTCCGCCCAGGAGCGGACCGAGTGTGAAGCCAATGTTCCACGTGAGCATGGAAAGTGAATTTGCTGCTTGCAATTGTTCGCGGGGCACGATGCGCGGAATGATCGATTGCCGCGCGGGATTGCCGATAGCAAAGAACCCTGATGACATCGCGACAAACAAATACAGCGGCCAAACGTCTTGGCTACCGAGCAACGCCTGGGTTAGCAATAAAACGCTCGAGGTAGCCATACCTACTGCAGAAATCAATCCAATCATTCGCCGGTCATATGAATCCGACATTGCCCCACCAAAAAGTCCAAGGGCGAGCAGTGGCAAAAGTTGGAACAGACCAACCAAGCCGACGGCAAATGAAGAGTGCGTCATGGAATAGACCTGGATGCCAACAGCAACGGCAGTCATTTGCTGGCCGATGTTGCTGATCGAAACGGCAGTAAAGATTCGACGATAGGCAGGTATTTCCCGAAGCGGCGTGAGGTCGATTAGCAGCTTGGGCACTTACACACTCTGGCACAGCGCACGCCAAGGCTGACATTCGGTTGCCACTATCGGGAAGCACGAGGGCGAAATCTGCGACAGACTAAAGGCATGAGTATCGATACGCCAGATCCATCGGACATGCGAATTGTCTATGACAAGGATCAGTTAGTCGAAGCTGACTTAGCCAGCACCCCACTTGCCCAGTTCAACAAATGGTTAGCCGAAGCTGTTGCGGTGGGTCCGCAGGCTTTGATTGAACCAAATGCCATGGTAATTGCAGTGCGTAATGATGCCGACGTCGTGTCGACGCGATCAGTTCTGCTCAAAGGCATTGATAGTCGCGGACTTACGTTTTATACCAACTACGGTTCGGATAAAGCCGGCGCAATCGCTGCTAACTCGCAAGTCAGCATTACCTTTCCTTGGTATCCCCTGCATCGCCAAGTAAATGTAATTGGCACAGCAACAAAAGTTTCGCGCGAAGAATCAGGTGCGTATTTTCAAACTCGGCCACATGGTTCAAAACTTGGCGCAATTGTCAGCGCGCAATCCTCAGTAATTGATTCCAGAGAAATCTTAGAAAAGCGTATGGCGGAATTAGAGGCTCAATATCCAGAAGGCTCTGAGGTTCCACTGCCAGATGTTTGGGGCGGATTCTTAATTACCGTCTCCACAATCGAATTTTGGCAAGGCCGTCGCTCAAGATTGCATGATCGGCTTCGGTTTGTTAAGAATGGTTCTTCTAGTGATCTATCTGATGCTTCAGCATGGAAGGTAATCCGCCTTTCCCCGTAATTTTCTTGCTGCAAATCGTTGGCAGTCAGCAATCGCAGAATTAATCTAAACTTGGAAAATGGCCCAAATCCCTGAAATTAAAATTCCTGCCGAGCTGTTACCTGTTGATGGTCGCTTTGGCGCGGGGCCTTCGAAAATTCGCAGCGAGCAAATCCAGGCTTTGGTTGATAAGTCATTAACGGTATTGGGTACTAGCCATCGTCAGAAGCCAGTTAAAAATGAAGTTGCTGCCCTGCGCGCTGGCTTAGCCGAGTTGTTTTCCATTCCAGCGGGATACGAAGTCGTAATTGGAAATGGTGGCACGACTGCGTTCTGGGAAATCGCAACTTTTGGTTTGCTACGTGATCGCGCACAGTTCTTGACTTTCGGTGAGTTCGGCTCAAAGTTTGCAAGTAGTGCGAAAGCAGCTCCGTTTTTGGGTGAGCAATCAGTAATCAAGAGCGATCCCGGTGATGCTCCAGATTTTGTCGCCCAACCAGGAATAGACGCCTACTGCACACCACACAATGAAACTTCAACTGGTGTTGCCATCCCACCAGTTCGACCAGCAGGTGCTGACGCAGACGCGCTAGTCCTTATTGATGCCACATCTGGTGCCGGTGGTCTGCCAGTTGATTTATCCCAAGTAGATGTCTATTACTTCAGTCCACAAAAATGCTTTGCCTCTGATGGTGGATTATTTGTGGCGATCATGTCACCAGCTGCAATTGCGCGCGCCGAAGAGATTAAGGCATCGGGTCGTTACATCCCAGCCTTCCTAGATTTAATGACTGCGATTGAAAACTCGCGTTTGGATCAGACTTATAACACTCCGGCCGTTGCAACGATCGTGATGATGAACGAACAAATTCGTTGGTTCAATGCAAATGGTGGTTTGAATTGGTGTGTTGCTCGCACTAAAGAATCTTCTGATGCGATTTATGACTGGGCGCAGGCAAGTGAGTTTGCAAGTCCCTTTGTGAGCGACCCAGCAAAGCGTTCCCAAGTAGTTGCCACGGTTGATTTCATCGAATCTATCGATGCTGAAGTCATTGCCAAAGTACTTCGCGCTAATGGCATTGTCGATACTGAGCCATACCGCAAACTCGGTCGCAACCAACTTCGGATTTCGGTATTTCCTGCTGTTGACCCAAGTGATGTTAAGCAATTACTTAAGTCCATCGATTTTGTGATCGCACAGCTAGCTAATTAATTCGTTTGAGTACAGTTAGTAAGTGACCTTACGCCGACCAGTTCGAGATAAAACCACCTGGATTTCTTATTTACAAGCTACGTGTTTTGGCTGGTTCATCTTTGGTTTTGGCGGAACTATGCAGTTCCTGCGCGAAGATTTAGATCTTTCTCGCACAGTTGTTTCATTTCACTCGCTAGCAATGTCAGTTGGCTCAGTAACTGCAGGACTTGCAACTGGAGCAATCATCAAGCGAACCGGTCGTGGCTTAATGCTTCGATACGCCTCCATGCTGCTGGCAACCGGAATTTTGTTTTTCACATTAGGTCGATCCCTGCCGTTTACTTTGATAGGCGTTGCATTCACAACTTGCGCTGGATCCTTAATCATTCAAGGCACTGCCTCTTACTTGGCATACCAACAAAAACAAGCAGCCCCTGCAGCTATTAGTGAATTGCATGCCGTTGCCTCATCAATTGGTTTGCTTGCACCAGTCATGGTGGGCATTGGTGTGACTGTTGGTTGGGGTTGGCGACCAGGGATTCAAGTCGCTGTTGTTGGGGTCTTGCTAATTGAACTAATCCGTGGCAAAAATACTGATCTTTATGGGCCGCGCGCTATCGAAGATGAGGTCTCGGATCATCATGATTTGCCAGGTGCCTTTCCAAGTCTTTTTTGGTGGTCTTGGTTAATTCTGGTTTTCACCGCAAGCATGGAGTTTTCAATGTTGCTTTGGGCGCCGGAGGTTTTATCGACCCAAGGTGGATTAACCAAAGGTGCAAGTGCTGCAGCTTTGGCCACAATTGTTGGCGGCATGTCAGTTGGCCGTTTGATTGGCGCTCGGTTAACTGCAAAATTTGATTCAGAATTTTTGTATCGCGGCGCTTTGATTCTTTCGTTTTTTGGTTTCTTAGGATTTTGGCTTTCAAATTCCGGGTTAGTAATGCTGATTTCACTAACTATTACCGGTCTTGGGATGTCACTGCATTTCCCGTTTGGTTTTGAACGCGCACTTCGTGCCAGTGGTGGCCGACCAGATCGCGGCGGCGGCAAGCTTTCAATTGGTACTGGGTTTGCAAGTGGTGTTGCACCTTTTGCATTGGGCGCGGTCGCTGATCACATTGGAATTCATGGTGCATATGCGCTCGTGCCAATTTGTTTGGTTCTGGCAATCACAATTGCCTCGCTGCGGCCCGTTAAGTTATCGCACTAGTTTTCTTCAGGTCTTATTTCTTATAGATAAGGCATTACCGCTGCTGCCATAACAGCAAGGAAAAAACTAACTAAAACAACGATGGTCACCGTGCGACGCGTACGAGAATTCATGATTTAACCATAACTTATGAATTTCCTAAATCGGACATTGCTCAAGGACATAGCAATGGGGCGCACCGTTTTTCACAGTGCGCCCCAAAGACTTTAGTTACTTACAGGCCGAATGCTTCCTTTAGTGGATGCACTGCAAAGTAGATCATGAATGCTGCGGCGATTACCCACATCAATCCTGAAACTTCCTTTGACTTGCCCTGTGCGACCTTGATAGCAACGAAGGTAACCATACCTGCGCCGATACCGTTTGTGATCGAGTAAGTAAATGGCATCAAGATGATCGTCAAGAACGATGGAATCGCAATTGCATAATCATCAAATGGGATATGGCGAATCTGGGTCATCATCAAGAAGCCCACAATTACCAATGCCGGAGCTGCTGCTTCGTAAGGCACGATCTTTGTTAGCGGTGCAATAAACATCGCTAACAAGAACAGCACGCCAGTTACCAAGCTCGCGATACCTGTACGAGCGCCGTCACCGATGCCCGATGCAGATTCGATGTAAGCGGTGTTGGATGAAGTTCCAGCCATACCACCAGCAATCGCTGCAACAGAGTCAACAGTCAGGATCGCACCCAAGTGCTCAACTTCGCCATCAGCTGTCATCAAGTCTGCTTCAGTAGCAAGCCCAGTAACAGTTCCGATGGTGTCGAAGAAATCGCTCAGCAATAGTGAGAACACAGCAAGACCTGCAGCCAATGCGCCAATCGCACCGAAGGCACCGAAGATGTCGATGTCAAAAAGTGGAGTTGGATCTACATAACCAATTAAGGTCTTTGGAATCGCTGGCACATTCAGACCCCAGCCTGTTGGGTTCTCGAGACCCGGCATACTCGGATCTGTTTCTGCGCCACCAATTTTTTGGGTGCTTTCCAAAAGCACTGCGATAACTGTTGTGACTAACAAGCCAATCAGAATTGCAGCACGCTTGCGTAGGGCAACCAACACGACCATGAGGAGAAGCCCGAACACGAACGTAAAGATTGGCCAGCCTGCTAATTCACCATAAACACCAAAGGTAATTAGCGGTACGCCACCACGAACGATGCCAGCATCTACCAAACCAATTAATGCGATGAATAAACCAATGCCAGCACCGATTGAATACTTCAGTGCATCTGGAACTGCATGGAAGACCGCAGTACGGAATCCAGTTAGTACCAAGATCAAGACAATGAAGCCTTCAATGATTACTAAGCCAAATGCTTGTGGCCAAGTCATGTAAGGAGCAAGGCCAAATGCCAAGAATCCGTTCAGTCCTAGACCGGCAGCAATAGCGATAGGGAAACGACCGTACACGCCCATAAAGATGGTCATCAAGCCAGCAACCAGCGCAGTAGCAGCAGCTACTAGCGAAATTGCTACCCCGATGTCCTGGCCACCACCTGGGAAATTCCCATTGATGTCCTTGGCGGTACCGACGATGAGTGGGTTAAGTACCACGATGTAAGCCATAGTCACGAAAGTGACAATGCCGCCGCGTACTTCAGTCCCTAAATTGGAGCCACGCTCGGTCATGTGGAAATAACGATCCCAGCCCGAGGTGCCCTGTGTCTTTGTAGTGGTATCCATAACGACACGCTAGTGTCCTACGTGTGAGTAACCATGCAGACTCTCTGAGCGAATCCAACCAAACCGCTGGTGGCCAGCACCCAAAAAAGGAACTTGCGCCACTTGAAGTAAATGGAATCACAGCAGTCACAATAGGCACAGTGATCTGGTCCGTTGCGACCCTGATCATGGTCCTGATGCGCAATCAACTTGAAGAGGCTGGTCGGAGTAACTGGATCGCCATCGGTGTTGCCGGAATCATCCTTGGCTTACTTGGGATGCGTTACACCAAGCGGCGCGCGGCTCGAATTGAAAAGTCGAAAGCTAATTAGCTTTTACGACCACACCATTGGCCGCGGCCAGCGTCGTATTTAACGATCTGTGCGCCATCGGTGTAACCCCACGACTTTGCTAAATCAATATCCGCGGTGCGATCAGCATCTAAACAAATCACATCTACTCCAACACGCTCAAGAGCATTTGGGAGATCGACCAAATTAAGGTCCGGTAATTGGGGATCTGGCTGAGTTGAAGTGAACTGGCGAATCTGAAGACGATCCGGCAACGACGCAGCTGCATCCGAGCCGCCAGCTTGCGTAAACCAACTAATTTTCGGCAACACCGGATGAACCCGAACCGTGGTTGCAGCTAAGGACTTTTCAATGTTGGATCTAGCAGCAACCGTGTCACCGTCTTGGGCAATTTGATCCAGAATTTCTTTAGCTTCTTGATAGCCGCCAAACACTTTCCACCCTGGCGGCCACATCAAGCGAGCACTTTGTCCATTTAGCTGACCTAGGCTCGAATTCCAAACTGGCTTTCCTGGAATCACAATCAAGGCAAGTAAAACTCCAAGAGCAAGCACTAGCGATAACGTCCGGTGTTTGTTAACACTAGTTATGCGAATCAACCCAGTTGCAACCGCAGAAGCTGCAGCACCGACCAACATTGGAATCGGCAACAACCACCAGAAGCGCCACGAGATTGCTTGTACGCCAGTAAATTTTTCTATCAGCGCAAGAACTGGCGGCAAATACACAATCGCCCACATCACACTCAACCCAGCGATCACTCGACGCGCTGTGCGCGACTCTGCACCGATAAAGCCCCAACACATAACTAAGGCGAATAACGCTGCATGTAATGGTGGGCGTGACATCCAACGCACAAATTCATTCGGATCAGAAAGTTGCGAAATCCCAGAAACCAATTTGGCTGGCTGCGCAAAAGCTAAAACATTTCCAGCCCAATCCCCTAAGGCTTGCTCATCTTCATACGAACCGCGAAATGCTAGACCGACATAAAGCGGTGGCAACATTGCTAGCAAAGTCCAGCCCGCATCTTTAATTCCGCGCTGGTAACCAACGACAGCCGCAATCACAAGAACAATCATTGGCACCAACATCGTTGCGGTTGTTGTTAGTCCAGCCGCGCCTAATCCGATGAGCAAAAATCTAACCAGATCGTTTCGTCGACCCGATCGTGCCCAAACAATTCCAGCGCCAATTAATAATGGAATAACAGCCGAAACAAAGAATGATTTACCTTGCCAAATTCTTGGCCCGTGAAAGACGCCGAAAGAAAAAATGTTCTTGCCATCGAGAAGTAGGAACAGACTTACGATCAGTAATGCAAAGTTAGTGTGTCGAACATGCATACTTCGCATGCCTCGGTCTAACGCAAAAATACTAAGTATGGTGAGAACTGGAACTGCGATTACATAAAGCAAGGTGGGCGCTGAAATTCCAGTTACATTAGCAAATACTCCCCACATCGATTCCCATGCCGAACCAAGTGGTTTGGTCGCAAAAACTTGATCGCTATAAATCGTGTCGCGAGTTGGCAACGTGCCACGTTCGGCAATCCAGGTCGAAAGATTTAGATAATTTGTGTCATCGCTTTGTGGTCGCAGTGTTGCAGATGCCACCACGGCCATTCCTGCGCCAATTACCCAAGCAAACCAATGGAAGGTTCTGTAATCCGCTGGTGTTGCGCCCGATGCTTTTGCTTGGCGAAATGCAATGACACCGCCAATCGCAACAAGTGCCAAGATAACCAGCGCCCATTGCGAAGAATTCAGAATTGGCAATCGCTTATCTACGTATAGATAGGCAAAGCCTGCGAAAACTAAGCCAGCCCAAGTTGCATTCCTAGCCAATGGATTACTACGAATGGAGGTTGGATCACTCGTTACATAAGGCGCTGGAACTGGTTCGCCATAAAATCCGGAATCTGTGATGCGCTTCAAAACTGCGAACAACACAACTGCAAAAGCTAGCCAAACTCCAGCAACTACTAATGCGCTAGTTGTGATGTATCGAGCCGTGTAATAAGCCAGTGAATCAACGGCCAGGATAAAAATGGTTACGTCAAGGACTTTGTCTGCAAGTCGACGTGAACCAATTACTGCCATGCTTCAAGCCTGCCTAAAGTGCAGCAACAAAGTCGGATACAACACGCAACAGCTGCGCTTGATCTAAATTCTTGTGCTCCAAAATTGTAAATCGATCTGGCCGAGTCTGTGGTGCGAAGGCAACTGCCTGTGCGAACTCCTCAGTTGTTAAGCCAAGATCTTTTGGCGAAGTTGGTAGGCCGTGGCGAAACAAAGCGTCATGTAGTTGTCCGAATTCGTCAGTTGCCCCGCGCAGATAAGTTGCAAACAATGCACCTACCGCGACTTGCTCGCCATGTGGAGCTGATTTTTCCGGTAACACCATGTCAATCGCATGTGAAATCTCATGACAGGCGCCACTACATGGACGCGATGTTCCGGCGACTGCCATTGCTAATCCAGATAGCACTAAGCCTTCAGCAAGTGTGGTTAAGAAACCTGAATCATCAATCGAGCCGGGATGGTTTAACAAACTTGTGGCAGCGGTGCGAGACATGGAGGCAGCCAAGCCATCGACTTCTTCGCCGTTGATTTCTCGAGCTAATTCCCAGTCTGCAACAGCATTTAAATTACTGAGCACATCACCAATACCAGCACGCAGGAACCGCACTGGACCATTTCGCACAATGTCTAAATCAATAAGTACTGCAGCGGGTACTGAAACACCGTGACTGCTGCGCGTGCCATCATGTTCCAAAATGCTCACCGGCGATGCGATGCCATCGTGCGCCAGGTTTGTCGCGACCGCAATCATTGGCAGGTTTGCCTTGCTGGCTGCATATTTTGCTGCGTCTAATACTCTGCCACCACCAACACCAACAACGCTGGAGTAGTTCATGAGTTTGCCTGCAATGTCATCGGCAGATTGCAAACTACCATCAGCTAATTCAAAGAAATCAGCGTGCGAAATTTGCTTTTCAATTTGCGCCCGAAATTGCACACCCGATCCTGTCGACAGGATTACGGCGACGCGCGCGTCTGGAGCGATACGAGTATCACTGATTACTTCATGTAGGCGATTGATCGCGCCGGCTGAAATGTCAACATGTAACGGAGCTGGAAAACTGCGAGTTAGTAGTGACATACGATCTCCCGCGCGCGCTCGAGATCTTCTAATGTGTCTACTTCAATCCAGGGCACATCACCAATTGCAGCTGTTGCAATGTGAGCGCCACGATTGACCATCTCTTGGAAGCCGTCTTCGTAATACAGATTTGGATCCCGCTCAAATGTTGCTTGCAAGGCATCTGCTAAATCGTTGGCCAGTGATCCAGGGATTCGAGCCACGCCGATGTATTCACCGGCTGCAGTACTTGGGTCCATCAACTTAGTAATAAGCGTCACGCCACCGCGTTCATTTAACTGAACTTTCATTTCTTCATCAGCTAGTTTTTTCACGTTATCTAACGACAATGTGATGAATTCATCCGCTTGGGCCTTAAGTAATTCTTCAACCGAGACTGGGTGAATTGTGTCGCCATTGGCAATGATTGCGCCGGCCTTCAAAACATCGCGCGCGCACCACAGCGAATAAGCGTTGTTCCACTCTTCGGCTTTATCGTTAAACACCAATTCGATGTTTACGCCATAGCGCTCTTCTAATTCTTGTTGGCGAATTCGAACTTGATCAGCGGCATAACCAATGATGATTGCTACGTCATTTAGGCCCGCTTCAGCAAAATTCTTAAGTGTTAGATCCATCACCGAACGAGTGTCATCCAATGGCACAAGTGCTTTAGGAAGTGTGTCCGTATAGGGACGAAGTCGCCGGCCTGCGCCAGCAGCCAAGATCAAGCCGATCATCGGGACTCTTCGCTTGCGTCACTTTCTGCGTCGCCATAGAAGTCAGAAATTTCCTGCTCAGCATCATCGGCGTCTAGATTGTCCAGCTCAACAATTTCCGTTGCAGCTTCCATGGCTTCGACTGCTTCTTTCATTGCAAATTCCGCAGCAGCTTCTTGACGCTCTGGCATTTCATCGGCTTCGAAGTCATCGCTATCGTCTTGATCCACGATTGGATCAGCTACGTAATCTGGCAAGTCACTTGAATCACTTTGCTCGTCAGCCTGATCATCAATTACTAGATCAACAACCGGAATTGGAGTGGCATTTTCAATGCGGACTGAGGAATGTGCGCCACAACCAAAAGTTGTTGCCACGATCTGGCCATCAGCTGCGCCGAATTCATTTCCACAAACACCGAATACTTGACCGATAGATCCGCCAACTGGAACCAAGAAGCCGCACGACCCACATTGCGCAGGTGCGGACTTTGCCATTGCTGAACGCGGTCCGTTTAGTTTTTCAAACCAACGATCAACTGCGCGCTCTAGTCCAACAGTGCTTAAAACTTTTTCGCGACCTAAACCAAGTTCCCATTGCGCTGGATGTAATGGTGCTAAGTCATCGGATAAATCTTCCAAGTCTGCGATAGCAGTAAAGCCTGCAGTTAAGCGCTCATCGTTTTCCGGAGCAGGCAATAAATCGCCAACACCTAGGTCGCCTGGTTCAACACGTTCTGCCCAAGGCTTCCATTGCGCTGGAACTAATGCAGCGGCGCCTGGCAATAAATTTATTTCGCTAATGGAAAGATCAACTTGTCCATTTACTTCGGCAACGCTGACTTCCCAATACCAACCTGGATAACCAGGAGAGGTGCATTCGAAGGTGTAGCTGGTGATCGCTACCGAGGAATCTTCTGAAGGCTCAACAACGGAATCCAAAGCCGCGCCAACGTGATCGGCGGGAATGGATTCAAGTAATGCCTGTCGAGCAATCTCGACGGGTGAGGTTTTTGTGTTCAACTAAACATCAATCTGATCAGCGACGCCGCGAAGCACTGCAACAAGCTTTTCACTTTGCTTGTCATCTGGGTAACGTCCACGACGAAGGTTGCTGGCGTAACCGTCAAGCAACTTGATTACATCTTCCAAAACAATTGCCATATCTTCAGCATCTTTACGGCCACCCTTGGAAACACTCGGTGGTGCTTCTAGAATTCGAACCGAAAGGGCCTGCATGCCGCGCTTGCCATCGGCCACACCAAACTCACAGCGGGTGCCATTCTTTAAAGTTAGAGTTCCAGCTGGGAGTGCGGAGGCATGCAAAAATACCTCTTCGCCTTCATCCGTTTGAAGGAAGCCAAAGCCCTTCTCGGTGTCGTACCACTTCACTTTGCCTGTAGGCACGGTGTTCTCCTTGCGCTGGTGACTTAATGTGACATTCGTTAAACGATTGCCTTACTCAAGGGTAGATGAAAAGTCCGAATCCACCCAAACTAGCGATTTTTAGGCTTCGGGCAGTGCGCGAAACCGACATATCTCAAGTAGCGCTGGGCACCCTAAACCGCGTAACGTGTAAAGATGGGCACTTCCAAAAAGGCTGAAACAGTCATGCGACCACGCTCATTAGCCGATGACTTACGCCAGCGAAATGACCAACAGCTTGAAGTCCTATTCGCAACGCGCCCAGATTTGCTCCACCCCGTTCCAACTGACCTAGGTCAATTAGCAGTGCGGGCAACAACATCGCCAAGTGTTAGTGCTGCCCTCGATGCGCTTAATCACATTGAGTTGAGTGTCTGCGAAGTCCTTGCTGCCTTACCAGATCCGGCAGCACGTAGAGATGTACATGTGGGCCTAGTTGGCGCAGTTGGATATAACGCACCTGCGATTGATGCTGCAGTAGATCGACTGCTGGCAAGTGCAATCGCTTGGGGTGATGACGAAGAACTTCATCTAGTACGTGTTGCCCGGGAATCATTCGGTGCCTATCCGTGTGGGTTAGCTGCATCATTTGCAGATTCACGCAGACAGGTGCGCGAATATGCAGCCAAGAAAACTTTGGCGGCTAAAACTTTAGCAAGTGGCCCCGATGATGTTCGCGATATTATGAACCAACTTTTGTGGGGCACACCTGCTGGCACAATGCGCCAAGCCAATCGTTCGGTACGAATCGAAGATGCCAAGTCACCACTTGAGTGGTTGCTCGCGCAGGAATTGATTGTGCCAACAAATGATTCAACCGTTGTAGTGCCGCGTGAAGTTTCAATGGCACTTCGAAATGGCTTGTTGATGCGGGAAATAAAGACTGATGGTGGTAAACCAATTCTCGGGCATGCCGACGTAACGCGAATTAATGACACTGGTGCACATGCTGCATTGGATTTTGTTCGCCTAGTTGAAACTTTGCTTGAAGCTTGGTC
>WLPX01000005.1 GCA_009698575.1 Actinomycetota bacterium
AAGTGCTTCGGCATATTTGCGACCTAACTGGAAGATGTGACCGATTTCAATACCGCGCGCAATGATCATTTCGCTGCCACAGTTTGAACAACCATCACCTTGGCGCACTTCTGCGGCTTCGATTACGCCATCCCAAGTGAAATCGCGACCAGCAACTAAGTCGTAAACGTGATTACCTCGGGTGTTAGCGCCAGTAATCCAGCGGGTGCCACGAACAACTCGTGGATCAACTAAATACTTAATTCCAGATTTTGAAGTCAGCCCCAAAACCTGCGGACCGATGTAGCCCTTAACTAAAGCCGAGTACTTCTTAAAGTCTTCTTCCTCAAAAGCTTCAATCGCTACTGGATGCAAAGTTGCTTCAACTCGCTTTAAGTCAACTTCCCGGTCACCCGGTAATCCAATAATCAAAGGGGTGCGCGTACCATCCAAAGCAACTTGCATTACAACTACGTTCTTTAAAGTATCCGCTGCTTCCCAATCACGATCTGAACGCCGCAATTCTGGGCGGGCATTTGATATTTCGACCAGCGAGGCAATTGTTGGTGTATCCGGAGTGTCTTCAACGTGCGCCGCAGGAACATTTGTCGCATCTAGTTCGTCTGGAACTTTAGTAACAATCGCTTCAACGTTTGCGGCCAAACCACACTTTGGACATTTAACATAAGTGTCCTCGCCACTTTCGCAAGTTGCTAGGAACTCTTCGCTCTTTGAGCCACCCATCGCACCTGACATGGCTGAAACAATCTCGTAATAAAGTCCAAGTCGATCAAAAGTCTTTATGTACGAATCGCGATGGCGTTGATATGAAACATCCAGACCAGCGTCATTAATGTCAAACGAATAAGAATCCTTCATCACAAATTCGCGAGCGCGCAAGATACCAGCTCTTGGCCTCGCTTCATCGCGATACTTAATTTGAATGTGATAGATGCATAGCGGTAAATCCTTGTATGACGAATACTCGCCTTTCACCATTAAGGTAAACATTTCTTCATGGGTTGGGCCGAGTAAGTAGTCCGCTTTTTTGCGATCCTGCAATCTAAACAAATTGTCGCCATATTCTTCCCAGCGTCCAGTCTTTTCATATGGCTCACGTGGCAACAGTGCTGGGAAATGAACTTCCTGGAAGCCAGCGCTATCCATTTCTTCACGAACGATGCGTTCGATATTTCGATACACCAAATACCCAAGTGGTAACCACGACCAGATGCCAGGACCAATTCGCCGCACATATCCGCCGCGGACTAGAAGTCGATGGCTGGGCACCTCAGCATCCGCTGGATCCTCGCGTAATGTCCGCAAGAACAGGGTTGACATGCGCAGCACTTTGAACTCCTAAAGGTGGTTAATTCACTGCCCTAATCGTACTGATTAACTGGGTTCAGTTGTCGCTGCCACTATTGCGAGGATCGTTAAAACAGAACTGTGGCAAAGGTATCGACTTGTTCAAAGCCAACATTTCTATATGTTGCCAAGGCTGGCAGATTAAATTCATTGACATAAAGTGAGGCCACGGGGGCAATGTCGGCTAACACTAGTTTTACCACTGCTGCCATGGCGGGAATCGATAAACCGGTACCGCGATGTTCTGGCTTAACCCAGACGCCTTGAATCTGCGCTACTCCGGCACCCACTGTGCCAACCTCAGCTTTGAAAACTAATTCATTTCCCAGATATCTAACATACGAACGTCGACTCGAAACTAGTTCGGTAATTCGGTTTCGATAGGCAGTCCCTGCTCCCCCAAGAGTCGGGCTAATGCCAACTTCCTCAGTGAACATTGCAACACAGGCTGGTACTAAATCATCTAAGTCCGCAGCCGTGGAATATCGAACTTGGTCATCAAGTTCGATATTCGAAGGCTGTCGCATTGTTAGTACCGGTTGGTTGTCTCGTATCTCTCGAGGCTTATCCCAGTGAGCCGAAAGTCGTGACCATAAATCTAAGACTTCACCAGCTGGCCCGACTATCGAAGAGCTACGTCGCCCCGTGCGGGCAAGTACTGCGGCAAATTCTTGCCTGGCAATCAGCGAAGTATTAACCGGAACAATGTTGGCACCAGTCATCAGGACAGATTTGAGATTGCCGTCGTCGAAGTACCCAAGTAGATCTGGATAACTTGGCCGAAACAATCCGCGACCACCTAGATCAATTCGCGCAGCTAAAAAACAATGGCGCACCGGATCTTGCTCAACTATTTGGTTTACTTGCGAGATTGTTTGCGCGTCGATAGCGCGAATTTCATGTGCCATCTCAGGTCACAGAAACAATAGGTACGCCTTCGGCTTCCATGGATTCGGCAAGTTTCATAGCTTCTTCGATCAATGTTTCGACAATCTGGGCTTCTGGAACGGTTTTGATAACGACGCCTTTAACAAAGATTTGGCCTTTGCCATTTCCACTTGCCACGCCAAGGTCAGCTTCGCGCGCTTCACCAGGTCCGTTTACAACACATCCCATAACTGCAACTCGTAATGGAACTTCAAGCCCTTCAAGACCTGCAGTAACTTGTTCAGCCAAAGTGTAAACATCTACCTGCGCCCGGCCACATGATGGACAGCTCACAATTTCTAAACCGCGCTGCTTGAGATTTAGTGATTCAAGAATTTGGTTTGCAACTTTGACTTCTTCGACCGGCGGGGCTGAAAGTGAGACGCGGATAGTGTCTCCGATGCCTTCGCTAAGTAACGCACCAAAAGCTACCGCAGACTTAATGGTTCCCTGGAATAGCGGTCCAGCTTCAGTTACCCCTAGATGAAGTGGGTAATCAGATTGGGCAGCCAATAGTCGATAAGCCTGAACCATAACTACCGGGTCATGATGCTTAACTGAGATTTTGATATCGCCAAACCCGTGCTCTTCAAATAAAGATGCTTCCCAAAGCGCAGATTCGACTAACGCCTCTGGTGTTGCTTTGCCATATTTTTCAAGTAACCGCTTATCAAGGGAACCCGCGTTAACACCAATGCGAATTGGGATGCCCGCATCACCGGCAGCTTTTGCAATTTCTTTAACTTTATCATCAAACTGTTTTATGTTTCCGGGATTTACTCGAACTCCTGCAACCCCGGCATCAATTGCAGCAAAAACATATTTTGGTTGGAAATGAATATCTGCAATTACTGGAATGCTGGACTTTTTTGCAATTTGTGGCAACGCGTCCGCGTCGTCCTGACTCGGCACCGCAACTCTGACGATTTGGCAGCCAGATGCAGTTAGTTCGGCAATTTGTTGCAATGTGCTGTTTACGTCTGCAGTCAGAGTGGTAGCCATTGATTGGATACTGATTGGCGCGTCGCCACCAACCAAGATCGGGTGCGTGCTGTGACGCAGCGTAATTTGACGACTTTTACGCCGAGGCGCTAATACCGGAGGTGGTAAATCAGGCATCCCAAGGTTGATCGTCATATCTCTATTATCTGTCACCGTGGCAACTCCTGCGCTCTCAGGGTAAATGCCAAGTTGGCGCCGCCCTAAAAGCTAATTGGCTTGATGATGTCGGCCAAAATAACAACTGCAGACATTCCGATCAAGAACAGCGCCATGACATAAGCCACTGGCAGCATTTTCGCCGTATCAACTGGGCCAGGCAATGGCTTTCGGCGCAATCTAGCGATTTGGCGACGAGCGCCCTCATAAAGAGCGCCTGCTATGTGTCCGCCATCAAGTGGCAAAACCGGAACCATGTTAAAAACAAACAAGAACAAATTGACTGATGCCAAAAGGTTAATCAAGTCAGATACTTTATAAATTGCGGGAGCGTTTTCGCTACCCGCAATCTGACCACTAATTCTGCCAATGCCTACGACGCTTACTGGACCTTGCGGATCTCTTGGCGCATCAGTGAACAATCCCCCAGCTAGACCAAATACTCGAGCTGGAAATTCAAATAACGCTGCAACGCTCGTTGCAGTGATTGCGGTCATAAAACTAGGCACTTCAGATACCGGCGCTGGTACGAGTTTGATTTCAGGAGAGACGCCGATAAATCCCCGCGTGGAAACTTCGCCAGTTGGATTACCTGCACTATCGAAAACTTCAGATTCAAGTGTTGCCACAGTTACCGTTTCTGAAACCAATTGTCCTTCAGAATTTTGAAAAGTGATTGCGACAGTGTTTCCAGCTTGCTCGGCTAATGCGATACCAAGATCTTCCCATTTTGCAATTGGCGCACCGTCGACTGAAACTAAAACATCACCAGGAGTAAGTCCGATTTCAGCTGCTGGAGTTTGCGCACTACCTACGCACTGTCCATTCGTTGATGCTATTCCGGTTGGATTTGCACTTGTTGGAACACAGGCCACAACTTCGCTTACAGTAGTTGTCACTTGAGCTCGGCCAATTACAGAAAGTGAAATAGTGAACAAGATAGTGGCAATGATTAAGTTCATAAAAGGTCCGCCAAACATAACGGCAAGTTTTTTTGGCACACTTAATCGGTAAAAAGTTCTCGGTTCATCGTCAGGTGCAACTTCGGAAAGTACTTCTTCTCTAGCCGACTCAATCATTAACCCAAGCCGACCAAGTTTTTCCTTATCCTGGGTGCCGTTGGGATTTGGCGGAAACATTCCAATCATTCGGATGTAACCACCAAGTGGAATTGCCTTTAATCCATACTCTGTGTCTCCACGCTTGCGAGACCAGATAGTTGGACCGAATCCAACCATGTACTGCGGCACCTTGACACCAAATTTTTTGGCAGGAACTAAGTGGCCAATTTCGTGCAATGCAATTGATGCCAGTAGACCACCAAAGAAAATGAGGACTCCGAGCAAACTCAGCATGCGATTCCTCTAATTCCTGGATTCAAGTAATTCTTGCCCATATAGTTGTGCCCATTCTGCGGCCTGCAAAACTTCTTCTATTGTCAGGCTCTGGTCTGACACAAAATTTGTCTCTAAGTGAACTTCTAAAACTTGCGCTACGAATTCAACGATTTCAGTAAAACCTAATGTGCCTGCCAAAAATGCCGCTACTGCAACTTCATTTGCACCATTCAGTACCGCCGGTGCCGTGCCTGCCAGCTTTCCAGCCCGCTTAGCTAATGCAACTGCAGGGAAAGTTTCTTGATCTAACGGTTCAAAAGTCCAGGAAGTTGCTTCCTGCCAATTACATGCCGTCGATGCATCTGGAATTCGATTCGGCCAAGTTAGGCCAAGTGCAATTGGTAAATGCATATCTGGTGGGCTTGCCTGCGCGATAGTCGAACCGTCAACGAACTCGACCATTGAGTGAACTACGGATTGTGGATGTACCACCACATCAATTTGGTCAAAATCTAATGCAAAAAGTAGATGAGCTTCAATAACTTCTAAGCCCTTATTCATCATCGTTGCTGAATTGATCGTTACCACTGGACCCATAGTCCAAGTTGGATGCGCAAGTGCTTGTTGTGGAGTTACCTCTGCTAGTTCGGCCTTTGAGCGTCCCCGAAATGGTCCGCCACTTGCAGTTAATACGATGCGACGGACCTCCGAAGTGGTACCAGATCGCAAACACTGAGCAATCGCAGAATGTTCACTATCAACCGGGACAATCTGACCTGGGCTAGCTAGCTTCGTAACGGCGGTGCCACCGATTACAAGTGATTCCTTGTTTGCCAATGCCAATGTCCCACCAGATTTTAATGCTGCAACAGTTGGCATTAGTCCTACTGCGCCAGTGATGCCATTCATGACAACATCAACTGGAATTCCAGCTAGCTCGGTTGCAGCCTGCGGACCAACTAAAAGTTTCGGCAACGTGAAGTTTCCTTCAGAATATCCGGCTTGCTTTGCTTGGGCATAAAGCGCGAGCTGTACGTCTTGCGCCGCTGTTGCGTTAGCCAGGGCCAAATATTCAACTTGAAACTCAATTGCCTGCTGCGCAAGTAATCCAGGATTGTTGCCGCCCGCAGAGATTCCAACAACTTTAAACTTCGCAGAGTTTTGTCGAATGATGTCAAGAGTTTGAGTGCCAATGCTCCCAGTAGATCCAAGAACTATGACACTTCGAACGCTTGTGGAATTCATCAATTACAGAGCTAGGTCGCTCAAAACCAAAATACGTTCGTGAGTCATGTCTTGCATCGCATGACGTAGACCTTCTTTGCCAACGCCAGAGGCTTTGACGCCACCGTATGGCATCTGGTCTGAACGGAACGTAGGTACATCCCCGATGATGACTCCGCCAACTTCTAATTCGGAATGCGCTAGGAAGGCAGTTTGCACATCGTGCGTGAATACACCTGCTTGCAAACCAAAGGGTGAATCGTTGACGATGTCAAAGCCCTCTTGCGTTGAAGCAATTGAATTAACCAACATGACAGGACCAAAAACTTCATTACAAGAAACTTTGGCATCAACTGGGACATCCGAGAGCACCGTTGGTTCATAGTAAGAACCATTTCGCTTGCCACCAGTTAGAACTTTTGCGCCAGCTGCTACGGCTTCGTTAACCCATTCTTCGACGCGCTTGGCAGCTGCTTCGTTGATCATCGGTCCAACTACCGTCTTTTCATCCCGAGGATCGCCGTTAGGTAGTGCTGCAACCGCGCTAACAATTCGCTTTGTCATATCTTCGTACAAAGAGTCGTGAATCAAAACGCGTTGCACTGAAATACATGACTGTCCAGCCTGATAATTCGCGAATGTGGCGATTCGAGATGCTGCCCACGTCTTGTCCTTTTCGCTGTTCCAGTCTTCGAGGATTACTGCAGCGGCATTGCCACCTAGTTCAAGTGTGATGTGCTTGTTAGGAACTGCCTTTTGAATCTCGAATCCAACTTTGTCGGAACCAGTAAATGACACAACTGGTAATCGAACGTCTGCCACAAGTGCAGGTGCTGCGTCATTACCTACTGGAATTATCGACCAAGAACCAACTGGTAAGTCAGTCTCGGCAAGAATTTCACCGAGTAACAATGCGCTAAGTGGTGTGCTCGGTGCCGGCTTAACAACAATTGGCGCGCCAACCGCGATCGCAGGCGCAACTTTGTGCGCTACTAAATTCATTGGGAAGTTAAATGGTGAAATTCCAAGTACTGGACCATGTGGGAATCGGCGAATAATTGCCATCCGACCTGCAGTAGCTGCTTCAGTATCTAGTCGCTGTAATTCACCAGAGAACCTGCGCACTTCTTCGGCAGCCCAGCGGAAAACTAATCCAGCTCTGCCCGCTTCAGCACGGGCCCACATTAGTGGTTTGCCATTTTCGTCCAAAATAAGTTGCGCGATCTCTTCGGAACGTTCTGTTAGGCGCTTTGAGATATGCATCAAGGCATCGGCGCGCTGAGCGGCGGTCGTGCGACGCGCGGCATGGCGGGACTCCCAAGCGCCAGCGATAGCATCTTCTACTTGCGCTGGGTTTGGCACGTAGTACTGCCCAACCTGCTTTCCGTCTCCAGGGTGAATTACATCTGCAACGGTCTCGCTCGTTACCGGCTTTCCGGCGATCCAAAATGGGTAAATTGCGCTCATATCCTCATACGCTACGCCCTATTGCGGCGGTTTACGAACTGCGGGTAGTTGGACACTACCGACCCGAGGCAGGCTCAATTTGTCAGATTTTCTAGCAGGTCTAACATTGAGCCATGACTGCTACAAACATATCTGGACCTGTAAATGGCATTGCCCAAGAGCGAAACCTGGTTACTGCGGTACCGGGTCCTAAGTCTTTGGCAATGCAAGCCCGCCGCGCTAGCGCGGTAAGTGGTGGAGTCGGTACCACGCTACCTATCTATATAGAGCGCGCTGCTGGCGGCGTAGTTGTAGATATTGATGGCAATTCCCTAATTGACATGGGTTCAGGCATTGCAGTTACTGGTGTTGGCAATGCATCCGAAGACGTTGTGGCACGGGTTCAAGAGCAAGTCGCTAAATTCACACACACTTGCTTTACCGTCACGCCCTACGAAGGTTATGTAGAAGTTTGTGAAGCGCTTAACCGCTTAACTCCTGGAGATCACGAAAAGCGTTCTGCGCTCTTCAATTCTGGTGCCGAGGCAGTAGAAAACGCCGTCAAGATTGCTCGCTCGTACACGAAGCGTCAGATGGTTGTGGTTTTTGAACATGGATACCACGGTCGTACCAACTTAACAATGGGTATGACTGCCAAGAACATTCCATACAAGGAAGGCTTTGGACCATTTGCGCCAGAAATTTACCGGATGCCAATGTCTAATCCTTCACACGATGGCCTAACAGGTATTGAAGCTGCTGCTCATGCAATAAGCAAAATGAATAAGGAACTAGGCGCAGAAAACATCGCTGCGATTGTGATTGAACCAATTCAAGGTGAAGGTGGCTTCGTAGTTCCAGCCGTTGGTTTCCTTCCTGAACTAGTTAAGTTCGCTAAGGACAACGGAATTGTATTTGTAGCCGATGAAGTTCAGACTGGCTTCTGCCGCACTGGACAATGGTTTGCTTCTGAGCATGAAGGCATTGTGGCGGACATGATTATCACTGCCAAAGGTATTGCAGGTGGTCTTCCACTATCCGCAGTCACTGGCCGCGCAGAAATAATGGACTCCGTAGCTGCAGGTGGCCTTGGTGGAACATATGCAGGCAGCCCGATCGCATGTGCTGCTGCTCTTGGTTCCATTGCAATCATGGAACGCGAAGATTTAAATGCCAAAGCTCGTCGGATTGAAGAAATCATGAAGCCTAGATTGCAAAAGATCGCTGACGACACCGGCGTTATTTGTGATGTTCGTGGTCGTGGCGCAATGGTTGCTGTTGAGATCGTCAAGAAGGGCACCAACGAGCCTGATGCAGAGATGACGAACAAAGTTGCAAAAGCTTGCCATACAAATGGAGTTTTGGTTTTAACTGCAGGTACTTATGGCAACGTTCTACGCTTCTTGCCGCCAATGGTTATGCCAGAACATTTATTAGAAGATGCCCTGACCATCATTGAGCAGCAGTTTAAAGAAGCCACTGCTTAGTTTCCTGACAACTAATGGCACAAGAGACCGAACACTCGGCCGTTAAGCGAGTTCGCTCGGAACTTGAGCGTCATGGTGTTGCAACCGAAATTCGTCATCTCGCTGACACGGCACGCACTGCAATAGATGCTGCAAATGTATTGGCTGTCGAAGTTGGGCAAATCGCTTCGTCCATTGTTTTCAAAATCGACACACCCTTCGGCGAGCAGCCATTGTTGGTTGTTACATCAGGTCGCCACCGTGTTGATACTGAATTGGTCGCCAAGGAAATTGGCGTGGCAAAACTTGGCCGCGCTGATGCCGATTTTGTAAGGGCTTGGAGTGGTTTTGCAATAGGTGGCGTCTCACCTATTGGGTGGCTCCATGATGGTGAAGTTTTCCAGCCGCAGACCATAGTCGACACCGCACTTAGTGAATATGAAGTTGTCTGGGGCGCTTGTGGCCATACCCATGTGGTTTGCAGTTTGACGTTCCAATCGCTGCTTGAAATTACTGCAGGCACAGCACTAGCCGTTGCTGCCGACTAAAGTCGACATTGTGTATGTCCGTCTAGATATTTCCCAAGTTCGCACTCGCCATGTGCTAACTGCTTTCACTTTGATGGCCCGACAGCGCTTAACAATTAAGAAGCTTCCGGGATTGACGTTTTACAAACTTATGGGAACGGGTTCTGGCAAAACATTTACGGTGCGCGACGCTGATTTACACCACTGGTGTGTACTCACAGTTTGGGAAAGCGAAGGCCACTCTCAGGCTTATTTGCAAAGCAAGCCAGCAAAGCAGTGGGCCAAAATTGCAACTGAGCAAGCACACATTGAAATGCAACCGCTATCAGCTAAAGGCACTTGGGCAGGTAAGCAGCCATTTGGAACTCCAAACCCAGAAAGATGGGATGGCTTAACTGCGGCATTAACGCGGGCTGCCATTAAGCCGAAATGGTGGCGGGAGTTTTGGCGAAGCGTGCCACCGGTTTCGAAGGATTTAAATGCCACACCAGGTTTGATCACTAGCTTGGGCATTGGCGAAGCTCCAATTGGTCTGCAGGGAACTTTTAGTATTTGGCAAGACAATGACAGTATTACCGCATTCTCGGTTCGGCAGAAACCTCATGCCGCTGTAATTGCTAGAACTCATGAGACTGGCTGGTACTCTGAAGAATTATTCGCCAGATTTAAAGTCACTAACTTGTCAGGTACATTCGCTGGAATTGACCTGGGGAATAGATCTAAAACTGGTGGTCACTCTTCATGAATAGCAAAAGTGAATTTTTGACGCTCCGCCTTTCTGCTATTGCAGCAGCACTAACTGTTTTGGCTAACATTTCTTGGGCACTAGTTTCGGGATCCACTCGCGATGCCTTAACCATTCTCGGAGTTTTAGCATTCGCAACTGCATCCGCACTGCACGCCAAGGCTCGTTACGGTTTGCAATTCTTGACAAGATTCATCACGATCGCAGTAGTAGTTACTTTTCTAATTGAAGTGATCGGTGTCAGTACTGGCTTTCCATTTGGTAGCTACGAGTACGACCAAGTTCGACTTGGACCTACTTTGCTGCAAGTTCCACTATTGATACCACTTGCTTGGTTCATGATGCTTTACCCAGTCTGGCTGGTCACTAAAGACCTAACTAAATCTAGATTCAAAGCCGTGCTAATCAGCGCGCTACTAATGGCAACCTGGGATCTGTATCTCGACCCGCAAATGGTTAATGAAGGTTATTGGACTTGGTTCAGTAACGGCATCGCCACCACTGAAATTCCAATTTCAAATTTCTTTGGGTGGTTTGCTTCGGCTGCCCTGTTATTTGCTCTTGTTGGATCCAGCAGGCAACCTACTGCTCGAGAGGTATCAAATCTGGTTCCTTACGCATCTTTAATGTGGGTCTGGCTGGGGAATTTTTTGGTAAACGTTGTTCCAGTTTCGCCATTCTTTAACCAACCGGCCGTTGCTTGGTCGGGATTAATTGGGATGGGCATTGTGTTACTTCCTTGGGTATGGGTCAAATGGCAACGACGTTAATTCTTATCGCCGTAGTCATTTCTGGATTGTTGGCATTGCACGCAGCATTAAATAGTTTTTGGTTGATCAAGCCAGTTCCGGTTTCGATATCCGAGTCCATATGCATTCTGATTCCAGCCCGCAATGAGGAGTTGAACATCTCCGAATGCGTAACCAGTGCCCTAAACCAAGAGATGTTAGCTAATTTTGAAGTTGTCGTTTTGGACGATGATTCAAGTGATGCAACGCTGCAAATGGTAAGTGGCATCCAGGACCCAAGACTTACTGTGATGTCAGGGGCAGCTGAATTACCTGCGGGTTGGCTTGGCAAGAATTGGGCGTGCCACCGATTGGCTGAAACAAAATCAGCAGACTATTTAGTCTTTTTAGATTGTGACGTCATACTCGAAGCTACTGCAGTCGCTAGTGCGATTTCGGCCATGCAGAAATACGAGTTGGATTTAGTTAGTCCTTACCCGCGCCAAATTGCCACCACTTCCCTAGCCCGTTTAGTGCAACCACTTTTGCAATGGTCATGGCTGACCACAGTGCCGCTTTTTTTTGCCCGGAAAACTAGCCGATCGAGTTTGGCTGTTGCCAATGGCCAATTCTTAGTTTGCAAAAATACTTCCTATCAATCCGCTGGTGGACATGCCTCGGTAAAGGCACAAGTGTTCGATGACATTGAGCTACTTCGCAGTTTCTATCGAGCTGGATTCACAGGCTCTGTGATTGATGGTTCCAAGATTGCAACTTGTCACATGTACCGCACTGACCAAGATTTAATTTCTGGCTATGCAAAGAGTCTGTGGAAGGCATTTGGCGGAATCTTTGGCACAATTTTTGTAAATGTGTTTTTCATATTTGTTTATGTGTTTCCATTAACAGGACTATTCACTGGACAGGCCTCGTTGGCCGTGACCGCTTTTGGCTTTGGCTTGATCAGTCGCCTAATTTCAGCACGAGTCTCAGGTAGTCGAGTCCTGCCCGAAGGTTTGTCGCATCCAATTTCAATTCTGGCTTTTACGTGGCTCAATTGCGTATCTTGGTGGCGCCACCTACGCGGAACCAACACTTGGAAGTCACGGGACCTAAAGTAAGTGTGTGGCTAACGTAGTTGTAATTGGTGCGGGCATGGGCGGTATGGCCTGCGCGGCTCGGCTAGCCAGCAAGGGTCACGCCGTAACCGTTTTGGAACACAATGAAACCTGGGGCGGAAAATTAGGGGTAGTTTCCCACGATGGTCACGTTTTCGACACTGGGCCAAGTCTTTTAACCCTGCCTGCGGTTTATCGAGACTTATTTCTTAAAACTGGCGGCGCCCTCGAAGACTCAATTGAGTTAGTTGACCTGGAAACGGCATTTAGATACCAATTTGCTGATGGCACTGTCCTGAAAATGCCGGGTGTAGGAATTGGTAGATGTGCCGAAGCAATCGGTGATGCCTTAGGTGGCGAAAGTGCTTTGCAGTGGCGCGAGTTCATGCGTCGCGCTGCCAAAATGTGGGCCGTTACCCGCAAACCATTTTTGGAGTCTGAACTGCACGGCATGAAAAGTTTGGTGTCAATGTCTTGGCGAATTGGCGATCTGCGAACCATAAGCCCAACTAAAACTTTGCGCGAAATGGCGCAACATTACATCTCAGATCCCCGGCTACTCACTCTGGTTGATCGGTATGCAACCTATACAGGATCTGATCCCAGACGAGCTCCAGCTGCGTTAGCTACAGTTCCTTATGTCGAGCAGATGTTTGGGGCGTATCACGTGTCTGGTGGACTTCGAGAACTTGGCCGCGCGCTTTACCAAAGAGCAATTGACTTGGGTGTCACTTTTGAGTTTTCCAGCACAGTAGAAAATATTGCAACTGAACCTAAAGTCTCAGGTGTGACATTGGTTGGTGGCAGATTTGTTTCAGCCGACATAGTGGTGGCAAATGCCGATGCCAGTTTGGTCTACGGATCCTTGATCAGTGCTACCGCGCAACAGCAAACTAAACCTGCTCGCACTGCGCTAGCAAAATCCACGCCATCACTTTCTGGATTTTCCATTTTAGTTGCGGCTAATGGCAAGACTCCTGACTTTGAACATCACAATGTCTTTTTTCCGCAAAATTATGATGCTGAATTCGAATCGGTTTTTGGCTATACAAGCAAAGCAAAGCCAGTTGCTGATCCAACTATCTATATCTGCTCGCCATCTGATTCAAAAATGACGCCTGACGGGAAAGAATCGTGGTTCCTACTTGTTAATGCTCCCCGTCATGATGCAGCTGGCGGCATGGACTGGAATCAGCCAGGACTTAAGGAAAACTACGCCGATCAAATTCTGCAAACTCTGGCCGCTCGTGGCGTGGATGTGACTAATCGAATTACATGGCAAGCGGCATCCTCACCTGCGGATTTGGAAAGAAACACCATGGCACCTGGCGGATCTATCTATGGAACTTCAAGTAATGGAATGCGTTCAGCTTTCTTGCGCCCCGAGAATGTAACCAAGATTCCAAATTTGTATTTAGTTGGCGGCTCATCACATCCAGGCGGAGGCTTGCCACTAGTTGGGATGTCCGCTGAAATTGTTGCCAATCACATTGGCCGAGCGTAACTTCTTACTGCTTAAGCAACTTACGATAGCCACGCATAAGTTGTGCAAATCCAATTAGCCCAACAACTGCCCAAGTTACTGTGGCAAAGGTAGCTAGCTCTATTGCGGATGTCGGATAGATTGCGCTAGCTAAAAGGAACATAACGCCTAATGCAATCCGGGTTGGCTTTTCGGCTGCAGTAATCGTCGCAACTTCGTGATGTCCCAAGCCACCGGCTCGTGCGCGCATATATTCATGAACCAGCGCAAACGAGATTGCTAGAATTCCAATCTCAAGTGGCGCGCCGATTACGATGAACAATAATCCGATGCAGACGTCAACAATTCGATCCACTATGGCATCTAGAAAAGCTCCCCACTTAGTTTCCCGATTAGTTCGCACGGCGACTATGCCATCAAAATTGTCGATAAATCCGACTAACAGGACTAGCGCGCTGGCTACTCCAAATCTAGGATTTGTTAGCGTCACCAAGTAGATCGCAATCACCATTGGAACAACGGCACTTATGGTTATCAGGTTTGGATTCACCCGAATAAAAGGAGTGGCACAACTATATGCAATTCGCAACCAAATTCGGACCAGTCCCTTAGGCGCTGCCGAACCGTGTAGTCGAGACCATTGCGCCAAGTACTCGTGGAAGGTCATGTAACTATTGTTCTCCCTTGGTCGCACTTTGTTGAACGCGCCTGGCCTGAAAGTGCGCCATACCCGCCTAGCGAATACCCTGAACTAGTGGACATTAACCCGCTGGATGCTGGCCGATTGCGTGAACGTGTGCAAGCGACCCTAGATGAGTTCATCACTTCACATCGCCAACTTATGTCTAGTGTTTCTCCGGACACTTTGCCGCTAGTTGATTCATTGCGGGGATTAGTTTCTGGTGGCAAGCGACTGCGACCCGCTTTTTCCTACTGGGGCTATCGAGCGGCTGGCGGCGATGACAACGACGCATTATTAAAGGCTTGTACCAGCCTCGAATTATTGCAAGCCTGCGCCTTGATACATGACGACGTTATGGATGCAAGTGATACTCGTCGAGGTCAGCCCGCAGTGCACAAGCAATTCGAAGCCTTGCACATTGCAAACTCTTGGTCTGGGAGCGCAAAACTATTTGGCGAGGGCTCCGCTATTTTGGTTGGCGATTTAGCGTTGTCATGGGCAGATGAGATGTTGTTGACCTGCGGATTAGACACCGATCAAATTGCCCGCGCCAAAGCAACCTACGACGTCATGCGAACTGAATTAATGAGCGGACAGTATTTGGATTTGCTGGAACAAGTCCGTGGTGGCATCACACAAGAGCGGGCCGAAATCGTGATTCGATTCAAGAGTGCCAAATACACCATTGAACGACCACTGCACATGGGGGCATCAATCGCAGGTGCCTCTGCAGAACTACTTACAGTCTTGAGTAAGTACGGCTTAGCACTGGGAGAAGCTTTTCAGCTGCGTGATGATCTACTTGGCGTATTTGGCGACGCAGAAGTTACCGGCAAACCTGCAGGCGATGATTTACGTGAAGGCAAGCAAACTATGTTGATAGCCCATGCCTACGCCACAGCAACTTCGGCTGAAAAGAAATTTATTGACGAGCACTTGGGATCTGCGGATATAACTGCCGCAACTATCTCTGAACTTCAAAAGTTATTAATATCCTGCGGCGCGCAAGAATTTATCGAAACCCGAATTTCACAGTATTTGGCCACTGCGCTTGCTGCGTTAGATGAAATTGATGATCCTGATGCGCGATCAGCACTTACTGCGCTTGCAGTTTTAGCTACTAAGAGAGCTGCCTGATTTATGAATAACTTTTCCCGCTGGATTCCTGGCTCCCCGCGCACCGTAACTGGCAAGACTGATGAAGTTGTAATAGTTGGCGCTGGTCTAGCCGGTCTCTCTACTGCAATGCGTCTTGCTGGCGCCGGGCGAAGTGTCACTGTGGTGGAACGCGAAAGTATTCCTGGTGGGCGCGCGGGCCGAATCAGTGATCAAGGGTTTGAGTTTGATACTGGTCCCACAGTTTTGACTATGCCAGACCTAATTGCTGATGCCTTTGACTGTTTAGGTGAAAACCTGGATGACTGGTTGACATTGGAACCAGTTGCTCCGCTTTATCGGGCTTTCTACCAAGATGGCAGCGTTTTAAATGTGCATGCTGACACCAACAAAATGGCCACCGAGATTGAAACTGTAATTGGATCAAGCGAGGCCGCTGGGTATCTAAAGTACGTTGATTTCGTTACTGACCTTTATAAGTACGAAATGAAAAACTTTATCGACCGAAACATCGATTCACCGTTAGATCTTTTGTCGATGGATTTGGCACGCCTAATCAAGCTTGGTGGGTTTAGAAAGTTAGCTCCCAAAGTTGGGCAATACTTAAAGGACGACCGAACCCAACGGGTATTTTCATTTCAATCTATGTATGCCGGTTTGTCGCCGTATGACGCTTTAGCTATCTATGCAGTGATTGCTTACATGGATTCTGTTGCGGGCGTGTTTGCGCCAAAAGGTGGAATGCACGCGTTGCCTGTGGCCATGGCGGGCGCTGCGGCAAAACACGGAGTTAAGTTTGTATATGACACCGAAGTAACTAAAGTTCGAATGGTCGGAAATCGTGCCACTGGTGTTGAAACTGCTACCGGACAGTTCATTCCTGCCGATGTTGTTGTTCTCAATCCTGATTTGCCAGTTGCCTACCGCGATCTGTTAGGGAAAGAGCCTTGGAGTGTAAAGCGGCTCAAGTATTCACCTTCGTGCTACTTGATGCTAGCTGGCTCAACTGCTAAGTATGACCAAATTGCACATCACAATATTCATTTTGGAAATAGCTGGTCTGGCGTATTCGACGAATTGATTGACCAAAAGAAATTGATGTCAGATCCCAGCGTCTTGGTTACCAACCCAACATTTAGTGACCCAAGTTTGGCTCCCAACGGTAAGCAGGTTTACTACGTACTTTTCCCTACGCCAAACCTTGATGCCGATATTGACTGGAAGAAAACCGCACCGTCATATCGCGAACACGTAATTGAAACGCTCGAAGCTCGTGGTTACACCGGATTCGGCGATGCCATTGAAGTTGAGCACATAACAACCCCGCAGGATTGGTCCGATCGAGGCATGGAACGCGGTGCACCATTTGCGGCCGCTCATTCATTTTTACAAACTGGCCCATTCCGACCTGGCAACATGTTCGGTGAGAATGTAGTTTTCACTGGTTCTGGCACACAGCCTGGTGTCGGAGTTCCCATGGTTTTGGTATCAGGACGGTTGGCAGCGGAGCGAATCACTGGCCCTGACCTGAGCTACTCATCACGAGCAAGGCGATAAGACCCGTATTCTAAACTAATGCAGGCCACTTCCCTTTCCCCCAGTCGCCTAGTAACTGATCCAGGTTGGTTTGGACTTTATGCCTTGCCAGGATTCCTCGGCTCACTTTTTATGACCATTGGCGCAATGGGAGTCGGTTGGTTTCCGCTATCAGCCGATATTTTGCAAATCAGAGTTATTGATTTTGTACAAACGGAAACTCTAGGGCTTGCATTAACTCGATCCTTTGTAGTCGTTGGTGCGGCTTTACTATTGCAAGCTTGGTTGGTTGTTGGCATCGATGCTCTCCACGGCAAAATTACGCGACTTGAAACAATCTACTTTTCGTTAGGAGCATGGCTACTTCCGCTGCTAGTAGCGCCACCTTTATTCAGTAGAGATGTTTATTCATATTTCATGCAAGGAAAAATGCAGTTGGCTGGGAATAATCCCTACGAGTCTGGAGTTTCAGTTGTTCCAGGTTGGTTCCAAAGTGGTGTGGATCCATTATGGGGCGATGCACCAACTCCTTATGGGCCAGTTTTTCTACTATTAGAAAAAGGTGTTGCACATGCCAGCGGCGACTCGGCGCTCCTGGCTGCTTATCTATTTCGATTACTGGCAATAATCGGTGTTATTTTCATTTGCATTAGCATCCCGATCCTTGCTAAATCACATGGTGTCGATCCAATCGCTGCAACGTGGATTGGAGTTATGAATCCACTAGTCCTGATGCATTTTGTAGCTGGTGCTCATAACGATGCCCTAATGGTTGGAATTATTTGTATTTCCCTTTTACTTTCATTGCGTAATCATTTTGTTGCCGCGGTCGCCTTAGCCACTATTGCTTTAGGAATTAAGCCGGTTGCAATCGTGCTACTCCCATTCTTGGCGTTAGTTGCGGCAGGATCTGATGCCTCTTGGCTAAAGCGTGCTCGCTATGGCGCAATTGCTGGAGTAGTTTCACTTGCTGTGTTGTTTGCAACCTCTGCTGCATCTGGCACAGGTGCATTTGGTTGGATTGGTTCGCTATCAACTCCAGGCACAGTTAAAAGTTGGCTCTCTCCCACAACAGCAATAGGTATGTTAATTGGCGGTCCAATACAGTTCATTGGATTTGGAAACGTAATAGATACCTCGGTAGGTATTGCGCGCGCAATTGGTTCAGTCGCTTTGGCAATTGTGTTGGTACTGCTAATAATCCGGCCCGCTGGCCGCAGCGCAACTCGCGGTGTTGCACTTTCCTTCGTTGCTCTTATTGTGCTTGGTCCTGTAGTGCAACCTTGGTATTTGCTGTGGTCAATTCCACTACTTGCAGCTACGGGTCTTACACATCGGCAAACTCGCATTATGGTTTTAGCAATTGCAGCTTTCACGATTCATGGCATTGCAAATTCCAGCGCTACTGCGGATACCTTTCTTGAATTAAGCGATGGCATCGCGATGGTTCTTGCGGGAATCACGCTGGGATTGGCAATGCTGGCTTCTACAACAGAGCGAGCCTTAATTCTGGGTGATGCAGCCGAATCGGACATAATGCCAAAGTCTGAGGCACAGATTATTCGCGCGCAAGAATTAGAACTAACTTAACCTTGCGTTAGTTCTGCTATTCCTGGAAATTGGCCAACTGAATCACACACAATTACGACGGCAGATTTACCTTGGCACGCCTCATCCAATTGTTCGGCAAAATTTTGAGCAGTTGTTAAATCGGCCTTTACTAAATCCTGCCAATTAGTCCAGGCAATAACCGTTTTTAGATCAGCTGGAGTTGGAATCAACGCAGTTACTAGCTCTGAAATGGCTGCACCTAAAAGCGCTGGTTTTGAAATCTGGTTTGCTGCTACATCAACTAATTCCCGATCGGAAGTCACCGAACTAGTGTCAAGCCAAATGTAGTTCCAGCCTGCAAGGCCCGCTTCACCAGAAATCACTGGCTCCGAGAAATTAACTTTCCACCGCAATACGCCTGATAGTCGCTCGGCCTTAAGCATTGCTGCTAATAAGCCAGGAATCGGAGCGGCCACTTAAAATCCAATCTTTATCAGTGTGAAAGTTAAGTCTTTACACGACGGTTAGATGCAACGATACGCGCAAAGGCTTGGGAAACGAAAATTTCGCAATTTATGCGGGTTGCTGTATCCGTGACTCTAGGTCATTGCATAAAGTTGCCTCTGTGTCCAAGAATGATTTAACTGCGGCTGGCATCACAGATCCGACGTTGCGCCAATCCTATGAACTTTGTCGCCAGTTAAATGCAAAGCACGGTAAAACCTATTATTTGGCTACGTTGCTACTACCTCCGGAAAAGCGTCCCTACGTTCACGCGTTGTATGGTTTTGCGAGATACGCCGATGAAATCGTAGATGATCTGGCATCAACTCTTACTGACAGTGAAAAGGCACAACACTTGACGGCGTGGGGGCAAAACTTCCTTGATAAGTTTGAATCCGGCCAGACTGACGATCCAGTTTGTATTGCAGTTCTCGATACCGTACGGCGTTGGAATATTCCACGTGCCCACTTTGAGGCCTTCTTACACTCTATGACTATGGATTTAACCGTTACCGAATATCAGACCTATGACGACTTGTACGAATACGTGTACGGCTCAGCCGCGGTAATTGGTTTGCAGATGGTGCCAATTTTGGAGCCATCTGATCAAGCGGCTTACGCCCACGCCACTGAGCTGGGTGTTGCTTTTCAATTGGCAAACTTCATACGAGACATCGGCGAAGATTTAGATCGCGGCCGGGTTTATTTGCCTTTAGATGAGCTGGCAAAATTTGGGGTAACTCGCGCTGATTTAGAGACCAGAGTTGCAACGCCAAGTATTAAAGCTGCTATCAAGTTTCAAATTGAACGAGTCCGAGAACTGGAAGCGTCCGCTCGAGTTGGAATAACTATGCTCGGTGCCAAGTCGCAGCCATGTATTGAGACAGCCCGCATTCTTTATTGTGGAATTGTGGATGCAGTCGCAGACATTGATTATGAAGTTTTTGACAAACGCGCGACAGTTTCGTTGCGTCGTCGGCTGCGTGTTGCCATTCCGGCATATTTTCAGGCACGCAAACTCTGGTGACTATTGCTTGATGCCTAGTAATTTCCAAACGCTACGCCGCGGCGGACCTGAAACTGGATTTCGCTGAATTCCAGAACGACCCAAGGCAACCCAAAATATCAAACTCAAGACCACAAGGCTAAATCCAAAAAGTAAATCCTCAATTGGCGCAAAAAACAATCGGCCATCACCGATGAACTGAGGTGAATTAGTTTCTGGTGTGCTTGATCCAATGATGGCTGCACCGTCATATTCAACAATTCCAAAACCTGTCAGAATTCCGTTCGTTACAAGTTGGAAAAAGATCACTATCGAATATGAAACCCAAAAAAGTCGGCGCGTTAAATGCTTCGTTCGAAAAACCCATAAATCTAGAACTATGGTGATGGCAACTGAGATTAGGGCTAACTGGGTGTATGTCATGACTCGCCTTCGTCTCCTGCTTTCCATCCTCGCGCGCTTCGTACAGCTTCAAACGACAGGATCGCACAAATAGGAATAACTATAAAAAACAAAATTTCATCTATCGGGATGTTGGCCACTGTTGTTATTCCTGTTATGTATCGTTCATCAAAGGTCCAATGTCCTTGCGAAATGGCATAGGCGTCCCAAGCCGAAAAGATTAGAACTATTGGGAAAATTGTAAGAATCAAACGCCATGTCCGTTGGTAAACTCGAGTCCGCAAAAAGAACTCCAACCAAGCGGTACCGGCTAAGCAGCCCAGTAAAACGCTGACGTACACAAACTTTGACATGACAAACTCCCACATCAAATCTACCCTGTCGTGGCGAGCGGACCACATTTATCGACTACATCTACAATGAAGCAGTGACCCTTCCACCAAATTCTGACCCGATACTTGGGAAAGTTTTAGACGATCGCTATCGAGTCGATGAGCTGATAGCGCACGGCGGCATGGCGACCGTTTATCGCGGAACTGACCTGCGCTTAGGCAGAACTATCGCTTTAAAGGTTTTAAGTGGTGTGATGGCCAATGATCCAGACTTTGTTGAGCGGTTCACGCAAGAAGCCCGAGCCACTGCAGCCCTTACTCATCCAAATGTGGTCGCAGTTCATGATCAAGGAATTAGTGCTGGATATCCGTATCTAGTTATGGAATTTGTACTTGGCCGAACGATTCGGGAAATTATGGCGCAGTCCGGTCCATTCACCAGCGCACACGCCCTTGAGATCATAAGTTCAGTTTTGGCTGGACTTGGCTCAGCCCACGATGCCGGCTTTGTGCATCGCGACATCAAGCCAGAAAACGTATTAATCACAAACGATGGCCACATTCGAGTCACTGACTTTGGGTTAGCTCGAGTAATTAGCGAAACTCCAGTTAGTGATTCAACAGGAGGAGTGCTGCTTGGAACCATGGCTTACTTGTCCCCCGAACAGGTTCAACAACTAACTGTCGACCAAAGATCAGATGTATATTCTTGTGGCATTTTGTTATATGAAATGGTTACTGGAGTGGTGCCGTTTACTGGAGCTTCACCACTAGATGTGGCCTATCAACATGTCAATAGTGCCGTTTCTGCGCCCAGTGCGATACAGCCTGATGTGCCACCAGCAGTAGATCATTTAGTCTTGGCAGCTACTCGTAAGTTGCCAAGTGATCGGCTTCAAAGTGCGCGCGAATTTCGAGATGGCGTAATTCGAGCTATTTCTGCAGTCCCAAGGGCTGAGGCGTTAACAACGGCTATCCCTAGGCAAACTACCCAAACAATAGCCGCACCAGTTCGTGGGGTGCACCGAGCCACAGGATCAGTGCCAATTACAAACCTGAATTCCGGTATTGGACCAAGTGGGATTCATCGCGCTGCGCCACCTAAACGACGAAGTCGACTTTTTGTCCCGCTCTTGCTGATTTTGGCACTTGCAGTTGGAGGTGGCGCTTGGTATCAATTCTCAGGTAGCTATGAACAAGTTCCCGCTGTAACGGGGCTCACTATTGAAGAAGTGCTCACTAGTTTTGCGCCATTGAAACTAAGTACGCAAGTAATTGAAGAGTTTTCCGAAGAGATTCCAGCGGGGGTAGTTATAAGTTCAGATCCAGGATCTGGCACAAAGGCGCGCAAAGATACGACAGTAATCTTGCGCGTATCAAAGGGGCAAGAGCGGTACATAATTCCAGCAGATTTAGCTGGGAAAGATCCAGGGGAAGTTACCAATATTCTTCAGGACCTCACTTTAACTATTGCAGCCACTAATGAAGTTTTTGACAATCTAGTGCCGATTGGAAAAGTGGTCTCGACTGACCCAGCCGCCGGTACCTCAGTTAAGCGAGCCACGCCAGTTACGATTTCTATTTCTAAAGGTCCCGATTTAGTTGAAGTACCTGGAGTTATCGACATGGATGTCGCAAAAGCAACTTCGATTTTGCAGGCAGCAGGATTTCAGGTTGAGACCGTCGATAAATTCGCTGTCGTAATACTTAATCGGGTTTACTCCCAGAACCCTGCAGGCGGTACACAGGCCCCAAAGGGTTCAGTAATTACTTTGGAAATTCTGTAACGGACTTCTTGTGCTTACCAAGCATGTCGGCAACTTGAAATGCTAAATCTAAACTTTGCACTCGATTAAGTCTTGGGTCACAGGCAGTTTCGTACCTAAATGGCAAATCAGTTTCGCTAACTCCCCCGACTCCGCCTAAGCATTCAGTGACATCATCGCCCGTTAGCTCAATGTGAATGCCACCTGGATGGGTACCCATTGCATTATGTACTTCAAAGAAGCCACGAACTTCATCGATTACGTCATCGAGAAGTCGAGTCTTGTGTCCGGACGCAGCTTCCTTGGTATTGCCATGCATGGGATCGCAAACCCAAAGCACTGGTTGATCGGTTTTCTGCACGGCAGCAATGAGCTTTGGTAGAACATCGCGAATGTTTCCAGCACCCATTCGCGTAATGAACATCAATCGTCCAGGGATGCGATTTGGATTCAACTTTTCGAGTAACGCAAGTAAATCTGACTCAGTAGTCTTTGGCCCGATCTTTACTCCAATTGGGTTCGTGATTTTCGAAACAAAATCAATATGTGCGCCAGCCAAATCGCGAGTGCGCTCGCCTACCCAAACAAAGTGTCCGGAAACGTCATACAGATTTCCGGTACGTGAGTCAGTACGAGTTAATGGCTTTTCGTAATCCAAAAGCAATGCTTCGTGACTGGCGTAAAAATCGGCCCGCTTGAACTCGTCAGGGTCGGCACCGCAGGCCGACATAAATGCTAATGCGCGATCAATCTCAGCAGCCATCTCTTCATAGCGCTTTCCCGGAGTTGACTCACTTACAAAGTCTTGATTCCAGGAATGAACTTGGCGTAAGTCGGCGTAACCACCTTGCGTAAAGGCTCTAACGAGATTGAGAGTCGCCGCACTTGCGTGATAAGTCGAAACTAATCGCATCGGATCTGGAATGCGTGACTCGGCAGTAAATTCCAAACCATTTACCGCATCACCACGGTAGGAAGGCAACGTAACGCCGTCAATAGTTTCATCGGCGGAACTACGTGGCTTGCCGTATTGGCCCGCAATGCGACCAATCTTTACCACTGGTAGTGAAGCTCCGTACGTTAATACGATTGCCATTTGTAAAACGGTTTTTAGGCGAGCCCGAATTGAATCTGCGGTATTTGCCACAAAAGTTTCTGCGCAGTCTCCACCCATAAGTACAAAAGAATCACCTTGGCAAGCGGCACCTAGCCGCGCAGTTAAGTCATCGCATTCACCGGCGAAAACTAACGGAGGTAGGCCAGCCAAAATTTCTTGCGCACGCAAAAGTTCTGCGGCATCAGGCCATGCAGGTTGCTGAGCGGCTGGTAAATCGGGCCAAGATATTTGGGTCACTTCCTTAGATTAGTGGCGTTTCTAGCGGTTTACTAAATCTGGAACTCAGTTCGATCCGGCCGCACGAGTAGAATTGCGATATGTCCGAGGCTAAATCAATCAAACGCGTGGCGTTGCTAACGGCTGGCGGTTTAGCCCCTTGTCTATCAGCAGCAGTTGGGGCACTGATTGAGCGCTATAGCGAAGTTGCCCCTGGCGTCGAAATTATCGCTTACCGAAATGGCTACCGCGGACTGCTACTTGGTGACTTTATTGTTATTACCCCAGAAATCCGGAGCCAGGCTCACTTATTGCAGGCTTTCGGCGGTAGCCCAATCGGCAACTCCCGCGTCAAGTTAACAAACATTCAAGATTGTGTGACTCGCGGCCTAGTGCAACCTGGGCAAGACCCACAACAAGTTGCAGCTGAACAACTAGTAGCTGATGGCGTTGATGTTCTGCACACTATTGGGGGCGACGATACAAATACTGCTGCTGCCGAACTTGCTACTTACCTTGCCAAGAATAACTACGGTCTTGGGGTTGTAGGCCTGCCAAAAACTATCGATAACGATGTATTCCCAATTGCGCAATCACTTGGTGCTTGGACCGCCGCAGATCAAGGCGCTTTGCACTTTAGCAATATCGTGTCCGAGCATACTTCCAGTCCAAAAATGTTGATAGTGCACGAGGTAATGGGTCGTCACTGCGGTTGGCTAACAGCAGCAACTGCAATTTCCTACCGAAAGCTGCTAGATGAGATGACGTGGTTGCCTGAGTTTGGATTAACTCGCAATCGACGCGAAGTGCACGCAGTTTACATACCAGAAATTGAAATCGACTTAACAACAGAAGCTAAGCGATTGAGCGCTGTCATGGAAAGCGTAGGAAACGTAAATATTTTCCTCTCGGAAGGTGCTGGCGTTGATTCAATCGTTGGCGAAATGCGAACTCGTGGAGAAGATATTCCACTTGACCCATTTGGTCACGTCAAGATCGACAAGATAAATCCTGGTGCTTGGTTTGCAGATCAGTTTGCGCCAATGATTGGGGCCGAAAAAGTTTTAGTACAAAAGTCTGGCTACTTCGCTCGCTCCGCTCCGGCAAATGAGCGGGATCAAAAATTGATCCGAGACTGCGCTGAGGTAGCAGTCCAAGCTGCGTTATCTGGTGTTAGTGGTCTTGTTGGTCAAGATGAAGATCGCAATAACGAGATCCGGGCTTGTGAGTTTGAAAGAGTAGCTGGCGCAAAGCCATTTAATACTGAGCAGCCATGGTTTAACAAATTGCTAAAACAGATTGGCCAGCCAAAAGGCTCACCGACGCAAGCCCACTAATACAACCTAGTTAGCACTCTTTGATCTTGATGCGTACTTGTCTACATATTCTTGCCCAGATAGATCCATAATTCGATACATGATTTCATCGGTTAATGAGCGAAGTACGAATCGATCATCTTCCATTCCGTAGTAACGCGAAAAATCAAGCGGTTCACCGATTCGAATACCTACTTCAACTCCAAAATTTGGGCGGGAGCGACCAATAGGTTGCACCATTTCGGTATTAATCATGGCAACCGGAATAACCGGCACTCTTGCTTCCAGGGCCATTCGTGCGACGCCAGTTTTGCCACGATAAAGGCGGCCGTCTGAAGATCGCGTACCTTCTGGATAAATGCCAAGCAAGTGGCCTTCGGAAAGCAAACGCACGCCAGTTGAAATTGCAGCAGTGCTGGCATTTCCACCAGTTCGATCTACTGGAACTTGTCCTGCGCCTCTAAAGAATGCTGCTGTTGCTTTTCCGCGAATTCCTGGTCCTTCAAAATACTCACTCTTGGCCATGAAAGTAATTTTTCGCGGCACGGCAATTGGTAAGAAAATCGAGTCGGAAAACGAAAGGTGATTACTCGCCAAAATAGCGGAGCCAGTTTCCGGAATGTTTTCTAGGCCCTCGACCCAAGGATGGAATGCCACCTCAATGGCAGGTCCGATGGCTACCTTCTTGAGAAACTTATAAAAGTTATCGCGCTCAGACACAACCCTTACGGTAGCCAAGGAAGTCGCTTACAGCAATTACGATGCCTCAAATCGGACACTTTTGGCAGTTTTTACTTCGTTTTTGCTAACTCTGGGTTACCCTCACATAAGGCTTTTTATCGAAAGGTGACCTCTGTGCGCGAGTTGTCCGTTCCATCCAACATTCCACCGATTACCAGTGGGAACGTTACCGATCACATCGAAGAGCTTGTCGCTCGCAATCCTGAATTTCCTTCGGTATCGGTACAAGTTGAAGAAGCCTGGAGCACGATTACATCTGCACAATTCAGGTCACAAGTACGAAGCGTGGCCAAGGGTTTGATCGCTGAAGGATTGCAGCCGGGTGATCGAATTGCAATTCTGTCTCGAACTCGCTTCGAATGGACAGTTGCGGATTATGCCATTTGGTATGCGGGCTGCGTAACCGTTCCGATTTACGAAACTTCCTCCCCTGAGCAAGTCGAGTGGATTATTTCCGATGCTCATGTCGTTGCGACTTTTTTCGAGGCGCAGCGCACAACTCACGCATTCCTACCAATTGCCGACAAGGTTCCACATATGACTCGCTCATATGTATTCGGCGACAACGTACTAGATGAATTAACTCGCAAAGGTGCAAGTATCTCGGATGCTGATTTAGAAGCACGACGCACTTCAACGGGTCCAACTGATCCAGCGACATTGATTTACACATCTGGAACAACTGGTCGACCAAAAGGCTGCATCATTACTCACGGCAACATGATGGCTGAAGTAGACACTCTCGTTAAAGGAATCCCTGAAGTTTTCGAAATTCCAGATGCTTCGACTTTGATCTTCCTGCCATTGGCACATGTTTTTGGTCGATTGATTCAAGTAGCAATGCTTCGTGGTGAAGTGACAATTGGACATTGCCCGAATCCGGCTGCGCTACTGCGCGATTTAAGTTCATTCCAGCCGACCTTCTTGCTTGCAGTACCGCGAGTATTTGAAAAAGTCTTCAACGGTTCAGCAGCAAAGGCGCACGGCGCTAGTGCGGTCAAAGGAAAAATATTTGATCGCGCTGCTGCGGTGGCAATTGCATATAGTGAGGCACTTGATCATGGTCATGTTTCCAAAGGCTTGGCAGTGCAACACGGCCTGTTCGACAAACTGGTTTACTCCAAATTACGTCATGCCATGGGTGGTCGAGTCACTCATGCAATTTCCGGAGGCGCAGCTCTTGGTGCTCGACTAGGACATTTCTACCGCGGTCTTGGTTTAATTATTTTGGAAGGTTACGGACTAACCGAAACTACTGCCGGCAGCACGCTGAACCTGCCATCGTCGCTAAAAATTGGTTCCGTTGGCCGGCCATTACCTGGAACTGGAGTTCGAATCGAATCCGACGGCGAAATCTTGCTAAAAGGTCCACATGTTTTTGCTGGCTACTGGAATAACCAAGCAGCTACTTCTGAAGCGATGACAACCGATGGCTGGTTTCGAACTGGAGACATTGGCGAGCTTGATGGTGATGGTTTCTTGCGTATCACTGGACGTAAAAAGGAATTGATCGTTACGGCTGGCGGTAAGAATGTTGCCCCTGCAGTACTCGAAGATCGCTTACGTGCAAACCCAATTGTTAGTCAATGTGTAGTTGTCGGTGACAGTAAGCCGTACATAGGTGCGCTGGTTACCTTGGATCAAGAAGCTTTGCCACAAGTTTTGGCAGCAAACGGCATACCTTCTGCACCAATGGCTGAGTTAATTAATAATACTGAGGTTCTCGCGTTAGTTCAGAAGGCTGTAAATGTTGCCAATGAAGCAGTTTCAAATTCAGAGGCGATAAAGAAGTTTGTGATTCTGCCAGAAGACTTAACGATTGACAACGGCTATTTAACTCCAAAATTAAGTATCCGGCGTCACCTGATTGTGCAAGATTTTGCATCTGCAATCGAAGGTCTTTACAAATAGTGCTTCTTTACTGATGCGCACGTTACCGCTCACCTTAACTTGGGTAATTACTCGACTTTGGGTACTTCTTTCTGGATTTCAATTGATCTACTATCCAGAATCTGAATTCCTGTTTAGTGATGTTCGACTGTATGACTGGTGGGCTGGAAACATTGCAGATTCCCACTTCCCGATTAACGATCCAATGTGGCAGTACCCACCACTTGCCGCAGTCGTGTTTTTACTGGGATATCTAATTGCGGCAAATACCGTCGGGTTTGTTTTCTTGGCTCTTATCGCCGACCTGGTAATTTTTATATTGCTGACCAAGCGCGGCACGCAAGATACAAACTCGATGCCGGCCATGATTTGGCTAGCTACGCCTTTGGTAATGGGCCCAATTATGTTGGGACGCTTTGATGTATTCCCGACTTTGGCTGCGGTTTTTGCTTTGCTTTATATCTCGTCGGCAAAACGATTTGGGTCTGCGATTGCAATTGGAACTTTGTTAAAAGTTTGGCCGATACTTCTGTTACTTGCGACTCCAAAAGGATCCCTCGCGCGAGTTGCCATTTGGTTTGCAGCCACCTTTAGTATCGGTAGTTTGCTCTTAAATCTCTGGTGGCAGGACAGCTTCTCGTTCCTGGGTGGTCAACGCTCGCGTGGCCTGCAAATCGAATCAGCAGGAGCTTTGGCCTACCAAATTTGGAATGCCGGTCCTGGGAATGTTTCATCTGCATTTCAGTTTGGCGCAATCGAAGTTGTTGCGCCTGGAACTGGCATAGTTTCACTTGTAATCACTCTGATTGGAATAGCACTTATCGCAGTCCTGGTCTTTTGGCGGGTAACTGGCCGCTTGGCTAATGCGGAACCAGCAGACATTGCATTAACTGCAGTCTTGATTTCCATAGTTACCAGCCGAGTGCTTTCACCCCAGTACATGGTGTGGGTATTTGGGTTACTAGCTGTTGCTGCACTTAGGCCGCAACAAAACTTTCAAAAAATAATGATTCTTATTTTTGTTAGCGCTGGTATCGGGCAGTTGATCTATCCATGGTGGTACATAAGTTTGCAACAAGGCGGATCACTTGCCGTATTAGCGCACACCATTCGAGTACTAACGTTAGTTTGGGCCACGGTTATTACGTGGCAGAACCTGCAGCGAGTTGCTAGCCAGGATCCACACCGGACAAAAGCGAATCAAGTCGGTTAAAACTTAGTTCCCAAGTCCACTCTTGTGTTACCCAATTTCTACCAGCAGTCCCCATTTGCTTTGCTAGTTCCGGATTAGTTAATACTTGCGTTATTCGGTCAACAATCTGAGACAAGTCATTGCCATCGATCAAGAATCCAGTTTCCCCGTCGACAACTGCGTCTACTGCTCCCCCAGAGTTACCCACAATTACTGGCAATCCAGTAGCCGAGCCTTCTAAGAAAACGATGCCAAGTCCTTCAACATCCCAACCGCCCATTCGAGTTCGGCATGGCATTGCAAAAACATCGCCTGCCGCATACCAATGCGCCAATTGCCCAGGTGCAACCTTGCCCGTGAAGTGCACGCTATCGTGCAGGTTTAGCTTGGTAGTTAACTTCTCTAGTTCATTTCGGTACGGACCTTCACCAACAATGATTAGTCCGACCCCTGGCACATTAGCTGCAATTTCCGGTAACGCCTTAATCAACATATCTTGGCCTTTGCGAGCCATAAGGCGTGAGACACAGACAATTACCGGCCTATCCACCCAACCAATACTCGCAAGAAGTGCAAGGCCGGCAGGCCTGTTCGTAGGTGCAAATTCCACAGTGTTAACGCCGGGAACTATGCGACGCATATTTATCGCAGCAGTTGCGGGAAGTGCGCGCGCGATTTTTTGATGTGTGTACTCACTAATGAAAGTTAAATGATCTGTGTCATTTCCGATCTTACGAAGCGCTTGCTTCATGCCTGGTGTCATAGCCCACCCAGTTTCGTGGCCTTGAGTCATGCCCACGATATTCGTTACACCCAACTTTCGCAGTGGGGCGGCTAGTAAACCCAAAGGAGCGGCAGCGCCGAATAAGACTCGCGAGATGTTTTCCGACACCACAAGCTCCCGCGCCAAAGCTAAAGTCTTTTTTGAAGGCAACAAAGTTTCGGTATTAGCTCGCACTATTTTGAAATTTTGCGCGGCATCAAACTCGGCTGCGCCTTCCCAGTTTGAGGTGAGCACAGTTACCGAACTTGGTTCAAATCTTCGAACTATTTCATAACCAAAAGTTTGAATACCACCTGGGCGAGGTGGGAAGTCATTGGTGATTACCAAGGTGCGACTCATGCCTACATCTTGCCGTAATACGCCCAATACCTTTAAGTTGCAGTCGCTAGTAACGCCTACTGCGCAATAGCAGCGGGATTAGCAGTTTCGTTATTTCCCTTAATCAACCGTAATGGCGCCACTAGCCCGGCAGTTGCCAGGACATCAAGGACCTCTTTGTGATCAGCCAAAGATTCTGGCATCGGGCCTAATAGCGCAGTTACCACGCAGTCCGAGCATGCGATGTCACGCATGACGCAGCTAGAGCAATCAATCAACATAGTGAACTCCTGAGTTACCTTGTTTAATGTGTTAGCTATAACGCTAGGGAGCACCTCCGACACTTTTGTCTGACCAAAACTGTGCTTACCGCTGTTTTGTCAGTCCAAAACTGTGCCCACAGCTGTTTTGTCAGTCCAAAACTGTGCCCATATCTGTTTTGTCAGTCCAAAACTGTAATCTGCCTGTTATGAGCCAAAATTCCGGGCAAACCCCAATGACTATTGCTGACATAGGTCAGTCTCTGGCTCACACCACTTTTGTCATAGTTGATCTCGAGACAGCTGGTGGCCGGCCGGTAGATGCCGGAATCACTGAAATTGGCGCCGTTAGGGTGCGTGGCGGCGAAGTTATCGGTGAATTTCGAACATTTTGCCAGCCGGGTGTGTCGATCCCCGCATTCATTTCGGTTTTAACTGGAATTACCGATCACCATGTTGCCGATGCTCCATCAGTTGCTTCTGCGGTGACTGAATTCTTGGCGTTTGCAAATTTTGATGGTGGTGACCAGCCGGTCTTGGTGGCGCACAACGCCCCATTTGATGTTGGGTTCTTGAAAGCGGCCTGCGCTAAATTCCAAATCCCGTGGCCTACCCCACGTGTTTTAGACACTGCAATTTTGGCTCGAAAGATCTTACGTAAAGACGAAGTCATAAATCGCAAACTTGGTACGTTGGCTAAATATTTCCGCGCTCCCGTAAGTCCTACTCACCGTGCCCTTGATGATGCGCGCGCAACTGTCTCGGTGCTACATGGGCTAATTGAGCGAGTTGGGAATCTTGGCGTACATGACCTTGAAGGCCTCCAGACTTTCAACGGACCTGCCACTGAGCGAAGGCGTCGTAAACGACATCTTGCAGATGGTCTACCGGATTTACCAGGTGTCTATATTTTTTACGACGGCAACAACCGACCACTTTATGTTGGCACGTCAATTTCAATTCGTAAACGTGTCATGTCATATTTCACAGCAGCCGAAACCCGCAGTCGAATGACTTCCATGATCGAATTGGCGCAGCGCATTGAGCCGATAGTTTGCCAGACGGCACATGAAGCGCAGGTTCGTGAGTTGCGAATCATTAATGAACTGCGTCCGGTTTATAACCACCGATCCCGCAATCCAGAAAAGACAATTTGGCTGACTCTGACAAGTGATAAATTTCCGAGATTGTCATTAGTTAGACAGCCCGCTTTCCCAGATTCCAATCGAATCGCTATCGGTCCATTTTCAAGTATGCAGTCCGCTGAATTTGCTACGCAAGCGATTTATCAGGTGACGCAATTGCGTCAATGCAAAGAGCGCATAACAAACAAGAGTTCCATATCACCCTGCATGCTCTTCGAAATGAACCGCTGTATTGCCCCTTGCGCTGACACCTCACTAGTTTCTGAATACCAAATGATCACTGCGCAAGTAGTTGAGATCCTCACGGGTGATTCGGTAGTTGCTACGAAAGCAATGTTGAATCGAATTCAGGAATTAGTGCTAACTGAAAAATTTGAAGAAGCTGCGATAATTCGCGACCGAATGCGGGCGCTAGAGTCGAGCATTTATAGATCAAGTATGTTGCGCGAGTTAAGCGCTATTCCGTTTCTAATTGCAGGCAAAGCTAACGCGCAAGGCGGTTGGGATATTCAGGCATTTACTCATGGGCGGTTCGCAGGTGCCATTCAGGCTCCTGCCGGCCACGATCCGAAGCCATACATTGCGCATCTTAAAACTATGGCTGCCACTGATGTTTCCTTGCCAACTCTGGTGGCAGAGATGGAATTGAATCTGAAGTGGTTAGGTGATGGTCTAACACGACTTGTGGAAATCACCGCAGGATTTAGTTGGTCACATCCAATGGCAGCGCCGAATACTAAATTACTTGCAGGCGTAAAACTAAGCGCCTAACGCAAAACGTTGGCTTACTGAAATCCAAACATCTAGCAGCGAACTAGCGGCGCCAGAATCTAGCGTTCCGTAGGCAACTGGTAAGGCGCGCGCAATTCGATCAATCGCAGAATCACTTACTGGGCCAAATCTTTCAGAGTTCTTGGCCGCGTCATATGTGACCATCGTGGCTGCGGCATTTAGCGCGACCACATCTCGAATCGCACCAAAGTTGCCATCTTTTCGGCCGCCAATAATTTCCCGCACAACTTGGGCATTGAAGGCAGCGTCACCGCCACGTAATTGTTCAATCGTTGCCGGCTGCAAACCTAGCAATTGCGGTGTCAGACTGTATTCACGCAATTGACTCGAAGTTACGTCCCAAATCTGTGACGGAGCTGATGTAGACAATTCATCTAGCCCATCGCTGCTGCGAACAATCATGGATTTAAATCCGCGCTCTAGCTGCACTTGCGCTAAAACTGGAGCGAGTCGCAAGTCTGCGCAACCAAGTAGCGATGCCTCTGGTTGGCCAGGGTTGGATAGTGGACCTAAAACATTAAAAACAGTCGGTACACCTAATTCTTTACGTACTGCACCCGCGTATTTCATAGCTGGATGATGAGCTGGTGCAAAACAAAATGCAATGCCGGCATCAGCGACACATGAGCTAAGCGCATGAGTTGGCATGTTTATCGCAACGCCAAGCGCTTCAAGTACATCCGCAGTTCCCGCTTTTGATGAGATAGCTCGGTTGCCGTGTTTTAGTACTGGTATTCCGGCACCTGCAACAGTGAGCGCTGCCATAGTAGAAATATTTACGGTGTGTGCGCCATCGCCACCAGTGCCAACCACATCAACTGCAACTCGATCTAGGTTCACTTCGATTGCATTCGCAAGCATTGCTTTGACCATGCCGCTTACTTCTGTCGCCGTTTCGCCTTTGACGCGAAGACCCATAACCAATGCGGCAATTTGTGAGTCAGCAGCTGTGCCCGACATCATTTCGTTCATTGCCCAAAATGCTTGATCGAACGAAAGATCTTCGCCAGAAACTAAAGTTCCTAAAACTTCTTTCCAAGTAGTCGAAGTCATCGCGAGTTAGCCTGGGTGTATCTACTGGGATACAGCGCTATCTGCCTGAAGCAGATTCACCGCCGCAGCAACTAATGCGCGCGGATCAATGGGATGTGCCACAACAGCATCGGCTTGGGACCAAGTTGCCAACCATCGATCATCTAAGCGACCGACCAAGACCAAAACTGGTGGACAATTGAAAATCTCATCCTTTAGTTGTCGACATAGTCCCATGCCACCTGAAGGAGTTGCTTCGCCATCCAGAATCAATAAATCAAATGGGCGCTTATCTACTGCAGCCAGCACAGCCGGTTGCGTAGCGCACTCGAGAATTTCTACTTCGCCAAAACTAAGGGAGGGCTTGCGGCCCAAACCTAGGCGGACGCTGGCACGAACAGCAGAATCGTCGCTGTAGATCAGTACTTTGAGCGTGGAAGCAGATGTTGACACCCCAAAAGAGTATCTGACGCGCGTACCAAGGCGGTAATTCGAGGGGTCAAATGGGGCTGGTAATGGCGTAGGTCACATCCGCCCAAAATCACCCATCCTGCGGGGAATTCGCCCTGACTCTTGGGTAAACTCGAGTTCGTGAGTACAGCTTCTGCGATCCGAGTCCCGAGCCAAGCCGAGCGACCAAATATGGTGTCGATCGGCACAATTGTTTGGCTTTCCAGTGAGTTGATGTTCTTTGCTGCACTGTTTGCAATGTACTTCACGCTGCGATCAGTAAACCCAGAGATCTGGGCTGAAGAAGTAAAGCTCTTGAACATCCCACTTTCGTCGATCAATACCACTGTTCTGGTTTTGTCATCGGTAACTTGCCAGCTGGGTGTATTCGCTGCTGAACGTGGCGATGTTAAAGGGCTTCGTAAGTGGTTTGTTATTACTTTCCTAATGGGCTTCTTCTTCGTATCTGGCCAGGTTTACGAATACGCCAAGCTAGTTCATGAAGGTTTGACGCTAGCTTCTTCGCCGTATGGCTCAGCTTTCTACTTAACAACGGGTTTCCACGGGCTGCATGTTACCGGCGGGTTAATTGCATTCCTGTTTGTACTAGCCCGGACTTATGCCAGCAAGAATTACTCACACAAACAAGCAACCACAGCGATTGTGGTTTCTTATTACTGGCACTTTGTTGACGTTGTTTGGATTGCCCTGTTTGCAACTATCTACCTAATTAAGTAACTGCAGCACTAAAAAGTTTTAAAAATCCTAGAAAATTAGAAGAGGAATACTGTGGCACTGAATCGGAGACATCCAGCAGCACTATTTGCAGTGCTAGTTGTTGGGCTAGGAACAACTGGCGCAGCATATGCTGCAGTCAGCGCTCAGACTGCTCCGAAAGCCGCGGTTAACACTGAAACCCAGGTTGAACAAGGTAAGCAACTGTTCTTAGAGGGTTGCTCTTCTTGCCATGGTTTAGCTGCGCAAGGCGCATCTGACGGTCCTTCCCTAATCGGCGTAGGTTCTGCTGCGGTAGATTTCCAAGTTTCCACTGGCCGGATGCCACTGGCTGCTCCTGGCGTACAAGCCATGCCGAAAACGCCGTCTTATAACGAAGCTGAAACTGCTGCATTAGCTGCCTTTGTGGCAACTTTGGCACCAGGTCCGGCAATTCCAACTGAAGAGATGTTGAATTCCTCTGATGCCGAAGTTGCACTTGGTGGCGAGTTATTTCGCACCAATTGTGCGCAATGCCATGGGGCAACAGCTGTGGGTGGCGCACTTTCCCAAGGACGAGTTGCGCCAAGCCTGATGGGCTCTGATGCGAAAACTATTTACGAAGCAATGGTTTCAGGCCCGCAGTCCATGCCAGTGTTCTCAAATAGCACTTTGAGTATTGAAGATAAGCAAGGAATTATTCGTTACATCGAAGAACTTCAGAAGAATGAAAGTCCAGGTGGATTTAGCCTCGGACGCTTGGGTCCTGTTACTGAAGGTCTGTTTATCTTTATTGCCGGTTTAGGCGCGTTAATTGTTGCAGCGGTATGGATTGGAGCTAAGGCAAAATAATGAATGAGCTCGAGCACCCAACAGGTGATCCATACGGCGCCAAGGATGGCAAAGATTTAGTAAGTGGCATCTCAGTATTTCCCATGGAGCCACATGTCCCCCGTAAAGCAGACATAGATCCAAAGGCAGCACGCCGCGCTGAACGTCAAGTTGCAACTATGTTTGGCTTGTCATCATTGCTGATAATTGCGTTCGTAGTGGCTTTTGTGAAAATTCCAAACACAACGTTGATAACAATTCCGATCATCGGCGTAGTTAACGCCAATCACGTCGCAATTGGGTTCACATTCGGACTTTCAATTCTCTTGATCGGAATTGGCGCAATTCATTGGGCAAAGAAATTGATGCCCGATGAAGAAGTTGTTCAAGCTCGGCATGCGTTAACTTCACCAGATGAAGAACGCAAAGAAGTCGAATCAAGTTTTAAGCGCGGCGCAGCTGAATCTGGCTTCAAAGAGCGCAAGATTATCCGACGTTCCTTACTTGGCGCGTTAGCCCTATTCCCGGTTCCACTGGTAGTACTCCTTCGTGACCTTGGTCCGTTGCCCGGTACTCGCCTTCGCGAAACCATTTGGGAAGAAGGAATTCACTTAGTAACAGATGCGACTTATCGAAAGATAAAGGCATCTGATATTCCCCTTGGTGGCTTGATTAACGCTGTTCCAGAGAACTTGCTGGAAATAGAACATGAGGAAGAAAACCTCAATCAGCGCGGCAAAGCTTCAATAATCGTGGTCCGCATGGATCCAGCCGACATCGTCTCGCAGCAAGGACAAGACTGGGATTACCAAGGCGTATTGGCATTCTCCAAGATTTGTACCCACTTGGGCTGTCCGACTTCGCTTTATCAGCAGCGCACTCACCACTTGCTGTGTCCGTGTCACCAGTCTACGTTTGACTTATCAGACTCGGGCTATGTGGTTTTCGGACCAGCTGCACGTCGCATGCCACAACTTGCGATCACAGTAGACGCCGAGGGTTACTTAGTTGCCCAAAGTGGATTTAACCAACCAGTAGGACCTAGTTTCTGGGAGCGCGGATGAGCACCACCGAAGAATCAATTCAGGCACCTGCCCAAGCGACTCCTGTCACAAAGGGCGGAGCTGTTGCGGCATACATCGATGATCGTTTAGCATCGGCAAGTTTTACTAAGCGATTACTGGATAAGGTTTTCCCAGACCACTGGTCATTTATGTTGGGCGAAATTGCGCTTTACAGCTTCATAATTTTATTGCTTTCGGGTACTTACCTAACTTTGTGGTTTAACCCATCGATGACAGAAATTATCTACAACGGATCTTACGTTCCTCTCAAGGGCGTAAAGATGTCTGAGGCTTATTCTTCGACTCTGGCAATTTCTTTTGACGTTCGTGGCGGCTTATTGATGCGTCAGATCCATCACTGGGCTGCGCTCTTCTTCGTCGCTGCAGTTTCCGTTCACTTACTTCGGGTGTTTTTCACTGGAGCATTCCGCAAGCCGCGCGAAATCAACTGGGTCATTGGCACGTTACTTCTTGTACTTGCGCTGCTTGAAGGTTTTGCTGGCTACTCACTACCCGATGACTTACTTTCAGGCACTGGCTTGCGAATTGCTGAAGGAATTATTCAGGCCATTCCGCTTGTTGGCACTTACGTCGCAATGTTCCTATTCGGTGGCGAATTCCCAGGTACTGACTTTATGCCGCGACTTTACTCAATCCACATTCTCTTGATTCCAGGAATTCTCTTGGGCTTAATCACGGTTCACTTAATCATGGTGTTCTACCAAAAGCACACCCAATTCCCTGGCCCAGGTCGCACCGAAAGTAACGTAGTTGGTTTCCGGTTATTCCCGATTTACATGGCAAAAGCTGGTGGCTTCTTCTTCGTGGTATTTGGCATCACCGTGCTGATTGCCGCGCTGGTTACCATTAACCCTGTTTGGATGTACGGACCGTATACGCCTTCGCAGGTTACTGCCGGCTCGCAGCCAGACTGGTACATCGGTTGGCTTGATGGCGCAGTACGCCTAACTCCTAACTGGGAAACCAATATTCTGGGGCATACGCTCAGCTGGAATATTTTGATCCCGGCGCTGATCGTCCCTGGCATCATGTTCACTGCACTTGGCCTGTACCCATGGATCGAAGCCTGGGCAACTGGCGATAAGCGCGAGCATCACTTGCTAGATCGACCACGTAACGCACCAACGCGGACTGCCTTGGGCGTAATGTCTTTGGTCTTCTACATGATCCTGGTGATCTCAGGTGGAAACGACATCATTGCTGTGGCCTTTAATCTCTCGATCAACCAGATCACTTGGGGCTTCCGGTTCTTACTATTCGTAGCGCCACCGCTGGCATTTGTGGTTACTAAGCGAATTTGCTTAGGACTGCAGCGAAGCGACAATAACAAGCTGTTACATGGTTACGAAACTGGTCGCATCCTTCGACTACCAAGTGGTGAGTTCTTAGAAATCCACGAACCAATCGGTGAAGCAGAGCGCGCCAAGTTGCTTGCTAAGGCCGATGTGATTCCACTTGAGTTACCATCTGCAGTTGATGGCAATGGCGTCCGCAATCCTAAGGCTGCCAAGTCGATCGCTCGAGCCAAGCTTTCCCAGTGGTTCTACTCTGATGTAATCCCAACACCGACAGACGAAGAGTTGCGCGAAGCTGCACATCACGCTGAGCACGAACTTCATCAAGCACAGTCACACTTGAAGGAAATTGAAAGTCACTAAAGCGAAATAGTTAAAAACCCGTCCAGCTTTATGTTGGGCGGGTTTTTAGTTGCCAGTCAAAGTATGTCGGCGCTCAGCAGCTAGCTCCTGAGCTAGCGAGTCCGTGAATGGCCGCATCGGACCGACCGCACATTGCAATACGGTGTCAGCAAGTTCTGGATTTCGAGCTAGTGCAGGTCCATGCATGTAAGTTCCAAACACATTGCCATGCCAGACCCCTTCGGTTCTATTAAAACCATTTCCGGTACCACTTAAGACACTGCCAAGAGCGGGCATGTCAGGACCCAATTGCGTAAGGCCTTGATGGTTTTCAAAACCAGTTAGCACCGGCAAATCACCTCGGGTGGGTTGTACGACTAGTTCTCCAACACTTCGAGGTGCGTTGGTGTAAACCGTGTCTGCATCTACCAAACCAAGTCCACTTATTTTGCCTTCGACTGAATCAAGGGATGATCCAATAATCTGAAACCCGGCACAAACTGCAAATACTGTGGCGCCACCTGCGGCCGCATAATTTAGGCCACCGTCAGCCCGCAGCATTTCTAACGCAGCAACCTGTGGGCCATCTTCGCCTCCCCCAAGTAAATAGATATTGCCGCTTCGGGGCACGATTTGATTTGGTGCAATTTCAATTAGTTCCACGTCAATGTCTCGGGCCTTTGCTCGATGGATTAGGACTTCAGCGTTGCCTTGGTCGCCGTAAGTGCCAAGCAGATCGTGATACAGCCGAATTATTGAAAGCTTCATGCATAGCCACCTTGAGTAGCTGAAATGCCAAGTGCCTGCGCAGTCAGATCCTGAAACGCTGTGTAACTTGCAATTGCCTGGATTTCAGTAGCAGAGGTGGCCGCTACCGCAGATTCAAAATCCTGAGCCAGTGCAACATCAATGCCTTGCACACTTAGTCGATATGCCACATCTAGTTTTCGATCGCCCGTGCAAATAACTTGCCTACCTAGCAAGCTCGAGTAGTCAATGTCCCAGAGCCAGGAAGTGTCTCTGCCATCAATTCCTCGAGCATTTACCGAAAGGATTACGCTTTGCTGCGTGATCTGAGTCAAAGCTTCCCGCCAGCTTTCTGGGTTCTTAGCCAAGTGTGTGGGTATCTTGCGGCCCTTAACTTCAAAATCCGTGATTCGATCTGGGGAATGTGACGTTATTTCTTGGGCCTCCAGGGCATTTATTTCAGCGCCCATTAAGCGGGCCGCCTCGACAATCAGCGTGCTATTGCGCTGCGGGCCGCGTAATCGTTTGTCAGCTCGCACATCTGGCAACTTTGCACCTAAGCCACAAACGCATTGGTAGTCACCTTTGCTCCAGTCCAAGATCGCTGCGCACTGTGGGCAGGTTGCAGCATCTGGATGCCTGCGCCCACCGAAAGACACTCGAATCACGTGCCCGGCCTGGGCTGCGGAGTATTCCAAGAATGGATCGTCCCGATCGATAACTAGGCTGACTTCATCTGTGGCAAACGTGTCGTGCCAAAGCTGGGATACTTTTCGCACTTCACCAGTTCGATGTAACTGGTCTCGCGAAAGATTTAACAGCACCACGACTTTCGGTTTTGTCTGTCGAAAGATCTGTGGCAAATACATCTCATCGACTTCTAATGCAGCAAATCGATTTCTCGGCTTACTTGCCAGCGCGGCAGCGATACCAGCTGGCATGTTGGCCCCAGAGTCACTAGTGCTAACACCTTCGTGGGCGTACTCCTGCAAAATGGCAGTTAAGTTTGCCGTTGATGTGGTTTTGCCATTAGTTCCGCTAACTAGAACTACATCACGCTGAAATGCCAACTTGGAAATGGCATTCTTATCCAACGCAAGAATTACGCGACCCGTTAAAGTGTCACCGCGACCGCGTTTTAGTGTGCGTGATACCCCACCGGCCACTTGTCCGATTGTGCAAGCTAGTTCAAGTCGAAGTGAGCCGGTCACAAGCAGTGCCTGCGGTAACTTACTTTACGAATTCGCCGCGGTAGTACTCGAAGATTAAACCGTAAATGGCCATCATGAGTGCAAACAATCCAAAGACCATCATCCAGCGAGCAAATACAAAACCAAGAACAAATATTGCGACTGAAAGTCCAATTGCAAATGGCCACCATGAATAAGGTGAAAAGAATCCGTAGTCAGGATCAATGTCGGAGATCAATGCAAATTCATTATCTTCAGGCAATGGGCCAACGCGCCTTGAAGTAAAGAGTACGTAGAAAGCAATTAGGAATGCCAAGCCACCGGTTAACGCCAATGCTGTTGTTCCGATTACATCACCACTCATGAACCAATAAACGATTGCTAGTCCGATGTAAAGAACAGTTCCGTATGCAAATAACTTGCCACCAACAATCATGGTTTAGTGACCTTTCCCTGGCGTGCTACCGGCTGCTGTTTCAAATGCTTCGCTGCGATCCCGATGTTCCAGTGCGGCAACTTCCGGATGGTGCAAATCAAAAGCTGGTCGCTCACTACGAATCCGAGGCAATTCCACAAAGTTATGACGTGGTGGTGGACATGACGTTGCCCACTCAAGAGAAGCTCCCCAACCCCATGGATCATCGCAATTAACCATCGGTGCGTACTTGTTGGTCTTGTAGATGTTCCAGAGGAATACGAACGTTGAGGCACCCAAAACAATCGACCCAACAGTTGAGACCATGTTCAAAGTAGTGAAACCATCACTTGCCAGATAGTCGGCATAGCGACGAGGCATACCTTCAACGCCTAGCCAGTGTTGGACCAAGAAAGTTATGTGGAAGCCGAAAAATACCATCCAGAAATGTAACTTACCTAAACGTTCATCCAGCATCTTGCCGGTGAACTTTGGCCACCAGAAATAGAATCCAGCGAACATGGCAAACACGACAGTACCGAATACTACGTAGTGGAAGTGTGCCACCACGAAATAAGAATCACTTACGTGGAAATCCAAAGGTGGCGCAGCCAAGATAATTCCAGTTAGGCCACCAAACAGGAACGTTGTTAAGAATCCGATTGTCCAAAGCATTGGGGTCTCGAAACTTACCGAACCGCCCCACATGGTGCCAATCCAATTAAAGAACTTCACGCCCGTTGGAACCGCAATCAACATGGTGGTAAACGCAAAGAACGGCAAGTTAACTGCGCCCGTTACGTACATGTGGTGTGCCCAAACTGCAACTGACAATCCGGCAATTGCAATAGTTGCAAACACCAGACCCTTGTAACCAAAGATCGGCTTGCGACTAAACACTGGCAAAATCTCAGTTGCAATTCCAAAGAACGGCAATGCCAAGATATAAACCTCAGGGTGACCGAAGAACCAGAACAAGTGCTGCCATAAAATCGCGCCACCGTTGGCGGCGTCGAAAACAACAGCACCGAACTTGCGATCAGCTTCAAGCATCAGCATGGCTGCTGCAAGCACTGGGAATGCCATCAAAACTAGAACACTAGTAAGCAAAACATTCCAAGTAAAAATTGGCATCCGGAACATAGTCATGCCAGGTGCGCGCATAGTGAAAATTGTCGTAATGAAGTTAACTGCGCCCAAGATGCTCGCCATACCCGACATAGTTAAACCAAGGATCCACAAGTCTGATCCAACGTTTGGAGAGTTGATTACATTTGAAAGCGGTGCGTAAGCGAACCAACCAAAGCCAGCAGCGCCACCAGGAGTCAAGAAACCTAGCATTACGATGATGCCGCCAAACAGGTACAGCCAGTAGCTGACCATGTTTAAGCGCGGGAACGATACGTCAGGTGAACCAATTTGAAGCGGCATGATCGCATTTGCAAAACCAGCAAATAGTGAAGTCGCAAATAGAAACAACATCAAAGTTCCGTGCATTGTGAACAATTGGTTGTACTGCTCATTACTTACAAACTGAAGGCCTGGCCGAGTTAACTCAGCGCGCATAATTAACGCCATCAAACCAGCAATTGCAAAGAAGGCGAATGATGTGACCATGTAGAGATTGCCAATGACTTTATGGTCGGTTGAGGTAATGGTTTTAACTACAAAGTTGCCCTTTTTGGCAGGCGGTCGCAAGGTGCCTTGTGGGGCTTGTACTGGCTTATCCAAAATTGCCATTAGGAAACTCCTGCTACTTCAGATCGACCAGAGTCGATTTTGCCTACTTGACCACGTTCTTTTAAATCCGCCATGTGGGCGTCGTACTCTGCGCGCGAAACTACTTTGACATCAAAGAGCATTCGCGAGTGATCGACTCCACAAAGTTCCGCACACTTGCCTTTAAATACACCTTCAGTATTTGGAGTGACTGCAAACTGATTATTACGACCTGGGACTACGTCCATCTTCATCAAGAATGCTGGAATCCAGAACGAGTGAATTACATCTGGTGAAGTCAATTCAAATTTAACTTTTTCATCGACGGGCAACCAAAGGACAGGTGGTTGACCTGGCGTGCCGACGTCATAAACATTTTCATCGTCATAATTGAATGCCCACGACCAACGCCATCCCACAACGTTCACGCTATGAGTTTGGCTATTGTCTAGCTTGGTTAGAATTGTCTGATCTCGCTGCGTGAAATAAAACAGCACCAAAATCATCATCAACGGCACGATGGTATAGAGAATTTCTAGCGGAACGTTATAGCGGACTTGCTCTGGTAGGCCATCGCCTTCTTTACGGCGATAAGCGACAATCGCCCAGAGTAATAATCCCCAAACCAAGACACCAACAATGAGTGCAGCTAGCCACGAGCCTTGCCAAAGCGAAAGAATTCGATTTCCTTCTTCGGTGGCAGGTTCTGGCATGCCAATTCGGCCGTACTGGTTGTCTAGTGAACAACCAGAAAGCAAAATCATTCCAACTGTTGCAGCGGAAATGGTTCTAAGTTGCCTACGGCGCACTTTGATTTTCACTAGTAACTAATCCTTTTGGTTGAGCCGATTACTACACATTAATCGCGCCAATAAACGAATTTCCTAGGCTTAACATTACCCCAAACCCCACGAGATCATGGGTTTGGGACCACCCAAGGGAGCAAGATCACATTCGCTGATTGGTGGATTTAACCAGCACTAGAAAACTTGGGCGCAAGGCCCAAAAGCGTCGGTAAATTGGCACAATATTCCGCGCGACTAATGGCTTTAGCCCCCAATGAGCTCAAATGATCCGTCATCCATTGGGTATCGATAATCCGACCAGAGCCATCATCTAGCGATTTGGCCAGGTAAACCAGCGCGGCTTTAGAGGCATCGGTTTCAAAATGGAACATGGACTCGCCAGCGAATACCCCGCCAAGTTCGATGCCATAAAGTCCCCCGACAAGTTTGTCTTTGGAATCCCTCACTTCAATCGAGTGCGCGAGACCTTGTTCATGTAACTTGCAAAACGCCTCGATGACATCGTGATTGATCCAGCTACCTTCTCGTCGCGGATCGGCACATGCTGAAATGACTGCCCTAAAATCACGGTTCATAGTGATCGAAAACTTTTTCATACTTCTTTTGAGAGATGTTGAAATGATTATTTGGCCGGGATAGAAAATTGCTCGTTCCGCTGGTGACCACCAGCCAATTGCGGAATCTTGTCCGTCAATTTCATAAGGCATAGGAAATAGGCCGTGCTCATACGCTGTAATCAATACTTCGCTATGCCAAGTTGAACCGAAGTTAGTTAACTTGGGCCATTCAATATTTGGATTTATTTCTAGCGGAATTCCCACGGAGTCAAATGCACTAATCGCAACCAAATCAATTTCTGGTGGCGCCAAAGTTGGATCAGGAAAATCGTAATCCCAATCAGGTGTCATGTCTTTAACGACCTAAGTGACTTGCCACATCTTGGGCGCAATCTTGCCCATATGCCTGACTTAGGCGTTCAATAAATTCAGCTTTATCCAATACAAATTCTTGAGTGCCCACAGTTTCAATTACATAAGTGGCCAACAACGATCCAACTTCTGCGCAGCGTTGAAGTTCAAGTCCCCAACCCAAGCCCATCAGAAAACCAGCTCTAAATGCATCGCCGACTCCAGTTGGGTCCTTGATAACTTTTTCTTGCGCTACTGGGACCGAGATATTCAAGCCATCGCGCGAAGTAATTCGAGCACCGTTCTTGCCTAGGGTGGTAATTCGTACGCCAACATGGTCCAAAACTTCATCAGATGACCAACCAGTGCGCTGCTCAATCAAAGTGGCTTCGTATTCATTGTTAAATAGGTAAGTCGCGCCATCAATAACGTCAACAGTCTGTGGGCCATCTAATCTCGGAAGTTGCTGTGACGGATCAGCCACGAAAGGCACGCCAAGTGCTTTGCACGCCATAGTGTGTTTGCGCATGGCATCTGGATCGTCAGCACCGATCAGGACAAGTCCTAAACCATCAACCTTGCGGGCAATTTCAGCCAGGTCTAATTCGCCCGACTCGCTCATTGCGCCAGGATAAAAGGAAGCAATCTGATTTTGCTCTTGGTCGGTAGTGCACATAAATCTGGCAGTGTGCGCAGTTGTAGAAACATGGACATGCTCGCAATTTACGCCGTGCTTCTCGAGCCAATTTTTGTATTCTGCAAAATCTGAACCAACTGCGGCTACTAGTAAAGGATTGCCACCTAAGACGCCCATTCCAAAACAAATGTTTGCTGCTACCCCGCCGCGTCGAATCTGCAAATCATTCACCAGGAATGACAGCGAGACATTGTGAAGCTGATCGGCCATCAACGAATCGTTGAAGAGTCCCGGAAAGGTCATCAAGTGGTCAGTTGCAACTGAACCAGTAATCGCTATGCGCACAGTCGATGAGCCTAACAAGAAAGCCACCCATAAATCTTCGTGGGTGGCTTTTTGCTTGGAAAGGGCTTAAATACTTTGGGTCAACATTCTCTAGTTAAAAGAATCACCACAGGCACATGAACCTGATGCGTTTGGATTGTCGATTGTGAAGCCTTGCTTTTCAATCGTGTCAACGAAATCGATTACCGCTCCGCCTAGGTAAGGAACGCTCATGCGGTCTACTACTACGCCCACGCCATTGATCTCTTGGCGAACGTCGCCATCAAGGCTGCGGTCATCAAAGAAGAGTTGGTAGCGCAGACCAGAGCAACCGCCAGGTTGTACTGCGATTCGAAGGTTTAAGTCATCGCGACCTTCTTGGTCGAGCAAATTCTTTACTTTTACGGCAGCAGTTTCAGTAATTACTACGCTGGTTGCTTGAGTAGTTTCGGCGGTCATTTCTCTCCCTTATTGCGTTGCTCTCTCTAGGCTACGACAAAGTTGCATAAATTGCGATATTTGGCAGCGGCCGGCTAACGGCGTCCCCAGGTTAGGGAAACGCGGGTTGTTACCTCTATCAGGACTTGCCCAGGATCAGCCAAAGAGCGTTCGCTACCAGCAAACTCTGACATTGAATAAGCAGAGTCGATTCCAGCTGCAGCGCATTCTCGTTTGCCAAGTCGAACATCACCGGCAATTGCTACGCATGGTTTGCCAAGTGCTGCTGCGTGGCTCGCCACACCAGCAATCACTTTGCCATGCAGACTTTGATCATCCAGTCGGCCTTCGCCGGTGATAACTAAATCAGCAAGTGAAATCTGCCGATCTAGCTCCACAATCTCGAGCACAGTTTCGATACCTGCCACACGCGTTGCGCCCAGAAGCATTAACCCATATCCAAGGCCACCTGCAGCACCCGCGCCGATGGCTACTGCGGGATCTTTTCCATCGCTTCGACGTCCACAAACCTTACTGAAATTTTCCAGTGCGCCTTCAAGTTCCATCACGGCAAAATCATCCGCACCTTTTTGCGGCGCAAATACTGCCGTTGCCCCGCGTAAACCAAGTAATGGATTGTCTACATCGCTAGCAACAACAATTTGAATCTGGGCAAAGCTTGCAACTGATGCGGATAAGTCAATTTCAGAAATTTGCTTAAGCTCGGCTCCGCCATTGATCAAGCTCGCATCCGCAGTTGCTCCGATGGCAGCCAGCATGCCGGCCCCGCCATCGTTAGTCCCGCTGCCGCCCAGTCCGATCGTGATTTTTGTGGCGCCACGATTTTTCGCGTCAAGCATTAGTTCGCCGACACCATAAGTTGAAGTTTTACGTGGATCGCGATCTTGCTTTGCAATTAAGTGCAGGCCACATGCTTGTGCTGATTCGATCCAGGCCTCAGTCCCTCGCATCAGGTATTGCGCAGGAGTTTTGTGCCCCAATGGGTCCGACACGAATGCAGTTATAACTTCGCCGCCAAGTACTGCGTGCAATCCATCGACGAATCCTGGACCACCGTCTGAAAGTGGAGCAATAACTACTTCATCATCGGGATGAGATGCTAACCAGCCAGATCGCATTGCTTGGGCTGCTTCTAGCGCCGTAAGAGTTCCGGTGAAACAGTCAGGGCTTACGAGTACTCGCATCTTCGTAAGTTAGCATTAAGAACTATGAGTACCGAAGAGACCACCGCATCAAATGAAGAGTCTGGTAAGGGTCGCCCAACGCCTAAACGCAAAGAAGCCGAGTCCGCTCGGAAGCAAGGAATTTCGGTTCCAAAGGATCCAAAAGCTGCTAAGCGAGCAGCCCGCGAGCGCGATCGCGAAGCTCGGTCTATTTCTCGCGCTGGGCTTTTAGCAGGCGATGCAAAGTACTTTCCGACTCGTGATGCTGGGCCAGTAAAAGCTCAGGTTCGCGACTACATTGATCGCCGCCGCACTGTTGGTGAATTCTTCGTGCCAATGGCATTTCTAGTTTTGATTTTAGGTTTGATTAATAACCCAACTGTGCAAACTACTGTGGTTTATGTCTGGACCAGTATTTTGCTTTTAGTTGTTCTGGACACGATCTTGGTTGGCGTTTTACTTGGTCGCTCGTTACGTAAGGAATTTCCAGAAAAGAGCCAGCGCAAAGGCGCGATTTCTTATGGCGTTCTTCGGGCGCTACAACTTCGCAGATTTAGAATCCCACCTCCGCGAATTAAAGCTGGTGGCGCTCCAGTTACTCCAAAAGTAAAAAAGTAACGCATACGCTGCAGTAGCTAAATAGAATTAGGTTTAGTTATTTAGTTAGGAGATTGTCATGTCATGGACTTGGATTTATCAAACTGAAGATGGCACACCCGCTCCATCCCTACCTGCCGAAGCAGTATTGACCGAATTCCCAACCCAAACTGATGCTGAAGAGTACATTGGGCAAACTTGGGAAGCACTTTTAGCCGGCGGCGTTGAAGCAGTAACACTTTATGAAGCAGACCGCGAAGTCTATGGGCCAATGTCCTTAAAGCCGGCACAATAACAAACATTTAGATTTATCTATCTGCGCGATCACACTGAAATTTTGGTGTGCTACAGTCGCATCACCGCGTTACCAGCGAAGTTCGGTGAAAATCCGACGCTGTCCCGCAACTGTGAAGTGATCAAAAGTCACAAGTCAGGTCGCCTGGGAACGTAGTTTTCGTAAAAACTCTCGAGGAAGAGTTCGCCGAATCACACCTTGTGTGTGCTGCGTCGGATATTTCTTCGACCACACAAGGAGAAAAATGTTCAAGAAATTCCATGTGGTCGTTGCAGTTAGTGCACTATTGCTGACCGCTTGTGGCCAATCTAATTCCAGTACTGCGAGTTCACCAGAACCTACGGCAGTATCTGCAAGTTTCCCAGTCACTATTGAAAACAATGGTGCATCTATCACAATTGCAGAGCAACCAACTTCAATCATTTCGCTATCGCCTACCGCAACTGAAATTTTGTTTGCAATCGATGCTGGCGATCAAGTGATTGCCGTTGACGACCAATCCAATTACCCAGCTGAAGCACCAATCTCTGATCTATCTGGATTTACTCCAAATTTGGAATCAATTGTTGCCCTCTCCCCTGATTTAGTCGTAGTGAGCTTTGACGCTGACGGGATTGTCGCAGCGTTAACTGCTGCCAACATTCCAGTTTTGGTGCAGTACGCCGCAACATCACTTGACGACACCTACTTACAAATTGCTGAGCTTGGAACGGCTACCGGAAATGTGGAGTCAGCAAGTACCTTGACTTCAACTATGAAGTCTGAAATTGAAACTGCTATTTCAAAACTTCCAACTAATGCTTCTGGACTTACTTATTTCCACGAGCTAGATAACACGCTTTACACAGTAACTTCGGCTACCTTCATCGGATCGATATATGCTTTGGCAGGTTTAACTAACATTGCTGATACCTCGGCTGATGCTGCGAGCGGATACCCACAACTGTCTCCAGAGTTCGTTGTTGCTGCAGATCCAGCAATCATCTTCCTGGCTGACACAAAGTGTTGTGAACAGACAGCAACCACCTTGGCTCAACGACCTGGTTTCGAAAATTTGACCGCTGTTACCAGTGGTAGCGTTGTGGAACTTGACGACGATGTGGCCTCTCGTTGGGGTCCCCGCACCGTTGACTTTGTTAATGCAATCGTCGATGGAATATTAAAAGTTTCCCCGGCCTAGTTGGTAACAGGAACGGAAGACTAATGAGAACTGCGACAGCACGCACCATACCCAATTGGGCATGGGCACTTAGTGCTGTCGCAGTTCTTATTACCTTGACCATTGGGGTATCGATAGGTGCAGTAACAATCGCGCCGAATGTAGTCTGGTCAGAAATATCAAATCAATTATTTGGTAATTCAACATTAGGAACTACTTCGAATACGACCATTATTTGGCAACTACGTTTGCCTCGCGTGCTTCTGGCATTTGTTGTGGGTTCGATGTTGGCAAGTGCTGGTTGTGCTTACCAAGGAACGTTTCGCAACCCACTTGCCGATCCATACCTATTAGGAGTTTCGGCCGGTGCCGGCTTAGGCGCCACAATTGCGATCTTCTATGGGACAGGCACCTCAAAATTCTTACTCCCAATAGCCGCTTTTGCCGGAGCTCTTGGAGCGGTACTTCTTACTTATTCACTTGGTCGTTCCGCTATCGCAGGCAGATCTTCAACGGCACTTGTACTTGCTGGAGTTGCAGTAGCTAGCTTGCTAACTGCTATTCAAACTTTGTTACAACAACAGAACACTGACAAGATTCGCGAAATTTACGCCTGGGTTCTGGGTAGGTTATCAACTTCGGGCTGGCAAGACTTAGTAGTAATTACTCCGTATGTAACGGTTTGCATTTTGGTTTTGCTCAGATATCGCCGAGTCCTGGATGTATTTGCAGTTGGTGATGAAGAAGCGCTAACCATGGGCTTACCAGTCGGTCGAGCTCGTGGGGCAATCATTGTGGCAGCATCTCTTGGTACGGCCGCTGCGGTTTCGGTCACCGGACTTATTGGGTTTGTCGGAATCATTGTGCCGCATATTTTGCGATTGATTGTTGGGAACTCTTACCGGATCCTGTTGCCGCTATCAATAATTTATGGCGGAATATTTTTAGTTTTTGCAGATGTTTTAGCGCGCACAATTTTGGCTCCGCAAGAAATCTCAATTGGTGTGGTAACTGCGCTGCTTGGAGCTCCATTCTTTTTGTTTGTACTTGGTTCCAGTAAGAATGGATCAGTCACATGACACAACTAAGAGTTTCCAACTTGCATGTGGAGTTAAGTGGTCAAAATATCGTTAAAGATATCTCAATTGATGTTTCTCTTGGGCAATGGGTTTGCATCATTGGTCCTAATGGCGCGGGCAAGTCATCATTACTTAAGGCTTTGGCTGGAATTGTGCCATCAACTGGGGACTTGTTTATCGATGACATAAATTTGCGCGACCTATCCCACCGTGATCGTGCCTGTTGGATCGCATACGTTGCACAAGACCCCGTTATGCCCGCCGGAATGCGCGTTTTTGATTATGTCCTACTTGGCAGGACCGCTCACCTAAAGCTACTTGCAACTGAATCACCCCGAGATTTAGAAATCGCCCACTATGTAATTAGCGAACTTGATCTAACTGAATTTATTGATCGTGATGTTGCCACTTTGTCAGGTGGCGAACGGCAACGCGTCGCCATTGCGCGCGCGCTTACTCAAGCAAGTCCTATTGTTTTACTAGATGAACCAACGACTGCTTTAGACGTTGGTTATCAACAAGAAGTACTTGAATTAATTGATCGCCTGCGCAAAGAACTTAAAATTGCAGTTATTTCCACTATGCATGATTTGACGGTCTCTGGTCTCTATCCAGATAGTTTGCTGCTGCTCGCAAACGGTGAAGTTGTTGAAAGCGGCACTGCATCACAAGTTTTGACTGCAGAAAATATTGCTAAACATTACGGGGCCAACGTTCGAATAATTGCAGATGTATCTGGACCAATCGTAATTCCAGAGAAAAATAGCAACTAAATCCGTAGGCGCGATAATCGCAAATTCACCGACTCGCCGAGGCTAAATCAGAGTAGTGCTGTGCCATCGTTATATACGCTTGATGTGGTTCGCTTTATAGCGAAAAAATCTAAGGAGTAATACAAATGAAAGATGCACCAGCCCGATTACTCGCTGAATTTCTCGGCGTTTTCTTCCTATGTCTATTTGGCATTGGCGCAATTATGAACGGCGTAGACATAACCGGTGTTGCACTTGCACACGGGTTGGCAATTTTTGTTGCCATCTGCGCTTTTGCCCACATCTCCGGCGCGCACTTTAACCCTGCTGTGACTATTGCACTTGCTGCAACCAAGAGAATCGCTCCGGTGGACGCAGTGGCTTATATAGTCGCTCAACTTATTGGCGCGGCTGCTGCTGCTGCTGTTCTAAAGTCGGCATTTGGCACACTAGGCGGCGTTCCAGGACTGGCTGATGGGGTCACCACAAGCACTGGCATCTTGATTGAAGCCGTAGCAACTTTCATTCTGATGATCGTAATCATGGGTGTGGCTGTCGATTCCCGCGGAACTTTTTCAATCGTTGCTGGCCTGCCAATTGGCATGGCAATTGTTGGAGACATTTTCTTTGCCGGACCAGCTACTGGTGCCGCAATGAATCCAGCTCGTTGGTTTGGACCTGCTCTAGTTACAGGTGACATGGGATCTGCCCTGATCTATCTAGTCGGACCAATTGTTGGAGCTTTAGTTGCAGTGTTTGTATACGACTTAGTTATGAAACCAGCTAAGGTCTAAAAAACTAAAAAGAAAGCCCCCTAGCAGAAATGCTTGGGGGCTTTCTTAATTAAATCTGTTCTAAGTTGCTATTTAGTTGTTGCGTTCACAAACGGTGGTTTTGCCACAACAACTTCTAAGTCTCTGCCGCGAACATCAATGATTAACTGATCTCCTGCAGCAACGCCAGGATTTAAGAGCGCTAATGCGATTCCCTTTTGTAGTGTCGGTGAGAATGTACCGCTGGTAGTTTCGCCAACCACTTCCCCAGCAGCATTCTTAACTTGCATATGACTACGTGGAATACCTCGCCCCGTAGCCAGTAATCCCCAAGCAACTCGACTTGGTCCAGCTTCTTTTTCCGCAATCAGGGCCTCGCGACCAGCGAAGTTAGGTTTGCCCCAACCTACTGCCCAACCAGTTCGCGCTTGCACTGGTGAAATTTCTGGACTGATGTCTTGGCCATGCAATACATAACCCATTTCAGTGCGCAAAGTGTCGCGCGCGCCAAGGCCACACGGTAAAACACTTAAGGATTGGCCATTGCGCAGCAAGGTATCCCAAAGTGGCACCAAGCCGGCATTCTCAATTACTAATTCATAGCCGTGTTCACCGGTGTAACCAGTTCGACAGATACTCACAGCAAAGCCATTCCAGGTTGCGTCAACAAAGGCCATGTATTCATGATCTGTTGGAAGTTCCAGCGACTGGAGTAGTTCGGCAGATTTAGGACCTTGAATCGCAATGATTCCTTGGGTCAAGTGATTATTCTCAATCACAATATTCGCCGGAACGATTTTTTCCAAGTGCGCGACCACGGTAGATGCATTTCCAGCATTAGGAATGAATCGAACTTCTTCGTTGCTTACTAAATACACAATTAAGTCATCGATTATGCCGCCAGATTCATTGCAGAGCATTGAATACTGTGCCTGACCTGGTTTGATTCGATCTATGTCGTTTGCAAAAACACTATTTGCAAATTCATATGCACCCGGTCCAAGAATTCGGACTTTACCCATGTGAGATACATCGAAGATTCCTACCGCATTGCGCACGCCATTGTGCTCAGCAACTGTTCCAGCGGTGTATTCAATTGGCATATCCCAACCACCAAATGGACCCATCTTGGCTCCGAGGGCTAGGTGGCTGGCATGTAAGGCGACTTCAGGCATACCTAAACCGTACTAGTAACGTGTCGGGTGGACCACTTCGACGGCAAGTTGGAGATTTTTAAAAAGGAGCTAATCGTGGCTATCGATGTAACACCAAAGGTACCAACACTGACATACAAGTCTGGTAATCCATTAGCGACGCCAGTAAGTGCTGTCGTTGTTGGCCTCACTAGCGACAACAAGGTATCTGTCTTAGCCGATTCAATTCCAAAGGCAAGTGCTACGAAAATCGCTAACGCCTTTCGGGCTGTGGGTGCTACTGGAGCAATTGATGAAGTAGTTCGCATCCCAGCAGGTTCATTGGCAAGTGCTGAAGTGATAGTTGCTGTTGGCCTGGGTGGCGCTGCAAATGGAGTTAGCGCCGAACGACTACGTCGAGCTGCCGGAAGTGCTACTCGCTCCTTAGCTGGTTACAAGAAAGTAGCAATTGCGATCACGGCAAATGACGCCGTAGAAGCTGGTGCAATTTTAGAAGGTGCAGCTTTTGGCGCATATTCCTTCACCGAACATCGTGTAGCAACAATTAAAAAAACTAAGTCACCCGTTACGTCAATTGCATTATTTACAACTAAGCCACGCACTGCACAGCACCGTGATGCTTTGGTCCGGGCCCAAGTACTTGCTGATGGTGTTAGCTTTGCTCGAAACTTGATCAATACTTCTCCACTACATCTTGCGCCCGCAGACTTAGCGCGAGAAGCAAAAGCATTTCTTGCAGGTACCAAAGTCAAAGTTGAAATCTTGGATGAGAAAGCACTTGCCGCTGGTGGTTACGGCGGCATTCTTGGAGTCGGCCAAGGCTCGACTCGTCCCCCTCGCTTGATTCGCATGGAATACAAGCCAAAGGGCGCAAGTAAGCATGTGGCATTAGTTGGCAAGGGCATCACATTCGATACCGGCGGTATTTCCCTAAAGCCGCCAGCGAACATGCATCACATGAAAGATGACATGTCTGGCGCCGCTGCCGTTATCTCAACTATCCGAGCAATCGCAGATCTTGAATTGGACGTTGCTGTAACTGCTTATGCTGCCTGCGCTGAAAATATGCCTGGTGGTGGTGCGCAGCGTCCCGGCGATGTAGTAACTACTTATGGTGGTCGCACTATTGAAGTGCTTAATACTGATGCCGAGGGACGGTTAGTGATGTCTGATGCCCTAGTTCGCGCAGCCGAAGATAACCCAGATGTCGTGTTGGATATAGCAACTTTGACTGGTCATGCAGTCGTAGCACTTGGCCACCGAACTGCTGGCGTAATGGGCGATGATGCTGTCCGAGATGCAGTTAAAGTAAGCGCTGATCGTGCTGGTGAAGAATTTTGGCCGATGCCAATGCCAGAAGAATTACGTGCGGGACTGGATTCACTTGTTGCAGACATTGCAAATGTTGGCCCGCGTGAAGGCGGCATGCTCTCCGCTGGCTGGTTCCTGAAGGATTTCATTGCAGAAGGTTTACCGTGGGCTCATCTAGACATTGCCGGTCCAGCATTTAATCCAGGCTCTCCATATGGCTATACCCACAAGGGCGGAGTTGGCTTTGGAATTCGCACTATGGTCACCTTTATTGAAGATGTAATGGATGGTCGAGCCGAGATCTAAGCGCATTGCGCCAGACCCGACATACGTCTTGGTTCCAAGTCGTGAAAGACTAGGAAATACCGGAATGTAACCGGGTCTTATCGGCGGAGGTTTGATGCACGACATCGTGATTTTGGGTGGCGGAAGCGGCGGCTATGCCTGCGCTTTGCGAGCTTCACAACTAGGGCTTTCTGTTGTTCTAATAGAACAAGACAAACTCGGCGGTACCTGCTTACATCGTGGCTGCATTCCAACTAAGGCGTTACTGCATGCTGCCGAAGTAGCTGACACCGCTCGCGAAGGTGAGCACATTGGTGTGCACAGTACTTTCAATGGCATCGACATGACCAAAGTTAATGAATACAAAGACGGAGTCATCGGTCGCCTCTACAAAGGTTTGCAAGGTTTAGTAAAAAGCAGAGACATTACATATGTCGAAGGTGCTGGCAAATTAGTTGCTCCGAATGCTGTCGAAGTAAATGGCCAACGTTACGAAGGCAAAAACATTGTGCTTGCCACTGGTTCCTACGCTCGTTCAATTCCAGGACTAGATATCGATGGTCGCATCATGACTAGCGATCAAGCGTTACAGATGGATTACGTACCAAAGAGCGTGATGATCTTGGGTGGCGGTGTAATCGGAGTTGAGTTTGCATCAGTTTGGAAATCCTTCGGTGTCGACGTAACCATCATTGAAGGTTTACCTAATCTGGTTCCTGCTGAAGATGCTGCGGTATCTAAAGCCATGGAACGCGCATACCGCAAGCGCGGAATTGATTTCAAAACTGGCGTGCGCTTCCAGTCAGCTACTCAGGATGCAACTGGCGTCACAGTAACTCTCGAATCTGGCGACACAGTAAGTGCTGAATTATTGCTAGTTGCCGTTGGTCGTGGCCCACGTACGCAAGATCTTGGTTACGAAGAACAAGGCGTGAACATGGATCGCGGTTTTGTATTAGCGAATGACCGGCTGGCTACCAATGTTCTAGGAATTTTTGCAGTTGGCGACATAGTTCCTGGTCTACAACTAGCGCACCGCGGATTCCAGCAAGGAATTTTTGTTGCCGAAGAAATTGCTGGCCTTGCACCTGCCACGATCGATGAGCTTGGCATTCCACGAGTCACTTACAGCGAACCTGAAATTGCCAGCATTGGACTTACTGAAGCACAAGCCAAGGAAAAGTACGGCGAAGTCGAAAGCTACGAATACAACTTAGGCGGCAACGGCAAGAGCCAAATCCTCGGGACAGCCGGATTTATCAAATTGGTTCGCAAAAAGAGTGACGGCATTGTCGTTGGAGTGCACATGATTGGTGCCCGTGTCGGCGAACTAATCGGCGAAGCCCAACTGATTTACAACTGGGAAGGCACCGCTGAGGATGTTGCCCCATTAGTGCATGCCCATCCAACTCAAAACGAAGCAATGGGAGAAGCGTTCATGGCGCTGGCTGGCAAGCCGCTCCATGCCCACGCATAAGCGATAGCCTTAATACAACTAGTTAAAGGAGTAACGGCAAGTGGCCACTACGGTATCCATGCCCCAACTGGGCGAAAGCGTCACCGAAGGAACTGTAACTCGTTGGCTAAAAGCTGTGGGCGACACTGTTGCTGCAGACGAGCCATTACTTGAAGTATCGACCGACAAAGTTGATACTGAAATCCCCTCACCAGTAAGCGGGGTACTTACCGAAATCATTGCTGGTGAAGATGCCGTAGTTCTAGTTGGTGGCGCGCTCGCTGTTATCGCTGATTCTGGCAGCACTCCTGCTCCTGTTGCACAAGCTGCTCCTGTTGCACAAGCTGCTCCTGTTGAAGCTGTAGCCCCAGTAGAAGTAAAGCCTGAAGTTTCCGCACCGGCGGCGGCAACACCCAGCGCTTCGGCAACTGGGTTAGTTACACCGGTATTACTTCCAGCTCTAGGTGAAAGTGTCACCGAAGGAACCGTAACTCGATGGCTCAAAGCAATCGGTGATTCAGTTGCTGCCGATGAAGCATTACTTGAAGTATCAACTGACAAAGTTGATACTGAAATTCCTTCGCCTGTGTCTGGAATCTTGCTGGAAATTACTGTTGGCGAAGATGGTGTTGCCTTAGTTGGTGCGCAACTTGGCACAATTGGCGCACTTTCCGGTGCGGCGGCTGCAGAGTCTTCTTCAGCTCTTACTTCCGGCGCAACGTCATCACCGGTGATGACGGCGGTGGCTCCTGCGCCAACACCTACTCCGGCTCCAGTGCCAGTGCCAGTTGCACCTGCTGCTCTAGTGCCAACGCAAACAGCCAGCCCAAATAACAGCTCTGCTTATGCCACGCCGTTAGTTCGCAAAATTGCAGCCGAACGAGGCGTAGAACTTTCCACTGTCGTTGGAACTGGTGTTGGTGGTCGAATTCGAAAAGAAGATATTCTGACTGCTCCAACCACTCTTGCTCCCGTAGTAGTTCCTACCGATCGACCAGTTGAATCCAAGCCTCATGTTGCGCCTACTACTTCTGCCGTTGTCGCAAACTATGCTCCACCTAGCGAACTTCGTGGTCGAACTGAACCAATGTCCCGGCTTCGTAAAGTTATTGCCGAACGCATGGTTGAGTCACTACAAATATCTGCTCAGTTAACATCTGTGGTCGAAGTAGACGTAACTCGAATTTCTACCCTTCGCAATCGCTCAAAAGCTGCATTTGAATCTCGTGAGGGCGTAAAGCTTTCGTTCTTGCCGTTCTTTGCAAAAGCTGCCTGCGAGGCCTTGAAGCAATTCCCGAGCGTTAATGCCACTTTGGATCAAGAAGCCGGCACGGTAACTTACTTCGATGCTGAACATGTTGGAATTGCAGTGGATACCGAACGCGGACTACTTGTGCCCGTGATTCGCGATGCTGGAGATCTAAATATTGGTGGCCTGGCACGAAAGATAAATGATCTGGCAGAGCGCACTCGCACTAACAAGCTCTCCCCTGACGAATTAAGTGGTGGAACTTTCACCATCACAAATACCGGCAGTCGTGGCGCATTGTTCGATACCCCAATCATTAATCAGCCACAGGTGGCAATTTTGGGAACTGGCGCAGTGGTAAAGCGTCCAGTTGTAACAACAGACGATACTGGCGCCGATGTAATCTCAATTCGCCAGATGGTTTACTTGGCATTGACTTACGATCATCGATTAGTAGATGGCGCCGATGCCGCTAGATTCCTATCGGCTATCAAAGCCCGACTTGAAGAAGGCGCATTTGAAGCGGATTTGGGTCTGTAATTACAACTAGCCCTATTCCCCAGTTCATAGCAAAGTAGAACCATGCGCATTGTTATTGCAGGATCTTCCGGCCTAATCGGCACCGAGTTAGTCACGTCACTACGAAGTGATGGACACGAAGTGATCAAGTTAGTGCGACGCAAACCTGCTGCCTCATCTGAGGTTTATTGGAATCCAGCTGCTGGCGAGATTGATAGTTCAGCATTAGTGGGCTGCGACGTGATCATTAACCTGGCTGGCGCTGGTGTTGGTGACCGAAGGTGGAGCAATAGCTACAAGGAATTGATTAGAAGTTCGCGCGTTGATACGACTTCGTTGCTTGCGGAAACAGCAGCTGACCTAAAGCTAAAGGTTTTTATCGCGGGCAGTGCCATTGGTTGGTATGGCGATACTGCTGACCGACAAGTGGATGAAACTTCACCTCCTGGTGAGGGATTCTTAGCTGAAGTAGTTGTGGCTTGGGAAACTGCTTCGAAACCAGCTCGGGACGCTGGCGTTCGCGTAGTAAACATTAGGACGGGCTTAGTGGCTTCCAAGCATGGTGGCGCCTGGGCCAAACTGTTGCCCATTTTTAAGTTTGGAGCTGGCGGAAAATTGGGTTCCGGCAAACAGTATTGGTCATTCATCTCAATGCGAGATGAAATTGCTGCAATCAAGTTCTTAATAGATTCACCAAACATTTCTGGGCCAGTTAATTTAACTGCTCCCCAGCCGGCAACTAACACAGAAGTAACCAAGGCCATGGCAAAAGTGTTTAAACGGCCAGCGCTTTTCCCAGTTCCGGCATTTGCCCTCAAAACCATTCTTGGCGAATTTTCCCAAGAAGTTTTAGGCAGCTCACGCGTGATTCCTAAGGTGTTACTCGATAACGGATTTAAGTTCGCTGACCCAGATATTGAAAGTGCGATGCGCACTTTGGCTACAAAGTAGTGCGATGTCTCAGATCCCCCAAAAAACTGACGTAGTTGTCATTGGTGCTGGGCTAGCGGGTCTTGCTGCTGCTCGGCGCTTAACAATTGCCGGGCGGGAAGTTTGCATAATCGATGCTGGTGATGACATCGGCGGCAGAGTTCGAACTGATGACGTCGATGGCTTGTTACTAGATCGTGGCTTCCAGCTTTACAACCCGTCATACGACGAGGGTCTGAGCGTCTTAGATCTGAAGGCTTTAGACATCAAAAGTTTTTCGCCCGGTGTAATTGTCTCAATTGATGGCCGTAGTTATAAATTGGCAGACCCAAAGCGCGAACCATCTTGGGCCGTTGATAGTTTGCTAGCGCCAGTTGGAAAAATCTCGGCAAAATTGAAGTTTGCTAAGTATGCCCTTGGATTAGCGATATCTAAATCGAGCTCGACTGGGTATGACCAGCGCACTGACGCTTTCTTGCGGGCTAAATTTGGCAAAGATTTGACGGAAAAAGTTTTGCGTCCATTCTTGGCTGGGGTATTCCTAGAACCAGACTTAGCAACTTCCAAGCGTTTTCTCGATATAACTCTAAAGTCTTTTGTTGCTGGCACGCCAGGAGTTCCGCGCACTGGCATGCAGGCAATTCCAAGGCAGCTTGCCGCACAGTTACCTGCTGACAGCATTCGCCTGAATGTAACGGCCAGCGCGGTTGCCAGCACAATGGTTCGAACTGATCAAGGTGACATCCGCTGTCGCTCAGTGGTCATTGCAACCAATGCTCGAAGTGCCAAGATCTTGGTGCCAAGTTTGCAAGTGCCAAACAGCAATGCCGTTACTACTTGGTATCACTTAGCTGATTGTGCTGGCGCCGAGCTAACTGATGGCAAGAGCACGCTGGTAATAGATGGCAAAAAGTTCAACGGCCACATTGATGACCCAACTCGCCCACTTGTTAACACCGTCGTGATGACAAATGCAGCTCCTTCATACGCCACAGGTAACCGAACTTTAATTTCTTCATCTGCATTAGGTGTACATCATTCAAGTCAGGCTGAAAACTTAGTCAGGTCACACTTAGCAGCGCTCTACAAGGTTTCAACTTCGAATTGGACGCACGTCGCAACTTATCCCGTACCCGATGCACTCCCAATGATGGCTGCGCCGCATGACACTGAACAATCAGTTCGACTATCCGATGGGGTTTACCTTGCCGGTGATTACCGACAAGTTTCCTCGATTAACGGAGCACTGGCTAGTGGTCGTCGCGCCGCCGAAGCATTGTTAGTTGATGACCTTTAGTTAATTGCCCCTAGGCGCAAAGCTGTCTCTAAAACTTCACCGTTAACTAATTCGACGCGGTAAGCATTGGCTTTTGAGTCTGGGGTATCTACTACAACTTCAATAGCATCACTGTTTTGATAAACGATTGCCGCATGATCATCAGTTGCAAAAGACAGTGGCAAAGTTTTTGCTTGGACTAGCGAGTGTAATAGTGGACGTCGTTGGGCCTCATTGTCATAGTGCACCCCATTTCCATATGGGATTAATGCCATGCCGTTAGTGACGGTCTCCAGTTTTGGTCCAAAGGAATCGGTTGGGCCACCTATGTGCCAGCAAATTGAACCAGCACTTACGCCAGCCATAACTGCGCCGCGCTCCCAAGCCGCGCGAGCTGCTTGCGTTACGCCATGTAATTCCCAAAGTGCCAATAAGTTTGCAACTGAACCGCCGCCTACCCAGACGAGATCTGCGCGATCAAAAGCCTGATCAACTGGAACATTTGGTTGGGTAAACAATGCCAAGTGCTCAACATCAACGCCCAGTCCAGAAACTGCCTGATAGCTCGTTGCTAGATAGTTTGGATTATCGCCACTTGCTGTCAGTACGAACAAAACTCGTGGTCGCGATTTACCAGTAAGTTCCAAGGCACGCTTAAAGATTTGCCCTGGAAGCATCACTCCCCAGCGGTCAGTTTGTATAAACCCACCGCTGGAAGCAACTATGTATCGGTTAGTCACGAGACCGAAATGCTTTCTGGATCAACTAGTGGGCCTTCGCTTTTACCAAGTTTGCTTGGCCACCAGATTTTTGCACCAATGTCATAGGAAAGCGCTGGCACTAACAAGCTACGAACGATAAAGGTATCTAGCAATACACCAAATGCGACTGCGAAACCAAGTTCAGCCAGGAATACCAATGGCAAAGTTCCGAGTACGGCAAACGTGGCTGCTAACACCACACCTGCTGATGTAATAACACCACCAGTAACAGTGAGTCCCTTCTTGATTCCCGGGCGCGTACCAAGTTTCTTGGCTTCCTCGCGCACTCGAGTCATCAAGAAGATGTTGTAGTCAATACCAAGAGCTACCAAGAACACGAAGGTGAACAAGATGAACGATCCATCTGTGCCAGCAAATCCGAATAAGTTCGTGAACACTAAGTGACTTATTCCAAGAGTTGCACCGAACGACATCACAGTTGTGATGATCAGTAGTACTGGCGCTATCAAACTACGAAGCAAAAGCGACAAGATAATTCCAATTACCAGAAGCGCCGTAGGAATAATTAAGTTGCGATCGCGCTTATTGGTCTGCTGAATATCAAAGTTAACTGCGGTCGTACCACCGACAAGCGAAGTCTCACTAGCGCTATGAGCAGCTTCCCGAATTGCTGGAATGTAGCCCTGAGATTCGACAGAATCAGCAGGTTTATCCAAGGTAACTTCAAGTTGAATTAATCCATCAACAACCACTGGCGTTGGTTCTGGGCCACCCGGAATAAATGGTGTGGTGGTTTGCTTAACGTCCACGACACCGTCTGCTGCAGTAAGTGCTGCAATCAGTGCATCCTTATCAGACTCAGGTCCAATCACGATTGTTGGATCTCCCGAACCAGCCGGGAAATGCTCAGACAATTTCTCTAAGCCAACAACTGAATCTGGGTTTCCAGTAAATGCGTCAGTCTGCGCCAACCCATTACTCTTTAGCTGGGTGACAAATGACATTGCAATAATCAAGAACAGTCCCGAAAGAATCCAAGTGCGACGTGGTCTACGACCAACTAAGCCAGCGACTTTGGACCAAATGCCAGAAAGGTTTTCATCAACGTCATCATGCTTTGGTCGCCTCGGCCAGAAAATCCAGCGGCCAGCAAGAACCAAAATCGCAGGTAACATCGTGAGCATTACTAATTGCGCAGAAAAAACACCGATCGCTGCAACAGGTCCAAGTGAGCGCACTGACTTTAGATCAGATAACCCAAGAACCAAAAGCCCGGAGATAACGGTTAAACCAGAAGCTGCGATCGGCTCGATAACGCCTTTCCAGGCCACCACCATGGCATCAACTCGGCTGTCATAGTGATGCAATTCCTCACGATATCGCGCGATCAACAAGAGCGCATAGTCCGTGGCAGCGCCGATAACGAGAACCGATAAAATTCCCTGGGACTGACCATCCAAATCCAAAATGTTTTCTTTGGCCAGGATATAAACGATGCCTCCAGCTAATGACAGCGCGATTGTGGAACAGAACAACGGAATTATCCAAAGAACGGGTGAGCGATAAACAGCAATCAGAATCAAGGCCACGACAATCAGCGTGGTCTTTAGTAAGTCAGTATCAATCGAGCCGAAACTGTCGAACAGGTCGGCCAAGATGCCACCGATGCCCGTTACATGCGATTCAAAACCCGCTACCTGTCCGGCTTGCGCACGAATGGCTTTGACAACTTCAGGGAGCGCAGGCTTTTGATTATCCAGTGGAGCTGCCAAGGCATCATTGTCTAGTGGAATTGACATCAAAATTCCATTGCCATCTTGCGATGGAATTGGAATTAGTTGTGCGCCAGCGGCCAAATAATCTCCAACGGTGTTATTTGATCCAGCAACAGGAGCCGAAGCAACTGCAACTCCAAACTCCCCCACGGCTGCAATGCCAGCAGCATCTGCCGATCCGGTGAAAATAACTAATGCTGGCAATACCGAAGTGTCTTGAGAAGTGAATTTGGTAGCCAATTCTGAAGCTTTAGTGGACTCTGCCGAAGTGGGCAAGAACCCGGCGTTATCGTTTTGCTGAACACTAGAAAGTTTTCCAAATAGCGGTCCAGCGACCCCACTGATAGCAAACCAAGCAATGATTATCGCAATTGCACCCCAAAGTAGTTTCCTGCCATTACGGTCAGTTTTCTTCTTGCGACGATCAATTTTCTCAGACATACGAGTAAAGCCCTTTTAGTTGTTGGATGTAATTATTCTAATTCACGTTTGGTTCACCTGCAGGCTCGGTATCCCTTGCAAAATCAGTCAAATCTGCGCATAGGCTGAGATCATGTCGTTTGTTATCGAGTCTCTAGGCATTGGCCAGGAACTCATTAGTTATCAAACTGGCTGGGATTTACAACGAAAATTTCATGCTCAGGTGGTTGCCAAGACACAACCTGACACAATTTTGATGCTAGAGCATGAATCTGTGTACACAGCAGGTCGTCGTACTGAATCTTTTGAGCGTCCTACTGATGGCACTCCAGTTATTGATGTTGATCGCGGTGGCAAAATTACTTGGCATGGACCTGGACAGCTAGTCGGCTACCCCATCGTTCATTTGCCCTCACCCATGGATGTAGTGGCGCATGTGCGAAGGCTAGAAGATGTGTTGATCGGAATATGTGCTGATTTTAATTTAACTACTGCTCGAGTAAAAGGTCGCAGTGGTGTCTGGGTACTTGATGCAACGCAAGATCGCAAAATAGCTGCAATCGGCGTGCGCGTAGCTCAAGGAGTGACAATGCATGGCTTTGCGCTTAATTGCAATAACGACTTGTCTTGGTTTGATCGCATTGTGCCATGCGGCATTAAAGATGCCGGCGTGACAACTTTGAGTCAGGAACTAGGTATCGAAGTCCCAGTAGCTGGCGTTTTGGAAAGTGCAAATTTACATCTACATCGAGTCTTTGATCCGATTGCAAACATTCATTCTAGTTTTGTAGTTGCCAGATGAGGCGTCCCATTGCCTTCCTACTCATGGCAGTAACTATCCTCGTGCTGCCGATTGCCGTTATTTCGCTAATTATTTCTCGAAAAGCTGTAACTGGAAATGAGTATGCGGCTGTGGTCGAAATCCTAGGAACAAATAATGCGCCGGGTGCAATCCAGATTTTTGGCGCAGACACCCAAACAATTTCAAATATTCTGGATTGGATTGACACTTGGAGCATGGCTCTTCTTGTTAGTGCAATAGCGATTTCCTTAGCCGCATTTTTACTTAGTAATGATCGAATTCGGGCCGGTCGACAATTGAGCTTAGGGCTATTTTTCACTTTTGGGATTTGGTCAGTGATTATCAATAAAAGTAACGATGTCTTCACTACAGCAATTGGCGATTCAATCTCGGATTTTTCTGCAGTTGTCATCGCTACCTACTTAGCGGCGCTGTCCCAGTCATTACTTGACCTGATAGGTGGCTTGGCGCTAGTTTTCGGTATAACCGCACTTGGCATGTGGTTCTTGGGTACTAGCCGCAACGCACCGCATAATCTCACAGGCAACTAGACTGGCAATTGTGTCGACGCCGTATCTTGAGCAACCTGATGGTAAATCTGATGGCCCCAAGTTGCTTCGTATTGAGGCCCGAAATTCCTTAACTCCTATTGAGCGAAAGCCCGAGTGGATCAAGACCAAGTTAAAGACCGGCCCGGAATACACCCAGATCATGGACTTAGTGAAATCCGAAGGTCTACATACTGTCTGCCAAGAAGCAGGCTGTCCAAACATTTTTGAGTGCTGGGAAGATCGTGAAGCCACTTTCCTTATTGGTGGTGACCAGTGCACGCGCCGATGTGACTTCTGCCAGATTGATACTGGTAAGCCAGTTGATTTAGATCGTGATGAACCGCGACGTGTTGCCGAATCTGTGAAAACTATGCAGCTGCGATACGCCACCGTCACAGGTGTAGCTCGAGATGATCTGCCCGATGGCGGAGTTTGGCTCTACGCCGAAACAATTCGACAAATTCATGAAGTAGTTCCTGGTTGCGGCGTTGAAATGCTCGCTCCTGACTTCGATGGCAAACCAGAATTACTCAAAGAAGTTTTTGAATCTCAACCAGAAGTTTTTGCTCACAACATTGAAACGGTTCCCCGGATCTTCAAGCGAATTCGTCCAGGTTTTCGCTATGAACGCTCACTTGGCGTGATTACTGCGGCACGTGATTTTGGACTAGTTACCAAAAGCAATTTGATTTTGGGTATGGGCGAAGAAATCCCCGAAGTTCACCAGGCCTTACGTGACTTGCATGAAGCTGGTTGCGACCTAGTTACCATTACTCAGTATTTACGACCATCATTACGTCACCATCCCGTGGATCGCTGGGTTCGCCCGGAAGAATTCGTGGAATTAGCCAAAGTTGCCGAGGAAATTGGGTTTGCAGGAGTACTTAGCGGACCATTGGTTAGATCTTCATATCGAGCCGGCAAACTTTATAAGCAAGCCATTGCAGCCCGAAATTCTTCCAGCGTTTAAGGTAGTTACATGTCAGTAAAGATGCCAGAGCCAAAGAAACAGCGTTGGTACGTCCAAATAATCGAGACCTATAAATTTGCCTCGAAAGAGATTTCGTTCCTAGCGCTACGTCTACTTGCGGTTTTTGCAGTCGTATTCGGAATCATTTTTGCAATCGGTGTCGCACTAAATATGCCGGTAATTATCGGAATCCTTGCATTTGGCACTGCCCTACTTTCAACTACTTACTACTTCGGGAAAATTGCTGAGAACGCAGCATATTCTTCGATCGAAGGGCAAGTTGGTGCGGCCGCTTCTGTGCTAAACGCTCTTCGTGGCGCTTGGCTTGTAACTCCAGCTGTCGGTGTCGACAAAAATCAAAATATGGTGCACCGTGTCGTTGGTCGCCCTGGCATCATTTTGGTGGGAGAAGGTAGTCGTCCGCATTCCCTTGTTCTCGAGCAACGTAAGGCACATGCCAGATACGCACAAGGCGTTCCAATTCACGAAATTATTGTCGGTGAAGGTGATGTCACTATCTCTAATCTGCAAAAGAGAGTAAAGAAATTAGGCAAGTCACTGCGTCCTGCCGAAGTTACTCAGGTACGCAATCGACTTAAGGCATTACCGCAAACGGCGTTACCGATTCCAAAGGGACCTTTGCCTACGAACCGAAAGGTGCCACGTCGATGAGTGACATTTTTACCACAATAAGGGAAGCACTCTCTCAAGTACCGATCTCATACGCCTTGGGCGCAATTCTGGTCGTTGTTTTCCTAGCAAAGAAACTAATTAAATGGGCAATTATTTTTGCAATCCTGATGTTTTTCCTCTTGCCATATCTAGATCAGCAAGGCTACTTAGATTCAATTAAGTCCGTACTTAACTAGCACTGAGTTAGTTACTTAACAGCTCGAGCCACGTCTCCGGCAGTTGCAATCCACACTTCATCATGTGACTTAACAAAAGTTAAAAATCGTTCCAACATGGCAATCCGGCTTGGGCGACCAATAAATTGTGGATGCATGGTGAGCATTGTTAGTCCACCAAGTGCGCTGATTCCCGTGAATTCCTCGCGCCAAATCTCTTCAACATCACGAGCTGATCTAATCGTGCGATTCCAGTCACTGCCGACACTAAACCAAAAGTACGGGGCATCATCTAGCATCCATTGCACTGGCAATTCCACTAATTTGTGAGCTGGATGTAGATACGGCTTAATGTCATCCATCATGCTTGAGGAATACTCAAACCCATGTTCAACCAGCAGATCAAAAGTGTTAGGGCTTACTTCCCAAGATGGCGACCTATATCCGGTAACTGAAACTCCAAACTGCTCTAAGGCAGCTTTGCCATCTAGTAACTCAGCAAGTTCTTGCGCTTTAGTTAACTTGGTTGGTGAGGTATGGGTGTAGCCATGATGGCCAAGCTCATGACCATGTGCCACTATCTCTCGCATCTGATCGGGATAGCGCTGCGCAACTTTGCCGGGCGTGAAAAATGTAGCTGGCAATCCCAAATGATCAAGTACATCGAGAATTAAGCCAAGGCCGACTTTTGCGCCATATGTCCCTTGTGACAGCACGCCTGGTCGATTCACGTTGTCTGGGTTTTCCGCTAACCAGACTTCTTCGGCATCAAAGTCAAAACTAATTACGAACGCACTGGTTTTACCAGCAGGTAATTCAAGCATGGCTCTATCCTGCCCGTATCACTATCGTGCCCACAGCTTTATCGTGTAGACCGCGACCATCTCGGTCCCAAATCAGCGCCGGTACCACTAAACAAAGCAATGCAGTTCTGGCCAGAACTTTCAAGAAACTAACCGATCTAGGACTTATTGAAATTAGACGAATGCCAACAATTTTGTAGCCAAACGACGCTCCAGTTGAAGCTGTCAGCAAGAAGACCTCAAGTGCAAAAACACCTAGCGTGGCTGCGCCAAAATCGCCGGAACCATAAACCAAATCAACAAACAATAAATGTGTGACCAAAATGGCCGCGAACCAATCGATGGTTAGCCCAAAGATTCGGCGGCCCATTCGAGCTACAGATCCGATGCCTTGTTGCGGTAGTCCAAATCGCTGCCCCGGATATCCAAAGTCGATGCCTTGATCTTCTAATGCTGCCTTTGGCCCCGAAAGCCAGGATCCGATATCGCGTCTATCCACGCTTTAACTCTAAGTCCAGGTGGATTTTGGCGCTCGTGGGGCGGGCTGTAACAATGCCGAAACACTTGGGACACGGCTTTGAAACTCAAGCCCGTTAAGTTGAACCCATACCCCAGAGAAACCTCTGGTGGTTGAGGCGACAACTACATGGAGGATCAATGTCCAACCTGGGACTAAAAACCCCCGAAGATGCACTTAAGTACATCAAGGACAACAATATTCGTTTTCTAGACGTCAGATTCTGTGATCTACCTGGCGTAATGCAACACTTCAACGTTCCAGTGGAATCAGTTGACGCGGATTTCTTCGCCGGTGGCCAGATGTTTGATGGCTCATCGATTCGCGGCTTCCAGTCCATTCACGAATCAGATCTAAAGTTACTAGCTGATGTGACTACTGCCTTCGTTGATCCATTCCGTAAGGAAAAGACTCTGGTCATGAACTTCTCAGTTCACGATCCATTCTCAGATGAACCATATGCTCGCGATCCCCGAAATGTTGCGGCTAAAGCTGAGGCTTACTTAGCTTCCACTGGCATCGCTGATACTGCGTTCTTTGCCCCAGAAGCAGAGTTCTTTGTATTCGATTCTGCTCGATTCAAAACCAGCACAAACGAATCTAGCTACCACGTAGATTCGATTGAAGGTGCGTGGAACTCAGGTAATGAGTACAACGCCGATGGTTCAGATAACCGTGGCTACAAGACTCGCATTAAGGGTGGTTACTTCCCAGTTTCTCCAACTGATCAAATGGCTGACTTACGCGATCAGATGGTTGTTCGGCTTGCCGAGGTTGGATTGCTTGTTGAGCGCTCCCACCATGAAGTTGGAACTGCTGGACAAATGGAAATCAATTACCGCTTTAACACATTGTTAAAAGCTGCTGATGAAGTAATGCTTTTCAAGTACGTGATTCGTAATACCGCTTGGGAAGGTGGCAAGACTGCAACTTTCATGCCTAAGCCACTTTTTGGTGATAATGGTTCAGGTATGCACGTGCATCAGTCACTTTGGACCAAGGGTTCACCTTTGTTCTACGACGAGCGCGGGTACGGTGGGCTATCAGATCTTGCGCGTTGGTACATCGGTGGAATTTTGAAGCATGCGCCGTCACTCTTGGCCTTCACTAACCCAACTGTTAACTCGTATCACCGGTTAGTTCCTGGTTACGAAGCACCAGTTAACTTGGTTTACTCACAGCGCAACCGCTCGGCTTGCTTGCGAATTCCAGTTACCGGAAGTAACCCGAAAGCTAAGCGCATTGAGTTCCGTTGTCCTGATCCGTCAAGCAACCCATACTTGGCGTTTGCTGCCATGTTGATGGCTGGTCTTGATGGCATCAAGAACAAGATCGAACCACACGCTCCAGTAGACAAAGACCTATACGAATTGCCGCCAGAAGAAGCTGCAGATATTCCACAAGTTCCATCATCTTTGCCAGAGGTGCTTGAGGCCCTTGAAGCTGATCATGATTACTTGCTTGAAGGTGGCGTATTCACCAAGGATCTAATCGAAACCTGGATTCACTACAAGCGAACCGCAGAAATTGATTACGTTCGGCTACGTCCACATCCAGCTGAATTCGAGCTCTACTACGACATGTAAAGCCATGTTGTAAAAAGCACCTGCAGCCTTTGGCTGTAGGTGCTTTTTACTGCCCGCGTGCTGCTCCCAGAATTTGACTTCAATAGAGTCAATCCATGACTTTGGCTCAGCCTGGCTCCTGGCGCTCCCCAATTACTCCAGAGATGTTGACCGAATCTGGAGTTACCTTCGGATACACCCAAACTTTCGATGGTGAACTGTATTGGGATGAGTTGCGACCGACAGAAAACGGTCGAAATGTTGTAGTTAGTAAAACTGGCGGAGACTTACTGCCACCACCTTGGAGTGCTTCCACTCGGGTGCACGAAATGGGTGGCCTGAGTTGGCTAGTTTGCACCTGGCAAAAGGTGACTGGTGTTTTATTCGCCGAGAAAACCGATCAGCGTATCTATTGGTTGGCACCCGGTGCGGGACCAGTTCCAATTACGCCGGAAAGCCCGACCGGCACACTTGCCAGGTATTGCGACTTTTTGATTCGAGATTCTGAAATTTGGTGCATCCGAGAAATTACTCGTGGTCATGAAACCAGCAGAGATTTGATTGCAATTAACCCAGTGGGTGAAATTAGAACACTGGATGCGAATTCTCATTTCTATGCACACTTAGTGCTGTCACCAGATCAAAACTCATTGGCTTGGATTAGCTGGGAACATCCGCAAATGTCGTGGGATGGAACCGAACTTCGAGTCGCAAAAATCTCAAGTAACGGTGAATTAGCAACCAGCGAAGCTCGGGCGGGCTCGACATCGGAAGCTGTCAATAGTCCAGTCTGGGCAAATAATGAAACGTTGTTTTACTTAAGTGATAAATCTGGTTTTTGGAATATCTGGGAAACATCAGGCCTGGGCTCTAATCGTCAAGTTGTTAGTGAATCTGCGGAATGGTCAAAGCCGATGTGGCAAGTAGGCATGAATCTGCTGCGCATACTTCCTGATGGCAAACTTGTTGGTATTCACGGTTCCCCTGCCGCGGAGAAAGTTGCAGTAGTTGATCCAACTACTGGCGCAGTTACCGATTGTAAATCAGAGTTGTCTAACTTCAGCCAAATTAGCGTTCACGATAATCAGATATTTGCAATTGGTGGTGGCGTAAAAGTGCCGGCCGCAATAGTTGAGTTCTCTGCAAGTACCGGCCAGGACGCAGGCACTATTAGTGAGGTGTCTCTGCCTGTTGATGTCAGATATTTTCCAACGGTCCGTAATGTTTCATTTCCAAGCAAAGCTGGCCGAACTGTTCACGCATTTATTTCAGAAGCCACAAATCCAGATTTTGAAAGTAGTGAAAAGCCACCAGTAATAATTACGGCGCATGGTGGACCTACTGCAAACACCACTGGAGTTGCCGCGATTAAGCGAGCCTTCGTAACGTCTCGTGGGTTTACGGTGGTTGACGTGGATTATGGTGGCTCCACCGGCTACGGCAGGGATTATCGCGAAGTACTTAAAGGCCAGTGGGGCATCGTTGATACTGAAGACATCTTGGCGGTTGTGGCCGGGTTAATCGAAAGTGGCATCGCAGACCCGAACCAGATTCTGATTCGTGGCGGTAGTGCAGGTGGCTTTGTAGTACTTAATGGCCTAGTACATAGCAATGTTTTTGCTGCTGGCGCTAATTACTACGGCGTTGCCGAGCTCACGATGTTGGCACAAGATACTCATGACTTCGAATCAAGGTACTTAGATTCATTAGTAGGGGCGTATCCGCAAGAGCGCGATTTATACATTGAGCGCTCTCCCCTAACCTACGCAGATAACTTAACTTCGCCCTTAATAATCTTTCAAGGCGCAGATGATCCAATAGTTCCACCATCGCAATCGCAAGCATTTCGAGATGCTTGCATCAAGAATGGCATTAAACATAAGTACTTTGAATTTCCTGGCGAAAGCCATGGATTTAGGAAAAGTGAAACCATTATGACTTGTGCTATCGAAGAACTTAAGTTCTATGGTGAAGTTCTAGGATTTACGCCAGATCTATAACTAACTGACTAAACTCGCGTTACTGACTTCAACTACTCGCAGAGGAGAAAGAAATGATCGTTACCTATAAAGAGGACTTAATTGGTGGTCCCCGGCACCGCAAAGTTTCTACTGGAACCAGTCTACGAATGCTAACTCGCGAAGATGGTGTTGGATTTTCCTTCCATGACACCGAACTTGAGGCCGGCACAACTACAACTTTGCAATACAAGAATCACATTGAAGCAAATTACATTATTGACGGCACCGGTGAGCTCGAAAACTTAGAAACTGGCGAGAAATTTGAAGTGCGCCCTGGCATGACTTACACCCTCGATAAGCACGATCGCCATCAAATGCGCTCGCATACAAAACTGCGAATTATTTGTGTATTTACCCCATCCCTAGTTGGCACTGAAGTGCACGACGAAGATGGCTCTTACCCACTGCTTTAGTAGCGAGACTCCGAAGGCTTAGGTAAGGCTGCAATATCTGCCAAGTCTTGGGTGGTCAAAACAATTTCAACTGCTGCGGCATTTTCTTCCAACCACTTACGACGCTTAGTTCCTGGAATTGGAACTATGTTCTCGCCCTGTGCCAAAACCCAAGCCAAAGCAATTTGCGCAGATGATGCATCATGGCGCGCTGCTACTGCGGCAATGCCATCGATGATTTTCTGATTTTCGGCAATTGCTTCTGCCGTAAACCTTGGGTTAGCGCTGCGGAAATCACCTTCTGCAATTGAATCCGCGGTAACTGTTCCAGTTAGAAAGCCACGTCCCAATGGCGAGAATGGCAAAAAGCCAATATTGTTTTCGGCGCAATACGCAATCACGCCATTTTTCACATGTTCATCAGTCCAAATCGAAAACTCGCTTTGCACGCTGGTAACCGGATGAATTGCGTGGCACTTCGCCGTTTCCTCAACAGTTGTTTCAGATAGTCCGATGTAACGAACTTTTCCTTGCTCGACTAAACCGGCAAGTGCTCCCCAGGTTTCCTCAATTGGAACTTCAGGATCAACTCGATGGAGCTGATACAAATCGATGTAATCTGTGCCCAGCCGACCTAAGGAATCCTCGCAAGCCTGTCGAACATATTCAGGCTTACCGTTCTTGCCGTAAGAAGTCATGTTTATCGGAGTTAGGCCACACTTCGATGCAATGATGGCCTGGTCGCGCAACCCATCCTTGACTAGGTATTCACCCAAGATTTCTTCATTTGTCCATGGACCATAAACATCTGCAGTATCAAAAAGCGTGATACCCAGCTCTAGCGTGCGATGAATGGTTGCACGTATCTCTGCTTTATCTGCATCAGCGACGTTGTATCCCCACGACATTGGCATACAGCCAAGTCCGATGGCACTTACTTCAAGGTCACGTAGCTTGCGAGTTGGCATGGAATTTGTCATGACTCAAATCCTAGTGCTGGAAAACCTTATGGCTAATTCGTGGACTAAAAGATTAAGTCGTAGCGACGAAATACTTCATCCTGTTTCCAGCCACGGCTTTCATACAGTGCTTGGGCCGCAGTGTTGTCATGGGCTGTCCGCAAGAAGATTCGCGTAGCCCCAGCCTCTCGAGCTGCAGCTTCGGCCGCGTCCATTAGCAAGTGGGCAATGCCTTGGCCCCGGCTAGTTTCGGCCACATAAAGATCATTTAGTAACCAAACTGCACTTAGCGAAACCGTTGAAAACGTCGGATAGATCATGGTGAAGCCAACTGGATTGCCATCAGTGCGAGCAATGAACACAACTGCTTCGTCATTTGTAAGACGCTCCGTTAAGAATTTTGCAGTATTTGGACTTTCTGACTGCTTATAAAAATCTCGGTATTTCTCAACTAGCGGATGTAGCTCGGCTAAATCAGAAATTGAAGCTCTAGTGATGTCTGTCATGCTTTTGATTCTAGTGAAGTGGGTTTTACCCCACATGCACCACAGCATCGTTTGCACCCAGGGTGTCTTTGTCAGCATTAATCATGAATACCCAAATCACAGCACCCAAAATCATAAATCCAGCACTCCAGGTAAATGCAGTGGTGAATCCTTCAGTGAGACCAAAGGCAGCCGCACCAGCATTTGCCGGATTTGTTGGATCAATCATGTTGTCCACAAAATAATTTGTAGTCGCAGTAACTGCAATTGTGTTCAAGAATGCAGTTCCAAGTGCGCCACCAATTTGTTGGGCAGTGTTAAGAACTGCAGATGCGACGCCAGCATCATGGTTATCCACTCCAAATAATGCAGTAGCTGAGATTGGTACGAATACCAAACCCATACCAAGACTTAGCACCATTAGCGCTGGCAAGATGTGGCTCACATAGGTACTCGATGGTTCCAGGCGAGTTAATAACAGCATGCCGGCAGTAGCCATAACTAATCCAGTGAAAGAAACGTACCTAGGTCCGAATCTCGGTAACGCCTGAGATGCAATACCGGCACTGATACCTACGCCTACTGAGAATGGCAAGAACAGTAACCCAGCCTTCACTGGTGAATATTGCAAAATGCCTTGGAAGAAGTAAGCCAAGAATAAAAACATTCCAAACAGGCCGGCTCCGACGATAAACGAAGTTAAGTAACTTGCGCCACGGTTGCGGTTAAGCAAGATCTTCATTGGTAGCAATGGATGACTAGTGCGACTTTCGATAACAAAGAAAGCAACCAACAACACAATGGATCCTGCAAACCACTTCAGGGTGGCCGGATCACTCCAGCCAAGTTTGCCAACTTGAGTTATGCCATAAACCAACGAAACTAAACCAAGACTTGAAGTGATTGCGCCAGGAAAATCGTATCTAGTGTCGCCAGTTGCTTTACTTTCATGAACGTTTGGAATTGCAAGAAAGAATGCAGCAACTGCAATTGGCACGTTGACAAGCAAGCACCAGCGCCACGATGCATATTCAGTTAATACGCCACCGAGAATCAATCCGATTGCGGCGCCGCCTGCAGAAAGTCCACCGTAGACTCCAAATGCTTTAGCGCGCTCTTTTGAATCCGAAAAAGTTGTAGTTATCAAAGATAAAGCTGCCGGAGCTAGCAATGCTGCAAAGGCGCCTTGTAGCGCACGCGAAGCAAATAGCATTTCCTGATTTTGCGCGATACCACCGACGGCTGAAGCACCTGCAAAGCCAAGGAGGCCTGTCATAAATGCACGTTTACGTCCCCAGAAATCTGCAATACGTCCACCTAGCAGTAACAATCCGCCAAATGCCAAGGTGTAACCCGTAACTACCCACTGCCGGTTTGCGTCCGTAATTCCTAAGTCTGCTTGCAATGATGGCAATGCAATGTTCACAATTGAAGCGTCCAAGACCACCATCAACTGAGCAATGGCGATAACCATTAATGCACGCCAGCGATTTGGATCCAGTTGATTTGAAATTTGGGCAGGGCTTACGTTGGACATTGGTCTCCTGGTGGATACTTACAAAACTTTCTCGACTCCCCACTCTTCCACATCCAAGCAACATCTGGCTTCAATTACGCGCCAGGCGTAGGGACATCCATAAACTAGCTAGTCCCGTTCGAGATAGTCTGGAGTTATGCGCACCTATCTGGAATTCCTCAAAATCCCAGGCGTAAAGCGACTGGTCGTAAGCGCATTACCTGGCCGACTTTCCTACGCCATGATTGCGCTGTCTACTTTTTTCTTTGTTCAAGATGTAACTGGATCCATTACTCTGGCTGGCATTGCAACGGGCGTAGAAACAATTACCTCGTCATTGACGGCTGGATTTCGCGGGAACTTAATAGACAAGCTAGGTCAAACTAAACCTTTGAGTTTCTTTGTGCCGACTTGGGTTGCGCTAGTAATTTTGCTAAGTACCGTTTCAACGCCAGCTGCAATAGTCGCGATCTCTGGACTTATTGGCTTGGCATCACCGCCAGTTAACTTGTCTACCCGGCCGCTATGGCGAGTCTTGGTTGGCGCCGAGAATTTGCGAACTGCCTACGCACTTGATACGACAGTTTCTAGTTCCACTGTCGTGGCTGGTCCGGTGATAGCAACTGCGGTAGCAATTCCATTTGGTGGCAATGTTGCCCTTCTTGTTACCGCAGCACTCATGGCAATCGGCGGAATTGCTGTAATTCAAATGCCGGCATCTCGAAATTGGAAACCAGAGCAGCAGCAAGGAAATGCCATGCTGCTCTTACGCAATCGCAAATTTCAAATTCTTGCGGTTGAAGGAATGGTGTTTGGACTTGCGTGGGGCATTCTGGAAATTTCTATCCCGGCATTTTCTACGCTGCAAGGAACTCCAGGTCTATCTGCTCCACTACTTGCCACCTTGGCTGGCGCCAGCATTATTGGTGGCTTGCTAATCGGTAGCAGAAAATCTCTCACCACTCCGTTGCAAGGTTTTAAGTGGGCAAGCTTGGGAGCTTCGGTTGCCGCATTACCACTGGCCTTAACATCGCCAGGTTGGTCGATGGCAATTGTCTTAGGACTACTTGGTCTTGGCATGGGATTTGCTCAGGTGTATCACTGGGAAGTGTTGGAGGCAGTGCGCCCACAAGGAACTGCAACCTCAGCCCAAGCTTGGCTTTGGGCAGTTGAAGGCTCAACGCTTGCTGTCGGTACCGCATTAGGTGGGTATCTCGTTGAGTATGTGAGTCCGCAGGTCGCTCTCGCTTGCGTATCAACGGGCCTGGCAATTGCCTGTATTTACGTTTGGCAATATGCTGCAGAGCGATTGCCGGAAGCAAATAAGGCACTATCGGATTCTCAAATGGCTGAAGTATTGGCTGACCTAGAATCCCCCGCCGAATGACAAATTACCCTAAATGTCCAAATTTTTGGGTTACTGGCCAGTAAGTATTTTACTTAGCAAAAAATTTACAAACTCTGATTAAGTTGCGCCTACAGATTAACGCCACGCTCCCATAGAGCGAGTAACATAAAAGTGAGTGATACTTAGTAGGTACTCAAATAACTAGGGAATGAAAAGAGCAAAACGTCAATGGTAAAGGCAGCGCAAAGCACAATGGCAAACAAAACTGGTCTTGAATGGTTGCGTGCTCGGATGGAAAAACTTGGCTACAACTCACTAGAGGAAGTCGCCCAAGAAATACAAATGAACCGCGGAAACTTGTACCGCTATTTTTCACTTGAGACTCGACCAAGTGTTGCCTTACTACCAGATTTGTGTCGCGTTTTAAAGGCATCGCCTGCGGACATTTTAAAAGCTTTGGAAATTTTAGGGCCGAACGATCGCATTTGATCCGTAGATTGCTTCTGGATCTATCGTTGTAATAATTTCATCAGTTTTCATACTTCTGATGAAGATTCGTGCCGGAGCAGTATTAGCTTCCAAAAGGTTTTGTAATGCCACTTCTACAGCATGAATCAGTTCGGCTCGACAGAACTCCAATCCGTGTGCAATGTTTTCACTAGCGCTGATGGTTAGGCGCACTCGCGGACCATCGAGCAACTCTACTCGTGGTGTTACGACTTCATCAGATAGTGCTAACTCAAGCATGTAAACCTAACCGTTCTATTCGTGAATTTCATAACAAAGGCGACATATTTACATATGTCGCCTTTAAACATCATAACAAACATGCCTGCAAGCATTAAAACTTGCTACTGCGTGTGTTCGACTTTGTTTTGAAATTCAAACGCTAGTCCCTAACCTAAAACAAGTGCCTGACAGTTTCTCTATGAGATGCCCCCCCCCAGAAATTCCATAAGAATCCAATGTTTTTATCCCTGAAGAATCCAAATTTTGGTTGTTTGTTATGCAAGTAGAGTTGAAATGTGTCAACGCCGAATGTGTCCGGGGAAACCCAGCACCATCCAGTACGAAATCAGATTCGTGGCGTTGGCTACTTTTCGAGAATCGGTCCAGGCATTGTTACCGGCGCAGCTGATGATGATCCCTCAGGAATCGGTACTTACTCCCAAACTGGCGCGCAATTTGGTTATCGCTTGCTTTGGGCTGCCCCAGTGCTCCTGCCCTTCGCATTTGCAATTCAGGAAACCTGTGCTCGCCTGGCATTAGTTTCTGGTCAAGGTCTTGCCCGGGTAATCAAGCGCAGAATGCCAAATTGGGTTCTTTACTTAACGGTATTTTTGGTTGCGCTGGCAAATACCGTAAATATTGCAGCGGATTTAAGTTCGATGGCTGCCGTTACCTTGATGTTCGTTCACATTCCACAACTTGTTGCAGTGCTGATTATTGCCCTAGCCGTCGGTATCGCCGAGATATTCATTCCGTATCACCAATATGCTCGGGTGTTGCGCTGGTTGTGCCTTTCCTTGATTAGTTATGTGGCAGTTTTGGCAGTTGCCAATGTCGATTGGCCCAGTGCCGTGATAGGACTCACACACATTAGCTTTGCGTGGAATCGCATTGACATTGCGGCCATAATCGCGATCGCTGGAACTACGATTTCGCCGTATCTATTCTTTTGGCAAGCCGCTGAAGAAATCGAAGAAACCGGCGCCGCTCCCGATACTTCGCAATCTCACATCAAGGCAATGCGCGGTGACGTACTTGTTGGAATGTTCTCTGGGGTGTTCGTCATGTTTGCAATCATGACCACCACGGCAGCAACCCTAAATGTGCAGGGAATTACTCAAATTAATTCGCCAGAGCAAGCAGCCCAGGCACTACAACCAATTGCTGGTAACGCAGCTGGAATTCTTTTTGCGCTTGGAATTTTAGGAACAGGATTGCTGGCCGTGCCGGTACTTGCGGGTTCTACGGCCTACGCAGTAAGTGAGGCAATGGGATGGCGCGAGAGCCTGGAGCGCAAACCGAGCCAAGCTAAACAGTTTTATGCAGTGATCGCCGCCTCGATGGTAATTGCCATCGCGCTTAACTTTCTAGGTGTTAACCCAATGCGATCGCTGATTGTTGCAGCACTGTTAAACGGTTTAACTGCGCCGCTGCTAATGGCGATCATTTGGTGGCTAGCACGCGATAAACAACTGCTTGGAGAATGGACTTCGCCTTGGTGGTCAACAGCACTAGTAGGAATAGGCGCAATCCTGATGGCTGCGCTTCCTATCCTTTGGCTATTCGCACCCGCCTAAGAAACTACTTAGAGTCGGTTAGTTTCCAAGCTAGCGGTAATACAGCTCCGGCAGCCACTGCCTTGATCGCATCGCCAATTAGGAATGGAACCACTCCGTTGGCAATTGCCCAAGTGATCGAATTACCAGTTACGTATGCAAGCCATGGTGCACCGAGGGAATAGATAACTAAGCTGCCTGCGACATAAGCCAAAGCAGTAGTTGAAGTTTTAGTTGAAGCACCGGCTGCAGAAATGCGACCGACCACATAAGAGGCAACTACAAAACCAAGTAAGTATCCGCCAGTTGCGCCGATTACTTCTTCGCGGCCACTAGCGCCACCTGCGAGTACTGGTGCACCAGCTACGGCCAAAGTTATGTAGAGCACTTGAGCAAGTACTGCGCGTTCAGCACCTAATGCGGCAGCGCCAGCTAGGACTGCAAAAGTCTGAAGTGTTAGTGGAACTGGAGTAAATGGCAGTGGAATGGAAACCTGTGCTGATAGTGCTGTCAATGCAGTCAGACCGACTACTAGCACTGCATTGCGAACTCTTGACTTTGCTGCCCAAGAATCAACGACTACTCCACTTACAGCTGTTGCACTCATTACATATCCATTCAGTTAGTTCCAGCATCTGTTAAATGCTCTTGAAAATACCCTACCTGAGCCAAATTGCCCCTGCACTTGGGACAGGAAATCGGGCTGGAATAGCCTTACCTAGATAAGGAGTGACCGATGCTGCATTTAGATCAGGCTGAACTGGACCGAATTCTGACTTTTCCAGCTTTGGTGGAAAGTTTACGAAATGCTTTCGCTGGTGATTGGACAACTCCACTACGTCACCATCACGGTATGCCTGGTCTTGATAATGCAGGTGCCGAAATTGAAAACACTTTGCTTTTGATGCCAGCTTGGACAGGGCCGGGTAGTGAAAATTATGTTGGGGTGAAACTAGTTGCGGTATATCCAGGTAACGGACAAGTTGGATTACCAAGCATTCATGGTTTGTACTACTTAATTGATGGCGCTACTGGCGTTCCACTTGCCACTATGGATGGCGCTCGCATGACAGTTTGGCGAACTGCGGCAGCTTCTGCCCTAGCATCTACTTATTTATCTCGACCAGAAAGTTCCACGTTAACCATGATTGGTGCCGGCGCACTTAGTCCATTTATGATCCGAGCCCACATGGCAGTTCGACCAATTCAAGAAGTATTTCTCTGGAATCACAATATTCGCCGCGCTCATGAACTATCCGAACAGCTTCGCAGTGAAGGCCTGCCAGTGACTTCACATCCAGACTTAGTTACTGCAGTTGGTAAGAGCGATATTGTTTCTGCGGCTACGTTAACTACGACGCCATTGATTTTTGGAAAGTGGCTAAAGCCTGGGACACATGTCGACACTGTGGGCGCATTCACACCAAGCATGCGGGAAACCGATGATGAGCTAGTTAAATTGGCTTCGATCTTCTGCGATACCCGCACTGGCGCCTTAAAAGAAGGTGGCGATTTAGCCATCCCAATTTCCCAAGGTGTGATTTCACCTGATGACGTAGTGGCTGATTTACATGATTTAACTCGGGGAACCCACGCAGGTCGAACATCTAGCGACGAAATTACTTACTTCAAATCAGTTGGAACTGCGCTAGAAGATTTAGCCGGCGCAATTACCGTTTGGCAGAGTCGCTAACTAGTTTCGAGTTCGCCGTAGAACTCGCGTTTAATTACTGCGCGCGCTCGACGAGTAGCTTTGCGGTATTCATCCGTTAATTGTTGTCCACCTCGCACGCCATAACCCAGCAAATGTGCAACTCGAGCAAGTTCTACTAAATCAGTAGGGACCATGTCGTTGGCGCGACCGCGAACCAACATAGTGGCGTTACGAACTCGCATTACCAATTTCCAAGCAGATTCCAGAACGACCAAGTCTGCTTGTGAAACTAATTCAGCCTTGGCCTCACCTCGTAGCGCCGACATAGTTTCAGTGATGGCGATTTCTGGATTCTGATACCCGTGTTCTAGTTGCAGAATTTGAACCAACCATTCCACGTCAGACAATCCCCCAGGCCCAAGTTTGGTGTGCAAACTTGGATCGACTCCGCGCGGCAAGCGCTCTGACTCCATACGTGCCTTCAGGCGACGGATCTCGCGCAATTCAAGTTCTGGTAATCCATCGGGTTTGAACCGAATTGGATCAATGAGTGCTGTGAATTGGTTACCAAGCTCAGCGTCTCCTGCAATGAACTTTGCGCGCAATAGTGCTTGCACTTCCCAGCCAGATGACCAGTTCTGGTAGTAGGCAGCAAATGAACTTAAGCTGCGCACAAGCGGTCCACTTTTACCTTCTGGCCGTAAATCCGCATCAATGGCAAGCTCTGGGTCTGTACTTGAAGTCATCAACAAAGTTCGCAATTCATTTGCAATGCCATGTGCGAGCTGAGCGCTTTGTTCTGGGTCTTTTGTATCCCCATAGACAAACATCACATCAGCGTCGCTGCCGTAACTTAGTTCGCCACCGCCATATCGACCCATGGCTATCAAGGCAAATTTTGGAGCGTTTGGAGTTTGCGCAATTAGCGCCGAAACCGTCCCTGAAATTGTTGCTGTCGTTATTGCAGTTAGTGAATTTCCAACGGCTTCAATATCAATTAGCCCGAGTACGTCAGCGGCGCTAACTCGAAACAGTTCTCGGCGCCGCATCGCGCGCAAAGCCAATACCGCATCCGATGCATTGTCATATCTGGCAGCCGTGGCTTGCGCTTCTTCCATTAGCTCTGAGGCAGTGCGTGGCTGCAACGATTCCTCGTCAGCCAACAAATTAACGGCATCAGGTGAACGAAGGAGTAAATCAGTGGCATAACGACTAGATCCCAAGATGATGGCTAATCTTTGCGCAGTTGCTGATTCATCGCGCAGCAGTCTTAAATACCAAGGTGTTGTTCCTAGGGCTTCGCTAACTCGGCGAAAACCAAATAGCCCAGCATCAGGATCAGGAGTGCTTGCAAACCAATCAAGCATCACAGGCAATAGTGCGCGTTGAATAACCGCGCGTCGCGTTACCCCTGAAGTTAGCGACTCCAAGTGACGCAATGCGCCATCTGGATCTGCATAACCAAGTGCCTTTAACCGACTTACCGCATCTTCGGATGAAAGCTTGGCGTCACTGCTGTCTAGCCTGGCTACTGCCTGTAGCAGCGGTCGATAGAAAAGCTTTTCGTGGATTCGACGAACTTCCCGTGCTTGCTTTTTCCATTCTTTAACTAATTCATCGATTGGATCTAAGGCAAAGCCCATCGATCGTCCAAGTCGACGCTGCGCAATTTCTTCAGTCGGCATAATGTGAGTTCGACGCATTCGGTGCACTTGAATTCGATGCTCTAACGTTCGCAAGAATCGATACGCAGCATCTAGGGCCGCAGCATCTTCGCGCCCGACATAACCCCAGGTAGCTAACTGTTCCAGAGCTAACAAAGTATTTGGGTTGCGCACCATTTCATCACTACGGCCGTGCACCATCTGGAGTAGCTGCACCGCGAATTCAACATCCCGCAGTCCCCCTCGACCCAGTTTTAGTTCGCGATCTGCTTCTTTGGCTGGAAGTAAGTCGGTAACCCTTTCCCGCATAGCTTGCACGTCGCCCACAAAGTTAGGTCTGCTGGATGCTTGCCAGATCAATGGCGAAACCGCAGCGACAAACCGGTTTCCCAATTCACTGTCACCTGCCATTGACCGTGCCTTCAATAGCGCCTGGTACTCCCAGGTTTGTGCCCACCGATCGTAGTAATCCAAATAACTCGCAAGCGTTCGAACTAACGCACCAGACTTACCCTCTGGCCGTAATGCGGCATCAACATCCCAGATTGTTCCCTGCGGTGTGGCAGCCGAACAGGCTTGAATTATCGCTTTGGCTAGTTCTGTGCCAACTGATATTGCCTGGGCTTCAGTGGCACTGCCTGCCGGCTCTACCACGAACATCACGTCTACGTCGCTGACATAGTTAAGCTCGCGTGCACCACACTTTCCCATTGCGATGACCGAAAGCTTTACTAATTCCTGATCCTTAGTATGTTCGCGCGCGATCACCAAGGCACTTGCGACAACTGCGTCTGCTAAATCGCTCAGTGCTTGGGCGATACCCGGCAAAATCTGCACACTTTCATTTCCGCGTACCAAGTCAACAGCGGCAATGGCACAAACTTGGCGCCGATAGCCAAGGCGCAATTCAGTTAAGGCGTTATCCCAATCCAACCCAGTGACCGAGCGAATCAAATCTTTTTGCATTTGGCTAGCAGTTGGAACATTTTCAGCGGCTAATACATAACCAATGTGCGAAGTGTTTTGCTCTAAGTGAGTCGCAAGTGCTGTGGAGGCGCCAGTCAAGCAAGCCAGCACATTCCAATCTGCATCAGACCAAGATTGAAAGTCCACGGATCCGGAATTAACAATGGCTTCTAACGAAACAAGTGCGCCGTCTGGGTCTGCTGAGTCCTTTATGAACTCCAATTTCGAATCCAGGACTGGACACGTTTCCAGCACGGCCTGGCAAGAATTAGTGTCCGCAAAGCCCATGCGAGCTAATCGGGCTAGTTGGGTCGAACCTCGTGAACTAGTCACAGCGAGTTAGCCTGTTGATCCTTAACAAGATGGGCCCACGCTTGAAATGCTGGTTTCCACGTAGCAATTAATTCAGCTTCGGCATTTGCAACCTGTACACATGCTTGTTCAATAGTGTGATCAATTTTTGCTAACTCGTCATCAGTTGCTGCCCAACTGGAAAATATCTCGGAATCAATCTCTGGATGAAACTGCACACCGTAAACATTTTTGCCAATTCGAAACGCCTGCACTGGGCACACATCATTGCCAGCCAAAACCACAGCGTCATCGGGCAAATCGGTTATGTAATCTTTGTGCCATTCCGCAGCAATGACGTCTTTGCCGGCTAAATGCCCAAAGACGGCGTCATCACTGGCGCTTTGTGAAACTCGAAATGTAGCAACGCCAATTTCTGGAACTGGTGTTGGTCCAACTATGCCGTCGACTGCAGTTGCTAAAACTTGACCACCCAGACAAATTCCAAAAAACGGAACGTCGTGGGCAATTACATCTTTCATTAAGGACCGGGCATCAGTTAGCCAAGGAAACTCAATATCGTCATTCGCGCCCATGTAGCCGCCCATTGCAATGGCGCCGGAAATGTGAGCTGGTAACGAAGCAGGGACTGATTCGCCACGATAAGCATGTATCACTTCGATATCAACGCCAACTTCGGCAATCCAATCGCCTACTAACGCAACAGGATCGTCAATTTCGTTTTGTACTACTAAAACAATGGGCTTCATTTACAGCACCGGTAAGTATTTATCGAGTTCATATGTCGTCACCTGTGATCGGTACTCTTCCCATTCAGCACGCTTATTGCGTAAGAAGAAGTCAAACACATGCTCGCCCAAAGTTTCGGCAACTAGCTCGCTTTTTTCCATTACCTTGATGGCATCGCCCAAGGACTGTGGCAGTGGCGCAATACCTAGAGCAGTGCGCTCTGGTTCAGTTAATGACCAGACGTCATCTTCCGAGCCAGGGGGCAATTCATAGCCCTCTTCGATGCCCTTCATGCCGGCAGCCAACATCAAGGCAAACGACAAGTAAGGATTGCAAGCTGAGTCAAGAGAGCGGAATTCAATTCTGGTGGAGTTACCTTTTGTTGGCTTATACATAGGTACTCGAATAAGTGCGGAGCGATTGTTATGTCCCCAGCAAATAAATGATGGGGCTTCCCCGCCGCCACTTAGGCGCTTGTAGGAGTTAACCCATTGATTAGTTACCGCAGTGATCTCTGGCGCATGGCGAAGTAATCCTGCGATGAATTGCCGACCAGTTTTAGAAAGTTGATACTCGGCGCCGGCTTCGTAGAACGCATTTCGATCGCCTTCGAATAGTGACAAGTGAGTATGCATACCCGAACCTGGATACTGCGCAAATGGCTTTGGCATAAATGATGCATATACGCCTTGGGCAAGTGCGACTTCTTTCATGACAACGCGGAAAGTCATGATGTTATCTGCAGTTGTTAAGGCATCTGCGTAACGCAAATCAATTTCTTGTTGACCTGGGGCGCCTTCATGATGACTGAACTCAACCGAAATGCCCATCGACTCGAGCATTGTGATTGCTTGACGACGGAAGTCATAGCCAACACCACTTGGCGAATGATCGAAGTAACCAACTTCATCCACGGGTACTGGTTGGGCACCTTTTTCCGGCTGATTCTTAAATAAGAAGAATTCGATTTCTGGATGGGTATAAAACGTAAAACCTTTGTCGGCGGCCTTACTTAATGCCCGTGTTAACACGTGACGTGGATCAGCCCAGGATGGTGAGCCATCGGGCAATTGAATGTCGCAGAACATTCGCGCCACACTGTTCTCTTCCCCGCGCCAAGGCAAGATCGTGAAAGTTTCTGGATCTGGCTTGGCCAACATGTCTGATTCGTAAACCCGAGCAAAGCCTTCGATGGCCGAGCCATCAAATCCAATGCCCTCGGAGAAGGCGCCTTCTAACTCAGCTGGGGCAATTGCCACAGACTTGAGAGTGCCCAATACGTCGGTGAACCACAGCCGCACGAAGCGAATGTCACGTTCTTCAATGGTGCGTAGTACGAATTCAGTTTGCTTATCCACCCCTCCATGATGAAGCCTTTGCGTTACGGCAGTGTTACAGCCAACTGCTGTCTGCATTTATGCTGTATCCGTGCCCCAAATTCGCTTGGCGTTAGCGCAAATAAACCCAGTTGTGGGCGATCTGCGTGGCAATGTGGCCAAATGCCTCCAAGCCGTTAAATCTGCTGCCGCTGCGGGCGCCGATGTAGTTGTCCTGCCGGAAATGGTTGTTACTGGGTATCCAGTTGAAGATCTGGCACTACGGCCGTCATTTCAGCTGGCATCACAAACTGCCACGCAAGAGTTTGCGCAATCATTGAAATTAGCCGGGCTGGGAAGTGTTTTAGTTTTCGTGGGTTACCTACGCGGCACCAACGACACTGAGGCAAAAAAACTTGGCGTTCCGCGCGGTGGACCTATGAACTGTGCTGCCGTTATTTATGACGGGGCTATTCATGCCAGCTATGCCAAACATCACTTGCCGAACTACGGCGTATTCGATGAATACCGATATTTTGTGCCTGGAAACAGTTCAGTTTTAGTGCGGGCATTTGGTGTTGATATTGCAGTCGCTATTTGTGAGGACTTATGGCAAGACGGCGGTCCTGTGGCTCAAGTAAAGCGCAATGGTGCTGGCCTATTGGTAGTGCTCAATGGATCACCGTACGAACGCGATAAAGATGACGTACGCCTGGAATTAGTAAGTCGCCGAGCTAAAGAAGCTGATGCCACATTGGCATACGTAAATATGGTGGGCGGCCAAGATGAATTGGTCTTTGAAGGCGACTCAATAATTGTTTCCAAAACTGGCGAAGTTTTGATGCGGGCTGCTCAGTTTGAATCTGACATGTTGATAGCTGACCTTCAGTTGCCATCAGCTGGCGAAACTACAATTCTGGCAAACGGAGAATCCGTGGTTATCTTGGCGGATTCAGTGGTGCATGATCATTCCGCAGACATACATCGGGAACAAAAGGCTCGGCTAGATCCAAACGCTGAAGTTTATGCAGCACTAGTTACTGCGTTACATGATTACGTTTTTAAGAATGGCTTCAAGTCCGTGGCCTTGGGTCTTTCGGGTGGAATTGATTCAGCTTTGGTGGCAGCGATTGCAGCTGATGCCATTGGCGCGCAAAACGTGCATGGTGTGGCAATGCCATCAAAGTATTCCTCTGATCATTCACTTTCTGATGCGAAGGATTCCGCTGTTCGCATTGGCCTAAATTTCCGTACTGTTCCAATCGAACCAATGGTCGCTGCCTACCTTAATAACCTCGACCTCTCTGGATTAGCAGAGGAAAACTTGCAAGCCCGAGTGCGCGGCATGATTTTGATGGGGCTATCAAATCAAGAAGGTCATTTAGTTTTGGCCACTGGAAACAAGAGCGAACTTTCGGTCGGGTACTCCACTATTTATGGTGATGCAGTTGGTGGCTTCGCTCCCCTAATGGATGTGCCAAAAGTTGATGTTTGGGCGCTAGCTAATTGGCGCAATGAGCAAGCCAAAATAAAGGGTGAAGTAGCGCCAATCCCGGAGTCGAGTATTTCAAAGCCGCCTAGTGCAGAACTGCGCCCTGGCCAGCAAGATTCAGATTCCTTGCCAGACTACGAAGAATTAGATGCAATCTTGGCGAGGTACGTCGAGCAAGACCAAAGCGCAGAACAAATAATTGCAGCTGGTTTTGCCGCCGACACAGTTCATCGGATCTTGTCGCTAACGGATCGCGCAGAATACAAACGCCGCCAATACCCACCTGGCCCCAAAGTTTCAGGCAAAGCCTTCGGCAAAGACCGCAGAATGCCACTCACGAATAAGTGGGCTGAATAGCCCGGTTATTCGTGAGGATAAACACCGCCCAGTACTTGGGCTGAATAGCGCGGCTATTGGTGTTTGGCGCAAAGTAGCCTGCTAACCACAATTCCTGCAACAATAGAGACACAGATCCGGGGACTGCCATCGCGCAGCCTCGAGAGTGGAGCACCAAATGTCGAATGAGCCTTTGTATGGCGGAAAACAATCACGTCGGATAACAACTAGCGACTTACTCGATGCCAAGGCACGTGGCGAGAAGTGGCCAATGATTACTTCCTACGATGCGTTGAGCGCTGGAATCTTTGATGAAGCCGGTATCCCTGTTTTATTGGTAGGCGATTCTGCCGCCATGGTGGTTTACGGTTATGACTCCACAATCCCCGTAACTACGGATGACCTGTTGCCGTTAGTTGCTGCCGTTGAACGTGGAAGTAAGCGGGCCATGGTTCTGGCTGATTTACCATTTGGCTCTTACCAATCCTCGCCAGCTCAGGCCCTAGAAACCAGCGTTCGATTCATGCAAGAAGGCAAAGCTCATGCCGTCAAGATCGAGGGCGGACGTCACATGGTTGATCATGTTGGGCTGCTGACTCAATCCGGTGTTCCCGTGATGGGACACATCGGGTTAACGCCACAATCGGTACATCAAATGGGTGGCTACAAAGTGCAAGGTAGGGGCGATGCTGGCGATCTATTGATTGCTGATGCACATGCCTTAGTTGATGCTGGAGCATTTGCGATCGTGCTCGAAGTTGTGCCGCATGAATTAGCGACTCGACTTACTAATGAAATTTCAGTTCCGATAATTGGCATCGGAGCTGGGCCAGGTACCGATGCGCAAGTAATAGTTTGGCAAGACTTACTGGGTTTGACCGGCGGCAAGCAAGCAAAGTTTGTAAAGCACTACGCGGCAATGCGCGAAACTATGTTGGACGGTGCTAAATCGTGGGCAGATGATGTTGCCAGCGGTGCTTATCCGGACTTGGATCACTCATACATTTAAGTGTGAGGTTGGTTTCGAAAAACTATTCTTAAATCGAATTTGGATTATTTTTTCGGAAACCAAATCGACAAATTTTTTGCGAACTTTTCGTCAGAATTGCGTAAATATCGCAAAATTTAAAAAAATAATTTTTCGGTTGAGCTGCCACAACTTCGAAATATTGTTTTGCAACAAACTTTAAATTACTTAACGCAAAAACACTGCGTAAGATTTATTGAACGCAAAAAACCCGATAACCACGCGGTTTTTTAGAACATTTTCTGTTGTGCGGTTGTGAATATTTTGCAAAATTTCGGCTCAAAATAACTCGATTTTTGGCAACAATTGTCCAATTTTTTCGGTGCGACACGCTGGCAAGATAATTGGCAAAAAACACCCAAAAGTATGTATTTGTCTGCCAACCTAGTTATTAAGAACCTTCGGGAAGTCCGAGGGTCTTACCTCGAGGAGGACCTGTGGCTGCCAAGAAGACCACAGCACGTAAGGCACCTGCTAAGCGCAAGGCTGCTAAGAAGAAGGCTGTAGCTAAGGCTCCAGCGAAGAAGGCTGCTAAGCGTAAGCCAGCTGCCAAGAAGGCTGCCAAGCGCAAGCCAGCCAAGAAGAAGGCTGCTGCGAAGAAGGCACCTGCTAAGAAGAAGGCTGCCAAGCGCAAGCCAGCTAAGAAGAAGGCTGCTGCTAAGGCACCTGCGAAGAAGAAGGCTGCCAAGCGCAAGCCAGCTAAGAAAGCTGCTGCGAAGAAGGCTCCTGCTAAGCGCAAGGCTGCAAAGCGCAAGCCAGCTGCGAAGAAGAAGTAAATTTCCCCTGCTTCATCAAAAACCCCGTTCCCTTTTGGGAGCGGGGTTTTTGCTTTGCCAACAATTTTTAATTTAACTTTCGAATTTCGCGCTGCGCCTAATCGTCGTCTTGCGCATCCAAATCATCATTGCGCGCACTCATTCGCCGTACCGCAGTATCAGCAAGTTCCTGGGACTCGTAAGGCCCAAGCCGTGATTCATTTGGGCACCCCGGCCCAGCCTCGACTATTTGATGAATTAAGCAAAACCACCACTGCATAGTTTCATTCTGGCACCAAAGACCGATGGCAAATCTAACGGGCTGGGAATTGATGCCAGCAAACTGATTTAGGATGGGACAGTGCCCGCACCTATTGGAACTCTCAAACCAGGCGTTGTATCTCCGATGCGCTCAGTCCCAAACTCAATCCCTCGGCCAGAGTATGTGGGCAAAAAGTCGCCAAAGCGATATCGCGGCAGTGAAGTCCAAAGCCAAGAGACCATCGAAAAAATGCGAATTGCTGGCAGGATCGCAGCCGGTGCGCTAGCTGAGGTTGGCAGAAACGTAGCTCCGGGTATTACAACTGATGAACTTGACCGAATCGGTCACGAATACTTGCTAGACCACAATGCCTACCCGAGCACTTTGGGATACCGCTACTTCCCAAAATCGTTATGCGCGAGCCTAAATGAAGTTATCTGTCATGGCATTCCAGATTCCACCGTGGTTCAGGATGGCGACATCTGCAACATTGACATTACGGCATTCATACATGGAGTCCATGGCGATACCAACGCGACTTTCTTTGCTGGCGATGTTGATGAAGAGTCCAGGTTGCTAGTCGAGCGCACTGCTGAGTCCCTAAAACGAGCCATCGAAGCCGTAAAACCCGGGCGTCCAATTAATGTGATCGGCCGCGTTATTGAGTCCTACGCCAAGCGATTTAACTATGGTGTGGTGCGCGACTTTACTGGACATGGAATTAGCACCACATTTCACTCCGGACTTGTGGTGCCGCACTACGACACCGAGCATTTTGACACCATCATGCAAGTAGGTATGACTTTCACGATTGAACCCATGTTGACTCTGGGAACTTACAACTGGGACATGTGGGATGACGACTGGACTGTAGTTACCAAGGATCGGATGCGGTCGGCGCAATTTGAGCACACGTTGGTCGTAACTGCCGATGGCGCCGAAATCCTGACAAAGGTGTAGTTAAAGATTCAAATACTTGCTTTAGAATAAAGCCATGACGCGCTGGCTAACTAAAGAGCAACAGGTTCACTGGCGATCCTGGTTAACCGCCTCAACAGCGCTTCGGGAACAGCTCAGCGGCGAGCTGCAAGAAGCCCACGGCCTGACAATTACGGACTACGAAATCCTGGTCCGCCTTTCCGAGAGCGAAAATCACGCCATCCGCATGAGTGACTTGGCAGCCAAGACTTTACTGTCTCGCAGTCGACTTTCGCATCAAATCGATCGCATGGAAACTGCTGGACTTGTTACGCGCGAAGTATGCGCCGATGACCGCCGTGGCCAATTGGCAGTGCTTACTAATACAGGCATGAAGGCGCTAGCTGCGGCTGCGCCTCTACACGTCAGCGGTGTACGAAAGCACTTTGTAGATGTATTAACCGATGCGGAATACCAGGCACTTGGAACTGCAGCCAAGAAAATCGCTGATCATCTAGATAGCCTGTAATTCAGAGTTTAAGTTTTGAAAACTAATTTTTCGTTCGACATCCATAGCGACCCTGCCTCGAGTAGTAGCGCCCGCGCTGGCACCATCAATACTCCCCACGGTCCAATTCAAACTCCCGCATTTATTCCAGTTGGAACTAAAGCAACTGTTAAATCGGTGATGCCAGAATCCATGGCTGAACTTGGCGCTCAAGCCTTGCTCGCCAATGCTTACCATCTCTACTTGCAGCCAGGTGCAGACATTGTGGATTCTGCTGGTGGCTTGGGATCGTTTATGAACTGGCCCGGTCCAACTTTTACCGATAGCGGTGGCTTCCAAGTAATGAGCCTTGGAGCGGGTTTTAAGAAAGTCCTTGCCATGGAAACTGACACAGTGCAATCCGATGATGTGATTGCCGAAAACAAAACTCGCTTAGCGCACGTGGATGACGATGGCGTAACTTTTAAATCTCATTTAGATGGCACCCAGCATCGATTTACTCCCGAGTTTTCGATGCAAGTTCAGCACCAACTAGGCGCAGATATTATTTTTGCTTTTGATGAACTAACTACTTTGATGAATACCCGGGAATACCAGGTCATGTCCTTGGAGCGAACTCGACTTTGGGCCCAGCGCTGTATTGCTGAGCACCAGAAACAAACGCTAGAGCGCAGTGACCATCCATACCAAGCGCTATTTGGTGTAATCCAAGGCGCGCAATACGAAGACTTGCGACGCAAGGCTGCAAGCGATTTAGGTGCTATGGAATTCGATGGCTACGGCGTGGGCGGTGCCTTAGATAAAAACGATCTAGGAATGATCGTGGGTTGGGTGACCGAAGAATTACCAATTAACCGGCCACGACATTTACTGGGTATTGGCGAACCCGAAGACTTATTTGTGGGCGTCGAAGCCGGCATAGATACTTTTGATTGCGTTTCCGCATCTCGAGTGGCTCGTAATGCCGCGGTTTACAACAATCAAGGCAGATTTAACATCACAAATGCTAAATTCCGCAGATCTTTTGAGCCACTTGTTGAAGGCTGCCAGTGTTACACCTGCACGCATTACACCCAGGCTTACTTGCATCACTTAGTCCACGCCAAAGAGCTACTAGCCTCTACCCTGCTGACGATTCATAATGAACATTTCATTGTTGGCTTAGTTGCCAAAATGCGCGCAACTTTAATTGCTGGTGACTTCGCTGAATTTAAAACCGAATTTTTGGGTCAGTATCAAGGTCGCGGTAATAGTTAAAGTGCTGGGCCATAAGTTGGCTCATTTGTTTTTACGTAGGCAATCACTCGGTAAGTAATTGGCAGCAACACAACTTCTAGCAAAGTCTTGTAGATGTATCCAACAATTACGTAATTCAAGAAATCTGCGCCCGTAAGAATTCCGTAAAACGCAATGGTGCAGAAAACTACGGTGTCAGCCAGCTCGCCAACAACTGTTGAACCAATTAAGCGAACCCATAGCGCGCTTTCATTAGTTCGAGCCTTGATCTTTACCAAGACATAAGAATTTAGTAATTGACCGATTAGAAAGCCACAAACACTTGCTAATACGATTCTTGGCACAAATCCCAAGATCGCTTCAAATGCACTTTGGTTTTCCCAACCAGGTGCTGAAGGTGACATTTGAATTAACCAAAAAGTCAGCGCTGACAAAATTGCCATGCCAAAACCAATCAGGATAGTTTTGCGCGCGGCCTTAAAGCCATAAACCTCACTGAGAACATCGCCTGTGATGTAAACCAAAGGAAATAAAAATGCGCCGCCATCGAGAATGAGTGGGCCAGCGCTAATCAATTTCACCGCACCAACATTTGAAATGACGAGTAATGCGACAAATACTGCCGAGATCACTGGGTAGTAGCTGGACGTGGTGGCAGCAAATGCTGGGGCTTTTGATTTAGGGATGTTGGTCACTGCCTTATTCAATCACTTCAATAGGCTGTTACCCATGACCTCGGCTAGCGTCGCTCCTGCGCATCCACTGCTAAAGCGAACGCTACAGACACTGGCAAGCGCACAGACTCTCTCTGGCCTGGGTTACTCCAGCACAGTTGCTGCTGGGTCGCTGTTGGTAGCAAGCATCACTAAATCTGAAGCACTTGCCGGACTGGCCCAAACTTTTGGTGTCCTAGGCGCTGCAGCTATGGCCCTGCCGCTAGCGAACTTAACTCGTCGTGGCGGTCGCAGGTTGGCACTTGGTTCTGGTTACCTCATAGGAGCCTCTGGAGCGGTTTTCGCGATCATTGGCGGCACTGCTCGCTTGTTGCCAATCATGCTCCTGGGCACGTTTCTGGTGGGCGCAGCGTCTGCTTCTGGATACCAGGCTCGCTACGCCGCAGTTGATTTAGCTTCGCAAAACAATCGTGCCAAGAGCTTGTCGTTAGTTGTTTGGGCTTCCACGATAGGTTCTGTTATCGGGCCAAACTTAATGGGGCCTTTTGGTCGCATAGCTGACTCAATGGGCCTACCAAAACTAACTGGTCCGTATTTGCTGTCGGCCACAATGCTCAGCATGGGAGCAGCGATCATCTGGTTTCGACTTAAGCCTGATCCATATTTAACAAGTGTTGCAGGACATAGCGAAGAATCATCCAGCAAAGTTAAAGTTCCAGCCAAAGAAGTTTTTGCTCACATTGCATCTAGGCCACTGGCACTACTCGGGCTACTTGCAATTTCAATTGGACATTTGATTATGGTTGCCGTGATGGTTATGACACCAGTACACATGGCTCACGTGGATGTTTCCTTAACCATTATTGGTTTTGTAATCAGCGTACATATCGCAGGCATGTACGCCTTCTCGCCTATCGTTGGCTACTTAACTGACCGTCTAGGCCGACCACAAGTAATTTTCATTGGTGGCCTGATTTTGATTAGCTCGGCGATTATTGCTGGGACCGCACCTGCTAACAATGAGATCCAACTTGGTATCGGATTGTTCCTACTTGGACTTGGTTGGTCTTGCACATTGATCGCCGGTTCAACTTTGCTTTCCGAATCTGTTTCTGATCACTATCGGGCACCCGCGCAAGGTACTTCGGACCTGATCATGAACCTGAGCGCTGCGGTAGGTGGCGCCTTGGCTGGCGTAATCATTGCGGTCCTAAGTTACGGATGGCTATGTGCCCTTGCTGCTATGCCAGTGGTTTATGTAACGCTGTTAGCGGTAAAGCGGATGTCAGACTCAAAAACGATTTCGAGTTGAGTTACAACACGTCCTAGCGGTTATGCTAAATTTAGAAACTCAAGATACGAAGCCTCGTGGATTGATCGCTTATCCGCAGATCTCCAGGAGGCAAGTTGTCAGCCGACACCGCACCCACAATTTCGTTTGAATTTTTCCCAGCAAAAGACGAAGCAGCCGAAGCCAACCTCTGGAATGCTATCGCTGATTTGCAGCAATACCAGCCCGACTTTGTCTCAATGACTTATGGCGCCGGCGGCGGTACGCGCGATCGCACTGTACGTATCGCTTCGGAATTCATTGCGCGAACTGGAGTTCCAGTTATTGGTCACTTAACCTGCGTGGGATCGACTAGAGATGAACTCAAAGAAATTCTTGAGCAGTACAAGTCGGAAGGCTTTCACGGCGTACTTGCTTTGCGCGGAGATCCCGTAGGCGGGCCTACTGCCCCATGGGTAACCACGCCCGGAGGTTTTGATTTTGCTGACCAACTGGTTGCATTAGCTGCAGATGTTGGTGGCTTTTCAATTGGAGTTGCCGCTTTTCCTGACGT
>WLPX01000006.1 GCA_009698575.1 Actinomycetota bacterium
CTGGCGCAACTGGACCATCAGGACCTATCGGCTTAACTGGCGCAACTGGCGAGACCGGAGCTACTGGCGAGACCGGAGCCACTGGCGCAACTGGACCATCAGGACCTATCGGCTTAACTGGCGCAACTGGCGAGACCGGAGCTACTGGCGCAAGGGGTGTAACTGGGCCATCCGGCGCAAGGGGTGTTACTGGGCCTTCAGGACCGAGTGGCTTAACTGGTGCAGCAGGTACACCGGGTACAGAGGGTCCAGAGGGTCCGACCGGACCTCAAGGTGTCAACGGTATACAAGGTCAACGAGGACCATCCGGACTCACGGGAGCAAATGGACCATCAGGACCTAGCGGACCTGAAGGACCTAGCGGACCTAGCGGACCAACGTATGAGTTGTCATTGCAAGACATTTCCTCGGTGCTATGTGGTGGAGGCTTTAACTTCGGACCTAGCGGACCAGACGGCTACTTCAGGTGTATCCCTCAGTAGCAATCTGCTAAGCGTGAACTTGCAATTAACGAGAATGGACTATTGATCGTGGATGATTCATCGACAACTTCGCGCGTTGAAGTTCGAAAAGAAGAAGTAGTCATTAATCGGGCTGTTCCAAGAGCGATTGTAATTGTGGTACTCGGCGTAGCTATCCTGATTGTCGCTTGGTTATTGTCGAGCAAGGGAACGCAAGACTCTACCCAACTGCCACCAACGAATGCCACCAGTAATTTGCCGACAACTCAGAGTGGCGGAAATAATTCGGAGTTGAAACTTACTCCAATTACTGCAAGCATTGTGAGTAAGGACGAGTTGATTTCGGCCACGAAAGATCTAGGCTTTCCAATTTACTGGAATGGCAAAATGAAGGACACCAATTTAGAACTTACAATTTTGGCTGAAGGAAAAGTTTTTGTTCGATATTTGCCAAATGACATTAGTGCGGGTGCGGCTGAGCCATATTTTACCGTAGCTTCCTATTACGATCCAGCGGGATACGCGCGTGTACTAAATCTAGGCTCTGCTGAGGGTGCAAAGTTTATCAAGTACTCAGGTGGTGCGGTAGCTGCGAGTACATCAGAGTTAGATAGCAACATCTATTTTGCCTTCGATGGAAATCCAGCTGTTTACAATGTCTATGCGCCAGATGCACAAGTCGCTTGGGATGGACTTGAATCCGGGACTTTAGAAATTCTGCGTTAATTAAATTTTGTTACAAGGTAATTAGCCAATGAGTCTTGCCGTCCAGGAGTTGGTTCAATCTTGGCTTGTGTTCCCTTTGGTGTTCGTTGCCACTTCGGTTTTTTTGGGTATGGCCGTATTTCGATTCAGTAACTTAAGTCTAAAAAGCCCCTTACTTCTACCAACCGGATTTGCGGCATTAGTTGTGGTCGGTCAATTTTCAACATTGAATTGGTTGATTGCTCCTTATACACCTTTAATTTTTTTGCTTTGCGCATTGCTTTGCGCACTTTACTTTGGCCGCGAATTTATACCCTGGGTCAGACACAACACCAAGGCCCTAGCGCTAGGTTTCTCAGTCTTCTACATTCATGGTTTGCCAATACTAATGTCCGGAACGCCAACTTTCGCTGGGTGGATCAAATTAGATGATGACTCAACTTGGTTGGCAATAACCGATCAAATACTCTCGGCAGGGCGGAATACCTCAAACTTGGCACCCTCGTCCTACGAGGCTACGGCCCAAATACATCTGAATCCAATAGCAAGCATCCCCTATCCGTCGGGTTCGTTTGTTTCACTTGGAGTTTTTTCAAAGTGGCTACTAATTGACCCCGCCTGGATTTTGCAACCTTACATTGCCGCTGGCGCCATGATGCTTAGCATTACATTGTTTGCGATGTTGCAACCAATCAGGATTGCCAATTGGACCAAGGTTCTAGCAGTCGTTATCGCCCCAACTTCGGCACTTTACCTCGGGTATGAAATGTGGGGCGGCATCAAGGAGCTACTTTTAGTTCCAATTATTGTCCTGGCAACGGCACTGATCCCCACAATATTGACGAGGTTAAACGAACCACGATGTCTAATTCCATTTGCGGTTGCCTGCTCTGCATATGTTGAAATTTATTCAATTTCTGGCCTAGTTTGGCTTTTCATACCAGCCCTATTCTTGCTCGTTAGTTTAACCAGAGCATTAAAACGAATCCCTTGGTCGCACATCTTCGTGTTTTTTGGAACGTTTGGATTTTGCTCATTTGTGACGCTCTTTTACATCCTGCAGGCCCCAGCGGATTTGGCGAGAACGGCCTCCGAGGCTCGGTCGAGCACTTATGTCGCCAATTTACTTGGACCACTTAAATTTTCACAAATTTATGGGGTATGGCTGACTGGTGATTTTAGATTTGCCCCACATTACTCAGTAGCGAATACCGCCATAGTGCTTTTGGCTGGATTGCTATTCGTGCTCGGGTGCTATTTCTTGATGACAAATGGCTATAGCTATATTGCTGTATTGGCAATTTGGGTAACGCTGATCTCTGCTACGGGCCTGAATGGAAGTCCCTGGATAAGTGGTAAGACTCTCGCAATGGCAAGTCCAATCGTACTGACTGTCATTTGTTGTGCGATCGGCTTCATCGCGACGAAATTTTCGATTGAATCGGGAATACTGGCAATTATATTGAGCAGCGGCGTAATCGCTTCTTACGGTTACACATATCATGAGGTTTGGCTGGCTCCTTATAAACAACTTAAAGAACTTGAAATCATTGGACAAGATACAAGTTACTCAGCACCAGCATTAATGATTGAGTTCAGTTCATATGGAGCTAGGCACTTCCTGCGGGAACTGGATGCGGAATCGGCCAGCGAGTTGCGCCGCAATCTAATTCCACTTCGAACCGGTGAGGGTCTTGCTCGGGGAGCTGATGCGGACATCGATGAATTTGCGCTAACTTCTGTTGAGTTTTACCAAACTTTAGTGCTTAGGAAATCGCCCAAGTCAAGTCGACCACCTGGGAATTATGACTTAACATTCAGTGGTGCCTATTACGAAGTTTGGCAAAAAAACCCTGAGACAAAAGAACCAGTTGAGCATTACCCATTTGGAAGCAAAGATTTGCAATCTGGCGTGCCTGACTGCTTGTTCCTTGAATCTGAAATCGCACCGAAATCGCCAGGAAATACTATCTTGGTCAGTTCTGGAATAAGCAGTTTAACTTTGCCTATAGTGGAGGTAACAAGTCAAACGCAGGATGCAGGAAAAAAAACAATCTATGAAAGTAAGTTTGAAGTTAACAATGTCAGTCATTTTGATTTGTGGGTAGCAGGATTTGCTAAGGGAAGAGTAGCAGTCTTCATGGACGGTGAACCTGTATCAACTGTCTTCGGTCCATTTAACGGTTGGTCTGCGATTGTTAAAATTGGTGACCTAAAGCTCACAAGCGGACCTCATGTCCTAAAGGTTGTTACAGATTCTCCTTGGTTGATTCCTGGCTCGGGTGGACTTTCCTACCCTTTGGGGCCGTTTTACCTTTCAGATCAAAATGAAAAACATTCAGTTGAATTAGTCTCACCTGAGAACCTCAATTCGTTATGCACAAAACCTGTGGACTGGATTGAGTTAATACCGAAATAAGGATTTGGGCAGGATACTTCCCGAAGCAGTATCGCAGGAACTGCCGGTCGCTGGAAACTCAATGAATCCAGTAAGATTGGGGAATTGCCGAAAGGCAAGGTAGGGCCTTTAGCTCAGTTGGTAGAGCAACGGACTTTTAATCCGTGGGTCGACGGTTCGAGCCCGTCAGGGCCCACACATCATCTTCGCGAATTAGCGAACTGTGCGCTGCTCACTTATTGAGTTTCCACCATCGATAACAATTACTTGGCCCGTAAGATAACTGGCCTCACGACTGGCTAGGAATCCAACTACTGCGCCAACTTCGGCTGGTGTTGCTGATCGCCCCATCGGAGTGCTGCCGCCTTCATGGCCCTCGCTAATACTCTGCGACGCCGTTTGAATCCAACCAGGCGCTACGGCATTTACGGTGATGCCATGCTTGGCTTCATCAACTGCCAAAGACTTAGTTAGGCCAACCATGCCAGCCTTTGTTGCGCCGTAAGCAACGTCATTGCGAATCGCCATAACTGGTCCAGTCAGGCTAGACATCATGATGATGCGGCCAGCTGAAGATTCGCGCAGGTGGGGAAGCGAAAGCTTGGTTATGTAGAAAGCAGAGTTCAGGTTTCGGGCGATTGAATTATGCCAACCTTCCACGCTCATAGCAGCACCATCGCCAGCCTCGCCAACTTCTTGCATTGGTGCATTGACACTTGTCATTCCAGCGTTGTTAACAACTATGTCCAACCCACCCAAGAACTTAAGTGCGTTACTGACGATTTTTTCGGCTGCAGAAAACTCAGTAAGGTCTGCGACTGATCCTGCAACTGCAAAACCTCGGGCCTGCAATTCTGCGACTCGATCATTTAGCCGATCGCTGGCGCCTGTGATATAGACCGAAGCACCCATTTCGCAAAGTAATTGAGCACTGGCAAAACCAATTCCAGTAGGTGAACCAGCGCCGGTAATTAGTGCTCGTGCGCCAGAAAGATTAAATGGAGGTGTCATGCCCCCATCGTGCCAGTGAATCGTTTAGTTTGGTGGCAAAATTGCCACTTGGATTGGTAAGGATGTGACCAAGCACCTAGCAATCTGGTGATTACCCCGACCTAAGAAATGGGACAATAGAGACTTACCAAGGAGAAGCGTTAATGGCTAACAACAGTCCCGGATATGCAATTACATTGCGCGTTGAATTATCACCGGAATCTTCATCAACTGCGGGTTTGGCCCAAGCTGTAATTGATACGGGCGCCGCCCTTACCGCACTGGATGTTGTTGAATCTAGTCACGAACGCATGGTTGTTGACGTTACTTGCGATACCTCTGACCCAGATCACGCAGATCGAGTCACTGCTGCCATTGCCGCCATTCCAGGTGCGCAAGTTCGAAAAGTTAGTGATCGCACTTTCTTACTCCACCTTGGCGGCAAATTGGAAGTTAAGCCAAAAGTTCCATTGCGAACCCGTGATGATTTATCCCGTGCCTACACACCAGGTGTGGCACGAATTTGTATGGCAATTTATGACGAGCCAAGTGATGCTCGCCGACTAACGATTAAGCGCAATACGGTCGCCGTTGTAACTGATGGGTCTGCGGTACTTGGACTTGGAAACATCGGCCCAGCCGCAGCCTTGCCTGTAATGGAAGGTAAAGCTGCGCTATTTAAACAGTTCGCTGATGTGGATGCTTGGCCCGTTTGTTTGGATACTCAAGATGTCGATGAAATTGTGCGGACCGTTCAGATCCTGGCTCCGGTTTATGGCGGCATCAACTTAGAAGATATTTCTGCGCCGCGCTGCTTTGAAATCGAGGCCCGGTTACGCGAGCTTCTAGACATCCCGGTGTTCCATGACGATCAACATGGAACTGCGATTGTGGTGCTTGCTGCATTGACTAATGCGCTCAAGATTGTGAAAAAGAAACCCGAAGATTTAAAGATTGTGATGAGCGGAGCCGGAGCAGCTGGAACTGCAGTGGCAAAACTTCTGTTTGAAGCAGGCATGAAAAATATAACTGCTTACGACACCGAGGGCTCAATCTATAAAGATCGGCCAAACAGCAAGTCCACCAGCGAATGGATGCTAGCCAACACGAATAAGGCTGGCGTCATCGGAAAACTAGGCGAAGGTTTAGTTGGCGCTGATGTATTTATTGGGGTTAGCGCGCCAAACATTTTGACGGAAGCCGATGTTGCAGCCATGGCACCAGATTCGATCGTGTTTGCACTTGCCAATCCAGATCCAGAAATCGATCCTGTGATTGCCGCCAGGCACGCCAAAGTTGTGGCAACTGGACGAAGTGATTACCCGAATCAAATTAATAATGTGTTGGCATTCCCTGGAATCTTCCGTGGATTGTTGGATGCCGCCTCATCAAAGATCACGACGGAAACTTTGCTGGCTGCTGCGCATGCAATTGCGGGGTGTGTGTCACCAGAACAACTAAACGCCAGCTACATAGTCCCAAGTGTGTTTGATCCAAAGGTTGCTAAATCAGTTGCTAAAGCCGTGGAAGACGTGGCTCGCAGGCCGTAACTTGACTTGAGCCTTAATTGAAAGTTAAACTAAATTAGTTCAATTTTCAACTATCAAGGAGTCGTAATGACTGATCTTTCTACAATCACAGGAACCTGGGTTATTGACCCATCACATTCCCGCTTGGGCTTTGAAACCCGTCACGCAGTAATTACAAAAGTTCGTGGACACTTTGCAGACTTCGAAGGCACAATTGTTGTCGGCGCCGATGCTGCATCATCTTCGGCAAAAGTAAGCGCAAAGCTTGACTCAATCGACACTGGCTCAGCCGATCGAGATGGTCACTTAAAGAGCGCTGACTTTTTCGAGACAGACAAAACAAATGAATTAGTTTTTGAATCAACCGCAATCAAAGCTGCAGGTGACACCTTCGTAGTAACTGGAAACCTAACTATCAAAGGTGTTACAAACAGCATCGACATCACAGTTGAACCGACTGGAACTGCAACAGATCCCTTTGGTAATGCTCGCGCAGGCTTTGAAGGTACTGGCGAACTAAGTCGCAAAGACTTCGGTCTAATTTGGAACGTTGCACTTGAAACTGGCGGCTTCTTAGTCAGCGACAACGTCAAGTTGCAGCTAGACATCTCAGCTATCAAGCAGTAATTAATACTTAACTAGAAAAAACTAAAGAGGATCGATGCCTAGGCATCGGTCCTCTTTTGGTTTGCGTAGATGAATTAAAACGCGTCGCGTAAGCGCTCAATGACACTCTTGCGGGTGATGTTGTTCTTTTCCATCTTGTACGAGCGCACTATGTAATTCACATCAGCATTGCGATTCTCGCCAATTGCATTATTGATTAGGACTGCATAGTTTGATTCCAATGCAGGGAATCCAACAACGGATTCTGTTTCTTTCATTTGAACACTCATGGTGTTTTTCCCTTCAGGTGTGGGGGTCTCCCACAACTAAATTGTCCCAGACGATCGTTACCTAAAAGTTACTAAAAGGTGTCCGGAGGCTTAAAACCCTTGTGAACCTTGCCACATTTTGTTGAATATTGAACTAAATCGTGACCCAGGCCACAGTCCGCGTACGATTACCAACTATGAGTAACTCAGATTTAACGCATATCGATGCTGCTGGAAATGCCCACATGGTCGACGTTGCCGATCGTGAAGTAACAACGCGAACTGCGACCACAGTTGGTCGAGTACTGCTCTCTGCTCAAGTTGTTTCCTTGCTTCGTGACGGCGCAGTACCAAAGGGTGACGTGCTAGCTACGGCTCGTATTGCCGGCATCATGGCAACTAAGCGCACACCAGATTTGATTCCACTTTGTCATCCAATTGCAGTTCATGGTGTTTCAGTTGATCTGGAAGTTGTTGATGATGGCGTAAACATCACTGCAACAGTTAAGACTGCGGATCGCACTGGCGTGGAAATGGAAGCTCTCACTGCAGTAGCAGTTGCTGGGCTCACGGTAATAGACATGGTTAAGGCAATTGATCCAGGCGCAACAATAACTGACGTGAAAATGATTCATAAAGATGGCGGTCGTAACGGCGAATGGAACCGAAGTTAAATGGCGGTTCGTACGGCGGTAGTTATTACAGCCAGTAATCGTGCCAGTGCTGGTGTCTATGCAGATACAAGTGGCGAGATTTTAGCTTCGGGATTAGCAAAGCTGGGGTACGAGTTAAAAGATCCAATTGTGATTCCCGATAACATCTCACAGATTCAGGCTGCAATTGAACTTTCGATCGCAGGCAAGGTAGATCTGATTGTGACAACCGGTGGCACTGGAGTTTCGCCGCATGATGTAACACCAGAAGCAACTGCTCCGCTCATTAAAAAAATGCTTCCTGGAATTCCTGAAGCATTTCGCGCACATTCCCGCGATCGGGTCCCAACCACAGATTTGTCACGCGGCTTGGCTGGCGTCACCGATTCGTCACTGATCATTAATTTGCCAGGTTCCCCAGGTGGGGTCAAAGACGGTTTAGTAATTATTGAACGCCTGGCCGGTCACGTTCATGACCAGATCGCTGGCGTCGATCACACGCCTACGATTAAGGCATGAGTCAACCCCTTCGCATAACTACTCGCGCAAGCGATCGACTCAAGCGCAAGCAATTGCGGCGTATGAAATCTTTTGCAACTGGATTGCTAGTTGTTGCAGCTATTACCTACATCTTTGCCAAACGAGCCGAATCTGCTGGCGCACCAGAGTGGGTTAGTTATGTTCGAGCTGCAGCCGAAGCGGGAATGATCGGTGGCCTTGCAGATTGGTTTGCTGTTACTGCACTGTTTCGCCGGCCATTAGGGCTACCGATTCCACACACCGCAATTATTCCTACGCGCAAGGATGCAATCGGTGCCAGCTTGGGTGAATTTGTTGGCGATAACTTTTTGTCCGAAGAGGTAGTCCGAAACAAAATATCCTCTGCTCACATTGCCTCCCGCTTCGGCGGTTGGTTATGCGATCCGGAAAATTCTCAGCAAGTCACAGATGAATTAGCAGGTGTAGTTGCATGGGCTACTTCACTTGGCGATGACAAAGACATCGCAGAAGTGATTGAGGAATCTTTCCGACGAACGGCCCAAAACTTTGACATCGCAAAGCCACTAGGAATCTTTTTAACTAAAGCGGTTGAAAATGACGCCCACACACCCATCGTGGACATGCTGGCCAAGGCGATCGAAAATTGGCTCGAGACTGACCCAGCACGCGCTAAAGGTTGGATCGATAAGCAACTTCCTAAATGGCTGCCAGGACTTGGTAAAGATAAAGCTGGGGAGTGGCTCTACGAACGCCTGATTGAATTGAGCAAAGAAGTCCAAGTTGATTTTCAACATCCAATTCGACGATCCATAGAGCGACTACTCAATCGATTTGCCGAGCAACTGCAAACTGATCCAATAATCATTGAACGAGTCAATGCCGCGAAAATGCGACTCGTAGATCGCCCAGAAGTTCGCCATACGATTTCTGATATTTGGATTACCACCAAAAAAACATTGCGAGATGAAGCTGCAGACCCAAAGAGCGAATTGCGCATTCGAGTTACCACTTTGCTGACAAACTTCGGTTTGAAAATTACCGCAGATACTGGACTGCAACAAACCATTGATGTGGCAATTGAAAATGCGGCGGCTCACTTAATTGATACTTATCGAGATGAGATTGCTGGAATTATCAGTGACACAGTTGCTCGGTGGGACGCCGGTGATACTGCTAAGAAAATTGAACTTCAGGTTGGACGCGACCTGCAATTCATTCGCGTGAACGGAACTGTAGTTGGCGCACTTGCAGGGATTGCAATTCATGCGATTGGTGAATTAATAATTCGGTAGCTGCTAATACGCGGCGCGCTGCAACCGATCGTTAATTGCTTGCGCCAATCCGGTACCACTGGGTGGTATTACATAAATGGTTTCTAGGCTTAAGTCATCTGCAGATCGCAATGCCGAGTAAAGCTGGTGGGCGTATTCCTCGAGGTTTCGTGGAGCAGCTAATCGATGCACTCCAGATGGAGTGTCAATTTCCACCAATGCCAAAAACCCAGCATTAGTTTGATCAATTTGGGCTGGATCAGTAATCAAAACTACTTTGGCAATCGGCGAGTAATGCGAATCAAGCGCGCCGCTAACTCTTGGTACGGCGCTTAATGATTCTGCAACTGCAATCCCGGTGATTCGCAAAATATCATCGGAGGTAATTGCGCCAGGACGCAAGATCACTGGGAATTCATCGACTGCCAACACGATTGTGGACTCCAAGCCAACTTGGCATTCCCCACCTTCCAAAATTAAATCTTGGTGGGTGTCAAGGTATTGCCCCAAGTCAGCGACCACATGTCTAGAAGAAGTCGGGGAGACATGACCAAACCGGTTTGCACTTGGTGCAACTAAGCCAAGTACGCCATTAGCTTTCACTTCGTTCAATACCTTTTGGGCAATTGGATGACTAGGCACTCGGACTGCAACTGTGTCTTGACCGCCAGTTACGGCATCACTTGCTAACGCAGTTCGCGACCCAACAATAGTTAGCGGACCAGGCCACACTTGCTCGATTAAAGTCATTGCCCACTGCGGCAGATTAGTTATCCATTGCGCTACATCTTTGGCGGAGGCAACGTGCACGATCAACGGGTGATCAGCGGGGCGTTCCTTGGCTTCGAATACTCTAGCCACTGCAGCTGGATCCAGGGCATTTGCAGCTAGTCCATAAACGGTCTCGGTAGGTATCGCACAGAGTTTGCCTTGCGATAGCGCTGCCACCGCAACTGAGACATCAGTGGTTACCGACACTGCTTATCCCCACCAAAATGCCGTGGCAATACCTAGATACAAAGTGATCAGCGCTGCGCCTTCAAACCAAGTTGATTCACCGTCGGAAACTACGATGATTGCGATAAATACCGCCATAAACATCACACCAAGCAACAGCGGTGAAAGCACCAAGGTAAATGTTGCAGCTCCTACAAGTGGCGCAGCCAAGGCAATAAGTGGTGCCACGATCATTGCAACTTGTACGGGAGATTGCAGAATAATTTGCATTGCGTAACTTTGCTGATTCTTGGATGCCAACTGCACGCCAACAAAACTTTCCACGGCATTACTGGCAAGGGCCACAATAATCAATCCAGCAAATGCTTCGGAAATTCCAAGACTTGCCATAGCGGTCGGTAACTCATCTACGAACCAACTCGAAACAACCAAAGAACCGATCGTTGCTACCAAAACCATCAGCATTGCAATGTTCAATGGCCACTGGCCATGCTCATCAACTTCGCTAGCTGCAGCTAGCGCTTCGCGGGTTCCGGTTACTGGGGATTCATGACTGGCGTTTCGAATCGTGTCTGGAATTGAAGCCAAGAACAAAACGATTAGTAACAAAGAAATTATTACCGTTACTTCACGTTCAAATTCAACCGCAGGTGAATTAAACGATGCAGTTAAAGATGGAATAGCTAGTGCAAAAACGGATAGCGCCAACAACATACTGAGTTGTCGCGCGGCAGCTACGTTAAAACTTTGGCGTCCAAACTTTCTGCCGCCAACCACAAAAGCAATACCCATCACCAACAAAATGTTGGCAATGATCGAGCCGACAATTGTGGCTTTAACAATTTCGTAAAGTCCGGCTCGTAAGGCAAACAGAATTACAAAAATCTCCGGCAAGTTTCCAAGTAGAGATTGCAGTAAGCCATTGGCACCGCGACCCAATCTGTCACTGATTGCTTCTACGCTGCGTACAACTAATCGAGCAATCGCACCAAGTGCAATTGTTGCTGCCAAGAAGGCGAGCACTGGATTTCCTGTGGTGTTATGCAAAATACCTGCAGAAATTGAAATTCCCATAACAATTGCAATCAGACGACGATCCGAATGACTTAGTACTGCCAAGCCATGTGGTCGATCCACAGTAATGGTGGCTACTTCAGCTGGTCGAGCCGCTCTGCGTCCTCTGGCTTGCCCACGAGAAGTCTTTACAGGCTCGGGCTTGGGATCAACTCTGCGGCGTGACATACATCAAATCTTACCGTTTTTAGGATTTAGGAATTTAGCCCTGAATTACACCAGATACATAAGCCAATTCAATCTGAGAAATCATTTGTAACCGCAGTTCTTGCGCGCGCTGTGCAAATTGCATTTGATGCGTTGCGAACTCATCGCGCCCCTCCTGTGTCTCGACAGGAATCGGAATTACACCTAATTCAGATAAGTCATACGGCGCAACTTGCATATCAACAGTGCGAATACCTTTTGCTAACTCAAAAGCGGCTCGAACAAGTTGTGATCCAAAGATTGGCGCAAACCGTTGCGCGTGTTTGTACAAATCCATGTTGGCATGCAGGCAACCAGGTTGCTCTACTTCATTTTGATCAATCCGAGTTAGTTGCAGTGGGTTTAGAGGCACAGCGATTGGCGTGAAAAAACGAAATGCATCAAAATGCGTGCAACGCAACCCAACTTCGTCGATTGTCGCTTTGATCGACTCTTGACTAAGGCGAAGGGGCCACTTTTGATGTCGCACTTCTTCTGCGCCCAGAACCATTGCCCATTCATGAAGACCGAAACATCCGGTTCGCAAAGGTCGCTCTCTTGTCTTTTGCAGGAACTCAACTAGCTCTATCGCTTTCGTTTTATTTTTACTCAGCCAGTCTGGGCGAATTTGAATTTGCTTTGAAGAGTATTCGTAACTGCCAACTGGAAATTCTTCAAAATCCGATTCAGTAGCTTGCAAGGTGAAACCAAATCCGGGATGCCAGATCAAAAGTTTGTTTGTACTAATTGGGTAATACTCAAACAAAAAATCATCAACGGGATGACTTTGCTGCAGCGAGCGCCGCTCCAGTCGTGGCCTAATCCAGGGCAAAACTATTGTTCGATGTGCTTCGCGCAACTCATGCCACTCTTGGGCTTGCAATACGTGGTTACTCATGGCGGCTAAATCGTAAAGTCGGCAACTATTTGACTGTGGCCATCGATGCAGTGATCAACAACGCTGCGACCGAGCAGAGCGCCCACAACATTTCCAGTGCCACAATATGCCCCGATTGCCCAAAGCCCAGGTTGCACTTGTTCAACTATCGGCAATCCGGAATCGGTGTAGCTAACGATCGCAGCCCAATGATGTTCAATCTCGACAGTTATACCAATTGAATGCAACTTAGTTTCTAAGTAGTTGCGCATTTCCGGGGTTGGTTCTGCAACATCGGTTGCTTCTTGCGTTAACGCAGTATCACGTCCACCCCCGATAGCAATGCGTCCATCAGGAAGTTGTTGCCAGTAGTCCCAACCTTGACGCGTATAAACGGCATACTTCAGGGTCACTGATTTAACAGGCGCAGTAGAAATCATTTGTAGGCGTGTGGCTTGTGCGCGATCAGCAACTTCCGGAACAGCTTTACCTAAGTTTCCATCAATGGTTGCCAAAATGTGTGGCGCACGAATGCTGCCTTGCGGAGTTTTCACAATGCCAGATTGTAAATCAGTAGCAGGGGAGTTAGTAAAAATCTGAGCGCCCGCAGCAACAGCAAGATTTGCAAGTTGCACCGCGCGCTTGGCGGGTTGAAACACGCCATCGGTTGGGATCAAAATCCCTTGGCCTTGCTCGTCGTCGTAGTCCAACACGGGATAGCCATCTGCGATTAGCGCGTCGCGATGTGCAATTACATCTGCAAGTTCTTTGGAGTCCTCTCCGGTACGCAACGCACCAATCCGCGATATTGCATTTGGAGTTGTGGCCGCCATACGATCCATTTCATCCAGAGTGTGTTGATACAACGCCATGGCGCATTCGCGCCCAAGTTCTTGGCGCACATTGTGATGAAAATCTGCAATACCCGCTAAGAGTAATCCACCATTTCGTCCGGCAGCACCTGCGGCAATTCGATCAGCATCGATTCCGATTACTTTTAGTCCACGTTGAGCGCCATGCAACAGGGCTGTTAGACCAGAACCACCCAGGCCAACAACGACTAGGTCAGCCTCGAGGTTTTCGGTCAGCATTGGGAATTGCGGGCGATCAACACCAATGTCCCAAACGATTCCCATGAATATCCTTTACTGGCTGCTAGCGCTTGTGTTGTGATTAGGTTTTTTCACTCGCTAGTAACAGCATAGGAGTATGAGTTCGACACCAGAAAATCCCGAGTTAAATAGCGCGGATCTACAAGCACAAAGTTCGGCCAAATTGCGCGCGCTCTTAGATGACGTCGAACTCACTCCCGAGCAAACCAGTGATGACATCGCACCGGCTACGAATCGTGATAACGAATTACTCGATGACGTGCCCCCACATCACGGAAATTAGTTAAAGCAGGCGCTTATTGCGCGGGCAAAAGCGCAACAGTAAATCCTTGTGAGCCCATATTTCCTGCGACTTTAATTGCTGCTACCGAATCAACGGCAACGATAACTCCGTTTACTGAGCTGCCTGCGGAAAACATTGTGGTGTTCGCAGTTGAGCCCATTGAAAGGACAATTGCTCTTGCAGCAACTAATACGCCAGTGTTTAATCCATCAGTAGATGCGGTGTAAATATCTACTTTTGCGCCTAGAGATAACAGCGAAAAATTGGTGCTGCTATGTACTGGCAGCGAAATCGCAACATAGTTTGCTGGCAGTCCTGCAAGTAGTGCAGAGCCAACCAAGTCACTTTCACTTATTGGTTGATTGATCGCAAGTGGCCGAGCCAAAGTTTTTCCTACTAGCTGGTCAGGGCTCGAGATCACCGTTGACCAAAGTTGATTCTTATTAATTTGGCCAGATGCAAAATCGTTAGCAGTTAACTTGCGGCCGGCTGGCAAGTCTTTGCTAGCGACTAAGACCTCAACACCTGGCTTTGGTGCCAATGAACTCATGATGATCACTACACCTAATCCCGCCAGAATTGCCGAGACGGAACGCCGGTATCGAACTAGTAATGGATAGTACTTGCTCACAAATTCATGGTTTTTCATAGTTGTGCCACGATAAATGTTTTTTGGAATTCGCGACTTAATTTGTCCACAGGTACGATATGACAGAACCTGAGAGGAAATCATGCCTACCTATCAATACGTTTGCGGCGAATGTGACGCTCCGCTCGAGGTAGTGCAATCGTTTTCCGACGATGCCTTAACTACTTGCCCAGAATGCAAGGCTGAAGCCTTAAAGAAGGTTTATGGATCTGTCGGTGTGGTATTTAAAGGCTCTGGTTTCTATCGAAACGATTCCAAGGCAACGACAACTACGCCAACTTCTACCGATTCCAAAACTACTTCGCCATCGTCGCCAGCCCCGAGTGCTCCGGCTAGTACGCCGAGTGCAACTTAACTGTGATTAAGTTTGGAATTTATGCTGCCTTTGGCGCAGTGTTTGGTTCCTTGGCGCGACTTGAAGTTGCCTATTTAATGCAACGCCCGAGTGAAACATCTTTTCCATGGGCAACTTTTACTGTCAACATTATTGGCGCATTAATTATTGGCTTAGTTGCTAGCCAGCCGAGCATTATGAACAACGAAGCACGACGACATTTTGTAGTTACTGGAATTCTTGGTGGCTTTACAACTTTCTCGGCAATCGCAGTTGAAACCTTGCAACTAGCAACTCGGCCAATAATTTCTATTACGTATGTCATTGCCACATTTGCAGTAGGTATTGCTGCCACTCACATCGGTAGCTTTGTGGGGGCTAAGAAATGAATTTAGTTCTTTTTATTCTTGCCGCTGCCATTGGTGGGTTCCTAAGATTTACACTTGAGTATTACCTGCCACCAGTTGGAGCGTCAGCTTTTCCGCGAGCTACGTTAATCGTGAATATTCTTGGCGCGTTTCTATTAGGTGTTGTCTTGGCGCTGCCGGGCGAATGGCAAATAATTTTGGGAGTCGGACTTTGTGGTGCACTTACGACTTTCAGCGGAGTTAGTTTGCAATTACATCGGCGATTAAAGTCCTCGGCATTTGGTTCTTCGTTAACTTACTCAGTAACGCTTATTGCTGGTGGCGTTATCGCAGCTGGCGTTGGTCTAACAATTGGTCGACTTGTTTTCAGTTAAGTAGTTACCCAAGTAACTTTTGTTGGCGTCACGATCACATCAATCGGTGCATCGTGAGACTCGCTTGGTACGGAGTCATCAACATCGTCATCAAAAACTAGACAGATCCGTAGCGGTCCGCCCTGGCTATGTGGCGAAAGCTTTGCTAGTGCTCGGTCGTAGTAGCCCGCACCTCTACCTAGACGAGTGCCATCAAGCCCAACCCGCAATGCCGGAATGATAATTGCACTTGCAGAATTCAAATCAATTTTTGAAATGTTCGGCTCTAAAATTCCGTATGAGTTCTGGGTTAACGAATCGTCGTCGTAACCCCAGGCCAAAGTATTTCCAGCTTGCATCACGGGAAGCGCCACTGACTTACCGAGTGCGCGAAGCTGGTCTCGCAATTGTGACGTTGGAGGCTCGGTCGCCATTGCAACAAAGCAGGTAACAAGCTTGCCAGGGCAAAGCATGTTCCAGTCGTGAGCAGCGATCGCATTCCCGGCGGCAATAATCTCGCTAGTTTCTCGCGCAGATCTGGCCTCGATAGATTGCTGGCGAACTGTGTCTTTGGAACGACTTACCATTCCTTAACCGTATTGCCAGTAAAGTCGACGTATGAGCAACAGGGGCAGTATTAATAAAGCGGTGATTCCGGTTGCCGGATTGGGCACCAGATTCTTGCCAGCAACTAAAGCAACCCCCAAGGAAATGCTTCCAGTTGTTGATAAGCCAGCAATTCAATATGTAGTAGAAGAAGCTGTAGCCGCTGGAATTCATGACGTGCTCTTTGTTACCGGCCGTAATAAGGATTCATTAGAAAATCATTTTGATCGCTCACCAAACTTGGAACGTACTCTGGCAGAGCGCGGCGCCTTTGAGATGCAAAGCAAGATCACCGAACTCGCTGACCTAGCTGCCATGCATTACGTGCGCCAAGGGGTTCCGATGGGACTTGGTCACGCTGTCAACATGGCTAAAGAACATGTGGGCAACGAGGCGTTCGCAGTTTTACTTGGCGATGACTTAGTTGATGCTCGTACGCCAGTTTTGCCAGACATGTTTGCAGCTCAACAAAAATTTGGTGGCAGCATTTTGGCACTGATGGAAGTTCCGGCAGATCAGATTCATCTATATGGATGTGCTGCAGTTGTCGAAACTGATACACCGGATGTGGTTCGAGTAACTGAATTAGTGGAAAAGCCGGCTGCTGGAACTGCCCCAAGTAACTTGGCAGTAATTGGTCGCTATGTAATAGATCCTGCAATTTTTGGTCTGCTAGAAAATTTAGCTCCGGGTAGCGGCGGCGAAATTCAGTTAACGGATGCTTTGGCTGCATTAATTGACATGCCAGCTAAATCAGGTGGCGGCGTTCATGCAGTAATTTTCCGCGGTAAGCGTTATGACACCGGTGACAAACTTTCGTACTTAAAGAGCGTCGTTTCAATAGCGCTGGATCGAGATGATTTAGGTCCAGATTTGCGAGCTTGGTTAACGTCATACCTGGCAGGCGAAAATTAATGCGCTCAGTTGAGCAGCACTTAGAAATTGTTCTAGCCAATGCACTTCCATTGGAATCACTTGAAGTTGGATTACTCGGCTCCGTTGGCTGCGTTTTAGCAGAACAAGTAACAACTGAAGAAGACGGCATAGAACACCTTCTGTTGGCACAGGGCACCACAATTGGCGCTCGCCACGTTGCAGTTCTAGCTGCGGCAAACTTGGGCCGAATTTGGGTGCATCCAAAACCTCGCGTTGTAATAGTTACTGTTGGTAGCGACTTGGCAGATCCAGGAACACTTGAAGATTTGCACCCAGACATTAATGGCATCGCAATAACTACTGCATCCACAGCGGCCGGCGCTATGACATTTCGCGTGGGACCATTACAAAGTGATTCAGAATTAGTGCGTTCCACGATTGAAGATCAATTAGTTCGCGCCGATGTCATCATTACTGCGTGTGGCATGAATGCTGGTGACTATGACTTACTGACCGGAGTTCTGCGTGAACTTGGCCGAGTGGAATTTTCCAGAGTCAACATGACACCTGGCGGCGCCCAAGGATTTGGCATTATCGGACCGGATTCCACTCCACTGTTCGTGTTGCCAGGTAATCCAGTTGGCGCATTGCTTTCCTTTGATTTATTCGTACGGCCTTTGATTAGGCGCCTGATGGGACAAAGCAAGTTACATCACCGAGTTATTGAAGCCAGGCTGGAAGCAACGGTAGAGGGTGCGGGAGATGATGCTCGATACGTTCGTGCTCATGTGTCAAGATCTGCTGGAGTATCAGTTGTGCGTTCCGTAGAAAATAAAGCTGACCATCCCCTGGCTGGACTTGGAACAGCAGATGCCTTGATTGTGGTGCCAGCTGGTGTGTCGCGTTTGAATGCAGGTGACACGGTCAAAGTTATGCAACTTGATTCTTTGGTAGATGAGTAGAGCTGGATCGATCTGTGAGTAGAGCGTGGCCCGTTATTTTGCAGCATGGCGAAGTTAGGGTTCGTCCACTTAGAGTTCGTGATGCCCGACGTTGGCAACAACTTAGAGCGAACAATAACGAGTGGCTACAAGAATGGGAAGCAACCTCACCTCTTCCAAACATCGAACCACCTCCAACTTTTCGGCAAAGTGCCCGGCGGATGTTGGCCGAAGCACGTGAGGGCAGGACGATGCCCTTGGTGGTTGAGCATCAAGGTGAATTCGTAGGCCAAATAAACGTCTCGGATATAACTTACGGCTCCTTGCGTGGCTGCCACTTTGGATACTGGATTGCCGAAAGCGCTTCGGATAAAGGGGTCATGACCACGGCCGCCGCCCTAGTTACTGACCACCTGCTGCGAACTCTGCAGCTGCACCGCATTGAGATTGCAGTGCGACCAGAGAATATTCCGAGCAATCGATTGGCTGTTCGATTGGGCTATCGCTTCGAAGGCATTAGGCCTGACTTCTTGCACATCAATAGTCAATGGCGTGACCACAACATCTATGTGATGCAACCGGGCATAACTTCGGGGACAGTACTGAATCACATCTTGAAAGCACGCGACACGAACCGAAGTTAACCCGTTAGATCCAATAGAACCCTGGGTTTTACCCGTACCGTAAATATCCATGACCGGCTTGTTGTATCTCATCGTGATCGTGATGTGGGCCGTTGTTTTAGTTCCAATCTGGCTAAAGAGTCATGATCGAGCACAAGTTGAAAAAGGACTTCAGCTCGATGGTGAAATTGGGAAAAAATGGCGTTGGCAACAACGGGCACCGATGACTCCAAGGCAGCTCGCATTTGTGCGACGACGTCGAGTCGCTATGGTTTTGTTCACTGCACTGGTAGCAACGTTGGTTCTAGGCATGGCTGGAAAACTTCCAATTTATTGGAGCGCACTTCCAACATTGTTGGTTGCAACCTTTGGTGCAGTTGCTGCAAAGAATGCGCAATCGGCACCACGCCTAGTACGTAAACCCGTTTCGCAAGAACAAAGTGCGCCGCGAACACAACCTGCAGTACCAAATCATGTAACAGAAGCGGTTTCACTTTCCGAAACTGTCACTGAGACTCGTCGTACTTGGCAGCCCATCGAGACCCCACTGCCTTCGTATGTGAATGCCCAAAAAGCAACCACGTATGCACGGGTTCTTGACTCCGAAAAGCCATGGACCGGTCAAGACATGGTGGAACAGGCTGAATTACTGAAAGCCCAAAGAGCAGCCCGAATTCAGGAGTCACAAAAACGCCTAGAAGAAGCGCGGGCAGTTGCCATGGAAAAGGCTCGTAAGGCAGCTTTAGCGGCTGCTGCTTCCTATCCAGATGTAGCGGAAAAGCGCGCGGTTAACGAATAACTCGTCCTCGTTAGACTTGACTGAGGAAGAGGTGCTTGATGCAAGCCACATTTAATGTTGTAGGGATGACTTGCGGTCATTGTGTTTCGGCCGTAACCATGGAACTTTCTTTAGTGCCCAACGTCACCGCAGTAGATGTTGATCTAGAAGCTGGTCAAGTGACGGTTACTTCTGATATTGCGCTGGATGAATCACAAGTTGCAACCGCAATTGCTGAAGCTGGATACGAGCTCGTCTAGAACTCATGAGCTCACGCAGCGTTGAACTTAGTGTTGGGGGAATGACGTGCGCCTCATGTTCTCGCAGAGTTGAAAAAGCCTTAGAGAAAATTGACGGCGTTCGCGCTTCGGTAAATTATGCAACTGGAGTTGCATTTGCTGATGTTGATTCAGAAATATCAAACGAGCAACTAGTAACTGCAATTGAAAAGACTGGCTATACGGCATCCATTTCCGGAAAAGCCGTAGAACTTTATGGTGTAAAAGAATTCAGACTGCGTCTAACAGTAAGCGTGCTATTAACAATTCCACTTATGACAATTTCTATGTCGCCGGCATTTCAATTTGCTGGCTGGCAGGGGGTATGTGCAGGGCTAGCAATCCCGGTTGCGACTTGGGGTGCTTGGCCGTTCCATCGAGCCGCGTACTTAAATTTACGCCACCGAGCAGTAACCATGGATTCGCTAGTCAGCCTTGGCGTTTTGGTTTCATTCCTTTGGTCCATGTGGGCAATTTTGTTCACTGCAGCCGGTGCAACTGGAATGAAAATGAGCGCGGAACTTTTTCCAGCTCGGAATCACTTCGCGCACCCAGAGCTATATTTTGAAGTTGCCGCAGGAGTTACGACTTTAGTTCTGCTTGGTAAATATCTGGAGCATCGTGCCCGCGAACAGTCGGTAAAAGCAATCGAGAATTTGGCAACTTTGAATCCAAAGTTTGCCCAGGTTTTGAAAAATGGCCAACAAGTCACAACTGCGATTGAGGATGTGGTTGTGGGCGATGAAATTTATGTTCCAGCCGGAACGCAAATTCCAGTTGATTCGGTTGTGGTATCTGGAGCTGGGCATATTGATAACTCGTTAGTTACTGGTGAATCCTTGCCAGTTTCAGTAACTGTTGGAGACCAAGTAATCGGCGCCACCGTTTTGCTGGATAGCGCACTAACAATACGAGCCATAGCAGTAGGTAAAGACACGGTGCTCTCCGGCATTTCTCGACTCGTGCACCAAGCCCAGACTGGTAAGGCCGAGGTCACCAGATTGGTCGATCGGGTCTCGGAAATTTTTGTACCCATCGTGGTCCTGCTGGCAATTGCAACGGCAATCACTTGGTGGGCGATAACCCAAGATGCGGGATTGGCAATGACGACTGGAATTTCAGTACTGGTGATTGCCTGTCCGTGCGCATTGGGTCTGGCAACACCAACTGCATTGCTGGTCGGAACTGGTAGGGGCGCACAACTTGGCATTTTGATTCGTGGACCGCACGCAATCGAATCCAGTCAGCAGGTAAGTGTCATGGTCATGGATAAGACCGGCACGCTAACTAATGGCCGAATGAGTGTGGTTGAAACGGTTGCCCAAATTCCCGATCAAGAGTTGTGGCAAATCGTAGCTTCCCTAGAAGCCGGTGCTACCCATCCGATTGCAACTAGTTTGTGCAAACATGCTCGCAGCATTGGCATTGGCCCGGCTAATGCACAAGAGGTGCAAACACTCGGTGGTTCTGGCGTTCAAGGAGTTATAAATGGTCAGCAGTGCGCACTTGGTTCAGCTAAGTGGCTTGCAGTTCCGGATGGTCAGTTACAACAAGCAGTAACTAAATTCCAAGGTCGGGGTGACAGTGTTGTAGTAGTTCACAGAAATAGTAAAGCGGTCGCAGTAATTGCGCTTGCCGATGGGCTAGATGAAACAGCGATGTCTGCACTTTCACATTTAAAGAAGTTGGGTATTGAGCCAATCGTGTCATCAGGAGATAATGAATTAGCAGTAAAGAAAGTTTGCGATCAACTCGGTATTACAACGTTTTATGCCAGTAGCTCATCGGCATCAAAATTAGAGCTAGTCACTGCTCAACAAGAATCCGGTGAAGTCGTGACAATGATCGGTGATGGTATTAATGATGCCGCTGCGTTAGCAAAGGCACACTTGAGTTTGGCCATGGGCACTGGCGCAGATGTGGCAGCTAGCGCGGCCGATATTGTCTTGTTGCGTTCGACTATGGCAGCAGCCGTTGATGCCATTGAACTATCGCGGGCAACAATGAAGACCATAAAGTTAAATCTGTTTTGGGCGTTTGCCTATAACATTGCCGCCATCCCACTAGCAATGCTTGGCTTCCTTGGCCCCGTTATTGCCGCTGGTGCGATGGCATTTTCTAGTGTGTTTGTAGTTACTAATAGTTTGCGGTTGCGTGGATTTAAGTCACTAAGTAACTAAACCCAGGTAGGAAGCCACATGCGCAGATGCCACATGTCGTATGTCATTGAATGTCCAGTCAAAATTGGATAAAAGAAAGCAGTCAGTATTGCTGTGACAATTAAAAATGTCAGAGCGGGCCAACGGTATTCAATAGCTCTCATGCTCTTAACACGACTGTTTGCCAAGTAGAGCACCAACGCTAAGGCCATGACGGTATACGGAATAAAGACCACCGAGTAAAACGAGAAAACTGTGCGATTAGGAAAGAACAACCACGGAATCCAACCAGCAGCAAATGCAACTGCGATAGGCAGGGCAGCACTGTGACGGCGGGCAACGGCAAAGTAAATAATTAAGCCAAGTGCAATTGCTCCGGCCCACCAAATTAATGGATTACCAAGTGGAATCACTTCTTGCGAACATTTATCGGAACCACATGTTGGATTAGTTTCGTAGAAAAAGCTTGTGGGACGAATCATGAGTGGCCAAGTCCAAGGATTGGCTGCGTAACTATGCGGCGTCGAAAGATGGGTATGAAAGTTCAACATATCTTTGTGATAGTGAATCAAGCTAACTAGCGAATTGGGTAACCAAGAATTTGTGGAATTAGTTTCTGCCCAATTTCGATTCCAACCGCCAGAAGTGGTAAACCAACCAAACCAACTTGCTAGGTAAATCCCAATAACAGCAATTGGCATTAGCAGCGCAGGCAAGACATCCTTAACTATCCAAGCTCGAACGCTTTCAAGTGCTTTACTTCGTCGGGCATAATCCCAAACCAACATCAGCACGCCAAAGGCTGCTGCAAAATACACGCCACTCCATTTAGTTCCGCAAGCTAAACCAAGTGCAATCACCATGGCCCAGCGCCAGGCTTTGGTACCACCTGCGTTTGCACTGTCGCGATCAATAATCAAAAAACCAAATGCTGCCAAAACGAAAAACGAAAGTGAAGTATCAAGTAGCGCAGTTCTACTCATTGCAATGTGTAACCCGTCTAGGGCTAACAACAATCCAGCTACAGTTCCAATGAAGTTTGAGTTAGTCAACCTTCGGGCAATTCGCGCAGTCATCAGGACACTCAAGATGCCCAAAATTGCAACTGCAATTCGCCAGCCAAATGGCGTTGCTCCAAATAAAGATTCACCACTTGCGATTATCCATTTACCAATCGGTGGATGGACCACATAGGAAGGCGCATCGGTAAAAATACTTTGGTAATCCCGTCCACCACTTGCTAACAGGACAGCATCGGCATCATCAATTACTTTGCGTTCGTATCCAAAATTCAAAATGGCAAGTGAGTCTTTTACATAATAAGTTTCGTCAAAAATAATGGCATGTGGTTGTCCGAGAAATGGCAGTCGAAGTAATGCTGCAAGTCCGGTCGCTGCAAGTGGCCCACGCCAACCTGCCCAACCACCTCGCACCGGAGCCTTGAGGTCTAAATCGAATTCCTCACGGCGACTAGATTGTGTTGCTGCCATTGGTCCAGAACTTGTGCTCACCGCTCAAAAGTACAGGACTACCTATTAATTACGGAATGATGGAGGAATGTCCGGTCAACTATTCCTAGCTGCCACGCCAATTGGCAATGTTGGCGATGCTTCGAGTCGTCTGCGGGAAGTCTTGACAAGCGCCAATATCATCGCAGCCGAAGATTCCCGTCGCGCCCATCGCTTATTGGCTGATTTAGGAATTACGACGACCGCGCAGATTTGGTCGTTTTATGACGCAGTCGAAGAAGCCAAAAGCCCAGAGCTAATTTCGCGAGTTCAACAAGGTGAGACTGTCGTCATGATTTCGGATGCCGGAATGCCAAGTGTCAGTGATCCGGGTTACCGCCTAGTGCAAGAAGCAATCGCCGCAGATGTTCGAGTGTCAGTGCTTCCAGGACCATCTGCAGTGCTAGCTGCGTTAGCCGTCAGTGGATTGCCTGTTGATCGGTTTTCATTCGAAGGGTTCTTGCCGCGTAAATCAGGGGAGCGCCGCACTTGGTGTGAGAACTTATTACATGACACCAGAACTATGGTCTTTTTTGAAGCCCCGCATCGCTTAGTTGAATCACTAATAGACCTGCAAGCAGTTTTTGGTCCAGATCGCAGGGCTGTGATTTGTCGCGAACTTACCAAGACTTATGAAGAAGTGATTCGCGGGACCTTGGCGGAACTTGTTGCTTGGAGCGATCGAGAGATCCTAGGCGAAATCACATTGGTGGTAGCCGGTGCGGAACCGTTACCAGAAACTTCGCCGACTGAATGGGTGGCATTAGTTGCTACTCGTGTTGAAGTCGGAGAATCACAGCGCGATGCAATTGCAGCAGTTGCCCGAGAACTTGGCGTTCCAAAACGCGATGTCTATGACGCGGTACTGGCTGAGCAACGCCAGCGAAAAAGTTAAGTGCTTTTCACCCTAGACTTAATACATGACCAGCAGTAAAGCGTTTTACTTAACAACGCCCATTTACTACGTAAACGATGCGCCACATATTGGACATGCGTACACCACAGTTGCTGGTGACGTAATGACTCGCTGGCATCGAATGGCTGGCGAAGATGTTTGGTTTTTAACGGGTACCGACGAACATGGTCAAAAAGTACTTCGGACGGCAGAAGCAAATAATGTTGCGCCACAAGCCTGGGCTGACAAATTAGTTGAGGATGCTTGGCTTCCGGTACTCGATGTAATCGATGCCGCCAATGATGATTTCATTCGCACCACGCAGGAGCGCCACACCAAACGCGTGCAACGCTTCTTGTCCCAGTTAAAAGATGCTGGACACATTTACGAAGGTTCATATGAAGGTCCGTACTGTGTTGGCTGTGAAGAATTCAAACTGCCAGGGGACTTAATCGATGGCACTGGCGATGAAAAACTTTGTCCAATTCACTCCAAGCCAGTGGAACAAATCAGTGAAACAAATTATTTCTTCAAGCTATCTGCCTACGCCGATGCCTTAATAAAGCATTACGAAACTAACCCACAAGCTATTCGTCCGGAATCTGCGTATAACGAAGTCATGTCCTTCCTGCGCTCTGGACTACAGGACTTATCGATTTCCCGTTCTACTTTTGACTGGGGAATCGAAGTGCCATGGGATCCTTCACAAGTTGTTTACGTGTGGTTCGATGCCTTACTTAATTACGCAACTGCAGTGGGCCTTGGCGATGAACCTGGCAGTGATGGTGCGAGGAAATTTGCCGAAACTTGGCCGGCAGATGTGCACTTAGTTGGTAAGGATATTCTGCGATTCCACGCTGTAATTTGGCCCGCCATGTTGATGGCAGCAGATTTGCCTTTGCCTAAGTGCGTGTTCGCGCATGGCTGGCTGTTAGTTGGCGGCGAAAAAATGAGCAAGAGCAAGCTCACTGGAATTTCCGCGCAAAGCATTGTGGATCTCGTTGGCTCCGATGCGTTTCGGTATTACTTCATGCGTGCCATTATTTTTGGCCAAGACGGCTCATTCTCGTGGGAAGACTTGGTAGCTCGGTATACCTCTGAACTTGCAAACGGACTGGGTAACTTAGCCAGTCGCGTGCAAGCCATGGTAGTTAAGAATTTTGCGGGCTTATTGCCAGAGCCAGGTGAGTTAACTGCTGCTGAGGAAGTATTAACAAATCTTTTGACTAAGACTGCTGCCCAAGCCGATGCTTCAATTCGAGCATTTGATTTCCAAACTGGCATAGTGGCAGTTAAAGAATTTGTGGACGCAGTGAACTTGTATGTAACTGAGCAAGAGCCTTGGACCCTTGCCAAGTTAGAAGATGCAGATAGCCGTCAACGCCTGGCAACCATACTTTACACAGTGTGTGAATCATTACGAGCAATTTCTATTTTGTATTCGCCGATCATGCCAAAGAGCATGGCGGCGCTTTGGAACGATATTGGCGCAGCTGAATCCGGTGTTGGAAATTCGTTTGCTGATGTGGCAATCTGGGGTCAATTAAAGCCTGGGGTAAAAATCACCAAGAGTGAATCAATGTTCCCACGAATTGAAGAACCGGAGTCTATTTAAGGTCCGTGCAGGGCTTCGTTAACGATCGCTCCAAATACTTTGGCACCAGTCTTAGTTAAATGCACGCCATCAGGTGCGAAGTAACCTTTGTGGCCCTTAGAGGCCGTGTTCCAATCTGCCAACCTTACATTTGGATATTGCGTTACAAGGGAAGCAATCATTTCATTCGTTGGCTTCATCCAAACTCGAGGAACGCGTACGTTTACCACGACAACTCGATTTCTATCGCTGAGTGCTTCCAAAATTGGCTTGAGATCTTCTTCTCGAACTATGCCATTGGTTCCCATATGAATAACGACATTGGGACCGAGGCGTCGTTCATCGCGACGAGCACGAATGCGCTCTGCAATTACCTTTGGTTGCCTACTCACGGCGGCGTCAATTGAGATATCGCCAAGAGCTGCTTTTAAACTTTCGCGCGCGCCTAGCACTACGGAATCACCAAAAACAACGGGTGGGATACTGTCCTGAATCTTTTGCTGTACCGCAGCGGCCTGCTGGGCATTTATTTGTAAATCGTTTGAAACCATTATTACTGGCGCTGCCGGAGTTACTGGATCTTCATCAATGGCCGTGATACCACCGATACCGGTTAGATTCCCAGCACTTGGAGTTGGTACGCGATACATGCTAGCCATGCTCACTGCAATCACAGCAACGCTCAATCCAGATGCAATCAGGGTTCGAGATTGTGGTCGAGGAACTCCTGCTTCGCGCCAAATCGTTAATCGACGGCCAATTGCACCGTTTCGTATCGGCATTTCTACGAACCGATAGGACATATCTGAAATTACAAGCACAATTGTAATTTTTGCTACGAAAGCTACTGGGTCGGGCCACTGCACATCAATACCAGAACGCATCAATACAAAAATTGGCCAATGCCATAAGTAGATTCCATATGAGCGATCACCAAACCACTTCAAAAGCGGATTACCGAGTCGCGCACCGAATTTCAAACCCGGATGGGCTGCCACCACAACCAAGCAGGCGGTCAGAAGTGAAAGCGCTAAGAAGCCACCTCGGTATAACCATTCATTAAGTTCACTGACAAAAATGAAAAAGTACCCAAGGCCAACTAAACAAATTATGCCCAGGCCATTCATCGCACTGACGCGATCTGGAGTTAACTTCTCATTAAGTCGATCGCTGCGCCAAAGTGCAGCTGCTGCACAACCAATCAGTAGCCCCATTGCATGGGTATCGGTGCCAAAGTAAACCCGACTGGGGTCATTTGGAATTGGAAAACCATTTGCAATAGATAAGTGCACCATCCAAGCAGTCGAAGCCAAGGCCAAGGTGGTGGAAGTGATGAACACTTTAGCTCGTGGCGTGATGCGTCCAAGTGGCAACTTATATAGCGCCACCAACAATAGTGGCCAGATCACGTAGAACTGTTCTTCAACGGAAAGAGACCAAAGGTGTTGCAGAAGTGGTGGCCGAGAAATGTTAACGAAGTAGGACTGCTCAAAGAATAGATACGACCAGTTGAGTACAAACGTTATTGCCCAAGGTAAATCTCGTCGAACGTGATATGCCGCATCCAGTACAAACAACCCGGAGACTAAGACGCTAAACAGCAAAACCATGAATAGCGCCGGCATCAGGCGACGAATTCGTCGCAAATAGAACTTAGCTCGATCGACTTGATTGGTTCGCTGCAGTTCTTCTAAAAGCAAAGAAGTAATGAGAAATCCAGATAAAACGAAAAATACATCGACACCGAGAAACCCGCCTACAAGTAGCGAGACATCTGCGTGGTAAATAATGACGGCCAGTACTGCGATGCCACGAAGGCCATCAAGTCCTGGTAACCGTCTGATCACTTATTCCCCTGAAACCAAATGAGCGCAGCGCCCTGCAACCAGACTAGATTACCGAGTCACCAGTAACGTAGAGGTGTGAGTTTAGTGAAGTCGGCGTTAACTTTAGTTAGTCCAGTGGTCGACACCCATTGCCATATGGATGTGGCTTTTGATGACGACTTTGAACTACCTGACGTAACGCAGGCCATGGCGAGCGCCCGAGCCGTCAATGTTACAAAAGTCATTCAGGTGGGCTGTGATTTAACTAGTTCTCGCTGGGCGGCTCAAGTTGCGCTCGAACATCCTGATATTTGGGCGACAGTTGCCTTACACCCAAATGCAGCTGCTCACGATTCTGATCTAGAAAGCTCACTCACAACAATCGCTGAATTGGCGCAATTACCTCAAGTCAGGGGTTTAGGTGAGACTGGTTTGGATTATTACCGCACCGAAAAAGCACAGGCTGCCGCGCAACACGTATCGTTCAAAGCGCACATAGATATTGCACGTGAAGTGGGAAAGCCGGTAATCATTCATGACCGCGACGCTCACGACGATGTAATAGAAATGCTGCAAACCCATGGTGCTCCGGAAACTGTCGTGTTTCATTGCTTCTCGGGTGATGCACAGATGGCAAAAATTTGTGCCGATGCTGGCTGGTACATGTCGATTCCAGGTGTGGTTACTTTCAAGAATGCTCAGCAACTTCGTGATGCCGTATTAGAAATCCCCGATCACTTGCTTTTAGTTGAGACTGATTCGCCATTCTTAACGCCATCACCCAATCGTGGTCAGGCAAATACCTCTGCAAACATTCCTTGGACGGTTAGGGCAATTTGTGAGGTTCGAGGGCAATCTGAGCAAGAAATTTGTGAACTTCTTTTTTCAAACGCTGCAAGGGTTTTTGGGCCCTTTTGACAAATCCGAACTTGCCTTAACTAGGTAACTTCGGGATATTGTGGAGTTTCTGACTAAAACTGGCCAGCCAGTACTTCACGATTTGGGGACGTTATGACACAACTTGGTCGCCATCGCGCGCCGGGTCGTCATGCCCGCCCGAAAGTACGTAATGTTCCGCGGACATCAGCGATAGTAGCCAGTGCCGCAGTTCTGCTAACCGGCGGTATAACTGCTGCTGCCAATAGCACTGAGCAGGCTCCGCCATACATCGACGTTTCTGCTTTGGTAATTGAATCCACCGTCAGCTACGACATCAAAGATCATGTCCTGACCAACAGCGTGGAAACTGAAGTGCAAGAAGTGGCTTACTCGAGTTCTGTAACCGAAGATGCCACGATCGCTGCTGGTAGCGACATTGTTAAGCAAGCTGGCGAAGTCGGTTCTGCTGAAGTCACATACCAAGTGAAACAAGTTGATGGCAAAGAGGTTTCGCGTACTGAAATTGGAAAAAAGATTATTACCGAACCCGTGCAAGAAATTCTCATACGAGGCACTGGAGATCCAAATGACATTTCAATTGCGTTAGCAACAGCAGAAGGTAAAACCGGAACAAAGGCTGGGAACAAGGCCTACGCAAAGTTATGGATCAACCAGGAATTTGGTTGGGGCGAAAAACAATTCTCATGTCTAGAAACGCTATGGTTCCGCGAAAGCAACTGGAATCACAAAGCTAAAAATCGCTCAAGCGGTGCCTACGGTATTCCGCAGAGTCTGCCTGGTAGCAAAATGGCTAAATTTGGCAGCGATTGGAAAACTAATCCTGCAACTCAGATTCAATGGGGCGCGAATTACATTGATAAAAGGTATGGCACACCATGTGAAGCTTTGGACTTTTCCTACGCTCACAACTGGTACTAGTCGCTGAATTTAATGTCTGACTTAAAATCGGTGAGCCCAGAGTCTTCTGAACCCACGCTTTTGGGAGCTACTGAGATTAGAGCGCTTGCAGCTCGACTAAATGTTTCTCCCACAAAAAAACTTGGCCAGAATTTTGTAATTGACCCAAACACCGTTCGGCGAATAGTTACGCAAGCTCGCGTAGGTCCGAATGATGTTGTAGTAGAAATTGGGCCAGGACTCGGCTCACTGACTTTGGCGCTGTTACCAAAGGTAGCGAAAGTAGTTGCCGTGGAAATTGATTCAGTTCTTGCGGATGCGTTGCCGGCAACGATCGCCTTACATGCACCCAACCTAAAAGAGAATTTAACTGTAATCAATGCAGATGCCATGAAAATTGATTCGCTACCGCATAATCCAACACATTTAGTGGCTAACTTGCCCTACAACGTATCTGTTCCGGTAGTTTTACACTTCCTGGAAACTTTCCCTTCGATCCGGGAAATCTTGGTAATGGTTCAATCTGAAGTCGCAGATCGAATGGCTGCTGTTCCTGGCAGCAAGATCTATGGCATACCAAGTGTGAAACTAACCTGGTATGGGGAAGTTGATAAAGCAGGTTTGGTAGGACGTAACGTTTTCTGGCCAGCACCAAATGTAGATTCTGGTTTAGTTCGGTTAGTCCGCAAGGATAGAAATCTTGACCCAGAACTTCGAGAGACATTGTTTAGCGTTGTAGATGCCGCTTTTGGACAACGTCGCAAAACTCTGCGAACTGCCCTGGGTAGCGCCCTTGGCTCCCCACAAGAAGTTGAAGTTTTACTTCGCAGCGCAGGCATTGATCCAGGTTTGCGTGGCGAACAACTTAGCCTGGCTGATTTTGTGGCTATCGCCCTACAGGCGAAGAAAGTAACCTGATCTGGTGAGCAAGTCAGTAACCGTGCGAGTGCCAGGCAAGGTAAACGTTTACCTTGGCGTCGGCCCGCGGGAATTTTCTGGATTCCATGAACTTGCCACCATTTTCCAATCAGTTGGTGTCTACGATGAGGTCACAGTAAGCGCATCTGACTCATTAAAAATTTCTGGGTTAGGCGAATTCGCCGATCAGATTCCAACCGATGCGACGAACTTGGCCTGGCAAGCCGCTGAATTAGTAGCCCGAGCATGCGGTGAAGAGCCAAACATTCACATTCAAATTGATAAATCGATTCCAATTGCAGCCGGAATGGCTGGTGGTAGCGCAGATGCGGCTGCAACTCTCGTAGCTTGCGATGCATTTTGGAATGCGGGCATTCCACGCGAACAACTAGACGCGATGGCATCGACATTGGGATCCGATGTGCCATTTATGTTGCATGGCGGTTGCGCACTCGGAGTTGGCCGGGGAGATGTGCTTTCTCCGATAATGACTAGAGGAACATTTCATTGGGTCTTTGCAACTTTTGCCGAAGGCCTTTCCACGGCACAAATTTACGAAAAGACAGATGAAATGCGGGGATTTGATTTTGAAGATCTGCCTGATGTTCCAACCGAAGTACTTGGCGCATTAGCACGCGGAGATGCTCCGGCACTTGGAAACCTTTTGCACAATGATTTGCAAGCTGCCGCGATAATTTCTCGCCCGCAATTGGGACGCGTCTTGGAGCACGGGATTGACTCAGGTGCCTTAGGCGCAATTGTTTCGGGCAGCGGCCCAACTTGCGCGTTCCTAGTTCGAGATGAATCCAGCGCGATCGATTTAGTTGTGGAATTAAAGGCATCTGGACTGGTAGATGATGTGATTCGAACACATGGTCCAGTTCATGGTGCTCGAGTTATCTCGACATCAAGATAATCTTCTAGACTCACTTAAGTGAGCACATCTGATGAGGTCGACCGAATCGTAGCTGCCTGGAAGCGGGAGCGGCCAGACCTTGATGTGGCACCGCTACAAATTTTGAGTCGCGTATCGCGCCTTGCTCGACATTTAGATTTGGCTCGGAGAGAAGCGTTTGAAACACACGACTTGGAAGCTGGCGAATTCGATGTCCTTGCTGCCTTGCGTAGAGCGGGAAAGCCATATGCCTTAACACCATCGGCATTAATCGCTCAAAATTTAGTCACAAGTGGAACTATGACCAATCGAATTGATCGATTGGAATCAAAGAATTTAGTTTCACGTCAACCAGATCCAACAGACGGCCGCGGAGTTTTAGTTCAGTTAACCGGCAGCGGTAAGACCGCGGTAGATCGAGCGTTAGATGAATTGTTAGCTAGAGAAAAATCACTACTTGCGAACGTTTCTGCGGCTGATCGAGAAAAGTTGGCAACAGTATTGCGAAACATTGTTTTGCCGTTTGACGAAGAATCCGCCGGAACCGAGTACTAACTAGTCTGCGATGCGTCGACTAATTAGTCGAGGGTTGCTTTCAAGTCCGACTGCGCCGTTCCAAACTAAGTTAACTAGATGTGCGATGACTTCGTCTTTAGGAGTGTCGCGCTCATCCAGCCACCATTGTCCAGTTAAGGCAACCATTCCTACGAACATGTGGGCATACATTGGCGCCATTTGGAATGGGAACCCACGAAGTTTAAATTCCTTAGAAAGCAATTCTTCGACTCGTTGAGCCACATCAGAAAGCAAGGAAGCAAAGCTTCCAGTTGCAGTAGCGGATGATGAAGCAGCGGGCGAGTCACGCAACAAAATTCGGAAGCCATCAGTATTGGACTCGATGTAATCAAAAAGTGCACAAGCAGTTTGTTCAAGTAACAAGCGCGGATGGACTGCTGTCAGGGCTTTAGTGATTGAGTTAAGTAGATAGGTCATTTCGCGATCAACGACAACTGCGTACAAGCCATCCTTTGATCCAAAGTGTTCATAGACCACTGGCTTAGAGACGTTCGCAGTATTTGCAATTTCCTCGACCGTGACAGATTCAAAGCCTTTTTCAGCAAATAGCATTCGCCCAACTTCGACTAATTGCGCGCGACGTTCGTGACCTGTCATTCGGACACGATCAGCATCAGATGCGCGAGAACGACTGGATAAGTCCAGGTCGTTTTCGTGATCGTGTGCGATAGCCACTAGCTTTCCCAATCCGTTAGTCAGTGCGGCGCAGACCGACGATCGGACAAACTCCCAATGCATATATCTGCTGGGTTTAAGGATACCGCTTGCGCATTTAGCGGTCATCGCGCGAGAATCCCTACACGTTTTGGGAAACTAGCCCTTAAACGCATAAGATTTGCAGGCGGGTTAGGTGTTTTTAAGCAAACCTTAACTGCTTTCCCGGATCGTCTAATGGCAGGACAGCACTCTTTGGAGGTGCTTATCGTGGTTCGAATCCACGTCCGGGAGCAACACCAGAACAGTAAACTAGGTATGTGAACAACACGGGCGCACACTCTAATCCGCCCGCCGCAATTATTTTGTTAGCCGCTGGCGCTGGCACTCGCATGAAATCGACTAAGCCAAAAGTTTTGCACCAGGTTGCAGGCATGGCTTTGGTAGATCATGTGTTAGCAGCTGTAGCTCCGCTGGGAAGTACCAATACTTTGGTTGTGGTTGGTCATGACAAGGAATTAGTTTCCGAACACTTAAAGAACAAGCATCCAAAAGTTGTGACTGCTGTACAAGCCAAACAAAATGGCACCGGACATGCAGTAAAAGTCGCACTTGCTGAATTAGGAAAAGTGTCAGGACCAGTTCTAATTTTGGCGGGTGACACACCACTGCTTACTTCTGCTGACTTGCAAAACACCCTCGCGGGATTAGCTGGCAATTCTGCAACGGTCCTTACTGCGCACTTAGCCGATCCAACTGGGTACGGACGAATTGTTCGTGGCGCTGATGGCGGCCTAGACAAAATTGTGGAACACAAAGACGCAACTGCCGAACAACTTGCTATCAGTGAAGTTAATTCTGGCGTTTATGCATTTGATGCCGACTTGTTACGCGCTGCGCTAGAAAACTTGGCGACTGATAATTCGCAAGGGGAACAGTACTTAACAGATGTCCTTGGAATTTTGCGTGGCCAAGGCCATAGCGTTGCTGCTGTTGTAACTACCGAAGAAAACATTTTGGGCGTTAATGACCGCCGACAGCTTGCTGCAGCTGGAGCGGTTCTTCGTTCTCGGATTTGTGACGAGTGGATGCTAGCTGGCGTAACCATGGTCGACCCAACCACAGTGTGGATTGATCGAACTGTTGAACTCGAAGCTGATGTAACAATTTTGCCAAACGTCACAATTAGTGGTGCCAGCAAGATTCGCAATGGTGCCAACATCGGACCAGATTGCTCATTGCATGACACAGTAGTTGATCATTGCGCCACGGTAGTTAGAACTACCTCAAACGGTGCAATTATTGGTGAACGTGCAAACGTTGGGCCATATACATATCTGCGCCCGGGCACAGTTCTTGGTGCTGGTGCAAAAGCTGGTGGCTTCGTAGAAATGAAGAATGCCAATCTCGGCCCAAATGCAAAAGTGCCACACCTTTCTTATGTTGGCGACGCCACGATCGGCGAAGGCACCAACATTGGAGCAGCCACAGTATTCGTGAACTATGACGGCCAAGAAAAGCATCACACCCAAGTCGGCAGTCACGTTCGGATCGGAAGCGACACCATGTTAGTTGCGCCGTTGGTTATTGGTGACGGTGCCTATACGGCCGCGGGCTCAGTTATTACTGAGGACGTGCCTGCAGGTTCAATGGCCGTTGGCCGGGCCCGACAGCGCAACATTGTTGACTGGGTGCTTCGACGCAGACCCGGTAGCGACTCTGCCCAAGCAGCACTGGCAGACTCATCCCATAAGAACTCCAAGTAAAGGAAACAAGATGACTGGCATCACGCAGAACAATGCAAAGCGGATGGTTCTTATCGCAGGCCGGTCACACCCTGAATTAGCGAAAGCGGTCGCTGACAACTTAGGAACTGAGTTAGTTCCAACACGTGCTTTCAACTTTGCAAATGGTGAAATCTTCGTTCGCTTCGAAGAGTCAATTCGTGGTTGCGACGTATTCGTACTGCAAACTCACGCAGCTCCAGTAAACGAGTGGATCATGGAGCACTTGCTCATGGTTGATGCACTGAAACGTGCTTCAGCCAAGCGCATCACAGTTGTGGCACCGTTTTATGGTTACGCCCGGCAAGATAAAAAGCATGCTGGGCGCGAGCCAATCTCAGCGCGCTTGATGGCTGACCTATTTGCTGCGGCTGGTGCCGATCGCTTGATGAGCGTTGACTTACACACCGCTCAAATTCAAGGTTTCTTTGATGGCCCAGTAGATCACTTATTTGCACTTCCAATTTTGGCTGCGCATGTTGGGCGCACGGTTGACCGCGACAAAATTACAGTGGTCTCACCGGATGCTGGACGAGTTCGGGTTGCAGAACGCTGGACGGATATTTTGGGTGCGCCACTTGCCATCATGCATAAGCGTCGTGATCCAGATGTCCCAAATGAAGCCAAGGTACTTGAAGTAGTCGGTGACGTTAATGGTCGAGTTTGTGTAATCGTTGACGACATGATCGATACCGGCGGCACGATCGTAAAAGCATCAGAAGCATTATTTGAAAATGGCGCCTCTGATGTAATTGTTACTGCGACTCATGGAATTTTCTCATCACCTGCAGCCCAGCGCTTACAAGATTCCGGTATCCGCGAGGTAGTCGTTACAGACACACTTCCGATTGCTGTTGAAAATCAATTCTCAAATCTGACTATCTTGCCTATTGCTCCGTTGCTAGCTCGGGCAATCAAAGAAGTCTTCGATGAAGGCTCCGTGGCAAGTTTGTTCGACCATGTCGGCGTGTAACTAAATCCACCGATATTTGTCAAGGTTTTGGCTAATTTTGGTCAGATGTCTATACCTGGGCTAATCTAGGGATGCTCCTCGGCGAGGGCCCTAAAAAGCCGTAATCGACGAAGGTCCGTTGTGGAGCTATCCATAAATGACCTAGTTCGAGGAGAAATACAATGAGTGACGCATTAGTCGCCGAAGCCCGTTCAGATTTTGGTAAGGGTGCTGCACGTCGCCTACGCCGTGACGGCAAAGTTCCAGCTGTGGTTTATGGCCACGGCATTACCCCAATCCACATTGCTCTAGATGCTCACACCTTGCGCTTAACACTTCGCAAGAAAGTTACATCCCTAGAGATCGTGCTCAATGGAAAAACCGAAACTGTAGCGCCTCGCGATCTACAGATCGATCCAGTAACCCGAGGCATAGAACACGTTGACTTGGTTTATGTAACTGCAGCGGAAGCTGCTTCCCTTGCGCGCGAAGCTGTTGAAGCTCATGCTCGTCAGGAAGAAGCATCAGCTGCAGCAATCGCACACGCAGAATCAAAGGCAGCAGCTCGCGCTGATGCCGATGCTGCAAATGTTGGCGATGCACCTGCTAGTTCAAGCAATGACAGCAGCGATGCACCTGCAGGGGAATCTGCAGAGTAAGACCGTGTCTGATAACGGTGCGTGGCTTGTTGTGGGACTCGGTAATCCGGGTCCCACATACGCATCTACGCGCCACAATATCGGCGCGATGGTTATTGACGAACTAGCCGCACAAAACTCAGGAAAGCTAACTCGGCATAAACGAGCCCTAGCTGAAGTATGCGAGACACGAATTAATGGCATCCAAACGATTTTGGTGAAACCGCTTTCCTATATGAATGAATCCGGTGGCCCAGTTAAAGCGTTAGCAAGTTTTTATAAGGTGCCCCTAGAACAAATAGTGGTGCTTCATGATGAGCTCGACATCACGTTAGCCGCGATTCGTGTGAAATTTGGTGGCGGCGACAATGGCCACAATGGTTTAAAGTCCATTCGCTCCGCTTTTGACAGTGGCGACTGGCATCGAATTCGATTAGGTATCGGGCGACCTCCTGGCCAGCAAGATCCGGCAGATTTTGTATTGCGAAACTTTGCAACCTCAGAGGCCACGCAAGTTGCGGAATTAAGGACTCAAGGTTGCGAAGCCGTTGCCTGTCTAATTACCGAAGGCTTAGTGGCAGCTCAGAATGCGTATAACTCATGAACGATCACGAGTTAGCCCGAAAATTAGCTCGGGAAACCGGATCTTTATTACTTGGGCTGCGTACACACGCAGCAAGCATTTCAAATTCTACGGACAGCGCTCGGTCAGCATTAGCCGAAGAGATTCTGGGAAGCGAAGGCGATCGCGTCGCTCACGATTATTTGCTGGAGCAGTTCACAATTCACCGACCGGATGATGTGGTCTTGAGTGAAGAGGGCGACTTGGAAGTCGAACGACTCTCCGCAAATCGCGTTTGGATTGTGGATCCGCTTGATGGCACTGCGCAATATTCTTCTGGTGGGGATGACTTTGCAGTTCATATTGCGCTTTGGCAAGCTGATTCTGACCTGGCTGGCAAGATAACAGCCGCTAGCGTTTCGGTACCTGCACGCAACGAACTTTGGTCAATGGATGAACCCATCCAGCGTTACCAACCCAAAGGTGAACCAATTCGAATTTTAGTTTCCCGCAGTCGCCCGCCTAAAGAACTTGCAAACGTAGTTGCAGCACTCCAGCAACAACTTCCAGAACGTGGCCAAGTCCAAGTCATCCCAATGGGATCAGTTGGAGCAAAAGTTGGCGCGATCTTGTCAGACCAGGCTGATGCCTACTTTAATTCGGGTGGATTTTACGAATGGGACTTAGCCGCGCCACTTGGAATCGCCATCCACAACGGATTAGACGTTACCGACTGTAGGGGAAAGCAAATTGAATTGAACCAAGTTAATTTGCGCGTGAAAGATATTTTGATTTCGCGTAACGAGTTAACTGCAACGATTGTCTCTGCTCTGGCACAAAAATGACGTTAGGTGCAGTGAGCAAAGCCATTGCTCAAGATGAAGTTATTCAAGAATCGATTTCCGACGTGGCTGCAAAAGTCAGACTTCGATTAGCGTTACCAAAATCGGCAATTTCATATGTCGCAGCAGTAGTTGCCCAAAACTATCCAGTTGTTTTAATTGCAGCAACGGAACGTGCTGCGCAAGATTATGCAAATGTGTTACAGGATTTTGTGCCCGCACAAAACATTGCGATTTTCCCTGCCTGGGAAACTTTGCCGCATGAACGCTTGAGCCCAAGTAGCGATACGGTCGGCAGACGTATGGCAGTGTTGCGCCGATTAGCTCACCCCGACGAAATTGGTCCAATCACAGTTTTGGTAACTAGCGCTCGGGCATTTATTCAGCCAATCGTTGCTGGTTTGGGTCAAATTCCAGCCTTGAACTTTGCCGCAGGTGATGACCTGGCACTAGAGCAATTAGTTGGCGAACTATCTCGGCTGGGCTTTGAGCGCGTTGACTTGGTGGATCGTCGTGGCCAATTCGCAGTTCGCGGTGGAATTGTGGATTTGTTTCCACCTGCCGAAGAGCACCCACTTCGCGTGGAATTCTGGGGCGATACCGTGGAAGAGATTCGTGCCTTTTCGATTGCCGATCAAAGGTCGCTAGGCACCGCAGTTGATCGAGTTTTTGCCACAGCCTGTCGAGAATTGTTAATTACGGAAGACGTGGTTAAGCGAGCGAGCAAATTAGCGCTGCAACACCCTGAGCTAGCAGAAATTTTGGAAAAGGTATCAGCAGGAATTGCGGCCGAAGGCATGGAGAGCCTGATTCCAGTCTTGGTTCCAAAACTTGAATTATTAATTGATGTAGTCAATCCCAAATCAATAATCATTGAAGCTGAGCCGGAACGATTAGAAACTCGCGCTCATGAATTGGTTTCCACTAGTGCGGAATTTCTAGAAGCTTCGTGGAGTAATGCCACTGCGGGAAATGTAACTCCAATTGATTTAGGCGCAAGTGCCTTTCGGGACTATCAGGAATTACGGGACGCCAGTAGCACTTTTGCTTGGCTTGGACTTTCAACTTTGGCTGGGCCACAAGATCAGTCGCCGGCTTTTGAGCAAATTCGAGATTACCGATCCCGCGTTGATGAGTTTGCAACTGACATTCGTACTTGGTGGCAAGCAAAGCAACAAGTTGCCGTTGTCATGGCTGGGCATGGCTCAACTGAGCGCCTAGTGGCTACTTTGATGGAATTAGGTATTCCAGCGAGACAAACGGAAGTTCTCACACCTGGACTTACTGAAAATGTAGTGGAAGTGACAGTAGGTCACTTAGAAAACGGCATCCATGCCAAGTCTGCAAACTTAGTAGTTATTACTGAAGTTGATTTATTTGGCAGTCGCGATACTGCTCGAGATACGCGTAGCCTGCCAAGTAAGCGCAGAGCAGTAATCGATCCATTAACTTTAAAAAGCGGAGACCATGTAGTTCACGAACAACATGGTGTCGGTAAATACATAGAAATGTCGCAACGCACAATAGCAAATGCCACGCGCGAATATTTAGTAATTGAATACGCAGCAAGTAAACGTGGGCAACGTGGGGACCGACTTTATGTTCCCAGTGATCAGTTGGATCAAGTCACTAGATATGTAGGTGGCGAAGCGCCTTCACTTAACAGACTGGGTGGCGGGGACTGGGCTGCAACTAAGTCTCGAGCTCGACGCGCAGTTCGCCAGATAGCGGGAGAGTTGATTCGGCTTTATGCCGCACGTATGGCAAGTAAGGGTTTTGCTTTTTCAGGCGATAGTCCGTGGCAACGTGAATTAGAAGATGCCTTCGAGTATGTGGAAACTCCCGATCAGTTAGTAACAATCGAAGAAGTCAAACGCGACATGGAAAACGATGTGCCAATGGATCGCTTGGTCTGTGGCGATGTTGGATATGGCAAAACTGAAATTGCAGTTCGCGCTGCATTTAAAGCTGTGCAAGATGGAAAACAAGTTGCGATCTTGGTACCAACCACATTGTTGGTCCAGCAACACTTTGAAACGTTTTCTCGGCGGTATGCACAATTCCCAGTAAAGCTAGCTGCGCTTTCCAGATTCCAAACAGATTCCCAAGTCCGAGAAGTTTTTGCGGGAATTACCGATGGCACCATCGACATAGTTATTGGTACGCACCGATTGTTTAATCCTGAAGTTAGATTCAGAGATTTGGGCTTAGTCATAGTTGATGAAGAGCAGCGATTTGGTGTTGAACATAAAGAACACTTAAAAGCACTTCGCACCAATGTCGACATGTTAACGATGTCCGCCACTCCAATACCGCGGACGTTAGAAATGGCCGTAACTGGATTGCGAGAAATGTCTACGATCCAGACACCACCGGAAGAACGTCATCCAGTTCTAACCACAGTTGGTCCCTATGACGAAAAATTTATTACGGCTGCCATTCACCGCGAATTAATTCGAGATGGTCAAGTTTTCTTTGTGCATAACCGAGTAGAAAGCATTAACCGAGTTGCCGCACGGTTGGCCGAGATAGTTCCGGAAGCTCGTATCGCAGTAGCGCACGGTCAAATGAACGAACATACTCTCGAGCAAATAATCGTAGATTTCTGGGAACACAAATTCGACATTTTGGTTTCGACGACAATTATTGAAAGTGGCCTGGACATTCCAAATGCCAACACTTTAATTGTTGATCGCGCCGAGACTTTTGGACTTTCGCAATTACATCAACTTCGGGGCCGGGTAGGTCGTAGTCGAGAACGTGGTTATGCATATTTCTTGTATGCTCCGGATCGACCATTGAGTGAGAATGCACATGACCGGCTTTCCACAATTGCTGCCCATACTGACTTAGGTTCCGGCATGGCAGTTGCTATGAAAGATCTTGAAATCCGTGGCGCTGGAAATTTACTTGGTGGCGAACAAAGCGGTCACATCGCTGACGTTGGATTTGATTTGTATGTCCGGCTTGTTGGTGAAGCAGTTGCCGAGGTTCGATCTGGTGGCCAAATTGTCGTAGATGAAGTTGTAAAAGTTGAATTGCCCGTGGATGCTCACTTGCCGCATAGCTATGTGCCCGAGGAGCGATTACGTCTTGAGGCGTATCGTCGTCTGGCTGATGCTCGAACACTGGATGATGTAACTGCAGTTGTTGAAGAGCTAGCAGATCGCTACGGAACTCTTCCGATTCCAGTAGAAACTTTAGTTTCGATCGCTCGCCTTCGCGTTAACCTGCAGGCCGTTGGAATCACAGAAGTGATTGCAACTTCGTCTAGTGTGAAATTTGCGCCAGTGGAATTACCAGAATCGCGGATACTGCGCCTTAATCGCCTTTACCCAGGATCTGTCATTAAACCTGCAACGCGTACGATTGTGGTACCCCGCACTAAAGGTTCACTAATCGGTGTCGCCAACCAGGCATCTGATGTTGACCTAGTTGAGTGGGTTTCCACATGGGTGGCAACAGTCGTTGCTGCTGAGTAATAAAATTAACTTATTGTTCTGCGAGAGGAAAATCAGTGAAGCTTCGTGCCATAGCAGCAGCCGTCGTAAGTGCTGCAGTACTTACTGGATGCGCTGATACCCCAAAGCTTGCCGGTAGTGCAGCAATTATTGATGGCAAGGCTATTTCTGCAGCAACAGTCTCCGAGCGAATTGATCAAGTGCGGTCACAAATCCAAATCACCGATCCAGGGTTAGTCAGTGCGGTACCAAGTTTGGTTCAAATTGGCCAGCGCTCTGTTGATCACTTTGTGCTCCATGCCTTAATTGAAGAAGCGGTGAAGCGAGAAGGAATTAAGATCACTGAGCTAGAGGTAACCTCTTATCGCGACCAAGTTTTTGCACAATACACAAAGGATTCAATCGAAGCGCAGTTAGTGAGTCAAAATGCGGTTCCTGCAACGGGAGTAGAAGAATTCATGTTCGAAATCTTGGCGCAACGAGCGTTAATGGAAAAACTTGTACCTGGCGGTTCAAAAACTATTCAAACCCAGGCACTTATTGACTACATGACAAAACTAAGTCAAGAGATTGGCGTGGAACTTAACCCACGTTATGGCAAGTGGGATCCAAGCAATCTAATTAGTACGCCAGGCGACAAAACATTGTCGGTACCGCTTCCAATTTCATTAGGTTAATACTTCATGAGTACACCTGTGGAACAGTTAGTTCAGGTGATGGATCAACTTCGAAGTCCAGGGGGTTGCCCGTGGGATGCCGAGCAAACTCATGAAAGCTTGGCGCGCTACTTACTAGAGGAAACTTACGAAGCTTTAGAAGCAATGGATCAAGGAGACTTAGGATCCTTGCGCGAAGAACTAGGAGATCTATTACTCCAAGTTGATTTCCACGCTCGGATCGCCCAAGAAGCGGATCCAGAATTCTCTCTTGATGCGATTGCGCAAGGAGTAGTCGAAAAGTTAATTCGTCGCCACCCACATGTCTTTACGGATTTAGTCGTTAGTTCAAACGAAGAACTGGAAGCTAACTGGGCCAAAATTAAGTCCGAAGAAAAGCATCGCGAGTCAGTTACCGATGGTGTTCCAATTGCGATGCCTGCATTGCAATTGGCAACCCAGTTAATCTATCGGGCTCGAAATTCAGATGTTCCCGCAAGTGACTCAAGTCTAAAAAATTCGCTTCGCCAAATCATAGGCGACACTTCGCAAGAACAAATTGCAGCTCTGCTGGTAGCTACGGTCGAACTTGCTCGAGAAAATGACATAGATGCCGAGTCCGTACTACGCGCTGAAATGATGCGGTATCGCACCAACATTAGACATGCTGAGGGTCTGAAGGATTAAGGCACTACAACGGTTTCAGTAGACTATTTGTAAGCGAGGAAGCCTCGCCTTAGCTAAGTCTTTTGGAGCGATCCGGTGTCGAGTATTGCAGAAATAAAAGCCCGCGAAATTCTAGATTCTCGTGGCAACCCAACGGTTGAAGTCGAAGTCACTCTAGACGATGAAAGCATGGGTCGTGCCGCCGTTCCTTCCGGTGCTTCCACCGGAGCGTTTGAAGCAGTGGAGCTTCGCGATGGTGATGAAAGATATCTGGGCAAAGGCGTAATCAAAGCTGTAATTGCAGTTGAAGATGAAATCTTGCCAGCGATTATCGGGTTTGATGCAACAGATCAACGCTTCATTGATGAAGCAATGATTGCCCTAGATGGCACTCCCAATAAAGCCCGAATTGGGGCTAATGCAATTCTTGGCGTCTCAATGGCAGTGGCCAAGGCCGCAGCTCAATCGGCAAGTTTGCCGTTGTATCGCTACATTGGTGGACCTAATGCCCATGTGTTGCCGGTACCAATGATGAACATAATTAACGGTGGCGCGCACGCAGATAGTGACGTTGATTTTCAGGAATTTATGATTGCTCCGATTGGCGCTGATTCATTCCATGACGCACTTCGCATGGGAGCTGAGGTTTATCACTCACTTAAAAGTGTTTTGAAAGCAAACGGTCTTTCAACGGGACTTGGTGATGAAGGTGGCTTTGCTCCTAATTTGCCGAGTAACCGAGCTGCGCTTGAGCTGATTTCAGAAGCAATTACTAAAGCTGGTTTCAAACTTGGCGATGATGTGGCGCTTGCCATGGACGTTGCGGCAACTGAATTTTTTAAAGATGGCAGCTATCACGTTGAAGGCAAAGCCAAGTCAACGGAACAGATGGTTGAGTTTTACGCACAGCTAGCTAAAGATTTTCCAATTGTTTCGATCGAAGATCCATTAGCCGAAGATGACTGGGAAGCTTGGATTCATTTCACTGCGGCAATGGGTGACAAGATTCAAATAGTTGGTGATGATCATTACGTAACTAATACTGAGCGCATTTCCCGTGGTATCGAATTAAAGTCCGCAAATGCGTTATTGGTAAAAGTAAACCAAATTGGTTCGCTGACTGAGACCGCGGAAGCTGTTGAAATGGCACATCGCGCTGGATTTGCCACCATGATGAGTCATCGTTCCGGCGAAACTGAAGACACCACAATCGCTGACTTAGCGGTGGCATTTAACTGTGGGCAAATTAAGAGTGGGGCTCCAGCTCGAACCGATCGGGTTGCTAAGTACAACCAGTTATTGCGTATTGAAGAAGACCTGGATGAAGCGGCGCGATATGCCGGCCGCAGCGCATTTCCTCGGTTTAAGGGTTAAACAAGGCAGACTTATTACGTGGCACCTTCTCCGAGAATTAATGCGCGTGCAGTAGCAATGATCCTTGCTGGCGTTTTTGTCATGCTCACATTGGCAGTGCCACTAAGAGCGTTGATTAAGGAACGGCGCGAAATTGGATCTTTAAAGCAACAAGTAACTGCGCAACAAGTCAAAATCGATGATCTAAAAAATCGCCAAGCGCGCCTTGCGGACAAAGCATATTTAAAGGCTTTAGCGCGAGAGAGACTTAATTATGTTTTCCCTGGTGAAGTCGGCTTTGTAGTTCTAGATGAAGAAACTAATACTGCGATCACAGGTGTATCTGGGGCATTGGTTCCGAACAACGATGATTCTTGGTACACAAAACTTTGGACAAGTACCAAACTGGCAGATAATCCACCAGCCGAAAATGATCCACTTGTTGTGCAATCTGACGACCTCCCTCAGTAGGTCAAATGCTCACGCCTGAAGATTTTGCAGCAGTTTCAGCACAACTAGGCCGCGAACCTCGCAGCGTGATTGACGTGGCGCATAGGTGTTCGTGTGGCCAACCTGATGTTTTGAAAACCTCACCTCGACTAGATGATGGAACTCCGTTTCCTACTTTGTATTACATGACTTGTCCCAAAGCCACAGGTGCGATTGGAACTTTAGAAGCCAACGGAGTAATGAAGGAACTTGCTGATGCCTTAGCAGCAGATCCATTGTTAGCTGCAGAGTATGAAAAAGCACATGAGATTTATTTGCATGAACGAGAAGCCATTGAGCACGTGACCGAAATTGCTGGAATCAGTGCCGGTGGAATGCCCACTCGAGTTAAATGTCTACATGTATTAATTGGCCATTCGTTAGCAGCTGGACCTGGTGTGAATCCGTTAGGTGATCGGGCTCTAGCAATGCTTAAAGACTGGGGACAAACAGGTCCGTGTGGCGGTGATGACCTTGCGGGTAGCAGCAATTGATTGTGGGACAAATTCCATTCGATTATTGATCGCAGACATCGAAGCCGGAAAGTTAACGGATGTAGTGCGAACTATGGTGATAGTTCGTTTGGGTGAAGGCGTAGACCAAACAGGACAATTCTCGCAAGCTGCACTGCAGCGAACTTTTGCTGCTGTCGATACCTATGCAGAATTAATCAATCAACATAAACCCACTCAGATTCGGTTTGTTGCCACGAGCGCAAGTCGAGATGTCTCAAACCGCGACGAGTTTGTCGCAGGAGTTGTTTCCAGATTGGGAATTGAACCCGATGTCATCAGCGGTGATGAAGAAGCCGCGCTTTCTTTTCTTGGGGCAACTGCAGATTTAGTAAATGATGCCAACCCACCAGAAGCACCCTTCTTGGTTGTGGACATCGGCGGCGGCTCCACTGAGTTTGTCTTAGGAACTACAAAGCCAACGGCAGCAATAAGCACCAATGTGGGTTGCGTGCGGATGACCGAGCGTCACTTAGTTAGCGATCCACCCACGGCCGAAGAGATTGCCGCAGCCACTGCTGACATCGAAGCAGCAATCGACTTGGCTTGGTTAGCAGTGCCGGTATCCCAAGCGCACAGCTTGATTGGATTAGCAGGTTCCGTTACGACAGTCGCAGCACTAGCCCTTGGACTATCTGAATATGATTCAACTGCAATACATGGCAGTCGAATCTCAGCTGCTGACGTTCACCGCGTGACCCAAGACTTACTAGCTATGACTCGAGCAGATCGGGCTAAATTAGGCCCAATGCATGAGGGTCGAATTGACGTTATTGGCTCAGGTGCGCTGGTCCTAGATCGCATCATGGCCAGAACTGGGATGACCGAAGTCGTTGTCTCTGAGCGTGACATCCTAGATGGCATCGCCCGCGCACTAGTTTCTAACCCCAGTTAGGAACTTTTGGGATTACCTGTCAGGATTAAGCGGTGGAAAACACCACGCCCCTGTAGCCCAATCGGTTAGAGGCACACGACTTAAAATCGTGCCAGTGTCGGTTCAAGTCCGACCAGGGGTACCAAATCCTAGGGTTTAAAAAGCTAGGTTTAGGGGTAGAAACATCACAAGTCGAGGGTCAAAAAGATTCTCAACGGGAGGAATAAATGAGTAATCCAGTATTGGTTCGCGCAACCGGTGAAACCTTAAATCCAGAAACCGGTGCAATCACTTCGCCAACTTTCACCGGCGCCCGCATGACGATGGATGATGTCATCGTCAAATCTGGGATGTTGTTTGTAATTCTCTTAGTCGGAGCTTTTGTAGGTTGGACAGTTCCAGGCCTAACTTTCGTGGCATTTTTCGTAGGTATGGGACTTGCCTTTGCCAACATTTTCAAGAAAGAAGTGAGCCCAGCTTTAGTTTTGGCTTATGGCGTAGCTGAGGGTGTTTTCCTCGGTGGCATAAGTAAGTGGTATTCCATGGCCTATGCCGATACCGCACCGAATTTAGTTTCCCAGGCAGTCATGGGAACGCTCATTGCATTCGGCACCATGTTGTTCCTGTACAAGTCTGGAATTATCAAAGTTAATGGCAAGTTCAAAAAGATATTCATGGTTGCCATGGTTTCGTACCTGGTTATTGCTGTGGCTTCTTTGATCTCGAGCCTCGTTGGAGTGGGTGGCGGCTGGGGCTTCTACGGCGTTGGTGGACTTGGCCTGCTGCTCTGCGTAGCTGGAGTAGGTCTAGCTGCGTTCTCATTGGTAATGGACTTTGAGTTGATCACCCAAACGATTGCAGTGGGTGCACCAGAAAAAGAATCCTGGCGCATGGCCTTTGGTTTGATGGTGACACTGGTTTGGCTTTACCTTGAACTACTTCGCCTCCTAGCCATTTTGCAGGGGCGCGATTAATCAAAAATTAAGCAAACAAAAGGGGCTGGCACTGCTGGCCCCTTTTGTATGTGCGAAAACTGCAAAACCTTGGCAAAGTAGTCTCATGAGCGAAATGCACCTAGTTTTGAATTCCGATCTCCGCGGTCCATGGCCACAAGGTACTGAAGTTATCTACTTTGGCATGGGTTGTTTTTGGGGAGCAGAAAAGAAACTGTGGGTGATACCTGGGGTGGTTAGCACTGCTGTTGGCTACATGGGCGGAACTGCAAGTGATCCAACTTACCCATTAGTTTGTACTGGTTCGACTGGACACAGCGAGATAGTCCTAGTTGCCTATGATCCAGCAAAGACATCGGTTTATAACTTGCTCAAGTGCTTCTGGGAAAACCACGATCCAACCCAAGGTAATCGCCAAGGAAATGACATTGGGTCGCAGTATCGAAGTGCGGTTTATTGGACTAACTCAAGTCAAGAAGATTTGGTTCGACAGACGCGCGATGCTTACAACACAATTCTCGTAAGCAAAGGTTTTGATCCAATAACTACTGAACTCGCGCCTGCAAGTGACTTTAAATTCTGGTACGCCGAGGAATATCATCAGCAGTACTTAATCAAAAATCCAAACGGTTATGACTGCCATGCTCACACTGGAATTTTGTTACCTGAAATGGCAACCAGCTAACTTGCAGTTGTTGCTATAACTTTTGGCTTACGAGTTTCGGGCATAAACATTACGAGCACACTCGTTGCCGAAGCTACGAGCAAACTTGCCAAGAACGGCCACTTAAAGCCGCCAGTAGTGTCTGCGAGATAGCCGAAAAGTAATGGCCCAGCAACAATTCCCAGGTCACTCATCATTTGATAAGTAGCAACAACCGGTCCGCCTTTTTTGCCATCAACTATGTCGCCGACCACCGCAGATGGTGCTCCACCTAAGAACGCTGCGCCAACACCCATTGCAACCATGGCACCGTAAAACCCAATTAATGTTTCGCTCATTACCAAACACAGCATGGCTGCAACAAGTGCCAGAGTTCCGATAATCATCGAAGGCTTTCGGCCTTTGGTATCAGTCATTCGTCCAGCCGGCATTAGTAATGATGCCTGCACAATACTGGTCGCCAAGAATCCATAACTAGAAGTTGCGGGACTTTTTTGTAGAACTGAAACGACAAAAAGTGGGATCAAAGCTGACCGCAAGCCAAATGAAGTCATGCCACTTGAAAGATTTACTACTAAGGCTGTCCAGTAAGCGCGAAACTTTAGCGCTACCCGAAGTGCCATGGCTGGTTCTTGCAGTTCCGTAGCTTGGGATGAGTCTTTAGTCGGATGACCCAAGCCTTTTGGTAGCGCGAAGTAGGCAGTTAGTGCTGCGGCGGTAAGTGTGGCTGCATACACAAAGAACGGAGCTCGGATACTGATTCCAACTATTAGGCCGCCAACTGCTGGACCAGCGAGGCCACCGAATAGGAACCCACTTTGATAAGTACTGGCAGCGCGGCCGCGATGCGCAGAGTCAACTGTACGAAGTAATAACGACATCGAAGATACGGTGAACATGGCCGATCCAGTACCGCCAATTCCGCGCAACAGAATTAATTGTTCGAATGATTGGGAAACTCCAGCAAGTGCACTAGATAGTGCAACAATGCTCAAGCCAATCCAAAGCACGCTACGTTCGCCGATCTTGTTCACTAACCAACCACTTGGAGCAGCACTAATAAAACGCATTAAGGCAAAGACGCTAATGACTGAGCTAGCAGCAAATGCCGAGACGTGAAAAGACTGGGCAAAAACCGGAATGATTGGTGCCACAATGCCAAAGCCAAGTGCGACACAAAATGCGACAGCAGTTAATACCGGAACTTCAGCAGGTAAATCTTTGAAGTAACGATCGAGGAGATTGCGCATGATTAGTAGTGAGTCACCACTTCAAAGCCCTGCGCAATGATCTGATTCAAAATTTGCTCACGGTGTTCAAATCCACGAGTTTCGAGCTCAAGCTCCACGTCAACTTCACTGATGGCCAGTGCTGGATTCATGTGAGTATGAGAAACCTGAATGATGTTGGTGCCCATGTCACCAACACAGCTGACTAATTTGGCTAACGCACCCGGTTGATCTGCAAGCCGAATTTGAACCATCAAGAATCTGCCGGAGGTTGCAAGGCCAGTGCGTAAAACGCGATTCAATAACAACGGATCGATGTTGCCTCCTGAAAGGCTCGCCACAACTGGTCCTTCGAAAGCTTCTGGATCATCCAAGATCGCAGCAACTGCAGCAATGCCAGCTGGCTCAACTTGTAGTTTGCTTCGTTCTAATGTCAGCAGCAGAGCCCTCGCCAATGATGCTTCACTGACTGTGCGAATTTCATCTACGTATTCGGAAATAATTTTGAATGGAACATCACCGGGCTTACCAACAGCAATACCATCAGCCATAGTCGACATCTTTGGCAACATTTGCGGTGAGCCAGCAGCCAGTGAAGGTGGATACGCGGCAGCCATTTCGGCTTGAACTCCAATTACTTTGACATCGGGGCGCAAACTTTTAATTGCTAGGGCAGTGCCAGCAAGTAAACCGCCGCCGCCTGTACAAACTACAACTGTTTTCACATCTGGATTTTGTTCCAGAATTTCCAGTCCCATGGTTCCTTGACCAGCGACAATATGTTCGTGGTCAAAGGGATGGATAAAGATTGCGCCAGACTGCTCCGAGAATTCAAATGCTGCCACTAATGTTTCATCAATTGTTTTGCCATGAAACTTTACGGTGGCGCCGTAACCAACTGTGGCCTGGAACTTAGGCAGTGGTGCACCAAGCGGCATAAAGATTGTGGCTTCGATACCAAGAATCTGCGCAGCTAGTGCAACACCTTGTGCGTGATTGCCAGCACTTGCTGCAACTACACCACGAGCCCGCTCGGCTTCAGATAGTCGAGCGATTCGGTTGTAGGCGCCACGAATTTTAAATGACCCAGCTCGCTGCAAGTTTTCACACTTAAAGGAAACATTTACGCCGTACTTTTTCTCAATCCAGCCAGCAGAAAGGCTTGGTGTGTGACGAATCACTCCGTCAAGGAGCGAGGCCGCATCTCGGATGTCATCGAGGTTCACTGGTTTCACTAGTCAATGTTGGCACGGACAGGCTTAACAATCTAATTACCAAGTTTCAATAGTGATTCAGCCCACGGTGGAATGTAAGAATATCGAGCATCCATTCGTTGGTAAGTTAGGGGTAGAAATAAACCCCCTTAAGGATTAAGGCGAATATGACTCTGGCAATTAAAGCATCAGGATTGGCGAAAGCTTATGGAGATGTCATTGCACTTAATGGAATCGACATCGAAGTTGAGCAAGGAACGGTACTTGGCTTACTGGGACCAAATGGTTCTGGCAAGACCACGACAGTGCGAATCCTTGCAACCTTGCTACAGGCCGATAGTGGGTCGGCAAGTGTTGGCGGCTTTGACGTTGCAACCCAACAAGATGAGGTTCGAAGTGTCATTGGCCTAACTGGTCAATATGCCGCAGTTGATGAGTACTTAACTGGTCGGGAAAATCTGGAATTATTCGGTCGCCTTTTTCACTTAAGTAAATTCGACGCCGCTAAACGTGCCGCCGAGTTATTGGATCGATTCGATCTCACCGATGCAGCTGATCGTGGCATCAAGGGTTACTCAGGTGGCATGCGCAGACGCTTAGACCTCGCTGCCTCATTAATCGGTCGTCCTAACGTGTTGTTCTTGGATGAGCCAACTACCGGTTTAGATCCACGTAGTCGTCAAGGTATGTGGGAAGTCATTGAAGCTTTAGTTGCTGATGGCACCACAGTATTGCTGACAACTCAATATTTAGAAGAAGCCGATCAACTTGCTGATCGTATTGTGGTTTTGGATCATGGAAATGTAATTGCCCAAGGCACATCTGACCAATTGAAGTCACAAGTGGGTGGCGATCGAATTGAGATCGTTTTAGAAAATGTCAGCGAAATTGCTCGGGCTGCTGAACTAATTGCAGAATTTGGTTCGGCACCTGCCACGACCGAAGATGTCACTAAGACTGTGCTGTTACCAGTTGCTGGTGGCTCGACTGCAATCGTGAACATCGTGCGCAAACTTGATGAAAATAAGATCTCGATTGCTGACATTGCACTCCGCAGACCAACACTTGATGATGTGTTCCTGAGCTTGACTGGGCATGCTGCCGAAGATAAAACGGAAACTCTTGATTCCCCGAAAGGCCGTCGCGGCCGTAAGGCAAGGAGATAGCTATGAGTACTGCAACGCAAACTTCGGTTAAAGAAAATACGGCTCCTCGCCCAAAATTGGGTTGGCTAGTAACTGACAGCATCGCCGTCTCGCGTCGGCACTTGCTCAAAATAACTCGGGTACCTGAATCACTATTCTTTGCGCTGATCCAGCCAGTCATGTTCGTACTGTTGTTTGCATTTGTCTTTGGTGGGGCAATTGATGTTGGCCCAAATGGTGCCCAGTCTTACCGTGAATATTTGATTCCCGGAATCTTGGCTCAGACCGTGATGTTTGCAGTTGCCGGAATCACAGTTGGAATTACCGAAGACGCCAGCAAGGGAATTATGGATAGATTCCGTTCCTTGCCTATGCGTCCCGGCGCGGTACTTACTGGCCACACTTTGGCTTCGCTATTGCAGAACACGTTAGTTATTGGAATTCTGTCCGTCACAGGTTATGCAGTTGGTTGGCGAATCCACAATGGTGCTTCCGATGCTGCCCTGGCGTATCTGATGTTTGCCTTGTTCGCGTATGCCATCACTTGGGTGGGCGCTTGGATTGGCCTGAAAATGCCTAATACTGAAGTAGCAAGTACTGCAGGACTTGCATGGATTTTCCCATTCACATTTGCTTCGAACATTTTCACGCCAGTTGCAACTATGCCAACATGGCTCCAGCCGTTTGTGTTGTGGAATCCAGTTTCATGTTTGGCACTTTCAGCTCGCCAACTCTTTGGGAATCCAACGCCGCTTTTAGGTGATTCTTTCCCAGAGCGTTACCCAGTGCAGCTTTCGTTCGCCTATGCAATCTTGTTGTTAGCGATTTTTGCGCCACTTGCAGTGCGTGCCTTTAAAACTCGCAATAAGTAAATTACGGAACGTAAAGTTCGGCAGCAACAATCACAATTCGTAAGGTCTTGCCGGACGGAGTTTCGTAGGAAATCTCCGCACCGACTTCTTGATTCAGTACTGCTGCGCCCATTGGGCTAGTAGGCGAGTAGACATCAATTGAAGTATGTGCTGCTTCTTCGCGGGAACCCAGTAGAAAAGTTTCAGTGTCATCCAAGTCAGGGAAGTTAACTGTTACGACCATGCCCTGCGAAACGATGCCTTCTTCAATTTCTGGTGTGCCGATATGTGCCGTTTCTAGCATCTTGGTTAGCTGGCGAACTCGGCCTTCGTTCTTTCCCTGCTCTTCGCGGGCAGCGTGGTAGCCACCATTTTCTTTCAGGTCACCCTCTTCGCGGGCAGCAGCAATACGTGCCTTAATTTCCTCGCGCAAGTCACCGCTTCGATTCTCTAACTCAGCTTTGAGTCGATCGAATGCTTCTTGGGTTAGCCATACTTCGTTCACTCGATAGAGATTACGCGTATTTAGGGAGTTGGGGCGACTCCTGGTGCCGGTTGGTCTGGAATCTTCACTCCTGGTGGGAAATCTGGTGGGGGAACCCGCATTTCTTCTGAATTCGCACAGCCCAAAACCTCGGCTAGAACGGCCTGGCCATTGGTGGCTAATGGATAAGTTAGCTGCTCATACGTTGTGCCACCGGCAACCGTAACAATTGCGTAGCCAACATCTGTGCGTTGCTCATCTTGAGCGCGTATCACACAGTAGCTAGTTAATTCGGGGCCACGGGATAGTTCCCAGGTCACATTGACTTGAGTTGGGGAGACTACGTCAAAGGCAAGAAGCTGGGCGCTGACACTTGGATTTTGTTGGCGAAAACTTGCATAAGCCAAACTCCCGGAAACGACACCAGCAATCAGTACCCCAATAAGTACGGGGACTGCTCGCCTGCGGCGGATACCGTATCGCAGTTTTAGGTGCTCTGGGAGCTCAGAATCTTTTTGCATGCTTACTCCAGAATACGGCTTTATCTCAGATAGGAGAGAATGGAGTCATGTCAGAATCTGCAGTTGCGCTGCCGCGCCCAAATGAGCCACTTCGGCTGTTGGCTGTGCATGCCCATCCAGATGATGAATCCAGTAAGGGCGCTGCATCAACCGCAAAGTACGTCAGTGAAGGCGTGCAAGTCATGGTCGTTAGTTGTACCGGTGGCGAACGCGGAGATATCTTGAATCCAGGTTTTGATTTAGGTGAACGCGATATCGCGCAAGTGCGCAGAACTGAAATGCAAAAAGCTGCTGAAATTTTAGGAATTTCACATCGCTGGCTAGGTTTCGAAGATTCAGGTTGGCCTGACGGTGATCCGAAGCCACCACTTCCAAAAGGTTGCTTTGCAGATCTGCCACTTGAATTAGTTAGTGCGCCACTAGTTGAAATTGTTCGAGAGTTTAAGCCGCACGTAATTACCACTTACGACGAAAATGGTGGCTATCCACATCCAGATCACATCAGAACTCATGAAGTTGCAATGTTTGCTTGGGAGAAAGCTGCTGACCCAAGTTACAAATCAGATCTAGAGCCGTGGGCTGCAGCAAAGATTTACTACAACCATGGATTTTCCAAACTAAGAGTTCAAACCATGCATGATGCCTGCCTTGTGCTTGGGATTGAATCGCCGTATCAAGAATGGTTAGACGAGTGGGAAGACGAAGACTTAACTTCGAGTCGCGTAACCACTCGGGTGCATTGCTCGAATTGGTTCCCCGTCAGAGAAGCAGCACTAAAGGCGCACGAAACCCAAATTGATCCCAACGGTAGTTGGTTTGCACTTTCAAACGAGACTTTGTCGAAGATTTGGCCAACTGAGGAATTTGAACTTGCTTTTTCACGAATTGGTGAAATTGTTGAAGCAGATGACCTATTTGCTGGGTTAAGGGGAGAGTAAATGTTTAGATTTATTAGTTCAGTTGCCACAAGTACGACTGAACCATTTCCGTCCTCGACTTCATTTGATTCCTCGAAAGTAAACCCAGGTCCACTCGGTGGCATCGTGTTTCTGTTACTAACTATTGCTGTTGTGCTGCTGCTATTTAGCTTTAATCGTCACATCAAAAAAGTTAACTTCCAACAGGATGACTCTGAACAATAGTTCACTATGAGTCGATATTTAACTCTGCGATTATTCGCGATACATGCTCTCGGTGCATTAGCTGTTGTAGCTTGTTTGATTCTGGCGGCTTGGCAGTGGGATCGAGCGCATGTTCAAACCGCGAGTACAAGTACCGAAGTAAAAACTTTTGCCGAATTAAGTCCACTTCGCGATTACTTACCGGTCTCATCCGTAGCGATGCCCACCTCAGTAACCGGCACTTGGCAACCAGACGAACGCATACTTATGCCAGAGCGCGTTAGTAATGGTCCCGAAATGGTGAATCCAGATCCGGCATCTGAAGTAATTTTGGAATGGGCGATACCAATTGGGTATTGGGTCGTAGACATTATGGAACTCGATGATGGCTCGAGTCTGGGAGTGGTCCGAGGATTTACTACCGCAGTTGAAGATATACCTACTGCCAATGGCGTGGAAACTATTACCGGTGTAATGCAACCGAGTGAAGATTTTCCTGGACTTAAGTTAGTCAATGGAATCAAGCCGCTTACTACAGCGATGATTGTTGCCAACGCCCGAACAATTGCCCATGATGGCTACCTGGTTGCCACTTCAAAATCGGCTGAATTAGAACTTGTCACACCTATTTTTACTGAGCCAATTTCGCAAGGATTGAATTGGCGAAATGTCATGTATACGTTTAATTGGATCCTGTTTGCTGTGATTGTTTGCTTTATGTGGATCCGGGTGGCGCGCGATGAAGTTCAATTGGCCCAAATTGCCAAAAATCATGCAGACTTAAGCCATGACAATTAAAACTGAAGATTTCGCCAAGCAGTGGATGTTCTATCGAATCATGGCCATCGTTGTCGGAACGGTTTTACTAGTGCTCACGATATTATTAATTTCCGTGCGGGGGCTTGGTAATCCAGAGCCATCCTTTTATGTCGCAGCTTGGACTGCCCATGGATATTTGTTTCCCGTATATGTAATAGCGACGTTTATGCTGTCAACAAAACTTAAATGGACTTTCGGGAAAACCATTTTGATCATGCTGGCTGGGACTATTCCGCTAATGTCATTTATTACGGAACGACGTGTTGCTAAAGAAGTAAAGTCCGCCTAATTACTTCCAGCGATGTTGGCCCTCGGGCTCATCGGCCCAAGAGCGTTCATCTTCAAGTGGCTCAACATGAGTAGTAACAATTGTGTTTGGCAGATCTCGAATAATGTCGGCTTCTAATTCCTCAGACAAGTCATGACCCTTTTGAATAGTCCAAGCACCTGGAACTAAAACGTGCATCGACACAAAGCGTTGGCGTCCAGCTTCCCGAGTTTGCAGGGCATGGAACTTAACCGTGTCGCTTTCGTACTTGGTCAACACTTCAACAATTTTCGTATGGTCTTCATCTGACAATGCTTTATCCATTAACCCAGCAGTACTGGTGCGCAATAAATTCACGCCGGTCACAATAATGTTCAAGCCAACTGCAAGTGCCACAACACCATCTAGGCGATTCCAACCTGTGACAACTACTAGACCAACACCAACGATTACTCCCACAGAAGTCCAGACATCAGTTAGAAGATGCTTGCCGTCAGCAACCAATACTGGCGAGCGATGCAATTTTCCAGCCCGAAGCAGAATCAGCGCCGTGCCGCCATTGATTACTGCAGCTACTGTCGAGATCGTTAAGCCCCAGCCAATTTGTTCTAAAGCACGAGGCGCCATAATTCGTTCGATGGCAGTAAACACAATGATTAGCGCAGCCAACAGGATCATAAATCCTTCGATGGATGCGGAGAAGTATTCTGCTTTACCTCGGCCGAAGTGATGCTCGGCATCTGCTGGCTTCATGGCAGTACGCAGTGCAAATAACGCAACTACTGCAGCAACGATATTTACCGTTGACTCCAAAGCATCCGACAATAAGCCAACTGACCCCGTGGTCCACCAAGCTGCCATTTTGATGCCAAAGACAATGACGCTAACGATGATTGACATCCAGGCAAACTTAGCCAAATTGATTTGTGGATTAGTGGTCTGGGCGCTGGTCATAGTTCATTGTGGCAGATAAGTTTTAGAAAACTGCTTTACCACCAGGATTACTCAGAGATGCCAAATTTTTGGTGCAGTTTGCGCAGTGTCTTAGGTGCCCACCAGTTCCAGTTTCCAGCTACCCGCATCAATGCCGGAACTAGTAGGCCTCGAACAATCGTGGCATCCAGCATGATTGCAAATGCAATTCCCAGGCCGAGCATCTTGATGCTAGTGACGCCACTAGTCATAAAGCAGGCAAACACAATTGCAATAAGGATTGCAGCAGCAGTAATGATTCGACCTGATTTTTGTAGGCCCACCGTTACCGAGGTAGTGGTATCTGCTCCGCTGTCATGTTCTTCTTTGATTCTGGAGAGCAAGAACAATTCGTAGTCCATAGATAACCCAAAGGCCACAATGGCAACCAAAACCAAAGTCGAAGTATCAAGAGCACCGGTAACTGTAAAGTCACCGACAACCCACATGGCATTTCCGTCTTGGAAAACCCAGACAAGTAATCCAAGGGTTGCGCCCAGACTCAACATATTTAGGATTACGGCCTTCACTGGGAGCACCACGCTGCCGGTAAACAAGAACAAGATAACTAACGTTGCCAATGCCAACCAACCCAGCACAAATGGCAAGTTATCCGAAATGCCATTTTGTGAATCAGTGAAGATTGCCGCTTGGCCCCCAATGAGAGTTCCATCAACTGGCGCTGGCATTGCCCGAAGCCGGGTTATCAAATCCTTGGCATCCATATTTCGAGATTCAACATCGGTGTAAAGCGTGATGCGATGATGCGCGGCGGAGGCAGCAACTGCCTGCTCGGCTGGGATTGGCGAAACAACACTGCCTTCGATGAACGAATCGCCTGTTATCGCGCTCGTTACATGTGGGTCAGTAGCTAGCTCAAGTGCGTAATCGTTTACTTGGGAAGTAGTTGCAGCAATTGGTATGAGTACTTCAATTGGCACCTGACTTTCAAACCGATCCCTAATCTGCGCTGAAGCAATTGCCGCTGGGTTTGAAGCTGGGAGAACGCGATCATCTACCTGGCTAAATTTTGCATTCAATGCTGGGGAAGCCAGGGTTAACAATAATGTGACAGTTCCAATGATGACTATTGCTGGACGCTTCATGACCGCTGCGGCAAGCCATGACCAGGCGCCAGATTCTTTTGGCTTTAAGTTGCCGCGTCGAATTTTGGCTTTATCAACATTGTGTCCAAGTAATGCAAGAACAGCGGGCAATGCAATCATGGATGCTAAAACTGCAAACAACACGACACTGACGCCGGCATAGGCAAATGACTTCAAGAAATACTGTGGGAACAAAAGCATTGAGGATAGAACTAACGCAACAGTCAGTCCGGAGAAAAAGACCGTACGGCCAGCTGTTGTAACAGTCTTGACAACCGAAGCAGAGACGTCATTAGTGCGATCGAGTTCCTCTCGGAATCGGTTAACAATTAATAGGGCGTAGTCAATTCCTAAACCAAGACCTAATCCCGTAATCAAGTTCAAGGCAAAAACTGAAACGTCGGTAAAACGAGTAATGATGTAAAGGACAAAGAAAGATCCAGTTATTGAGCCAAGTGCAACTACCATCGGGAGCCCGGCAGCTACGGCAGCACCAAACACAAACATCAACATCAAAATATTTAACGGAATTGCAATTGATTCCGCTAGTTTCAAATCGTCTCGAATTTGACTATTGATTGAGTTGTAGAGAATTTCTATTCCACCAACATAGGCTCGACTATCCGCTGATTCTTTATCGTAGGTTTCTTGAATTGTTTTGGCGGTAGCAGCAGCTTCCTCGCTATCGAGATTTTTATCAAAGTAAACGAGTGCTAGTCCGGCATTGCCATCAAAACTTTTTAGGCTTGCTTGCCCAGAATTCCAGTACGAAACTACAGATTCGACATTTGGTTCGGCTTCAACTTTTGCCAGTAACTCAGTGGCTGCAGTTACAGATGCAGGGTCATCAATGCTGGCCAAAGTATCAATCACCAAAATGGCAGAGGCATCACGCGAATCAAAATCAGATTTCAGTAACTGATCTACTGCGGCTGAATCGCTTCCTAAGTCGTCATATCCTTGAGTCTTAAGTGCACCAAACATCCCAGTGCCAATCACGCCAGCAACCACAATTGAAATTAAGTAGCCAATGAATACGCCTTTTCGATGGCGAACTACATATTTTCCAACGGATTCAAACACTTGAGCACCTCAACAACTAAACATAAGAATGACATTTAGTTTATGTTGCTCGCAAATCAATTGACTATTTGACCTGGGTCTTTTTGGTCTTTGAGGTTACAACTCCAAGACGGGCATCTCTAGAAATTGCCCGATAGTAGACGAGGGTTTTTTTCGACCCTGCACTATGCGCCATGGTCCATTTGCCAGAAGCCGTTGTTTTTGCTGTGCCAATGTTTTTCCATGGCCCATTGCCAATCTTGCGTTGAATAGTTATGACAACACCTGAATAACCTGGTTTGACTGACCCTGAAATCGTTACCGCGGAATTACGCTTGGCAGTTTTTGGCGCGCTCGTCACTATTGATCCAGCCATAACTACGCGCTTTGTGGAGGTTGCTATTGTTCCCTTTGAATTAGTTGCGGTAATTCGTAAATCATGATTACCAGCAGATGGCTCGGTCCAAATAATCGACCAACTGCCCCGATCATTAGTCGTGGCTTTTGAAACAGTTTTCCATTTGCCACTAATTTTTCGCTGCAATTTGATGGTAGCTCCCAGCTGAGCCGGAGACACTTTTCCAGTAAACGAAAAATCAGTCGGTTCGATAACTTTCGTGGGCCAATTTACTTTAGTTACTGACGTCAGTTCCTTTGCAGTTACAGTCGGGGAGGCTGGTACGTTAGCGATGCCAGCAGTAATAGCTGAAATGTAAGTAGATTTTGTGCCAAGCACACCACGCAATTCGTCGGGTGTTATTTTTTGCCCAGGTGCGATTGTGAGAGTAGTTATATTCCCGGCGGAGTCGACTAGATTCAAAGTTTTTATTCCACCGCTGGGGTAGTTGTCTGCAACAGTAATCGAGGAAACATCAGCAATCGTCACGCCTTGAGCGCGCAGATTTGAAACCAAAGTTAATTGATCAATGGTGTCAGTCCAGGAGGAATTTCCATTTAACACACCTTCATCCTGAGACCAGTGATCATCCACGCTAACTAAGTATGGAAATGCTGAGCCCCAAACTTCGGATGTTGGCTGCGTCTTGCCACCAGTTGAAGATGAGTAATAGGTAGAAATTACTGAACCTTTGTAACGAACAACTTTTGCTTCATTCGGGCCGACGATAGTGGCATTTACAGCTGCAACCCAGCGACTTCCCAGTGTGCCAATTTCTTTGCTAAAACCAACAAAGGATTGATCTCTGATTGTTGAATAAATTTGGCAATTGCACCCAGATCGAGTTGCAGTTTTCTTTAAGGCGTAAGAACGACCTGCAATTGCTTGTGCTTGCATTGCAGCATCCTCAAAATATGAAGGAACCTCACCAAGTCCATACAGGTACTCATCCATTAAACGCAAAGTATTCACAACAACAAGGTCCACTACTTTGTCATCAAAAGCCCCAGATTGTATTTCTAAAGTTCCATATCTAAATCGATGTGAACATAAATCGCGAATACAGGTACCGATTCCCAAGGCACTTATTGCGGTAGCACTATCAGCACCAGTTCCAATATTTATTACAGTGTCGGTATTGGTCCAGCTGATTGTTACTTTCGATCCAGAGCCGATCGTTACGCCACCCGATGAAACCTTAGTTAACCCATTTACTGTAGTTAGCGTTATAACCGCGCCAAGAGAGATAGGTAATGGTGCAGACCCATCGACAGTGATATTAAATCCACCACCACTGGTAGCCCCAGGAACAAGTTCTCCCTTTAGTGCAACAAATACTTTGTCCTGATATAAACCAACGCGAATATTTGAATTTGGTATCGAAATGGAATCGACCGTAGTTCCTGTGTAATAGTGCGTCAGGATTTGTTCGGCGGTGTACTTCGCCTTATCCAATGCCATACCCTGGGCGCCGTATTGACTCATGCCAACTCCGTGGCCGAAACCAGAACCGGTGATTGTAAATCCAGCAGGAACCTGCACTACTTCGACGGCTTGCGTTGGTCCTATAGAACCACTAACTAAGCAGGCAGCAAGTGCGCTCATCAGCAAGGATTTGCGGATTTTATGCATGGTCTCACGTTCATTCGGGGAAGAATACATTTCCAAACTAACACAGGAAAAGCCTGCAAATAGGGAAGCGCAATCCAAGAAACGGGTATAAATCTTCCAATTTCGACTCCTGATACTGGATTTCAATGGCATACAGGTCGTCACTTACGATTAGGGGAGCGCAATTGCGCACAAGCCAATCAAAGCAAGGACTTATCTGTGGGTGTTCTAGACAAAATTCTTCGTGCTGGCGAAGGAAAGATTCTGCGAAACCTGGAGTCCTTAGCGGCCCAAGTTAATTTACTTGAAGAGCACTATGTGGCCTTGAGTGATGACGAACTAAGAAACTTGACTTCAGATTTTAAGAACCGAATAGACAACGGCGAATCACTTAATGAATTGTTACCAGAAGCGTTCGCCGCAGTTCGCGAAGCCAGTAAGCGCACTTTAGGTCAGCGCCATTACGACGTGCAGTTAATGGGTGGCGCTGCATTACATTTAGGCAACATCGCAGAAATGCGAACTGGTGAAGGTAAAACTCTAGTTTCAACCTTGCCTGCATATTTAAATGCACTTTCAGGTCGCGGCGTTCATGTTGTAACAGTTAACGATTACTTGGCCGCACGTGACGCACAATGGATGGGTCGAGTGCACCGTTTTCTTGGCTTAACTGTTGGCACAATTCTTTCCGACATGAATCCAGAGCAACGCCGAGTTTCTTATAACTGCGACATCACATATGGCACGAATAACGAATTCGGTTTTGACTATCTGCGCGACAACATGACACTTAATCCAGCTGAGCGCGTTCAGCGCGATTACAACTTTGCGATTGTTGATGAAGTTGACTCCATCTTGATCGACGAAGCACGCACTCCACTTTTGATTAGCGGATCAGTAGAAGTGAATTCAGGATCGAAGTGGTATGGAACTGCGGCTAAATTAGTTGCCAAATTGATACCGGATACAGATTACATTGTTGATGAGAAAAAGAAGAGCGCTTCTTTCCTCACTCCCGGCATGGTTAAATTAGAAGATTGGTTAGGCACCGACGAATTATTCGGTGTTGCGGCTGCAGAAAATTTGGGTCAATCTGAATATTATATGGATCATAAATTTGAATCAAAAAGTGAAAATACCGAACTGGTAAAAGTTCTAAACGCTGCATTGAAAGCACGCACCCTTTTCAAGAAAGATAAAGACTACGTCGTTATGAACGGCGAAGTCTTAATTGTGGATGAACATACTGGTCGTATTTTGGCTGGCCGTCGATACAACGATGGTTTGCACCAAGCGATTGAAGCTAAGGAAATTGAAGCTAAGGAAAACGTCCAAATCCAAGTTGAGAATCAGACTTTTGCAACTATCACGATTCAAAATTATTTCCGTATGTACGACAAGCTTTCCGGCATGACTGGTACTGCCATGACCGAAGCTTCCGAATTCGATCAGATCTACAAACTTGGCGTAGTACCAATTCCTTCAAATCGTCCACTGCAGCGAATTGATCAATCAGATTTGGTTTATAGAACTGAAGATTCCAAATTCAAGGCCGTAGTTGCAGACATTGAAGCAAAGCACAAAGCTGGCCAGCCAGTTTTAGTTGGTACCACAAGCGTTGAGAAAAGCGAAGTAGTTTCTAAGTATTTGACTCGGGTAGGAATTCGCCACGAAGTCTTAAATGCGAAACAACACGATCGTGAAGCAGCCATTGTGGCGGAAGCTGGTCGAAAAGGCGCAGTCACAGTTGCTACCAACATGGCAGGTCGTGGAACTGACATCATGCTTGGTGGTAATCCAGAGTTTCGGGCTACGCAAGAACTGGATCGTCGAGGCTTAGATCCAGTAGAAAACCAAGTCGAGTATGAGGCAGCTTGGCATTCCGCACTGGAAGCAGCACAGGCTGCAGTTGCCGCAGAACATGATGAAGTCGTGGCAGCTGGCGGCCTCTATGTATTAGGTACCGAACGTCATGAGTCCCGCCGTATTGATAATCAGTTACGCGGTCGTTCTGGTCGCCAAGGTGACCCAGGCGAAACTCGCTTCTACTTGTCACTCGAAGACGACTTGATGCGCTTGTTCAAAGGCGACATGGTCAATTCCTTCCTGCAAAGATTTAATGTTCCCGATGATGTACCTATTGAAGCCAAGATGGTGACCAATTCAATTAGGTCAGCGCAAACTCAAGTAGAAGCGCAAAACTTTGAAATTCGTAAAAATGTTTTGAAGTATGACGAGGTAATGAACCGCCAACGCCAAGTTGTTTATGGAGAACGCTCTCGTGTGCTCGATGGCGAAGATATCCAAGATCAGATAATTAGTTTCATGAACGACACTATTGCTGCGTACGTAGCTGCAGAAACAGCCGAAGGCTTTCCAGAGGAATGGGATCTGCCGAAACTTTGGAACGCACTCAAGACGCTTTACCCAATTGAAATATCGATTGATGACATGGTGAAAGCAGCTGGTGGTGATTCAGCTGACCTTTCTGCCGAATTTATGACAGCAACTTTGCAAGAAGACATCCATCGCGCTTATCTAGCTCGGGAAGCTGAACTGGAAGCGCCCGTCATGCGCGAACTTGAACGCAGAGTAATTTTGTCTGTGCTGGATCGTAAGTGGCGCGAACATCTTTATGAGATGGATTATCTACAAGAGGGAATTGGCTTGCGAGCAATGGCACAGCGTGACCCACTTGTTGAGTATCAGCGCGAAGGTTTTGATTTGTTCGTTGCCATGATGGACGCGATTAAAGAAGAATCTGTCGGATACTTATTTAATGTTGAGGTAACCGTTACACCACACGTTCACAATGCTGGCGAAGCCGATGACGTCGAAGTTGAAGCCAAGGGTCTATCGCAACCATCGACCGCACCTGCGCTGCAGTATTCCGGACCGAGCGAAACTGGAGAAGCTACATCTAAGGCAGTTTCAAACGATACATATGCAAATGTGGGACGCAATGAACCGTGTCCATGTGGATCAGGCAGCAAGTTCAAGAAGTGCCACGGCGCAACAAATTAGTGGGGTAAGGCGACTTCTAAATTTGTAGCGCGCCAACGTCCATCTAGTCCTTCAAGGCGTATTGCCAATGCAAATGAACGATTCGGTGTCCCAAAAACCGAACTAACTTCAGCGACACCATCGTCTGTTTCATGCACATGAATACTACGCACACCTAGCCGGGGCATTTTATTGCGAGCAATATGACCCTGAAGCTGAACCATAACTTCTGGTGTAATCCATCTGTTCAGTTGCGCAGCAGGCCGAGCGCCATTTACTACTTCAACTAAGGCATGAACTAAGCGCATCGACCACTGTTTAGCTGATGGTAAATCCACGCGCGCAGTCGCTTGTGGCTCAAAGCTGTCGGATCGATTTTCCGCCATGCGTGGCGGCAAGTACTTGAGTGCATTAGCACCATCAGTTGGCCATTCAAATGGCAGCGTTTCTTGTAATCCGTATTTAGTGCGAACTGGCAAGTTGATGATGTTTGCAGACTTGGGCTTGTTGGCCCCAGGCACTGGCAGTGCATAGATAATTGCAGTCATTGTTTCCCCCCGAAACGTATAGCAATTGCGAAACTGGCCACCGCTACCTGCAAGTGCTTGCTGGTGCGTACTAGTGCCGCTTGGAACTTTTATTCCCCCAAAAACTCCAATACAAACTTTCTAATTTCCCTTGCGTTTCTTGTCAATACGTGTCGTTGGTTTCATCTGAATCTGTGGATATCTCAAGTGAATTATCCACAGGTGAAAATCTTTGCCAGCCTTAGCAGCGGAAATTGGAGTGGAATCTAGCTATGACAATTCCGCAAGATCCGGACACCGAACCGGCAGAGTCGCTGGTCCTTGCTGAGTTGAGTCGAGTATTGGGCCAGGCACTAGATGAAGTAGAAAGTGAAGAGCGCTTGGATCTGGCATACGAAGTAATGGAGACAGTTAGATTTGAACACTCGCATATTTCGTGGCTCGACCGAATTCGAAATACATCATCTGACATGGAACTGCATGTCGCGCATACGCAAATACCTCTATTGAGCGCCCGCTTAGTGAATTGGGCAGATCCATTCATGATCCTTCGAAATGTCTCTCATCAGTATTTTGTAAATTCCAACTTTGTCGTTGCTGCATGTGGCCTAAATCCGCTTGCCAAAGTGGTAACTAGCCCAGATCGTATTAATTGGCTTGACAACGTTTGGTTTCATGAGCTTGCTGACCGAAGGCAATTAGTGACTTGGTATCTCGCCGGCGACCAAATATTTGATGGCTATTGCTTGCGCACTGGATTTGATGCGATTGACATTGAAACCAATTCCAAAGTATTAACTTTGCCCAAGCAATCTGTTGTTGCAGGACGGATATTGGAACTGGGGTTGCGGTAGCTAGCGCGGATTCTGGGCTACAAAAACTGCAGTCGCAGCATATAGCGATGAAATATAGTCTTCCAATGCTTTATCTTCGACGCGCCATTGACCACGGGCACCGATTTTTATCGCTGCAAGTTCTCCATTGCGGACCAAGGTATAGACCTGAGCTGGTGAGACATTTAGAAGTTCTGCGACATCGCTAAGTGTCAGAAATCTATTTGTCATACCTTGATCATCTACTGAATTGATAATCTGACGCCAAGAGTTTTCCACAACTTACCCAATCAAATTCTTTCCATCCGAAAATTATGTGACTATGGAAAAAAGTTAGGGGACTTTATGGCTATTCCAATTCGCATTGGAAATTCGACACCAGGCAAGTTAGCGAACACACCTAATCGCAAATCGCAGGATCCTAGGTTGTGGCTTGGAATTAGTTTGATTTTGGTGGCAATGGTGCTTGGTCAAATAGTAATTAGCAAAGCATCAGCTCGAGTTACCGCAGTTACGTTAACTACTGACATAGCTAAAGGTTCCTTGATTCGAGATAAAGATGTAACAGTGGCTCAGGTATCAGTGCCAACTGCTCAAAATCTGATTAGCTTGCCAAGCGATGCCATCGGTAAAATCGCCGCCACAGATTTGTTTGCCGGTGACTTGATTTCAATGCATTCTGTAACAAACAACTTCGCCACGGATGCTCGAGTGGTTAGCATCCCAATTCGGGCAGGACACCTGCCGGAAGTTTTACCTGGTGGGAAAGTTGATATCTGGATGACTCCTTCGTTAGATGGTGTTGCACTTCCAGGTCCAGCGACACTAATCATCTCGAGCGCAGCAATTGATTATGCACCAGATTTTGTGGATGCCGGCATGGATACTTCAGTAACAGTGTTGGTGAGTGAAGAACAGGTGCAAGAACTTGTCCAAGCAATGCGCGATGGAACGATTGATTTAGTTGCGATCCCTTCGGGTTCGCAGTGAAAAACCTAATTGTGGCCCTTGGCCTTGTTGATTGGGAGTCTCAGTTTGTAAGTGGCTTGGGCCATCCAATGTTTGGATTAACGGTGCAGCGCAGATGTGTTGATGGCATCGACATTAGAGCAGCGATTCAGGTCGTTGAATGCCAAGGAGTGATTGTCACTGACACAACGCCTCGAATCGATCATGACTTGCTTATCGAGCTAGGTGATATTCCACTGATTGCAATCACGCAAGATCAGGATTACTGGAAAGAATTTGGGGCAACCCACTGCATCGCGCTTGATTTGAATAATCCAGTTTCGGCATTAAAGCTTGTTGCGGAATTCTTTCGCGGAGAGGTTCAGGCTCCGAAACCCGAAACTATCGCACACGGCTTGCACATTGCCATCGCTGGATTTGGCGGTTCCTGTGGACGCTCGTTCACGGTAAAGGAATTGAGCTGGCAATTTTCACAGCTTGGGGGGAAAAGCGTAATGGTTGATGGTGATACTTATGGCCCCACTTTGGACCAAGAGTTAGGTTACGACCTTGGATTTAATGGATTGTTAGATATGTGTCGCACGTTAGAAAAGAAAACGGTTTTAGCACATAGTGACTTTGAAATCATTCCCGAAGTCGCCCCACGATTATGGCTTATCCCTGGTTTGCCGAGAACTTCACGATGGACAGATTTGCGGATTCCGGCCCTACGGGAGCTATGGCTTAGAGCAAAGCAAAATTATGACTTTGTAATTTCTGACATTGGCCCAATTTTGGAAGCAGAACATGGCTTGACGCATGAGACTTCATTACCGCGTCGTCATGCCACATCTCTCACGGCTTTGGAATCAGCTCGTGTAACAGTGATTTGCGCGCGAGCTGATGCGGTGGGCTTGGCGCGCTTAGTCAGGGGCTATTTGGAATTTCATGAACTATTTTCCAAATCTGATGTCTACGTGATGTTGTGGGGAGTTACCTCCGAATCCCATGCGCGAGATGTTAGCAACGCAGTAACTCGTCACACTGGTATTGAATCGGTGACAACGGTCCCGTTAGATTGGGACGCATCGCGCAAGGCTTTGGACAGTACCTCGTTTATAGGTAAACAGAATCCAAAACATGAAATCACAAAACAGTTTGAGAAACTAGCCAAAATAATTGCCGACCAGCATGAGGTTTCAAATCAAATAACTTCGATTACAAAACCTCGCAAGAAATTACTAAAGCGAGCAGCGTAGATTTAAAACTTAAGAGTTACTTAAGTAAATCCTGAATTCTGGAAATTCCTTCGATTAAGTCGTCGTCACCGAGTGCATAAGAAAGTCGAACGTAACCTGGCGTGCCAAAAGCCTCGCCTGGGACTACAGCAACTTCTACTTCATCAAGAATGAGTGCAGATAGTTCTGCTGAAGTTTTTGGAACCTTGCCACGAATTTCTCGGCCCAAAATATTTTTAACTGAAGGATAAACGTAAAACGCACCTTCAGGTTCTGGGCAGTTAACACCTTCGATTTCATTAAGCATCTTTGTTATGGTTTTTCGGCGGCGATCAAAAGCAATTTTCATTTCTTCCACTGCAGACAAATCGCCAGATACCGCAGCGAGGGCCGCGATCTGCGAAACGTTTGCCACATTGGATGTTGCGTGGGACTGAAGATTAGTCGCTGCCTTCACAATGTCGTTAGGACCAATCATCCAGCCCACACGCCAACCTGTCATGGCATAAGTTTTTGCAACGCCATTCACAATGATGCACGTGTTAGCTAATTCAGGAACTAAAACCGGCATGGAAGAAAATTCGGCATCGCCATAAACCAAGTGCTGGTAAATTTCATCCGTTACAACCCAGATCCCTTTTTCAACTGCCCATTGGCCAATTGCTTCAACCTCAGCTGGTGAATAAACGGCGCCAGTTGGATTACTAGGCGAAACGAAAACCAGTGCCTTAGTTTTTGGAGTTAGTGCTTTTTCAAGTTGCGCGATGGAAGTGCGATATCCAGTTGATTCATCAGTGATGATTTCAACCGGAACACCGCCAGCAAGTCGAATTGATTCTGGGTATGTTGTCCAATATGGGGCGGGCAACAAAACTTCATCGCCTGGATCAAGCAGTGCAGCAAAAGCGTTATACAAAGCTTGCTTTCCACCATTAGTAATTAGCACTTGGCTTGGATCAATGATTAACCCTGAGTCGCGCTTTGACTTAACAGCGATGGCTTCCTTTAGTTCTGGCAAACCACCAGCAGGTGTGTAGCGATGCCATTTTGGATCGCGGCAGGCAGCAACCGCGGCTTCGACAATGTAGTCGGGTGTTGGGAAATCTGGCTCGCCCGCACCGAACCCGATAACTGGTCGGCCAGCTGCCTTTAAGGCCTTTGCCTTGGCATCAACAGCAAGGGTTGCGGACTCTGCAATTGCCCCAATTCGGGCTGAAACTCTAGGTTTGTTCACGCGCTCAAGTATTGCGTATTCTGGTGAAATTAGCATTACCGGGGCGGACAATCTGTGGTTTTTGCGCCTCCAAAAATGGGTCTAGACTTGACCCACCGACACAATTCTTAGTCTGCGCAAGCGTGCCTAGAAACAGGTAGGCGAGTGTAGGTCGAAATTGTGCCAGAGGGTCGTGGCTCAATTGGTAGAGCACCGGTCTCCAAAACCGGTGGTTGGGGGTTCAAGTCCCTCCGGCCCTGCTGCAAGAAGTAAGACAAAGACTTTGAAAGTGTTCGAATTAGTAATTGATCGAGTTAAGTGCAAGAAGGTCCGGCGAAGAGAGGATAGATGATGAGTGTTAATAGCACCGAGCGTCTCGGATTGTTTGGTCGCATGTCATTATTCCTGCGCCAAGTTATTTTTGAACTTAAGAAAGTTGTCTGGCCAACCAGAGAACAACTTGTCACTTACACAATCGTAGTTATCGTTTTCGTGACGATTATGGGATTGATCATTGCTGCACTTGATTTTGTATTCGTCAAACTAGTTCTATTTATTTTCGGTTAGTCGTTAGGTAAGGAATCAAACGTGTCTGAATCACCGTTCTTAGAAGCTGTTGCACCGCAAGCAGATGACGCGATGTCATCAATTGCAGTTGACATGCCTGTTTCTAATGAAGAAGCAATCGAAGCAACTGACATTGCCTACGATGGCGCAGTCGATGTGGACATCGACGGCGAAGTTTCAACAACGTCAGCTGATGAAAACTTTGATCTAAGCGGGGCAGTCGAAGCCGAGCTTGCTCCTGATACAGAAGTTGAAACAGAAGATCCTGAAGCAGAAGTTGAACCAGAAGTAGTTGTTGCAGAAACTGCTACCGAAGAACCAAGTGAAGATGAAGATCCAGTTGCTGCTTTCCGCGCACGCCTAGAATCCCAAATTGGCGACTGGTTCGTAATTCACTCCTATGCAGGATTCGAAAATCGCGTAAAGCAAAATCTTGAAACTCGCTCGGTATCCCTCAATATGGAGGATTACATTTACGAAGTTAACGTGCCGACTGAAGAAGTGACAGAAATCAAGAACGGTGTTCGCAAGCAAGTTAAGCGCAACAAGTTCCCAGGTTACGTATTGGTCCGCATGGATCTAACTGATGAATCATGGGGCGTAGTTCGCCACACTCCGGGTGTTACCGGATTCGTTGGCCAGGGTCACAACCCAGCCCCACTTTCAATGGATGAAGCATTCGACATGCTGCGCCCAACCCAACAGAAGGCAATCGCAAGTGTGGCAACTGCTGCAGCTGCATCTGCCAGCGAAAAGGGAACTGGTGCAAGTGGCGCAAAGATCGATATAGATTTGAACATTGGCGATTCGGTAACCGTAGTAGATGGTCCGTTTGCCACATTGCACGCAACGATTTCCGAGATCAACTTGGATGCACAAAAGGTTGTAGGTCTCGTAGAGATCTTCGGCCGCGAAACTCCTGTGGAACTGGGCTTCAACCAGATTCACAAGAACTAAAGAAACAACGAAAAGAAAAAGGACGCGATAGACATGGCCCCAAAGAAAAAGGTCACTGGACTTATCAAGTTGCAGATCAAGGCCGGCGAAGCAAACCCTGCTCCACCGGTTGGTCCAGCACTTGGTCAGCACGGTGTAAATATCATGGACTTCTGCAAGGCGTACAACGCTGCAACAGAGTCACAGCGAGGCAATGTAATTCCAGTTGAAATTACGGTTTACGAAGACCGTTCTTTTGACTTTGTTACAAAGACTCCACCAGCAGCACGAATGATCCTCAAAGCCGCAGGCGTTGAAAAAGGTTCAGGCGTTCCGCACACCACCAAAGTTGCAAATATCAGCCAAGATCAGGTGCGCGAAATCGCCCAGACCAAAATGGTTGACCTCAATGCCAATGACATTGATGCAGCAATGAAGATCATCGAAGGTACTGCCCGCTCAATGGGCATCACTGTAGGTAAATAATCCATCCCAGTGGGAGAGCACTTCATGCTCGAACCACGAACTCCAATGAAAGAGGAGAAAACATGAAGCACGGTAAGGCGTACAACAAGTCCGCAGCAACAATTGATAAAGACAATTTATACAGTCCATTAGCCGCAGCCCGTTTGGCAAAAGCTGGAGTCGCAACTTCCAAGTTTGACCAGACCGTTGAAGTAGCGATGCTGCTTGGCGTGGATCCGCGTAAATCTGATCAGATGGTGCGTAGCACCGTTAACCTGCCACACGGCACCGGCAAGACCGCTCGCGTCCTGGTCATTGCCGCCGGTGAAAAGGCTGACGAAGCTCGCGCAGCAGGCGCCGACTACGTCGGTGTTGATGATCTAATCACCAAGATCGAAGGTGGCTGGACTGATTTCGACGCAGTAGTAGCAACTCCAGATCTAATGGGCAAGGTTGGTCGACTAGGTAAGGTTTTGGGTCCACGTAACTTAATGCCTAACCCAAAGACTGGAACCGTAACGCTAAACGTTGCTAAAGCAGTTGAAGACATCAAGGGCGGAAAGATCGAATTCCGCGTTGATAAGCACTCAAACTTACACTTCATTATTGGTAAGGCATCTTTCACTGAGCAACAGCTAGTTGAAAACTACGCTGCCGCATTGGATGAAGTCCTACGTGTGAAGCCAGCTAGCTCAAAGGGCCGCTACATCAAGCGCGCCGTAATTTCCACAACTATGGGTGTTGGTATCCAGGTAGACCCAAACAAAATCCGTAACTTGATGGTTGAAGACGAAGACTAATTCTTAAGGCTTGTGGGCTCTCGTTTTGACTTGGGAGCCCACAACCGCCTAAAGTTCAAGAGAACAAACCGAAGACCGCCGGTCCTTCTGGGAAACCAGAAAGGCTAAGGCTCCTGAATCGGAGCGCCAGCGTAGGTGATGTAAGAAGTACAGCTTTATTGCTGTGTTCATGCCTCGCTTACGCGGGGCTTTTTTCATGGGCCATTACATAAGGAGCACCATGGCACGCGCTGACAAGGCCGCTGCAGTAGCCGAGATCACGGAAGAATTCCGTGCGTCCAACGCAACTGTCTTGACCGAGTACCGCGGTTTGACTGTGGGTCAACTCAAGCAACTTCGCCGTTCGCTTGGACAAGACACCACCTACGCCGTAGTCAAGAACACGCTGACAAAGATCGCAGCAAAGGATGCTGGCGTTGTAGGTTTCGACGAATTACTCGTTGGACCAACTGCAATTGCATTCATTAAGGGTGACGCTGTCGCTGCCGCAAAGGGCATCGATACTTTCGCCAAGGAAAATCCAATGCTTGTTATCAAGGGCGGAATGATGGATGGCAAAATCCTCACCGCTGATGACATCAAGAAGTTGGCAAAGCTCGAGTCTCGCGAAGTACTTCTGTCCAGAATTGCTGGCGCTGCAAATGCAACGCTTGCCAAGGCAGCAGCACTATTCCAGGCTCCGCTATCACAGGCCGCTCGAACTATCGCTGCGCTTGAAGCCAAGGGTGGTGCTGCGGGTGAAACCCCAGCTCCAGCTGCCGCTCCAGTTGCTGAAGTAGTCGAGACTGCGGAAGCACCAGCTGACGCACCTGCAGAAGTTGTTGCCGAGGAAGCTACAACAGATGCACCACAAGAAGAAGCAGTAGAAGCATCCGCTGAAGCTGTCGAAGCCGAAGCTGCACCAGCAGCCGAGGAATCAACTGAGGGCTAGGCCCCTCTCAGCACGAATTAACCGGGCCTAACGCCCCAAACCGGAAGGAAGCCATAATGGCAAAGCTAAGCACCGATCAGTTGATCGACGCATTCAAGGAACTAACACTGATCGAACTTTCTGAGTTCGTTTCACAGTTTGAAGAAGTATTCAACGTAACCGCAGCAGCACCCGTTGCAGTTGCCGCAGCTCCAGCAGCTGGCGGCGGCGACGGTGGCGGCGTATCTGCAGATCAGGATGAATTCGATGTCATTCTTGAAGATGGCGGCGCACAGAAGATTGCAGTTATCAAGGAAGTTCGTAGCCTGACCAACCTAGGTCTTAAGGAAGCTAAGGACCTTGTAGAAGCAGCTCCAAAACCTGTTCTTGAAAAGGTTAAGAAGGATGCAGCTGAAGCAGCAAAGGCAGCTCTTGAAGGTGCCGGCGCAAAGGTAACAGTCAAATAATTAATTATTTGACTGAGGTAAGCACTACTAAGTAGTACTTATTCTCCTAAGAAAAACCTAAAAAGGTGGTTCCCTCGGGGGAGCCACCTTTTTCTATGATTTTGAAAAATTTGCGGGTATAGGCTAGAACTGGAGCGAATTCACAACAGTCTGTTACCAGTAGGAGAATTGAATTGAAAAGGTCACGAAATGTAATTTCTATTACGTTGATGCTTTTGCTCTCTTGCCAGACGGTATCTAACGCCGCAGTAAATGTTAAAACTAAGCATCGAGCATCAAATGGAATGGTGTGCACGATTATTGGTACTGCTGGAAAGGATAACTTAAAAGGAACGAGTAAATCCGATGTAATTTGTGGCCTCGGAGGTAAAGACAAAATTGATGGCAAAGGTGGAAACGACTACATCGATGGGGGTGCCGGAAATGATGAAATTGCCGGAGGAAATGGGAATGATTCAATCTATGGTGCCAATGGGAATGACATAGTTTTAGCTGGTAACGGAAATGACTACATTTCTGGTGGCAATGGTCGAGATAACATACAAGGTAACGCGGGTAACGACACGATTTACGGTGATCCACTTCCGGACGTGCTCTTAGGTGGAGCGGGAAATGATTACATAGATGGTGGTGGCGGATTTGACTATGTCGATGGTGGACCTGGAGAAAATAGTTGCGTAAAGTCCACAGATGAACCACAGGTGAATACTTGTAGATATGACTGGCGGGGCCCAGCAATTCTCAGCATTACTACTTCCCAAACACAGGTCTCTCCTGGCGACTCCATGCGCATCGAGATTCATGCTTCTGATGAATCAGGCATCTCATCAATCTCGTTTTCAACTTCTGTAGGTAGTTTGCAACGTGACATCTGCGGTCAATCGATGTCTAAGCTAACCGGTGACGGATTCGAAGACATTTGGTTCCTTGATTGTGTGATTCCTGCGAACGCATCAAATGGCACTTATTCCATAATTGGTTTCGGCCGCGACGTAAATGGAAGTTGGACAAATACCAATGGCGGAACCTTGTCCAGGACTCGAGGCGAATTTCAAGTTATAAACGGTAATGATGATTTCACTGGTCCAGAAATAACTTCGGCTTCGGTTTCTACCACGACAGTTACCAGTGGCGATTCCATTACGATCTCAGTTCACGCTCGAGATTTTTCAGGCTTGGAGTACGTTAGTTTTTCAACATCTATTGGGGGAATTCAACACGACATTTGTCACCAGCAATTGTTCATGACGGATGGCGATCGTTTCGATGGCACATGGTCTGTAACCTGCGTGATTCCTGCTTCCGCCAGAACTGGAACCTACATTATTACGCCATACGCAAAAGATTTTGCTGGCAATCACACAAACGTAAATGGTGGAACGATCTCTGCAACAAAAGGATCCTTTGACGTTATAAATGGAAATACAGACCTAATCGGACCAGATTTGATCTCACTCACTTCCACTCCATCAGTTGTTCACCCAGGAGATATCCTGACTATTCAGGCACATTGGATTGATGCGAGTGGCGTAGGCCGTGCGGGATTTTGGTTTAGCAGGGACCATGTACAGCGAGATTTCTGTGGACAGTCAATGACTCTTGCATCAGGGACGATTTATGACGGAATTTGGGAATACAAATGCCGAGTCCCTGAAAATACAGTAGTTGGAAATTACGTTGTGCATGCCTACTCGACAGACTTGGTTGACAACGACGCGAATGTAAATAGTGGGATATCTCGTGACTTAACTTCTAATTTCACATTGGAGTAAAAGCGGGTCCTTAGTTTTATTAACGGGGCTTCATGAACTTATTGTCAAATTTCAATTGTTCATTTGTGAATCCTTAATTTTGTTGTGAACATAACGCCTTTGTCACAGTCACTACTGAGTGCTTGACATGTGTCCGTATCTGGGCCACGATTGGCGAGCAAGTTAAGAAATGCAGACTTCCCCCTGTAAACCGATGATTTCGGTCTGGCGCACTTGGCCCTAGCTGTCCAAGTCAGTGCAGAAGGCACGAAAATCGAGGGTTTTCAGGAAAAATTGAGCTGCATTGGACAGTGGCTGCCGCCTCTAGGTATGCTACGAGTTCGCCGTGCCCTAAATCCACCTGTCATTTGTGTACCTCAATTTGACTAGGTTCCTTTAGCGCGCGCGCATTACAGCTAGCTCGGAAGGACGACTGTTGGCCGCCTCACGCACACACTCGCGCAGTTCCACAGGCCCAAAGCGGGTCTCATTCGCAAAGATTCGTGAACCTCTAGAGGTTCCTAATCTTCTTGATCTACAAGTTGAGTCTTTTGACTGGTTACTTGGAAATCAAGTTTGGAAGGACCGCGTTGCAGCGGCCCTGGAATCTGGCAATAACGAAATCCCTCAGACACACGGTTTACAAGATGTGTTTGAAGAGATCAGCCCAATCGAGGATTACAACGGCACTATGTCGTTGACATTCACCGAACCGAGCTTGGAAGATTCCAAGAACACCGAAGACGAGTGCCGCGAGAAAGATTTAACTTTCTCCCAGCCGCTATACGTCAACGCTGAATTCATGAACAACGAAACTGGTGAAATCAAGAGCCAGACCGTATTCATGGGTGACTTCCCGATTATGACCAGCAAGGGAACTTTCATAATCAACGGCACTGAGCGCGTTGTTGTATCCCAGCTTGTTCGTTCCCCAGGTGTTTACTTCGAGCGTTCCTTGGATAAGGCAACTGACAAAGATGTTTACACAACCAAAATCATTCCTAGCCGTGGTGCTTGGATGGAATTTGAAGTTGATAAGAAAGACATGGTTGGTGTTCGTATCGACCGTAAGCGTAAGCAACCGGTAACTATTTTCCTAAAGGCTCTTGGTCTAACTAACGAGCAGATTCGCGAACAGTTCGGCGCTTACGAATCAATGATGGCAACTCTTGAAAAAGATACGACAACGACGCAGGACGAGGCACTGCTCGATATCTATCGCAAACTTCGACCAGGTGAACCACCGACGGTTGAAGCATCACGCAGTTTGCTACAAAACTTCTTCTTTAACGAGAAGCGTTACGACCTTGCAAAGGTTGGCCGTTACAAGGTCAATAAGAAGCTTGGTCTAGATACTGAACCAACCAAGACTGTTCTTGACATCAATGACGTTCTTGCAACCATCGAATACCTAGTTCGTCTACATGCTGGTGAAACCGAGTTCACCTCAGCACGTGGCCTAACTCGCGTTGAAGTTGATGACATCGACCATTTTGGTAACCGTCGTCTTCGTACCGTTGGTGAATTGATTCAGAATCAGATTCGTACTGGTCTTTCTCGTATGGAGCGCGTTGTTCGCGAACGTATGACTACCCAGGATCCAGAAGCAATCACTCCGCTTACTTTGATCAACACTCGTCCAGTAATTGCGTCAATCAAGGAATTCTTCGGAACTTCCCAGTTGTCACAGTTCATGGATCAAACCAACCCACTGTCAGGTCTGACTCACAAGCGTCGCCTTTCAGCACTTGGACCCGGTGGTCTTTCTCGTGAGCGCGCAGGCTTCGAAGTTCGAGACGTTCACCCATCGCACTACGGTCGTATGTGTCCAATCGAAACTCCAGAAGGTCCAAACATTGGTCTGATTGGTTCGCTTGCATCGTATGCACGTATCAACGCTTTCGGTTTCGTCGAGACTCCATACCGCAAGGTTGTTAAGGGCAAGGTAACTGACAAGATCCAGTACCTAACCGCAGACGAAGAAGATGTTCACGTTATTGCGCAGGCAAACTCGCTGCTTAATGACGACAACACTTTCCAGGATGTCAAAGTATTGGTTCGCACCAAGGGTGGCGAAGTTGATTACATTCCTGGAACTGAAGTGGACTTCATGGACGTTTCACCGCGCCAGATGGTTTCTGTTGCAACTGCAATGATTCCGTTCTTGGAGCACGACGATGCAAACCGCGCACTTATGGGCGCAAACATGCAACGTCAGGCTGTTCCATTACTACGCAGTGAATCACCTTACGTTGGTACCGGTATGGAATACCGCGCTGCAAAGGATGCTGGCGATGTAATCGTGGCAACTGGATCAGGCGTTGTTTCCGAAGTATCAGCTGATTCCATTACCGTGCAAGAAGATGCTGGAAAGCACCTTACTTATGCAGTGCGTAAGTTCGATCGCTCGAACCAAGGCACTTGCTACAACCAGCGTCCGATTGTCAGTGAAGGCGATCGAGTCGAAGCTGGCCAGGTAATTGCTGACGGTCCATGTACTGAAAACGGTGAAATGGCGCTTGGTCGTAACCTGCTTGTGGCATTCATGCCATGGGAAGGTCACAACTACGAAGATGCGATCATCCTGAACCAGCGTCTAGTGCAAGATGACGTGCTTTCTTCAATTCACATCGAAGAACACGAAATTGATGCCCGCGACACCAAGCTTGGCCCAGAGGAAATCACTCGCGATCTACCAAACCTGTCAGATGAGGTTCTAGCTGACCTTGATGAGCGCGGCATTATTCGCATCGGTGCGGATGTTGTTCCAGGCGACTTGTTGGTTGGCAAAGTAACACCTAAGGGTGAAACTGAACTAACACCTGAAGAGCGTTTGCTTCGTGCCATCTTTGGTGAGAAGGCTCGCGAAGTTCGCGATACTTCCTTGAAGGTGCCACACGGTGAATCCGGCAAGGTAATTGGCGTTCGAGTATTTGATTCATCTGAAGGTGACGATCTACCTCCAGGCGTTAACCAAATTGTTCGCGTGTACATCGCCCAAAAGCGCAAGATCACCGAAGGTGACAAACTTGCCGGCCGTCACGGCAACAAGGGTGTTATCTCCAAGATTCTTCCACCAGAAGATATGCCGTTCCTTGAAGATGGAACTCCAGTTGATGTTGTGCTGAACCCACTTGGTGTTCCAGGACGTATGAACATCGGTCAGATTCTGGAAGTTCACTTAGGTTGGATCGCATCTCGCGGTTGGGAAATTGAAGGTGACCCGGAATGGGCAAAGCACCTTGTTAAGGAAGCACGTTCGGTTGCTCCAGGAACCAAGTTGGCCACACCGGTCTTCGATGGCGCCAAGGAAGATGAAATCGGCGGACTGCTTACTTCAACTCGTAAGACTGCAGACGGTCTAAGCCTGGTTGGCGAAAACGGAAAGGCCAAGCTATTTGATGGTCGCTCCGGTGAACCATTCCCTGGTGAGATCTCAGTTGGCTACATGTACATCTTGAAACTTCACCACTTGGTGGATGACAAGATTCACGCTCGTTCAACTGGTCCTTACTCAATGATTACTCAGCAGCCGTTGGGTGGTAAGGCACAGTTCGGTGGCCAGCGCTTTGGTGAAATGGAAGTGTGGGCTCTCGAGGCTTACGGCGCTTCTTATGCACTGCAAGAGTTGTTGACTATCAAGTCTGACGATGTGCTCGGTCGCGTTCGCGTGTACGAAGCAATCGTTAAGGGCGAGAACATTCCTGAGCCAGGTATCCCTGAATCCTTCAAGGTACTTATCAAGGAAATGCAGTCACTATGTCTGAATGTGGAAGTTCTTTCAAGCGATGGCTCTGCCATTGAATTGCGAGACACCGCTGAAGAAGTCTTCCGCACCGCTGAAGAACTTGGAATCGACCTGTCGCGCCGTGAGTCGCTCAGCGTCGAAGAACTCTGATCTCGGTCAGATACAGACGAACCCCGAAACTTAACTAGAAATAGAGGAACTCAAAGTGTTGGACGTCAACTTCTTCGACGAACTGCGGATCGGTCTAGCTAGCGCTGAAGACATCCGTTTGTGGTCGCATGGCGAAGTAAAGAAACCAGAAACAATTAATTACCGCACACTCAAGCCAGAGCGCGATGGTCTTTTCTGCGAAAAGATCTTCGGACCGACTCGTGACTGGGAATGTTACTGCGGTAAGTACAAGCGCGTACGTTTCAAAGGCATCGTTTGTGAGCGTTGTGGCGTTGAAGTCACTCGCTCCAAGGTTCGCCGCGAACGTATGGGTCACATCGAACTTGCTGCGCCAGTAACACACATCTGGTACTTCAAGGGCGTACCTAGCCGTCTTGGTTACTTACTTGATCTAGCTCCAAAAGATCTAGAAAAAGTAATTTACTTTGCTGCCTACATGATCACTTCGGTTGACGAAGCTGCTCGTCGTGAAGACCTTCCAAGCCTGGAAGCGCGTCTAAACGAAGACCGCAACAACCTGATCAAGAAGCGCGATGCCGATGTAGATGCACGCCTAAAGAAGATGGAAGCCGACTTAGCTGAACTTGAAGCTGAAGGCGCTAAGGCAGATATCAAGCGCAAGGTTCGCGAATCCGGAGAACGTGAAGTTACCCAGATCCGCAAGCGTGAAGACGCAAAGATCGATCGTCTGGTCAAGGTATTTGATCGTTTCCGCACTCTTAAGGTCCAGGACCTTGAAGGTGACGAGATGCTTTACCGCGAAATGCGCGATCGTTTCGGTCGTTACTTCAAGGGTGGCATGGGCGCTGCAGCAATCAAGGCTCGTTTGGAGACATTCGACCTAGAAGCAGAAGCTGTAAAGCTAAAAGACATCATCATTAATGGCAAGGGTCAAAAGAAGACTCGTGCACTTAAGCGCCTCAAGGTTGTTAACGCATTCTTGAATACCACAAACCACCCAGCCGCAATGGTCTTGGATGCAGTTCCGGTCATTCCACCAGATCTACGTCCGATGGTTCAGCTTGATGGTGGCCGTTTCGCAACTTCAGATCTAAACGATCTTTACCGTCGCGTTATCAACCGCAACAACCGTCTAAAGCGCCTGCTGGATCTTGGTGCACCTGAGATCATCGTGAACAACGAAAAGCGCATGCTTCAAGAATCTGTTGATGCATTGTTCGACAACGGTCGTCGTGGTCGTCCAGTAACTGGACCGGGTAACCGTCCACTTAAGTCACTGTCCGACATGCTTAAGGGTAAGCAAGGTCGCTTCCGCCAGAACCTTCTTGGCAAGCGCGTTGACTACTCCGGCCGTTCGGTAATTGTTGTTGGTCCACAGTTAAAGCTGCACCAGTGTGGTCTGCCTAAGCAGATGGCGTTAGAACTTTTCAAGCCTTTCGTAATGAAGCGCTTGGTTGATCTAAACCACGCACAGAACATCAAGAGCGCAAAGCGCATGGTTGAACGTCAGCGTTCAGTTGTTTGGGATGTACTTGAAGAAGTCATCACCGAGCATCCAGTTCTGCTAAACCGCGCACCTACTTTGCACCGTTTGGGTATTCAAGCTTTCGAGCCACAGCTCATTGAAGGTAAGGCAATCCAGATTCACCCACTCGTATGTACAGCATTCAACGCTGACTTCGACGGTGACCAGATGGCTGTGCACGTTCCGCTTTCTGCAGAAGCTCAGGCTGAAGCTCGCGTACTTATGCTTTCGACAAATAACATTTTGTCGCCAGCAAACGGTCGTCCAATTACCTCACCTACCCAGGACATGGTTCTTGGTCTGTACTCGCTAACTCGCGATGATTCAGCTGGTCTTGGTGCGGGACGGGCATTTGGTTCACTAGCTGAAGCAATCATGGCGTTTGATCGCAATGAACTTGCTCTGCAAGCCGAAGTGAAGATCCGTTTGGAAAATGTTGTTACCGAAATTGGTGGCGAGGCATCTTCCAAGACAATCGATACCACTTTAGGTCGCGCATTGTTCAACGAGACACTTCCAGCTAACTACCCATTCGTTAACGAAGAAGTTAAGAAGTCAAAGCTTGGTGAGGTCATCAATGACTTAGCTGAGCGTTACTCCAAGGTTCAGGTTGCTGCGACTTTGGATGCTTTGAAAGAAGCTGGCTTCCGCTGGGCAACTCGTTCCGGTGTAACTATCTCGTTCGCAGATGTTGTAGCTCCGGCAGCTAAAGCAGGCTTACTTGCTGAAGCTGAAGAAAAAGCTGACAAGATCCAAAAGCAGTACGAACGTGGTTTGATTGCAGACTCCGAGCGTCGCCAGGAACTAATCGAAGTATGGACTGACACAACCAATAAGGTTGCCGAAGCTATGCAGGAAAACTTCCCAACCACTAACCCGGTTTGGATGATGGTTAACTCTGGTGCTCGAGGCAACATGCTTCAGATTCGTCAGATCGCAGGTATGCGTGGTCTGGTAGCTAACCCGAAGGGTGAAATTATTCCTCGCCCTATCAAGAGCAATTTCCGTGAAGGTCTGTCAGTACTTGAGTACTTCATTTCTACTCACGGTGCTCGTAAGGGTCTTGCTGATACTGCGCTACGTACCGCTGACTCGGGTTACCTAACTCGTCGTCTAGTTGACGTGTCACAGGATGTAATCATCCGTGAAGAAGACTGTGGCACCGATCGTGGTCTAGCCAAGGCAATTCGCAAGGCTGATGGATCTGCTGAAGACTTCTTAGACACCACAATTGCATCTCGCTGCTTGGCAGAAGATGTAGTCGTTGCCGGCAAGACACTATTTGCTGCAGGTCAAGACATTGGCATTCTCGACATTGATGCCATGGTTGCTGCTGGTGTTGACGAAATCAAGGTTCGTTCGGTTCTCACTTGTGATAGCCGCTTTGGAACTTGTGCTCGTTGCTACGGTCGTTCCCTTGCAACATCCAAGTTGGTTGACATTGGTGAAGCCGTTGGCATCATTGCTGCTCAGTCAATTGGTGAGCCAGGAACTCAGCTAACTATGCGTACCTTCCACACTGGTGGTGCAGCATCTGACGGTGGTGACATCACTCATGGTCTACCTCGCGTGGTCGAACTTTTCGAAGCTCGTACTCCAAAGGGTGTTTCACCAATCTCCGCAGCCACTGGCCGCGTTCGCATTGATGAATCAGACAAGTCCAAGAAGGTCATCGTTATTCCTGACGACGGTTCCGAAGAGCTGGAGTACCCAGTTTCTAAGCGCGCCAAGTTAGTAGTTGAAGATGGTCAGACTGTCACAGCCGGTGATTTGATCCTTGTTGGTAAGCCAGATCCGAAGGAAGTTCTTCGCATCCGTGGTCCACGTCAGGTTCAGATCCACTTAACTGACGAAGTTCAAGAGGTTTACCGTTCTCAGGGTGTATCGATTCACGATAAGCACATCGAAGTTATTGTGCGCCAGATGTTGAAGCGAGTAATCATCGTTGAACAGGCTGAATCCACATTCCTAACTGGTGAACTTGTTGAGCGTTCAGCATACGAAAACGACAACCGTCGTCTAGTTACTGAAGGTGGCAAGCCAGCATCAGCTCGTCCAGAGCTAATGGGTATCACCAAGGCATCACTTGCAACTGAATCTTGGTTGTCGGCTGCATCGTTCCAGGAGACAACTCGTGTCCTTACCGATGCTGCAATCAACGGCAAGCGCGATCCACTGCTTGGTCTAAAGGAAAACGTAATCATCGGAAAGCTGATCCCAGCTGGTACTGGTCTTCCTCGTTACCGCAACGTGAAGGTCGAACCAACCGAAGAAGCCAAGGCAGCCGTCTACGCCGCAATGAGCGTCTACGACAACTACGACTACGGCGACTTTGGTCAGGCTTCCGGCGAAGCAGTTCGCTTGGAAGATTACGACATGGGTCAATATCGGAGTTAAGGACTGAGGCGAAAGCCGAGGAATCGAAACTCAATAAAAACAGTTCGTTAAAACAAAGAAGGTCGAGCAGAAATGCTCGGCCTTCTTTGTTTATGAACCGAGGCAGGAATATTGTGAAATGCTTAACCCATGACGAAACCTCGCGCTTACATTGCCGGCCCGCTATTTGATGAAGGTGAACGCTGGTTCATCGAAAAGATCGAAGCCATGGTGGCTGAGGCTGGATTCGAGACGTTCTTGCCGCATCGGGACAATCCACCGAAGGTAAAAGATAACGTCAAGGAAATTTTTGAAAATGATAAGCGGGGGATTGATGCCTGCGATTTAGTCGTTGCGAATTTGAATGGAATAACTACTGACGATGGAACTGCCTGGGAACTTGGCTACGCCTATGCCAATGGCAAGTACCTAATTGGCCTGCATACCGACTGGCGAGCCCGATTCAAGCACGAAGTCGTGAACTTAATGATCGAGACCTCACTCAATGAACTGGTTCGGACTCAAAAAGACCTCAAATCAGCCTTGAAAAGCTGGATATCCAATAATTCATAAGCATCAACCCTTGAAAAGCTGGATTACTGCCCAGCAAGATGTACGGGAAAAATGGCCTAAAACCGAAGAAAAGTCCCGAGCGAAAAATTTGCGAAGCAATTCTTTTGAGCAAGGGAGCTTTTCGAAGGTTTGAAGGCCCCACACACCAAGGCCAGATCTTGACCTAAATGTCCGATTTTCAAGCCCGACACGCCGTCCGCGTGGGTGGGGGGCGATCTCGTTTTGACCTTTAACCACAAGTGTGGGTAATGTTTCACCTTGTGCCTAACGAAAGTTAGGTTTCGCATCTATGCCTAGGGCTTCCCCGTCGGCGCAGTTTTCGCGAGACAGGCTCCTTCATTAAAGGAATGTCTTGCAATCCGCGCTTAACCGGGCAACACACCCGACCGCGTGGGTCGGAGCTAGTGGCGGTGCCGCCATCACAACAAACGTTTGAAAGTCGTGCGAGAAGTCGCGCTACTTAGATGAAGGAGAACGAGTGCCAACGATCCAACAGTTGGTCCGCAAGGGCCGACAGGACAAAGTCACGAAGAACACGACGCCTGCTCTTAAGGGCAGCCCGCAACGCCGTGGCGTTTGCACGCGTGTTTACACAACTACACCAAAGAAGCCGAACTCTGCGCTTCGCAAGGTAGCTCGTGTACGTCTGACTAGTGGTGCTGAAGTAACTGCCTACATCCCAGGTGAAGGCCATAACTTGCAGGAACACTCAATCGTTCTTGTTCGTGGCGGTCGCGTAAAGGATCTTCCTGGTGTTCGTTACAAAATTATCCGTGGCGCTCTTGATACTCAGGGCGTAAAGAACCGCAAGCAGTCTCGTAGCCGCTACGGCGCGAAGAAGGAGAAGAGCTGATATGCCACGTAAGGGTCCAGCTCCGAAGCGACCGATTATCGTCGATCCGGTTTACCAGTCACCAGTAGTTACTCAGCTTGTTAACAAGATTTTGTTACACGGCAAGAAGTCCACTGCTGAATCAATTGTTTACGGCGCACTTTCTGGTTGCCACGAAAAGACAGGTACTGATCCAGTACAGACTCTTCGTCGCGCACTAGACAACGTTCGCCCAACTCTTGAAGTTCGTAGCCGTCGCGTTGGTGGCGCTACTTACCAGGTGCCAGTTGAAGTTAAGCCAACTCGTGCCAACACCCTTGCACTTCGCTGGTTAGTTGGTTACTCACGTGCACGTCGTGAAAAGACAATGACTGAGCGTTTGATGAACGAAATCCTCGATGCTTCTAACGGCTTAGGTGCTGCAGTGAAGAAGCGCGAAGACACACACAAGATGGCTGAAAGCAACAAGGCCTTCGCACATTACCGCTGGTAATCCAAGAAATTTACCGACCTTAAGACTTCTAGAAACCGACAGAACAAGAAACAGAGACGAGAGAGTAAGTGGCTACCGAAACATCGCTTGACCTCGCCAAGACCCGCAACATCGGGATCATGGCGCACATCGACGCGGGCAAAACCACGACTACCGAGCGCATCTTGTTTTACACCGGTATCAACTACAAGATCGGTGAAGTGCACGAAGGTGCAGCAACCATGGACTGGATGGAACAAGAGCAAGAGCGTGGCATCACAATCACCTCAGCTGCAACCACCTGTACTTGGAAAGATCACACGATCAACATCATTGACACCCCAGGTCACGTGGACTTCACAGTTGAAGTTGAGCGTTCACTTCGCGTACTTGACGGCGCTGTCGCAGTATTTGACGGTGTAGCTGGCGTAGAACCACAATCCGAAACGGTATGGCGCCAAGCTAACAAGTACAGCGTTCCGCGTATTTGCTTTGTAAATAAGTTGGACCGTACTGGTGCTGACTTCTTTATGTGCGTTGGCATGATCAAGGATCGTCTTGGTGCAAACCCACTTATTCTTCAGCTTCCAATCGGTGCTGAAGGTGACTTCATTGGTCTAGTTGATTTGATTCGTATGCAGGCCATGGTTTGGCGCGGCGAAACTGCAATCGGCGAAGACTATGTACTTGAACCAATTCCAGCAGACCTTCAGGCACAAGCTGACGAATACCGTCACACCATGCTTGAGACCATTGCGGAAAATGACGAATCTTTCATGGAGAAGTTCTTTGAAGATGAATCATCACTTACCGAAGATGACATTCACGCAGCAATCCGTCGCGTAACTCTTGCTGGTGGTGCTGTTCCAATCGTTACCGGTACTGCATTCAAGAACAAGGGCGTTCAGCCAATGCTTGATGCGGTTATTCGTTACTTGCCTTCACCACTAGACGTAGAAGGCGTTACCGGCCACAAGCCAGGTAAGCCAGATGAAGAAATGCTACGTACTCCAAGTGACAGCGAACCATTAGCTGCACTTGCATTCAAAATTGCAACCGATCCACACCTTGGCAAGCTAACTTATGTTCGCGTTTACTCCGGACGTCTAGAAGCAGGCTCCCAGGTTCTTAACTCAGTTAAGGAACGCAAGGAGCGCATCGGAAAGATTTACCGAATGCATGCGAACAAGCGCGAAGAAATTGCAGCTGTAGGCGCAGGCGACATCGTGGCAGTAATGGGTCTTAAGGACACCACAACTGGCGAAACACTTTGCGATCCAGCAAACCCAATCATTCTTGAGTCAATGACTTTCCCAGCTCCGGTTATCGAAGTTGCGATTGAGCCAAAGACAAAGAGCGACCAAGACAAACTTGGTGTGGCAATTCAGCGTCTGTCGGATGAAGATCCAACTTTCCGCGTTCACACCGACGAAGAAACTGGCCAGACCATCATTGCGGGTATGGGCGAACTTCACTTGGAAATTCTTGTTGACCGCATGAAGCGCGAATTCAACGTAGAAGCAAATGTTGGTAAGCCACAGGTTGCTTACCGCGAAACTATTACCAAGAATGTTGATCGCATCGATTACACCCACAAGAAGCAAACAGGTGGTTCCGGACAGTTCGCTAAGGTCCAAATTGCAATTGCTCCGAATAAGCCAATTGATGGTGACGATACTGCCAATGGTGGTTACGCATTCGTAAACAAGATCACTGGTGGACGCATTCCTCGCGAATACATTCCTTCAGTTGATGCTGGCTGCCAAGACGCAATGGAAAATGGCGTACTTGCTGGTTACCCAATGGTTGATGTTCAAGTAACACTTCTTGACGGTGCTTACCACGATGTTGACTCTTCTGAACTTGCATTCAAACTTGCTGGTACTCAAGCATTCAAGGAAGGCGTTCGTAGCGCCGGTCCAGTAATTCTTGAACCACTAATGAGCGTCGAAGTAACAACCCCTGAAGACTTCATGGGTGATGTAATCGGCGACCTTAATTCTCGGCGCGGACAGATTCAGGCTATGGATGAGCGTTTCGGCTCACGCGTAGTCAAGGCTCTTGTTCCGTTGTCAGAAATGTTCGGCTATGTGGGAGATCTTCGTAGTCGTACTCAGGGACGTGCTAGCTACTCCATGGAGTTCTCGCAGTACGCCCAAGTTCCCGCAAGCGTCCAGACAGAAATTGTCTCGAAGGCACGGGGCGAGTAACGGCCCACAGGCCAAAAGAAATAAAAATCCTGCCGGAGTGAAGGTCACTCTGACAGACAGCACAAGGATCCAGGAGGACCCACCGTGGCAAAGGCGAAGTTTGAGCGGACAAAACCGCACGTAAACATCGGCACCATCGGTCACATCGACCACGGCAAGACAACGCTGACTGCTGCCATCACTAAGGTGCTGCACGATGCTTACCCAGATGTAAACCCATTCACGCCATTCGACATGATCGATAAGGCACCTGAAGAGCGTCAGCGCGGTATCACGATTTCGATCGCCCACGTTGAGTACCAGACAGAAGTGCGTCACTATGCGCACGTTGACTGCCCAGGTCACGCGGACTACATCAAGAACATGATCACCGGCGCGGCACAGATGGACGGTGCAATTCTTGTAGTTGCAGCGACTGACGGCCCAATGCCTCAGACCAAGGAACACGTACTTCTTGCTCGTCAGGTTGGCGTTCCTGCAATCGTTGTTGCTCTTAATAAGTGCGACATGGTTGATGACGAAGAACTTATTGAACTCGTAGAAATGGAAGTTCGTGAACTTCTAAGTGCTTACGAATTCCCAGGCGACGACATTCCAGTTGTTCGCGTAGCTGCATTCCCAGCACTTCAGGGTGATGCTAAGTGGGGACAGTCAGTTCTTGACCTAATGAAGGCTGTTGATGAGTACATCCCAACACCAGCTCGCGACATCGAAAAGCCATTCCTTATGCCAGTTGAAGACGTTTTCACCATCACAGGTCGTGGAACCGTTGTTACTGGTCGTATCGAACAGGGCATCGTAAAGGTCAACGAAGAAGTTGAAATCGTTGGTATTCGCCCAGACGTACAGAAGACAACCGTTACCGGTGTTGAAATGTTCCGCAAACTTCTTGATGAAGGTCGCGCTGGCGAAAACGTAGGTCTACTTCTTCGTGGAACAAAGCGTGAAGACATTGAGCGTGGCCAGGTTGTATGCCACCCAGGCTCAGTTAATCCTCACACTGACTTCGAAGCTAACGTTTACATCCTTTCCAAGGATGAAGGCGGCCGTCACACACCATTCTTCGACAACTACCGTCCACAGTTCTACTTCCGTACCACGGACGTAACTGGTGTAGTAA
>WLPX01000007.1 GCA_009698575.1 Actinomycetota bacterium
CAAAGTAGTCACCAAAACCATAAGAGAGTGCGCACCCAAACGCCAGCAAAATCGCAACCATAGCCGTGACTCTACTCTCGAAGCCAGGGTTTAATCGGAGATTAGTTAACTGGATTAGGCGCTATTACTAGGCCAAAGTTAGTAATGCAACGGCAGTAACGGCGCCAGCCATCCCAACATATTGATGGCGCTCAACGCGTTCATGAATTACGAAGTGGGCAACGATCAAAGTTACGGCTGGATATAAGTTTGAGATAACTGCCACGAACGCGAGTGAACCAGTGTGATTCGCATAGATGAAAGCAACTGCGGCTAGGGCATCGGCAACACCAGCTCCAATCGACATTCTTATGTCAGGTTTTGCCCCACGGACAATTTTCTTTCGAACCAGGAATGCTGCGGACAAAATAAGGATTAGCTGTGTAGTTCGCGTGCTGGCAAATGTTGCAACACCAACATCGCTTGGAGCATATGCCAAAAGCATGAAGAATCCGGAAACGACTACTCCAGATAAAACTGCCATCCGTACCATTTTTGCGGTTACCGGATGTGTGGCGTCTTCTGTTGATTTGGAAACTAAAACAATCGAGAGCATCGCAAGTACTGCGCCAACAATTCCAAGTGTGGAAACGTGTGTGCCCTTGAGTACGTCAACGACATACATGATCGTTGTAGAAATAATTGCGATGATTGCGCTGGCAATCCCCATCGGACCAATTGCTAATGCGCGATAGAAAACAAAGAAACCTGCTGCGCCAAAGAATCCGCTTGCAATTCCATACTTAATGGCATCAGGTGTGAAGTCGGCGCCAAGAAATGGAATCAATACATACACCGATAAAGTTCCCGAAATCAAAATCGCTGGTAACACTTGCATAATGTGTGAGCGACGCGAGGCAAGGGCGCCCCAAAAATCTCCAACACCATAAAGTGCAGCACTCAACAACGAAAGAATTATTGCGGTCATTTGCTTACTGTCCCAACAGTTTTGAAACGACGCCCGCAAGTTTTGAGGGTTTACCCGTTTTGTCTTCAGCGTGATCGGCCCGAGTCATTATTTGCAAGCCTGCGTTAGCGCCAATCCAGCGCAAAGGTTCAACTTCCCAATTCGGGGACTTGTGGTTTACCCAAGGTAGCCGAGTCAAGTTTGTATCTTGGCTGGTAATCAAGTCCGCCAGCGTTCGACCCGACAAGTTTGTAGTTCCGACGCCGTCACCTACATAGCCGCCAGCCCAAGCAATTCCTGTCTGGCGATCCAAGCCTGCCGATGCCATCCAGTCGCGAGCCACGCCAAGCGGACCACCCCAAGTATGAGTAACTGTGGCACCAGCTACTACTGGGAACAATTCGGCAAGCACTCCGAGCAAAGATGGATGCACACTTTCGTGCTGGTCGTATTCATCCCTAATTGAAGATCCAAAGTGATACGGTGCTCCGCGGCCACCAAAAGCAAAACGATTGTCTGCAGTACGCTGCCCATAAATAATCAAGTTTCGGAAATCGCCAAAGGTCTCGCGATTGGCTAACCCAATTTGCTCCCAAGTTTCGTTACTAAGTGGTTCAGTTGCCATCATTAAGGAATAAATCGGAACGATTTTTCGTTTCTGGCCCTGCAAAGATTTGGTGTAGCCCTCAGTTGCGCGAACAATGTAGCGAGCGCGGACTACTCCAGATTCGGTGGTGACTGCGCCCGGCGCAATTCTTGTGGCGCGAGTATGTTCATAAATTGTGGCGCCACGTTTCTCTACCAAATTAGCAAGAGAACGAACGAGTTTTGCGGGGTTAATTGCCGCAACATGTGGGGTGTAAGTAGCACCGAGCAAATTTGTAGCTTTTGCTCGCTCTTTAGCTTCCCCAGCACTAAGTAGCACGTAATGACTGGCATCGTAACCCCATTGCTCCCAATGGTGAATATATTCCTGAGCGCGTTGCCATTGCAGGGGCGTGCGCGCAAACGAAATGGTGCCGCCGCGTTGCCATTCGCAATCTATGCCTTCGGCTTTGACTACATTTTCAATTTCCGTAACGGTGTCGTGCATTGCATCCTGCATCGCGCGGGCTGATTCGCGACCATGAATTCGACCAAGCTTGTCGATTTCGGTAGGGAAGTACGCAGAACACCAGCCACCATTGCGACCAGATGCGCCGTAGCCGGCGACTTCAGCTTCGATGATTGCGATGTTTAAGTTTGGATCGCGCTGCTGCAAGTAGTAAGCCGTCCAAAGACCGGTGTAACCAGCGCCCACGATTGCAACATCAACATCAATGTCTGAATGCAGGGCATAGCGCGTTGAGGTTGCTAGTTCCTCTGGCAAAGTACTCCACCATAAGGACTTTGATCGGTAGTCAGTCATTTTCTAACTTTCTCGTTAGCGCTTCCAGTTTTTAATGTAGTCCGGAATCGGAATATTTTTTTCTGAAGTCAATGGATCGGCAACAGGAGATTCGAATACTTCTCGCATCGGAACATAGCCCGCCCAGATGTTTGAATAAATCGGATCCGTCAGGTCGCTGGGTACATCATCTGGATCACCTTCACTGACTTTGCAAGAAACCTCATCGAGTTTGAGGGCAAGCACCAAAGTTGCTTTCGATTCCTTGGGTGCAGCCTTTCGAGCCTCGTCAGTGCGACCAGGTAGCAAATGATCGGTAATTCGAATTAACGCGGCCTCTTTTTCATCGCCTTCAAGTACGTCACAAGATCCCAGGGCAATTACGCAGCGATAATGCATGCTGGATTCAAATGCACTACGAGCTAGCACCATGCCATCAAGCAATGTGACGGTAAAACAACTTGCTTGACCAGTCGCTAATGTCTTGAAGAGTCGAGACGCAGTTGATCCGTGAAATAGCACTCTGTCACCATCGCGAGCGTAACCAACTGGCATCACAAATGGCTGGCCATCGACAACGCAGGAAACATGTGCAACTAAACCAGCATCGAGAATATTGTTAATAGCTTCTCGATCTTTAACTGCTTTTTCAGGAAAGCGACGGACCGAAGTTCGGTCCGTCGCTCCTACTGGATTAGTCATTAGAGGATCTTTTGACCTTCGGTTAGCACGTGCCGCAAGATCTGTTCGATCTCATCGAATTCTGGCTGACCAATAATTAGTGGCGGAGCTAACTGAATTACCGGGTCGCCACGGTCATCTGCGCGACAATATAAACCGTTATCAAACAACGCTTTAGACAGGTAACCGCGAAGTAAGCGTTCACATTCATCATCGTTAAAGGATTCCTTGGTGGCCTTGTCCTTAACTAATTCGATTCCGTAGAAGTAACCTTCACCGCGAACGTCACCAACAATGTCAAGATTCTTGAGTTTTTCAAGCGTCTGACGGAATTGATTTTCGTTATCGCGAACGTGCTGGTTAATGCCTTCTTTGTCAAAGATGTCTAAGTTGGCTAGAGCTACTGCAGCAGAAACTGGGTGACCGCCGAAGGTGTAACCATGTGCAAAGTAAGTGTTGCCCTTCTTGAATGGTTCGAATACTTTGTCGCCAACTAGCATTGCGCCGATTGGGGAGTAGCCCGAAGTCATACCCTTTGCAGTTGTGATGATGTCTGGATCTACGCCGAAACGCTTCATCGCAAACATGTCACCGATACGTCCGAAAGCACAGATTGTTTCATCAGCGACGAAAAGTACGTCATACTGATCGCAAATTTCGCGAACTCGCTCTAGGTATCCCGGTGGTGGTGGGAAACATCCGCCGGAGTTTTGAACTGGCTCAAGGAATACTGCGGCAACTGTGTCTGCGCCTTCAAAAAGAATTGCTTCTTCAATACGATCTGCAGCCCAACGACCGAATGCCTTGATGTCATCTTGGTGATACTCGGCGCGGTAGAAGTTAGTATTTGGAACTCGGAAACCACCAGGAGTTAACGGCTCGAAATACTTTTTAGCATCTGGAATACCGGTAATTGCTAGTGCGCCTTGTGGAGTGCCGTGATATGCAACTGCGCGACTAATAACTTTATGCTTCATCGGCTTGCCGGTTAGCTTGTAGTACATCTTGGCTGCTTTCCAAGCGGACTCAACGGCTTCGCCACCACCAGTGGTGAAGAAGACACGGTTAAGTGAACTTGGTGCGTAGCTAATCAAGCGTTCGGCTAGCTCTACAGCCTTTGGGTGAGCGTATGACCAAAGTGGGAAAAAGGAGAGTTCCTGCATCTGCTTGGCAGCTGCTTCGGCAAGTTCGCGACGACCGTGTCCGATTTGAACCGTGAATAGGCCTGCCAGTCCATCGAGGTACTTCTTGCCGTGTTCGTCATAAATGTATGCACCTTCACCACGAGTGATGATTGGAACTTCGCCGCCATTTTCATAAGTTGAGTGACGAGTGAAGTGCATCCAGAGGCGATCGCGCGCCATGTCTGATAGTGCTGAGTTTTTAGTTCTATCTTCTAGTGCTGTCATTACGTATCCAATGTTTTTAGTTAGCGGGTTCCCCAGGTATAGCTCTGCTTGCGCAGTTTCAAATACATGAATGTTTCCGTGCGTCGGACCCCTGGAATCGCACGAATCTGACGATTGATCACTTCAAGAAGTGCTTCATCGTCTTCACAGACAACTTCGAGAATTATGTCGAAGCTTCCTGCCGTCAGGATGATGTAACTGATCTCATCCATCTCAGAAAGCACGTCTGCGACTGCTTCCATGTCACCATCAACTTCAATTCCGATCATCGCTTCGCGATTAAACCCGACTTGTAGTGGATCAGTTACCGCAACGATCTGCATAACTCCGGTTTCCAGGAGTTTGCTAACCCGTTGGCGAACTGCAGCTTCGGATAACCCAACAGCCTTACCGATAGTGGCGTAAGGACGACGGCCATCTTGCTGAAGTTGCTCAATGATGGCTTTAGAGACATCGTCGAGCACGGCAACTTTAGACATAACCCCAGTCTCAAGTGTTTTCGTAGGAAAAACAAGCGATTTCGTGGTTTTTTTTGAAAATAGATACGAATTTCGTAGGTTTTTCGAGATTTGAGTAAAGATATCGCAAAAAAACCCCTGACAGCGGGGCTATTTCATAGGTATTGTTTAATGAATAAACCAGACCCGACTGTTTTTAAAAGAGGAACCTCCAATGAGTCAATATCAAGTTCTTAACCCGGCAACCGGCGTAGTTGAACAAGAATTCGCAACTGCTACAGATGCGCAATGCCGTGATGCTATTACTGCTGCAGACAACGCACATAAGGCATGGACCAAAGTTCCAGTAGCAGAGCGCGCTGCAATAGTTCATCGCATCGGCCAGCTACATATTGATCGTCAAGATGAACTTGCTGCAATCATTAATCGCGAAATGGGTAAGCCATTAGCCGATGCTGCAGGCGAAGTTGAATTCTCCGGTTTCATTTACCAGTACTACGCCGACAATGCAGCAACACTGCTTGCTGATATGCCAATTGAATTATCGGATGGCGGCGGTTCGGCCGTTATGCGCAAGTCTTCAGTAGGAGCGATTCTTGGAATCATGCCGTGGAACTTCCCGGCTTACCAGGTTGCTCGATTTGCTGGTCCAAACCTTGTGGCAGGCAACACCGTTATCTTGAAGCACGCGCCACAATGTCCAGAATCAGCATTAGCCATTGTCAAGATTTTTGCTGATGCAGGTGTGCCAGAGGGCGTTTACGTAAACCTATTTGCATCTAACGAGCAAATTGCAGACATGATTCCACATCCAGCTATTCGTGGTGTCTCGCTAACTGGTTCCGAGCGCGCTGGCGCAGCAGTTGCCGAAATTGCTGGGCGCCACCTCAAGAAGTGTGTTCTAGAACTTGGTGGCTCTGATGCATTCATTCTGCTGAGCACCAAGGACATGGATGCAGTTATCGAATCTGCCGTAATGGCTCGCATCGATAACACTGGCCAGGCATGTAACGCTGCAAAGCGCATGGTTGTCGTGGACGACCTGTATGACGAATTTGTCGAGAAGTTCACCGCAGCAATGATGTCTGCTGAGATATCAAGCCCACTTAGCTCAGTGCGCGCTGCCGAAATTCTGGAAGAACAAGTTAATAGAGCCGTAAAGCAAGGTGCAAAGTTGGCAAGCGCCGGTTCCCGCAACGGTGCATTCTTCCCAGCTGGAGTACTTACTGAAGTAACTCCCGAGAACGAAATCTTCCGCGAGGAATTATTTGGTCCAGTTGCACAGATTCACCGCGCAAAGGATGAAGATGATGCAGTTCGCATTGCAAACGATTCACAATTTGGTTTGGGTTCATACCTGTTCACAACTGATGACAAGCAAGCACTTCGGGTTGCGGATGCATTAGACACCGGAATGGTCTACGTAAATGGTGTTGGTATGGATGCACCAGAACTTCCATTCGGCGGTACTAAGCGCTCTGGTTTCGGCCGCGAACTTGGTCCACTTGGAATCGAAGAATTTCTAAATAAGAAGCTCATCCGTATCAACGGCTAAAAAGCAACAGGAAATGGGCATCTCTGAGTAGAGGTGCCCATTTTTTTGTCCAAAGTTTGATACCAAAATTTCTATGCCCTGATCCCTGCAATCAAATAGCTTTGTGCTTACAATGAAAGGGCAAGGGGATCACCTGTAGTGGTGGCCGATTGGCACTAGGAACTTAAGGCCTAGAGCGCATATAGAAAGGGACTGGTGGGATCCGGATTCGCAAAAATGCGAATACCGACAGAAAACAATGCTGGCGATTGTTGCCAGACACATCTGATCACCAGTGAGCCCGAAGCTCACCCAATCGTTTGGACTTTTGCAATGGTTTTTTCGAACATCCCTTCATCGCACGTTCTGCCTTCGCTGGCTGACGTTTGGGAAGGTTCTTATTGGCTTGATGACGAAGTTGAGCCAGAAAATGATGCTTCCCGAGTAGTTGGCAATTTAGCTGCTGATTTGTTGATTGTCGGCGGCGGATTCACGGGTTTGTGGGCGGCCATCGAAGCGAAGCAACATAACTCAAGTTTGGATGTTGTTTTGGTTGAAGGCAATGCCGTTGCGCGCGGTGCCACTGGCCAAAACGGAGGTTTCGTTGCAGCCTCGCTGACTCATGGTTTTGCAAATGGGTTAGAACGCTGGCCGAATGACATTGCAAAGTTATCCGCCCTCGGTCAAGAGAATCTAAATCAGATTGAAAAATTTGTCACAGACTACAAGATTGATTGCGACTGGATGCGCGTTGGTGAGATGGATGTTGCAACCGAGGAATACCAAGTCGAGGGACTGCAAGATTTCATTGAAGTAGCAAAGCCTTATGGCGAGGAACTTGTTTGGCTAGATCAAGCCGAAACCCGACGTCGCATAAATTCCCCAACTTACTTAGGCGCTTTATTTGATCCTGACAGTGTTGCGATCTGTGACCCAGCTCGATTGGCATGGGGACTGCGGGACGTTGCTTTGTCACTTGGGGTTCGAATCTTTGAACATAGCTTGGTCAAATCCCTAGATGAATCGGGCGACCGAGTAACTGCGAAAACCGAATTCGGAAGTGTAACTGCGCCTCGGGTATTACTTGCGACAAATGCATTTCCGCCATTGTTGCGACGCTTGAAGTATCTAGTCGTTCCGGTTTATGACTCAGTATTAGTTACCGAGCCTTTGAGTGAACAACAACGTCGTGACATTGGTTGGGCTGGCAATGAAGGGGTAAGTGATGCTGGAAATCAGTTCCACTACTACCGCCCAACTGCCGATGGTCGAATTCTTTGGGGTGGTTATGACGCTACTTATCATTACCGCAGTGGCTTTGGCCCGGAACACGAGCACTCATCAAAGTCTTGGCCAAAGTTAGCCACTCATTTCTTTTCCACGTTCCCGCAACTTGAAGGCCTGCGTTTTGAGTACGCCTGGAGCGGTGCAATTGATACCTGCACGCGCTTTAGTGCTTTTTGGGGCAGCGCCATGGGCGACAAAGTTGTTTATGTTGCGGGTTACACCGGACTTGGTGTTGGTGCTTCGAGGTTTGGCGCTGCGGTAGCAATCGATAAATTACTGGACCGACAAACGGATCGGCGTGAACTAGAAATGGTAAACACCTTGCCGATTCCTTTTCCACCGGAGCCATTTCGCGCTGCTGGTATCAACTTCACGCGTTGGTCCTTGAATCAAGCAGATCAACATCAGGGCAAGAGAAATATCTGGCTTCGGACCCTTGATCGCTTTGGTATGGGATTCGACAGTTAATCGAAGCGCTTTACGCGCCCCAGAATCAAACCTTCAGTGATTGCGCGGGCGGCAGCAGCAGCTCGGTTGGGCGCACCCAACTTATCTAAAATATGTTCGATGTGAGTTCCTACGGTGCGAGAGCTAATTTGTAGCGCCGCACCAATTTCTAAATTGGATAGGCCATTTGCAGCAAGAGTTAGTACTTCGAGTTCTCGGTGGGTAAGTGGGCCAACATCTGCAACGTCGAGCGAGATTACCGCAGACATAGGTTGGTTCTCCCCGCTACACGGCATCACACGAATTCTAAACATGTCATCATCTAGGTTCTGTGGCCAAATGAATGAACTCCAAGAATTCATGCTGGCATTTCGATGAGCGTAGGAAATTAATTCACTTCCAGGTTGAAATAAATCATGATCGGGAAGACCAGGTATGGCAATCGGATTTCCATCGGAACTTATTCCTACCGCAGTCTGTCCGGAGCCAATTAACATTGAGAGCCATTTGCCGGACTGCGTTTGATCTGCCATGTTTGCAAGCACGCTGCACAGGCTGCTAATTGCATCTCTTGCAATATCAGATGGATGTTCAATTGAAGTTGTAGAAAGATTAATTACGCCGGTGACTCTGCCATCAGTAGTGCGCAGACACATAGTTAAGCCTTCGCTGTAACCAGCTGGAACTAGCACATCACCAACAGCCCAGTTATCGAATGGGTCACCTGGCAAATCTTTCATGCGTACTGGGCGTCCAGTAATAGGCAGGGCCAGAGCATTCATTAGTTCGGTAAATCTTTGACTATGTAGGTGATCCAGGACATCAGATTCATATCCAACATTTGCTAGCGGAGTAACTTCTCCGGTAATTGGATGCAAGGTATTAATTTCGGCCGCATCAAACGGAATGATTTTGCGTAGCTCATCGATTACCGCACTTGCGCGTGCTGCTTGCGGAGCCTGCTCGGACGCAACCGCAGCCACTCGACCAACCACTTCCATGGCCTGAGTTAACGAGGGGCTAGACATAACGAAATAGTGCCAGAATTAAGGCTCACGCGGAGGTATTATTCGGAACCTAACCATTCCCCGTGACCAAATTGTTGTCTGAAATGACCATTTGGAGTTTGATAACAAATCCTTATTTTGCTGGATTTTTTTTCTAAAACTCGATATTGTGCTGTAAATATCCGCCATTTGACGGATAACCCAAGTTCCACTTTAAGAGGACTATTGACCCAATCGAGCGCGGACCCCGCGCTCCCTGTCATGCGTGGAGGACGAAAGTGATTCGATCCAAGACATTAATAAGGGCTGCCAGTCTGGCAGCCGCCGCAGCATTACTTGCTGCTTGTGGTGGTGGTTCTGGGGATGCCTCAGCAACCGGTGCTGCAACAGCCGCTGCACCAACCGGTGAACCGATTGTTATCGGTGCGCCATTTGCACAGTCCGGTCCGGCAGGTATTGCGGACCATAAAGATTGCTGGAACGGTACCGATCTAGCAATCGAAGAAATCAATAACGCCGGTGGTGTCAATGGTCGTCCATTGGAGCTAAGTGTTACTGATATCGACATTCTGACCCCTGAAGGCATTACAGCAGCATTCCAAAAGCTTGCTGCTGAGAAGGTCTCTGCAATTCAGTCTGCGTTCGTCCTTATCCCGCCACCAGCACTTGATGCTGCGGCTGCATATGGCGCACCATACATGAGTGGCGACACCAACATTGATGCCCAGAAGTTAGCTACTGCAGATCCTGTGAAGTATGGAAATTACTTGACTGATCCTGCCGAAACTTTCTACGGATCAGGATTCATTACATTCTTGACTCAGCTATCTGATAGTGGTGCATGGACTCCAACCAACAACAAGGTTGACATCATCCGTGGCGACACTGCTTACAACAAGAACATCGCAGATGCGACCGAAGCAGCAATCGCAGCTTCCGGTGGTAAATGGGAACTTGGTCAAGTTATTGACATCACAGGTGGAACTAAAGACTGGGGCCCAGTACTTGCTAAGTTGCAGGCTAACCCTGCTGGAGCAATCATGGTTGACCACTGGATTGGTGCAGAACTTGCATCATTCTCACAGCAGTTTGCTGGAGATCCAGTAGCCAACGCATTGGTTTACTTGCAGTACGGACCATCTCAGCCTGAGTACTTGCAGATTGCAGGCGCCGCAGCTGAAGGTTTCGTTTGGGGCACAGTAATTGGTGTTGGTAATAGCTCGGAAGAAGATAAAGCCTTCCGCGCGGCATACCAAGCTAAGTTCGGTGTTGATGACGTATCCATGGGTATGGTCTACACCGGCTGGTGCTACGACACCGTGCATGTATTGGCAAATGCCTGGAAGAATGTTGACCCAGCAGATTTTGCTGCAGTTAACGAGTACATCAAGGCAAATCCATACGATGGCGTAACTGGTCACTTGGACTTCTCCAAGCAGGCAGTTTCGATCTACCCAGATGTTGAAACTGACATCACCAAGGGTGCTACTCACTACTTCTACCAAGTACAGGGCGGCCGTCATACGACAATCGCACCTGATGGCGATGCCGAAGCATCATTCGTCAAGCCAGCTTGGATGCAGTAGTCAGATGCAAGTCCTTGCTTGTTCCAACATTTCACTTGAACTAGGTGGTCGTCAGATCCTTAGTGACGTGAACTTAAGTGTTGGTCAAGCAGAAGTTGTTGGTCTTGCCGGTCCCAATGGGGCCGGCAAGACTAGCCTTTTCGAAGTCCTTTCCGGAAGAAATTTAAATCACCAAGGCAAAGTTGAACTTAACGGCGTCGACATTACATCGATGCAGATGCATGAGCGAGTTAAGTTAGGTCTTGTTAGAACGTTTCAACGCCCAGTAGTTCCAGCAACACTGACTGTTGGTGAAACATTAAAAGCCGCACGAAAAGCATTTGATCCCAAGCCAAGCAGACTGCGCATGGAATGGGTTGCCGAATTTGTGCACCTAAATGCGCACATGGATACGCCTACTGGCGGACTTGAAACTTTAGAGCGCCGCAAGCTCATGCTGGCCTGCTTATTGGCGCGGGAACCTAAAATTGTTTTACTTGATGAACCAGCATCTGGTTTAACTGGTTCTGAAATTGATGAAATTGATTTAATTGTAAGAAAGCTTGCCCAAGAATATGGCATTTCAGTCCTACTGATTGAGCATCGTCTTGAGTTACTCGCAATGGTGGCATCGCGAGTACTTGTTTTAGATGTGGGCGAGATTATTGCCGAAGGTCCACCAGATTCAGTTTTCAAACTTCCAGCAGTTCGCGCAGCATATTTCGATGTTCCAATCGAAAGTTTGGCGGGAGCATAATCATGAGTCTGTTACATATGCAAGAAGTTTCTTCGGGTTATGGCACGATGCGGGTAATCCACGGCCTGAACTTTTCTATTGAGCCAGGCGAGCGAATCGGACTTGTTGGCTTAAATGGTCACGGTAAAACTACGTTAATTAGCACAATAGTTGGAATGACTGGGTGGCAAGATGGCTCAATTGAATTTATGGGCCAACAAATTGGTGGTCGTCGATCTCATGGTGTGGGTCGCAATACGCCAAAAATTGTTCGCTCTGGAATTGCAATTGCACCACAAGGCGATGCAATTTTCCCTGGACTTTCAGTTGAAGAAAATCTAGATAGTGGTGCGTATACAGACGGCGCTTGGAAAACGCGTAAGCGCCGCCGCGATGCGGTACTTGAAGTCTTCCCACCACTTCGCTCTCGCCTAAAGCAATCAGCAGGAACACTTTCCGGAGGTGAGCGCCGGATGGTCTCTGTTGGTCGCGCGCTTATGGCCGATGCCAAGCTTTATCTTGTAGATGAACCATCACTTGGACTAGCCCCAAAGATTTCCATCGGCTTAGTGGCAGCACTGTGTGAAATTGATTTAGGCGATGGGGCCATGTTAATTGCCGAGCAAAACTTGCCATTACTTTCAGGTAAGTGCGATCGAATTCTTGGTATGCACGCAGGCGAACTTAAAGAAGACGTTGGAGACGCTTTAGGCGACATCCCACCCGGTGCGGAGATGTCATGATCGAATTACTAGCCAGCGCATTAGTACTGGCTTCGATGTATGGCCTTGTTGCAGTTGGCATTTCACTAACCTGGTCCAGCGTTGGCATGTTGAACTTGGCGCAAGGATTTGTATTCACTGCTGGTGGATACGTCGCATATCTATTTGCGCAATACATGGCCAAAAACTTCAGTATTAGAGACGGACTGATTCTGTCCCTCGGTGTTGTAGTACTAGGCATGCTTGGCTCAGCCGTAGCTGGGTTATTAGTAGGTGGACTAGCTTTCTTGCCGCTTCATGATCGGATTAATTTCCCGGTTCGTGGACTGATCGCAACACTTGCAATCAGCATCATCGGCACGCAAATCTTTATGGTTATTTTTGGACCACAAAGTAAACCTTTGCCACAGATTTTTGGAATTAAGCGTCTTAAGTTTGGCGAGTTCAGCATTGCCTATGGCCAAATTGGAACCATAGTTGTGGCCACCATAGTTCTACTGCTCGTAACACTTTGGATGCGTAATAGCCGCCGTGGCTTACAGATGCGCGCGATGATGATGAATCCACTTGGCGCAAACATGGTGGGTGTTTCAGTGCGAACCACCGGAATGATTGCGCTGGCATTGAGTGGCGCATTGTCTGGCTTAGCGTCAGTTCTCTTGGGACAGATTTTCTTCGTTAGTCCAACATCAGGTGTGCAACCGTTAATTGTTGGCTTAATTATTTCGCTAGCTGGTGGACTTGGTTCGATGCCAGGCACTGTGGCAGCCGCAGTATTACTCGGACTTGTTGAGGCAGTTACCGCTCGCTACGCAGAACAGTCTTTGGTGCCTTTCGCGCAATTTGCATTAGTGATTGCAATTTTGACTTTCCGTCCACGCGGCTTAGGTGGCGTATTGGAGGATGTCCGTGAGTAACTCATCAGTTGGTCGCCGTCGGTTGATTCCACGTTGGCGCGTAAAGAGCTCATCGCTTTCTCGCAGATTCAGAGTGCCGGGAACTAAGCGCTCATTGCTGCGCTTCGAAGGCAGGTACAACCCAAAGACCTTGCAACGCGAATTAATTTTGCGTGACAAGAAGCCACTTTTTTGGCTAATCGGACTATTTGCGTTGGCATTCATACCTATCGCCATTGGACAGCAGTTAGTATTTTCGATCTTTGGCAGCATTTGCTTTTTTGCAGCAGTAAATGTCTTTTGGACTTTAATTATCGGAACCGCGGGACTGCAGTCATTTGCAAGTTTGGCAACCGTTGGTGTCGGAGCGTACGCAGCAACTTACTTGAGCATTACGTACGGCATTTCATGGCCAGTTATGCTCGTGATCGGAACTGCATTTGGCGGACTAATGGGACTGATAATTAGTATCCCAGCGCGCAGATTAGATGGCCTCTACTACGCATTGCTAACCATTGGAATCTCGGAATTTTGCCGAAATTACATAACTCAGTCTGATGCTCTTGGTGGTCAATTTAACGGTGCGCTATTTGGCGCCGATCGAATTGTTCCCGAAGAAGCCATGCAAACTACGACCGGGCAGACGATTGCATACCTAACATCGTTTGTAGTTCTCCTAATTTCACTTGCAATTTTTAGAGTGGTCAGTGGTGGTCGAATCGGAATCCTGCTGCGTACTGCACAATCTTCAAAGGAAGACGAATCCTTTGCATCCGCAATCGGAATTGACTTCCAACGAGCGCGACTACTTGTTTTTCTTATTGCCTCTGCAGCGCTGGGATTCGTTGGCGCTTTTTATGCAACAAATCAAGGCGGAGCATCACTTAGTTTGTTCAGCCTGGATCAGATGTTGCTACTGCTGGCAATGATTGTCATTGGCGGATTAGGTAAAGCTGAAGGCGCGGTAGTTGGCACTGTAATCGTGGTGTTCCTAAATCAATGGTTTACTTCCTGGGGACCATGGCGCATCGTTTTGGTTGGAATATTGATGCTGGCCTCTGTGCTTTACACACGTAATGGTTTGTTTGGACTTCGCCAGCAATTGATTGAGATCCGGGAGCGCCGCAAAGCACTTTCCCGTGCCACTCGCACCACACGTTATGGCGCTTTCTTACCTGAGCAAGGCCCAGAAATTCCCGATAAGGGTGTAATTGCCGAGCGTGAGTTTGAACGGGCAATTCGTGATCAACTTCGCGACTGGATCACTCCCGAAATCATCGAAGAGCATCGACTAAGCCCAATGGGACAGCATTCCGATCATTTGGAACGAATATTGAATTACTTCCGTAAGCAGCCAATTAGTAATAAGTATGTGGTTTATTGCGAAGAGTCTTATAAGGCATATCGCGTTGTAGCGCTAAGCGGTATTCCAGGAGTTCCACCGAGATCCGTTGACGACAAGACATATTCAAATCTCGACGAGGCATACCATGCGGTATTTCTACGTCGCATTAACGACTTAAAGTCACAGCACTAGAAGGAGAAATCACATGGCACAAGTATCAGTAACCGGCTACACGGATAAACCAAGTGTGGTTGAGGGCGAAACCGTTTCCTTCTATGTCACAGCAGACAATGCCACTGAGGCTCAAGTCGATATTGTTCGTTTGATACATGGTGATGAAAATCCCGAAGGCCCAGGATTCATTGAAGAGGTAGTTTCATCTGATTTTTCTGGTGTCAAGCAAGTTAAGAAGCAATTTGTTGATTTAGGAAATGCAATCCGAGTTCCTGACTCAAGCGGGAAACTAGCTTTAACGGATTCTTTGACGATTGCGACATACGTTTATGCCACAACTCCCGAAAAAGGTCGACAAGTCCTGCTTGGCAAATTTTCACTTCACGAAACTGCGGGCTACGCATTAGGAATAGATCACGCTGGACGATTAGCATTTTGGATTGCAGATGGAAGCGATACCGATGAGATAGTCTCGCAAGTTCCAATGGCACATCACACTTGGTATTTCGTGGCTGCCTCATTTGATGCCAAATCCGGTAAAGCGGTTTTGCACCAGGAAGCCATAGTCAATCCATACAACGGTCGATTGGGACGAGTTGCGCCCTTTGATCATTTAAGTTCAGTAGAGCAATCCCTGAAACTCAAAATCAAGAGTGCCACTACGGACTTCATGTGGGCAGCTGCTGGTAATTCGGCTACGGTCCGCGGCGCTTTCAAGGATTTACTCTTCAATGGAAAAATTGATCGATCCTATGTTTGGAATCGTGCGCTATCCCTTGCAGAAATCAAATCCCAATGTGGGCAAAGCCCAATTGCGGATGGGCTTGTTGCTGGGTGGGATACCACGATTGGTTATGGCGAAAACGGAATCGATGACATCGTTGTTGATGTAAGTGCCAATCAACTAAATGGCATTGGAGTCCAGCGTCCAATTCGGGCGATGACTGGATACAACTGGTCGGGAAAGCATGATGATTGGCGAGTTGCCCCACAAGAATATGGTGGCATTTCATTCCATGAAGATTCTGTTGTTGATTGCCAGTGGGATGTGACTTTCAGTTGGACGATTCCAGAAGGCTTGAAGAGTGCTGCTTACGCAGCTCGAATTCGGATAGGTGAAGCGGAAGATCACATTCCATTTTTCGTACGGGCGGCAAAGCCAAAAGCACGGATCTTGTATCTATTCCCAACCAGTTCATACCTTGCTTATGCAAATGAAATGATTGTTCACCACGTTCCAGTTGCGCAGGCGATTGGTTCACATCCAGCCGTGTTAACTAAGACTGAAGCAGATTACTTTCAAGATCCAAAGTACGGTCGATCTACTTATGACCACTACACGGATGGCGAAGGCGTTTGCTACACATCATGGCTGCGCCCGATTCTGAACATGCGTCCAAAATGGCGCTCATCAGCGATTGGAACCACTTGGCAATTCCCGCGCGACTTATCAGCGACAGCCTGGTTAGAGCATCAAGGCTATGACTTTGAAGTAGCTACCGACCATGACTTAATGCGTGATGGCTTGGATTTATTGAAAAACTATTCCGTAATTCTTACTGGCTCACATCCTGAGTACTGGAATGAATTCGGGCTAAATGTAATGGAGGAGTACATCTCCACGGGTGGCCGTTTGATGTACATGGGCGGCAATGGCTTCTACTGGGTTATCTCTTATCGTGATGGCGAACCAGAAATCATGGAAGTTCGAAAAGGTGAAGCTGGAATGCGCGCGTGGCAAGCAGAACCTGGCGAGTATTACCATGCAACTTCGGCAGAACGTGGTGGCATTTGGCGCAACCGTGGTCGAGCTCCGCAAAAACTAACTGGCGTTGGATTCACAACTCAAGGTTTTGATGCCTGCCATCCTTACTTCCGAATGCCAGATAGCTATCACAAATCCGTATCTTGGATTTTTGACGGCGTAGAAGGTGAAAAGTTTGGAGACCATGGCCTTGCTCTTGGTGGCGCTGCTGGTCTGGAAACTGAGCGCTATGACTTGCTGTTGGGCACTCCGCCTCACACTAAGTTGCTTGGCTCATCAACGAACTGGTCTGATAACTATCCAGGTGTACATGAAGACATCATGTTCCATCACCCAGGATTACTTGGCACCCAAAACCCAGCGGTAAGAGCGGATATGACTTACTTCACTGCAGGAAATAACGGTGCGGTATTTTCAACCGGCTCAATTGCTTGGACAAGTTCATTGCCGAGCTTTGGGTATGAAAATGACGTATCTCGAATTACTAAGAATATTCTTGATGCATTTTCTAAACCTGGTGAACTGCCAGGTGGGGCTTGGACTGAAGACGAAAAGTCGTGGCGTTAGTCTCGAAATAACTGCAAGGAGTATGAAATGTCTACTGGTTATGTATGGGAAGAGCTTTATGGCTGGCATGATACGGGTACAGCGGCCGGGTTACTAACTCCTGGCATTGACGTCCAGCCCTACCAACACTTCGAGAGCGCTGAAACAAAGATTCGTCTTGCATCTTTACTTGAGGTATCTGGCCTAACCAAGAGCTTGACTCGAATTCCAGCAGTTGCAGCTACCGAAGAGCAAGTGCTGCGAGTGCATACCAAGGATTATGTCGAGCGCATCAAGAAAGAAAGTGCGCAGCCCAAGGGTGGCGACTGCGGTGATGGTACTTCGCCATTTGGGCATGGTTCATTTGAGATTGCGTTACTTGCTGCAGGTGGCGCAATTGAAGCTACCCGCGCTGTGGTCAGCGGCCAGGTACGCAATGCATATGCTCTGATTCGGCCACCAGGTCATCACTCACGTCCTACTACAGGAATGGGATTTTGTATTTTTGCTAATGCTGCGATTGCAATTAAGTTCGCACAAACTGAACTGGGCGTAAAGCGAATTGCCACGGTTGACTGGGATGTCCATCATGGCAACGGCACACAAGAAATTTTTTACAGTGATCCAAATGTATTAACAATCTCACTACATCAAGATGGATTGTTTCCAGCAAACAGCGGGCACATCGCAGATCGTGGTGAAGGCGACGGCGACGGTTTTGCTATTAACGTGCCACTTCAGCCAGGTTCTGGAAATGGCGCCTATGTTGAAGCAATTCAGCGCGTAGTAGTTCCAGCCTTACGTAAATTCAAGCCAGAGTTAATCGTGGTGCCATCGGGATTTGATGCCAGCGCAGCTGATCCACTAGGGCGGATGCAAGTCACTCCAACTGGATACCGCGCGATGACGCAGGAGTTAATGGCAATTGCAGATGAAGTGTGTGATGGAAAAATAATCATGACGCACGAAGGTGGCTATTCACCGTTTTATGTTCCGTATTGCGGCTTAGCGGTTCTGGAAACCCTCTCTGGAGTAAAGACTGGGATTGCAGATTCGATCACCCCAACCTGGGATGAATTGCCGGGCCAAGATTGTCAGCCAGAGCAATCGGCTCGAATTGACCAAGTAGTCAGCGCCTTTAACCTCTAAATTGCCTTATTTCTAGGCATTTTTCCAAAGACTGGAAACTTGTCGGTCGCTAGCCTTATGCTGTTCGAACAAATGTTCGAAAGGCTTGTTATGTCCCGCAACTACGGTGCCAACACCAGATCCTTGGCTCAAGTACGCACTGATGCCGATGGTTTGCCCAAAGGCTTTAGTTGGCGTGGCCGCAAGTATGTGGTGCTAGCAATTTTGTTTACTTGGCTTGAAGCTGCGCCCTGGTGGCGCACTACGCGCCAGTGGCAAGTCTGGCGAGTTGAAGCAGATCAAGTCACCCAAAAAGATTCTGGAACTAGTGCCGGGGTTTATGACATTGCAACTAGTGACCAACGATGGTTTGTCCGTCGCCTAATGGATTAACGCGTAGCGGATTTGATGGAGGAAAAATGAGCGCCCAAACAACACATGAAGTTCAAGTAACGGTAGCCAGTATCGATTTATTGTCTGGCGCATTACGCAGTCTTGATACTGCTATCACTGCATCACGAGCTGGCGAGAAATATGTAGCTGCACATCTTGCCGCATTACGTGCTGCCGCGGCGCTACTAGCTGCTTATGCTCGGCCAAATAGCCGCAGACCAACTAGCGTTTGGACGCTAGTAACAAAAGTTGTGCCAGAGTTCACTGAATGGGCACAATACTTTGCTGCTGGCGCAGGTAAACGAGCTGCTGCCGAAGTTGGTCTTGGGGGAGCGGTAACTCCACGTGAAGCTGATGATTTAGTTCGCGATGCCCATGAATTTATTGATTTAGTTTCCGAAAAACTTGGTGTTTCGCGACAACTAACTTTGCCAGCTAATGTTGCAGCGCAAAGTGTGATTCCTGACAATGTCATTCCAATCAAGCGCCGTGCCGTATCGACCACTAAGTAAGTTGCTAAGCAAGTTATGGGGCAAGGATTCATTCATCTTCATGTGGCATCGGCACTATCGATGCGTTATGGCACAGCTACGCCACAAGACTTAGTTATTCAAGCTGCCGAATATGGACAAAGCGCCTTAGCGCTAACTGATCGAGATACGGTTGCAGGCGCCGTTAGTTTTATTCACGCCTGCGCTAGTGCCGGTGTTGCGCCAATTCTTGGCGTAGATATCGCACTTGAAACCCCACAGCCGTATTTGCCAACACCTGCACATGGTGGCAAATGGATTAAGCCAGAACGGCCACGTGTGACGCTATTGGCACACGACAAACTCAGTTGGGCAGGATTGTGCGCAATCATTTCGCTGGCTCATAAAAATTCTCGGGAAGATCCTGAAATTGAACGTGATCAGCTCCTTAAGCTAGCTGGTGAACACGGATTAGTTGCATTGCTTGGTCCGCGCTCTGACATTGGTTACAACATTCTTAATCGCAGACCAGATCGAGCGTTAGATTATTTAAATACTTGGCAAGGTCATGGCATTCGCACTTATTTGGAAGTTGTTACGCACTGTCAAAGTCCAGATGGCTCAAACCTTTCTGATACATTTGCGGCTCGCATGCTGCAGTGGGCAATCGTGCATCGAACACCTGCAGTACTTACCAACATGGTTCGCTATGGCCAGCCTCAAGATTCCCGAATCGCTGATGTATTGGATGCAGCCAGGCGCCAAGTCGCATTGAACACGCGAAATGGATTAACAAATCAAGCATTTCTAGCCTCATCAGCGCACATGTCAGATATCGCTCGACGGATTGCTGGCATGGTGGGTGACCCGCGCGATATTGGCCAAGCCTTAGTGCGCCAGACCATCGAACTTGGCCAAGCCTGCATCATTGATCCACAGGCTGATTTGGGCATGAACCAGGTTTATGTTCCCGAGCTTGCAAAATTATTGCCTGGCGAAACTCGTAGTGCCGACGCTATTTTGCAAGAACGATGTGAAGTTGGGTTTGCCAACTACCTAACTGACAACTCAGTAACAAATAGCGAAGATAGACGCGCAACTCGCTATCGCCTTGATGCAGAACTAGCAGTAATTCAGAAAATGGGATTAGCGGGTTATGTCTTAACTGTGGCGCAAGTTGTCGACATGATTCGACAAATGAAAGTTAGAGTTGCGGCTCGAGGTTCAGGTGCTGGCAGTTTCATTAACCATTTATTGGGCATTTCTGGAGTTGATCCGATCCAGCACAACTTATTAATGGAACGATTTGTTTCAACGCTTCGCCCAGGATTGCCTGACATTGATATAGACGTGGAGTCAGATCGTCGGATCGAAATTTATCAAGCTATTTTCGATCGATTTGGTGACCGGCGCACAACTTGTGTTTCAATGCGCGAAACTTATCGAGTCCGGCATGCAATTCGTGATGTGGGCGCAGCTCTTGGAATGCCACCAGGGGAAATAAATACTTTTGCTAAATCATTTCCACACATCAGAGCCAGACATATTAGAAGTGCACTTGCCGAGCTACCAGAATTGCGCCGAAGTGGAATTGGCATCAGAGCTGCGCGAGGCGACTTAGATCAATTCTTAGATTTAGTCGAAGGCCTAGATGGGTTACCTAGAAATACTGCGCTGCATCCCTGCGGGATAGTGCTTTCAGATTTATCGCTGCTAGCGCGTACGCCAGTGCAACCGAGCGCTCAAGAATTTCCGATGTCGCAGTTTGATAAAGATGATGTCGAACACATGGGGCTACTCAAACTCGATGTACTGGGTGTTCGGATGCAGTCTGCATTGGCTTATGCCATCCAACAGGTTAAGCAAACTGTGGGACCCAATGCCCAGGGCGCTGATGACACTGGAGTTATCAATTTGGAAAAAGTGCCACGAGATGATCCAAAAACTTTCGAATTAATTCAAAGCACTAAAACTTTGGGCTGCTTTCAGATCGAATCACCTGGGCAACGTGAGTTAATTGGAAAATTTGCGCCAGTTTCCTTTGGCGATCTAATTACAGACATATCGCTATTTCGACCAGGTCCAGTAAAGAGTGACATGATCACACCGTTTTTGCGAGCTCGGCAAGGCTGGGGCGCCACTAACTATATGCACCCAGATTTGGAGCCAATCTTGGCCGAGACCAGTGGAGTTGTAGTTTTTCACGAACAAGTTATGCGCATAGTTTCGGTAATGACGGGATGTTCACTAGAAGCCGCAGACCTAATTCGCCGTCGCATGGGCGATTACGAACAACTTGATGAGATTAGAGAATGGTTCTACAAGTCTTTGCGCACTAGGGGATACAAGCTTGAAGTAATTGAACAAGTTTGGGATGTCTTGCGGTCCTTTGCTTCGTTTGGATTCTGTAAAGCCCATGCTGCAGCTTTTGCACTACCTACATATCAATCTGCTTGGTTTAAAGCACATCACCCGGCAGCATTTGTGGCCGGAGTTTTAACGCATGATCCGGGGATGTATCCCAAACGACTCATAGCTGATGATGCTCGCAGTTTTGGTGTTGAGATATTGGGGCTTGATGTGAATCGTTCTAGTGATACTTATGTTGTAGAGCAAACGGTAACTGGCGAGTATGGAATTCGCATTTCACTTGCCGAAGTAAAGGGCATCAGTTCACAGGAAGTAGCTGACATTATTCATGCTGCGCCCTATTCGTCCTTAGCAGATTTTATCGCTCGCAGTAAAGCCTCTCGTCCGATAGTTGAACGCATAGTTTTAGCTGGTGGCTTTGATGCCTTGCATGGTCAAATAGTTTCACGCCGAGACCTGCTATTTCATGTCGCAGAACTTAGCGCCGAATTTAAACTTAAAAAGACTGTGCGCTCAGCAATCACGGATCAAATCTCACTAGGTATGCAAGAAATAACTTGGATTCCGGAATCGACAGGATTACCTGCCTTGTCACTGGCTGATCGGGTTAAGTATGAAATCGAAGTTTTAGGTATAGATGTCAGTGCTCATGTAATGAGTTTTTATCTCCAGATGCTAACTGAACTAAACGCAGTACCTGCTAAACATTTATTGCAAGCGAGATCGCAATCCAGTGTTTTGATCGCAGGGGTCAAGGTGGCTACTCAAACCCCGCCAATTAGGTCAGGTAAACGAGTGGCATTTATAACCTTGGAAGACTCAACTGGCCCAATTGACGCAACTTTCTTCGAAGAAGCGCAAGATCAATATGCCCCAGTGCTATTTCACTCTTGGCTACTTCTAGTAAGTGGCACAGTGCGCCGAACTGGACCGCGTGGGGTTTCAATTCTGGCTAATGGTTGCTGGGAGCTTTCGCAGGTTTATCGACACTGGAAGACTGGGGGAGTGAAATCAGTTTTGGATTTAATCGGGAGCACCCCAATTAACCAACTAGATCCAGTTGCGCCAACTCAAATTTGGGAACATGCCAGTGGATTTAGGTCCTCACCTTATGCAGATGTTCGACCCGCTGGTTCAGATATCGCACGTTCCATGCGATCAGCGGCAAAGATGGCACCATGAGCCGTTCCCAGTTAGATCGAAGCAATTCGGCTCGCGACCCAAAAGGTGACGATACCGACTGCAATATATTGCACATTGATATGGATGCCTTCTTTGCATCGGTAGAAGTTCGCGAAGATCCTCGCCTACATGGCAAACAAGTAATTGTTGGCTTTGATGGCAATCGGGGAGTCGTACTCTCTGCTACTTACGAAGCGCGAAAACTTGGGGTTCACTCAGCCATGCCAATGTCACGGGCCTTGCGACTCGCCCCAGATGCAATTGTGGTTGAACCGGATCACGAAAAATACTCCGAAGTATCCGAAAATGTAATGGCAATCTTTGAATCAATCACACCACTAGTGCAACCACTATCTGTTGATGAGGCATTTCTAGATATATCTGGTGCCCAAAAACTTATGGGAACGCCAACTCAAATTGGTGAAGTCATTCGCGCGCGCGTCAGTGATGAACAAGGAATAACTTGCTCTGTCGGTGTTGCTCCCACCATGTTTGTCGCAAAGCTGGCAACAAATTTCGCTAAACCTGATGGCTTACATGTAGTTCCAGCTGACAAAGTTATTGAATTTTTACATCCATTACCTATTGGTGCGCTGTGGGGCGTAGGTGAAAAAACTGCTGAACAACTTTCTCGACTGGGTTTAGTTTGTGTAGCGGACATTGCAAATACTCCCGTTAAAACATTGGCTCGAGTTATTGGTCAAGCCGCGGCAGAGCATTTATATGAATTAGCTTGGGGTCGAGATCCGCGAATTGTCACTCCAAATCAAGCCGAAAAAAGTATTGGTGCAGAGCGAACGTTTGACGCAGACCTAGATGACCCGGAGTTGCTACATGCTGAATTTCTCGATCTGAGTAATAAGGTGGCAAAGCGATTGCGAGCAGCTGATTACTTTGCGCGAACTATCACAATCAAAGTTAGATTTGCCGACTTTACTTCAGTTACTCGAAGTAAATCGTTGAGCTCTTCAACGGATTTAGCAACTGAAATATACGCAACTAGCAAAAGCTTGTTCGATGCCATGCAATTACAGCGGGCTCGGGTACGACTTGTTGGAGTTAGGGCTACTGGATTAGTGCCAGCCAGTGAGTCCTCAGTGCAACTGGAATTTTCCCAACGAGATTCTGGTTGGCGGGAAGCTGAACATGCCATTGACCAGGTTTCCCAAAAATTTGGCAATTCCGCAGTCAAGCCTGCCCGCTTGATTAAGCCAGATTCTTAAGGGGTAAACCTTAGTTTGACCAGAATTTACCTACTCTGAATGAATTTTCAGGTGGTTTGAGTTTCGCAAACTCCAAACCAGACGTAGGCTTATGAAGTAAGGGTTTTAACCAGAAGTTAAGGGGGTGCACATGGCACTGTCAGATCACGAACAACAGTTGCTAGAACAGATGGAGCGCGCCTTAGCTTCTGAAGATCCAAAGTTTGCTTCTGCACTTCGCGGCTCAATGACTAATCGGGCAGCCACCAAGAGCATTGGTGTTGCAGTGCTTGGTGTCGTTGTGGGTCTAGGAATTTTGCTAGCAGCAGTAACCATGGCAATTCCGGCATTAGGCATATTGGGCTTTGTATCCATTGTTGCTGGTTTTTACTTTGCCCAAAAGGGAACTAAGGCCAATCAGAACTCTGAAAAACCAAGTCCAGGTCCAAAGCAGTCAACTACTGGTGGGTTCATGCAGGGACTTGAAGATCGCTGGGATCGCCGTCAAGACAACGGGTAAGTAAGCACCAAAACTTCAGGTAAGGCATGATTTACCTATGACTATTCATAAAGCTGACATTGGAAATTTTGCCGAAGACTTTGTTGTTGGAGATGTATACCAACACGCACTTGGTCGCACTATCACCGAAGCGGACTCAACTTGGTTCACGCTATTGACGGTGAATACTAATCAAAATCATTTTAATGAGCACTATGCCCAGATGAATCCAATTGCTGAAGGTCGCATCATAGTTAACTCAGGCTTCACTGTCGCACTCGTACTTGGCATGTCAGTACTTGATATGAGTCAGCATGCCGTTGCGAACTTGGGTTGGACTGACATCAAGTTAACTGCGCCGGTTTATGTCGGAGACACTATTTATGCTGAAAGTAAAGTTTTAGAAATGCGCAGCTCGTCATCTCGTCCGGACTTTGGCATTCTAACGATGCGCACTCGCGGAATTAATCAAGATGGCGTAGAAGTAATGTCGTGGGTTCGCTCGGTCATGATTCCAAAACGTTCCTCTGGAATTGGCCAAAATTACTTCCCAGAAGCAAACACTGGCCCGATCGAATAAAGCTTGCGTAGGGTTTTCGGCTTCCTAGTTACTGCAGGCGCACTTGTCCTGGCAGGTCTAGTTGGCTACTCATTAGTTTCTTCTTGGCTTAATCCGGCGCCATTAACAATTGAAAGTGTTGATGGCCGACCTCTTATTACGGCAATGCAACCAGAACTTATTTCAGTTCCTGCGACACTCGATAACAGTGGGTACGACGTCAGTTACCCGCAGTGCAAAAGTGAACTGCCAACTAAGCCAGTGGGTTTTGCCATTGTGGGCTTAAATGGCGGTAAACCATTTACAAAAAATAAATGTTTCGCTAGTCAGTGGGATTGGGCTCTTAGCCATGATGCAGTTGCGGTCTACATAAACACTGCAGACCCAGGCGACGAATCTGCAGTACGTTATGGAAAAAAAATTGCTAAGGATTCGTTAAAGCGATTGGCAAAATTTAAAATTGATCCTGGCACTCCAATTTGGCTAGATGTTGAAACGCATAACACTTGGTCGGGAGCAGAACGTGCCATCCAAGTGTTGACTGAGCTCGCAATTGAGCTAACTGCAGCCGGATACCCTGTTGGAATTTACGCCCCACCCGTTCATTGGTTTGAGATAACAGGAAATGCCAACCTGGGATTGCCGATTTGGTTAGCCCTTGGCCCGTATCCTGACGTGCCAAGTGGCGTTGCAGCAGCCAAAGCCGCCTGTAGCCAAAGCGCATTTGGCGGCAAAACTCCAGACATGGTGCAATTTGTTGCAACCGTAGATGGAATAACGCTGGACCGTAACTTAATTTGCGGCAATGCCACCGGATTAGTGGCACCAGCTAACTAAGGATTGACAGCCAAATAGGTGTCATCGTCAGGGTAAGGGAACCATTCTGGATCCGCTAGGGCCGTTGGCGCAATCATCACCATTTTAGAGTTTCGAAATATCTCCAGTCCTTCAGCGCCAAGTTCGCGCCCGGCGCCAGTGAACTTCCTTCCGCCAAATGGAATCGCATCATTGTCATTTAGCGGAGTGTTAACCCAGACAATTCCAGTTTCGATTTCATTTACAGCACGAAAAGTTTCTTCTAAATCAGTGGTATAAATATTTGCGCCCAGCCCCAGTTGCGAGTCGTTTGTGAATGCAATTGCCTGTTCAAAACTAGAGACTTTACAAATAGGAGCAAGCGGCCCAAAGCACTCGCCATGCATAACTTCCATATCGTGGGAAACCTTAAGAACCGTCGGTTCATAGAACCAGCCGGTATCAAAATTGGTGGAGCGGTTGCCACCGCATACGATCTGGGCGCCTTGCTCGATAGCCCGAGTTACTATTTTTTCGAATCGTTCAAGTTCCCGTTTTGAAGACATCGGTCCGATGTCAACTAATTCCAGCCCGCTACCTACTCGAAGATTTTGGGCATGCTGTGCCAACTTTAAAACAAATTCTTCATAAACATCTTCGTGCACATAAAAGCGCTCAGCAGATGTGCAAACTTGACCACAATTCAAAAAAGCTGCAAAAGCTGCGCCACGTGCGGCGGTATCGATGTCAGCTGAAGGCATGACGATAAATGCATCATTGCCGGAGGCTTCAATCAGCGCAGGCTTAAAGCGCAAAGCAGCTGTGGCGGCTACTGCTTGGGCCGCCTTAACACTTCCAGTGAACGCAATGGCATGAGTACTTTCATGACCAACTAAGTCCTGACCTGTTTGAGCGCCACCAGTTAGCACTTGAACTAGGCCACTGGGAAGGTGATCAAATGCCTGCATCGAATACAGCAGCGTCAAGGAAGTAATTTCCGACGGTTTGATAATGACGGCATTGCCAGCGGCAAGTGCTGCAGCAACTTGCCAGCCAGCTAGAAGTAGCGGGAAATTGTAAGGAACTATTGAAACAACAGTGCCGACTGGTTCTTTGATAACCATGTGGAGTTGCCCGGCAATTGCCGGGCCAGCAACACGACCTTGCTCGTGCCGGGCGATTTCGGCGTAATAGCGGAATGAAGACGCTGCTGCGCCACCTTCCCAATTTGACTCTCGAAATGGTTTTCCCATTTCTCGCGTTAAACATTCGCCAGTTTCCACCGAGAGTTCGATCATGCGATCTGCAACTTGGTGTAATGCGGTAGCACGATCTAGCGCGCTCATTGCCCACCATTGCTTTTGCGCCGCGTTTGCATAAGCTACGGCAAGATCGACTTCGGACTTGGTGGCATTTGCAAATTGGCCGACAATTTCTTCAGTAGCAGGATCAATCAAATCTGTCATGGCCCCAGTACTAAGTTGCCACTCATTTGCTATGTAGTTATGCCCCGATAGCTCACGCATCCGTTGTTGCACTGCAGTACTCAAGTCGACTCCTAATTTGTTCCAGGCTCAGCCCGCTCTTTGACTCTATAAAGCACTGATTTGGGCTAATTAAGTGGGGACTAGGGCTGTTTCGGCTTTGCGTTGAAAAATACCCCATTTTCCTCCACCCTTATTTCATTGAAAAAATGGTTGATATTTGTGAAAAATGTGAAATTTGGGGTCTAAATAGGGTTGACAGTGGAGCAAAAGGGAGTAATCTGGGACAACGAGGTGACCTGGGGAAGGGTTGCCATTGGTTTAAGTGGGTGTTAGCAGTGTTTCTAGGTACCCACACCCCAAAACTGGATGAAAAGGGCCGTGTAATCCTGCCGGCTAAATTCCGCGATCCGTTAACCGATGGCTTGGTAATGACCAAAGGTCAAGAGCGCTGTGTCGTTATTTGGCCAAATGAGCAATTTCAGGAATACGCAGAAGGCTTGCGTCGCCGTTCCCAAAATAACGAAAAGGTTCGGGCCTACACTCGAGTTTTCTTCTCGTCAGCTTTTGATGACAGCGCAGATAAGCAAGGTCGAGTAACAATCCCCGCTCCGCTTCGGGAATGGGCAGGACTGGATCGCGACCTAGTTGTAGTTGGCGCTGATACCCGAATCGAAGTTTGGGCAACGGTTGCTTGGAATCAGTACTTGGCTGTGCAAGAACCTGGTTTTGCATCCCTTGATGAAGACCTAATGCCATGAACTTAATTTGCTCAGTCCAAAAACCAATTGACATGTCAGTAGCAACTGATGCTGCCTGTGGCCTCTGGCCGTTGGCTAGAACCTGGCGCACCTTCCCCGGTGCCAGGCTCTCCAACGGCCAGGGACTAGAGGCAGCAGCAAGATTTGATGTGGCTTAATGTCCACATTCACTCACGTTCCAGTTTTGCGTCAACGCTGCTTGGATCTTTTGTCGCCAGCTATAAGTGCTGACGGCGCAGTGCTTGTGGATGCCACATTGGGATTAGGCGGTCATACCGAATCTGCATTACTTGAGTTTCCAAACTTACGCGTTGTCGGCATTGATCGTGATCCAGAAGCCTTAGCTCATTCCCAAGAGCGCCTTGCTCGATTCGCACCAAGGGTGGATTTCGCGCTAGCGGTTTATGACGAAATTGCAGAGGTTTTGGCGAATCTAAGTATCAGCCACGTACAAGGCATCCTCTTTGACCTTGGTGTCTCATCCATGCAGATAGATAAAGATGAGCGGGGATTCACGTACTCGCGAAACGCGCCTCTTGATATGCGCATGAATGGTACATCTGGTCAAACTGCAGCAGATGTTGTCAATACATATGACTATGCAAACTTGGCCCGAATTTTGCGTGAGTACGGCGAAGAGCGCTTCGCAAGTCGGGTTGCTAATGCGATAATTCGTGAGCGTGAAGTAGAGCCATTCACTACAAGTGATCGCCTTGTTACCGTCGTGCGAGATGCCATCCCTGCTGCAACTCGCCGAACTGGTGGAAATCCTGCAAAGCGAACTTTCCAAGCACTGCGAATTGAAGTAAACGAAGAACTCAGTGTGCTTGAACGCGCTATCCCGACTGCACTGGATTGCCTAGACATGGATGGCCGAATTGTCGTGCTTTCTTATCATTCACTGGAAGACCGCATCGTTAAGAATTCCTTCCGATTGGGTACCGAATCAAAGACACCAGTGGACATGCCTTTTGTGCCGGAGTCAGATAAGCCTTGGTTGAAGCTCTTGACACGAGGCTCTGAGTCAGCAAGTGACGTCGAGGTTTCCGAAAATTCACGTGCTACATCAGTTCGACTTCGCGCGGCGCAGCGAGTTGGAGTGGCAGCATGAGCGCAATGCCAGCTCGCACTCCAGCCCTCGCGCCAATTCCGCGCAGGTCGCGAACAATGCGCAAACTTTCTCTCGTTAAACCACTTATCAAGCCAATAGTGTCACCAATAGCACAAGCAATTCCGTTAGGTGTTCCGCAAGGAAGAGCTAGCAAGCGCACATTCTTGTTCATAATCATTGGAATGATAATTTCCGGCATGATGCTCCTGCTTTATATCAACACGCTCGCCGCACAGGCTTCATTCCAAAAGCACGCGCTACAAATTCAGTTGAGTCAAATGACTGCAGAAGAACAAACTATTGCTAGTGCAGTAGCAGCAGGTGAGTCACCAGCAAATCTACTAATGACCGCCCAAAAGATGGGAATGGTGCCAGCGCAAACACCAGTTTTCTTACGTCTTTCAGATCGTAAAATCCTTGGCACGCCAGTTCCAGCAGTAGCTCAGGTACCGTAATGAGCACATCAACACCGCAAAGTTCGCAGCGACCAAGCAATCCAGAACGCCGCACCGAGCAATTGCAACGTGGTCCTGTCATGTTAGAACTTGAAAGTCCGAGAAAAAGAATCAGGTTTACCACACTGATTTTTTTGATTGTGATGTCAATTTATATGACCCGACTAGTGGAATTACAAATCATTCGTGGCCCAGAATTGGCGGCAACAGCGCAAAACTCTAGGCTACAAACCTTGGCTTTGCCTGCATTGCGCGGAGACTTTACTGATTTAAATGGAATTCCAATAGCAACAACAGTGATGGCTCGTAACGTAACAGTGGATCCGACTTTAATCACCGATCCAGAGGGAACAGCTGCCGCTCTTTCACCAATCTTGGGAATTCCAGTTGCCGATATTATCGCCAGCATTACGGTTGACTCTAGATTTTCTTATGTGGCAAAACGCATTACTCCGGAAACTTGGAAAGCCGTTGCCGAATTAGAGATTCCTGGTGTTTTCAGTGAGCCAACTACGAATCGGGTTTATCCAAATGGATCATTGGCGGCCACCGTGGTGGGCTATGTCGGCGCTGAAGGCACTGGTCTTGGTGGTTTGGAGTACGGCCTGAACGATCAGCTAATGGGAACCGATGGAAAGTTAACTGTTGAGCGTGTCAATGGTCGTGAGATTCCCGCAAGTGAGCGCCAGAGCATCGACCCGATTAATGGCTTATCTGTTCGCTTAACTATTGATTCAGATTTGCAAGCGATGCTAGAGAAGACTTTAGGAGAGCAAGTAGTTGCAACTGGTGCCGAGGGTGGGGTTTCTGTAATCATGGATCCCAGCACTGGAAACATTTTGGCCATGGCTACTTACCCAACATTCGATCCGAACGATGCATTTGCAACTGATGACAGGGCTAAGCGAAACACAACCGTTACGGACGTTTTTGAACCGGGTTCTACTAGCAAAGTAATGACAATGGCATCAGTTATTGAAGAAGGTGGGGCTAACCCGGCTACACAGATAAAAGTTCCAAATCGCCTGAAGCGCGGTGGCACGTCATTTAAGGATTACAACGAGCATGGTGAATTGCACCTGACTTTGGCGGGTGTATTAGCAAAATCTAGTAACATCGGAACGATTCTTGCCTCCGAAACTATAGGCCAAGAGAAGTTATATGAGTACCTAAAGAAATTTGGGATTGGACAATCCACTGGGATGAATTTTCCAGGTGAAAGTACCGGATCCCTTCCAAACATCAATGATGAAAATCAATGGTCTGACACAACTTTCCCAACGCTTGCATTTGGCCAGGGACTATCCGTAAACGCAGTGCAGGCAACGAGTGTATTCGCCACAATTGCAAATGATGGGGTGCGCATGGTGCCGCGTCTAATTGCTGGATATTCAAATGCTGACGGCGTGTATGAGCCAAGCACAATTGATTCAGGTATTCGAGTAGTGAGTTCCGATACCGCAAAGACAGTTCGCGAAATGCTTGAAGGTGTTGTTTCCGAAGACGGTACTGCAAAAAATATGCAGATCCCTGGTTATCGCGTAGGTGGAAAAACTGGTACCGCGAACAGGTATGACCAAGCCACTGGCCGATATAGCGGCTATACCTCGTCATTTATTGGAATGGCACCTGCAGAAAAGCCTGCATTGGTTATGAGTGTGAGTATTCACAATCCAAAAACTAGTACTTACGGCAGCGTTGTTGCAGGTCCGGTTTTTAAGAAAGTGATGACGTACGCCTTAGCGCATAACAAGGTTCCGCCATCGACAACTAAGCCGCCTAAGTTACCAGTTGAATGGTAGGCGTGGTGCTCCATGACAATACGCCCAGCAAAAACTAAAACAACACTTAGCGAACTTTCTAAGCTGGTTTCAGGCAACTGTGTCGGTGAAGCTGAAGTACTGGGAATTTCTCACGACTCTAGAGAAATTGAGCCAGGCGATATCTATGTAGCCCTAGCAGGTGCTAACAATCACGGCGCAGAATTCATGGAACAAGCTATTGCAAACGGGGCAGTAGCAGTTGCTTCGGATTCGCATGGGGTAATGATTGCCCAAAAGCTAAAGTTGCCGAACATAGAACTTAATGAGCCTCGCGTTGACATGGCGCACTTAGCTGCACGGATCTATGGTCATCCCGAGAAAAATCTGTCGATCACTGGCGTGACTGGTACAAATGGCAAAACAACCACTACGCATATGTTGCGATCAATTTTCCTTGATACCGGCCATCATGTTGGCGTCATCGGAACTCTAGGTACCTACTTAGATGAAGAGTGCATACCGGGCGCACGTACGACACCTGAATCAACTGACCTATTTGCCTTACTTGCAGTGATGGTAGAACGCGGCATAACTCACGTTTTCATGGAAGTCTCTAGTCATGCCCTCGCACTTCATCGAGTAGTCGGGTTGAAATTTCAAGTAGCCATATTTACAAATCTCACCCAAGATCACTTAGATTTTCATGGTTCAATGGAAAATTACTTTTCAGCCAAAGCAAAACTATTTACTCCAGAATATTCCAAGTCATCCGTTATATGTATCGACGACAGCTGGGGACAAAAACTATTTTCTAGTATCGAAATTCCAGCAGTTGCTATTGGTAAAAGCGGTGACTGGGTTACTTCAGAGGCAACTTCAAATGCCAATGGAATGACACTACAAAATTTGCAGCTTCCGAACGGGGAATCGATCACACTTAAAGTGAATATGTTAGGTAGGTACAACGCTACGAACGCAGCCTGCGCGCTTGCCGCCAGTGATATCTTGGGCAACCCAATAGCCGCAAGTCTGAAAGCACTTGAACACATTCGGGCAATTCCAGGTCGACTTGAAAAGATTACAATTTCTAGTGCTGGAACTGCGATTGTTGATTATGCGCATACTCCAGATGCCGTTGCTACCGTGCTAACGGTAATTCGAGACGCCAGCCCACAAAAAATTATTACGGTAATTGGCTGTGGTGGTGATCGTGACTCCCTAAAACGTCCATTGATGGGGAAAATGGCCGCCCAATTATCGGATGTTGTAATTGTGACTGACGATAACCCACGATCTGAAAAACCATCTGATATTCGAGCAGCCGTGCTAGCTGGAACTGTCACAGGTAGCGCACAAGTTATTGAGATCGGCGATCGGCGCCAGGCAATTTCACAAGCATTGCGGATGGCACAAGCAGGAGACGTAGTTGCAGTACTTGGAAAGGGCCATGAAACTGGACAAGAAATAGCCGGTGAAGTTTTCCCATTCGATGATCGACTGGTAGTCGCCCAGGAGTCAGCCAATGTATGACTTAACACTCGGACAGATCGCTGACATTGTTGGTGGAGAGCTAGTAGGTAATGCAGGCTCAGTAATTTCTGGAATTTCTACAGATTCTCGCACGGTATCGGGCGGTGATTTGTTTTGTGCAATCGTGGGCAGCCGAATCGATGGTCATGAATGCACCGAGGATGCGATGGCCTCAGGTGCTGCTGCAGCCTTAGTATCCAAAAAAGTAGCGGGACCACATGTACTAGTTCCCAAGTCACCGGATGATCTAGACCCAGTGATTCATGCACTAGCAAAACTTGCAAAGCATGTCCGCAACTTAATGCTCAATATTGAAGTGGTTGGGATAACTGGTTCATCAGGAAAAACCTCGACTAAAGATATGATCGGCCAAGTTTTATCACACGCTGGTAAGACGCACGCTCCAGCGGGCTCGTTAAATAACGAACTAGGGTTGCCACTCACTATTCTTTCAGCTCCTGCCGACCTGCGTTACTTAGTAACTGAGATGGGCATGCGAGGAATGCATCAGATTACTCATCTATGTAGCATTGCTCAACCTTCGATTGGTGTAGTTACAAATGTCGGTCATGCCCACATCGGTGAAGTGGGCAGTGTAGAAAATATTGCCAAGGCAAAATCAGAACTAATTAGGGCGCTGCCGGCTGATGGAGTTGCAATACTGAATGCCGATGATCATCGAGTTAGCGCAATGCGGGGAATGACGCAGGCAACAGTATTTAGTTATGGATTTAGTGCCGAAGCGGATGTCCGGGCTGAACAGGTAGCGATCAATTCGAATGGAACATATAGTTTTGAATTAATTTATGGTGGCAACCGTGTGGCGACTTCAATCCCGATGCTTGGTGAGCACAATGTTGCAAATGCTTTAGCTGCCGCAACGGTTGGGTTAGCCGTTGGTATGGAGTTAGAAGATATCGCAGCCGCACTTACCGAACTTAAACAGATGAGTAAGTGGCGCATGGAAGTTATCCAGCTTCCAAAAGATGTGACAATTGTTAATGATGCCTATAACGCTAATCCAGAGTCCATGTCAGCTGCACTTGAAACTCTGGCAAGCATTCCGGCTGAAGGTAAAACTTGGGTAGTAGTAGGAAAGATGCACGAGCTAGGCGAATCGAGCAAGCAATTACATGAGCAAGTAATTTCGCATGCCAACCAACTTGAAATATCTAACATAGTTGCTGTTGGTGAGTCTGCTGATTGCTACGGCCTATTGGATTCCAGCGACTCTGCAGCAAAATCGGTGTGGTTGCCCGATTTTGCATCGGCTACCGACTACATTGTCAATGGAGTCAACTCTGGCGATGTGCTGCTATTTAAGGCCTCACGAGCTGAACAATTTGAGTTACTCGCCAAAGAAATTGAAGATCGCCTGCGCAAGAAGTGGAGCCAACCGTGAAGCTGGTAGTGCTCGCTGGTGCGTTAGCCACACTGTTTTCGTTAATTGGAACTCCGCTTCTTATTAATTTGTTACGCAAGCGCGGAATCGCTCAAGCAATTCGGGAATCAACAGAAGACGTCCATTACCCAGAGCATGAAAGCAAGCGAGGCACTCCTTCCATGGGTGGCGTAGCAATCGTTGGCTCCGTTGTATTTGCATATTTACTTGCGCATTTAATTCTGATGCGACCACCAACTGCATCTGGACTTTTGGCAATTTATTTAATGGTGGCCTTGAGCCTAGTTGGCGTTGCTGATGACTACCTAAAGATTTTTAAGCAACGCAGCACAGGAATACGAGCACGCACCAAGTTACTCGGCCAAGCGGTAGCTGCATTGTCATTTGGATATTTGGCTATGCAGTTTCCTGATGAAGGTGGCAATCTGCCTGTGAGTAACGCGATTTCCTGGGTGCGTGACACGGAGTGGATTTTGCCTTCGGCGGCCTTGCTGCTTTGGATTTGGTTTCTAGTGACTGGCATTACCAATGGCGTGAATTTAACTGATGGTCTTGATGGTCTTGCTATCGGTGCAGCATTACTTTCATTTGTTGCGTACACCGTGATGTCGATTTGGCAATATGGCCAAAGTTGTTTCTGGGGAGATATCCCTAGGTGTTACACGGTTCGAGATCCGCTGGACTTAGCAGTATTTTCAGCAGCTGTAGCTGGAGCTTGCTTTGGCTTCCTGTGGTGGAACTCAAGTCCAGCTCGAATTTTTATGGGTGACACTGGGTCGTTGGCATTGGGCGGCGGTCTAGCTGCCTTAGCGATAATGACACGAACTGAATTATTGCTTGGACTCATTGGTGGACTATTTGTACTAATCACACTTTCGGTAATCGCTCAAGTCGGATCATTCAAACTCACAGGTCGAAGAGTTTTGCAAATGGCGCCATTGCATCACCACTTTGAGATGAAGGGTTGGCCCGAAGTTTTGATCGTAGTGCGATTCTGGATTATTCAAGGGCTTTGTGTTGGAGCTGGAATGGCATTGTTTTATGCCGAATGGGTACGGCAGTAAAAATCATGACTTCCCTGAACTTAGATGATCTAAACCGCAACAGTGATTGGTCGCACGTGAGAGTATGCGTGGTCGGGCTTGGTGTTGCAGGATTCGCTGCCGCCGATGCCTTGGTCAACCTTGGATCCGAAGTAATTGTGATCGATGCAGCAACGGGCGAGCGCCAAAAAGAACGAGCGACAATATTAGAAATCCTTGGAGCAGATGTTCGTCTTGGTGATGACAGCAAATTGCCAGAGGGTATCGACTTATTAGTTCTTTCTCCTGGCGTATCACCCCTGGCACCGATTGTGGTTGCCGCACAGAAAATAGACCTGCCGATTTGGGGTGAGCTTGAGTTAGCTTGGCGCTTGCGTGATCCGAAACATCCCGCACCTTGGCTATTGGTTACTGGAACCAACGGGAAAACGACAACGACTTTAATGTTGGAATCAATCTTGCTTGCAGCTGGTAAACGAACTCTGGCGGCCGGAAATATTGGCCGCTCACTCGTAGAGGTTGTCATGGATCCAACACCATGGGATGTATTGGCAATTGAAGTAGGGGCACCGCAACTGCCATTCGTTCACACTATTTCGCCACAAGCTGCAGTTTGTTTAAACCTGGCTGAGGATCATATTGACTTATTTGGCACCTTTGCGGCTTACCGTGATGCAAAGGCCAGGGTTTATGAACGTTGCCAGGTAGCTGCAATCTTTAACGTCGCGGACGCTGAAACGATTCGCATGGTTGAACAAGCAGAAGTTGTAGACGGTTGCCGAGCAATTGGATTTACGGCTGGGATCCCTGACATTTCTATGGTTGGGGTTGTTGAAGAATTTTTGGTTGATCGCGCTTTCTTAGAAAATCGTCGCGAAGCGGCTTTAGAACTTGCCGAAATTACAGATTTAGCAATCCCGGCAGCTCACAACATTACTAACGCATTGGCTGCTTGTGCGCTTGCCCGTGCACACGGTGTTGAAGCTCGGGCTATTCGAGACGGACTTCGTGCTTGGCAACCCGCACCGCACCGGATTGCACACGTTGGTCAAGTAGCAGGTGTTGATTATATAGATGACTCCAAAGCCACAAATACTCATGCTGCAGCCACTTCGTTGGCTTCCTACAACTCGGTTGTCTGGATCGCAGGAGGCATGGCAAAGGGACAGGATTTCGATCAACTAGTTCTTGACAATGCCCATCGAATGCGCGCCGTAGTTCTATTGGGCGTAGACCAAGAACTGATTGCAGCAGCCCTAGAGCGACACGCACCGAATGTCCCAATTCATCGTGTAACTACAAAGGAAACTAATGCAATGGAGATAGTTGTTAGCAAGGCTGCGAGCCTGGCACTTGCTGGTGACACCGTACTTTTAGCACCAGGCTGCGCATCTTGGGATATGTTCCGAGATTACTCAGCTCGCGGTGAGGCATTCGCCGATGCTGTGGCAGGACTTAACAAATGACTACAACTCGACCCGTAAAGCGAAATAGCCCCGACGGCGGTCTATATGCTCGGCTAGAACATCCGATGCTGCATTATCAAGTTTTGCTTGGTGCAACTGGATTCTTACTTGCCCTAGGACTCGTTATGGTTGCCTCCGCCTCAAGTGTTTTTTCGTATCAACAAAACAACGGGAATTCGTGGGCATTGGCAACTCGGCAGTTAATTTTTGCCATCATTGGCGTGATCTTAATGATGGCAGTTTCCAAAATGCATGTAGATGCAATTCGTCGTTGGTCGACATTGTTCATGCTTGTTGTAGGCGCGTTACTCGTTGCTGTCTTGGTAATTGGAACTGCAGTTCACGGTCAAAAGAACTGGATTGAATTTGGCGGCCCATTTCGAATTCAACCATCTGAGTTTGCCAAGTTAGCCATAGTCATGTGGGGCGCAGACATCTTGGACCGAAAATATCATTTGCTTGAGCAGCGGGATCACTTATTAATACCTGTGTTGCCAGTCTCGGGGGCAGTTTTGGTCTTAGTTGTTTTGCAGGGTGACGTGGGAACTGCCATGATTTTGACGCCAATTATGGCTTCACTACTTTACTTTGTTGGGGCACCGCGAAAGTGGTTCATGGTTTTGGGAGCGGCTGGTTTATCTGCAATCGCTGCCTTGTCAATCGCAGCGCCATATCGAATGGCGCGCTTTACTTCCTGGTTAGATCCACAAGCTGATGCGCAAGGCACTGGCTTCCAAGTCATTCACGGACAACAAGCTCTCGGCTCAGGTGGCTGGTGGGGAGTTGGCTTAGGGGGTTCACGAGAGAAGTGGGGTACGTTGCCGGAGGCACACACTGACTTTATTTATGCAGTACTCGGCGAAGAACTCGGCATCATAGGAACCATCCTGGTTTTGTTTTTGTTTTGTGCAATCGCAATAGTGGGCTTGCGGATTGCGCGCGGTACTGATGAGGCGTTTATTCAAATAGCTTCACTAGGCATTGTTACCTGGATTATTACGCAGGCATTGGTGAATATCGGTGCCGTACTTGGTATTTTGCCAATTACTGGTGTGCCACTTCCACTGGTTAGTTATGGCGGGTCATCTCTGGTACCAACGCTGTTAGCTATGGGAATCCTGATGGCCTTTGCCAAGCATGAGGCCTACATGCAGGAACAGCGCTAGCGTGAACGTAGTCCTCGCAGGTGGTGGCACTGCGGGCCACATTGAACCTGCTCTCAACCTCGCCGATCAACTTAAGCTAATTGATCCTAAAATTAACATCACAGTTCTGGGCACTTCGCGCGGGCTAGAAGTTGATCTCGTTCCAGCTCGGGGATATCGACTCGAGCTAATCCCTGCAGTGCCGCTTCCGCGAAAGTTGAGTGGCGATTTAGTTACGTTACCCACTCGATTGCGTTCAGCTATTAAACAGACGCGCGATTTATTGCACGAATTGGAAGCCGATGTTGTTGTTGGTTTCGGTGGCTATGTTTCAATCCCGGCCTATTTAGCGGCAAGGGGCGAATTCCCAATTGTGGTGCATGAGGCAAATGCTAGAGCGGGATTAGCAAATCGTGTGGGGGCCCGTTTTGCTGATGCAGTCGCGGAAACGTTTACAGGAAGCTTACCGCGCGCAGAGCTAATTGGCATTCCACTTCGCAAATCTATAGAAACCTTAAATCGACGCGAATTGCGTAATTCAGCTCGAGAAAAATTTGGAATTTCAGACTCAACAAAATGTATTTTAGTTTTCGGCGGATCGCAAGGTGCCGTAAAAATCAATAACGTAATTAGTGACTGTGTCTCGCAAGGCGTGTTTGCAGATGTGGCTATATTGCATTCAGTTGGTCTAAAAAATGAATTCTCAGCCCCAGAATCAAATACCTACCGACCTCTTAATTACATTGATCGCATGGATCTTGCGTACAGCGCTGCCGATTTTGTTATTTCACGTGCCGGTGCAATGACGGTTGCAGAGTTAGCTGCTGTTGGGTTGCCAGCTTGCTTTGTCCCACTGCCAATTGGCAATGGCGAACAGAGCTTAAATGCCGGCCCAGTAGTTACTGCTGGTGGTGCGATGCTGGTTCCTGACTTGGAATTTTCGGTTGAGTATGTCCGAGACCAAATCATGCCTGTTTTGCTTGATGACAGGCGCCTGCAAACAATGTCCACAGCCATTGCCACATTGGGTCACCGAAATTCCGCATCTGCACTTGCAGACTTAGTAATGTCAGTAGCGCGAAAGGGCAAGAAATGACATTTCTAACGGGACGCGTACACATAGTTGGTATTGGTGGCGCTGGGATGAGTGGTATCGCTCGAGTACTTCTTGCTCGCGGTATTGCTGTTTCGGGTAGCGACGCTAAAGATTCCCGCCGACTGCAAGCGTTAAAGCCTTTGGGCGCAACCGTGTTCGTAGGTCATGATGCTGTGCAATTGGACATAGCCGGGGCAAAACCATCCTGCGTTGTTGTTTCAACCGCCATCAGTGCGGATAACCCGGAAGTGGTATCAGCTACTGAATTAGGAATCCCAGTAATTAATAGGGCAACTGCGTTAGCTGAATTGCTAATTGATTCCAGCACGATCTCAGTCGCTGGTACTCACGGAAAAACTACAACAACATCTATGGTTACAGTAATTTTGCAAAACGCTGGCAAAGATCCATCTTTTGTTATCGGATCCGAGATGAATGAATCCGGAAGTAATGCGCACCAAGGTTCTGGTGAATTATTTGTCGTTGAAGCCGATGAAAGTGACGGCACATTCTTGGTGCTTCCTACGACAGTAGGCATAGTCACCAATGTTGAACCAGACCACCTGAATTATTGGGGAACCTACGAGGCAGTAGAGCAAGCATTTGTAGATTTCATAGTTGGCACCAAAAATCATAATGGCTGTGCAATTGTGTGCGGCGATGATTCCGGAGCTAAGACCGCAACAGCTAGAGCACGTAAACTAGGCGCCAAAGTAATTACATACGGTCAGAATCCGGACAATGAAGCGATTTTAACTTTACTTCCATCTGCCACTGTTGGCTCTAAATTTACAATTACTTATCAAGGTCAGACGCATGGTCCAATTGAGCTACAGGTCCCAGGCGCACACAATGCATTGAACGCTACGGCCGCATTTGTCGCCACTTTAGAAAAAGGCTGCACCTCGCAAGAAGGCATAGCTGGACTTCAAAGTTTCACTGGAACGCATCGCAGATTTGAATTTCGCGGTGAAGTTTCTGGAGTTAGAGTTTTCGATGACTACGCACACCACCCAACCGAAATTGATGCAGTTTTGCGTGCTGCTCGGACAGTTGTTGGGAGCGGGCGAGTATTGGCTGCATTCCAAGCGCACCACTATTACCGAACTGCCTTGTTCTCTAAAGAATTTGGTCAAGCCTTAGGTCTAGCTGATTTCGTGGTTGTCCTTGAAGTATTTGCACCTGGTGAGACGCCAATCCCTGGTGCCTCGGGTAGCACTATGGCCAAGAATGTTCCACTGCCTTCCGACCAAGTTGTTTTTGAACCTTCATGGTCGTTGGTTGCAGCTCACCTTGTTAACCATGCCCAACCAGGTGACATAATCATGACTTTGGGCGCTGGTGACATAGGAATGATGTGTTCCGAAATTTTGACATTGCTAGAAGCTAAGTAATGTCGCAAACTGTTCGTCCAGCCACTCCAAAAAAAGTTCGCAAATCAAAAATGCCGTGGATAATTTGGCTACTAGTTGTGATCGTTGTCGCAACCTGGTGGAGTTTGTATCAGTCAAAATGGTTCATTGCTCAAGAAGTTAAAATAAGTGGAAATTCCAGACTCACAGTTGAGCAAATTGCTGCTGCTGCAGCAATTCCCATCGGTAATTCATTAATGTCGATAAACACAGGCACTGTAACTAGTCAAATAGTGGCGCTGCCGGAAATTAAGTCTGCAACTGTCGAGCGTGGCTGGCCACATTCAATTCTCATCACGATTACGGAACGAACTCCAATTGCAGTTGCAGCGACTGCTGAGGGATACAACTTAATTGATTCAGATGGGATGAACGCGGGCGTGGTCGCCGCTCCACCACCCGGGTTGCTGATCATTTCTGCACAGCCCGATAGTCCGGCTATGACAAGTGCCATTCAAGCCTTGGCTGCAATTCCAGCTAATTGGAAACTAATTGGACTCCGTGCGGTCACACAAGACAGCGTCATAGCGACGTTAGAAGGCGGAGTGGTGATCACTTTTGGTTCCGGGGAGCGCGCGTCAGACAAAGTAGATGTAGCTCAGGCACTGATGGAGAAGGGATACACCTTGATCAATGTCAGTGCCCCTGACGCACCAACCGTGTTGCCTTAACAAATTTAGACACGCCCGATGTCAATCACGCTAAATTACCTAGCCAACGCGTAACTTGTATCTGCCCTAGGTTGACATAACTTTAAGGCTCTAGATGAGGTTTAGAGTTTGTCACTTTCGGAATTTTATTTACAAGATTGTCGAGGAAGGCAAACATCATGGCCGCACCACAGAATTACTTAGCTGTTATTAAAGTTGTTGGTATCGGCGGCGGTGGCGTGAACGCGATTAATCGCATGATTGAAGCGGGCCTAAAGGGTGTTGAGTTTGTTGCAATAAATACCGATGCGCAGGCCTTGCTCATGAGTGATGCCGATGTAAAGCTAGATATTGGCCGCGACCGTACCCGTGGTTTGGGCGCTGGCGCTGACCCCGAAGTAGGTCGCCAGGCGGCCGAAGATCATCGCGAAGAAATCGAAGAAGTATTACGCGGCGCAGACATGGTTTTTGTTACAGCTGGCGAAGGTGGTGGCACTGGTACCGGTGGCGCACCGATAGTTGCCAAGATCGCTCGCGACATGGGCGCGCTAACAATTGGTGTGGTTACCAGACCATTTAGTTTCGAAGGTAAGCGTCGCTCGTCCCAAGCAGATGAAGGTGTGGATTCCTTGCGCACCGAAGTAGACACCTTGATTGTGATTCCGAACGATCGCTTACTTGAACTTGCCGATAATGGCATCAGCGTTATTGACGCCTTCCGCCACGCAGATTCCGTTTTGCTGCAGGGCGTCAGTGGTATCACTGACTTGATCACTACACCAGGTTTGATCAACCTTGACTATGCAGATGTACGCAGCGTCATGAAGGATGCTGGTAGCGCATTGATGGGTATTGGTTCCGCTCGCGGCGCTGATCGTGCCATTGAAGCTGCCCGCCAGGCAATCTCCAGCCCATTGCTAGAAGCAAGCATCGAAGGTGCTCGCGGAGTTCTTATGTCGATTGCAGGCGGCAGCGACCTTGGCTTATTTGAAATCAACGAAGCCGCTCGCATGGTGCAAAGCGCAGTTCATCCAGATGCAAACATTATTTTTGGTGCGGTAATCGATGACACCCAAGGCGATCAAGTAAAAGTTACAGTTATTGCGGCCGGATTTGATGGGGGCGCACCACCTTCGAATCGCTCAACTTCGCCTATGTCAAAGAAAGTTTTGGACGAGACGCCACTGGCTGCAGCTGTTGCAGTTGACTTAGCAGCTGACGGGCAGACACCTTCAATTCCAGTTACTCCAGACTCATTCTCAGATGGTGCCTTCAACTCCACGCATATTTCTGATGAGGACGATAACTTCGACAATTTATTTGGCGACGCGCCAGAAGCCAACGACCCTGTTGGCCAAGACGGCGATGACGACGGCGACCTCGACGTACCTGACTTTCTTCGTTAATCATGTCTACGCAGGTCTTTGACCGCGTTTACGTCTCTGACATCGAGATCGTTGCACTAACACGACATGGTGGCCACAGCATGGCGCCGTACGATTCGCTTAACTTAGCTAACTATGTGGGCGATGACGCTGTATCAGTTGCTGCTAATCAAGCTAATGTCGCTGCGCTTGTTGGTGCGAGCGGTATCGCTGTAATGAATTCTGATCACGGTCGCACGGTTCACGTTGTTGACACCTATGGGACGGCAGCTAGCGGGGATGGGTTAGTAACCAGAACCACGGATTTAGCGCTGCTTGCACTGGCTGCGGATTGTGTGCCGTTTGCCCTAGCTGACCCAATCAATCGAGTAATCGCTGTCGGTCATGCCGGCTGGCGAGGAGTGTTAGCGAATGTCATGGAAGCAACTATCCAGACTTTTGTTTCCGAAGGCGGGCAGCTAGAGCACACCCAAGCTGTAATCGGTCCAGCAATTTGCGCCCGATGTTATGAAGTTCCCGCCGAGCGAGTTGACATGTTTCGCCAGAATCAGACTGCGGCAGTGTCTGATCTAACGCACTTGAACCTGACAGCTGGAGTGCATTCGGAATTAAATCGAGCCGTGAGTCAAGTACATGTATTTGCTGGCTGCACCCAAGAAGATTCAAATCTATTTTCTTATCGACGCTCGGCTGGTTCACCAACAGGTCGTGGCGGTCTCGTTATTACATTGCCAAGTTCCTAGAGTTGTACCTATGGATCGCAAACTAGAGCTGCAAAGTAATTTGCATGATGTGCAAACTGAGATCCGACAGGCTTGCGAAGCTGCCGATCGCGATTATTCTGAGGTGACATTAATTGCCGTGACTAAGACTTGGCCAACATCCGACGTTAACTTGCTGGCTCAACTTGGTATTACCGATGTTGGCGAGAACCGTGACCAAGAGGCTAAGTCAAAACACGATGAGGTCTTGGCCGAGAACCTAACTTGGCATGCAATTGGACAACTTCAAACCAATAAAGCAAAAAGCGTTGCGAATTGGGCCGATGTAGTTCATAGCGTAGATCGGCCAGAACTTGTTTCAGCACTAGCCAAAGCAGTTGAGAACCGAACTCCAAAAAATGATTGCGTAAATGAGCTCGGTGTATTAATTCAAATTGAATTAGATCCAAATCCAAAGGACAGCAGAGGCGGAGTATTACCGGACCAGGCTGTGAAATTAGCAGAGTTGGTAAGTATCACTCCTGGCCTTCGCTTAAAGGGCGTGATGGGAGTAGCTCCGTTGGGTGGAAATGATGACGAGGCTTTTGCGCTACTTCAGCAGATTGCAATACCGATTCGACAAATTGATCCTGGCGCATCCTGGATCTCCGCTGGGATGAGTGCGGACTTTGCGACGGCTCTTAAATATGGCGCGACACACCTGCGAATTGGGTCCTCTATCCTCGGAAAACGTGCATTTAAAGGGTAAGTTCGTAAGTAATTACCCTGCAAGGAGCGAACATGGCTAAGGCAATGCGCAAAATGGCTGAGTACCTCGGTCTAGTCGATGGTGGCGAATTCACAGATGAATTTGGCGAATACATTGATCCTGAATATGCGAGCTATGAAGAGCAAACTCCGCTACGCCCGGTCACAGCAAATCAGTCTTATGATCGTGTTGCTGAGCAACCGCAGGCAACTTACGCAGCTCCAGTTCGCCACTCGGCACCAATTGGTGATGTGTACCGAATTACGACATTGCATCCAATCACTTACAACGATGCTCGCCGGATTGGTGAAGAATTTCGCGCTGGTACGCCAGTAATTATGAACTTAAGCGACATGGACGAAGCAGATGCGCGACGTATTGTTGATTTTTCTGCGGGCCTAGCATTTGGTTTGCACGGCAGTATTGAGAAAGTAACGAAAGGTGTTTTCTTGCTTTCTCCAGCAAACGTTGACATCGGCGCAGCAGCTCGCGCGCAACTGCGCGAAGACCCGTTCTTCAATCAGAGTTAAATTTTTACAACAGTGTCATCAGCCGCATCAGTAATTTCCTCATTATTAAATCTTTATGTCTTAATTTTGATAACCAGATTAGTTCTAGAGTATGTTTCTATTTTTGCCCGAGAGTGGCGCCCCCGCGGCCCAGTTTTATTGCTTTCCGAAACCGTATTTACTTTGACTGATCCACCGCTTAAGGCAATTAGGCGCGTAGTGCCAAATCTGCATATTGGTAGCGTTTCATTGGACCTTTCATTCATAATTCTGCTGTTTGCAATCACCTTCGTGCAAAGGATTTTGGCTTCGGCGTGATTATGATCGACCTGAATTTTGGCCCCTGGTTGAGCGCCGAAAAAACCAATATCCATAAGGATGAGTTTCACAATCTGAAGATTTATCCCTACTCTAGAAGTTACGAGTTTGGGTAAACCCCCAAAAATCGCAAAATACTTGCAAGACGAAAGGTTGACATTATGGCTCTGACACCAGAGGACGTGCGCAACAAGCAGTTCACTACCGTTCGATTTAAAGAAGGTTACGACTTAGACGAAGTCGATGACTTTCTTGACGAAATCGAAGAGTCCTTGTCAGCTGTCACCCGCGAGGCTGAAGACCTTCGTGCTGCTGCAAAAGGTGAAGTTCCAGAATCAATCCGGGAAGAAATTCGCTCACTTGAAGACGACAACACTCGGCTAAAGAATGAATTAGAACAAGCTAACCAAGCGGTTTTAGATTCTCAAACACGTGCTGAGGTATCAGGTGATGATGCAGCGAGTGATGAGGCTCTTAAATCAGCACACGCTCGCATTAGTGAACTTGAAGGGGAATTATCACAAGCTCATAGCGCTGTCGAAGCCGCAACAGCAGCTGCAGAAATTGCATCTGCTTCAGTGGACGTTGCTGGCGCGGTAGCTGCTGCAGTAAATGCACCTCCGGCTGAACAGGGTGTCGCATCTGTTCGCATTCTGGAACTCGCTCAGCGCACTGCGGACGAAGCAGTAGCCTCAGCACGCATCGAATCTGAGCAGTTGCTCACCTCTGCAAAATTGACTTCAGATGATTTAGTTTCCGAAGCTAAGGCCAATATTGCCAACATGACGCGCGAATTTGAAGCGCAACGAGTTGTAATGGAACGTCGCGTTGAAGAGCTGCGTGCCTACGAGCGCGAGTACCGCGGTCGCTTGCGCAGCTACCTAGAGGGTCAGCTTCGTGAACTTGAATCTAAGAACATCTCAGGAGACCGTCAGGTCACCGAAGACTAAAACCAAAAAACTAATGGCCCGGGAACTCCCGGGCCATTAGTTTTTACTAAGCCTTAATAATTAAGACCTTGAGTCCTAGCTCGTCATCCAATGCGGTGGCATTTGAAACTGTGCCCTGTTGCCAAGAAGTAGCAAGAACTTCAGCAGAAACCATTGCACTGTGTGCAATGAGTGCATCAGTGGTTACATCCATACTTGATTCCCAAACAACGGAAATGCGATCACTTATATCAAACCCGGAACTCTTACGGGCATCTTGAATTAAGCGCGTGACATCACGAGCGATACCTTGCCCAATGAGCTCTGGAGTTAAAGCCAAGTCCAGAGCTAATGATTCTCCAGAATCACTCGCCACAGTCCAGCCTTCGCGCGGCACCTCAGTTACAACAACATCATCTGGTCCAACCTCAAAAGTTTCACCGCCCACGACAACAGCGGCTTTGCCGGACTTTAGGTCAGTTACCAATTGCTTGGCATCTGCGGCCGCAATTGCGGCTGCGATAGCAGGGGTACTCTTACCAAACCTGGCCCCCAAGGTTTTGAAATTAGCTTTAAGGCTCACGTCAACTAACTCGGCGGTTCCCGACAAACTCTCCAGGTTCAACACATTTACTTCATCTCGAATTTGCGCCTGCAATCCCTCAGGCAAACTATCCCAGCCAGCTGCAGCCACGAGGGCCCGTTGTAGTGGCTGCCTTGTCTTAACACCTGAAGTGGCTCGAGCTGATCTACCTAGTTCCACCAAACGTCGAGTTAATTCAACTTGATCGCGCAAGGTGTCACTAATCGCTTCATCAGTCCAAGTCGGCCAGACGCTCATGTGAACAGATTCAGTGTCAGGTGTGGTGTAGAGATCTTGCCAAACTCTCTCAGTGATAAATGGCGTGAATGGAGCCATTACCTGAGTAACCACCTTGAGGCAGTGATGCAATGTGCTCAGCGCCGCATGGTCACCATCCCAGAACCTGCGACGCGATCTGCGGACATACCAGTTACTTAAATCATCCACGTATTCGGCGATGAAGCGACCAGCGCGTTGAGTATCAAATTGCTCTAATGCCAGGTCGACATCTCGAGCTAGGCGAGTGGCCTGCGAAACTGCCCAGTTATCTAAATCAGTTAGTCCGGTCAACGAAGCGGTAGAACTATCCCATTCGCTGGCGCGCGCATACAAACTCTGGAATGCCACAGTGTTCCAGTAAGTCAATAAAGTTTTACGAACCACTTCGGCGATTGTGCCGTGTCCAACTCTTCGAGCCTGCCAAGGCGATCCACTTACCAGCATGAACCAACGCAAGGCATCAGCGCCATGTTCATCCATCAAACCAATTGGCTCGAGGACATTACCCAGATGCTTACTCATCTTGCGGCCGTCTTCATCCAGAATGTGACCTAAGCAAAGTACGTTTTCGTAGGAAGACTCTTCGAAAACCAAAGTGCCAATTGCCATCAAAGTGTAAAACCAGCCACGAGTTTGATCGATTGCCTCACAAATAAAGTCTGCTGGGTAGCTCGCCTCAAACGTTTCCTTATTGTTTTCTGGATAGCCCCATTGCGCGAATGGCATCGCACCAGAGTCATACCAGCAGTCAATGACTTCAGGCACTCGTGTAGCTAGTCCAGAACATTCCGGACAAGCGAAAGTCACATCATCAACAAATGGGCGATGTGGATCAATAGTTAAAGTGTGGTCACCAGCGATTTCGGCTAACTCGTGTCGACCGCCGACACAAGTTAAGTGGCCCTCTTCGCAGCGCCAAATTGGAAGTGGTGTGCCCCAATATCTATTGCGAGATAGCGCCCAGTCCACATTGTTATTAAGCCAGTCACCGTAGCGACCCCACTTAATGGTTTCTGGGAACCAATTAGTTGATTCATTTTGCGCAATCAATTGATCTTTAATTGCAGTGGTCCTGATGTACCAAGATGGTTGCGCGTAATAGATCAATGCTGTGTGACAACGCCAGCAATGTGGGTATGAGTGCTCATATGGCAAATGACGATAAAGTAAGCCACTTTCTTGTAGTAGTTCAACTAATCGCGGATCGGCCGTCTTGAAAAATACTCCAGCAACTTCTGGGATACCAGCTTCAAAGGTTCCGTTCGGCAAAACTGGGTTAACTACCGGCAGCCCATACGAGCGACAAAGCGCAAGGTCCTCGGCGCCAAAAGCAGGCGCTTCGTGCACAATTCCAGTGCCGTCTTCAGTTGTAACAAAGTCAGCAAGCAGCACAGTATGAATCGGTGCATCTGTTTCTGGAAACTCAACCCAATTGAAAGGTCTTTTATAAGACGTGCCTTCTAAGTCACGTCCCTTAATTGTCTCTAGTACACGCGAGTCTTCGCCCAACACTTTTTCGCGAAGCGCAGCTGCAATAACAAAGTGCTCACCATCTGTAGCTTGTGCGACAACGTAATCCACATCAGCATTTACTGCAGCCGCAGTATTTGAAATCAAGGTCCACGGAGTTGTCGTCCAAATCAAAAGTGAAATTCCACTGTATTTTTCTGGCAATGGGCCACTAGTTACTGGAAAGCGAACGTAAACCGACGCATCAACCACATCTTCATAACCTTGGGCTAACTCGTGATCCGATAATCCGGTGCCGCAGCGCGGACAATACGGGGATACGCGATGGTCTTGCACCAACAGGCCCTTATCGAAAATCCGCTTTAAGCTCCACCAGACACTGTCGATATATTTCTCATCCATGGTCCAGTAGGCCTGATCCATGTCAACCCAGTAACCCATGCGTGATGTCATTGCTTCAAATTCATCAACATGTCGAAGCACTGATTCTTTACAGCGGGCATTGAATTCGGCGATACCGTATTTTTCGATATCTTGTTTGCCCGTGAATCCCAGTTCCTTTTCAACTGCTAACTCAACTGGCAAACCGTGACAGTCCCAACCTGCTTTGCGCGGGACTCGGTAACCCTTCATGGTTCGATAGCGCGGAAAAATATCCTTGAAAACTCGCGCTTCAACATGGTGAGTTCCTGGCATACCGTTTGCCGTTGGTGGACCCTCATAAAAAACCCAAAGTGGACCGTCATTGGTGCGAGCTAAAGATTTATGAAAGATGTCATTGTCTTTCCAATACGAGAGCACTTCATGCTCCATCGCTGGAAGATCAATTTTCGCGGGTACATCGCGGTATGCCATCAGTATTCCTGTCGCCTGTCAGTCGCCGCTAATGCCCTAAAGCACTATCGAACTAATCAAGGGACGAGATGACTGGTTAGCCATTCCCGCGGTACCACCCTTGTTGACTTTGCAATCTGCGACTAAAGCAATGTGCGAAATCCACTTAAGTTATAGTCAACGTGCTCGTTCTACTTGGTCAATTGACCGTTCTTCGAGGCAACTCAGAAGTGATATCTCGCAGTTCAGCACCCTTGGGCTCGCACCGTCCCCAATTCGCTCTTTTGGTACTGCTAGCTGCGCGATGTGTCTTCATCATCGTTTTGCCGACTAAGAGTAAAGATTACTGGGAAAACTCTCGAAATTATGCATTGGGTAATGCCTGCGCAATGTCTGCACTTAGGTCCTAGAAACCCAACAACAACTCAAAAATTGCCAGAAATTCGGTTTTGGCGTACCGTCAAGCGAGCTTTTGAAGTGCGACTCGGTAGAGTCTAGAGACTCGAACGTTATTTAAAGGGGTAAATCAATGGCTGCGAAACCAGCTAAGAAGGCACCAGCTAAGGCCAAAGCGGGCAAGAAGCCTGCCGCCACAAAGGCAACTAAGAAATCTCCTGCCAAGGTCGCCAAGAAAAAAGCTCCTGCCAAGAAAGCCCCTGCCAAGGTAGCCAAGAAAGCTCCGGCAAAGAAAGCGCCTGCGAAAAAAGCACCAGCAAAGAAGGCACCGGTTAAGCCAGTAAAGAAGGTAGCTGCACCAAAGCCTGTTGTTGTAAAAGAGCCAAAAATTACTAAGGCGCAACTTGCTGCGATCGCCAAAGCTGAAGCTGCTGCAGCTGCTGCGTTAGCTGGCCCTCCAGTTCAAGTTATTAACCCAATTGGTTCCGTTGGCTTGCCATCTGTGCGCAAAGCCATTCCAGGTAAGAAAGCAGCGCCAAAGCATCCAGTCGTGCAAGAAGATGAATCAAACTGGACCAAGACCGAATTAAATGCGGTACGCAAAACCTTACTTAAAGAAGCTGAAGAACTCTCCGAAGAAATTGCGTTAGCTGAACAAAGTTTTCATAACTTGATTATGGAAAGTGGTGAAGGCGCGGGAGACGATCAGGCTGATGCTGGAACCAAGACTTTCGAGCGCGAGCATGAAATTTCAATTCTTTCTAATAAGAAAGATTTGCTAGACCAAACTCATCGCGCATTAGAGCGAATTGATGCTGGTACATATGGTGCTTGTGAAAACTGTGGCAAGCAGATCGGTAAATTACGATTGCAGGAAGCAAACCCGCGCGCGACAATGTGTATGCCTTGCCGTGAGCGTGAAGACCGTTCCTAACGTCGTGTATCGTCGCCACCTGCTCTTAACCGCACTTCTTGTTTTATTACTAGACATCGCTACTAAAGTTTGGGCAGTAGCAAAACTAGAAAACCAAGCTGAAATTCCTATCATCGGAGAGTTTCTTAAGTTGTCATTTGTGCGCAATCCCGGCGCAGCATTTTCATTCGGCACCAGCGTCACTTGGGTATTTACATTAATTGCAATTGCAGTAAGCATTTCGATTTTAGTTTTAGCTAAAAGTGTCACAAATAGCGCCTGGGCAATTGCGTTAGGTGGATTGCTGGGTGGGGCATTAGGAAATTTAGTCGATCGAATTTTCCGTAGCCCGGAAGTTTTCCACGGTCATGTCGTGGATTTTATTTCACTGCCGAATTATCCAATGTTTAACATCAGCGATAGTGCCGTTGTCCTGTCATCAGTTGCGATGGTGATGTTATCTATTCGTGGCGTCGAATACCGCACGCCAAGTGCTTTTTCGGAAACCAACAATTCGGACCCATCATGATTCGTACTTGGCCAATCGACGAGTCACTTGACGGTGAACGATGTGATGTTGCTTTGTCTCGGCTAACTGGTGAATCGCGCGCTAGCTGCGTAACAATGATTGATGACAAACGAGTGACGATAAATACAAAAGTTGCGCAAAAGAGTGCGCGCTTGGCATTTGGGGATGTAATTGAAGTCGACTTGCCAGATCCTGACTTACATGATGCCGAACCAACTGTTGTGCTACCCATTGTTTTTGAAGACGAATCATTTGTCGTAATCGACAAACCTGCTGGCGTTGCTGCTCATCCAAGTCAAGGTTGGTCTGGACCTACTGTGACCGGGTCACTTGAGGCAATGGGAACGGTATTAACTACCTACGGGCCTTCGGAGCGAAAAGGTATTGTGCATCGATTAGACGTTGGAACTAGCGGCTTGATGGTTGTTACTAAATCTGAACTTGCTTACGTCAGTATCAAAGATCAATTCCGAGATCGAACAGTAGACAAGATTTACCACACTCTGATTCAGGGTCGCCTCGATCCAATCAATGGCACAATCGATGCGCCAATTGATCGCCACCCGACATCTTCATATCGATTTGCCATCATGAATGGTGGGCGTCCTAGCATTACGCATTACGACACTTTGGAATCGTTCGCCTACGCATCACTTCTTGAAGTGCATCTAGAAACTGGTCGCACTCATCAAATTCGAGTACACATGTCAGGTCTGCGTCACTCGTGTTGTGGTGACTTAACTTATGGCGCGGACCCAACACTTGCTGCCAAGTTAAAGCTGGATCGGCAGTGGCTGCACGCGGTACGACTTGGATTTGAACACCCAGTATCGGGTGAGCGCGTGACCTTCCATTCCGAATATGCACCAGATCTGGCTCGATCCTTGGAATTAGCCCGAAACCTATAGCCACGAATTCACCCACTGCCACTAGTTGTCACACGTCGCGGGTAACCTAGGGGAGCGTCCTTCCTCTCGCGTACTTAACCCTCTGCATTAAAAGGAACAAATTCTGTGAGTAACGACTCGTTCGTGCATCTACATGTGCACACCGAGTACTCCATGCTGGACGGGGCTGCGCGCCTAGGTGACTTGTTTTCCAAGGCCGACGAATTGGGTATGCCAGCCATCGCAATGACTGACCATGGCAATCTCTATGGGGCATTTGAATTTTGGAAAAAGGCCAAGGCTACTAACGTAAAGCCAATCATTGGTATCGAAGGATATTTCGCGCCACAAGGCCGGCAGCTTAGAGCGCCATTTGATTTTGGAACCCCCGCAGTAGATGACACTTCGCTAGATGGAGCTGGCCGCGGGCGTTACAACTACACCCATATGACACTTTGGGCTGAAAACAATGTCGGGCTACACAATTTATTTCGACTGTCTAGTAAGGCAAGTCTGGAGGGTTACTACTATCAACCACGGTTTGATGCTGAGCTGCTAGAAAAATATGGCAAAGGGATTATAGGTACCACCGGCTGTCCTTCCGGAGAAGTTAATCGTTGGTTGCAAGCTGGTAATTACGACAAAGCTTTGAGCACTGCAGCAACCATGCGAGATATTTTGGGGCAAGATAATTATTTTGTTGAGCTAATGGATCATGGTTTAGGAATTGAACGCAAACATCGCGAAGATCTATTAAAGATCGCCAAAACCTTAAACCTTAAATTGGTCGCGACAAATGATCTGCATTATGTCTATCCTGAAGATGCCCGGATGCACGAAGTTTTACTATGCATTGGCACTCGCTCAACCATGGATGATCCAAAGCGCTTCAAGTTTGATGCCCAGGACTTTTACTTAAAGACTGCGGCCGAAATGCGCGAGGTATGGCGCGAATTACCGGACGCTTGCGACAACACTTTGTTAATTGCCGAGCGTTGCAATATTAATTTTGTCGAAGGCCAAGACTTACTGCCAGCATTTGCGGTTCCTAACGGTGAAACTGAAAATACTTGGCTGGTAAAGGAAGTCGAGATTGGACTAAAACGTAGATTTAATGGCGGAGCCATTCCGCAAGAACATCTCGAGCGCGCAAAGTTTGAATTAGCAGTTGTTGAACAGATGGGCTTTCCTGGTTACTTCTTAGTAGTTGCCGACTTATGTCGTCATGCGCGTGACGAAGGTATTCGAGTAGGGCCTGGTCGTGGATCTGCAGCTGGTGCGTTAATTGCTTGGGCACTTGGCATTACGGAATTAGATCCAATTAAACACGGGTTACTGTTCGAGCGATTCCTAAACCCGGAACGTATCTCTATGCCAGATATCGACATCGACTTCGATGAACGTCGCCGCAGCGAAATGATTCGTTATGCGACTCATAAATATGGCGAAGAACGAGTTGCCCAAATTATTACCTACGCTTCGATCAAAGCGAAAGCAGCAGTTAAGGATGCCACTCGCGCTCTAGGATTTCCTTACGCACTAGGCGACAGAATCACGAAAGTAATTCCTCCTGGTGTCATGGGTAAAGACATCTCGCTATCGGGGATCTTTGATTCCGATCATGATCGATATGCGGAGGCTGGTGAATTCCGAGAACTCTATGAAGATGATGCTGATGTCCGTGCCGTTGTCGATACTGCTCGCGGTATCGAAGGCTTGAAGCGCCAACCCGGTGTACACGCGGCTGGGGTAATCCTTTGTAAAGAAGAACTGATAGATGTTCTGCCAATTTGGCGTCGTGATCAAGATGGCGCGATCATCACGCAATTTGATATGGGTGCTTGCGAGTCACTTGGACTTTTAAAAATGGATTTCTTGGGTCTGCGAAATCTGACAGTCCTAGATGACACTTTGCTAAACATCAAAGCAAATCGCGATGAAACTGTGGTTCTGGAGACACTCTCACTGGATGACAAGAAAACTTATGAATTACTCGCTCGTGGCGATACTTTAGGAGTATTCCAATTAGACAGTGGACCAATTCGTTCGCTGTTGCGATCCATGAACCCTGACTCATTCGAAGATATTTCTGCCGTCTTGGCTTTGTATCGACCGGGCCCAATGGGTGTTAATGCTCACACCGACTATGCAGATTACAAAAATAAGCGCAAAGTTCAAGTTCCAATCCACCCTGATTTAGCGCAACCACTAGCAGCGATCCTCGGTGACACCTACGGGCTAATTGTTTATCAAGAGCAAGTTATGGCGATTGCGCAAGAAGTTGCCGGCTACACCTTGGGCCAAGCAGATTTGCTGCGTCGAGCAATGGGTAAAAAGAAGAAAGAGATTCTTGATAAAGAATTCGAACCGTTCGAAGCCGGCATGAAGGAACGCGGATTCTCGCAAGTTGCTATCAATAAATTATGGGAAACTCTAGTTCCATTCTCAGATTACGCATTTAATAAAGCACACAGCGCTGGCTATGGCTTGGTCTCATATTGGACGGCCTACCTCAAAGCTAATTACCCAGCTGAATATATGGCCGCTTTGCTTACCAGCGTAAAAGATGACAAAGATAAGTCTGCTGTTTACTTAAATGAGTGCCGTCGCATGGGAATTAAAGTTTTGCCGCCAGATGTTAATGAATCAGATGTTGATTTCACTGCAATCGGTACCGATATTCGATTTGGTCTAGCAGCAGTGCGAAATGTTGGCGTGAATGTAGTTGAGTCCTTAAAAGTAAGTCGGACCAAAAAAGGTAGGTTCACTTCGTTTGGTGACTTCTTGGCAAAAGTTGATGTCCAGGTGTGCAATAAGCGCGTAATTGAGTCACTAATTAAAGCTGGCGCATTTGACACGCTCGGTCACACTCGACGCGGACTATTTGCAGTTCACATTGAATCTGTCGATTCAGTTCTTGATACCAAGAAAGCCGAAGCAATTGGCCAATTCGATTTGTTTGGCACATCTGAAGATCATTCTGATGATTCCATTGGTGGTATCGAAGTAAATATCTCGCTGGATGAGTGGGATAAGAAAACTTTGTTGGCTCAAGAACGCGAAATGCTTGGCCTATATGTAAGTGACCATCCACTATTTGGCGTAGAACATGTCTTGGCAATGAGCACTTCAATGCCAATCTCCGGAGTTGCCGAAGCCTCCGACGGATCAATCGTAACTTTGGGCGGCTTAGTTAGCAGCGTGCAGCTCAAGACCACAAAGCGATCCGGAGATCGCTGGGCTATTGTGGCGCTCGAAGATCTTGAAGGCGTTGTCGAAGTTATGGTCTGGCCAAATACTTTTAATAAAGTCGCTGCCATGCTAAATGAAGATGCCATTTTGTTAATGAAGGTCCGCATTGACAAGCGAGATGACGAAGGTCCGCGTGTGGCTGCACTGGAAATTTCAGTTCCTGACATAAGTGCTGCATATTCAGGTCCAGTAAATATCTACATTCCAGAAACCAGAGTGAATGCTGCGGTAATGGATTCGTTGCGCCAGATCCTTAGTGCACATCCTGGTACTACTGAAGTTCACTTAACGGTCGTACAAGCGGAAAAATTCGTATCAGTAAAAACCGATGACAAACTTCGAGTAGCACCTTCACCCTCACTGTTTGCAGACTTAAAGGCTTTATTGGGCGCTGCTTGCCTAGAAGCCCCGACGCTCCAGCCAACTTAAATCAATTAGTTATGTCGGCGAACTGACCCGATAAGAGTTCAGCAAGTGCCAACGGCGAAAGTTCAATATCAAAACCACGTTTGCCGCCACTTACCAAAATAGTTTCAAATAATTTGGCAGATTCTGCAATTACGGTCGGTAGTAGCTTCTTTTGGCCAAGTGGACTAATGCCACCCACAACATATCCGGTCATTCGGGCAGCTTGAGCTGGATCGGCCATACTTGCGCGCTTTGCACCTAGTGTTCGGGAAAGTGATTTCAAGCTCACCTGTTGATTTACCGGAACGATTGCCACGGCAAAATAATCGTCAACTGAAGCAATGAGCGTCTTAAAGACCTGCGCTGGATCAAACCCAAGTTTTTCGGCGGCCTCTAGGCCAAATGAGGTTGCTGCTGGATCATGTTGGTATTCGTGCTCAATGAACTTCACACCTGATTTAGCCAGCAACGTGGTAGCCGGAGTTCCTGTCGCCATATCAGTAAATTCTATGCCTTGAAATTCAAGGTAAACTTACAGATATGTTGTCGACATTGGATTTACGCGGTGGTTCCCGCCGGGCAGTAGACCTGCGCAACGTAGTGCCACGTGCGAAATCGGACTTAGATTCCGTTGTCGAGCAAGTTCGCCCGATTGTTGAAGATGTACGGGATCGTGGAGTAGTTGCAGTCCAGGAGTGGTCGGCAAAATTTGATGGCGTCACCGCGCCGCAAATTAGAGTTCCCCAGGATGTACTCGATCGATCGCTAACCGATCTTGATCCAGATATTCGTGCTGCCCTTGAAGAAGCAATTCGTCGGGTCAAAATTGTGCACGAGCACCAACGCCGTGGCGAAACAACAGTCGAGGTCGCGCCCGGTGGCACCGTTAGTGAACGCTGGTTACCCGTGCAGCGCGTTGGACTTTACGTGCCAGGTGGTGTGTACGTTTACCCAAGCAGTGTGATTATGAATGTTGTGCCAGCACAAATTGCTGGTGTGCCATCACTTGTTGTTTGCTCGCCACCACAAAAAGATTTTGGCGGTTGGCCACATCCGACAATTTTGGCAGCTTGTGCGTTGCTTGGCGTCACCGAAGTTTATGCAGCCGGTGGAGCCCAGGCGATTGCACTTATGGCTTATGGCGCAACAGATGAAATCGAACCAGTTTATTTGATCACTGGCCCAGGCAATGTTTATGTGACCGCCGCAAAGCGATTACTTAAAGGTTTAATTGGTATTGACTCCGAGGCTGGCCCAACCGAAATTGCAATTTTGGCAGATGATTCTGCAAATCCAGATTTTGTTGCAGCAGATTTAATCAGTCAAGCCGAACATGATGTTGTAGCAGCTTCAGTTTTGGTAACTGATAGCCCGGAATTAATCGCTAATGTGCGCGAGAGCCTGGAGCGACTCGTCCCAACTACCATGAATCACGAACGAATCAGAATTGCCTTAACTAGTCAGCAAAGTGCATTTGTACTAGTTGATGACTTAGAACATGGACTAAATGTAATTGATGCTTACGCTGCCGAGCACTTGGAAATTCACACTAGGGATGCTGCTGCAGTTGCGCGCCGTGTAAATAATGCTGGCGCAATATTTATTGGAGATTGGTCACCGGTTTCGCTAGGTGATTATGCTGCGGGATCAAACCACGTATTACCAACTGGCGGTTGCGCCTGCCACTCTTCTGGACTGTCTGTGCAATCATTCCTGCGTGGTATTCATTATGTTGAATACACCGAGGCTGCCCTTAATGACATTGCAAAAACCGTAGTTACTTTGGCTAATTCCGAAGGCTTGCCAGGACATGCCGCTGCAATAGAGATTCGATCACAGTGAATGATTTACCAATTCGCAGCGATCTAGTTGGCCGTTCACCATATGGGGCACCGCAATTTGATGTTCCGGTTCGACTAAACACAAATGAGAATCCGTTTGGACCATCACCTGAATTAGTTGCTGAGCTTGCCAAGGTGATTTCCAAAGTGGGCGCAAGTTTGAATCGCTACCCAGATCGCGACGCACTGGCATTGCGCGCGGATTTGGCAAAGTACATAAATACCGAAAGTCAGGGTGCAGTAACTGCGGAAAACATTTGGCCCGCAAATGGTTCAAACGAAGTAATGCAACAGTTGCTTCAGTTATTTGGGGGACCGGACAAATTATTAGTCACTTTTGCGCCGAACTATTCTATGTATGAGGACTATTGCCGAAATACTTTCACTAATTATGAAACCGCGAATCGCAATTCCGATTTTTCGATAGATCAAAAGATTATTGATCAAGTACTTTCTCGCAACCCAGATTTAATCGTGGTAACTTCGCCAAATAATCCAACAGGGACAGTACTAGATCCAGCTGAGCTAACTTATCTGCTAGATAATTTCAAGGGCGTACTAATTGTTGACGAAGCGTACGCTGAGTTTCGGCCAGCCGGTACGCCCAGTGCAATTTTAGAAATTCCATCTCATCCACGACTTGTTGTAGTTCGAACCATGAGTAAAGCTTTTTCATTTGCTGGCGCTCGACTTGGTTACGCAGTTGCTCAAGCAGAATTAATAGAGGCATTGCAACTAGTCAGATTGCCATATCATCTTTCGAAAGTAACCCAAGAAGTTGCTCGGGTTGCTTTGCAATTTAGTGCTGAACTACAAGGTCAAGTAAATCTATTGCGAAGTGAGCGAGACACGCTTGCAATTTGGCTGCGTGATAATGGCTTTACAGTGGCTCCAAGTGGGGCAAACTTCTTACTATTTGGTCCGTTTGGCGATCGCACGCAAACTTGGGAACAATTAGTAACTGAAGGTGTACTAATTCGTGAAACTGGCCCTGATGGCTGGCTGCGAGTAAGTATTGGCACACCAAAGGAAAACAACAAATTCAAGGCTGCACTACTAAAAGTAACAACAAACAACCGAAAGTGATTCCCATGGCACGCACCGCACATATCGAACGTTCCACTAAAGAGAGCTCAGTCTCAGTTGAGTTAAACCTCGACGGTACTGGACAGATTGACATTGAAACTGGTGTGCCATTTTTCGATCATATGCTTTCCCAGCTTGGTCGCCACGGCGGTTTTGACTTAAAGGTAGTTACAAAGGGTGATGTTGATGTGGACTCTCATCACACTGTCGAAGACACTTCGCTGGCAATTGGCGAAGCGATCCGTACAGCGCTTGGTGACAAAGTTGGCATTCGTAGATTCGGCGATGCATACGTGCCGCTGGATGAAACTGCGTGCCATGCAGCCGTGGACTTATCCGGTCGCCCATACTTGGTTCACGAACAGCCGGAAATTGTTGAATTGATCGGAACTTTTGATACCACATTGATTCGTCACATTTGGGAATCGATTGTGGCATCTGCGCAAATTTGTATTCATATCCGAATCCTTAGTGGTCGAAATGCCCACCACGTTAGTGAAGCGCAATTCAAAGCAGTGGCCCGAGCTCTGCGTGACGCAGTTGCTATTGATCCTCGCGTCACAGACGTGCCATCAACTAAGGGAAGCCTCTAACTCGTGACAACCGTTGTCATCCTGGACTACGGTTCTGGAAACGTTAGATCAGCACAACGTGCAGTTGAAACTACCGGTGCAACTGTTTCTATTTCTGCCGACTTCGAAATCGCTTTGAATGCTGACGCACTGTTAGTTCCAGGGGTTGGAGCTTTTGCAGCCTGTGTTGCCGGACTCAAAAACGTACGAGGTGACCAAATTATTGGCAGACGCTTAGCTGGTGGCCGACCAGTATTGGGAATCTGTGTTGGTATGCAGGTGCTGTTTGAAAAAAGTACCGAACATGCAGAGCTTGGATTCCATCCAGGCCTAAATGAATGGCCCGGAACTGTCGATCAACTGACTGCGCCAGTTTTGCCACACATGGGTTGGAACAATGTAGTTGCCGCTAACGAATCCCAAATGTTCGCTGGCATTTCAGATGAGCGTTTTTATTTTGTACATTCTTATGCAGCTCGAAAATGGGAATTGGATCCATACGAATTGCTTTCTCCGCCAAAAGTGAGCTGGGCCAACCACGGTGAAGATTTTGTTGCGGCAGTAGAAAATGGACCGCTTTGGGCCACGCAATTCCACCCAGAAAAATCTGGGGATGCCGGTCTGGCATTGTTGGGTAACTGGATATCGGCTATTAAATGAGCCACACATGAATTCGGAGCACAAAGTGTCATCGTTAATTTTGTTACCTGCAGTCGATGTTGCTGACGGGCAAGCAGTTCGGCTAGTCCAAGGGCAGGCCGATAGCGCAACTTCATTCGGAGATCCATTGGCCGCAGCTTTGGATTGGCAGGCAAGCGGCGCGCAATGGATTCATTTAGTTGATTTGGATGCAGCATTTGGCCGAGGACAAAATCGTGAATTACTTGCCAGTGTTGTTGCGCAACTTGATGTAAATGTCGAGCTATCAGGTGGCATTAGAGATGACGAGTCCCTGCGCGCCGCTTTGGCAACGGGATGTCGCAGAGTAAATCTAGGAACTGCGGCTTTAGAAAATCCCGAATGGACCGCGCAAGTCATTGCTGAGTTTGGCGATCGCATCGCTGTTGGTCTAGATGTTCGCGGCACCGTTCTAGCTGCTAGAGGTTGGACTAAAGAAGGCGGCGACATTTGGCAGACTCTAGATCGCTTGGAGGCAGATGGCTGTCAACGTTACGTAGTAACAGATGTAACTAAAGATGGCACATTACGTGGGCCAAATCTTGAACTACTTAAGCAAATGTGCGCGCGCACCGATAAGCCCGTGATCGCAAGCGGTGGCATCGCAAACTTAAATGACCTGTCAGATTTACGAGCGTTGACTGACATTGGAGTAGAAGGCGCAATTGTTGGTAAGGCGCTTTACGCTCGGGCATTTACTTTGGAAGAAGCAATAACTGTTGCTGGACCACAAGGTTAGGAAATGTCGGTAGCGATCAGAGTAATTCCTTGCTTAGACGTTGATGCTGGTCGCGTTGTTAAAGGTGTTAATTTTGAAAACCTCAAGGATGCCGGAGATCCAGTTGAACTTGCCAAGCGCTACGGGGCAGCTGGCGCAGATGAATTAATCTTTCTCGATATCACAGCTTCAAGTAGTGATCGGGAAACAACTTATGAAATGGTAAAGCGCGCCGCAGATGAATTATTTATTCCACTAACAGTTGGCGGCGGCGTTCGATCTGTTAGCGATGTCGATCAGTTGTTGCGCGCAGGCGCAGACAAGGTCGGAATCAATACTGCTGGGTTGGATAATCCAGAATTAATCTCGCAGGCCGCAGCGCAGTTTGGCGATCAGTGCGTGGTGTTATCGGTTGATGTTCGCCGGGCCACAGGATGTCCAAGTGGCTTTGAGGCTACAACTCATGGCGGTAGAAATAGCAGTGGTCGCGATGCCTTGGAATGGATTATTGAAGCAGCCCAACGCGGAGCTGGGGAAGTGCTATTGAATTCCATGGATGCGGATGGCACTAAGAATGGTTATGACCTTGCGTTAATTTCAGCAGTTCGGGCAGTTGTAGATATCCCGATTATTGCTAGTGGTGGCGCTGGGAAGCTAACCGACTTTCATCCAGCAGTTGTTGCCGGCGCCGATGCGGTACTGGCAGCTAGCGTTTTCCACTTCAATGAACTTTCGATTCAGGATGTTAAGTCCGAATTACGTAGCAACGGCAACGAAGTAAGGTAATTTTGCTGATAGGCAATTTCGCCTAGTAAGTTCCAGCACGGCACAATAGGTACATGTCGACATCATTTCTCGAAACGCTGGCGTTTAATGACCAGGGCTTGATCCCTGTCGTTGTTCAGCAAGTAGACACTCGTGAAGTCTTAATGATGGCTTGGATGAATGCCGACACGATTGCGCAAACCCTATCTACCGGAAAAGCAACTTATTGGAGTCGCAGCCGTAGTGAAGTCTGGGTCAAGGGCGAAACCTCTGGAAACAGCCAGCGCGTAGTTTCACTTGCTGCTGATTGCGATGGCGACACATTACTTTTGATTGTTGATCAATCTGGGCCGGCTTGCCATACCGGTAGCCAAACTTGTTTTGATAATTCCGTAACGCATCCCGAGGTCAGTTAATGACTACGCCAAATTTAGAAGAATTTAGGAAACTTGCCCAGGGTCGTCGGGTAATTCCAGTTTTTCGTAAGTTACTTGCCGATGGCGAAACGGCACTAGGGCTTTACCGCAAACTTGCTGACGAACGCGCGGGTACATTCTTATTGGAATCGGCTGAACATGGCCGGTCTTGGTCACGATATTCATTTGTAGGTGTTGCAAGCTCTGCCATGCTTTCCGAGCGTGACGGTCAGACACTTTGGTCTGGCAAAGTTCCCCAAGGTGTTCCTGAATCTGGTGATCCAATTTCAGCATTGCGCGAAACTTTAGATGTGCTTTTCACGGCTGGTGTTAACGAAGGCCTAACTACCGAGTCCTTACCGCCACTAACTGGCGGCGTAGTTGGGTATTTGGGCTATGACATTGTACGACGCCTAGAAAAACTACCAAATGACACGATTGACTTATTACAGCTGCCCGAATTAGCAATGTTGGTTGCGACAGACTTAGCGGTGCTCGATCATAAGGACGGCACCGTAACGTTAATTGCAAATGCAATTAACTATGACAATTCTGATGAGCGAGTAGACGAAGCTTGGGAAGATGCGCAGCGGCGGTTGGCAGAGATGGAAGCGGCGCTAGGGGGACAAGCTCTAGCAAGCGTGGCATCTTTTGATCGAAGCGCCAAAGCAGAATTTACTCGAGAAACCCAAAGTAGTGATTACCAAGCTGCGGTGAGAATTGCGCAAGAACGCATTCACGCTGGAGATGCATTTCAAATTGTGTTAAGTCAAAGATTTGCCACAGAATGTCAAGCTTCAGCTTTAGATGTTTATCGAGTCCTTCGCGCGACTAACCCAAGTCCTTACATGTTCTTATTTCGAATTCCAGAACTTACTGGTCCCGGTGAAGCACTTGGTACCAAAGTTGCTTTTGATATTGTTGGTTCAAGTCCGGAAGCGTTAGTGACACTGCGTAACGGCGAAGCAATGGTGCATCCAATTGCTGGGACGCGACCACGTGGCGATACCCCAGAAGTTGACCAAGCAAATGCCCAGAGCCTGTTAGCAGATGCTAAAGAACGCGCTGAGCATTTAATGCTGGTGGATTTAGGTCGAAATGACTTGGGCAGAGTTTGCCTACCTGGCACTGTTGAAGTTACTGACTTTATGAGTATCGAAAAATACAGTCACGTAATGCACATTGTCTCAACAGTGATTGGCAAAATTGATCCAAAGGTAAGTGCTTTTGATTTAGTTGCGGCAACTTTCCCAGCTGGTACTTTGTCTGGGGCTCCTAAGCCGATGGCAATGACAATTATTGAAGAACTGGAAACGACTAAGCGCGGAGTTTATGGCGGTTGTGTTGGCTATTTTGATTTTGCGGGAAATGTCGACACTGCAATTGCGATTAGATCTACCGTTATTAAAAATTCAGTGGCTTATGTGCAAGCTGGTGCGGGAGTGGTAGCAGATTCAATTCCAGAAAGTGAAGATGCCGAGTGCCAGGCAAAAGCGATGGCAGTTTTAAATGCAATAGCCGTAGCAAACACCTTGACAGGCGCTAAATGAAGTTAACATTTCGAAACCTAGTCACAATTCAATTTCTGTTCTCGATAATTATTTTTATCGTTTTATCTCGAGAATGGGTAGCAGCAACCTACATTGAGCCGGGATTTCCTCAAGTTGATTTAAGTTTGAGCGCCAACCAGCTAGACCCAACTTTAAATGGCTTAGCGATCGCTGCAGTTGCCTCAACTCTTGGTGTGATCGCCACTAGGGGATGGGCACGTAAATTTGTAGGCGCCATTATTTTTCTCATTGGCATTGGAATTTTGTTTGCGACCCGGAGTCTGATTCAAAATTTGGAAAACCTTGTTAGCTCAGAATTAGCTCAGGCTGTTGGCCGAAGTATTACAGGTTGGACTTCGCAAACTACACATTATGCTTGGGTAGTTTTTCCATCAGGATTTATAATTCTTTGCTGCGGCGCACTCATTGCGACAAAGTCCTTTGACTCGCAATTGTCTGCGCGCTATCAGCGGGAACGTTCTAGCGCCAACGATCTAACCCCATGGCAGGCACTAGATCAAGGTATCGACCCAACGCTTGCGGATCCGACGAACCAATAGAATGTAGTTACCACCAAAATTTAGGAGTTCCAATGTCGCAAGCTCACGATGACCACGGCCACACGGTTGCTGCTTGGACCGCAGTCGGCATCACAATGCTTGCATTCCTGGTTGGTTGCATTGGTGTGGTAATTGTCTCGCCGACAGTCTTTTGGATTGGCGTGGCATTAATTCCTGTTGCTGGCATCGCCGGTAAAGTCCTGGCTCTTATGGGCTACGGCAAGCAAAGTTAAACTGGGTTTTAATCAATGAATTCTGTTCTGGATTCGATCATCCAGGGAGTGCAAGAAGATCTTGTGGCGCGTAAATCCAAAATTCCGCTTGAGACTTTACGCCAGATCGCAAACGATGTACCTCGGGCACTTCCAGCATCCCAAATTCTGCAGGCGCGTAACTTCAGTGTGATAGCCGAAGTTAAACGCGCAAGTCCAAGCAAGGGACACCTTTCCGATATCACTGATCCAGCCGAACTGGCACTTTCATATCAATCCGGTGGCGCTCAAGTTATCAGCGTGCTTACCGAAGAACGCAGATTCAGCGGCAGCTTGGCAGATCTAGATGCAGTTCGCCGCAAAGTGTCAGTGCCAATTTTGCGCAAAGACTTCATGGTTGATGAATATCAAATTTGGGAAGCGCGCGCCCATGGCGCCGATGTCATCCTGCTAATTGTTGCTGGGTTAACTGACCTGCAACTTAATTCACTGAATGCCTTAGCTCTTGAACTGGGAATGTCAGTGCTCGTTGAAATTCACGATGAGTCTGAACTTGCCCGCGCGCTGCAAATCCAACCAGCTTTAATTGGAGTAAATGCTCGTAACTTAAAGACTCTTGAAGTTGATTTAGCAACTTGTCACAACTTATTACCTCAGATTCCCTCAGGCATTGTGGGCATTGCCGAGTCTGGAATATCTAGCACTAATGAAGTCATTGACCTTGTCTCATCAGGGGCGCAAGCCGTATTGGTGGGCGAGGCATTGGTCACAGGTGGTACTCCTGCCGAAACTGTCGCAGAATGGACTCAGGCAGGCGAGCAGGCTCGCGAAAAATTTCTTATGAATCGTGGTTCTTGATGGCACCCAATGATGTGGTAGCAATGCCAGATTTGCGCGGACACTTCGGCAAATTCGGTGGTCGTTTTGTGCCAGAAGCGCTCATGGCTGCTTTAGATGAACTGGATGAAGCATTTCGCAAGGCAATGGTCGATCCAAACTTCTTGAAACAACTTCGTGACTTGCAAGTTAATTACACAGGTCGCCCTAGTCCAATCACGGAAGCCAAGCGATTTTCTGAGCATGCCGGTGGCGCCACAGTTTTGTTAAAGCGTGAAGATTTAAACCACACTGGCTCGCACAAAATTAACAACGTTTTAGGTCAAGGCCTATTAACTCAACGGATGGGCAAGACTCGAGTTATTGCAGAAACTGGTGCCGGCCAACATGGAGTTGCCACTGCAACGGTAGCTGCGTTACTTGGCTTGGAATGTGTCGTTTACATGGGCGAAGAAGACACCAAGCGCCAGGCGTTAAATGTAGCGCGTATGAAATTGTTAGGCGCGACCGTTGTGCCAGTAACAAATGGCAGTCGCACTTTAAAGGACGCCATTAATGAAGCCATGCGGGACTGGGTAGCTAATGTTGAAAACACGCATTACATGCTGGGCACTGTTGCCGGACCAGCGCCGTTTCCTGAAATGGTTCGCGATTTCCACCGCATAATTGGCGATGAATCCCGCGAACAAATGCTTGACCGATTTGGTCGGTTGCCGGATGTAGTTGCTGCTTGTGTTGGTGGTGGCTCGAATGCCATTGGAATTTTCACAGCTTTTATTCCAGATAGCGATGTTCGTCTACTTGGTTTGGAAGCCGGCGGCGATGGAATTGAAACGGGTCGACATGCTTCAACTATTGTGGGTGGCGCTGTTGGCGTATTGCATGGCGCCCGTTCTTACATCATGCAAGATGACGATGGTCAAACGATTGAGAGCCATTCGATAAGCGCTGGACTTGATTACCCAAGTGTTGGACCAGAACACGCTTATTTGGCAGACATCGGTCGGGCCGAGTATCGATCAGTTACGGATACTGAAGCGATGCAAGCCTTTAAGTTACTTTGCGAAACTGAAGGAATTATTCCGGCAATAGAAACCGCTCACGCCCTTGCTGGTGCACTAGAAATTGGTAAAGAGCTTGGACCTGGCGCAATCATTTTGGTAAACCTCTCGGGACGAGGCGACAAAGACGTTGAAACTGCCGCCAAGTGGTTTGGCATGAATCCATGAGTTTGTTGCATGAAGTTTTTGCACGTGCCAAAGCCGAAAATCGCGCAGTTTTAATCGCTTACTTGCCAGCTGGCTACCCAACTGAAGATGGCGCTGTTGAATGTATTGCCGCCATGGTCGAAGGTGGCGTAGATATCGTTGAGATTGGTTTTCCTTACAGCGATCCAGTAATGGACGGACCAACGATCCAAGCGGCAGTAAACATTTCATTAGCAGGCGGCACAAAATCTGCGACCGTGATCAATACCGTAAAGCGCGTGGCTGAACTTGGCGTGCCAACACTTGTTATGTCGTACTGGAATCCAATCGAGCGTTATGGGTTAACCGAGTTTGCAACTGATTTCTCTGCCGCAGGTGGCTCTGGCGTAATTACTCCAGACTTAACTCCAGAGGAAGCCCAAGAGTGGATTGCTGCAACATCCGATAAGAATGTCGAGCGAGTATTTTTAGTTGCACTTTCGAGTTCAGATGAACGTATTTCCAAAGTAGCCAACGTGACTACAGGATTTGTTTATGCCGGGGCAGTCATGGGTGTTACTGGAGCCAGAACTTCACTTTCTGATGCCATCGAAGGTTTAGTTGCAAAAGTACGGCGTCACACAGATTTACCGGTAGCAGTTGGACTAGGAGTATCCACTCCTGAACAGGCTAAAGAAATTGCTCAATATGCCGATGGCGTCATCGTCGGAAGCGCTTTCGTAACTGCAATTGAACAGGGTGGTCCGGCCGCGGCTAAAGCACTTGCCCAGGCTCTAAGTAAAGGTTTAACTCGATAATTTAGGTCTCGTTTGTAAAGTTTTGAACTGGTGAAAAGTGCGACATAATTAAAGTAATTAGTAGTGGTTCTCAAAGTATCTGGAGTTTTTGGTGTCCCAAGAAAACTTAAGCGCAAAAGCTGCAAAAGCCGCCGCAGCTGCCGCTCGTCAAGAAGCAGCAGCCATTGAACAAAAGCGTCAACGCAAGATTCGAATCATTGGCGGAATCGTTGTAGTTATCGTCATGGGCGCATTGATTGCAATCCCGCTTCTTTCAAATAAAGATGCCATCATTCCTGCGGATGCAGTTCTGCCAACAGGCGTAACCAGTGATACCTACGGCGTTAAAGTCGGCCCGGCCTGGACTGCTGCAGATGCAGACAAAATTCCAATGTTACAAATTTGGGAAGATTTTCAATGCCCAGCATGTGGAGCTTTTGAAACTGCTTCTGGATCTGCACTAAAAGAACTTATAGATGCTGGAAAAGTTAGAGTGGAATATCGACCAACCATATTTTTAGACCAGAAACTACAGGCTCAAAACACCGCTGCTGGAAATCCAAACTCTTCGCAGCGAGCAACATTAGCTTTTGGGTGCGCAGTAGATGCTAATGCGGCTGACGGTTTTCATGCCGGCGTATTCAAGGCTCAACCTGCCACTGAAGGTGGTGGTTACTCAAATGATGACTTATCCGCTATTGCAGAATCATCAGGGGTTTCTGGCGATGCACTTAAGGTTTTTAATGATTGCCTAAGTAGCGAAAAATATGCTGGCTGGGTCACGAGTTCGTATGGTCTATTTAACTCTGAGGGAGTTAGTTCAACGCCAACGGGAATTCTAAACGGACAAGAAATCTCAGGCGACGTACTATTCGACCCAGCTAAATTAACTGCGGCAATTGAAGCTGCAGCTAAGCAGTAATCGAATAATTCATAAATGATTTTTTTGCCGACTTACCTGCCTAGTCCTTCCCAAGGAGTTTGGCAGTTAGGTCCCGTTCCAATTCGGGCATACGCACTTTGCATTTTGGTTGGAATATTCTTTGCAGTCTGGCTTGGTAGCAGACGGTGGATGGCACGAGGTGGACTTGCTGGCCAAGTTGCTGATGTCGCGATGTGGGCTGTGCCATTTGGAGTAATTGGTGGTCGGCTTTACCACGTGGCAACGGACTGGGAACTTTACTTTGCCGAGGGCGGCAAAGGCTTCATGGGAATCTTTCGGGTGTGGGAAGGCGGCCTGGGTATTTGGGGCGCCATTGCACTGGGCGGTGTCGGGGCTTGGATAGGCTGCAAACGTTTGGGTGTGCCATTTGCACCATTTGCAGATTCGATCGCACCAGGAATTGCATTTGCTCAAGCAATCGGAAGATTTGGCAACTGGTTTAACCAAGAACTATTTGGTCGTCCAACAACTTTGCCGTGGGGTCTAGAAATTGATGCGGCTAACCGTCCAACAGATTTCACGCAGTTTGACACTTTCCATCCAACTTTTTTGTACGAAGCTATAGCTTGCGTAGCTATTGGACTGTTTGTGATGTGGGCAGACAAGCGATATGTCATGGGCCATGGTCGCGTCTTTGCACTTTATGTTGCGCTGTATTGCGCAGCCCGTGGGTTAATCGAAACCCTGCGTATTGACGATGCTCACCATGTCCTGGGAATTAGATTCAACGTCTTTACTGCACTCTTTATTGGGGCATTTGCTTTGATTTACTTGGTTCGTTCCAGTGAGCGAAACCCTGGTCGAGAACTTATGTCCGGCGGCAGGCTAGTAATTGCTGGAACTGCATCGACTGAATCTTTGCCAGCGCCCACGGCAGTAACCACGAATTCTGCAACTGTTAACTCATCGGCCACAACTTCTAGTTCCGAAGTTAAGCAACGCGGTCGTCGCGCTAAACCCAAGCGTTAAAGTTTGCCAGGCTTACGGTAGTAAACTTAAGTTCTACCGCTAGTTAGGAATCATCGTGCGTCGCGCAAAAATAGTTTGCACACTTGGTCCAGCCACAGCTACGCCTGAAATTGTGAAAGCCCTAGTTGATGCGGGCATGAATGTTGCTCGACTTAATCTTTCCCATGGTGATCATGCGGTTCATAGCAAGTCATATGAAATGGTCCGAAAGGCAAGTGTTGAAACGGGCCGCGGCGTTGGCATTCTGGCAGATTTACAAGGTCCAAAAATTCGACTTGGAAGATTTACTTCCGGTCCAGTCGAACTTAAAACTGGCGAAACTTTCACAATTACGACGCGCGATGTTCCAGGGGATGCAAATATTTGTGGCACCACGTATTCGGGTTTGCCAGGGGATTGCAAGCCGGGAGATCGAATTCTGATCGATGATGGAAAAGTTGGCCTGGAAGTAGTCGAGGTTACAAAAGATGCAGTGATCACCAGAGTTACCGAAGCTGGTGTTGTGAGTGACAACAAGGGAATCAATTTACCCGGAGTTGCAGTCAGTGTTCCGGCACTCTCGACTAAAGACATTGATGATTTGCGATGGGCGTTAAAGCAAGGTGTCGACATGATCGCGCTGTCATTTGTTCGTAGTGCAGCAGACATCAATGACGTGCATGCGATCATGGATCAAGAAGGTCGTCGGATTCCCGTAATAGCAAAGATTGAAAAGCCACAAGCTGTAGAAAATCTGGCTGAAATTGTGGCAGCTTTTGATGGAATTATGGTGGCTCGCGGCGACTTAGGCGTAGAGCTACCACTTGAGCAAGTTCCAATGGTGCAAAAGCGTGCAATCGCATTGGCGCGCGCTGCAACCAAGCCAGTAATTGTTGCAACTCAGATGTTGGAGTCAATGGTTAGCGCCTCACGCCCTACTCGCGCCGAAGCAAGTGACGTTGCAAACGCAGTCTTAGATGGCACTGATGCCTTAATGCTTTCCGGCGAGACCAGTGTCGGTGTTGATCCAGTGCACGTCGTGGAAACTATGAGTCGCATCATCTCCCACATTGAAGCTGAGGCCCTTGAGACTTTGCCAAAGTTGGCAGATGATGCCCAAGGAGAAACTGCTAAAGCCATGTGTTTGGCTGCCGTTGACGTTGCAAAGCATGTTGATGCAGTTAGTTTGGTTGCATTCACCGAAACCGGAAGCTCTGCTCGCTTAGTTGCCCGTCATCGAAGCCGCACTGGATTACTTGCATTCACACCTAATGAACATGTTCGAAATCAGCTTTCACTGGTTTGGGGCACGGAAACATTTCTTGCGCCTGGCGTTTCACATACTGACGACATGGTTGCCCAACTGGACAAGGTTTTACTGGATCTAGGGCGCTTTAAAATGCACGATCCGATCGTGGTTATTGCTGGTGTGCCACCAGGCGTACCTGGGTCTACTAACGGCATGCGCGTACATCGCTTGGGTCATGGTGCAAATAACGCCTAGGCGTTATTTGCACCCAATAAGTGCTGGGCAAATGTAACAACGCGTAAGCGTTTTCGCGCTCAATCCCATTAACCACGGCGAATGTGACCAAACCCAAGCCTGCCTGCTAAGGTAATCAAAGCTTGAAAGCACGCCATCCTTTAACACCTGTCCCGTGAGGCAGGAAAGGAGGTAGAAGATGACGCACGACTTTGAGCCGCAAGGACACGTAGTCCTTGATTCCAGCGATATCTCTCGCGCCTTAACTCGGTTAGCCCATGAAATTGTCGAACGAACTCATGGCGCCACAAATCTAACTTTGATGGGTATTCCCACTCGCGGCGCCGCATTGGCAATCCGCCTAGGGGAAAAGATCTCCCAAATTCAAGGGTCGCCAGTATCGGTGGGCGCAATCGACATCACGATGTATCGCGACGACTTACGGATGCGACCAGCCCGCGCCTTGCAACCAACAACCATTCCAGCCGAAGGCATCGAAGGCCGACTTGTGATCTTGGTCGACGATGTGCTTTTCTCTGGCCGAACAATTCGCGCAGCGTTGGATGCATTATCCGAACATGGTCGCCCGGAACTAGTGCAACTAGCAGTCTTGGTAGATCGCGGTCATCGCGAACTACCAATCCGAGCTGACTATGTTGGAAAAAACCTACCGACTTCGCAATCAGAAAAAATTCAAGTCCATCTAGTCGAATACGACGACATAGACGAAGTACGAATCGAGCGTGACGCATGAAACATCTTTTGAGTGCAGCTGACTTAAGTTACGACGACGCACTGTTGGTCTTGGATACCGCAAAGCAACTAGCTGCGGCCACCGAACAAGGTGTTGGTAAGTTACCACCGCTTCGTGGGCGCACTGTCGTGAATCTCTTCTACGAAGACTCAACCCGCACTCGAATTTCCTTCGAAGCAGCTGCTAAGCGACTGAGCGCAGACGTAATCAACTTCTCAGCCAAGGGATCTAGTGTGTCCAAAGGTGAAAGCCTGAAAGATACTGCACTGACGCTCGAAGCCATGGGCGCCGACGCAGTAGTAATCCGGCACAACAGCAGTGGCGCTCCGCATCGACTTGCAAACGCAGGATGGATTTCAGGCGGCGTAGTCAACGCCGGTGACGGTACACACGAACATCCAACGCAGGCACTGCTTGATGCATACACCTTGCGCAGCCACTTGCGAAACGGTGAAGGTGACTTAAAGGGATTAACCGTAACAATCGTCGGAGACATCCTGCATAGTCGAGTCGCCAGGTCCAATGTGCTTCTTCTTAATACTCTTGGTGCCAAAGTTCGCCTAGTTGCACCGCCAACACTGTTGCCTTACGGAGTTCAGGATTGGGACTGCGAAGTTTCCTACGACTTAGACGCAGCCCTAGAAGGATCCGATGCCGTAATGATGTTGCGGGTACAACGCGAGCGAATGAACGCGGCTTACTTCCCAACTGCGCACGAGTACAGCAATCGATACGGCTTAAACCTGACCCGCATGAATCGACTTTCGGAGCAAGCAATCATCATGCATCCAGGTCCAATGAACCGCGGTATGGAAATTTCCGCAGACGTAGCCGATTCCGCGCGCTCGGTGATCGTCGAACAGGTAGCTAATGGTGTAAGCGTGCGTATGGCTGTCCTGTATTTAATTCTCGGTGGATCGGAGTCCGAATCGTGACTAGTTACGTAATCAAAGACGTCTGCATTTTAGATGGCAAGCCAACCGACATCTTGGTAAAAGATGGCTTGATCGCTGAGATCGGCAAGGGTCTAAGTGGCGACCAAACCATTGACGGATCAGGTTGCATCGCATTGCCTGGCTTAGTCGACTTGCACACGCATCTGCGCGAGCCAGGGCGTGAGGATGCAGAAACCGTTTTATCCGGAAGTCGAGCTGCTGCAAAAGGTGGCTTCACTGCAGTGCACGCAATGGCAAACACAGATCCGGTTGCCGATTCCGCCGGAGTTGTTGAGCAAGTTTGGCGCCTGGGTCAAGAAGCTGGCTTAGTAGACGTGCGCCCAGTAGGTGCTGTAACTATGGGACTAGCGGGAACTGCGCTTGCCGAACTTGGCGCAATGGCCGATAGCGCCGCAGCCGTTCGAGTCTTTAGTGACGATGGCAAATGCGTGCATGACGCCGCGTTAATGCGCCGCGCCTTGGAATACGTAAAAGCTTTTGATGGAGTAGTTGCCCAGCATGCCCAAGAGCCTCGTCTGACTGAAGGCGCCCAAATGAATGAAGGCATCGTTTCTGGAAAATTAGGTCTGGCTGGCTGGCCAGCAGTTGCCGAAGAAGCAATCATCGCGCGCGATGTCTTACTTGCGCATCATGTTGATTCACGCCTGCATGTCTGTCACCTCTCGACAGCGGGCAGCGTCGAGATAATCCGGTGGGCGAAATCTCGGGGGATTAACGTCACGGCTGAAGTTACTCCGCACCACTTGTACTTCACTGACGATGTTGTTGAATCCTACGATCCAATTTTCAAAGTCAATCCACCACTTCGCACGCAAGCTGATGTAGCAGCAGTTCGCGCTGGGTTAGCTGATGGCACTATCAACATTGTGGCAACTGACCATGCGCCGCATCCTTCCGAAGATAAAGATTGCGAATGGACTGCCGCAGCATTTGGCATGACTGGCCTGGAAAGTGCTTTGAGTGTGGTTTATGAAACTATGGTGCAAACCGGATTAATGAACTGGGCTGCTGTTGCTGATCGGATGTCAACGCAACCGGCACAGATTGGTCGCGTCAGTGATCAAGGACAGCCAATTGTCGCTGGATCACCCGCAAACTTAGTAATTTTTGATCCCCGTGTCAGCGAAGAAGTAGTGGCACGAAATACTGCAAGTGCAAGTAGAAATACCCCTTACGCAGGACGAACCCTTCCCGGCAAAGTTGTTGCAACGTTCTATCGCGGTAAACCAACTGTGCTGAA
>WLPX01000008.1 GCA_009698575.1 Actinomycetota bacterium
CATTTCAGAGTTGCTGATTCCAGGTAGTCCTGATGCCTGAGAGGTTCTGGGGAGCATTGCCCCTTCGGCGTCGCACTGGCTGTGCGCTCTCTCCCACTCGGAATCGATAGCCCTTAAAGCGTACTACGGGGCACGAGTTGACGCGCTTATTCCCCTACGACTCGAGCTTTACGGCGCATAGCCAATTCATCGTTGCCATCGGAGACAATGTCCGATTCGGCGACTGCATATTCAGACTGGTCACTTGGCAACTGGGACAAGGAGCCTTCGATTTCTTGCCAAACGCGACCGATAGCGATGCCGAACACACCCTGGCCGCCAGCTAGTAAGTCAATAACCTCATCTGGTGAGGTGCATTCATAAACGCTAACGCCATCGCTCATAAGCGTGACCTGAGTTAAGTCAGTCGTGCCACGTGCCCGCAAGTGCTCTACGGCGGTGCGGATCTGTTGCAGTGAAACACCCGTGTCCAGAAGGCGTTTAACAATCTTCAATTCCAAAATGTCGCGGAAACCGTAAAGACGTGAGGTACCGGATCCTGTAGCTGGGCGAACAGTTGGCAGCACTAACGATGTGCGAGCCCAGTAATCGAGTTGGCGATAAGTGATTCCTACTACTCCGGCAGCAACTGGTCCGCGGTAACCAACCTCAGGCATTGACTCCATTGCAGTCTCGTCAAACAGCAAACCCTGTGCCCCAGCCTTGATAGCCGCAGCATCACGTGCGATTTCTCGTTGACGTTGGGCTGCGTTGTCTGGCGTAGTGTCTGACATGCATTGCTCCTGAGAACAGCAGGGAGGGATGACTAATCAACCCACGGGGAACCTGTGTCCTTTCACAATAGAACTAGCGAATATCAAGGTCAAAGACATATGCCTGCGACACGCCGAAGTCTTAACCTAAACCTCTAGTTGAGATATCAAACCCTTTGTTTGGTGGGGTTTCTAGCTGAAGTCTTCAGGCTGAATGTCATCTAGGAACGCCCGAAATTCATCAAGTTCTGCCTCGCTCAGATCATCGCCTGATTCAGCGGATAGCTCATCGTCATCAGCTAGATCCATTCCAGCAAAATCCATAACGTCTTGAGCTACGAAAACTGGAACGTCATCTCGAACTGCTAGCGCAACTGCATCCGATGGACGGGCACTGATCGAATCATGGTTTAGGAAATTGATGGTTGCGTAGAATGTGCCTTCGATCAATTCACTGATCGTCACTGAAGTTACCTGTCCCCCAAGTTGCGTGATGGTAGAGGCCAGTAAATCATGCGTCAACGGTCGAGCAGGAATGACGCCATCAAGCGCCAGGGAAATTGCGGTGGCTTCGGCTGTACCAATCCAAAGAGGCAGGTAACGAGCTGCCAGCTGGTCGCGCAAAATCAAGACAGGCTGGTTTGACGGCAGTTCGAGCCGGACACCAACAACATCTACTTGTCTCACAGCGCTCATTCTATGCACACTTAATTAGTTTTGCCGATCGATAATTTCGCGGACCAGCAACCCATGCAGGGAGATTATTGATGTAGCCAACTGAACTGTAAGTTCTTCGGCTTGTGCGCTGGCTGTAATGTTGCGACCTGAGGCTGCGCTTTTCACTATCGGCGCAAAAAGATCTACTTCGCGACTAGCGCTAGAAAGCACAGTCTTGAGGTGGCGCGGCTCTAACCCGTAACTACGTAGGGACAGGGCTAGCGTCACCACTGCAGATGCGGTAACTGAAAAATAGCCTTGTGCATCAGGTTTGATCAATCCAAATTCCACCAGCTGATCTATGAATTCGGCATCTGCCTGTGTGTCAGCTACTAACTCTAAGCGATTCATGCGAACTGACTGCATGTCATTCGATAAGGCAATTGCTTCGGTGCTAACCAAGGCGCGCGGTGGCTTTGGTGCCACATCGGAAACGTTGGCCGGCTGTAGTCCCCGATTCAAGGCGTCTATGTGTTCCTTGATGACGCGTAATGGCAAGAAATAATCCCGCTGCATGCGCAGTACATAACGCAAGCGTTCAACGTCAACAAGTGAAAATTTGCGATATCCACTTGCTGTGCGTTCTGGCGTAATTAGGCCATTTGTTTCAAGAAATCTAATTTTTGAAATTGTAATATCTTCAAACTCATCACGAAGCCGAACCAGAACCTCGCCAATGCTTAAAAGAGCGGGTGAATGCTTTGAAAAATCAAATTCGGTAGCTGACATTTACTGTCCTGCATCAGTTGCTAACAAGAAAACAAATCGGAACTTTCCAATTTGCAATTCGTCACCATTATGCAATTGCGTTGTCGCAACTCGAGTCTTATTAACATAAGTTCCATTTAGCGAACCGGCATCACTCAAAGTCCAGCCATCTCCCACCAGTTCCACGAGTGCATGCTTTCGGGAGACAGTTACGTCATCTAGGAAAATCTTGCTATCAGATGCCCGACCAATTGAAATCTTTTCCCCGCCAGCCAACGGGAATTGCATACCTTCCATTGCGCCCCGGCGAACTACTAGGTAAGCCGATCCCCCACCAGAAAGTGTGGACGCATCAATTGCGGTTAATTCGCCAGTCTCTGGACTTTCAGTTATCGGGATGACGCCAGTGGCATCAGAGCTAAGCGGTACAGCTTTAGTTAACTCTGACTCGTCTCCACTGTTATCCATGTCTATACCTTAACGTGAGGCTTAGCTTGTGGTGATGGCTTGATACGCGGCAGCGTCTAGAAGTTGCGCAACTAGTTCTGAAGCGTTCCCTGAGACCTTCACGTCTACAATCCATCCGTTGTTGTACGGATCGGAATTCAAGGTGTCTGGCGCGGTCTCAATTGCGTCGTTGCGGGCAAGAACTTCACCAGTTACTGGCGCATAGATGTCGCTCACACTCTTTGTGGATTCGACTTCACCGCATGTGGCTCCTGCAGTCAAGCTGTCGCCAACGCTAGGCAGTGAAACGAAAACGATGTCACCTAGAGCATGCTGGGCATAATCTGTAATTCCGAAGCGGATCGTGGATTCATCAATAACTCGAACCCATTCGTGCTCGGCGGTGTACTTCAAATCTGCAGGTATGTTACTCATGGATAAATCGTACGGCACCAGAACCTAGGATTTCGGCAGGGGCACGATAGCCGAAATGTCCACATTTTGACTTTCTTCAATGGTCACTTCGCCGCCGCCAGAACCAACCGTATCTACTAAACCACCCGGGATTTCGATAGCTGGGCGCAAAACTGTTGGATCGCCAATCACAGAAATCGTTATTGGTACTTGTAGAGCGGTACCACTCACGGTTACACCACTTGCACTATCCGCAAACCAGGTGTTACCAACTACTCGGACTGACAGCCCTCGATCGGAAATTTGAATCGCAGACGCACCCGCATCTCGCAACTCTTGCATTGCATCCAACAAAGTTGTTGCCGTCAAGTTTCCCGCAATTGTGATCGTGATGCCTGAGCCAATGATAGTTTCGGTGCCGGCAAGGACGCCCAATGCATCTGCGCGTCGCTTTGCTTCATTTAGTGCGGCGTACTCATCGCCACCAAGTAAGGTCTCACGCGCTGCCTCTAGCCTGGTGTTTTCGGAATCAAGGCGTGCTTCGCGCTGCGCTAAATCATCTAACAATCCAACTAAGTCACTCTGTCTGGCATTCGCAAGAACTGCATCGTTAGCACTGCCCGTTATAGCGGCCGTCAAAGTAAATCCGAGCAAGATGAATAAGACCGTGATCATGACCTGGGTGCCGTTGCGCTGAGGTGTCAATGATCTTTTGAGACGAAACCTTGCTTCAGCCGCAGTGCGAACTGGCCTGCCACGGCGAGGCGCCGAATGCATTCCCATTCCGTTATGCCTTCAGCAAATGTCGTCGGATAGCTGCCACGTTAGCGAAGATACGCATCGTGAGTACTACGACTACACCGGTTGACATCTGTGAACCAACACCAAGTTGGTCACCCAGGAATACGATCATGGCCGCCACTAAAACGTTGGAAAGAAACGAGATCACAAATATTCGATCATTGAACAAACCGTCGAGAACTGATCTAAATGCTCCGAAGACCGCATCTAGTGCCGCAACAACTGCGATCGGCAAGTAAGGCTGAAGCCAAACTGGCACCGTCGGTTGCAGGAGAAGTCCAACGACGATTCCCACTAACAACCCAATGGCCGGAATCATGGCGTGTCCTTACTTGTAGTGGTGGTAGTACCTGCTGCTGGCAGCGTAACTTCACCAATGGTTTGCAGTTCCCAGATTACGCCGTATTGCGCCTCGAGTTGCTCAAGCAATAATCCAGCGGCGTTCTCTCTAAACAATCCGGCTATCTGGTTTGGATCTGGCCCAACAGCGACGACGACATAAGGAGGACTAAGCGGGCGGTAATTGACCAAAATCGCAGAACCGGCAGAACGAATTGCAGATGTTGGAGTAAGCCTGCGACCGTTGATTGCAATGTTGGTAGCTCCTGCTTGCCAGAGCCCATTCACTACCATTTGCAAGTCACGATCTATAACCTTGCCCGGCTGATTAGTTACATCGGTCAATGAGTCCACTTGAGCGTCGTCTAAAGTCACTGATACGCCTCCACCGGTAACTTCAGCTTGACCAGTTGCAGCACGGAGTCTAAGTAGACGCTCTCGAGCTTGCGCCCCAAGAGAAGTCCCAGCAAGTGTTGCCTGTTCAGCATCTAGTAGATCACGTTGCGCTGTCAATACAGTGGCTTCAAGAACTTGAACGCGCTTATCGGCAGCATGTACCCGATCGACGAGCGCATTTCTAGTTAGCGTATTCTCAGTTGCCTGCAATCTAGTCTCTGCGATTGCCATTCCTAGAACCAGCGTGACAATAGTTGCCGCTACAGCAACAAAGACAACTGAAAACTTGCCATGATTACGTGTTGCATCTGATTCCGAATAATCAGACGCTAAAGCGTCCGCAAGTAGCGCATCCAGTGAAGCATCAAGTCTCATTGATACTCCTTCGCAGAGCAAGTATTTGTTTGATGTACAAAATGGCGGCGTACCAATACATGGTTATTCCCCAAAGCAAAAATGCCCAACCAAATATTTCCGCAAATTGCCCAACGTGACCGCTAAATGTGCCCATCAATATAAGTGGCAGTGCATACAGCAAATTCATTGTTGCTGCTTTTCCTACGAAGTGCACTGGAACTCCGTTGTATCCATGCTTCTTTAGATAAGCAAGGAATAGTGACATCACTACGTCACGGGACAGCAATGCAACAACCACCCAGACTGGAATCAATTCTCGGATGTAAAGTGCGAGCAAGGCAGCGACAACATATAACCGATCTGCCAGCGGATCCAGCAACTCTCCTAGCTTGCTGAACTGATTCAATCGTCGTGCCAGATAACCATCTAGCCAATCCGTAAACGAACTAATTACTAAAATTGTTAATGCTAGGCCGTCATTCTTAGGACCGACGATTAGCCAGAAAAAAACCGGCACTCCGAGCAGCCTTGCGGCGCTAAGCGCATTTGGGATCGTCCAAATTCGGTAAGTCAATTGTTGGTTCACTTAATACCTCACCAAGGCCTTACCCACTTTTGGCATATCTCAAGCCTACGGTTAACGTGCACATTTCTATGCGATAACCTTTCACGAGTAAGAAATTAAGCCCTGGTACTCCAACTGGCAGAGAGCGCGGTCTCAAACACCGTTCAGTGTGGGTTCGAATCCCACTCAGGGCACATTAGATCGCAGTTAACGACCCACGGATAGTGGCAATTTGGCCCAATAGTCCATTGATAAAGCGGCCAGATTCCGGAGTGCTAAGAACTGCAGCAATTTCTATCGCTTCCGAAACTGCTACTCCACTATCAACTTCTGGTCGCCACAGTAATTCGGCAATTCCAACTCGAACGATAGCTCGATCTACTGCAGGCATACGTTCCAGTGGCCAAGCCTGGGAGTAGGTTGCGATAACTTCGTCAATGCGATCGATATTTGTTTCTACAAGCGCTGCAAGTTCAATTGCATAATCGTTGACATCAGGATTGCGCTCAAAAACATCCGTAGCAGTTACGCCACGTTGTTCAGCTTCGAATAAAGATTCGACTGCTCGTTGACGTGCTTTAGTTCTAGTGCGCACTTAGTTAACTCGCCCCAGATATGAACCATCGCGAGTATCTACCTTGACTTTGGTATTTGATTCGATAAAAAGTGGAACCTTGATCTCAGCGCCTGTTTCTAACGTGGCCGGCTTACTTCCGGCGCTTGAACGATCGCCTTGCAAGCCTGGTTCGGTGTAAGTAATCATAAGTTCAACGCTGGCTGGCAGTTCAAGATAAATCGGAGCATCGTTGTGAATTGCTACAACACCTTCTTGATTCTCTAGCATGTACTTTGAGCCGTCGCCCACAATTGTGTCTGACAATGTGTATTGCTCAAAAGTTTGTAGATCCATAAACACCCAGCCATCGCCATCTTTGTAGAGGTACTGCATGTTGCGCTTATCTACATCGGCGGTCTCAACTGACACACCTGCGTTAAAAGTTTTGTCTACAACTTTTCCGGAGAGGATGTTCTTCAACTTGGTGCGAACAAAAGCTGGACCCTTACCTGGCTTTACGTGCTGAAATTCAACAACGGTCCAAAGCTGCCCATCAATGTTCAGGACTAGCCCGTTCTTCAGATCATTTGTTGACGCCACGTGTACTCCTTGGTTGCTGCTTAAAGTTCAATTAGTTCGTATGAAAACTCGGTGTAGTTTTCATGACCTTGCATTGTGACAGCAACTGTGTCCTCGATCCGAACTCCCCCACGTTCAGGTAAGTAAGCTCCAGGTTCAATGGTTATCACCGTGTTCTTAGCAATCTTACCCGCTCGATTGCGACTGAAAAACGGCTCTTCATGGATCTCAAGTCCTACGCCATGACCTAGCCCGTGCGTGAAAAATTCGCGATAGCCCGTCTCAGCTAGTGAGGCGTTGACAGCGTCTTCGACGGAGCTGTAATCCACCACTGAACTTATGGTGCTACGCCCCGCAGCTTGTGCTTGCGCTACTGCTTGGTGCAATTCGACTTGCCACTGCGCTGGCTTTCCCATAACAAAAGTTCGAGTGCAATCTGCATGGTATCCATCAACTTTGGCACCAAAATCTATCTTGAGTAAGTCCCCGGAACTCAATTCACGAGTTGTTGGCTCGTGGTGCGGTATCGCGCTGTTTGGGCCACCGGCAACAATTGATGCAAAAGCGATGTCATCAGCCCCGAGTTCCCGCATTCGATTCTCAAGTAGATCTCGCACTTGTCTTTCCGTGAGACCAACCTGAACTTTTGGCAGAATGTCACTTAGTGCCTGAGTGGAAATCTGGCAGGCTGCACGAATCGACTGCATTTCTGACTGGTCTTTCACACTGCGCAACTGCTCAATAACTCCATCAGTTTCCAAAAATGACATTTTGGAATTGGAATCTTTAAGTGCCTTGAGAGCATTTACTGAGATGTCATCACCCTCTACCAAAACTTCTCGTTGCGGTTGTCCGCGAAGTAGTAGTTCAGACAGATTCCGACCAATCATGATCTCCACACCGATGGTTTGATTTGCGCTCTGAATCTCGTATCGAGAGTCGGTAGCTAGTGTTGCTGAGTTTTTTGTTACAAACAGCGCACCGTTTGAGCCGGTGAATCCACAAAGATACCGAACATTAATTAGATTGGTGACGTAGAGCCCTTGATCGTCGGCTAATTCAGATTGCAGCCGTTCGATTCGCTGTAACGTCACAACTTAACTAGTGCCTGCAATGCAAGCAGGTAGGACTGTGCGCCAAAACCACTGATTGTTCCTGTTGCCAGTCCAGAGATCAAAGAGGTGTGCCTAAACTCTTCACGCGCAATCGGGTTACTTAGGTGTACTTCGATCAAGCCTGCTGTCAGCATTGCGGCCGCATCACGAATCGCAACTGAGTAGTGAGTAAATGCTGCTGGGTTCATAATTACGAAGGTCTTAGTTTCTGCAGCCTCGTGTAGCCAGGAAATTAAAGTAGCTTCATCATTGGTCTGGCGAAAATCAACTTCGAGCTTAAGCGTGGTAGCAGTTTCAACGCACAACTTCTCGATATCTTGCAACGACAAAGTCCCGTAAACATCCGGTTCTCTAGTCCCCAATCGATCTAGATTCGGGCCATTGAGAATCATAACTTTTCGCATGCTAGTCACTTTGCCCTAGTTTGTTGTAAGCCGCAATCAGCAACGCCGAGTCAGGATCTTCAAGAATATTTGGCTTAGCGATATCTTCCAGAACTATAAACCGAAGTTTTGCGCCACGCGCCTTTTTGTCTATCCGCATGGCATCAAGTAACTGATTGAACGTACCCCTGTTGTAGGTAATTGGTAAACCAACACCCGACAGAATATCGCTATGACGAGTCACTATTTGGGCATCAAGTCGACCAGCAAGATGCGACAAGTTAGCTACAAACATCATTCCCACAGCTACTGCGTTGCCGTGTCTCCAAGTGAACTTCTCGTTGCGTTCTACGGCGTGACCAAATGTGTGACCATAGTTCAAGATCTCACGACCGGCGCTAGTTCCTAGCGTCTCTCGCAGGTCATTCCCAACCACATCAGCTTTAACTTGAATTGCTCTAGCAATTACTTCCTCGGCGTGTACCCAATTTGGCGATTGCGCACCAACTAAGTCGCTTTCGAGTAAAACTAAAATTTGTTCATCACGGATGAAACCACACTTAATCACTTCGGCTAACCCACCCACATAATCTTGGGTAGTTTGCGAGTCCAGGAAATTCATGTCGCACAACACAGCGATCGGTGAGTAAATGGCGCCGACTAGATTCTTGCCTTCACCAGTATTGATTCCAGTCTTACCGCCCACCGCGGCATCTACCATTCCCAGCAAAGTTGTTGGAATGTGTAAAACTTTCACACCACGTAACCATGTCGCAGCAACGAACCCGGCTAAATCAGTCGTGGCGCCACCACCAATAGAAATAATCAGGTCATTTCGGGTGAATCCAGCTTTACCAAGAGCCATCCAGCAAAACTCAAGTACTGCTGCAGTCTTGGCATTTTCAGCATCAGGAACTTCAATTGCAATCGACTCAACATCGGAAATTTGCAGTCTGAGTTTTGCGGCATGATCTCGCATCGACTCAGGATGTATGACTGCGACTCGTGATACGCCTGATAAGTAAGTGTCTATGTTGGACAAGATATTGCGGCCCACTACTACTTCGTATTTATGCTCGGCATGTACTTCGATGACAGTCATCAGCCAACCTCTAACTTAGCTAAATCATCTGTGATTGCCTGCACTACTTCGCTTGGAATAAGTTTTGAGGTATCGATTGCAATAGTCGCAACTTCTTTGTAAAGCGGCTCACGTGCTGCCATTAAATCTGCAAGTTGCCCGCGTACGTTGCCCAATAAAAGTGGTCGATTGCGATTCATGCCTACGCGATCAACTGCCTGTGCTAACCCGGCAATTAACCAAACAACTTTTGCCTTGCGCACTTGGGAACGGGTGTCGTCGTTCCCTAAAGATCCACCACCTAAAGCGAGCACTGCCTCATCAGTTTGTAAAAGTTCGCAAACAATATCGTGTTCAAGTTTGCGAAACGCTGGCTCGCCATCTTGCGTAAATATGTCGGAAACACTTTTGCCGGCACGGCTCTCAATAACTTGATCGCTATCAAAGAAGTTAACGTTCAGCTCCCGCGCTAGCAGCTTGCCAACTGTAGTTTTGCCGGCGCCAGGAACTCCAACCAACACGATGGGTGCCACGGTTACATCCTTAAATGTGAGCGGTAGGACGCAATGTTTCGGGCAGTCTCTATAACGTGATCTCCACCAAATTTTTCAAGAACGGCATCTGCCAACACCAATGCGACCATAGCTTCCGCTACTACGCCAGACGCAGGCACTGCGCAGGCATCACTTCGCTGCGAGATCGCAGTTGCAGCCTGGCCAGTTTCAACATCAACTGTTGCTAACGCACGTGGCACAGTTGAAATCGGTTTCATCGCAGCACGTACTCGGATCGCTTCCCCAGTACTCATGCCACCTTCGGTACCACCACTGCGGCTGGTATTGCGATGCAGTGATTCACCATCAAGATAAATTTCATCATGTGCTTGTGAACCGCGTCGCCGCGCAGTTTCGAAGCCATCCCCAACTTCAACACCTTTAATCGCTTGAATACCCATCAGCGCTGCTGCTAGTCGACTGTCGAGGCGACGATCCCAATGCACGTGAGACCCCAGGCCTACTGGGACACCATGTGCGACTACTTCTACTACGCCACCGAGCGTGTCACCATCAGCTTGGGCAGATGTGATCTCTGCTTGCATTGCGGCGCTTGCAGTTGGTGAAAAGCAGCGCACTGGATCATTGTCAATGTCTGCTAAATCTTGAAAATCTGGAATTTCAGTTGAGTCCGTAGCAACAGATCCGATGCTAACTACATGGCTAAGGACTGTGATGCCAGCAACTTGCTCTAAAAACTTTTTAGCAACTTCACCAAGGGCTACTCTCGCGGCAGTTTCCCGCGCACTTGCTCGTTCTAAAATTGGACGCGCATCGGTGTGCGAATATTTCTGCATTCCGGCAAGATCAGCGTGGCCAGGTCGCGGTCTAGTTAAAGGTGCATTGCGTGCCACGTTTTCTAAACTTGCAGCATCTACTGGATCAGCGGACATCACGTCCTGCCATTTTGGCCATTCCGAATTGGCGATAGTTATGGCAATTGGGCCACCTTGCGTGAAACCGTGCCTAATGCCACCAGTTATTGTCACGGCGTCTTGTTCAAATTTCATCCGAGCGCCGCGTCCAAATCCCAGGCGGCGGCGGGCTAGTGCGGCATCGATGTCAGCTGTTGCAACTTCTACGCCTGCTGGCAGTCCTTCCAGAATCGCGGACAGCGCAGGACCATGAGATTCTCCTGCAGTTAACCAGCGCAACATGCCTCTAGTCTTTCACCTTTTGGGCAATAACACCGAATTGGCGACTTAGATTGTGCTTAATCCGCGGGCAAGCAGTTCGGAATTTAGCGCATCTCGCATTTGGCCTAGCGGCGCCACTTCACCAGTCATCAGATTTACTTGGTGTCCAGCTTGATGTAACAGCATTGATAAACCCGAAAGAATCTGTCCTCCAGTAACTGACCAGCACGCAGCTAACTGAGTCGGCCACGGATCGTAAACAACATCTAGAAGTAGACCTTGTGGTCGAAAAACCTGTTGCGCAATTTCATCTAACACGCCAGCTGGAGTGGTATTAATTACTAAATCACTTTCCATCCATGTAGTTTCGCCAAGTGCGTGAGACTTCACATCCAAGTTCAGTTGTGTCCCTAATTCCGCCATCCGGACAATATCAATTTCGTTGCGTGCTACCACTGATACTTCGTTAGCGCCTAACTCACGTAGTGCAACGAGCGCAGATCGTGCGCTAGCGCCAGAGCCAAAAATGGTTGCCGTCGCAATCGTTTCGTGCCCAGCTTCTCGAACTGCGTCCACAATTCCAAGTACGTCGGTGTTGTATCCGCGAAGTACATCACTAAAAACTAAAGTATTAATTGCGCCAGTCTTGATTGCAAGTTCATCACATGCTGGTAACAACTCAAATGCAACCTCTTTCAGCGGCATGGTCAACGAAAGACCCAACCAATTCGCGTCCAAACCATTCACGAAATCAATAAGGCCTGCTTTCGGAACTTCAATTGCCTCGTAGGTGTGTGTTAGATCAAGAGCATCGTAGGCAGCGCGATGTAGAACTGGTGACAACGAATGTGAAACTGGACTTCCTAGAACTGCTGCTTTCATTACCAACACGTCCCAGGATTTGCATCGCAGAAAGCTAAGAACTGGTCTTTGTAAACCAAGAACTCCGAATAGGACTTAGTAAATTTTGTCTCCTGGGTATTCAAATCAATTGTGATGAAGTAAATCCAATCGCCAGCATCAGGATTGAGCGCAGCTTCAATTGCCTCTGCCCCAGGATTATCGATTGGTGTTGGTGTTAACCCATCGTGTAAATACATGTTGTAAGGCGTGTCTTTATTGAGTAGATCAGTTGTCAAAATAACGTCGGTCTTGCCAAGTCCGTAATTAACAGTGGAATCAAATTCCAGGCGCATTGGCATTGCTAGTCGGTTGTATACAACTCTGGCTACTTTGCCAAAGTCGCGCGGATGTCCTTCAACTTCAAGTAACGATGCGACAGTCACAATCTCGTATGGAGACCTACCCATTTGTGCTGCGCGTGCTTCTAAATCCAAGCGTTTCGCTTCAGAATCAAATTTGGCGATCAACGTTTTTAGAATGTCTTTCGCGCTCATGCCTGGAGCTAGGTCATACGTGGCGGGAAATAGGAAACCTTCTACATTTCCTCCGGCATATGAAGGTAGGCCTAGATCACTTGAACTAGCTGCTGCCTCAAAATCAGCAACTGGAATTCCAGTGGCTTTAGCCAACTCTTCGTAAATCCAAGCCGCCCGTTTACCTTCTGGAATTACCACCTTGTCGACAACTTTTGTAGCAGAGTCAAGCAGCGCTTCTATTGCGCCGCTTGCGCTCATTTCAAACTTCAAGTCGTACATGCCAGCAGAAATCTTGGCTGAGTCTGGATTGTCAGCTGCAGCTGCCACAAAGGCGTCTACGGATTTAACGACGCCGTTTGCCTTGAGAGTATTTCCAATTTTGGCGATGGAATCACCTTCTTGAATTTCTACTCGCACATTCCCAGTACCAGGACCCGGGAAATCCGGAGCGCTAGACAACCGAGCAGCCAATTTTGGCGCTAGCAACACTGCTATGACAGCAACAATGACAATCCCAAAAATAATTTTCGAAAACGAACTATTTCTAGGCTGTTTGCGACCGCGAGATGGTTTCGCAGGCTCCGACATCGCGTTTAGCTTGTCTAGATCACTCACGAGTCGACTCCACAATCTGTCCGACAAAATCCCCTTGTCGCTTTTCTGACTCTAGTGCGTGCTCCAGAATCACTACTGCTGCGGCTTGATCAATAATGCTCTTACTGTTCTTTGTGTTGCGTCCCGTTTCATGAAGGCCGCGTTGCGCCGAAACGGTGCTGAGGCGCTCATCAATTAATCGAACTGCAATTCCTTGGGTCAATGCCTGGGCAAGTTGTGTCGCAAACTCAGCAGCAGCTGTCGTTGATTTTGTCGTCGCTCCCGATAAGTTCACTGGATTACCTACATAAACTGCAATTGCTTGATGTTCTAAAATCAGTGCCAGGATTTCTGTTACAGATTCCGATCCGTAATCAATTGTTGCTAAGGGATAAGCCATCAACCCGTCCGCATCGCAAGCAGCTACACCAATTCGAACGGAACCTACATCCAGACTGAGCCGAACCCCGCGCTGCAAATTTAGCCACCCAATCCAGAAGCAGCCGCTGCTAGCGCTGCATCGATTGCGGCAACTTTTGCGCCACCGCCCTGAGCCATTTCAGGACTTCCACCGCCACGACCATCAACACTTGGCATCATGGCCTTTAACACATCTGATGCGGACGCGCCCGACTCCCGAGCGGCGGCATCTGTGGTGACAACGAATGCCACCTTGTCACCGTCGATCGTCGCACCTACTAATACAAAGTTTTTTGTCGTGATGCTGCCCTTGGCATTTGTTACTAGATCGCGTAATTCCCCAGCGCCGGTTCCAGCAGGTGCAGTGAATCTAAATAGTTGGGTATTACCGATCTTTACTGACTCGCCTACTAATCCGGAAATGTTGCTTGTTAGTGCTGCAGTGCGCGCTTTTGCAATTTCTTTCTCCGCTTGCTTCAACCGCTCCAGCATTTTTCCAATGCGATCTGGCAGCTCTTCTGCCCGAACTTTCGTCATTTCGGCTAATTGTCCAACTAGATGATGCTCTCTAGCCAAGTAACGATAAGCATCGGCGCCTACTAAAGCCTCGACTCGACGCACGCCAGCGCCAATTGAACTTTCGGAAAGAAATGTGATCACACCTAGTTGGCCGGAGCGTTCAGTGTGTGTGCCACCACATAATTCACGCGCCCAGTCGCCTACGCTCACAACCCGAACTTGATCTCCATATTTTTCGCCAAACAGCGCCATCGCTCCCGTTGCGCGCGCTTGTTCCTGCGTCATGAATTCAGAAGTGACCAATAAGTTATCTAGCAGTACGTCATTTACTCGCGCTTCTACATCAGCAAGTACTGATTGTGGCACCGCGCCCGCACTTGGAAAATCAAAGCGGAATCTGCCCGGTGAGTTCTCCGAACCCATCTGCGTAGCAGTCTCGCCCAATGCTTCGCGGAATGCTTTATGCACCATGTGGGTAGCCGTATGCGCGCGCGATATAGCTAACCGTCGCTGCACATCAACCTGAGTTAATGCTGCGCTACCGACTTCAAATGCACCTTCAACAACCCGGCCCCGGTGAACGTATAACCCAGGAACTGGAGTTTGCACATCTATGACTTCAACCTTCGAGCCATCTGCCAGGGTGATGATGCCATGGTCAGCAAGCTGGCCGCCGCCCTCTGCGTAGAACGAAGTGCGATCAGTGAGAACCTCAACTTCGTCTCCTGCTTTTGCACTCGGTACATCTACGCCATCGACAACTAAGCCAGTGACGATACTTTCAGTTTGAGTTTCGGTGTAGCCCGTGAATTTTGTGACACCGTACTTACCCATGATGTCGCGATAAACAGTAACTGCCGCCACACCACTTTTACGTTGCACGGCATCTGCCTTAGCGCGGGAACGTTGTTCCTGCATCAAAGTACGGAAGCCCGCTTCATCAACAATTAGCCCTTGCTCTGCCGCCATTTCCAGCGTCAAGTCAATTGGGAACCCGAATGTGTCATGTAGTGCAAAAGCTGAGTCACCACTTAATATTTTCGACTTGCTTGACTTCAGCTCAGTAGCTGCCAAATCAAACATGGAGGTACCGCGTTCGAGCGTACTTAAGAAGGATTCTTCTTCGGCCGCTGCAATTGACATGATGCGACCTTGTTCCGAAAGCAATTCTGGATATTGTGGCGCCATAGCCTCGATGCTGGCAGCGATCAATTCGCGCATTGAAGGCTCATGCGTACCAAGCAAGCGCATGTTTCGCACTACGCGTCGCAAAATTCGACGCAACACGTATCCACGGCCTTCATTGCCAGGTAATACGCCATCTGCAATCAAAAACGCACAAGTGCGAGCATGGTCTGCGACTACTCGAAGCGCCACATCAGATTTTGGATTTGCGCCGTATTTTTGACCGCTCAATATGCTGGCTCGGTCCAAGATTATTTTTGTAGTGTCAATTTCATAAATGTTGTCTACGCCCTGGAGCAACGCAGCCATGCGTTCCAGGCCCATTCCAGTGTCGATACTTTTTGCTGGAAGTTCGCCAAGGATCGGGAAGTTTTCTTTGCCTGGTCCTTCGCCGCGCTCGAACTGCATGAAAACAAGATTCCAAACTTCTAGATATCTAGTTTCATCTGCAATCGGTCCGCCTTCGCGCCCGTGCTCAGGACCACGATCGTAGTAAATCTCCGAACATGGTCCACATGGTCCAGGCACACCCATTGACCAGTAATTGTCTGCCATGTCTCGGCGTTGGATGCGTTCCATCGGAACACCGACAACTTTGTGCCAAATGTCTACGCTCTCATCGTCATCCAAATAAACAGTTACCCAAAGTTTGTCTTCGGGGAAACCATAACCACCAGCTGATATCGGCGAAGTTAGCAGTTCCCACGCATATGGAATTGCATCGCTTTTGAAGTAGTCACCGAAAGAGAAATTGCCGCACATCTGAAAGAACGAAGCGTGACGCGTTGTCTTGCCGACTTCTTCAATATCTAAGGTGCGAACCACCTTTTGCGCCGAGACTGCTCGTGGGTATGGCGGCGCAGCTTCACCCAAGAAATATGGTTTGAATGGCACCATTCCGGCATTCACAAAAAGCAAAGTTGGGTCATCTAACAAGAGGCTTGCGCTAGGCACGACCGTATGACCTTTGGACTGGAAATAGTTCAAAAATCTCGATCGAATTTCAGCGGACTCCACTGCTATCAACTCTCTTTGCGCTAGTAAGGCAATTTCTAGTGACCTACGGATTTTGCGGGTATTAGGTGGTAATCCCTAAACCCTAACGAACAATGATGTGAAGGGCTTAATCACGACCCAGCAAGGTGCGGATTTTGCGCCACAGCGCACTCAGGCCTGCTTCAGTACCACGATCAGTTGGTCGGTAATAGGTGGTAGTTTTCAAGGCATCTGGCAGGTATTGCGCAGCAACGATTCCACCTGGCGCATCGTGTGGATACTCATATCCAATTCCATGTCCTAAGTCTCCGGCACGGGCATAGTGCGAATCTCGAAGGGGCGCTGGCACAATTCCGATGTCTCCTTGACGGATGTCCGCAATTGCGTTGTCGATTGCGAGGTATGCGCTGTTGGATTTTGGAGCGAGTGCCAGCGCGATAGTTGCTTGGGACAGTGTGATGCGCGCTTCAGGCATACCAATTAGAGCCACGGTCTGCGCTGCAGCCACCGCCAACTGCAACATTGAATTATCGGCCAATCCAATATCCTCGCTAGCACTGATCATCAACCGCCGCGCAATAAATCTTGGGTCTTCGCCGGCTTCGAGCATGCGGGCTAAATAGTGCAGCGCTGCGTCAGGGTCTGAGCCACGAATAGATTTGATATACGCACTAATGATGTCGTAATGCTGATCCCCTGCTTTGTCGTAACGAACGACATTGTGATCACTGGCTGCAGAAATATCATCAACGTTGATTTCGCTATGCGAGTTGCTTAACGCGACACCGGCTGCAGCTTCCAAAACCGTCAGAGCTCTACGGGCATCGCCGCCAGCTAGTCGGATTAACATCTGCGTTGCTTCTTCATTAACTGTCACTGCTCCATTAAGACCGCGTGGATCAATGATTGCTTTTGAAATAACACTCGAAACATCTGTGTCGTCCAATTCCGACAGCGTCACCAGTAACGATCTCGACATCAACGGTGCGATTACCGAAAAGGATGGATTCTCTGTAGTGGCCGCAATCAGAGTTACCCAACCATTTTCAACCCCTGGCAACAACGCATCCTGTTGTGTCTTATTGAACCTGTGCACTTCATCAACAAAGAGCACAGTTGAGACACCGTAGAGCGACTTGTTATCTTGCGCAGCAGAAATTACATCGCGAACATCTTTGACGCCAGCATTTATCGCTGAAAGCTCCATGAACTTGGCCGAACCAGCGCGCGCAATTAATTGCGCCAAGGTGGTCTTTCCAGTTCCCGGTGGACCCCAAAGAATTACTGACGACTTTGTGTCAGTGTCACCAGGCTGTAGCAACTTATGCAGCGGGCTGCCCTGTGCTATCGCGCGACGCTGTCCCACAAACTCATCTAAAGTGCGCGGACGCATTCGTACGGCTAGTGGTGAACCACCAGTGTCTTGATCAAATAGTGAGTCAGTCATCACTGGCGTCTTGGGCAAATGGATCGGCATCGATCCCAGCCTCAAGTCGCTGTTGATCGGTAATTGGAGTTGGCGCGCTTGTTAGTGGATCAAAGCCCGCTCCAGTCTTAGGGAACGCAATAACGTCTCGCAAACTTGTGGCACCCGAAAGCAGCATGCAAATTCGATCCCAGCCAAATGCAATGCCACCATGCGGAGGTGGTCCGTATGCAAACGCATCAAGTAGGAATCCAAATTTTTCGCGGGCTTCTTCATCACTTAGCCCAAGCAGGCTAAATACTCGTTCTTGTACATCGCTGCGATGAATACGAATCGAACCGCCACCTATTTCATTGCCGTTACAGACAATGTCGTATGCCCAGGCCAATGCCTTGTCCGGTGCTTCTTCGAAGCGATCTACCCACTCGGAATTTGGTGAAGTGAACGGGTGGTGGACAGCAGTCCAGCCACCATCATCAGTTCGTTCAAACATTGGGGCATCAATGATCCAAAGGAATGACCACTGTGACTCATCAATCAAACCGCAACGCTCGCCTACTTCTTGTCGTACTGCGCCAAGAAGTTGCTGAGTACTGGATTTGTCACCTGCTCCAAAGAATGCGCAATCGCCAGGCTTTGCTCCCAGGTGCGCAGCTAGGCCTTCACGTTCAGCATCAGACAAATTCTTTGCAACCGGACCGCCAAGCGTGCCATCGGCTTCGAAAGTTACATATGCCAAACCTTTAGCGCCACGTTGCTTAGCCCAGTCTTGCCAAGCGTCGAACGTGCGACGTGGTTGATCTGCGCCGCCAGGCATTACTACTGCGCCAACGTATTCATTTTGGAATACTCGGAATTCAGTTTTCGAGAAATAACTTGTGCAATCTGTTAGCTCCATATCAAATCGTAAGTCCGGCTTATCTGAACCGTATTTATCCATCGCATCAAAATATGTCATACGAGGAATCTCACCAATGGTGTGTCCTACAGTGCCCTGCCACAGACTGCGAACGATCGCTTCACCGACTTCAAGGATGTCTTCTTGCTCGACGAAACTCATTTCAATATCAAGTTGGGTAAATTCTGGCTGCCGATCTTTGCGGAAGTCCTCGTCACGATAACAGCGCGCGATTTGGTAGTAACGTTCCATGCCAGCCACCATCAAAAGTTGCTTGAAGAGTTGTGGGCTTTGTGGCAGTGCATACCAGTGTCCAGGCTGCAAGCGAACTGGTACTAAGAAATCTCGCGCACCTTCTGGCGTACTGCGCGTAAGTGTTGGCGTTTCGATTTCAACAAAATTACGCTCGTGCAAAACTTCGCGCGCCAAGCGATTTACATCGCTGCGCATCCGCAAGATGTTGCCTGCTGCGGGCCGACGTAAATCTAGGTAACGATACTTAAGTCGAGTTTCTTCGCCAACCGTAATTGCGTCATCAATTGGAAACGGTAACGGCGCACTTTTACTAAGCACAATAACTTGATCAGCAATTACTTCAATGTCGCCAGTGGAAATTTCTGAGTTTTCATTGCCAGCTGGTCTGGCTTCTACAGTTCCAATGACTTGTAAGCAAAACTCTGCGCGTAGTTCGCCAGCAACCGCTTCGTCGCGTACTACAACTTGAACAGTGCCAGAAGAATCACGTAAGTCTAGAAATGCAATGCCACCATGGTCACGGCGCTTTCCTACCCAGCCTGCGAGTGTTACTTGCGTACCGGCATCGCTTAAACGGAGCGCACCGGCATTGGAAGTTCTGAGCATTCACATTCCTTCATTAAAATTAGACGAGACGATCGAGCAAGGTTGTAATAAGAGAGTCTACGGGCAGGTTTTCCTGGGATCCGTCGGCAAGGTTTTTCAGAACTACTGATGAATTCGCTAATTCATCTTCACCGACTATTACTGCAAATTTGGCGCCGCTGCGATCTGCGCTCTTCATGGCTGCCTTAATCGAGCGGCCATCATATGCAATGTCACTGTTGATTCCAGCCGCGCGAACGAGGCCCGCTAGTCCAACGACTTTCGTGATAGCTGCGTCTCCAACTGGAACGAAAAACACATCGGTAGCCGCTTCATCGAAAAGTTGAATGCCTTCGGCTTGCACAGCTAGACAAGTGCGATCTACACCAAGCCCAAAACCAACGCCACCGATAGCTGGACCTCCCAGGGTTTCGATTAGTCCGTCGTATCGCCCGCCGCCGCCTATTGCTGACTGGGCGCCTAGGCCATCGTGGACACATTCAAAAGTAGTACGCACGTAGTAATCAAGTCCGCGAACTAATCGAGGTGCTTTCTCGTAAATCACCCCGAGTTCATCCAGATAGCCCAAAACTTTTTCATGATGTTCTGTACAATCCGCGCAGAGGTGATCTGGCATAAGTGGTGCATCTGCAAGTTGGGTTTGCACCTCTTTGCGCTTGTCATCCAACACACGCAATGGATTAATTTGGGCTCTAGCGCGAGTGGCTTCGTCTAAATCACAACTTGCTAAAAACTTAATTAACAATTCGCGGTAACCTGGCCGGCATTCGTGACAACCAAGTGAATTTATCAAAATCCGCACTTGCTTAAGTCCAAGGATGTTTCGTTGCGCGTAAGCTGCCATCCATATAACTTCAGCATCAATTGCTGGATCAGATGAGCCAATTGTTTCAACGCCAACCTGAGTGTGCTGACGATAGCGACCCGATTGTGGCTGTTCGTATCTAAAGTGCGGACCGGTGTACCAAACTTTTGCTGGTAACGCTCCCCGATCCATTCGGTTTTCCAACATAGCGCGCAATACGCCTGCGGTACCTTCAGGTTTCAAGGTCAGGCTACGACCACCTTTATCTTCGAAGGTATACATTTCCTTTGAAACTACGTCGGTTGATTCTCCAACGCCTCTGACAAACAATGCAGTGTCTTCGAATATTGGGGTTTCGATATATCCATAACCGGAATTTCGCGGTGGTGTAGAAAGCGCATCACGCACAGCCAACCAAAGCGCAGAAAATGGTGGGACTACGTCATAGGTTCCTTTGGGAGCCTTAAACAATTCACTCATAGCGCGCTCAAGCCTTTTGCGACGCGCAGCAGATATTGATTACTACTTTTTTCAGTAGCCATGTCACTAGCTGGTCCATGACCTGGAAACACTAAAGCTGAATCTGGCAAGTTTAAAACCACATCGCGTAGTGAAGTGTCCATTGCTTGTGGTGAGCTGCCAGGTAAATCTGTGCGACCAATTGCGCCAGCAAACAAGACGTCGCCAGTAAAGATATGCTTTCGATCCGCCTCGAACTCAAACAAGATTGAACCTTGCGTATGACCTGGTGCGTGTCTAATAGTGAATTTCATACCAGCAATATCAAGAGTCATCGCATCTGAAACTTCGCGAGTGTCTTCTGGTTCAGCAAAAATGTCGTCTGCTGCCATCATTTCCATCAGGGCATTTCGGGTTTCAGTCGATACTCCGGCGCCTGGGTCATTTAGGAGGAATCGGTCATCGCCATGTATGTAGGCAGGAATGCCATACCCAGTTGCAACTGGAAAAATAGACCACATGTGATCAATGTGCCCATGAGTCAGCATGGTGGCTACGGGTTTTAAGTTATGTTCGGTAATGATTTCGCGGATTCCCGGCGCGCTACCCATGCCTGGGTCAATAATCAAGCACTCAGAATTTGGGCCTGCCGCCACCACATAGCAGTTGGTCTGCCATGGACCGGCCCCAAAACTCTTAATTAACATTTCGCCCCTGCTCTCGGAATTCCTCTAGGCTACCGTGATTTGGCGTTATTTCTAGGCACCGTAGACTGGTGACTTGTGCCATCAAAACGAGAACGAGAACTAGCCCGCGCCAAGTTCCAGCGCCAGCAAGAACGACGTGCCGAGCGACGTGTCCGTAATAGATATCTGCAGATTCTAGGTGTAGTCGCAGGTGTAGTTGCGCTTTTCGCATTGGTTAACTACCAAAATAATGCATCTGATCAGGTGGCTGCATCACCTAGTGACTCAGCTGCGCCAGCCCCCGCTGCAATCTCAACAAATGCACCGATCGCTGGTTGCCAAGCACCTGCAGTGGTTCGCGCCGACAACATTACTTATGGCAGTGCAACTGCTGACTTGCCAACGGCTAGTGCATTCACGCTAGACACAAATTGTGGTGCCATTGAATTTGCTGCTGATCAAAAAGCACCAACAACAGTTGGCACGATCGCATGGCTGGCAGATTCTGGTTTCTACAACAACACTTCATGTCATCGTCTGACGACTCAGGGAATATTTGTACTGCAATGTGGTGATCCTGCAGGTGATGGTACCGGTGGACCGGGATTTAGTTTCGCAGATGAAAATTTGCCAACTGCTGGAGCTGACGGAAACTACATTTACCCACGTGGAACTGTAGCGATGGCAAACAGTGGACCTAATACCAACGGCAGTCAGTTCTTCTTGGTTTATCAGGATTCACCGCTACCTCCGAATTATTCAGTTTGGGGAAATATCACGGCCGGTCTCGATGTCTTGGATAACGTAGCATCTGCTGGGGTTTTGAATGGCTCTTCAGATGGATTACCTAGCCAGGCAGTAGTTATCAACAAGGCTTCAACTACGCCATAATTGAGTCTGCACCTACAAGAGCCCGAAATGGGACCCGAAATTATTAAGGACACTGCCATGACAACAAGTAACGAATTTGGATACGTAGACGAAGAAGGCAACGTATTTCTAAATGGCACTTCAGGTCCAACTAAAATCGGACAGTACGCAGCCGGTGAACCTACTGATGGCTTAGCTTTTTTCACCAAGCGCTACCACGACTTGGTTTCTGAAATTGAATTGGCAAGTGCTCGCCTAAAAGATGGCAAGGGAAACCTTGACTCAGTAACTGCTCTTGTCGAAAAAATCAATCAATCTCTAGAGTCCCCAAACTTGCTCGGCGACTTTGACAAACTAAAAGCTGGTAGAGATTCTCTGCTGGTTGGCTTCGAAGAACGAAAAGTTGCAGCAGCTGCCAAGAAAGCTGAAGTTAAAGCCGCAGCACTAGCGAAGCGCGAAGAAATTGTCGCACTTGCTGAATCCCTTGCAAACTCAACCGCCTGGAAAGTAACTGGTGAAAAGTTTAAAGAGCTTCTCGATCAGTGGAAGAAATTGCCAACTGGTGATCGAGGTAAAGAACAGGAATTGTGGAAGCGCTTTAGTCATGCTCGATCCGCATTTGATAAAGCACGTCGTGCCTATTTCTCCACGCTTGATGCCGGTCGCGCTGAGGCAGTAACTGCCAAAAAAGCCATGGTTAAGAAAGCTCACGAGTTAGCAGATTCAACTGAGTGGGCAGCCACGACAACATCATATAAACAGTTGATGGATGACTGGAAAGGCGTTGCGCGCGCTGCAAAGAATGAGGAAGAAAAATTATGGGCAGAATTCAAGGCTGCCCAAGATAAGTTCTTCGCGAACCGCAACGCTGCAAATTCAGTGCGAGACGAAGAATTTGGGAAAAACCTGGAAGTCAAACTTGAACTTCTCAAGCGTGCTGAAGCCTTGCTGCCAATCACAAACGTTGATGCGGCCAAAGCTACATTGCGCGAGATTCAAGAAGCTTGGGAAAAAGCTGGTCACGTGCCTCGCAACGACAAAGATAAAATTGAGAAGCGCCTTAAGTCTGTTGAAGATGCAATTCGCAAGGTGCAGGAAGAACATTGGCACCGTACTAAGCCAGAAGTTGTGGACCGCGCAAATACTCTGGTTACCTCATTTGAAGCAAGTATCGCCAAACTGGAAAAGCAGAAACTTGCTGCTGAAACAGCCGGTAAGACTGATGACGCTGCCAAGATTGGGCAACAGATTTCACAAGCGCAAGGTTTGCTTGAAGCTGCTAAATCAGGCGCTGCAACTTTAGGTTAATTTCTAAACGCGGTAGACGTCATAAACGCCGTCAATACCACGCACTGCACGTAACACTTGATTCAAATGCGATGGGTCACCCATCTCAAAAGTGAAGCGCGAAATCGCAACGCGATCCTTGGTAGTTGTCACTGAGGCATTCAAGATGTTCACGTGCTGATCCGATAGCGCGCGAGTTACATCAGATAATAATCGAGCGCGGTCTAAGGCTTCGACTTGGATATTCACCAAGAAGATGCTGCTCTTGCCCGGCGTCCAGGCAACCTCAACCAAACGTTCTGGTTGCGCCCTAAGTGCTTGCGCATTTACGCAATCGGTGCGATGCACTGTAATACCAGAACCTCTGGTCACAAAACCTAATACTTCATCTCCTGGCACTGGAGTGCAGCAGCGAGAAAGCTTTACCCAAGTGTCATCTGCGCCAATTACCGTGATGCCAGGATCTGGTTTTTCATCCTTGCGATGTGCAACCCGGCTTGGCAAAACCTGTTCAGAGGCGTCTTCGATCACTCCTTCGTCGCCGCCAAGTGACACAGTCAATCTAGTGACTACAGTTTGAGCTCCTAAGTGTCCCTCGCCTACCGCAGCGTATAGCGCGCTGACATCGGCATAGTTTGATTCCACCGCCAAAGTGTTGAGCATGTTATTTGATAGCAAGCGAAGTGGAATTCCGCTCTTCTTCATTGCACGAACGATTGCTTCCTTGCCGGTATCAATCGCTTCTTCTCTGCGTTCTTTAGAGAACCAAGCTTTGATCTTTGATTTAGCTCGCGCACTTGCGACTATGTTTATCCAGTCTCGAGATGGGCCAGCGGAATCCGATTTATTAGTGATGATCTCGACGTTGTCACCGTTAACGAGCTTGGTATCTAGCGGTGCCAATTTTCCATTTATGCGAGCGCCTACGCAGCGATTTCCAACTTCGGTATGCACACTATAAGCAAAGTCAATTGGCGTACTGCCCGCAGGTAGTGCCAAGACCTCACCTTTAGGTGTAAATACATAAACTTCAGCTGCGCCCAAGTCGTCGCGCAATGAATCCATGAAGTCGCCGGGATCGGCAGTTTCGCGCTGCCAATCCAGTAGCTGTCGTACCCAACCAAGATCATCTGGTCCGTCTTTACCAGCAACTCTGTCTTGTTTGTAGCGCCAATGTGATGCCACGCCATATTCTGCGGCGCGATGCATTTCGTGAGTACGAATTTGGAATTCAACAGGCTTGCCGTTCGGCCCGATGACAGTTGTATGCAGCGATTGGTACATAGTGAACTTAGGCATCGCTATGTAATCTTTGAATCTTCCTGGCACTGGATTCCAGCGATTGTGAATTATGCCTAGCGTTGCGTAACAATCTTGCACGCTATCCACCAAGATGCGAACGCCAATCAGATCATAGATATCGTCAAAATCGCGTCCGCGTACGATCATCTTTTGATAAATACTGTAAAAATGTTTTGGTCGACCAGAAACTACAGCCTTGATGTCGTTGCCGAGCAAGTCATTGTCAACGTACTCAACAATGGTTTGGAGGCTCTCGTCGCGTGCTGGCGCACGCTGCGATACCAAGCGTGCGATCTCATCACTCATCTTTGGATAAAGCGAAGCAAATGCTAAGTCTTCAAGTTCCCATTTAATCGAGTTCATGCCGAGTCTATGAGCTAACGGTGCATAGATCTCTAAAGTCTCGCGCGCTTTTTGTTCCTGTTTTTCCACTGACAAGTAAGACAATGTGCGCATGTTGTGTAGCCGGTCGACAAGCTTGATAACTAACACGCGAATATCTCGGGCCATTGCCACGACCATCTTGCGCACAGTTTCCGACGCTGAAGTTTGACCGTACTTAACTTTGTCTAGTTTCGTTACACCGTCTACTAAGCCAGCAACTTCGTCACCGAAATCAACGCGTAGTTGATCTAAGTTGTAATCAGTGTCCTCGACAGTGTCATGAAGTAACGCTGCGATAACCGTTGGAGTGGTCATACCTAAATCAGCCAACAGTCCTGCCACTGCTATTGGGTGCGTTATGTACTGCTCCCCTGATTTACGATTTTGGAATCTATGGAAATAATCAGCAGTTTGAAACGCCCTAATGATCTCGGCAGTGTCAGATGCTGGGTGAAACTTAATTAATGCTTCTAGGACTTGTTTAAGTTGATCTGGAATTGGTGTTTCCAAACCCTGCGGAAAGCGCTCAGCAAGGGCTACGGCAAGCGGAGCCGGCGAAATATCGCTAGTCATGCTGCCTCCTTGCTTTTTCCTATTCTAATTGGAAATTTCACAAGACAGCGAAGACATCAATTCCAGAGTCAAGTTTGGCAACTTTAGCACTGCCACCCAAGAATGCCAGATCAAGAAGTATCGCTATGCCGACTACTTGTGCACCGCACTCTTGGATCAAGTCAATGGCAGCGCAGGCAGTTCCACCGGTAGCCAAGACATCGTCGACGATGATTACCCGATCATCAGAGTTAAGCGCATCGCGATGAATCTCGATGGAATCTGAACCATATTCGAGCTCATATTCTGCGCGGTAAGTTTCGCGTGGCAATTTGCCGCTCTTGCGGATTGGGACAAAGCCTAGATGCATGTGGGAAGCAAGGGAGGCGCCGAGAATAAACCCGCGAGCTTCAACTCCAACGATTCGCGTGACGCCAGAGTTAGCAAAATGTTGCGCGATTTCTTGATTAACCCAAAGCGCCGCTTCTGGATCTCCAGAAATCGGAGTGACGTCTTTAAAGACCACACCAGGTAGCGGGTAATCCGCAATCTGGGCGATTAACGCTGCTACTCCGTCACGATCCATTATTGCTTCGTTCGACGGGCTCGAGTTTTCTTAACTTGTTGTTGACGTGGTCCTGCAGAGCTAACTATCGGAGCGCCAGGTGCGACAACGGCCTTAACTTCATCGCCAGCAGATCCGCTCTTACGTCGCGCTGCGACGCGCTTGGCTAGCGCGATGTTTTCGGCCTGACGTTCCTTAATCTGGCAAAGGATTGGAGTTGCAACGAAGATTGAAGAGTATGTACCAACAAGCATTCCAACAAACAGCGCAAGTGCTAAGTCATTCAATGTGCCAACCCCAAGCAATGAGACGCCTACTACCAGGATGGAAAGCACTGGAAGCAGTGCGACGATCGAAGTATTGATACTACGTACCAAAGTTTGATTCAATGCCAAGTTTGCCGCTTCGCTGTAAGTGCTTCGAGATCCGCCGTGGATACCATGAGTGTTCTCTCGGACTTTGTCGAACACCACGACTGTGTCGTAAAGCGAATAACCCAGAATGGTTAAGAATCCGATGACACTAGCTGGTGTCACTTCAAAGCCACTAAGTGCATAAACGCCAACAGTAATGAGCACGTCATGTGCCAGTGCCACTAATGCTGCGATCGCCATAGGCCACTCGAAGTAAACAGCTAAGAAAATTGCAACTAAAACTAAGAAAACCAGTAACGCGCGCGCTGCATTCTTCGATACTTCATCGCCCCAAGTAGGACCTACTAATTGGACCTTAATTTCGGCTTCCGGTACGCCGAAAGACTCGGCTAGCGCAGAACTCAGTGCATTCGATTCTTCGGTAGTCAGTGCTGGTGTTTGAATTCGCACCGTGTCACCGCCAACTATGGTAACGCTGGACGGAGTTTCTCCGGCTGCGATGACGGTTTCTCGGCCCTGGGTAACTGATTGATCAGTTGCCTGCGCCACAGGAACTGAGAACTCGGCGCCACCCTTAAATTCAATTCCGAGATTCAGGCCGCGAACACCAAGAGTTGCAATTGAGAGAATTAAAAGAATTCCAGAAACTGCATACCAAGCCTTACGGCGACCAACAATGTTAAATGAAACATCGCCACGATAGAGGCTATTTCCTAACCGACTCAAACTAGCCATTAGTTAACCTCCTGCGCTGTCTTAGTGACCCCTAGTCGTTCTGGTGACACCCCGGTCCAAGCTGAGCCCGCATTCATCCAATGCGAATTGCCTAATTTAGTTACCAGCGAACGAGTAAACATGAAAGCAACTGCAATATCAACAAAGGTAATCAGCCCTAGCGTGAATGCGAAACCGCGAACACTGCCAACTGATAAGTAGTAAAGAATTACAGCAGCTAGCAGCGACACGAAGTCAGCGGCCAAAATAGTTCGACGGGCGCGAGTCCATCCTTGGTCAACAGCCGCTCGCAGTCGCTTCCCTTCGCGGATTTCATCGCGGATTCGCTCGAAATAGATCACAAATGAATCCGCGGTAATACCAATCGCGACAATCGCTCCAGCAATTCCCGACAGTGTCAAAGTAAAGCCAATACCTCGACCTAAAAGAATGAAAATTAAATAAGTCATGATTGCGGCAGCAAAAAGACTGACAACAGCGACAACACCTAGCGCGCGGTAATAAAGCAATAGGTAAATGATCACCAGAAGCAATCCAAAGCCACCAGCTAGCAAACCAGCATGCAGTTGATCATTACCAAGTGTTGGTGAAATCTGTTGGACTTCATCAACGTCAAGGCTGACTGGAAGGGCGCCGAACTTAAGCACTTGAGCTAAAGCGCGCGCTTCATCTGCTGTGAAGGACCCCGAAATAACGGCCGAGCCACCCAAGATCGGTTCGTTTACCGCAGGTGCACTGATAACTACGCCATCAAGCACAATTGCAAATTGGTTATTTGGGGTTTGTTGCGCCGAAAGGGTCGTCGTAGAGTCTGCAAACTTTTTCGCACCTTCCGTGGTCATTTGTAGATCAACTTGCCACCCACCTGCGCCCTGCTGCGGAAGTCCGGCAGTAGCTCCTTCAATGTCGGTACCTACTAAGTCAGCCGGAGCTAACACGTACTTAATCGAGCCATCTTTTTCACAGCTAATTAAATATTGAGCTGGATCATCGGTAGCGCCATTTTTGATATCTGAAGTTGCGCAATCTAAAGCGGCAAATCGATCTGGGAAATCTCCAGAGGCGTCAGGTGACTGAATCGGCGGCACCATGAGCTCTGGTGCAACAGAAACTGATGGTGATGGGGTTGGTGTTGGACTGGCGGAAGCACTCGGCGAAGCACTGGCTGTTGCACTAGCTGTTGCACTGGCTGCCGGACTTGCACTGTCGCTAGGTGTTGGCGATGTTGACGGCTGCGGTGAACCATAATCAATTGCCACTACTGCTCGGAAATTAAGTTGTGCTGTTGTTTTCAATTGATCAACAACAGTGCGACTTGTTTCACCTGGTATTGTCACAATAATTTTCGCGCCATCTCCGGTGCCTTGAATAGTTACTTCAGATTCAGCCACACCGAAACCATCAACGCGCTGGCGAATGATTGCAACAGTTTGGTTCAACTGCTCTGGCGACAAAGTTGCACCAGCTGCAACTTGTGGCGAAAGGATGACCTGGGTGCCACCACGAAGGTCAAGGCCGAGTTTTGGTGCGTGATTTTGGCCTGGCCAGAAAGCCCAAACTGCTAGACCCACGATAGAAACCAGGAATATCAACAGCGAACGGCCAGGACGGTAATGCTTAGCCACGTATAAAGCCTTTTCGTTAAAGATGCGGGTAGTGTGCCTAGCGGCACTGTCTAACTAAGTTTAGTGGGCTAATTTGGTGGCGTTACGCCTGGCTATCAATCATCTAGAGGTAATTGATCGGGCAGTTTAGGTAATTTTCTGCCAAGCGCCGTCCAGGCTGCTGGGGTGGCTACCCGACCTCGTGGGGTACGAGTTATGAAGCCTTCTCGAACTAAAAATGGCTCGCAAACTGTATCCACAGTTTCTGGCTCCTCGGCTACTGCCAGCGCCAATGTTGAAAGCCCAACTGGACCGCCACCAAATTTGTCAATCAAGGCGATCAGAACAGCGCGGTCTAATCGATCTAGTCCTAAGTCGTCGACTTCATATAGCTCTAGTGCTGCTTGGGTGCGAACTAGATTTATTGACCCATCATGGTGAACTTGCGCGTAATCACGAGTTCGTCGCAATAGCCGATTCGCAATTCTTGGTGTTCCGCGGGAACGTTTGGATAGTTCTGCAGCCGAGTCACTATCTATGGCAATACCCAATTGTTTGGCTGACCTATGAACTATGGCTTCGAGTTCAATTGGCTCGTAATAATCCAAGTACGCCGTGAATCCGAATCGGTCGCGAAGTGGCGCTGGCAACATACCAGCCCGAGTTGTTGCGCCAACTAATGTGAAGGGCGGCAATTCAAGCGGGATCGAAGTTGCCCCTGGTCCTTTGCCGACCATGACATCGACGCGAAAATCTTCCATCGCCAGATAAAGCATTTCTTCGGCTGCCCGAGACATTCGGTGTATTTCATCTAAGAACAACACTTCACCAGGAACCAAACTTGAAAGTATGCTCGCCAAGTCGCCCGCATGCTGAATTGTTGGCCCACTTGTGATGCGCATTGGCGATCCAACTTCGGAGGCAATGATCATGGCCAAAGTTGTTTTGCCCAGTCCAGGCGGGCCTGAAAGCAAAATGTGATCCGCGCTTGAGTTACGTTGCTTTGCAGCGCTTAAAACTAATTGCAATTGATCTTTAACTCGCTTTTGTCCAACGAATTCAGCCAGTGAGGCAGGGCGTAAGGCAGCATCCGCAGTCTGTTCGGCCGCAGATAGTTCAGGACTCACCATGCGATCGCTCATGCGCCCGCCAAAATCTGTAGCGCTCGACGTAGCAGTTCAGAAATTGCTGCCGCATCATCAACGCCTTCTTCGATCACGGCACTGATGGCTCGTTGCGCATCCCGGCTTGACCAACCTAGACCGAGCAGGCCTCGCTCAACTTGTATTTGCCATTGGATGGATTTGTTGCCGCCGTGCTTTGCGCCACTGCTTGGCGTACCAATTCGATCTTTGAGTTCCAGAACGAGGCGCTGTGCACCCTTAGCTCCAACGCCGGGTGTTTGTTTTAGTCTGGCGACGTCTTCGTTGCCAATTGCAGTACGTAATTCATCGGCAGGCAGTGCGGACAAGATGGTGAAGGCGAGCTTTGGTCCAAAGCCTGAAACTCCTTGCACTACTTCGAACATTTCGCGATTTTCCGAATTAGTAAAACCAAAAAGTGTTAATGAATCTTCGCGCACAACTAATGAAGTGAATAGCGTCAACTCATTTCCGATTCGAGCCTCGGCAATTGTGTCAGGTGCGCACATCACCATCATGCCAACTCCCCCAACAGCGATAACGAGTGAATCGACTCGGATTTCAAGAACTGGCCCGCGCAAGGAAGAAATCATTAGTTATTCACCATCGCCATTTTCGAAACCTGTTCAGCGATTCTGGCGCGACCTTGGCCCTTCCAAGCGTGACAAAGCGCAAGTGCTAACGCATCCGCAGCGTCTGCAGGTTTAGGTGGTTCGGCTAAACCAAGTAGTCGAGTCACCATCGCTGTGATCTGGGATTTATCTGCGCGACCGTATCCCGTAACAGCCGCCTTAACTTCAGTCGGCGTGTACATTGCAACGTCTAACTGGTTTCTAGCTGCAATCAACATTGCAACTGCGCTGGCTTGCGCTGTTCCCATCGCAGTGCGCACATTATGTTGACTAAAAACACGCTCGATCGCGACTGCATCTGGTTGGTAAGTTTCGAAAAGCTCAACTAGACCAGATTCGAGTTCAAGAAGTCGCGCGGGCAATTCGTTCGTGCTAGGCGTTCGGATTACGTGCACAGCCACAAAACTGGCGCGCCGATTCGAGTTCAGGTCCACAACACCAACGCCACATCGCGTCAGGCCGGGATCAATCCCCAAAATCCTCATAATTTCCTCCGAACATCTGTTCGAAAGCCTATGGCATATCGGGTCAAATGTGGCGGATTTGGGGCTTTAGTCGTCTAGTTCTGCCAGAACTTCGTCGGAAATATCAATATTTGTAAAGACATTCTGGACATCGTCTACGTCTTCTAGTGCCTCAATCAACACAAAAACCTTGCGAGCGGTATCAGCATCAACTGGAACCGTCATGTTCGGCACAAAAGTTGATTCTGCCGATTCGTAGTCAATACCGGCAGCTTGTAGAGCCTGCCGCACTGCAACGACGTCTTTGGAGTCACTGATGATCTCGATGCTGCCGCCGTGGTCATTTACTTCTTCTGCTCCGGCTTCCAAAACAGCTTCCAGAATCGCTTCCTCAGTTGAGGCGCCTTCGGGAACCATTACAACGCCCTTGCGTTCGAACATGTAAGAAACCGATCCTGGATCAGCCATGTTTCCGCCATTGCGCGTAACTGCCACGCGAGTATCTGAGGCAGCACGATTGCGATTGTCTGACAGACATTCAATTAGGATCGCAACTCCGTTTGGTCCATAACCTTCGTACATGATGGTCTGGTAATCAGCGCCACCAGCTTCAACACCGGAACCGCGCTTAACTGCGCGATCGATGTTGTCATTTGGAACTGAGCTCTTCTTGGCTTTTACAATTGCATCGAAAAGAGTTGGGTTGGCCGAAGTATCTCCCCCGCCGAGTCTGGCGGCGACTTCGATATTTTTGATTAGCTTTGCAAAAAGTTTTCCACGCCGCGAATCGATAACTGCTTTCTTGTGCTTGGTTGTTGCCCATTTGGAATGTCCACTCATGCTGACCTCACCATGTCTACAAAATACTTATGAATTCTTAAATCAGGAGTTATCTCGGGGTGAAATGAAGTCGCCATGAGATTATCTTGCCTTACTGCTACCACTTGATCAGTGCCGGTTAGTGATTTATCAGCAGGAATCGCTGCAAGCACTTCAACTGCTGAGCTTGCTGCTTCAACGAGTGGCGCACGAATAAACACGGCATGGTAATCGGGTGCGCCAATTGCAGAAATATGCAGATCAATTTCAAATGAATCAACTTGGCGTCCAAACGCATTGCGCTTTGCTGTGATGTCAAGACCGCCAATTGTTTCTTGATCTGGACGACCATCCGTAATTGTGCCTGCCAACATAATCAATCCAGCGCAAGAGCCATACATCGGAATCTGATTACGAAGTTCTCGCAATGGTTCAAACAAGTTGTTTTTCACAGCAAGAATGCTCATAGTTGTAGATTCACCACCGGGAATAACTAACCCAGCTATGCCCTTTAGTTGCTCAGCTGTTTTGACTAATCGCACATCAACATCGAGTTGCGTTAGACAATGTGCGTGTTCCCGCACGTCACCTTGGATTGCGAGAACCCCAATTACTGGGGACATAGCAATTACCAGCCGCGATCAGCTAAACGATGAGGTACCGGAATGTCAGCAACGTTGATGCCAACCATTGCTTCGCCTAGGCCGCGTGATGCTTTAGCAATTTCATCTGGATTGTCGAAGTGAAGTGTTGCCTGCACGATTGCATTGGCACGCTTAACTGGGTCGCCAGACTTGAAAATACCAGAGCCAACGAATACTCCGTCAGCTCCAAGTTGCATCATCATTGCAGCATCTGCAGGTGTTGCAATACCGCCAGCCGTGAACAGCACAACCGGGAGCGCGCCCTTTTCAGCAACTTCACAAACTAAGTCATACGGTGCCTGAAGCTCTTTGGCTGCCACATAAAGTTCATCTTTGGTCATTGAAGATAGGCGGCGAATTTCAGCCTTGATTGTCCGGATGTGACCGGTTGCATTTGAAACATCACCGGTTCCAGCTTCACCCTTAGAGCGAATCATTGCTGCACCTTCGTTGATGCGACGAAGTGCTTCACCAAGATTTGTAGCGCCGCAAACAAAAGGAACAGTGAACTGCCATTTGTCAATGTGGTTTATGTAATCAGCAGGAGTTAAAACTTCAGATTCATCGATGTAATCCACGCCAAGACTTTGAATAACTTGAGCTTCAACAAAATGTCCAATGCGGGCTTTTGCCATGACCGGAATTGAAACGGCACGAATAATTTCATCAATCATGTCGGGATCTGACATACGAGCAACGCCGCCCTGGGCGCGAATGTCTGCAGGCACTCGCTCAAGAGCCATCACTGCAATTGCGCCAGCGTCTTCAGCAATCTTGGCTTGCTCAACGTTAACGACGTCCATGATGACGCCACCCTTAAGCATGTCTGCCATGCCGCGCTTTACGCGTTTGGTGCCTGTAACGCCAGTGTTAATTGCATCTTTTGCCATGAGGTCCTCTTAGGTGCTTATTCGGATTCCCCAAGTCTAGCGAGCGCTAGACAATTCGCGAATCGGCAAGTGCCGGGGGCATTTGATCGTCAAAATCGATAGTTTGTGGTCGGGGTGCGTGGCCGGCTAATCGGAATATTCGTACTAAGAATTGTTCCCGAATTTCCAAACAATCGCGTACCGCATCGGTGTGGAATTGGTGGCTCAAAATTATTCGATCGCAAACTTGTGCTAATTCATCCAATAACTGTGAGGCATATTCGTTGGTGCGGATTTCGTTGACTTCCTCGACTTCATCCATGGTCATTAGCAAGACATTGGTCAATTCATCCTCGACTTGCGAGCGCTCTATCACCTCTTGCAGGATCAGAACTTCGTGAGCTGCTTGACCCCATAGAACAGACAGTGCCGGATCTACTCCAGGGACCGCGGCTAACTCAGCCACAATCCCGCCTCGGCGGACTAGCTGTCCATGTAGCGCTAACTCCGTAACATCGATGCGATGATGCAGGCGATCAAGCCGGCCCGCTTGGTGGCTCAAATACCAAATACCAAAGGCAACGCACAGCAACCAAAAGATTGCTTCGTTACTCATAACTCACCTCGTGGTTCTGGAGTGATGCGGCCACGTCCTAATCGACCAATCATTTGTCCGGTGAGATCTGGTTCTACCTTTACTCCCGGTACTCGAATTGATTCGTAAACGTTAACAATCCTTTGCGCGACTACGGCCCAATCAAATTCGGCTGCTCGAAGTTTACCTTGCGCGCTTAATTTTTCGCGTTGACTGGAATTGGCTAAAAGGTCACAAACTACTTTTGCCAGATCGTCAGAATTTTCGTTTTCAAAAGTTAAACCAGCGCGACCAAAATCCAAAACACGTTTGAATGCATCCAAGTCACTAGCCACAACTGGAATTCCGGCTGCCATCGCTTCAAGTAAAACTATGCCAAAGGATTCACCGCCAGTATTTGGCGCCACGTAAATCGTTCCTGATGCCAGTACGCTCGCTTTGTCTTCGGGAGCAACCATTCCCAGGACGGTAACGCTGGCTCTGTCGCTAGCCGAGAGCTTCTTGAGCGCATCTGTTGGATCACCTGGTCCCGCGATCAGCAATCGTACGGTTGGTAATTGTCGGCGAATTTCTGGGTAAGCCTCAACAAGTACCGCCAACCCTTTACGAGGCTCATCCCCTCGCCCAAGAAAAACGATCGATTGATTTGGTCCAGGCCAACCGAACATCGGACGAGCGTTAGTAAACATCGAAACGTCGACGCCATTTGGAATTACAACTGCGTCTCCGCCAACATGTTTGATCAATGTTTTTCGAGCAGCTTCACTCACTGCGATTCGAGCTGAAACTTTTTCCATTGCAGTTTGGGCCAGCTTGGCAAGAGTCAGCATCATGCGTGACTTATCCATAGACGAATGCCAGGTCGCCACAATCGGACCTTTAGCTGCCCAGCACGCTAGGACTGACAGGCTTGGCGCCAGCGGTTCATGGACATGTAAAACATCAAACTCACCGTCTTCGATCCAGCGCGAAACTTTGCGAGCCGCAATTGGTCCAAAACTTAAACGTGCAACAGATCCGTTGTACTTCACTGCGCGAGGCTTGCCCGTTGAAACAACAAAGTCAGGAAGTAGCTCATCAAATTCAGCCGGTGCTAACACGCTGACGTGATGCCCCATTTCAATTAGTGCTTTTGCTAAATCGTGCACGTGCGCACTTACGCCACCTGGGATGTCCCAGCTATATGGACACACAATTCCAATCTTCATCGGGATTTCACATCCGATGCGACTAAGTCAGCCCAAACTGGCTGCAGTTGATGCCAGTTACCAGGATGTGCTGCGATGTGTTTTTCAAAATTTACAGCTATCAGCGCAGAAACCTCTTGGGCACGACGCAATCGGTCTCGCCCTTGAACTGGCGAGCGATTAAAATCAATCTCAGTATCAAATTCAATAACTAAGGTTTTGTTGTCATACCAAGCAGCGCACGTAATGAGTGGTCGACCCGTATCCATGGCAAGCAATGCTGCTCCAACTGGCAGTGACGCACGATGACCAAAAAATTGATTACCCATTCCACTCTTCGCGACATCACGATCGCCAAGTAACGCAACTAACCGACCGTTGTTTATGTGATCACGTAGATATTCATAAGTTCCACCGTCACCGGTTAAAGGCATAATTGACATTCCACGTGCCGTTCGCATCGCAAGGAATTTTTGAAACACTCCTTCGGGGCGCAATCTTTCTGCAACTGTGCACAGTGATCCAAATTCCGATGCTGCCCAAGCGCCTGCCCAGTCCCAATTTGCCATGTGTGGCAATGTTAAAACTGCGCCACCAGTTCGTAGTGCATCTGATACGACTTGCGCATTAACGGTTCGGACGTTTCCCAACAGTTGTTCATCGCTCCACCGTGGCAACAGAAAAGTTTCACAGTAATACCGCATATAACTTCGAATAGCCGTCCGGCTAAGTGTTCGTAACCTGGCATCCGTTGTCTCGCAATTAAGTACCCGAGATAAATTCAATTCCAATTGCCGAATTCCCTTGGTTTGCAAACGCCATGCAACCTTGCCAGCTAAATCAAACGCCCGATATGTAACTACACCTGGCAAAACCCAAAGTGAGTTCCAGCCGAGCCAGAAAGCAGCATCTACTACTCTGGATTTCAAACTCATGGGAACAGCTGTTTCCGCACAAATAAAATTCGTTGCATGACCGTAATGGTCGAAAGAATCGCTAGCAATACAAATGCCTGAGCCATCACATCAGTAACTAGTCCTGTGATCATTAGTCCTAACCAAATGATCAAATTTCGTTCTGCACGTTCTGCAATTCCGATGGTGCAAGTTGCATTAAGTGATTCGGCTTTGGCTCTGGCGTACGAAGTTAATAACGCCACAACCAAGGCTGCTACTCCGGCAGAAACTGCAAGTGAACTTTGTGCTGAATCTTGATTTGAATAGAAATAGCAAATCGCGCAGATAACTGCTGCATCGGAAATTCGATCCAAAGTCGAATCCAAAAATGCTCCCCACGGACCTGCAGTCCCTAGCATTCGGGCCATAGTGCCATCAAGTAAGTCAATGGAGCTAAAAATGGCAAACAGAATCGCGCCGATAACAAATTTGCCGTGTGCCAAGAAAATTACAGATATTGCAATGGTCGCTGCGCAACCAAACCAGGTGATGGCATCGGGGGTAACTTTTGCCTTAATCAAAGATCGGGCTACTGGATCCACTAAATGGGCAACCGTGCGACGCGCATTTGCGTTATCAAGCACGTTAAATACCTCAATTACCTCTAGCCCGCTACGATTCGTAGGGATATGTCGATGTTACCTAGTCATGAGTCAGTCTTGAGGCACCCGCACGTTTTGGTCTATCTAGTGACCTCAGATTCTGCCGACTTATCTTCAATTGCCAACAATTTGGGTGGCGATAGTGCAACAAATAACCCAGCGGCATTCCAGATACCGGCCTATCCCCTGGTCACAGTTTTGGTCCACACCGAATCTCAAGTCGATGCCAGAGTCTTGCAATCCTGTGATGCTCTCGTTGTATCTCTTGATGGCGCATCTGGAGTTGGCGCAAAAACAATCGAAGTGTGGGAACTAGCTAAAGATCTGACTCTTCCGCGACATATCTTGGCCTTCAATGTAGTTCATGGTCGTGCAGATTTTGACGAATTATGTGCCATTGCTAGCCGAACTATGGAACCTGACTTAATGGTTAGGTACTTACCTATTGATTCAGATGACGAGTTATCCCTAACTGGGGTTTACGACATACTCACAAGTGAAATTCACGCCATTGTCGAAAATGCCTGGATCACGCAACCGGCTGATCCCGAGCACATAGCACTCACAAGCTCTGCTCGCGAGGATTTATTCGAACAACTTGCTTATTTAGGGTTAGACGATGCGACGCTACAAAATCATCAGTCAGGTTTACCAATTAGCGTGACGAAATTGGAAACTGCTTGGTCGCATCCAGATTTAGTTGCAATTACACCGATTGACGATGGTGTTGGTGAACAAATATTTGGAACGTGGCTGAATCTGCTAAATCCGCTTTGGGTTCCAACCCAAATAGATGGTGACTTAGCTATCGATGTAACACAAACTACGGAATACATTGGCATTGCCATCACGGAAGACCTCGCACGCATGTGGGGTGAAGCAACTGGTGAAAAAATTGGTCAGAAAACTTCTAGTGACTGGAATGTATTACAAGTGGTCGCGGAGTGCTGCGGACTTATGTGGGCGAAAAATTTGATTCCTGGCCAAACCATGAGCAGTGCAGCCAGCACTTCTTCGCTAGTTGCACCAATTTTCTGACAATAGCAATCTCGTTTGTTCGATTAGTTCTGGTAAAACTTTGGTCCCACCAACTATTGGCATGAAGTTAATGTCACCAGCCCAACGCGGGACAACATGTTGGTGGATATGATCAGCCACTCCAGCTCCCGCAACATTTCCTTGGTTCAAACCAATGTTGAAACCATCAGCTTTTGCAACTTCGCGTAAAGTGCGCATAGCCTGCGCGGTTAATTCAGCCATCTCTTGCGTTTCTTCGGGAGACATTTGGTCATACAGGGCGACATGTCGATTAGTGCAAATGAGTAAGTGTCCGCTGTTGTACGGATACTTATTCATTACGGCGAAGGTGTGAGTGCGCCTGACAATTACTAAACCTTGTTCATCTGAAACTTCTTGAGCGATACAAAATGGACAAGTTTTGTCGTCAAAGTTTCCAGCTTCATCAGCTAGATACTGTTTGCGATGCGGCGCCCATAGCCGATCCCAAGCATGTGGTCCTCTTGGATCAGTGCTCATGCTTCAACTCAGATTTGCACGCGGGAAGCAACAATTTCAACAATCTTGTTGATTGCTTGATCGATTGGAACTGCATTTTCTTGCGTGCCGTCACGATATCTAAAGGAAACTGCGCCAGCGGCAATGTCTTCGTCTCCGGCAATCAACATGAATGGAATCTTTTGAGTTTGCGCAGTGCGAATCTTCTTTTGCATGCGTTCATCAGAAGCGTCAACTTCAACGCGAATGCCTTGTTTGCGCAATGCTGCTGCAACACCCTCTAAGTAATCAACATGTGTGTTTGCGATCGGAATTCCAGCTACCTGCACTGGTGCCAACCATGGTGGGAATGCGCCCGCGTAATGCTCAAGTAAAACGCCAAAGAAGCGCTCAATCGAGCCAAATAGCGCGCGGTGAATCATGATTGGTCGACTGCGCGTGCCATCCGATGCTTGATATTCCAATTCAAATCGTTGCGGTAATTGGAAATCCACCTGGATGGTCGACATTTGCCAAGTGCGGCCAATTGCATCACGGGCTTGTACCGAAATTTTTGGCCCATAAAACGCAGCGCCACCAGGATCGGGCACGAGTTCTAATCCCGACAATTCGGCGGCTTGCGCTAACGCAGCAGTTGCCTGCTCCCACTCTGCTTCAGTACCAATTGATTTGTCTGGATTGCGGGTAGAAAGTTCCAAGTAGAAATCATCAAGGCCATAGTCGCGAAGCAGATCAAGCACGAATCCCAAGAGGTTTTGTAACTCGCCTGCCATTTGATCAGGTGTGCAATAAATGTGGGCATCATCTTGCGTCATCCCGCGCACGCGAGTTAAGCCGTGGATAACACCGGAGCGTTCGTAACGATATACCGAACCGAATTCAAAAAGCCGAAGTGGCAATTCCCGATAAGACCGACCGCGTGATTTGTAAATCAAGTTATGGAACGGACAGTTCATGGGCTTGAGGTAGTAATCCTGACCTTGGCGCTTAACCGTGCCATCTTCATGCAACTCTTCATCTAGATGCATCGCAGGGAACATACCTTCGCGATACCAATCCAAGTGCCCGGATTGTTCGAAAAGAGTGCCCTTTGTAATGTGCGGGGTATAGACAAACTGATAACCGGCATCTTCATGTCGAATTCTTGAGTAATCTTCCATCTGTCGGCGAATAACTCCGCCCTTCGGATGGAAAACCGCTAACCCAGAACCGATCTCATCCGGAAATGAAAATAGATCTAGGTCAATTCCAAGGCGCCGATGATCGCGCTTTTCAGCTTCTTCCAACATGTTCAGGTGCTGCTTAAGTCCATCTTTATTTGGCCAAGCAGTTCCGTAAACTCGTTGCATTGATTCATTCTTTTGATCGCCCAGCCAGTACGCCGCAGAAGTACGCATCAATTTAATGGCGCGCGCATCGATGTAACGAGTGTCTGGCACATGCGGGCCACGACATAGATCGCACCAACGAAGCTCTCCACTGCGTAAATCGATGTTGTCATAAATCGTAAGCTCGCCACCGCCAACTTCCATAACGTCCTCGGACATTACGGTGGCATCGTCATCAGCGCCAAGCAGTCGAATTTTGAAAGGTTCGTTAGCTAGTTCAACTCGAGCAGCTTCACGATTTGTTACGCGTCGAGAAAACTTTTGACCAGAGTTTATGATTTCTACGCACTTCTTTTCAATGCTTTCTAAGTCATCGGGTGTGAATGTGCGACTGGTTCCAAAATCATAAAAGAAACCATCCTTAATCGGTGGTCCAATGCCAAGTTTTACATCATCGAAGATCGCTTGCGTAGCTTGGGCAACTATGTGAGCCACGCTGTGCCTAAGAATGGATAGTCCTTCAGGATCTGAAATCAAAATTGGTTCAATTAAATCACCATCACTTAGCGGGTGGCTAAGGTCGACAACATTGCCATTTAGCCGAGCAACTACGACTTGTCGGGCTTTGTCTCCAACCACGTCGTAGGCGCAGGCACCAGGTTCGAACGCAACAGAAGTGCGATCTGGTCCAACTAGTACGTTCGGCACGGGAATCCCTTTGATTTGGTGGTGTGTTTAAGTCTATTGGAGAGAGCGCTGATCGCCGTAACTCGAAACTTCGTAACGCGCTTTAGATTTCTACCTTGAACAAGTCTTCGATTGGTCGAACTAATGGCTCGAAGCCCTTCATGGTCGCACCCCATTTGGCCCAATAGGCATAAACCAATGTCACTATGACCATGGTGGAAACAAGTACAACCTTGCTTCGCTTATTTCGATAGTCCTGACTTATGACTAACCTAGCGATTCGAGATGAAAATTGCTGGACTGGATTTAATATTCGCTTGGCCCAGGCGTATTCCGTCGCCAACACAATGAGCCCGATGATTATTACTGCCCAACCAGGACCTGGAAAAAGTAGGAAAAATATTCCCAGTCCGACTGTGGTGAGTCCAATGACGAGAATGATTCCCCGCCAAGTTGTATCTAATGCTTTGTTGGAACGTGCAGATTCACGTTTTCCCATGTAGTTGCGATAAAGACGGTCACTAATGGAATTCTTTTCGGGAACCTCGTTTGATATTAGTTTTTTCATGGGTTTCTATCTTCAGTCTTTCTAGCCAGGAAAATTTTACCCAAATTTTGTGTCATCAATCCAGAGTCGATTGATCGTTGCTTGAAAACTCTGCCCGCAATGTCTAATTCTGCAAGTTCGGTTACCGGATGTACATTACGCGTAGATGAAGTGATGAAAACTTCGTCAGCATCCCAGAGCTCTTTTGGATTTACATCGCGTTCAATTATCGAAACTCCGGCATCACTTGCCCACTCGATCAGTAGGTCCCTGGTAATACCGCGCAGCAATCCACACGTATCCGAAGGCGTGCTCACCCTGCCATTTGAAACCACAAAAATATTTGTTCCGGTGCCTTCGCAAAGGCGTCCAGAGGTATCGCAAAACAAAGCTTCGGAAAAACCATGTTGTTTAGCCGCAGCTAAGGCAAATACATTTTCGGCATACGAAGTAGTCTTCAAACCCGCTAGTGGCGAATTTTCATTTCGAGTCCATGGCACCAAAAGCAACGAAGTGCTAGCTGGCCAGGCACTTTGATTTGCAACGGAAACAACCAGTGTGGGTGTAGCGCCTGTTCGGTCTGAACCAAGTGGGCCAGCACCACTTGTTACCGTGATACGTAGGCGTCCAAATTCAAGTTCACTATGTACTTCTAAAACTTTAGTTATCGCAGTTTCCAAAGTATTTCGATCTGGTGGCGTGATGCCAAGGCCAGCCGCAGAACGATTCAATCTGGCAAGGTGGCGATCTATTGCAAATACTTGGCCATTTTCGACGAGCAGTGTTTCAAAGACCCCATCTGCAACAGTGAATCCGTGATCTAACACGCTGATGGTTGCTTGTGCAGTTGGAACCAGTTCTCCATTAACCCAAAAATGCGTAACCTGCATATGTATTAGCCTACGTGGGTTTCATCGGACATCGCCGCAATCCGAATTAGTCGGCTTGCCTTTAACTCTGTCTCATCCCACTCACCTTGCGGATCACTTCCCCACGTAATGCCAGCACCGGTTCCAAAATTAATTACGACATCGCCCAATTGTGAATCTTGCCAAAAAGTGCGGATCCCTACGGCTAACTGCGCAGTTTGTTTGTCTGCGTCCACCCACCCAAAAGCTCCGCAATAAATATCGCGTGTTGCAGTTTCTAATCTTGCGATAACCTCCAGCGCGCTACTTTTTGGCGCGCCACTTACCGAGCCCGGTGGCGCTAACGCCTTGAAAATCTCCGTCCACGACCTTGCATCGGGCAATAAACCTTCGATGTCGGAAACTAAATGAACTAGACCGGGATGTTCTTCTAATCGAAGTAAATCGACAACGGCTACCGAACCAGGCTCACAAACTTGACCAAGATCATTTCGCACTAAATCCACGATCATAATATTTTCGGCGTTGTCTTTTTCAAGGAGCTCACTTGCAACTCTGGCCGTTCCCTTGATTGGACTAGAACGAAGTTTTTGACCGTGACGAGATAAAAACAATTCTGGTGATGCGCTAACAATTCTCACGTCACTTGCTAAGCCCGACAGGCTGGCCGGAACTTGCAGTGCACTCAAATAGGGTGCTGGATTGTACTCTCGCAACAGTTGCCACAAGCCAACAACATTTAGATTTGTTTGCAGCGGTGCAGAAAGCACTCGACATAGATTTGCTTGGTAGACCCAGCCGCGCGCAATGTCTTGGCGAATTGTTTCTACGGCCTCGCGATATGTCTGTTGCGACATCGATGAGGTCCAACTAGAAACTGGGATACCGTTTGGCTGCGCGCCGGTCTCATGAAATCCCAATTCGTACAATTTCTTATGGTCAACAGCTTCAACCTGTGCGAACCTAAATGCTTGAAATTCCCCCTCGAAAGTGTGGGTTACTGCCCACCAACCACCTTGATCTAAGCGCCTGATGTCACTAGTGGCTTCGCAGAAATCCGTTGCCAAGCAGTCGCCAAAAATCGCGACTGCTTGGTCCTGGGTCATGTGTCCACTTTACGAACCGCAGCAGGCTGACTTTGAACCCATCCCGTAATTGGGCTAAGGTAACGGGGTCAGGCTAAGCCTGTACGCGGATGTGGCTCAGTGGTAGAGCATCACCTTGCCAAGGTGAGGGTCGCGGGTTCGAATCCCGTCATCCGCTCGGAAGAGCTCACATTGGGCGACCCCGGTGGAGTGGCCGAGAGGCGAGGCAAGGGACTGCAAATCCCTGTACACGGGTTCAAATCCCGTCTCCACCTCGTAGTGATTGATGCTACAAAATTGAATAACTGATTTAGCACATCGGTCGATTGGCGCAGTTGGCTAGCGCGCTTCCTTGACATGGAAGAGGTCACAGGTTCAAGTCCTGTATCGACCACCATTTGTTATTCAAGTCAGTCAGGAGATCATGCTCATGGACTCAGATTTCAACCTTGACTTGAACTCCGCGACGATTCGCCAGATTGCAACGCACTACGAGGCACCAAAAGTGTCTTGGGTCAGAGCCAACATGATCACGTCACAGGACGGTCACTTCGTTGGAGCAAAAAATACTTCGCGAGAATTGACTGGACCAGCAGACTTTAAGTTACTGCTGTTACTTCGAGCACTTTCTGATGTTGTTCTCGTAGGTGCTAATACTGCGCGTCAGGAGAATTATCGTCAGCCCAAGCCCCATCCAGAATATGAATTTCTCGCACGGCCCACTCCGAGGTTGGCAATAGTTAGTGCATCTCTGGAATTTGATCTGGATTCGAATCTCTTTAGTGGTGGCCAAGAACCCACCATCATCATTAATGTCGGTGATTCAAAACCGCCTGCCGATCTTGCAAAACTGGCTCAAGTAGTTCCGATTGTTCGCAATGAGATTCTTGGATCTGCCATAATTTCCACTTTGTCGCAAATTGGTTTGACCAAAGTTACCTGTGAAGGCGGTGCAAAACTTCTTTCCGAGATGTTGAAAGCAGACGTAATAGATGAATATGATTTAACAATTTCGCCGAGTCAGGTAGGTGGCACCGCGAAGTTCGCCGAGTCATTGCCAATTGACTGGGACCAGGTTGGCACAGCATCAGCAGATGACTTTCAGTTCCAACGATTTTTCAACAAGCGCGTTAGCCAACAGTTGCAATAGTCTTTACTCATGGCTGAAAAAATAACCAAATCAGATGAGCAGTGGCGTAACGAACTAAGTGCCGAAGAATATCGGGTACTACGCGAAGCCGGAACCGAAGCGCCATTTATTGGGGAATACACCGACACTGAAACCGAAGGCATTTATGCCTGTCGCGCATGTGGAGCAGAACTGTTTCGCAGTGATTCGAAATTCCATAGTGGGTGTGGCTGGCCGTCATTTTTTACCCCGCTTGCTGCCGAGAGCGTTATAGAAATTAAAGACATGTCTCATGGCATGGTGCGCACCGAAATTCGCTGCGCTGCTTGTGAATCGCACCTGGGCCACGTATTCGAAGGTGAAGGCTACAAGACTCCAACAGACCTGCGGTATTGCATTAACTCAGTGTCAATGACACTTGTCACACCTAATTAGCTGTGCTGCTACCCCATCGAAATTAAGGCAACACCACTGAACGTAAAAACAATTCCTAAATATTGAATTGGAATTAATCGCTCTTTGTGAATCCACCATGCAAGCAACACCGTAACTATTGGATACAGCGAGCCCAGTACCGCAACAACCGAAAGCAAACCAAGTGATGCAGCAAATGCGAACAAAATATTTGCACCAGCATCAGTGATTCCGATGGCGGCCAAAATTGGTAGATCTGGTTTCACCAAGCCACCAAGGCTGCGTAGAGCAACTGCAATAATGGCAACAACTATGAACTGTGTGGCACGCATCGAAACGATTGTCATTGTGGGATTAATCTGGCCACCCTTTGCCATGAAGTAAACACAAATACCAAAAGTTAACGCAGCAAAAAGTGCTAAGAACACCGGACGTGGATCAACTTTGCCATTGAGTTCTGGGCCACTAGCTAAAATCACGCCAACCAGCGCAACTGCAATACCAACAAGTTGTATTGATGCTGGCCGCTCGCCTAGGACTAATCCGATTGTTACTGGTACGACAGCGCTAAGTGATGAGATTGGCGCAACAATTCCCATTTGTCCGGTAGCTAGTGCGGTGTAAAAACCGACTAATCCAAGTAATCCCATAGCACCCGCGATTGCACCATTGAACCAGACTGTTGAATTCCAGCTCCAATAACCAAGTGCCAGTGCAAGAGTTGAGGAGAAAAATAGCCCAAAACTTTGCGAACCACCGATTACGGCTAGGGCTTTTCGTCGCTTACTAAGTGTGCCGCCCAAAAAGTCGGCTAAACCCCAAACCAAACTAGATAACAGGGCGAGTACAACCGGCATTCGGTTAGCCTATCCGACCGCGCGCCTAGGCCAACAACTCACTATGTGTTCATATGCTTAGAAGTAATGAGAACTATTGAAGCAGGTGCATCGATCGTGGACGTTTGGGATAGTGCAATTGCTAGCCTAAAAAACCCACAACTGCGACCAGAATTCGTCATGGAGGAAGTGCCAGCACCACAACGTTTGGCGCCTCATAGCATTGCCATCTCGGTAGAAGTAGTAGATGCCGATGACGAAGAGTTGGCAGTTGGACGTTTTATTGTGCTGCATGATCCTGACGGCCAAGAAACTTGGGACGGCCCATTTCGGGTTGTGACATTTGTGCGAGCAGCTATCGAATCTGACGTTGTTACGGATGACTTGTTCGATGAAGTTGCATGGTCTTGGTTAACCGACGCCTTAGGTGATTCGGACGCGGAATATCACAATGTATCTGGAACTGTTACGCGCACTGTTTCGCGTTCTTTTGCTGGCTTGGAAGATCGCTCTACTGACACGGATTTAGAAATCCGCGCGTCGTGGTCACCAGATTCCGAAGACTTGGCGCTACATCTCAAGGGTTGGTTAGCTTTAGTTGAAAAAAGTTCTGGACTTACTCCGCTGCCGGAAGGCGTTTCGGCGCTTTCTCGAAAGCGTTAATACTTTTTTATGACAGAGCCAATTGAAGATGCAACTGCTGCCAGCGCCGAACCCGAATCAACCAGTGTCAAAGTTGTTGCACCGCGCGATGGACTGCCGCCAATTATCACTACAGATAAGCAATTGGCTGAACTTATTTCAGCTCTTAGTGCCGGTACCGGCCCTGTTGCACTTGATGCCGAACGTGCCAGCGGATTTAAGTATTCGCAACGTGCATATTTGATTCAACTACGCAGAAACGGATCTGGCTCGCACCTGATAGATCCAACTTGCTTTGAAAATCTTGATCCTCTTCAAGATGCACTCTCAGGTGTTGATTGGATTTTGCATGCGGCATCCCAAGATCTAGTTTGTTTGGCTGAAGTTGGCTTAGTCCCTACTGCGCAGTTATTTGATTCTGAACTTGCCGGACGAATACTTGGCTACGAACGTGTCGGATTAGGTCCATTAATCGAAACGCAACTCGGATTTTCATTGGCAAAGGAGCACAGCGCAGCCGATTGGTCTACTCGCCCACTGCCTGAGTCTTGGCTAAATTACGCAGCATTAGATGTTGAATTCTTAATCGAGCTTTGGGAATTACTGGCTACCAAGCTGCATGAAGCAGAAAAATTTCATTGGGCAATTCAAGAGTTTGATCACGTGAAGCGCACTACCGGACCAATTGAGCGCGTTGATCCTTGGCGCCGTACTTCCGGCATGCATGTAATCCGCAAACCTCGGGAGTTGGCAATAGTCCGGGAAGTTTGGCACGCTCGTGACGAGATCGCGCGCGATGCGGACATTGCGCCAGGTCGAATTTTGTCCGATTCGCACATAGTTACCCTGGCTAGTTCTGGCATGACAACTACAACGGAACTGAAGTCCTTGTCGTTCATGCATCTGCGCAACGTTAAACGCCATGCCAATTCTTGGATTACGGCAACTCTGCGCGCACATGAATTACCAGAAACCGAACTGCCACCACTTAAGTTGCCAGCAACCGGACCGCCCGCTCCCCGAAACTGGGAATCTAGAAATCCCCAGGCCTGGAAACGTTTAGAGTTTGCCCGCGCAGCACTTGCCGAGATTGCTACGAAACTGGAACTTCCGACCGAAAATTTGATGACTCCGGAAACTGTTCGCAAAGTCTTATGGGCACCGCCAGAAACGCCTTCCGAATTGGAAACTGTACTTGCGCAATTAAACGCCAGGCCGTGGCAAATAGAAATAGTTGCTCCGGTTTTAGAAACTGCTATTTGGCAACTACCCACAAAAGTCGAAGTTAGCGAACTTTAGATTTAAGTCCCTGTTCGATCGTGGCAGCGATGCCTTGGGCGTCGAGATGAAGCTTTTGCAAAATTGATTTACGCGAGGCGTGGTCCAAGAATTTCTTAGGAATGCCTAGCGACATTAACCGCGTCGCCGAATTATTCGCCCGAAGTGCGCTGCCGATAGCTTCGCCGATGCCACCGTCGACCAGGCCGTCTTCAATTGTTACGACATAATCGCGATCACTTAAGTATTCGATCAACCCAGCATTTACTGGCAACACTTGGATTGGATCTAAGACTTCAACTGAGTAGCCACTTGCCTGCAGAGTTTTTGCTGATTCAAGTGCCGTGGTGGCCATTGCACCAACTGCCACAATGCAAACGTCTGGATTGGTTTGCGCCACAAGTACATCTGCAAAGCCCAATGAGTTAACAGCTGGGATGTCAGCTGGAACTGCGCCTTTGGAGAATCGAATCACAGTTGGGTGATCAGACTTATCAACTGACTTGCGCAGCGCTGCAACTAATTGAGCGCCATCGCGAGGCGCGAATAAATCTAAATTAGGCACTACGCGCAGTAACGCCATATCCCACATGCCATTGTGGCTTGCGCCATCGTCGCCAGTAACTCCAGAGCGATCCAGCGCAAAAGTAACTCCGGCATCGTGCAGCGCGCAATCCATAATTACTTGGTCGATTGCGCGATTTAGGAATGTGGAATAAATGGCAATAACTGGATGTAGGCCAGCGTGCGCCATACCTACTGCGCTGGTAACGGCATGTTGTTCGGCAATTCCAACATCAAAAGTTCGCTCGGGAAATTTTCCAGCGAATGCATCAAGACCCGTAGGTCCCAACATTGCTGCCGTGATTGCAACAACATCTTGGCGCTCTCCTCCGATGGCTACTAACTCTTGGGAAAATACTGAAGTCCAAGAAGTAGCTGCTTGGGAAAGTGGTTTGCCAGTATCTGGATCAACCACTCCTACTGCGTGGAATCGATCGGCTTCATCTGTTTCAGCCGGCGTATAGCCACGGCCTTTTTCGGTGATTACATGCACGATTACTGGACCGCCGAAATCCCGAGCACGTTGGAAAGCGAATTCCATGTCAGTTATGTTGTGGCCATCGATTGGTCCGATGTATTTCAACCCAAGGTCTTCAAACAAACCTTGCGGAGCAACAAAATCCTTGATTCCCTTTTTCATACCGTGAAGTGCATCGTAAACCGGCGCGCCTACGACTGGAGTACGTTCGAGAACGGATTTACCCCAATCCAAGAATCTCTCATAACCTTTTGTGGTGCGCAGCGTTGCTAAGTGTCGTGCCATGCCACCAATAGTTGGTGAGTACGAACGTTCGTTGTCATTTACTACGATCACGATAGATCGATCCGAGCCATCGGCAATATTATTTAATGCTTCCCATGTCATGCCGCCGGTAAGTGCGCCGTCTCCGACAACTGCAACTACGTGCCGATCTGATTCTCCGTGAATCTCAAATGCCTTAGCGATGCCATCGGCATATGACAGCGCAGTTGATGCGTGACTATTTTCGATAACGTCATGAATGCTTTCGGCCCGACTCGGATAGCCTGACAAGCCACCTTCTTGTCTCAGCGATTCAAAATCGCTGGCGCGACCAGTAACCATTTTGTGAACATAGGACTGGTGTCCGGTATCCCAAAGGATTGGATCCTTCGGAGAGTCAAAAACCCGATGAAGCGCCAAAGTGAGTTCGACCACGCCCAAGTTAGGACCTAAGTGGCCGCCAGTACGAGTTACATAACTGACAAGCGCGTCGCGAATTTCTTGCGACAGCGTGGTTAGTTGCTCTGGACTCAGTGTCCGCAAGTCAGCTGGAGTGGAAATGCCAGACAAAATAGTCATAGCCACACCCCTATCGAATTGGTAATCCCACCAAGTCTAATGACGAAGCAGTAAACCTGCCCGATGCCAGATGCTTTAACTTACTGAAATCAGTTAGTTTTTGCCGTTATTAAGGCCTCAATGACCGCAGTTGCCTGAACTAATTCCAATGCCAATCGCGCGCCTTCATGCTCCAACGTTGTAAGTAATTCAGTTAAAACTTCTGGCTGCAAATCCGTTGTGGTGCGGGCATTTCGATACGCATCACGAATTGCCTCGACTTGGTGCTCCAATTGAAATTGTGCAACATAACCCAGCGCAACAGGTTGTGTCTTGAAGAGTTCATATGTTCGAAATTCGGATGGACAACGATCCAGCAACCAAGCAATTGCCTTACTCTCCCATCCAGTAGAACCGGCTGGAACTAAATCACTGGGCCAACTGCTCATGCTTTAACGAGAGATCGCAGAACATACTGCAAGATTCCACCATGGCGGAAGTAATCAGCTTCACCTGGTGTATCAATGCGTACCAGAGCTGTAAAGCTCTGGGCTGTGCCATCTGCTGCCGTAGCCGTCACCGTAACTGTCGTTGGTGTTTTGCCATCGTTTAGTTCGGTGATACCTGCAACATCAAAAGTTTCAGTACCAATTAGACCAAGTGATTCGGCAGTTTGTCCCGCTGGGAACTGCAGTGGCAAAACGCCCATGCCAATCAAGTTAGAGCGATGGATGCGTTCGTATGATTCTGCGATGACTACTCGGACGCCAAGCAATGCTGTGCCCTTTGCTGCCCAGTCGCGCGATGAACCAGAGCCGTATTCTTTACCCGCCAAAATAATCAACGGCACATTATTCTTGGCTGCGGATTCCGAAGCATCATAAATAGTTGATTGCGGTGCGCCATCAACTGTGAAGTCTCGAGTAAAGCCACCTTCGACATTGTCCAACAACTGATTGCGCAGGCGGATGTTTGCAAATGTGCCACGAATCATTACTTCGTGATTGCCACGCCGAGATCCGTAAGAGTTAAAGTCAGCTTTTGCAACGCCGTTTTCTTTCAGATACTTACCTGCCGGGCTATCCTCGCGGATCGATCCCGCAGGTGAAATGTGATCAGTTGTTACTGAGTCACCTAGCTTGGCTAGTACTCGAGCGCCAGTGACATCGGTAACAGGCACAGGTTGGGCTGGCATGTTTTCAAAATACGGAGGCCTGCGTACATAAGTACTCTTTGGATCCCAATCAAATGTGGCGCCAGTTGGTGTCTCCAAGTTTTGCCAACGCGCATCACCAGCAAATACGTCGCGATAGCGCGAAGTAAACATGTTTGCATCGATTGAGGAATCGATTACTGCAGCGACTTCTTGCGCACTTGGCCAAATATCTTTCAAGTAGACCGGATTACCATCTTTATCGTCACCCAGTGAATCATTTTGGATATCAATTGTCATGGATCCAGCGATTGCATAAGCCACAACTAGCGGTGGCGATGCTAGGTAGTTCATTTTTACGTCCGGATTGATTCGACCTTCAAAATTTCGGTTTCCGGATAACACTGCGACTGCAGCTAAGTCATTATCTTGAATTGCAGAACTGATCTCTGATGCAACTGGACCGGAGTTACCAATACATGTGGTGCATCCGTAGCCAACTAAGTTGAAGCCAAGGGCATCTAAGTACTGGGTTAAACCGGACTTGTTGTAATAGTCAGTGACAACCTGTGAACCCGGCGCCAATGTAGTTTTCACCCACGGCTTGCGAGTAAGTCCCTTTTCAACCGCTTTTTTAGCTAGTAAGCCAGCGGCCATCATCACAGATGGGTTAGACGTGTTGGTGCAAGAAGTGATTGCCGCAATTACAACTGCGCCATGGCCAATTTCAAAATCTCCAGTTGCCGATTTAACTAACGCTTTCTTGCTGCGATCCTGGGTGTATGTCTTAACTGCAGTTTCAAAGGCAGTGTCAGCATCAGAAAGTGCGACGCGATCTTGCGGACGCTTTGGTCCGGCAATCGATGGCGTGACAGTTGCTAGATCAAGTTCAATGTATTCGGAATAAACCGGTTCAATCGCCGGATCGTGCCACAGGCCCTGAGCTTGGGCAAAGGCCTTAACAAGTTCAAGTTGCGAATCTGGCCGGCCGGTTAGACGCAAATAATTTAAGGTCTCTTCATCAATTGGGAAGATCGCAGCAGTTGAGCCATATTCTGGACTCATGTTGCCAATTGTGGCTCGGTTGGCGAGTGAAACAGAAGTAACACCCTCGCCATAAAATTCAACAAATTTTCCGACTACGCCATGTTTGCGCAACATTTCGGTGATTGTTAAAACTAAGTCTGTTGCAGTGGTGCCCGCTGGCATCTGACCAAATAGTTTGAAGCCAACAACACGTGGAATCAACATGGAAACTGGTTGACCTAACATGGCGGCTTCGGCTTCGATGCCGCCTACTCCCCAGCCCAATACCCCTAAGCCGTTGACCATAGTTGTGTGTGAATCAGTTCCAACACAGCTATCGGGATACGCCATGCCATTGCGAACCATTACGACGCGAGCCAAGGCTTCAATATTTACTTGGTGCACAATGCCAGTGCCAGGCGGAACTACCTTGAAGTCATCAAATGCATCTTGACCCCAGCGCAAGAATTTATAACGTTCGCCATTTCGTTCGTATTCAAGTTCAACATTTTTATCAGCCGCAGCATTATTACCGAAGAAGTCAGCAATTACTGAGTGGTCAATTACGAGCTCAGCAGGCGCGAGTGGATTAATGCGGTTTGGATCTCCACCTAGTTTGGTGAATGCCTCGCGCATAGTTGCTAAGTCGACTACGCAAGGTACGCCAGTGAAGTCCTGCATGATTACGCGCGCTGGAGTGAATTGAATTTCATCAGTTGGTTCGGCCTGGGCGTCCCAATTCGCTAAGGTGCGGATTTGATCTGCCGTAACGTTAGCGCCATCTTCGGTGCGCAATAAGTTCTCGAGCAATACTTTGTGAGTAAATGGCAATCTTTCACTGCCGGCAACTGCATCCAATCGAAAAATCGTAAATTTTTCCCCGCCAACAGTTAGTTCGGCTTGGGCTTTGAATGAGTTGAGGCTACTCACGAAACTCCTAAAGTATCTTGACGTCAAGATAAATTATACTCCGTTATTCCTCAAGTTCTTGGCATACCCCTGATTCGGTTAATACCTTTCGAAAAGGGCGATGCACTCCACATGTCCAGTCATCGGGAACGCATCTAACCCCACTAGCTTGGTCATTGACCAGCCGGCATCAGCCAGGTACTTCGCATCACGGCCTAAAGCACTAGGTTCGCATGCCACATAGACAATTGCGCGCTTAGTAATCCGATTTAACTCAGTAACAACATCAAGGCCTGCGCCCGCTCGCGGTGGATCCAGAATTACGACCTCAAAATCTTCGTCAATTTGAGTTATCCACTTTGAAACGTCCGCTGTAATCAAATCCATTTGTGGTAAATCGCTACAAGAACGCCTGGCATCGCGCATGGAATCAATTACTGATTCCACGGCGACCATCTCACCTTTTTCAGTCACGTCTGCAGCTAAGCTCGCCGCAAATAATCCCGCGCCGGCGTATAGATCAAGTGCTTTGTCGCCGGGCTTTAAGTTTGCAAATCTTCGTACCGTTTCTACAAATACTATTGGCGCATCTTTATGTACTTGCCAAAATGAACCGGCGTGGATTCGCCAGCTACGATCACCAACGGTTTCATCAAGCCAAGGTCCGCCGCGTTGGTCAACTACGACATGTTGTCCAGTCGAACTTTGCGCCGTGCTGATATCTCCTCGGCCAAGATGTTTCTTTTCTTGCGCTAAGGCAACTGATCCCTCGACTGCAATTAGGCAGTCGTCAATTTCAACTACGGTGTGCGATCGTGTCATTTTCATTCCGATCGAAACATCACCGATTCGGGCATACCGATTACGAGTGCGCCAACGTAATCCAGTCTCCGAAGGAGATAGTGAAATTACTTCAAAATCAGCAAGCGGCTTACCGTTAACGTGCGTAATCCCGCCCAAGTGCGAAAGTTGTTCGCGTACAACTTCACTTTTTAGTTCTCGCTGATGTGAAAGGCTGACGTGCTGCCAGTCGCAGCCGCCACAAGTTCCCGCATAAGCACATGGTGCTTCAACTCGATGTTCACTTGCGGCAAGCACTTCGACAACATCTGCACGTAAGAACTTCTTGCTGATGTCTGTGATTTCAGCGCGTACTCGTTCCCCGGGGATACCGTGACGAAGGAATACCACTTGCCCATCGTGTCGTGCGATACAAAAGCCACCGTTAGCAACTTTGTCAGCAGTTAACTCAACGATCTGGCCAACCTTGACTGTTTCAATTCCAGTCATGCGATATCAACTTCTTTCGCTTTGGCATTAGTGAGTAATCGATAAGTTAGGAAAATTCCCAGCGCAAAGAGCGGATATCCCAGCAACACTTTTAAAGTTCCAAGTGCTGCAGTTTGCCCCAACAAATAGAGCGGGCACATAATTGCCACGCGGATTCCAAACACGAGTGTCCATAGCCAAGTAATCGAGCTAAACAATTTATGTTTTGCAGCATCCTTAGTCCAGGAAGTGTCATTGCCGCGCATCGCTTCAATTGCGTAACCCAGCAGCGGACGCTTTACCAAGATGCTTACTAGGCAGGCTGTTGCATAGGCAGCATTCGTCAGGATCCCAGGCAAGAAAAAGTTGTCTGCATTTCCAGTGCGTTTGGCAATGAAAGCAGCAATTCCGATTCCAATTAATCCAGAGAAAACTTGTTGTAAGGATTGCCGGCGTGCTAACCGCAGGATCGCAAGCACTGCCGCGGTTCCAACTGAGGCATAAAGTGTCGTTTCCAGGTTCCGATCAGTTACTAAGTAAGCGATCGTGAAAACAATAAATGGTAAGCCGGAGTCGATTACGCCACTCCAGCCGCCTAATGCAGATGTAAGTAGTTCGGAATCATCCTTGATTTCCTTGGCAATACTCTCGTCGACAGGTTCGCTATTACTATCAGTCATTGCTAGCTCCACAAGTAGGCACGTACTAACTGTAACCAGTAGTTACCTATTGTTTACCCAAGCCAAACTAAAGCTGGATGTGAAAGTTGCCATAATTTGCGTTATTGGAAACTTGATCTTGCGACTCAGTCGTAATCGCATCAGGACTGCGTAGCCAAAGTCTTTCGCCCGGCGCTTGTGGTTCATCGCCGCGAGCCACGACTAATTGCGAAATGAGTAAGTCAATTTCTGTTACTGCAGCAGCAGTTTCTGTGGAGTCAGTTAAAGCCCCATCGCCGCTTACCACAATTCGCATCAGCCAACGCGAGCCACGGATGCCGATGAATCTAACCGGCTGCACATGAGCGCTGCCATCTAAATCAACGGTTGGCATTACGGCTCGGACTTCAGTTCCGAAAGTACCCATGTCAACCTGACAATCAACGCTTTGTTCGCGCAGACCATCGACAATTGCATTGCGCATCGGAGCCCAGGCATCTTCACTAGTTGCAGCGGCAAATAGTTGAACTTCCGCGATTGTCATATTTAAATGAAGTGAAACCGCTTTACCTTTGCCAGATCGAGGATCTAGGTCTAGATGAACTTCGAGGGTTGGCACATTTGGAACTAATAACGAACCAAGATGCAACATCGCGGAAGTATCCAAGGCTTGCGACATATCAATTGGACCAAGTGTCATGAGGAAATTCCTGTTGAGCCAAATCCGCCATCACTGCGCGCAGTTTCATTCAGAGTTTCAACTTGGGTAAAAGTTGCAGTGATCACTTCTTGAATGACTAGTTGTGCAATTCGACTTCCGGCGGGTAACTGTACGCTTTCATTTGCATCTAGATTGATTAAGCAGATTTTAAGTTCGCCGCGATAACCCGAATCAATTGTTCCTGGTGTATTTACGATTCCAATTCCCTGCTTAATTGCAAGTCCAGAACGCGGATGTACTAATCCGACGTAACCATCCGGTAATGCGATCGCTAAACCCGTAGCAACCAAGGCTCGCTCTCCTGGAGCTAACTTCACATCTTCGACGCAAACTAAGTCAGCGCCCGCATCACCAGGGTGCGCGTAACGAGGCGCTTGGGCTAATTCATGTAGCAGCGTAAATTCGATTTCGATGTTGGTCATGGCGCGATATCCAGTTTCTCAGCGTAAGTTCTGGCATGTTCATCAAGTGCCGCAGCTTTCAAATCTTCTGCGCGGCCATGTTTAATAAAATGATCGATTGGCACTTGCATATAAAGCGAGCCGGCTTCAACAGCTAACGGGCCGTCAGGTGAATTCAATCTGCCTTCAGCAGTTGACCAAATTTTGCGTCCCATTACGGCCTGCATAGTTGCTTCGATATATACCTTTGTACCAACGGGTACTGGCATCCGATATGAAACTTCTAGATGTGCAGTGACTGCCGAGGCTCGAATCAGCCAATTTGTAGCTCCTAACGATTCATCGAATGCTAAAGACAAGATTCCACCATGGGAAATTCCAGGCGCACCTTGGTGATGTTCTGTTACTTCAAAAACTGCTCGCGTTGTCATGCCTTCGCCGGCTTCAATCAGTATGTGTAATCCGGTTGGATGATTTTTGCCACAACCAAAACAATTGCTGTAATGGCTAGCTAGTCGCTCACCAGGCTTAGGCGCATCGATGTGGCGCTGTGGATTTTGCGCGTCTTTGGGAATAGTCAACGGATGAACTGTGCGCCCAATTCGTTCCATGTTCATTAGAGTATCGTTGCCATTTAATAGATGTTTAGGTACCTATAGCGCGGAGTTGAGAAATCCAAGTGGCCACTGAAGGAATTGACGGCAAGGTTGTGGCTTATTCTGAGCGACTCTGGCCTTCGATTGGTATGTGGTTATTTGCAATTGCAATGACCTCATCACTTGGCATTGCATACGGCCGGGCTTATGGCAACTCGTTGGGATTTCTTGTTGGGTTCGCAACAACGGCTGCAGTTGTCATCGGCTTGGCGGTAAACGCCCCGATAATTCGAATTGATGAATTGAACTTTCAAGCTGGCCGCGCGCGCTTGCCATTGCAATTTGTTGGTCAAGTTAAAGTCTTGGACGCCGAACAATCAAAACGAGCCCGATCAACTGATGCCCATGCTGGTGCGCACTTCCAATTGCGTGGCGGAATTGGCGAGTCATTGATCATTGAAGTGACTGACCCACAAGATCCACATCCGTATTGGCAAGTTTCAAGTAGGAAAGCAGAACAATTATTGGCTGCGCTGGAAAGCGCAAAGCTAGCTGCGAAAGCTTAAGCGCAGTCAGAGCAGATCGGCTGGCCTTTAACTTCTTTGGCTAGTGTGCTGCGGTGGTGAACTAAGAAGCAACGCGAGCATGTGAATTCGTCTGCTTGCTTAGGAATAACCATGACAGTTATTGACTCATCAGATAAGTCTGCGCCTGGCAGTTCTAGTGATTCATTGAGATCTGCTTCATCGGCGTCAACGCTTGAGCTAACTTTCGAGGCATGTTGGGCTTTGAGGTTTTCGAGACTTTCCTCGTTTTCCTCTTCATCCGACTTTCTCGGTGCGTCGTAATCTGTTGCCATGACGAACTCAAATCTCCTACAAATAGCGGTATTTATGAAGTGTTACCGACGTGACGGAGGTTACTCCAGTGTTGCCGCGCCGAGAACACCGCCCCTAGGTTAATCGATTCGGCGCATTTCCAAGGGATATCTACGGGCATTTTCGGTATAAGTTTTGATCGAATACGCAATGGTTTCGGGGTCGGCTGCGCCTTCTTTGATTTTGGCTGGAACTCCCACAGCTAATGCGCCACTAGGAACTAGCGTCCCACCGAGAACTACTGCGCCGGCAGCAACTAAGGCGCCGGTTTCTACAACCGCTTTGTGTAGCACTAGCGAACCTGACCCAACTAATGCGCCAGAGTGAATTGTGCAACCTTCCAAGTGGGCGTTGTGACCAACTGTGCATTCATCCCCGACGATTGTTGGCAGTTCGGCAGTGCAATGCACAACGCAACCATCTTGAATTGAAGTGCGCGCCCCTACTTCAATGTGGCTGGAATCGCCTCGCAGTACCGCACACGGCCCGATAAAAGACAGTTCGCCTATGCGCACATCGCCAATGATCACTGCTTCGGGGTGCACAAATGCAGTTGGATGAATGTTTGGGACTTTGGCGCCAAAAGCGTAGATAGCCATAGTTCGATTTCCTAATCTTTATCCGCGTTATGTGTTTCAAGTATTGCAATCAATTCGGCATGAATTGCTGGAGTGGTGACAACAATCATGTCTTCACCAATTTGATTACCAAATAGCCCGCTGGAAACCGCGCCAGCTTCGCGCGCTATCAACTCACCGGCTGCGTGATCCCAGGCATTTACGCCTCGTTCGTAATAGCCATCAAGGACACCTTCTGCGACCAAACACAGATCTACTGCGCAGGATCCAAGTCGGCGAATATCAGCGACCTTTGGCAAGACTTGCTGCAATACTCGCGCTTGGCTGGCCCGACGCGAACTGGCATAGCCAAATCCAGTGCCCATAAGTGCTTGGCTAAGTTCATTGCACTCGGATACTTGAAGTTTTCGGGTACCCGAAGGCTCAATCACCCAGGCACCTAAACCTCGACTTGAGATATACATTTGATCCAAAATTGGAACATAAACCACACCTGCGAGTGCTTGCCCAGAATTTTCATCCTTAAGCCCAATGGATACACACCAGTGCGGAACTTTGTGCAAGTAGTTCACCGTGCCATCAATTGGGTCTATTACCCATTGCATTCCCGAGGATCCCGGTTTGTTGGCACCTTCTTCGCCCAAAATCGCGTCTTCCGGGCGATGTTTAGTAAGTTCCCCGACAATGAAAGCTTCGGCGCGCTGATCCATCAATGTCACAACATCGGTTGCAGTTGACTTAGTTTGAATTCCTAGATCACTTGGTCGGTCGAGCAGTAATTCGCCAGTGCTTTTTGCAATTGACATCGCCAAAGCCAGATTTGGATCGCTGGTTAGGTTGGCTAGGCTCACTTGGCTATTGTCCCTGTTGCCTCGTTTGATGTGCGACACACCCCACTAATACCCCGATTTTATTGGATTTTCCGCGACACTAGAGAGTAATAGCAACAGAAAAGGTGCGCCATGAAAGAGCTGATTTTTGTCGGGCGGTCGCAAGACAACTTAGAGCTAATTTTCATGGACGAAGACGGTGGCGAATTCGCCGTAGCCGTTGATGATCACATTAAACGCAGCATTAATACCAATGACACTGCAAGCGTTACCACCACAGACTCCAGTGCTGGAATTTCCCCGCGCGACATTCAAACTCGAATTCGTCGTGGCGAGACTGCTGCAGCGATTGCTAACGAAGCCGGCGTGGATGCCACCCGGATTGAGCGCTATGCCGGTCCGGTACTTGCCGAACGTTCTTACATGGCCAAACGCGCTTCCGAAACTTTAGTTCGCAGACCACATGGCGAAGTTTTACTTGGCGAATTAGCAACCGGCCAGTTAGCAAACCGCGGCGTCGATACTTTGACTTTAGTTTGGGATTCTTACCGACGTGATGATGCGCGTTGGACCGTGACAGTTTCTTGGGCTAGCGGTAGTGGCGGCGGATTAGCCAGTTGGATTTTTGATCCATTAGCTCATAGCGTTGTTGCCTTAGATGATGAAGCTCGTTGGTTATTTGATGAAGCGGCCGGCGCAACAAAAGATGCCAAAGTCACCGAAGAACCTAAGCCGCGTCTTGTTGGCCTGCCAACAGTTTCAGAACCAGAAGAAGAACTTGAACCACCAGCATGGGCAGGTCCTGGACATCCAACAATGCCGGTACCTATGCCCGTTGCAACTCCAGCGCCCGCTGCCGCCGCAGACGACTCCCCTTCATGGGATGACATCTTGTTCGGCCATCGTCCGAATGACCAATAGTCACCGATACTTAATTAGCAAGGATCTACTTTAATCATGGCAAAAACAACACCATCGAAACCTGCGCATAATGCTGGTCGCATTGTTGACATCGATGTTGCCAATGAGATGCAAGATTCGTTTTTGGAGTATGCCTACTCAGTAATTTATTCCCGCGCGTTGCCAGATGCTCGCGATGGTTTAAAGCCGGTACAGCGCCGAATTCTGCACACTATGGCCTCGATGGGACTGCGTTCCGATAAAGGCCACGTAAAGAGCGCTCGTGTGGTTGGCGAAGTCATGGGTAAGTTGCACCCACACGGTGACAGCGCGATTTATGACGCGTTGGTTCGCATGGCGCAATCCTGGTCATTGCGATTGCCATTTGTTGATGGTCATGGAAACTTTGGTTCGCTAGACGAAGGTCCTGCTGCCTATCGCTATACCGAAGCGCGCCTTGCAACTCCTGCCAGTGCCATGGTGGATTCCCTTGACGAAGACACGGTAGATTTTGCGCCAAACTACGACGGCCGTGAACTTGAACCAACTGTTTTGCCATCTGCCATTCCTAACCTGTTAGTAAATGGCGCATCAGGAATTGCAGTCGGTATGGCAACTAACATGCCTCCGCACAACTTGCGCGAAGTGGTAGCTGCTGCCTCACACTTACTAGCCCATCCGAAGGCAACTCTGGATGAGTTGATGAGTTTTGTACCAGGCCCCGACTTACCAACTGGCGGAATCATTTACGGCCTCGATGGAATTCGAGAGGCTTACGAAGGAGGCAAAGGAAGCTTTAAAGTTCGCGCGAAAGTAGACATCGAACAACTATCACCGCGCAGGCAAGGAATAGTTGTTCGCGAACTCCCCTACCAAGTTGGCCCAGAGCGTGTGATTGAACGCATCAAGGAATTAGTTACCAACAAAAAGTTGCAAGGTATATCTGACGTTATTGATTTAACAGATTACGAATCCGGTCTTGAGTTAGTTATTGAAATCAAGAATGGCTTCCATCCCGAGGCCGTACTAGATCAGCTTTACAAACTAACGCCACTTGAAGATGCGTTTCATATCAATAACGTCGCGCTTGTAAATGGTCAGCCAGTTACGTTAGGTCTAAAGCCACTACTACAGGTTTTTATCGATCATCGACTTGAAGTTGTTAGGCGCCGAAGCGAATATCGCAGAACGCGTGCCAACGATCGTTTGCACTTAGTCGATGGCTTACTCGTAGCTATTCTTGACATCGATGAAGTAATTGCCGTTATCCGAGGCAGTGACGATACCGCTGCAGCTCGGGAACGCTTGATGAGTGTATTTGATTTAAGTGAAATTCAGGCAAACTACATTTTGGAAATGCCGCTACGACGTTTAACAAAGTTCTCGCGTATCGAACTTGAAAAAGAGCAAGAAGAATTGCGTCTGATAATTGCTGACTTGACCGACATCTTGGAAAACAGCAAGCGATTGCGCAAAGTAGTTGGCCAAGAGTTGACTGATGTTGCCAATTTGTATGGTGATGACCGCAGGTCACAATTACTAACATATGATGGCATTATTTCGGCAGCACTTCCGGTTCCGCTAGAAGTAACGGACGACCCATGTTTTGTATTGATGTCTGCGACCGGTTTGTTAGCCAGAACTTCTAGTGGAGTTCCGTTGGAGTTCGCCAAAAAACGTACGAGTCACGACACGATTAAATCTATGGTTAGCACAACTGCCCTCGGAGATGTCGGAATCGTAACTAGCCATGGACGGGTAATCCGACAATCTGTTGTGAACTTGCCGGCGATCTCAGATGGAGCTTCCTTGGCTGTTGCCGGCGGGGCTGCGTTGAAGGAATTTGTCACCCTGGCAAAGGGCGAGACCGCGCTAGCACTCATGGCCCTTGATCAGCCAGAGTCATCGCTGTTCCTAACAACTGCCTTTGGCACAGTTAAGCGTGTTATCAACGACGTGCCAGGCTCTGCAGGTGATTGGAATGTTATTCGACTTGAAGAAGGCGACTACTTAGTCGGAGCGATTCAATGTGAGGACGAAAGCGGCGAAGTTGTCCTGATCACTAGTGATGCCCAACTGCTGCATTTTGATGCATCTCTAGTTAGAGCAACTGGCCGCCCAGCGGCAGGCGTGGTGGGGATTCGGCTTTATGAAGGCGCTGAAGTTGTTTTCGGATCAGTTGTAGATGCCCATGATGAATGCCTAGTGGCAACAGTTGGTGGCGAAGCCGGCGCACTCCCAGGAACTGCCGCTCACACTATGAAATTGACACCACTTTCGGAATTCCCTGGCAAAGGTCGGGCCACAAGTGGCGTGCGTTGTCATAAATTCTTAGCTGGCGAAGATGTTCTAGTTGCTGCCGCAGCTGGCAACGGTCCAATCCACGCTTGCGGTTCTACTGGAGCTGCAGTTGACGTCCCCGATAAACATGGGAAGCGCGATAGCACTGGCACCAAACTTCGTAAGCCAGTTGCTGCTGTGTGTGCTGCGCCGTGAAGAAAGCGCTAATCAGTAAATCCGCATTAGCTCTCATAATCGCGCTCGTACTCTCACTAGTTAATCTGCCTGCGCAAGCTGCAACTAAATCGGTTTCCATGACTCCGATTCCGGAGACACTAGTAGCCGGACAGCAAGTCACTGTTTCTGGTACAACTACGGGCAGCCTAAAGGGAACTAAAGTTAAGGTTCAAATAAAGGTTGGCAAGAAGTGGAAAACCGTTAAGACCGTCAAATCGAAGAAAAAGAGCGGTAAGTGGTCCGCAACATTTAGAGCAACCTCCTCGACTCCAGCCCTGTCCGTCAGGGCGCTAGCCGGTTCTAAGAAAACTAAAATTCAAGCAACCGCAGTAATTGCTCCGTTAAATATTGTGGCTCGTGGTCCTGGGTCCAGAATCTTGGGAGTTGACTTATCCCGATGGCAAAGTTCCGCGCAGCCCGTCGACTTTAACAAGATGGCTGCTGCTGGTGTGGCATTTGCATTCATAAAGGGATCAGATGGATTGCTAACTGAAGACGCACTAGCAGTTCCTCACGTAATCAAATGGGCCCCAGAAGCGAAAGCAGCCGGAATCTTGGTGGGCTACTATCATTTCGCGCGTATACCTGTCACTGTTGTCCCCGAAGAGATCGTCGCGTCTGCCCAGGCCCAGGCTGCCCAGGCTGCTGCGCGACTTGCTGAACTCGGTGGCTACGACGACCGCACTTTGCCTTATGTGTTGGATATCGAAGGCGTTAACTCCACAATTACTGACGAAATGGTAACGCTCTGGACTACGACTTGGCTGGATGAAATGCAGCTTGCAACCTCGCGGGCGCCCGTCGTTTATTCATACCGAAGTTTCTTGCAAGATCGTCTGTTGCAAAGCGCGGTAACCAAAGATAAGTTGCGCAATTATCACCTTTGGCTTGCTCAGCCAGGTAACCCTGCCAAGGCCTCGGTAAAAGTTGGACAGGGACTAAAAAAAGGTAAGCCATGTTATGAAACAGCTTGGAAGCAATCGGATTGCTCATACGTATGGACCTTTTGGCAATACACAAGTAAGGGTGATCGTGAAAAATATGGAATTCCGTGGAGTCCAAGCGTCGGTAGCTGTCCAACGGGTGTAAGTCTTTGTTTTCCAGGCAAAGGAACTGGGCGCAATCATCTTGATTTAAATGTATTTAATGGGACCGCTGCTGACTTAACCGCATTGGTGAATGGTTCCTGGATCAGATCTCCGCTGGAATACCGATAGTCACAGATAGCGATAAACTTGAAAACATGAGTGATGTCCTAGTTATTGGCGCAGGACCTGCAGGTTTATACGCCGCTTACTACGCCGGGTTCCGAGGCTTTTCGGTAACTGTTTTGGATGTACTCACCGAACCAGGTGGCCAAATTACGGCCATGTACCCGGAAAAAGAAATTTTTGATATTGCTGGTTTCCCTTCGGTTAAAGGTCGAGATTTAGTTGAAGGCCTAATGGTCCAAGCCGGCGCGTTTAACCCAAAATTTATCCTCGGTGAGCGGGCCGAAGAACTTGAAACTAGCGAAACTGGTCCAGTCCTTGTAGTCACTGATAAAGGCACAGTCATCGAAGCCAAAGTCGTAATCATCACTGGTGGCATTGGTTCATTCACGCCGCGCGAGCTTCCGGCTGGCAATGAATACGTTGGCAAAGGCTTGGTTTACTTCGTGCCAAAGCTAGACGTGCATGCCGGTAAAGATGTAGTCATCATTGGTGGCGGCGACTCCGCATTTGACTGGGCTTACTCACTAGCACCGATCGCAAAATCAGTCACGCTAGTTCACCGGCGCGAGACTTTCCGCGCTCATGCTGCAACTGTTGATCAAGTACGCGCTATGGGTGTTGAACTTGTTATTAACTCAGAAGTTGAAAGTGTTACTGGCGATGACTGGGTTGAAGCAGTAACCATCAAGAACAAAGATGGTGAATCTCGCACGCTGCCAGCCCAAACTTTGGTTGCTGCTCTTGGGTTCATTGCCAACATCGGACCCATCGCTAATTGGGGTATCGAACTTGAAAAGCGTCGCATTGTCGTAGACACCACAATGAAAACTAATTTGCCGCGTGTCTATTCCGCAGGTGACATCACAACCTATGTCGGTAAAGTGCCACTAATTTCTGTTGGATTTGGCGAAGCTGGACTCGCTGTAAATAATTCGGTGCCTTACATCGACGAACACCAGGGCGTATTCCCTGGCCACTCAAGTGGCGGAGGCGAGTAACTAGATGCCTAATCTTCCATTTCCAAAGACTGAATTTTCTGACGTGCTTGCTGCCAATTCGCAGTATGCCGAAAACTTCACCAGCGAACACCTAACAGGCACAGCCGCCAAGGGCTTAGCCATCATTACTTGCATGGACTCACGAATTAGTCCGCTAGCAATTGTTGGCATGAAGCCTGGTGACGTCAAGATCCTTCGTAACGCTGGCGCCCGCGTAACTGATGACGTATTGCGAACCTTAGTTCTTGCCACTTTTCTACTTGGCGTTAATCGCGTATTGGTAATGCCACACACAGATTGTCGAATGGCTAGTGCCACCGAACCTGAGATTCACGAAACAATTTTGCAGGAGCACGGCGTAGATACCCGTAGCGTTGAGTTTCGTACCGTGCGAGATCAAGTCGAAGCGTTACAGACGGATGTGAATCGTGTGAGAACTTACCCATTGTTAGCTAATGGCGTCACTGTCGGCGGCGCAATTTTTGATGTCCACACCGGTGAACTTAAGCCTTACGATTTCTAGATTGGAAATGACATGCCATTTATTACTGTCCAGTTAATCGAAGGTCGCAGTGTTGAGCAAAAGCATGCACTCATCAAAGAGATCTCCGAAGCAGCTATTCGAGTTCTCGATGCTGACCCAGACAATGTTCGAATTGTGATCAACGAAGTCACAGCCGATGACTGGGGTGTCGGTGGCGTGCCAGTTGCTGTTAGTCGCGCTAAAAAGTCTTAAACGTCGATCTTCGAACGATCTAGTTTTGCTGCGCCTTCAATAATAAAATCTTTTCGTGGCGCTACTTCGCTGCCCATTAATAGTTCAAATACATTTTCGGCAGACTTTGCATCACTGACAGTGATTCGACGCAGGGTGCGCTTTTCTGGATCCATTGTGGTTTCGCGCAACTGCACCGCGTCCATTTCGCCCAAGCCTTTGTAACGCTGAATCGGTTCTTTCCAACGTCTACCCTGCTTTGCCAAGTCTTTTACTGTGGCTGCCATCTCAGCATCACTGTAGGTATAGATGACTTCGCCGGGTTTCTTTGCTGCGCCAATCACTTCGATTCGGTGTAGCGGCGGAACAGCTGCATAGATGCGACCAGCTTCAAGTAGCGGCGTTAAGTAACGCTGGAACAGAGTCAGCAGCAAGGTGCGGATGTGAGCGCCGTCGACGTCAGCATCAGCCAAAATAATAATTTTGTGATAACGAACAGATTCCATATCAAAGGAGCGGCCAGAACCAGCACCAATGACTTGCAAGATCGAGGCGCACTCGGTGTTTTTTAACATATCGGCAAGGGAGGCTTTTTGAACGTTGAGAATTTTGCCACGAATTGGCAACAAAGCTTGGAACTCACTGTTGCGAGCCGATTTAGCAGTTCCTAGTGCGCTGTCACCTTCGACAATAAACAACTCAGTACGGTCATTGTCCTCGCTACGGCAGTCTTTTAACTTGGCTGGCAACGTTGATGACTCCAGCGCAGTCTTTCGACGCTGGGTGTCTCTGTGGTGGCGCGCAGCTAACCTGGCGCGCGAGGCATTGGCAACTTTGTCTAGCACGATGCGAACTGCAGGTTTCGCGCCACGTGGTGGATTTGTAAACCAGTTACTCAACTCATTGCTAACAACTGTATTTACAATTTTTGCTGCAGCTGGAGTACCAAGAATTTCTTTAGTTTGACCTTCAAACTGTGGTTCAGCTAATCGAACTGTGACTACCCCAGTTAAACCTTCTTGGACATCTTCTTTAGTTACCGCATCTTCGCCAGCTTTTAGTAATCGCTGTGCTTTTAATTGCTCATTGATTACTTTTACTATCGCTCGATCAAATCCAGTTACGTGGGTCCCGCCCTTTGGGGTGGAAATGATGTTGACGTAAGACTGCAATGTTGTTTCGTAAGTGTTATTCCATAGCAACGCGATATCGACACCAAGTTCGCGTTCAACATCTTGCGTAGCCATATGTCCTTGGTCATCAAGTACTGGAACTGTTTCATGAAACTTGCCACTGCCCTTTAGGCGAATAACTGGTGATACTGCTTCGCCGGTTGAAAGAAATTCGCAGAACTCAGAAATGCCGCCCACGTGCACAAACTCAGAAGTGTTATTTGATTTCATGCGGTTATCAGTGACAACTATGGTCAGACCGGGAACTAGGAACGAAGTCTGGCGGGCACGAGCATGGATTTCATCAAGATCAAAGGCGGCATCAGGAGTAAAGATCTGAGTATCAGCCCAAAACTTAATTCGGGTACCGGTTGCTGTTTTCTTAGCGGGTTTGCCTGCCTTTTTTAATCCACCGTGTTTAGTGAATTTTCCAGTTTCATCTTTACCGACAAAAACGCCAGGAGCACCACGACTAAAACTCATCACGTGGGTATTACCGCCGCGATCAACTTCGACATCCATTCGGCTAGATAGAGCATTAACTACGGATGCGCCGACGCCGTGCAAACCACCAGATGCAGTGTAAGAACCGCCTCCGAATTTACCGCCGGCATGGAGTTTGGTCATAACAACTTCAACACCGGTTAGCTTAGTTTTTGGTTCAACGTCAACTGGGATGCCGCGACCATTGTCATGGACTTCGGCAATTTGATCAGAATGCAGCGTCACTTCAATCCGAGTGCAGTGCCCGCCTAAAGCCTCATCAACTGAGTTATCAATAATCTCCCACAGGCAATGCATCAGGCCACGCGAGTCCGTAGAGCCGATGTACATGCCAGGACGTTTACGAACGGCATCTAGGCCCTCTAAGACCGATAAGTCAGATGCGTTGTAATCACCTGCCGACGCTGCGGTCTTTTTTGCTGCCATAACCCTTACAGACTAGGCATTTTGAGGCATTTTGCTGAGCTGCCACGCCGCGTTAACTGTCCAAGAAAGTTCGCTTGTGAATTTTTTCGAGTACGCCAATAGTGAACCAAGTATTAATAGTGAATTCTCGGCGTGTTAAAGCGCGAAGTGTCTGAAATGATTACACAATAGAGCAATCACGCAAGGTGATTCATAGTTAGGGCTGGTGCAAGAATGACTTCAACAATCACTCGTACTCCACTTACCGTGGCAGATCGTTGCGATCGCTGCGCTGCTCAAGCTCTAGTACGCGTTTTTCTTGATGGTGGTTCCGCGCTTCAATTCTGCAGCCATCACTTCAAAGAGCACGAAGTCCGTTTGCGCGCAATCGCCGTCGATGTTCAGGATGAAACCGAGAACCTCGAAAGCTAAATTCGTTACGGTGTAGCGCTCTCGCTTGGATCAGGGATAGTTGCTGGAAGCGGCGGCTTTTTCATTGGAACGTCTACGCCATCAAAGCTGTAATGACCAGTTGTGAGTATCGGTATCAATTCCACCCAGGTTCGACCAACCGGCATAGTAAATGGGTTGCCCGCCAAATCAGTCAGTTCCATCTGTGCATTAACTTGAGGTTTTTTCCATGCAACTTCAAATGCTGTTCCTGCACTAAGCACCCAAGCTCTGCCTGAACCAGTTAGAACGGTACGAGGTACGTAACCGCCAGTGGAACCTTTATATCCTGCGTCTATCTCTCTCACTTCGATGATCACCAGATTGTCGGTACCAAACTGCGTGCCATCAATATTTTTGAATGGCTTTATGCCTTCACTTCGCAGCCATTGCGATGATGCGCCATCCCACTTCCAATTCGGCTCAGCAAAAGTACTGAATGCAACGCCAACATCTATTACTGGAATCGCAGTTTGAGCTGATGCGCCAACCGCTGGACTTGCCGATGCATCTGGTGAAGCACTTGGCGCGGAAACAGTTGTCGGATCAGGCCTAAAGAAGAATCCCCCACTTACGCTGGCGTTATCTGCAACTGAAGCAATTAACTCATCCGGTTTTAAAAACAAATTGTGTGGCGCCGAATGTCCCTTTTTCCGATAAAGTCCTGGGGCGCCTTCGGTATTGATGCTAATGGTTGTCGGAAGCTTACGATTTACGAAGCGCATAGTTCGCTTGGCTCCACCGGAAAATACAAAAATATCAGCCATCGGTTCAGCTATAGCTACGTCTACATGTCGAACTGAACGAACGGGACCAATTTCCGGTGGAATATCAGATTGCCAAACTGTCGCAAATCTTGTCATTCCGCCTTCAACAAGCTCTTCAAAAATTAAATCTGCGTGATTCAATCCAGTCTGTGGTCGAACTTGTGGCGCATTTTCGACCTTAACCACCATAATGGGCTTAGCTTGCGCATCTTCAGGACCAGGCATGCCTGTCAGTGACCAAATCGGAGGTGATTTGGGTGGCATCGGTGAAGCTGTGGTGCCGCCGGTTGGATCTGTTCCTTGAGAAGTGTTTGTTGCACCACATGCACTCAGTACCAACATGGCTGTAGCACTTATAGCGAAGATTCGAACATTAGATTTCATTTGGACACCACCAGAGGAAGCATTAGTTACCCCTTAACTTTGCCCCAAGTCGAATTTTTTCTAGGCACCGACACGCAATTACCGACTAATCGGAGCGCAAATTTACTGCTAATCCAAGTAATCGCGAAGTACCTGAGAACGTGATGGATGACGAAGCTTCGACATGGTTTTTGATTCAATCTGACGAATACGCTCGCGAGTTACGCCATAAACCTTGCCAATTTCATCTAAAGTCTTTGGCTGTCCATCAGTTAGGCCAAAGCGCATCTTGACTACGCCAGATTCGCGATCTGACAAAGTATCAAGAACAGAATCTAGTTGTTCTTGCAGCAAGGTAAAGGAAACTGCGTCAGCTGGCACGATGGCTTCGGAGTCTTCGATCAAGTCACCGAATTCGCTATCGCCTTCCTCGCCAAGTGGGGTGTGAAGCGAGATTGGTTCGCGACCATACTTTTGAACTTCAACAACCTTTTCCGGTGTCATGTCTAGTTCGCGAGCTAGTTCCTCTGGAGTTGGTTCGCGGCCAAGATCTTGAAGCATCTGACGTTGTACGCGAGCAAGTTTGTTGATGACTTCAACCATGTGCACTGGGATACGAATAGTGCGAGCTTGGTCAGCCATGGCGCGAGTGATGGCCTGGCGAATCCACCACGTTGCATACGTCGAGAATTTGTAACCCTTGGTGTAGTCAAACTTTTCAACAGCGCGGATCAAACCTAAGTTGCCTTCTTGGATCAAGTCCAAGAACAACATGCCGCGACCGGTGTAGCGCTTAGCTAGCGAAACCACCAAGCGAAGGTTTGCCTCTAGCAAGTGATTCTTTGCGCGCTGACCATCTTCAGCGATCCATTCGTAGTCGCCTTGTCGACGATCTTTAAATGGTCCACGAGTTGCTAGCAATTCTTCGGCAAACAAACCGGCTTCGATGCGCTTGGCAAGATCTACTTCTTCTTCGGCATTAAGCAACGGAACTTTACCGATTTGCTTTAGGTAATCCTTAACTGGATCTGCGGTCGCACCAGCAGTAATAACTTGTTGGACTGGTTCGTCAGTATCATCAACATCAGAAATAACTAAGTTGTCACTATCGGCAGCAACCACTGGCTTTGCTTCGTCATCATCAGCAAGATCTGCCAAGTCTGCTACCAGTTCAGTTTCTAGATCAACTTCCAGAACTGCTGCAGCAGCTAACTCAACATCGTCAATAACAATGTCAGCATCGAGTTCAATTACTTCGCCATCAACTTCAATCGCACCAGCTTTAAGTGCTTTGGCTGACTTCTTGGTTGCCTTTAAGGTTTCTTTTGGCGCTGCTGCGGCTTTCTTTGTGGCCTTGGCAGGAGCTTTAGCTGGCGCTTTGGTAGCGGACTTCTTAACGGGAACTGCAGTCTTCTTGGTTGCCTTTGCAGGAGCAGCCTTTTTAGCAACTGATTTAACTGCTGCTTTCTTGGCAGGTGCTGCTTTCTTGGTTGCAGCTTTCTTGGTTGCAGCTTTTTTAACTGGTACTGCCTTCTTCGTTGCCACGTATGCCTCTTTCAGCGCTCTTTTGTCCTTGCTGTCGCACTCGGATCGCTCTGGTGCAATAACAAGAGCCCTTGTCAAGCAATTAGCTCAACACGGGCAACATCACGAGGATGTATCTCTAGTGTACCCCCACTTGATGACACTGCAGAATTGCGGTGGGTTAATGCGAAACCAGGACAGTTCTGGCCGTTTGGATGGGCACCTGCAGGGTCTTAGTTTGGCGAACCACCTCACCCGAAGCCGCAAATGTGCCCACGCCGGCCAC
>WLPX01000009.1 GCA_009698575.1 Actinomycetota bacterium
GGGGCGCCCGCCGCTACTTCTTAGACCGTCTTCTTGCGCCAGACCTTCAAAATTCCTAGATAGGCGAAGAAAGTCACGATGCTACCCACGATCCAGGATGTATCAACTGCCCCAGTACTTGCAGCGATAGAACCTACATAGAGTGTGGTCGACATGAACGGAATCTGTACTAGGCAGCCGATGACATAGCTAAGAAGCGCAGGACCATTGAAGTAGCCGTACCCACTGTTTGGATCACTGAATGAATTCGCATCATATTCACCTTTATGCACCATATAGAAGTCGACCAAGTTGATGATGCTCCACGGCACCAAAAGGTAGGCCAAAACCAAAATGAAATTGGTGTAGTTGGTCATAAAGGAGTCCGACACTGTTGTAGCAACTATGAAGACCGATATCGCTAGTACTCCAGCAGTGATGTGGCGTGCCAACGGCCGCGGAGCCCACTTTAGTTTGAAGGTTTGAATTGCAGTCAATGCGCATAAGGCTGAACCATACATATTAATTACACCAGCATCAATCGCTCCAACAAAGAAGACGAGCATCACAAAAATGAATACACCCTGCGGCATTATGTTGGCAAGATCTGGGATGGTTCCATCCAGACCAAGTCCAGCAACGAGGAAGGCTCCAACTGACATTGCTCCAATTACGCCCAGCACAGTACCGGCATAGGTGTACCAGAATGCTGCTCTGGTTGATGTGGATGACGGAAGATAGCGCGAGTAGTCAGAAACATATGGTGCGTAAGAAAGTTGCCAAACACCAACCACCGATGCCATTCCAAGGAATCCAGCCCAAGTAAAGGCGCCAGCTTCAACATCCGCAGTGCCATTTATGGCCTCGAGGCCAGTGTAGAAAAGCGTAACTAGCAAAGCTAAGCCTGCAAGCCAGACCATAATCCGGTTGAAGCGCAAAATGAGCTGGTAGCCAACCACCACTATTGCAAAAGTTATAGCGGTACTTATCAACAAGCCGGCGCTGTGACTTACTCCAGTAAAGACTGCACTTAGCATCTGCTGTGCCAGGATCATCAACGCAACAATCCATCCCACATAAATAAGGATGACGATCACAGTAATAGGAACTGAACCGTACATGCCGAACTGCGCTCTGGCTTGGATCATCTGTGGGACACCAAGCTTGGATCCTTGAGCCGAGTGCAAAGCCATGAACACAGCTCCGACACAACTACCAATTACGATCGCCAAGATCGTGGAAACTGCGTCGAGTCCGAAAACAGCTGGACCAAGGAAGCCGGTGACAACTGCAAGCGGAATAATCTGGACGGTGAACCAGAATGAGAACAGGTGACGGACATTGCCTGTGCGTTCTGACTCGGGCACAGGCTGGATCGTGAGACCTTCGAGTATAGTTCGTTCTTTCGACATTTGCTGGCTTCCTTTCGTGATATTGGTTAGGCCCGATGCTTAACCAAGTCGTGCATAGTGCTGGTCTTCGTCGTTCACCGGATAGTGAACCCACGCTCAACAACATCGGCAAGCATGTCAATGTATGTGTCGACGTCGTCAATTGCAGTGCGTGGCGCTGGGTTGTAATTAAGTGCTGCTTTAACTTTTGCACTCTGGAAATAGGCAGCTGAGGTAAGTAGTGTCAATGCCTCAAATTTTTCAGGGCACTTGTTGGCCATCTCATCTAGAGCAGTCGAAGGGTCTTTTCCTGAGCAGTCAGTTAGTGCATCGAGAAAGGCAGGAACGAGATCGGCGCGATACCCCAAGACCATGTCAATTAAATTCTCGGTGACCCCTGCATCCGTTGCGGAGGGCATTTCATTGTTGGTGGGAATGAGAACATCCGCAACAGCTGCCAACACACGACGCTGGTCATTGTCAAGAAGTTGATTTTCCATGTTCATCCTTTAGAGCGCAGTGCGCTGGTCATTTCGGTTGTCGGCCAGATGACGCATAGCGCGAAGAGCTACGGCCATAATTGTTGCTGTTGGATTTACTCCGGTAGAAGTAACAAAGACGCTGCCGTCAATGACAAAAAGATTCGGCACATCATGTGTCCGTCCCCACTCATCGACTACCGAGTTCGCTGGGTCGGTTCCCATGCGGGCCGTGCCCAGTAAGTGCCAGCCACTCTCCCGAACAACTGGGATCGGTTCAATCGAAGTTGCTCCAGCAGCTTCATGTGCCTCAACTGCGCGGGCGACGTGGAAGTCAAGTAATCGCCGAGTGTTCTCAGAAATTTTGTAGCGGATCTTTGGTGCAGGAATACCGTCTGAATCAAACGAGTCGCCAATGATAACTTCGTTATGTTCTTCGGGTAGGTCTTCTGTCGTAATACCCCATTCGGTATAGCGACCAAAAGTACTTCGCAACCGGTTATGAAACGCTGGACCAAAACTTTCATTCCAATTAGTGTCCCGATTCCATAAGGTGTGAGTTAGCGGTCCGCCAGTTGGCATGAGGTTCCACTTTCCTCCGCGAACAAAGCCGCGATCGGTGTCGGTCTCATAGAAGTGCATCGACTGTAGCGCCTGGCCAGTTGGACCAAGGTAGGTCTCGAGGTCGTCCTCATATGTGCCGTAGACCGAAGCATATGGATGGACCATTAGGCGTTTACCAACGAGGCCTGAAGAGTTTGCAAGTCCGTTCGGGAAAAGTGTTGATGTTGAGTTGAGTAATATTCGTGGCGTTCCAATTCCATTTGCAGCGAGCACGGTTACGCCAGCGGCTTGGTGTTGAATTTTGCCGTCACGGTCGATGTACTCCGCTCCGGTTACAAGCCCTTGATCGTTAATGGTGAGGTGACGTACTCGAGCACCTGTAATGACTTTTACACCGAGTTCCACTGCCTCTCGCAAATGCGTAAGATCAGTGCTCGCCTTGGCGCCACTTGGACAGCCTGACTCACAAGAACCATATCGAACACAAGCCCCGCGGTCTTTGAACTTACGCGAAGCAATTGCGTTGGGCGCAGGCCACCAATGCCAGCCAAGCTTGTCCATGCCTTTTGCGGCGGTAAGGCCGTACTTGCCGATAGGAAGCGGAGGCAGCGGGAACGTGTGCGAATCCGGATATGCTGGATCTCCCTCTAGCCCAGAAGCTCCGATGTGATGGGTAATTTCGTCATAGAACGGTCGTAAGTCTTCATATTGAAAGGGCCAGTCGTCAGCCACTCCGTCGAGTGTGCGAACTCGAAAGTCCGAAGGCATTGCGCGCACCCAGTGACCAGAAAAAAGAATCGTACTACCGCCAACACCGTTGTACATCAGCGGTTCAATAGGGCTTTCAGTGGTGTCAATTGGGTAGTCCGAGGCGGCAGCGCGAGTATTGGGCGCCGAGTTCCATTGCTTTAGTCGGGCCAGCTCCCACTGTGGTTTGTCACCAGTGAAGTCATCATTTAGCGCCCAATCGCCTTGTTCCAAACAGACCACCGAAAAGCCGCGACGTATTAGCTCAAGTGCGGCCACGCCACCTGAGGCACCAGCGCCGACAATGAGCACATCTGCGTCTTTTACATCTGATCGATTATTCTCCATGGCCAAAGGCTACGGTGACTAATTGCACATAAGTAGGTAATAACAACTAAACTTTGAGAATTTTTATTGTGCATTTGCACAAAAGCAATTGGAATTTGTATAGCATTACTCTCATGGCGATTACAGTTGCCGATTTGCTAGAGATGTCACATCTGCGGCTGCGATTGCACTCAGGCGCTAACGGCGTGGACTGCAAGTTGACTTGGACACATACCTCTGACCTGCCCGAGCCTTGGCAATGGATCACCGGCGGTGAGTTGCTACTCACTAACGGTATGTCATTCCCGGCCGATGGCCCAGGTCAACAAGAGCTGGTGGAAAGGCTTGTAAAAGCGGGAGCGAGTGCGCTGGCAATCGGTGAGCAAATGTATTGTCCGTCGCTCACTGCGCAATTCGCCGAAACAAGTGACCGACTGGGCTTCAGTGTGCTGCTGGTTGAATACCCAATGCCATTCGTCTCTATCGCCAAAGCGGTAGCTGCCGCAAACCTACTCGAGCAGTCTGATCAGTTAATCAAGACGGAAAAGATATATCGAACTGTGCATCGAATGGTGAATGCGCAAACCGAGTCTTCGGCAGTCACTCCCGATCTTGCCAAAATCCTAGGATGCACAATTAACGTATGTCATCGCGAGTCGGCCCAGCCTTGGTACCCCAGCGACCCTCGACTCGAAACCAAAGTTGCCGAAGAACTGAGCAAATCTAATTCTCGATCTTTGGACGTTTTAGCAGGAGCTTTTGCCGTTCCGCTCAGTGATGGACGTGCTTTGCGCCTCATAGATGTGCCAACGCAACCAAGCGCTGTGCTCGCCGTGGAGATGAATCAACCTGGCGTGCTCGATGCGATTCTTATGCAACACGCGGTAACCGTAATCGCACTTGAGATGGCACAGTCCCTGGTACGAATCGAGAATGAGCGCAGGTTCGGTGCAGATCTACTAATCCAGCTCATGGAGGGTCGCGGCGATGTACGCAGCATTCGACGACAACTAATGTCGCGAGGAATAAATATTACCCGCGCGGTGGTGGTTACGATTACCTCGCCAGACATGGCGAAGTTACGAGATTTGCACATAACTCTTTGGCGAAACAGGATTCGAAACCTCGTAACACTTCGGCGAGGATCTATCTATTTATTGTGTGTCGATGACGAGTCGGTTCAAGAGGTGGTCCGGTCTAGCGTTAGCAATGAAGCATTAGTTGGCATCAGCGCAACGGTGGGGTCTATCGAACGGGTACCCGAGGCACTGCGAGAAGCGACTTGGGCCGTTAAGGCGGCAGCGGGGAATGATAAGCGCACGTTTCACTACGGTGACCGGTCGCCATTATTTGGAATTGCAAATCTAGAAGACGCGAAAGCACTAGTCACTCGTACCCTTGGCGCTCTGATCACTCATGAGCAAAACCATGAAAGTGAACTTTTGCAAACGCTTGAGGCGTTTTTCGACAACCAACGCTCGTGGCAAAAGACCGCCGACTCATTGCACGTTCACCGGCAGACAGTGCTGTATCGAATCCGAAAGATTGAAGAGATTAGCGGTTACAACCTCAGCGCAACAAGGGACATCGCCGAGCTTTGGTTAGCGCTGCAGGCACGATCTCTAATCGACCTCACCGATACAGTGCCCCAGCCTCGGTTGGGCTCGTGACCCCAGTGAACGCACTACTTTAGTTGTATCTCGATACTTACGACACCATATAAATTGTAAGAAGTGGACACAAAGCACGATGCCTCAATTCTCTCTATATTTAACTCATGCCTCGCATCGCTCAAACAAAAAATGGCTTTGCTCCAAAAACCTGTATTACCTGTGGCCTGGAATTTGAGTGGCGGAAAAAGTGGCAACGTGACTGGGAAAACGTTAAGTACTGCTCTGAGAAGTGTAAATCGAAGTGACTAACCGAATCCTTTACATTCCTTTTGATCACTTGAATTTAAGCTATGGGGTTTTGAAGGACGCAGACCCCAAAACCGATCACATCGTTTTGATTGAAAGTGCGCGAATGACCTCGGGTCGACCTTGGCATAACGAGCGCTTATTCTTTTTGATTTCTTCTGCTCGTCATTTTGTCAAGGAATTAGAACTTGCTGGCTATTCGGTTACTTATTTAAAGAGTGCGACAACAATAGAGGGCCTCAAAAGTCTGCAGTCAAAATTGGGTGATTTACCAATCTATGCAGCAGAACCATCGTCATTTCAGCAGTTCAATCAGCTTCAAGAATTTGGTGTGCACTATGTAGCTAACGACTTTTTTCTAACTTCCCGAGTTGATTTCAAATTGTGGGCAGACAAGCAAAAGTCCTTTTTAATGGAAACGTTTTATCGAGCACAACGAATCCGCTTAGGCATCATGGTTGAAAATGGAAAACCAGATACCGGCATTTGGAACTTTGACAAAGACAATCGCCTACCACCGCCTAAAAATTACACCTGGCCGACTTATTTGGAACATGAACGAGACGAGATTGACTTAGAAGTATGTGCTGAACTTGGCATGGATCCAACAAATACTTGGGCTACTACTCGCGTGGGTGCTCTGGAACAGTTAGCACACTTTATTAAAACCAGCTTGGTAGATTTTGGGCCATACGAAGACGCTGTTTCAGCCGATAGCTGGGCGCTGCATCATTCTTTGCTAAGTCCCTACTTAAACAATGGTTTGCTGCATGCCTCTGAGGTTATTGATGCGGCGCTGCTTAAGTATCACGCAGGCCATGCACCTATTGGATCTGTAGAAGCCTTCGTTCGACAAATCATTGGCTGGCGCGAATATTTAAATGGTATGTATTGGCACTTGGGCGCCGAGTACCGAGAAAATAATCAACTTGGTGCCGAGCGAAAGTTGCTGCCCCTGTTTCAGGATTCAACCAAAACCAAAATGAATTGCGTGAAGAGCATTGTTTCTGACATTGAAACTAGAGCTTGGACTCATCACATTCCAAGGCTCATGATTCTGAGTAACCTCGCTCTTATAACGGGTACCAAGCCACTTGAATTTCTAGATTGGATGCGCGAGCAGTTTATTGACGCCAGTGAATGGGTCATGGTTCCAAATGTGATTGGTATGGGGCTACATGCTGATGGCGGAAAGTTGATGACTAAGCCTTATGCCGCCGGCGGCGCTTACATAAATCGTATGACCCAATCTTGTAAGGGATGTGCGTACGATCCGAAGTTGCGCGTTGGTGACAATGCCTGTCCATTCACAACTCTGTACTGGGATTTCCTCGATCGAAATAAAGAAGCGTTTGCAAAAAACCATCGCATGGGTCAACAAGTAAATGGATTGAAACGGTTAAGTGATTTGCCTGAACTTCGAATCAGAGCCCGAGAAGTCTTAAGTGGACTTGAATCCGGAACTATTTAGCGGTTGTGCAGCTTCTTGCATTAAGTTCCAAACATTTGTCACATGCTCACGTTCAGTTCCTAGTACACCGATGGAAACTCGAACCATCCAATGTCCTTGGAGCACTGACGGCGTAATGAATGCCTTGCCAGATGCATTTACTGCTTCGACCCAGTTCTGAGTATGTGCGTCAATTGCCTGCCAGTCACCAGCCATTGCCTTTGGGATGTGGCGAACGCAAACCGTTTGTAACGAAACTGGTGCAACTATTTCCCAGTCCTGTGTTGCCGCAACTTGCTCAGCAAGCCATTGCGCGTTGGCTAGATCGCGACGTAGGCGTGCACGAATCGCTTCGGCACCGTCAAGGCGTAAATGAAACCAAAGCTTTAAGGCGCGGAAGCGTCGTCCTAGCGGTAGTCCCCAATCCTTAAACTGGGTAACTTCGCCATCAACGCCTGACTTTAAATAAGACGGATTAGTTGATAAAACTCGAATCATCAATTCGACATCGCGGACATAAAGCAATGCGCAATCTAGCGAAGTACCGAGCCACTTGTGTGGATTCCAACTAATCGAATCCGCTTCATTGACTCCGTCAAACATTGGAGCGCACTCAGGTAGGAGCATTGCTGAACCTGCCATTGCAGCATCGACGTGAACCCAGATGCCAAATTCTTTACCTAATGCAATGGATTCTTTAATTGGATCAATTGCTGTGGTCCCAGTCGTACCAATTGCCACCACGATCGCAGCAGGTTTGTTACCCAGCGCGATATCTTTTTCAATTTCAGCTCGCATGGACTCGGGCTTCATAGCAAATGTGGTTTCGTCTACTTCGATCATTCGCAAATTGGATTGTCCAAAACCAACCAGCAAAGCCGCTTTGACTATGGATGAGTGTGCTTGCGGTGATGAATAAACGATCAGTGGGGCTGCTTCGCCTTGTAGCCCAGCTCCGGCCAAGCTCAAGTTGCTAGCCTTCTCGCGCGCTATTAGTAATGCAACTAACGCTGCAGTGGAGGCGCCATCATGGATTGCCCCTTTCCACTCCGGTGATAGTCCCGTAAGTTCTCGCAACCACTCCGTTACCAATTCTTCTACTTCGGTGAGCGCCGGGGCAGATTGCCAAGTAATACCTAATGCGCCAAGCCCAGTTGATGCAAAATCTCCTAGAACTGAAGACAGGGAGGAATTGGCAGGGAACCACGCAAAGTTATTTGCACTTTGCACATGCGTCAGACCAGGTACGATCACATTTTCTAAATCAGACATAAGGTCAGAAAAACTTTGTGGGGTTTCTGGTGGCGGAGTTTGTAATTGTGCGCGGACTTCACCTGGGTGAACTTGTGATCTAACCGGCAAGTCATCTACCCGAAGGCGATAATCAGCAATCCAGTCCACAAGTTCATGAGCAGCAGCCCGAAATTCTTCTGGATTCATCTGTTACACCTTCGATCTCCGCTAGCTGCGTTGTTCAAAAAGAAATTACTTACTAGCGCCCGTCTAAAATCGGCTGGCCAGGATTCCAAGTTGTGCCATCACGAGCATCTTTACGGCGTCGTGCCATTCCAGATAACACTTCTAGTACTACTCGGTTACCAAGTAACGCGGTGATGTCGGCATGATCATAAGGCGGGCTAACTTCGACAACGTCAACTCCCACTATTGGAAGTTGGTAAGCCATTCTGCGGACCGTGTCGAGAAGTTCGCGGGAAGTTAAACCACCTGGCTCAGGTGTGCCGGTTCCTGGCGCAGACCCTGGATCAACCACATCAATATCTACGCTGAGGTAAATGGCATCACATTCTGTTAGTGCCAATTCGATTGCTTCATCGATACATTCTTTTAGTCCGCGATGCACAATCTCGGTCATCTCGTAAGAGCGCATACCTTGGGCTGCCATCCAGTCCAAAATATCTGGAGGTGGCCAATACCCGCGCAGTCCGACTTGAATAAACCGATCACCACGCACTGCTCCACTATCGATTAACAAACGCATTGGTTGGCCATGGCCAACTAGTGAGCCAAAATTAATGTCTCCAGTATCGGCATGAGCGTCAAAGTGAATAACTCCAACTCGACCCCACATGTCTGCGCCACGCGCGACACCTGTGACGTTTGGCCAAGTGACTGTGTGGTCGCCACCGAGAACTAATGGGATTGCTCCAGAGGCAGCGATAGTTTCGATTACTTTTTCCAAGTTCTCACAAGACTTAACGGCATCGCCGGAATACATCTCGACATCACCCATGTCATAGACCCGCAGGTCCTTAAGTCCATTAACTCTTAGCGCCATGCTTTCGCGGGAGCCATCATGCGGCTCGTTACAAACTTCTCGCATGGCTTTGGGTCCAAAGCGAGCACCGGAACGGTAGCTCGTGCCACCATCAAACGGGGCACCGACAATTACTACATCTGCATCGGCAAAGGATGCGGGTTCTGAAATGTCGCATTCATCGACACCTAAAAATGTAATATTTGGGCCAAACTGTGAACCATATCGAGTCATGTGATTAGTTTACTAGCGGAAATATGTTGCAGAACGCGGACTACTTGGCTATCCGACGCTTTATAAAGTGGGCAATCGCAAGCATTCCACCAGTGAGGAAAAATAGCCAGGCTAATGGGATCAGAAAAAATGGCTCTATTAATTTGCCATCCGCCGCAACTTCAGATCCAATGGCGGCAAATGCAATTACGCACAGAAAGCCCAAAAAGAACAATCCCATCGACATGCGTTTCATGCTCAAATCATAATTGTTTTACTAGGTTCCCAGGACTAGATAACATCGCCCACCCGAAAACTTTTGAACAATCGCTGCTTATACGCTTAATCCGTGAGCGAAACTACTGAAACTGACCGCATCGTCTGGATCGACTGCGAAATGACTGGTCTTGACTACAAGAATGACCTGTTAGTAGAAATTGCTTGCGTTATCACCGATGCCCAACTTGAACTTGTCGCAGAAGGCTTGAACATTGTGATTCAAGCTCCAGCTGAGCGCTTAGCGGCGATGGATCCTTTTGTCGTAAACATGCATACCGAATCTGGATTACTCCCGGAAATCCCAGATGGTGTAACGCTGGAAGCAGCTGAAGAACTTTTGTTTGATTACATTTCTTCGCATGTCCCGGAGGCAAGTAAAACACCACTTGCTGGCTCAAGTGTGCACGTGGATCGAATCTTCTTGCAGCGAGATATGCCTCGAGTTGATTCCTATTTGCACTACCGAATCATCGATGTATCAAGCATTAAAGAACTCGTGCGTCGCTGGTATCCGCGTGCTTACTTTGCTAGCCCTACCAAGACTGGAAACCATAGAGCGCTAGGTGACATCTTGGATTCAATAAATGAATTGAAGTATTACCGCGAAGCTGTCTTTGTCGAGCTTCCCGGTCCTGATACGTCAAGGGCTAAAGAGATTGCGGCTAAGCACGCACCAAATTAGCCCATCTGAACTTCCCTGCATAGAATGGGACACGTTCGTTAAAGCGAAATCTTTAGCAACATGGTGGGTGTAGCTCAGCTGGTAGAGCACCTGGTTGTGGTCCAGGACGTCGCGGGTTCAAGTCCCGTCACTCACCCCAAGATGGTTAAGGCGCAGGCGAATATTTCGTAGCTTGGCCATTGCGCGTGAAGCCCAGCAAAGTTAAGCCAAATTCCCGCGCAGTTTCTACCGCCAGTGAAGTTGGCGCGGAAACCGCAACCACTGCCGAAATTCCAGCGGTAATCGCTTTTTGAATAATCTCAAATCCCCCGCGGCCACTAATTGCAAGTGAATAACCATCTAGTGGCAACAAATCATTCATCAAGGCATAACCAATAACTTTGTCAACGGCATTGTGACGGCCAACATCTTCGCGCACCACAATTAACTTGCCGCTGGGATCAAACAGGCCAGCTGCATGCAAGCCACCAGTCTTATCAAATATCTTTTGATTAGGGCGCATCAATTCCGGAAGTTTCACTAGTTCGTCATCGCTTAAACCTGGCTTTGATACATTTTCGCAACCTCGATGGCGCAGATCTTCAATGTGAGTTGAGCCACAAACCCCACACGCGCTGGAAATGGTAAATCTGCGCTCAAGTGTTCGGGTTACGGCAGGAGCATCTGGAAGTACTCGAGCGACAATTACGTTTTCCTGCTCGCGCGGAGTCAGTTCTTTATCCTTACAAGTGGTGATGCCGATTAAATCCTCGCGCGTTCGAAGTAATCCTTCACTCCACAAAAACCCAGCACCAAGTTCAATGTCAGCCCCTGGAGTTCGCATAGTTATTGCAAGCTGTTGTAAGCCAACACCACCGTCAATTCGAATCTCTAATGGCTCTTCCCCAGCAACGTGATCGCTCACGCTTGCACTCGCACCAGTTTTAGTTACTTGGATGCGTTGCGTTGGCGAAATTGGATCAGTCAACGGTTTCCCATTCGGTAACCGCATTAGTCAGGACTGTAATCAGGTTCGAAATTTCATCAGCTTTAAGTGACTTGGCACCTGCGGCATACCCAAGTAAAAAAGTTGTTAGCGGTGCAGATTTGCGTTCAACACCATGGGCTACTTCACGAGTTAGGTCAAGTAGTTCTGCAACCGGTACTTCATGTTGATCAACTTCAAGTATTGCTGCAACGCGAGCCAGCCACATCTGCGTGATTTGATCCATGGACTTACTCTCCTTGGCTGCTTTTGCGACATCATTCCAAGTATCGAAGTCGACTACCTGCCCTGGTTTCACACTAACGCCAACCATTTGCAAATTGGAAAGCAGGCGAAGCGGCGATTGATTTATTCCTTGTGTTGGTGCAAGTAGTTCCCGCAATCGGTCTAAACGGACACAGGCGCAAAGCGGCTGTCCAGCTCCATCAGATCGGATAGCCCAGGCGCCTTCTTGTCCTTGGGCGGCTGCAACTATCGCATTCACAGTTTCTTTACTTAATGTCTGGTCGGCAGCTGAAATAAAAACGTATTCGGTATCTACGTGCGCGAGCCCAGACCATATCCCGGCAGCCGGTCCACTTCCGGGATTTAGATCCGGTAGCCAGATGATTTGAGCAAGTTCCAGATTTCGCTGCGGACCCAAAACAAAAACCCGACCTGGGCAAGCATTAACTACATCAGAAAGTAGGGCCGCACCCGTCTCGCCTAATGGCAACATTGCCTTATCAATGCCACCTAAGCGCATTGCATTCCCACCAGCGACAACGATAGAATCTGGCCTTATTTCGATTAGATCCTGCATAGGTAATAAGCATGACATGAGTTCGATAGATTGTGTCTATGTCAGCAGAGAATGGTCACAATGTGGATTGGGATTTAGCAGTTGCGCTAAGTTTTCAAGCTGCTAAACCTAAACCAGCCATCTCTATGACACTTGCAGAGGGACTAAATCTAGTACTTGCCCAAGATCTAATAGCAGAAATTGATCTGCCGCCAGCGCACACTGCGATGATGGACGGCTTTGCTGTTTTTGGTCCCGGACCGTGGAAAATTGTCGGTGAACTTCATGCTGGTAGCTACTTGCCATATCTGGACTCTGGTTGTGCTCTCAAAGTCAGTACCGGCGCACATCTACCACCGCATTGCTCATTTGTAATCCCACAGGAATTGGCAACACTTTTTGATGGTGATGTCGCAAGTAAAAACTCATTTACCCCAGGTCAGCACATTCGCCAACCTGGAGATGAAGCAACTACAGGTGAAGTTATTGCTAGTGCAGGCAGCGTGCTAACCCCTGCCGTAGCCGGCCTTGCAACTAGCTCAGGTATTGACAATGTTTTCGTCCACGAACAACCAACTGTTGCCATTATTGTCACCGGTAGCGAACTTGTAACAGAAGGAATGCCTGCTCCAGGGCACATTCGCGATTCACTTTCGATTCAAGTTGCGCCTTGGGCGCAATATCTTGGTGCAGCGGTAGTTTCAACCGAGAACTGCCCAGATGATCTTGCACTGCTGATTCAGCAAATTGGCAACTTAAGTTCTGACGTGATTGTGGTAACTGGCGGTAGTGCATTTGGTGAGCATGATTACTTACGTTCTGCTCTGGCAGAATTGGAATCAATATTTATAGTGGATGAAATTGAGATGCGACCAGGTCATCCCTCGTTACTTGCGAAACTGCCAACGGGACAATTAGTTGCAGGACTGCCTGGCAATCCCCTGGCTGCATTGGTTAGTTTTTTGACAGTCGTTGCTCCTGCAATGCGTGGTCTATCTGGCCAGTCTGAGTATCGAATGATGCGAGCCCCGCTCGATCAGAGTTTCCCATGTGATCGAACTCGAGTAATGCCAGTCGTTTTGGATTCAGGCAGAGCTAAGTTAACTGAGTTTCGGGGCTCAGCGATGTTACGTGGACTAACCCAAGCTGATGGTCTGGGTGTTATAGCGCCTGGTGAAAATCCAGCGGGTTCATTAATACATGTGCTGCCGCTGCCTTGGCGAGTTAACTAAGCGTTTGCTTTAGCTCGCAGTTCGTCAACCACTTTATTCATTGTGGAACCAAATTCAGTTCTGTTACTAACCACATACTGATAAAAATCTGACCGCATTTTTGGTGTCCAAAACTTAACTAAATGCTCTGAAATTCTTAAATAGGTCTCGTCATGCACCGGGATATTTTTTTCAATATCGTGTGCCATGCGCGTCAAAATAGTTATGTCCACCGTTACGCCTTCGTCAGCACTGCTTCTAGATCATTTAGCGGAGCAGTACTTGAATCTGCTGGGCGAATTTCAACTGCCGTAACTTTAAACTCTGGACAGTTGGTGGCCCAGTCAGAAAATTCCGTTGTGATGACGTTCGCACCACTAAGCGGGTAATGGAATGTGGTGTGAACTACGCCGGCAGGAACACGATTACTCACAGTCGCGGTCAGAATGGTTTCACCAATTCGACTTGATACCGCAATCTTTTGACCATCAACAATTCCGCGTAATGCAGCATCTGATTCATGAATTTCCAAAACGTCTTCTGGATGCCAAGTTACATTCGCTGTTCGGCGGGTTTGGGCGCCCACGTTGTATTGACTCAAAATTCGGCCAGTAGTAAGCAGTAATGGGAACTTACGATTTGATCGTTCTTCGGTCGGGACAAATGGAGTTTCCATGAATTGTCCTTGACCGCGAACAAATCCATCGACGTGCATAATTGGAGTTCCCTCTGGAGCTGCGTCATTGCAAGGCCACTGCACGCTTCCAACTTCATCCAGCATGGCAAAGCTCACGCCCTTGAACGTCGGGGTAATGTCGGCAATTTCATCCATGATTTGAGCAGCATTTTCGTAATGCATGTCATAACCCATGGCCTGTGAAATTTCACAAATTATTTGCCATTCTTGCTTGCCGTTCTTGGCAGCCATTACTGGACGTACGCGATTTATACGACGTTCAGCATTAGTAAACGTGCCATCCTTTTCAAGGAAGGACGTTCCTGGCAAAAATACGTGGGCAAATTTCGAAGTCTCGTTTAGGAATAGATCCTGAACGACGACTAGGTCCATTGACTTAAGGGATTTTTCCACATGCATGGTATTTGGATCAGACTGGGCAATGTCTTCGCCGTGCACGAATAGGCCACGGAATTCTCCAGATATTGCATTGTCAAACATATTTGGAATTCGCATGCCAGGATCTGACATCAGCTTTACATCCCAAAGCATTTCGAACTGTTCCCGCACGGCATTGTCCGAAACGTGACGGTATCCCGAAAGTTCATGTGGGAACGATCCCATGTCACAAGCACCTTGCACGTTGTTTTGTCCACGAAGTGGATTAATTCCTACGCCATCACGACCGATGTTGCCAGTAGCCATTGCAAGATTTGCCATACCCATAACCATGGTTGAGCCTTGCGAATGCTCTGTAACACCTAGTCCGTAATAGATAGCCGCATTCTTTCCAGATGCATACATTCGAGCAGCTTGGCGAATTATTTCTGCTGGTACACCCGATTGTGCTTCCACAACTTCTGGGCTGTTCTCTGGCAATTCGATGAATGAACGCCACCGCTTGAATGGTCCTGGGTCGCAACGCTGGGCTACAAACTCTTCATCAATTAAGCCTTCAGTTGCAATCACGTGGGCGATGGAATTAATCACTGCCACGTTGGTTCCTGGCTGTAACTGCAAGTGGTAATCAGCACTTATATGCGCCGATTCAACAAGGTCAATCTTGCGTGGATCAATCACGATTAGATTTGCGCCTTCACGAATTCGACGCTTCATGCGCGAGGCAAATACTGGATGAGCATCTGTTGGGTTAGCGCCAATAACAACAATGACATCAGAGTGTGCAACTGACTTAAAGTCTTGCGTGCCAGCTGAAGTGCCATAAGTTGTGCTTAAGCCATAGCCAGTTGGCGAGTGACACACGCGAGCACAGGTATCAATATTGTTGTTACCGAATGCGGCTCGGACCATTTTTTGGACAAGGAAGATTTCTTCATTGGTACATCTAGATGAAGAAATACCCCCGATACTGTTATCGCCATATTTCTCCTGAATGGCAATAAATTTTGTGGCTGTGAATTGGATTGCCTCATCCCAGGAAACTTCACGCCACTCGTCGGTAATTTTTTCGCGCAACATTGGTTTGGTAATTCGGTCAGAGTGCGAGGCATAGCCCCAGGCAAATCTTCCCTTTACGCAACTATGTCCTTCATTGGCTCCACCAGTCTTGGTTGGAACCATGCGAACTAGTTCATCGCCACGAAGTTCAGCATTAAAGGAGCAGCCAACACCGCAATACGCACAAGTTGTTTGCACAGTCCGAGTTGGCATACCCAAATCGATGACTGATTTTTCTTGCAACGTAGCTGTTGGGCACGCTTGCACACAGGCGCCGCATGAGACGCATTCACTCGAAAGGAAATTTAATCCACCAGGACTGACTTTGGAATTAAAGCCACGGCCTTCGATAGTTAGCGCAAGTGTCCCCTGAACTTCGTCACAGGCTCGAACGCATCGATTACAAACAATGCACTTACTTTCATCGAAGGAAAAGTATGGATTTGATGAATCAGTTGGAGCATCAAGGTGATTTTTACCATCCATGCCATAACGAACTTCGCGCAAGCCAGCTACGCCAGCCATGTCTTGTAGTTCACAGTCTCCATTTGCTGAACAAGTTAAACAATCAAGTGGGTGATCTGAGATATAAAGTTCCATCACACTCTTGCGAAGTTTGGCAACTTTAGTTGTTTGAGTACGAACCACCATGCCATCTTCAACTGGTGTTGTGCAGGATGCCGGCGTACCTTTGCGACCATCAATTTCAACTAAGCACATCCGGCACGATCCAAATGGCTGCAATGAATCCGTTGCGCACAATTTAGGAATAGCGCAGCCTGATTCACCGGCAGCGCGCATCACTGAAGTGCCTTCGGGAACTAAGTGCGTCTCGCCGTCAATAGTTACTGAAACCATTACTTCTGAATTGGACTTTGGAGTTCCGTAATCTGGCTCACCGATTCCAGAACGCATCGGCATAGTTCCTCTTGGATCAGAAAGGATAGTCATTACTTAACTCCTGACTTAATGCCAAAGTCGGCCGGAAAAAGTTTGAGCGCGCTTCGAACTGGCAACGGTGTAAGTCCACCCATGGCACAAAGCGATCCATCTGCCATAACCTCACAAAGGTCTTCGAGAAGTTCTAAGTTCTTTGATTGTTCCTCGCCAGCAACGATTCGGTCAATGACCTCAACTCCCCGTGTTGACCCAATTCGGCAAGGAGTGCACTTGCCACAGGATTCTTCGGCACAAAACTCCATTGCAAACCGGGCTTGTTTGGCCATATTTACCGTGTCATCAAAGACCACAATCCCGCCATGTCCCAACATGCCACCAGCTTGGGCCAATGATTCATAACCCATTGCAACGGTCCAAGAGTCTTTTCCTAAATAAGCACCGAGTGGACCACCAATTTGCACAGTCTTAACTGGACGTCCAGTTAACGTGCCACCGCCGTAGGTATCAATTAGTTCGCCGAGTGTGACACCAAAGGCAACTTCAACAATCCCGCCTTGCTTAATGTTTCCTGCAAGTTGAAAAACTTGCGTGCCGCGAGAACGCTCATCGCCTAACGCTTGGTAAGCAGCTGCGCCATCAGCCAAAATCATTGGTACCGCAGATAGCGTCATCACATTATTAATAACGGTGGGTTTGCCAAATAATCCAACTAGTGCCGGAATCGGCGGTTTTGCGCGAACCATACCGCGCTTACCTTCTAAGCTCTCGAGCATTGCAGTTTCTTCACCGCAAACGTAGGACCCTGCGCCCACGCGAACTTCAAGTTCAAACTCAAATGCTGAACCTAAAACAGATTCACCAAGTAACTTGTGCTCTTTGGCAACTGCAATTGCCCGATTCAAAATATCTATTGCATGTGGATACTCCGAGCGCACATAAATCAAACCTTTAGTCGCGCCGACTGCAATCCCTGCAATGATCATGCCTTCGATCAAAGTGAAGGGATCGCCTTCCATAAGCATTCGGTCGGCAAAAGTTCCGCTATCACCTTCATCTGCATTACAGCAAATGTATTTTTGATCCGATTCAGTATTTAATACGGTTTGCCACTTAATGCCAGCTGGGAAACCTGCGCCCCCACGCCCTCGTAATCCTGATTCAGTAACTTGTTCGACAATCGAAGTTGCTGACATTGTCAGAGCCTTACGCAGTCCGGCTAACCCGCCGTGGGATTCGTAATCTGCAATGGATAACGGATCTATGATTCCAACCCGGGAAAAAGTAATACGATTTTGAGACTTTAAGAATTCATGATCTTGGACAAGGCCAATTTTTGATTTATGGTCTGCGCCAGACAAGAAATCCGAAACAAATAATTCCGGGACCATATCAACGCTGACATTTGCGTAGCCAATTCGCCCGGCAGCGGTTTCAACTTCAACTAACGGCTCTAGCCACAGCATGCCGCGCGAGCCAGTGCGAATTACGGTGACATCTTGGGAGCCAATGCGCTCGGATATTGCTGTTGCCACTTCATCAGCGCCCATTGAAAGTGCAGCCGAATCAAGAGGCACAAATACTTTGATCATTTAGCTGCCACCTTTGCGGCTGCCAAAATGCTGGCACTGGTAGCCCGACCAATCGGCTTACCATTTACCATCGCAGCTGGACCAAGTGCGCAGTTGCCAAGGCAAAAAGTTTGTTCCATTTGGATATCGGCTTTGACAGTGCCCTTATGAATGTCATAGCCCTTGTCATGCAGTTCGCTGATCAGGCTTGCACATCCCGAGGCTTGGCAGGCCTCAGCAACACATACTTTTACTACTGCTTTGGCAGGCGCAGTTGAGCGGAAATCACTATAAAAAGTGAAAACACCATAAACTTCGGCTCGCGAAACATTGCAATTCTTTGCAACTAAATCCAACGCGCTATCTGGAACATAGCCCAGTAATTCCTGAACTAATTGCAAGGAGCGAAGAACTGCTGAGGCATCACCTTTATATGGACCAAGGTAATTAAGAATGCTTTCTTCTGAGTAATTACTCACTGCTGGCCCCGATCAGTTGCAGAAGCTGTTCTTCTAAGTGTTGGTCACCAACATGGATAATTTCAAGCGGCAGGCCGATCAATTCCGCAGCATCTTTTGCGGCAGCCTCTAATTCCGCAGTTTGGTGCTGTGCTAGCCAAAGTACTCGCTTGTAGGAATGGAAATAATCATCGCGTAGCTCTGGATAGCGATCTAGGCCCATCTCGTTCATTACGCTTCGGCGGAAGGTCTTTACCAAATAATCAGTAAATACATAAGTCCCTGGAACTTTTTCAAACTCAGCTTTCATGCGCTCCGCCGTTGCAAACACGTCGTAACAATGATCGCCAGCTAATCTGGCCAAGTCATACTTCTTGCAGAGTTCATCAAGTGCGCCATAAGTGCCACAATCTGCGTAAGCAATAGCAATGTGATTATGCTTTGGCTGCAATTCCAAAATCATCTTTTCAACCTCAGGTGCAATACCTTCTGGTCGGTTATGTAGCAACGGATTGATTGGTTCAACGTGTAAGTCAAGGTCGCAGCGATCTGCGATTTCGTGAACATGGGCAGCAAGTGCGCCACAAGCAATCACTGCAACACTCATGATGGAAGCGCCAGCTCCAAAAAGAATTTGTCGTTAAAGTCTGGACGGTCTGATAACTCGACGTAATCCACTTCATCCAGCAAAGTTGTAGCGCCACTGCGCTCAGTGCTTGATAGCAAGACCATCTTGGCGCCTTCTCCGGCTACGTTGCCCGCACTAACTATTCGCATTACCGGCAGTTTAGGAACCAACCCAATGCCGATTGCCGATGCTGGTGAAAGGTATGAGCCAAATGATCCCGCCAACAAAACTTGCTGGACATCGTCATCAACTAAGCCAACTTCTTCGAGCAACAAGCGCCAGCCCGTTGCTATTGAGGCTTTGGCGAACTGAAGTTCGCGGACATCACGTTGCGACAAATAAACCGTTGGTTCGTCACCGTCCCAGTGCAAGACAAAGATTCGATCGCCGGCTTCGCGAGTTAGCAAGCGACTTGCTAGATGTGGCGCGATTTCAAGTGCAAGTTCATCCGTAGCAAAGCGCCCTGAATCGTCAATCAATTTCGCTTTATGTAATACGTAAACGGCATCTACTAAGCCGGAGCCACAGATACCAACTGGCTCGACATCTCCGATAACACCTAACTTGATGCCTTCATCTGTAACCTGGACAACTTCAATTGCGCCATCGGCTGCTCGCATACCGCAGGCAATTGAGGCAGCTTCGAAAGCTGGGCCGGCTGGAGCAGCAGTTGTCAAAATTGTGTCGCCATTAGACAGCACAATTTCACAGTTCGTTCCAACGTCAATTAACAAGCGAACTCGCTTGTCGCGATCCATCCCGGTAGCAAGTACTCCGGCCACAATATCGCCACCGACATAGGCCCCAAAGGCAGGGAATAAAAACACCCGAGCACTTGGCAGAATCTCGATACCAATCTCGGCTGCCGTAAACACCGGCCATTTTTGTGCGGCTGTAATGAAAGGTGCCACGCCAACTGGCTCTGGATCTACGCCAAGCAAAATCTCAACCATTGTGGCGTTGCCCGCGATCGCAGTTTCGTAAACCTGATCGGTAGAAATTCCAGCTTCGGTGCAAACTTCGGCAATCAATTCATTAAGTGTTGCAAGTCCGGCAGTTTGCATTAGTCCAGCGGCCTGTGGATCCATCATGGTTGCAGAAATCCGGGAAATTACATCAGCGCCAAACGGCTGTTGTTTGTTCAACATGGATTTCACAGCCATTGGAGTGCCAGTTAAGAGGTCAAGCAAGGTGGCAACAACTGTTGTAGTTCCTAAGTCAAAAGCGATCGCGTAATTCTGAGCTGAGGTATCCCCTGGTTCAACCGCAATTAAGGCTTCATCGACCACAACTGCTGTGACTTTGAAATCGTTCTTACGCAAGATAGTTGGCAAAGTCTTTAAGACAGATAAGTCAGCTTCAAATTCCAAGTCATCCATAGCATCACGTAAGCGATCAATGTCTGGACGTTGGTCATGCAAAGTTGGCTCAACTAGCTCTACGTATCTTTTTTGTACAGCAGGTCGCAGAATTACCTGGCGACCTACGCCAACTGTGGCAGCTTTTGGCCGGGTAGAAAGTGGCGGTACTTCAACTTTTAGATTTCCATTGGCGCGAGCTACGCAAGCTAGGCGCCAGCCATCTTGTAATTGTTCCGGCGAAAAGGCACGGATGTCTAACCGAGAAACCGGAACTTCACCTTCCAGGATTTGGATCTTGCACTTTTTGCAAGTGCCATGCCCGCCACAAGTTGAATCTATTGCTAGGCCATTCCAAGAAGCTGCGTCGAAAACAGTTACACCAGGTGGCACGCGTACATCGGTACCGCTGGGTGAAAACTGAAGTTGGACGCGACCCAGCCCACTTACTGTGGTTTCAGTCTTATTACTGTCTTCGTTTGGCACGGTTTTAACTCTCGCCTAGGTGAAAAATTTATGCTTCCTTGTTTGCGCGGAAATTGCTGATCCAATTTGCGCCCCATTGATCTAATCCAAGAAGTAGATCTGCAGCGCGAACTGCCTGGACAACTTCTGGGGTGCGACCATCCATAATTGCTGAGGTGAGTCCCATTGCCATGGCCATCGGCATGAAAGCTGCGTTCAAGGCATGGCGACTTGGCAGACCAAAAGAAACATTTGAAGCACCAAGTGACATATTCAGGCCATACTTTTCTTTGATCTGGTAAATCGTTTCTAAAGTGTTCTTAACATTTTCTGGATCGGCGCCAACTGGCATAGCAAGTGGATCAATCAAAAGGTTCTCAAGTGAGATTCCTTCTTTTTCAACGCGGCGCACAATTTTTTCAACGATCACCATACGGTCTTTGGCCAACATTGGAATTTCAAGTTCATCATTTGGCAGAGCCAAAATCGCAGCATCGTATTTTTTAACTAACGGCAAGATCAAATCCATGCGCTCGTCTTCGCCAGTCATTGAGTTAACGAGTGCTTTACCTTCGTAAACTGCAAGCCCAGCATCGAGAGCTTCGATGACTGATGAGTCAATACAGATAGGTAAATCTGTCAGGGACTGTACCAACTGGATGGCCTTGGCAAGGAGTGCTGGTTCATCAGTTAGCGGCACACCCATATTGACGTCGAGCATGTCGCAGCCACCAGCAACTTGATCGGCGACATCGATATTGATTGTTGAAAGATCATCAGCGCGAAGCTTTTCTTGGAAAATCTTGCGACCTGTCGGATTTAAGCGCTCGCCGATAATTACGAATGGTACGTCGTCACCAATTGTTACGGTTTTGGTGGCAGAACTAAGCACTGTATGCATGGTCGTCCTTTACTTCATTAGTAGATGTCTGGCGAACTCGACCTAAATCGGTCATTAGTCTCTCTAGTGTCTCATCATTTCGAAAATCCGTTATGTGCAGGCCACGAACCCCTGGTTGTGCCAGGGCATGCTGAGCAAATTCTAAGGTTTGGAGATAGGCGGCTTCGGCTGGATCAGATGCTGATTCCACTCGGGCAATTTGGTCAGCCGGAACATCAATGCCAGGCACGCTGTTATGCATAAAGTTCAATGGTCGTGGGCCCTTAACTAGAACCACACTTGGAATGATGGCAATTTTCCCAGCTAAGCCAGCATCTTTTACGCCGGCGCAAAATCGCTCGAGTCGATCTTGGTGATAGCAAATTTGCAATTGTAGAAATTTGGCGCCAGCTTCATATTTTTTAGCAACCCGCTCAACGCGATATTCAAATGGTGGTGCCCCAGGATTTTCAACAGCTCCGATAAACATGTGTGGCGCTGGGTCAATTTTGCGACCGGACATGTACTCGCCCCGTTTGATGGTGTTCATCAACCGAACTAGCTGTGGACCATCTAAATCGAATACTCTGCGAGCTTCTGGTTCATCACCAGCTGTAACGTCATCGCCAGTTAGGGCAACAAAGTTTTCGACACCAAACATCGAGGCACCCATAATGTCTGCCTGTTGGGCCAACCGATTCTTATCTCGACAAACCACCTGCATGATTGGTTCTAGGCCAAGTTGCTTGATGGCAATTGCAGTTGCCACATTCGATGCATGCGCATGCGCTGCCGTGTTGTCAGTTGAATTTACGCCATCGAACCAGCCAAGCATCCGATCGGCATACTTCTTTGCTTTTTCTAGACCATTGCCATCGAGGGAATGAAATTCGGCAGTGAATACCATTTCATTGGTGCTAGTTAACTTGTGCTCCAAAGTTGACATTAAATTTCAACTCCGCTTGCGATGCTTTCATCGGTTGAACTTTTCCAGCCCGCTGGAGTCCAGCGATCCCGCTTGGTTATGAAATTCTTCCAAGAAGATGTGCCTTTAAGTCTGTTATCTACTGGCGGACGTAAGTGATTGTATTCAGCTTTCCAAGTTGCCGGCAGCGGCCAATCTTGGGTTCGGTCATAAGCCTTGAGCCACACACACTTCATCTCTGGCTTAACTTCGCAGTGCCCATTTTCGCGCACGCCACCACAAGGTCCGTTGCGCAATGTTTTTGGACAATTCATCGGACATGTCATTCCAGTCGAATGAAGCACACATTGACCACAGTCTTGGCATCCCCAAACGGGACCCTTGACTACGTGTTCAATAGTCGCGATGAAGGTAGTCATAAAATTTGCTACTTAGCACGCTTAATTGCGATTAGTTCCTTTGCTTTACGCACTGCAGTAGAAGCATCGGCTGCATAGCCGTCGGCGCCAACTACGTCTGCGTATTCCTGCGTTACAGGAGCTCCGCCAACCATGATGATTACATCATCACGCATACCAGCCTTGGTGATTTCGTGAATGTTTACCTTGAACATCGGCATTGTCGTAGTCAAGAATGCGGACATACCAACTACATCCGGCTGGTGTTCTTTAATTGCATCAATGAACTTTTCAGGAGGAGTTTGCACGCCAAGATCAATTACCTGGAAGCCAGCGCCTTCAAGCATGATGTTTACCAAATTCTTGCCGATGTCATGAACATCGCCCTTGACGGTTCCCATTACGAAGGTGCCAACAGTTTCGGCGCCAGTATCTGCCAGCAATGGTCGAAGTACATCTAATGCGCCACTCATTGCGCGACCAGCAATAAGCATTTCGGGAACGAAATAGTCACCGCGCTCAAAGCGGGCGCCTACTTCTTCAAGTGAAGGAATCAAGGCATCGTACAGAATTGAATCTGGCGTAACGCCAGCTTCCAGTGCCATATTCGTTAGTTCGAGCACGCGTGGGGCATTGCCTTCCATGGTGCGTTCGTACATTTCCTTCAGGATCTCGTCGGGTGTCATGCCGCTCCTTCTTGTTTTAGGCCGTGCACTTGGTTAAGTTCTCGACGCATTAGTTGGGCAATGTGTAATTCATCCCCAGGGGTAATTCTCTCAGCCGGACCGCTAACTGACAAAGCGGCAATCGCCTTACCTGTTGCTCCCAACACTGGGATCGCTACTGAAATGAGTCCCTGTTCAAGTTCATTTCGAATTACGGCATAACCAACTTCGCGAGCCTTGCGAATGTGTTCATCAAGGGTTGCGAAATCGGTAATGGTGTCAGTGGTCCGTGGCGCCAAAGTGTTTGGAGCTACTGCCCCACCAAATGCAATCAAGACTTTGCCAGCCGCCGAACAATGTGATGGGACGCTCTCTCCCACCCAGTTGCGACTACCTAATAGATATGAGCCCTCGACTTGAGCAATGTTGTCGATGCCGTTATGTCCGGTTACCGCCAGACTTACGGTTTCGTGAGTGATGTCAGCAATTCGTTCCATTGCCGGAGTTAATGATCCGATTAACGCGGTATAGGCGCCACCGCGAACGGCAAATTGGTTCAACATTGGCCCGGATTCAAATCCGCCAAAAGCGCTGCGCGCAATTAAACCGCTTCGTTCCAATGCACTCAGGATTCGAGATGTCGTGCCCTTAGCTAGCCCAGTTGCCGAAACTAATTCACTTAAAGTTTGAGGATCGGCTGAGTTCATGACGCGAATTAGTAAGTCGCAGGCGCGATCAATCGATTGAGTACCAGTTACTGGCTTTTCATCCAGACTTTCACTCATCACGCCTCCTCTATATAGAGGTCATATCCAGATAATTACTGCCTTCGAAAAGTTTCATAATCTGGAACCTATGTTCCACATCGTACGGTATCGTATGGGGTATTCGTCAAGTCATTTTGATGAAAAACTTCAACTTGTTATCTAAGTAGGTAACAGCAAAGCAGGAGCCAGACATGTTCCAAAACAAAAGCCCCCGATATGAAATTCTTTCGCAGGACGCCATGGCAGTTCTGGATAAGGGTTGGCGCCGAATCGTTTCTGAAATGGGTGTCGAGTTCATGCACGAGCGTGCCTTGGATTTGTTTCGCGCAGCAGGACAAAAAGTTGAAGGCAACAACGTAAAGTTTGATCCGGACTGGATCCTGGCCCAAGTTGCCCAAGCACCAAGTGAGTTTACGTTGCAAGCTCGCAACCCTGACAACAACGTCATCATTGGTGGCGACAACATGGTTTTCGGTGGCGTTTACGGCCCTCCATTCGTGCGTGACTTAGGTGTGCGCCGTGATGGAACTCTTGATGACTTCAGGAACCTAACGAAACTTACTCACATGTTTACCGATCTCGATGTCGCAAGCTCAGTAGTAGTAGAGCCAAATGATGCTGATTTAGATACTCGACACATCGACATGATCTACTCCTGCCAAACACTCAGCGATAAGGCCTACATGGGCAACGTTGTTACTGGCTTGAATGCACGCGACACCATCAAGATGACCGAGATTGTTTTTGGTGGCCGGGCAAACATTGAAAAGACTCCTGCCATAATTTCGTTGATCAACTGCAATTCCCCACTGCGCTGGGATGATCGCATGCTTGAGTCACTGTTTGAATACAGCGAAGCTGGTCAGCCCTGTGTTCTGACTCCGTTCTTGCTGATGGGTGCAATGAGCCCAGTAACAATTCCAGCTTCCCTAGTCCAGCAAATAGCAGAAGCGCTAACTGGAATCGCCTTGGCTCAATTAGTTCGTCCTGGCTGTCCAGCAGTGTTTGGATCGTTCTTATCCAACATCGACATGCAGTCAGGTTCACCAATGTTTGGTACACCCGAATCTGCAATGGGATTGCTTTGCACTGGACAGATTGCTCGGCACTTTGGACTTCCGTTCCGCGGTGGCGGTGGTTTGAACGCAGCCCAGACTGTAGATGCGCAAGCTGGCTACCAAACTTTGATGACCATGCACGCAACTTTCCTAGCTGGTACTAACTTTGTAATGCATACTGCCGGTTGGCTCGAAGGCGGACTTGTGGCTTGCTATGAAAAATTTGTAATGGATGTCGAGTTACTGCAGATGATGCAAACCGAATTCACGCCAATCGAGATTGATGAAGCATCTCTTGCCTTTGGATCTCATGAAGAAGCCGGCCATGGTGGTCACTTCTTAGGAACCATGCACACCATGGAACGTTTCCGGGATTGCTTCTACCGACCATTCCTGTCATCGGCTGATAACTTCGATCGCTGGTCTCGTAACGGCTCAAAGACTACTGACGTTCGCGCCAGCGAAATTGCTCACAAAATGCTTGATGAATATGAAGCACCTGCAATGGATGCTGCAATAAAAGAAGAGCTTGACGAATGGGTCGCCAAGCGCAAGAAGGAGTTAATGGCATGAAATCAGATATCGACATTGCTCGGGCAGCCACAACTGAATCCATAGTTTCAGTTGCTGGGAAAATCGGTATTCCTGCGGAAGCAGTTCTGAACTACGGACCAACAAAAGCGAAAATAAATATGGAGTTCATCTCCTCGCTTAAAGCTAAGCCGCGCGGGAAGCTAGTTCTAGTTACCGCAATGACTCCGACTCCAGCGGGCGAAGGCAAGACCACAACAACTGTTGGACTTGGCGATGGCCTAAATGCAATTGGTAAAAAAGCAATCATCTGCTTGCGCGAACCTTCACTTGGACCTTGCTTTGGCATGAAGGGTGGCGCTGCCGGTGGTGGTTTTGCCCAAGTTGTTCCAATGGAAGACATTAACCTTCACTTCACTGGTGACTTCCATGCAATTGGTGCGGCACATAACTTGCTAGCCGCCATGTTGGATAACCATATCTATTGGGGCAATGAACTAGGCATAGACGTGCGTCGAATTGCTTGGAAGCGCGTCATAGATATGAATGATCGCGCACTTCGCGAAATCACTGCTGCATTGGGTGGTCCAGGAAATGGCTACCCACGTGAAGCTGGCTTTGACATCACAGTTGCCAGCGAAGTTATGGCTATCTTTTGTTTGGCTATGGATCTAGATGATCTAGAACGTCGCCTTGGAAATATTGTTGTTGGTTACACCCGAGACAAGGTTGCTATTACTGCAGCACAGCTAAATGCCAATGGCGCAATGACCGTACTTCTTAAAGATGCTTTGATGCCTAACTTGGTTCAGACGCTTGAAAATAATCCAGCATTTGTCCATGGTGGACCGTTTGCAAACATTGCGCACGGCTGCAACACAGTCTTGGCAACAGATACTGCACTGCGTCTTGGTGACTATGTTGTTACCGAAGCAGGCTTCGGTGCAGATCTTGGTGCGGAAAAATTCTTTGACATCAAATGTCGCAAAGCTGGCTTAGCACCAGATGCGGCTGTAATTGTGGCAACGGTGCGCGCGCTAAAAATGCATGGCGGAGTTGCCAAGGATGATTTAGGTAAAGAGAATGTCGCTGCGGTTGAAGCAGGCTTGGCAAACCTAGGTCGCCATATCCGCAATGTGCAAAAGTTTGGGGTGCCAGTAATTGTTGGCGTAAATAACTTCACCACTGATACCGATGCTGAGTTTGCTGCAGTTGCCAAATATTGCGCTGACCTAGGTGTGTCCGCAGTTCGTTGCACCCACTGGGCCGAAGGCAGCAAGGGCACTACTGAACTTGCTAACAAAGTTGTCGAACTAGTTGAGGGTGGCACTGCTGTATTCAAGCCGCTATACCCAGACACCATGTCGCTGTGGGACAAAGTTTCCACCATTGCAACCGAAATCTACGACGCTGCCGAAGTTGTCGCCGACAAGAGTGTGAAGGATCAGTTCCAAGTTTTTGAAGACGCCGGATACGGACACTTCCCGATCTGCATGGCCAAGACGCAGTACTCGTTCTCAACCGATGCCGCCGCAAAGGGTGCGCCCTCTGGCCACACTGTTGCGATTCGGGAGATTCGCTTAAGCGCCGGAGCTGAATTTATAGTCGTTGTAACTGGCGACATCATGACTATGCCTGGATTACCTAAGGTGCCTGCTGCCAACAGCATCAAATTGGTAAACGGCGAGGTTGTCGGGCTCTTCTAACAAATTCAACATTTGCAAGACAAGGGTTGCCCATAGCGCATAATGTTGCGCAATGGGCAACACTCATTTGGCCGACTCTAGCTCGGTGCAATCGGTAGATCGAGCCCTGGCCATTCTTGAAATCCTGGCCCAGCGCGGCGAATCCGGGGTTACCGAGATCGCTGCTGATCTTGGAGTTCATAAATCCACCGCTTCACGGTTGATGGGTGCCTTACTTAATCGTGGACTTGTTGATCAAGTTTCTGATCGTGGTCGTTATCGCCTTGGACTTGGATTAGTTCGACTAGCCGGCAACGTAACTAGTTCCCTCGATGCAGTTTCCGGATCTCGCGCCATAACTCGAGCCCTGGCCACCGAGGTTGGTGAAACCGTAAACATTGCAGTGCTGGATAACAATCGCGTGCTTTACGTAGATCAAGTTGTTGGTCCGTCAATGGTTTCGATGCGCAGTTGGCTGGGTCAGAGTGTGCCCACTCATTGCACCGCAACCGGGAAAGTTTTAACTGCCTGGCTAGATAAACCAGAGCGCATCGCGGCTCGGCCAGCAACTTGGAAGAAATTAGCACCAAACACAATCACATCAGTAGATGCCCTCGAAAAAGAATTGGAACAAGTTCGAAAACAAGGATTCGCTGTTGCGAATCAGGAAATGGAAGCAGACTTCATGGCAATAGCTGCGCCCATCCGAGATGAGCATGACGAAGTAACTGCAGCGCTTGTGATTTCCGGCCCTGCAAGTCGTATCAAGGCAAAAGATTTCGATGCCTTGGGCCACATTGTGAAACTAAGTGCATCCAAACTTTCGGGCAATCCGAACTATTGGCGAGAGTAGGGTTTTGGATTATGGCTTACGAAAATGTGACCTCGCTATTCATTAATGGCAAGCGCCAAGGTAGCTCATCGGGTGAAATTCGAAATGTTTTACATCCTGCAGACGGTCACCTAGTAGCAACTTTTCACGAAGGCGGAGCAGCTGACACGGTTAGTGCCATCGATGCAGCGCGTCAGGCATTTGATTCGGATCATTGGCAATCATTTACCGGCGAACAGCGCGGAAAGATATTGGAACGAGTTGCCGACATCCTCGAGCGAGATAAAGAACTTTTTGCAAAAGCTGAATCAGAAGACACAGCAAAACGAATCGTGGAAGCAAGATATGACATTGATGATGTAATTTCAGTTTTCAAGTATTTTGCAAAGTTGGCACCACAAGATCACGAACGGGCCGTAGATCCTGGTCGAGAGAATATCCGAAGCACTATGGTCACTGAACCAATCGGAGTCGTTGCCATGATCACACCATGGAACTATCCCCTATTGCAGGCTTCATGGAAAATGGCACCTGCAATTGCAACCGGTTGCACTTTTGTAATTAAGCCAAGTGAATTAACGCCATCAACTACATCAATGATGATGGATGTGTTTACTGAGGCAGGCTTACCAGCGGGAGTAGCGAACTTGGTATTAGGTGCTGGCGCAGTTGCCGGCGGTCCACTTAGTACTCACCCAGGCGTTGACATGGTTTCCTTCACCGGCAGCTTGGCAACTGGTAAAAATCTGATGGTTAATTCGGCGGAAACTGTAAAGCGCGTTGCCTTAGAGCTTGGCGGTAAGAATCCAAATATTATTTTTGCTGACGCTGATTTAGATGCTGCAATCGATAATGCACTTACCGCAGTATTCCTGCACTCTGGGCAAGTTTGCTCCGCAGGCGCTCGACTACTTGTAGAAAAGTCGATTCATACTCGAGTAGTTGATGAGATTGCGCTTCGCGCCGATTTGATTCGGTTAGGCGGTGCTTACGATGATGAAGCCGAAACTGGCGCACTGATCAGCGCCGGTCATCGCGACAAAATTGAGCGTTATGTTGCAGATGCTTTAGCTGAAGGTGCAGTTCTGCGGGCTGGCGGCAAACGTCCTGAGGGATCCCAGTTTGCAAACGGATATTTTTACCGACCAACTGTGCTCGATAACTGCACAACTGATATGAGTTGCGTGCAAGACGAATCATTTGGCCCAATCCTTACCGTAGAGACTTTTGAATCCGAGGAAGAAGCCATCAAATTAGGCAATGACACCATTTTTGGCTTAGCCGGCGCAGTCTGGACTAATGACTCTGAAAAAGCTCAACGCGTAGCTCGTGGACTTCGCCATGGCACTATTTGGATTAACGATTACCACCCTTATGTTGCCCAAGCTGAATGGGGCGGCTTTAAGCAATCTGGCAATGGCCGAGAACTGGGTGAGGCCGGTCTTGCAGAATATTTAGAACACAAACACATTTGGCAAAATTTGGCTCCAGCACCATCGGAGTGGTTCGTACCAACGAAAGGTCAAGTAAATGTCTGACAACACCAGTGCGATTTCGGTTAAAAATCTTTGGCAAGTCTTTGGACCTAACCCGGAGAAAATTGTTGGTAGTCCAGATGCCAGTTTGCCACGCGCAGAACTGCGGGAAAAGACTGGCAATACTGCTGCAGTTCGCGATGTGTCATTTGATGTTGCACCTGGTGAAGTATTTGTGGTGATGGGACTTTCGGGTTCTGGAAAATCCACACTCGTACGCTGCTTAACTCGGTTGATTGAGCCAACTGCGGGCAGTGTCGTTATGCATGGTGAAGATGTATTGAAAGCAACCGATGCAAGATTGCGGGAATTGCGCCGGACGCAATTTTCCATGGTCTTCCAAAACTTTGGATTACTACCGCACCGCAAAGTAATCGACAACATCGCATTTGCGTTAGAAGTTAATGGCGTAAGTAAAGAAAAACGACATGCTCGCGCTAATGAAGTTATTGAACTTGTTGGCCTGCAAGGCTTTGCGCAGGCTTACCCAGAACAACTTTCTGGTGGCATGCAGCAACGCGTTGGATTAGCGCGCGCACTTGCCGTTGATCCAGAAGTGCTGTTCCTAGACGAACCATTTTCTGCACTTGATCCATTAATCCGTCGCGATATGCAAACTGAAGTAATGCGACTTCATAAAGAACTCGGTAAAACTATGGTCTTTATTACGCATGATTTGGCGGAAGCACTTAAAGTCGGTAACCGCATTGCAATCATGCGCGATGGTGCGGTAGTTCAAATGGGAACGGCTGAAGAGTTGATCGCCCACCCAGCTGATGACTACGTTGCAGACTTCACGCGCGACGTACCCAAGTCACATGTACTGACAGTGCGAACTATTGCTCGCCCATTAGCTGCTAACGAAACAGCAACCGATCGCACAATCCAAGCCGGAACCATAATTCGCGATGCAACTGCTGCCGTTCTAGAAGCCAATGGACCCGTTGCAGTCTTAGATGGCACTAACTTGGTGGGCTATATAAAATCCCGTGACATCCTGCAGGTTGTCGGAGGCGGTTCATAGGTATGACTGTTCGGAGTGAACCAGCACTGGTAGCTGCACCGAAAAAAATCCGGCGCAGCTGGTTACTTGCCATTTTGTTTTTGGTGTGGATTGTGCTGGCTCGAGTGACTAAAGGTAAGGCAACTCTTGAGTTACCTGTGCCTGAGAACACAAAATTCACCACATGGGCAGGAGATGTTGCTGATTCGATTCGAGGTAATCGAACCGATGGTGCTGCCTTCAAATATTTCTTTAACCCAATTAGAGAATTCATTGATGGCTTTGTAACCATCATTAGAGAATTCATTGCAATTCCAACAGGAAACTCCAGCATTCCAGTTTTGGGTTGGCTTGGCGTAATTGCCGTAATTGGATTCATTGTTTATGCCATCTCCTATATCCGAATGGCAATTGCCGCTGTCTTATTGATTTTTGCATGTGGTGCGCTAGGGCTTTGGACAGATTCAATGGATACCTTGGCAATGACACTGGCCGCTGTGATCTTGTCGCTTGCGATCGGAATTCCAGTTGGCATCTGGGCGGGACTTTCAGATCGTGCCCTCAAAGCAGTTACGCCAATCTTGGACTTGGCTCAAATTTTGCCAACTTTGGTTTACTTGGCTCCGCTTGCACTCTTTTTCTTGATCGGTCCAGCTTCAGCGACTATCGCAACGATGGTTTACAGCATTCCCATTGCAGTTCGACTTACTGCATTTGGAATTCGTGGTGTTCCCGTAAGTCCAGTTGAAGCAGGTACTTCAATGGGAACTACAACTAGGCAACTATTAAGAAAAGTTCAGTTACCGATGGCCTCTCGCACCATAATCCTTGGTATCAATCAAACCGTAATGGCAGCGCTCTCGTTCGTTGTAATTGCTGCTTTGATCGGTGCTCCTGGACTTGGTAAACCCGTAGTAGAAGCGTTGATCATTCGCAATGTCGGTGAAGGTTTTGTTGCCGGTCTTGCTGTGGTGCTGATTGCGATTATGTTGGATCGAAGTACTTCAGCAGCTATCCAGAAAGAAAAATCTTTTGTACCGCCATCGGATGCGGATCGCAAGCGCAGAAAATTTGGATTGATTATCGGCGGAATTTTGACCATCGTGAGTATTGTGTTGTCCAGACAACTTGCTTGGGCTGCATACTTCCCCGAGCAAATAAATGTTAGTGACAAAGTTGCTCATGCCGCTGATTCATTTATAGTTTGGGTCACCGAGAATCTTGAATTCTTAACTGCCGGTCTTAGTAAAGTAGTTACGGTCGGAGTTCTTAATCCACTTGAAAGTGTGTTGTCTAATTCACCATGGTTCTTAACCGTGACAATGATCACTTTAATTTCATTAATTCTTGGTGGCATTAGGTCAGCATTTATAACCGTGGTCTTGTTGCTCGCAATTGTGGCCAGCGGCCTATGGTTCGACACCATGATCACATTCACTCAAACCATCGTTGCGACTTTGCTCACCATGGCAGTTGGCGTTGTTTTGGGAGTTTGGATTGGTCGAAGTGCGCGAGCTGAGCGAATGTTGCGGCCGATTTTGGATGCAGGACAAACCCTGCCTGCGTTTGTATACTTGATTCCGATGCTGGGCTTCTTTGGTCCATCCCGATTTACTGCAATCGCTACAGGCATTGTTTATTCCATCCCAATTGTGGTGAAAATTGTGGGCCAGGGCATTCGAGAAGTGCCAACAACCATGATTGAAGCGGCCACTTCGGCGGGTTCCACCAAGTGGCAACTCATAACGAAAGTACAACTTCCAGCCGCAAAGAAGTCCCTACTGCTGGCAACTAATCAAGGATTGATATTTGTACTAGCGGTAGTAGTTATCGGGGGCTTCGTCGGCGCAGGTGGACTTGGCTATTTGGTAATTCTCGGAGGATCAAAGCCTCAATTGCAAGGAAAGGGCCTGGTAGCAGGGTTCTCGATTTTGCTTCTTGGCGTAATGATTGACCGAATCGCACAGTACACGGTGGCCCGAAATTCGGCCCCGAAGCATTAGATTTCAAACTAGCGAACGTTGGTTTGAAGAACTATCGAAAGGTAGTTCGTTTCCTAGCAAGGAGATAAGAATGATCCGGAACAAGAAGGTTGCTGCCAAAGCCTCAGTGCTTGCTGCAGCTGCTGCCCTTCTGTTGTCAGCATGTGGCGGAGCAGGTGTAGATGCGGGAGCATCTGCTGCTCCAACAGGTGATGCAGCAGCATGTGGTTCATACGCAATTGCAATGCATGCTTGGGTTGGTTACACAGCCTCAGCTCAGGTTGTAACTGAAGTTGCCAAGGCAGCCGGTTGCGACATCTCACAGGTCACACTGGAAGAAGCTGGCGTTACATATGACGCTATGGAAGCTGGTTCCGTTGACGTTGTTATCGAAGATTGGGGCGGCGGCCGCTGGAAAGATTGGGCAGACCGTGGCGCACTTGTTGAAGTTGGCAACAACGGAAACATTGGCCTTATCGGTATGTTCGTTCCACAGTGGATGGCTGATGAATATCCAGACATCACTGACTCAGCAAATCTAAATAAGTATGCTGATCTATTCAAGAATGATGAATCAAAGGGTAAGGGTGCTTGGTACGAAGGCCCACCGGGATACACCACTATTGGTGAAAAACTGGTTGCTGAAAACAAGCTAAATTACACCATCATTTCAACTGGCTCTGAGCAAGCGCTAATTGATGTGTTCACCAAGGCTGCTGCAGACAAGACTGCTGCACTTGGATACTTCTACGAACCACAGAACTTCCTAGCGAAGGTTCCATTGGCTCGTATCAAGTTCCCAGCCAATGACTGGACAGATGCTGAACAGGCTTCTGGTCTAACTGACTACCCAGAGTCACCTCTGATGAAGTTGGCTACGCCAAAGGTTATGGATGCAAACGATGCTTTCACCAAGATCGTTAAGAACTTCTCCTGGACTAACGCAGACCAGAATGAAGTAGCAGCAGATATCGAATCTGGAACTGATCCTGCAGTAGCAGCTCAGAAGTGGATCGATGCTCACGCAGACGTAGTAGCTGGCTGGCTTAAGTAAGCCTGGCTAATAAGTCACCTAAAACTGGTGAGTCCTCGTATGAGGGCTCACCAGTTTTTTAATTCCGCTTGACCAAGTGTGCAATCAAGAGGACGATTATCTTGTTGCGCTATAAGCACTTTGTTGCATAATTCGCAACACCTTATTTTTAACGATTGAGGGTTACGCGTGAAAAAAATAGTGATTATCGGTGGCGGCATTGTTGGCTGTTCCTTAGCTGATGAGTTAACAGAGCGCGGCTGGACTGATGTCACAGTGCTTGAACAAGGTCCGTTGCCAGCACCAGGTGGTTCAACTTCACATGCACCAGGGCTCGTCCAAAAAGTTACGGGCAACAAGACTTTGGCTGCAATGGCCGATCAAACCATTAACAAATTGCTTACGGTTTCTAATTCAGAGGGTCCTGGTTTTTACCAAGTTGGTTCCCTTGAAGTTGCCACTACCCCACAACGCTTAAAGGAACTACATCGCAGAACTGCATGGCTACAGGCTTATGGATATGAAGCAGAAGTAGTTTCCCCGGAGCGTGCCGCCGAATTACATCCCGTACTCGATCCAACGAAAATTCTTGGCGCGATTCACTGCCCAACTGATGGCATTGCAAAGGCAGTGCGCGCTGTTGAAGCTTTGCAAAAGATTGCTGAATCTCGTGGCGCAGTATTCAAGGATCGTCACGAAGTTATTTCCATTGAGCAAGAAGGTGGCAAAGTAATTGGTGTCACTACCGACCAAGGATTCTTTCCAGCCGAGATAGTAGTTTCCTGCGCTGGAATTTGGGGACCAAAAGTTGGTCGCATGTTTGGCATGACCAAGGCATTCCAACCTCTTGCTCATCAATTGGCATGGACTGAGGATATTCCTTCCCTTGCTAACCAAACAGAAGAAATCACGCTACCGATCATGCGCCATCAAGGTGAAGATCTTTACTTCCGGCAACGTTTTAATCACATGGGCATTGGATCGTATTTACATCGACCACTTCCAGTTGAGTCCGAAGAGATCCTGCCTTTTGACCAAGCAGAAGTTATGCCAAGTCAGCTACCATTCACTGCTCCAGAATGGGCACCAGTTATGGACCTTGCCGGTGAAATTATGCCCGAGTTGAAGAACGCCAAAATCACTGAAGGCATGAACGGCATGTTCTCTTTCACAGTCGATACTTTTCCTTTAATGGGCGAATGGAATGGCCTTAAGGGATTCTGGGTTGCTGAAGCAGTCTGGGTGACTCATTCAGTTGGCGTAGCTCGCGCAACTGCCGAATGGATTATCGATGGACACCCAAAGCTGGCCGTTCATGAATGCGATGTGAATCGATTTGAACCACATCAATTGGGACCAAATCACATTTCGATGCGAGGTGCGCAAAACTACGTCGAGGTTTACGACATCATTCATCCATTGCAGCCAATGGAAAAGCCAAGACCACTTCGCACAACAGGCTTCTACCATCGTCAACAAGAACTTGGCGGATATTTCCTTGAGGCCTCCGGTTATGAACGACCACACTGGTACGAATGCAATAAGGATTTAGTTGCTAAGTACCCATCACCAGCTCGCGACGACTGGTCTGCGCAATATTGGTCACCAATTGTTGGCGCTGAAGCGCAGTACGTTCGCGAAAATGTCGGCCTGTTCGACATCACTGCCCTAAAGCGAATTGAAGTATCCGGTAAGGGTGCTTTGGAATTCTTGATGGAACAAACCACTGGCAAATTAGATAAGGCCCCTGGCTCAGTAACTTATTGTTTGATGCTGACTAAATCCGCTGGAATTCTTTCGGACGTTACAGTCACTCGACTTGGCGAGAATGAATTTATGATTGGCGCAAATGGCGCCGTTGATGTTGCCCGCTTGCAAAAAGTCGCGCCGGATACCGTGTTCGTAAAAGACGTCACTGCCGGAACGGTTGGACTTGGCGTATTTGGTCCAAATGCTCGTAAAGTAATTGAGAAGTTAACCAAAGTTGATGTGTCTAACGAAGCATTTGGATATTTCAAGGCCAAGTCACTTTATTTAGATCAGGTGCCCGCAACACTTTGGCGCTTGTCTTACGTTGGTGAACTTGGCTATGAAATTTACACCGATGCCGACATGGCATTAAAGCTTTGGGACACTTTGCTGGAAGCTGGCAAAGAGTTCGGCATAATTCCTGCTGGTCGTGGTGCATTTAATTCCATGCGTTTGGAAAAGGGTTACCGCTCCTATGGCACAGACATGACTAGTGAGCACAATCCCCACGAAGCTGGCTTGGCATTCTCAGTTCGTAAGGGTGGCGGCTACATCGGTGCTGATGCTTTTGAAGCACTGGATCCTGCTGCCATTTCTCGCAAATTGGTTTGTCTAGTTTTTGATAACCCAGAACATGTTGTTATGGGTAAAGAGCCAGTTTTTGTGGCAGGCGTGCCAGCCGGTTACACAACCAGCTCATACTTTGGCCATTCCATCGGCAAACAAATTGCCTACGCCTGGTTGCCAATCGAACACACCACACTTGGCACCCAAGTATCCGTTAAGTATTTCGACTCGATGTATCCAGCTGTAGTCAGCGATGACCCACAGTTTGATCCTTCGATGTCCCGACTGCGCTCCTAATTAACAGTAGATAGGCTCTAAACATGGCTACCACGACCCGTCGACGGACCGTCGAATTACCTGAACATCCAGATTTTTTATGGACTGCGCGGGTTACTCCCAAAAAGGTTTATGACGTAATCATCATCGGTGGCGGTGGCCACGGGCTTTCTACTGCTTACTACCTAGCCAAGAACCATGGCATCACCAACATCGCTGTCCTTGAAAAGGGCTGGCTTGCCGGTGGCAACATGGCACGAAATACCACGGTGATTCGATCCAATTACCTGTGGGATGAATCTGCGGGAATTTACGAGCACTCGCTAAAACTTTGGGAAAATCTCGAAGAAGAAGTTGGCTACGAGATGTTCTTTAGTCAACGTGGAGTTATGTCGTTGGCTCACAGCGTTAGTGACTTGCGAGCCAAGGCACGCAACTACCATGCAAACAAAATCAATGACATTGATAGTGAGTGGCTAACTCCCGAGCAAGTTAAAGAAATTGCTCCGATTGTAAATATCAATCCAGACGTTCGCTATCCAGTTCTTGGCGCTACTTACCAACCACGCGGTGGTATCGCAAAGCATGACTGGGTTGCTTGGGGTTATGCCAAAGCTGCTGCGGATATGGGCGTTGACATTATTCAAGGCTGCGAAGTTACTGGCTTTGATATTCGTGATGGAAAAGTCCACGGTGTAAAAACTAACTTGGGACCAATTGCTGCTCAAAAAGTTGGCATGGTTGCTGCTGGTCATTCCAGTGTGTTAGCAAATCTTGCCGGTTTTGATATTCCAATCCAAAGTCGGCCACTCCAAGCACTTGTTTCTGAACTACTAGAACAAGTTCACAACACTGTGATCATGAGTGGCATGGTGCACGTGTACGTAAGCCAAGCCCATAAAGGTGAATTAGTAATGGGTGCTGGTACCGATGCTTTCAATTCCTACGCCCAGCGCGGTGGCTTCCATGTGATCGAACATCAATTAGCTGCAGCAATTGAACTGTTCCCAATTTTTGAACGTGCCCACTTACTTCGCACCTGGGGTGGCATCGTTGATATTTCACCGGATGCCTCGCCAATCATTGGACATACCCCAGTGGACAATTTATTTATTAACACTGGTTGGGGTACTGGCGGTTTCAAGGCCACACCTGCATCTGGCTGGACCATGGCGCACACCATCGCAACAGGTGAACCACATGAATTAAATGCCCCTTTTAGCCTGGACCGATTTGTAACTGGTCATTTAATCGACGAGCACGGCGCAGCCGGCGTAGCCCATTAGGAGTTTGAGATGTTACATATTCCATGCCCTTACTGCGGCCCACGTGATGAAACTGAATTTCACTACGGCGCGGGCGCCAATATCTTTTACCCAGAGCCATCCAGTGCAACGGATGAAGAATGGTCAAAGTTTGTTTTTATCAGGGAAAATCCAAAAGGTTGGCACGCGGAACGTTGGGTACATTCTGCCGGATGTCGACGCTGGTTTAACGTTTGGCGCAACACGATAACTCATGAATTCGGCCCAACTTATAAACCATTCACCGAGCAACCAAAGAGACCAGCATGAGTAATGTAACTTTCAAGTTCGATGGTGTCGATTACGTTGGCCAAGCTGGTGATTCATTAGCTACTGCCCTATTACGAAATGGCGTCTTGCATTTCACAGACAGTACTTATCGCGATCGACCACGCGCAGTCATGAGCCTTTGGGTTGATGAGCCAAATGCTCTAGTAAATGTTGATTCCGGTGCCGGTGAACCTATGGTGCCAGCGACCACAGTTGAAATTACTGAGGGTCTTGTGGCTCGCAGTCTGTCGGGCATTGGTGACTTGCCAGATACTCGCGATATTTCGCGGTACGACCGGGCTTATCGCTACGCCGATGTTTTAGTTGTCGGTGCTGGTTTATCTGGCCTAGCAGCTGCGAAAAAGTATGCCGATCAAGGCAAGACCGTAATCATCATGGACGACCAACCAGAAGTTGGTGGGCACGCTCATGAGTGTGGCCAAGCAATTCCTACTGATTTGCTATCTAGCCTTGCACACGAAAACGTAACTCACTTGCAGCGCACCACAGTCATTGGAACTTATGACCAAGGCTATGCAGTTGCAGTAGAGCGCCGAACCGATCACGTCAGCAGCAAAGTTTCAACTGATGTTGCCAGAATTCGTACGTGGCACGTCCGCGCTGAGCACACTGTGCTGGCAACTGGCGCATTCCAGCGACCACTTGTTTTTGCAAATAACGATCGCCCAGGAATTATGCTTTCCCATGCTGCAGCAACTTATGTCGAGCGTGGCGTAAAAATGTTCAAAACAGCCATAGTTGTCACCGTAGATAACCAGGGCTACACAGATGCCATCCGATTGCATAAATCTGGTGTTCAAGTACTTGCAATTGTTGATATCCGAAAGAAGTTATCCAAAGCAAGCAAGAAATCAGCACGCAAACCTGCTGCCAAACTTGGAATTCGGATTATCAAAGGTGCAACCGCACTTGATACCAATGCCACATTGGATGGAATTCTCTCAAGCGTTGTAGTGCTTGATCCTAAGTCCGGATTGAAAGAGACAATCGCTACTGACTTACTAGCAATTTCGGGTGGCTGGACTCCGACTGTTCACTTAGCTACCTACATCGGGATTAAACCGACTTGGAGCAAGAAGCGAGCAGCATTCGTTGTGCGCTCAAAAGTTAAGAGCATCAGCACGGTTGGCATGTTGGCAGGCGATTTTGTCGAAAATGAACCCGCGGTTTACTTCGGTCCAGAGCTTGACGATACCCAGGCGTTGGTTGCATTTGTAGACCACCAGCGAGATGCAACTTTGCGCGATTTACGACGCGCAGTTGGCGCTGGCATGATTAGCATCGAACACGTAAAGCGCTACACCGCAATTGGTACCGCACATGACCAAGGTAAAACTAGTGGCACGTTAACTATGGGGCTGATCGGAAATCTAGTTGGATTGGCGCCTGATGAAATTGGTTCATTAACTTTCCGCCCACCGTACATTGCAGTTCCTTTTGCCGCCCTTGCAGGTCGGGAGCGCGGATTACATACTGAACCAATTCGCACCACATCGATTCACTCCTGGCATGTTGCTGCCGGTGCTCCGATGGAAGATGTCGGGCAATGGAAGCGTCCTTGGTTTTTCCCAAAGCCAGGCGAAGACTTGGATGCCGCGGTATTACGTGAATGCCGAGCCGCGCGTAATGGCGTAGCTGTAATGGATGCCAGCACACTGGGCAAAATTGATATTCAAGGAAAAGATGCTGGGGCTTTCCTAGATCAGGTTTACACAAACATGTTCTCGACTCTCAAAGTCGGCATGAGCAGATACGGCTTAATGTGCGGAGTCGATGGCATGGTCTTTGACGATGGTGTAACCACCAGACTTGGTGAAAATCATTGGCTTATGACAACCACAACTGGTGGCGCAGCAAAAGTCATGGATTGGCTCGAAGAATGGTTACAGACCGAATGGCCACACCTGGAAGTATTCTGCACATCTGTAACGGAGCAAATTGCAACCGTTGCCATAGTTGGGCCAAAGAGTCGTGATCTGTTGGCGTTGCTGTCCCCTGGCTTAGATGTTTCCAAAGAAGGCTTTGCCTTCATGGAAAATAAGTATGCAGATGTTGCTGGAATTCCAGCCCGAATTGCTCGAATCTCGTTCTCGGGCGAACTCGCATACGAAATAAATGTTTCCGCTTGGTATGGATTAGAGCTTTGGAACAAGGTGATGGAATTAGGGGCTGCGCTAGATGTGACTCCATACGGTACCGAATCACTGCACGTACTTCGTGCGGAAAAGGGCTTTGTGATCGTTGGCCAAGAAACCGACGGCACCCAAACTCCCGATGACTTAGGTATGGATTGGATCGTTTCTAAAAAGAAGGACTTTATCGGAAAGCGCTCATTTAGTCGTTCTGATACTAGCCGTCCAGATCGCCATCAGCTAGTTGGCTTGTTACCAGATACTTCAGAATTTGTAATTCCGGAAGGCTCTTACTTCGCTGAAGTGCAACATAAGGGCGCTACCCCACCGATTCCTCACATTGGATATGTTACGAGTTCGTATTTCTCTGGTGAACTTAATAGGTCATTTGCCATGGCACTCGTTCACAATGGCCGAGCTCGGATTGGTGATCGCGTTGCCATTGGAAATGAAACTGCGGTAATCACCGAACCAATTTTTGTCGATAAGGAGAACGTGCGTCGCGATGGTTAAGGTAAATAGCGCCCTAGCAACTAGCCCACTAAGTGGCGCAGTTCATGGTGGATTAGATAAAGACATCTACCTTGCTGAAGTTCCATACACTCCTGGCATTGACTTACGCGTTGATCCAAGTTCCCCAGCTTTTGCGGCAGTTAACCAAGCACTCGGGCTAACCCTTAATCCGCAAGTTGGTTCAGTAGTTCGCAAGAACTCAGATTGCATAGTTAGCCAGGGCGAGCAGCCAGGGGCCAATGGAATTAGCGCCCTTTGCCTAGGTCCGGATTGGTGGCTATTAACTGGAACTGCGGATATTGCCTCACTCCTAAAGCCAGTACAAGATGCGCATCATATTTCAGTTGTTGATGTCAGTGCGCAACGTACCAAAATAGAAATCTATGGTCCAAAAGTTAAAGAGATTTTGGGACATGTTTGGGAACAAGACTTACGCGATGAAAAGTTTCCAATCGATGCTTGCACGCAAGGCTTGATGGCAAAATCTCCAGTAATTTTGTGGCACTGCTGCGAAAATTGCTACCTAATTTTTGTGCGCTCATCATTTGCCCAACACCTGTGGGATGTAATAACTGATTCAACCGTTGAATACCTGTAATTGCTTACTCGGAAGTAGGAATAATGTCAGCCGTAATTCTTGATGGAACTGCAACTGCTGCAAAAGTAAAGAGCGATCTTGCAGTTCGGGTAACGGCGCTTAACGCAAAAGGCATTTATCCAGGTCTTGGCACAATTTTGGTTGGCGACGACCCAGGGTCGCATTCTTATGTTGGCGGCAAGCACAAAGATTGTCATGAAGTTGGCATCACATCTGTGCGCGAGGATTTACCAGCTACTGCAAATCAGGCAGACGTAATGGCGGCCATTGCTCGTTTAAATGCCGATCCAACTTGTACTGGTTACATCGTGCAACTGCCACTACCAAAGGGCCTTGATGGCAATGCCGCACTCGAGGCCATTGACCCACATAAGGATGCTGATGGGCTGCATCCAACTAACTTGGGGCGTCTAGTTCTGGGTGAACCTGCTCCACTTCCCTGCACCCCACGCGGCATAGTTGAATTGCTTCGCGCCTATGGTGTGCCTCTAGATGGCGCTGAAGTTTGCATTGTTGGGCGAGGCGTAACAGTTGGTCGACCACTTGGGTTGCTACTAACTCGTCGCACCGAAAATGCCACAGTCACTTTGTGTCATACCGGCACTAAAGATATGGCTGCGCACATTAAGCGAGCAGACATTGTTGTAGCAGCAGCTGGCGTGCCACATTTCATCAAGCCAGACATGATCAAATCCGGGGCTGCGCTAGTTGATGTCGGTATTACACGCACTGATGCTGGATTACTTGGTGACATAGATCCAGCATGTTCTCAAATTGCGGGCTGGATCGCCCCAATGCCTGGTGGCACTGGCCCAATGACTCGGGCGATGTTACTTGCAAATGTTGTTGATACCGCAGAGGGAAATCTCTAGTGACTGTTAAGGAATATGACTACCTAATTATTGGTGGCGGCTCAGCAGGCTCCGTACTTGGTAATCGATTATCTGAAAATCCGGATAACGAAATTTTAGTTCTGGAAGCTGGCCGTAAAGATTCTTGGTGGGATGTCTACATCCACATGCCAGCTGCACTGACTTTTCCCATTGGCAACAAGTTTTATGACTGGATGTACGAGACTGACCCAGAACCAAACATGAACGGTCGACGGGTTTACCAAGGTCGCGGCAAAGTTCTAGGTGGTTCCGGCTCAATCAATGGCATGATTTTTCAACGTGGCAATCCAATGGATTACGAGCGCTGGGCTGCCGATAAAGGAATGCAAGATTGGGACTTTGCACATTGCTTGCCGTACTTCAAGAAAATGGAAAATGCTACCGGCGTTCCAAATGACAATACTTACCGTGGTCACAGTGGTCCGCTCTACTTGGAAAAAGGGCCAGCCAAGAACCCGCTATTCAAAGCATTCTTTGATGCTGCCGTAGCAGCAGGCTTCAAGCGAACCGATGATGTAAATGGTTTCAGCCAAGAAGGTTTTGGGCCCTTCGATAAGAATGTAAAGAAAGGCCGTCGCTGGTCATCGGCGCGAGCTTACTTACACCCAGTCATGCACCGCAAGAATTTAACAATCCAAACCCGTCATCAAGTCCACCGGGTAATTTTTGAAGGCGATAAAGCAGTCGGTGTAATCGCCCAGCGAGGCAAAACTATTACTGAGTACCGCGCAAAAAATGTAGTTCTCTGTGGTGGAGCTATTAATACTCCACAAGTTCTGCAGCTTTCAGGTATTGGTCCAGCAGAATTACTTAAACGCCATGGCATTCCAGTAGTAAAAGACTTACCTGGTGTTGGCCAGAACCTGCAGGATCATCTCGAAGTTTATATTCAGCATGCTTGCAAGCAGCCAATCACAATGAATCCAAACCTTAAGCTTTGGAAGCGGCCGTTTATAGGTGCTGCCTGGCTATTCGCGCGCAAGGGACCAGGAGCAACAAATCACTTTGAAGGCGGCGGGTTTGCCCGCTCAAACGAAACAGTTAAATACCCAAACCTGATGTATCACTTCTTGCCAATTGCAGTTCGTTACGACGGAACCGGAATCGAGCAAGGACACGGTTATCAAGTGCACGTTGGGCCAATGTATTCGGATGCCCGTGGCCGAATTGAAATCACTAGTGCTGATCCAATGGCTAAGCCATCTATTCTGTTTAATTACCTTTCCACCGAACAAGATAAACGCGAATGGGTGGAAGCTATTGCAGTAACTCGCCGAATTCTTTCGCAGTCTGCCTTTGATCAATACAGTGATGGCGAGTTATCCCCTGGTCCTTCGGTCCAGACTCCAGAGCAAATTTTGGATTGGGTTCGTAAGGATGGCGAGACTGCGTATCACCCATCATGTACTGCAAAAATGGGTACTGATGACATGAGCGTTGTTGATCCAAGCACTATGAAAGTTCACGGTGTCGAAGGACTTTACGTCGTAGATGCCTCAGTGTTCCCGTATGTCACTAATGCCAATCTTTATGCGCCAACCATGATGGTGGCCGAACGCGCCGCTGATTTGATTCAGGAAAAGACGCCGCTAGCGCCAGAGTATGTTGATTGGTTTAAGTCCGGTAATTAAGTGGTAATTGCCGGCGTGCGTTCCCGGCTGTTAATAATTATCAAGCCAATCAAAATCAATCCTGAGCCGATTATCTGCCATACATTAATGGCTTCGCCAAGCACGATAATGCCAAGTGAAATCGCCACAAACAAAATCACATAAGTTGTGTCGCTCGCTACACCTGCGCCAGCTTGCTTGATCAAAGTTTGAATCATGATGTAGGTAATACCAGTACCAACCACGCCCAAAACCAACATTGAAACCAGCGAAATAGTTGATGCGTCAGTCGTGATGGTTACAAACCACGGAAGGATTAATGTGAAGTGAATAGACGCACAGAGCATTTGCCCAGCAGCAATTGATGTTGGTGTATTTGTCACATGGGCAAAGTTTCGTCGGGCATACACGAGTCCTGCTGCATAACTCGTGGTTCCTATCATGATCGCGCCAGTACCAATTGCGTCAAACTCCCCTAGCCCTGACCAGGGATGAGCAATAAACAGTGCGCCTAGGAAACCCATGCTCAAACCAGTTACTCGACGCCAAGTTGGGTTTTCTTCTGGGATAAATACCAGCACAAAACCAAGTGTCACCAACGGAACCAATGCATTCCAGATGCTCACTTGCACCGTGGTAATTCGGCTAACTGCAGTAGCCATGCCAACAAAAGAAATTGTGTTAAACAGCAGTGCTGCAATGTTTAACTTGATCCAAATTTCTTTGCCCCGCGGATAATGATCTTTGGTAATCACTAACACCACAGCTAATGTTGCTGCCGCCAGTAACGTGCGACCCCAGGCAACTTCTAATGCCGAATAAGACTGCAGGGCAAAGTGAGCCCACATGTAGTTGCCACCAAAGAGGACTGAAACCGTGAGAAAGAGTCCAGTGTGTGACTTAGTGGGTGTTGTCATCGATTGTCTAGAGCAAGTGAGGCTAGTGCTGCATTAACAATTGCCCCAGATGACAAGTCATTCATGTTGTAAAGGTCTTTTACTGTTCCAGATTGACCGAACGAATCTACGCCTAGTGAAACGCAAGGTACGCCGATTGCTGAACCCATCCATGCCATGGCATGACTGGATGCGTCTTGGATCGTAACGATTGGCGCGCGATCACCAATGACTGACCATAATGGGCCTGGCAAACTTGGCGCCGAAGCCGTGCGAACCGCTTGACGTAACGTCCGTTGCCATGAGCCATACCAGCGATCGGCGCTAGTTACATCTACTACGTGTGCGGCCACGCCTTCGCTGCAAAGTTCGGCTGCAGCTGCAAGCACTTCTGGCATCACTGCCCCGGATGCAACTAGATGCACCATCGGAACTCGATCACCATCATCTGCGCCGCGTAATTCTGGGAACTGCTCAAAGGCATCAAATAGCCGGTATCCGCCACTTAATACTTGTCGGCGAAGTACTGCATCGCCGATCCGCTTTCGAGCAGCCTCAAACGGTGCCTGATCTAGCGGGCGGGTAGTTAAACGGAAATAGAAGGCACCATCGTCGTATGGCGCAGCAGTTTTTAACTCAGATGGTCCAGCTGCTACTCGAGTGATGGCATCAGCCAACATCCAGCTAAGCGCCGTGCCATAAGTTGGCTCGATGAAAGTTACTCCTGGCAGCTCCATACCAATTGAAGCAGTGATCGTGGATTGATGAGCGCCGCCCTCAGGAGCTAACGTCACACCACTTGGCGTTCCCGCAATAATGAATCGAGCTGCCGAGTAGGTGCCATAAATAAAGGCGTCCAAGCCACGACATACAAATGGGTCATAAACCGTGCCAATCGGAATCAGTGGTTGATCTGATAAGTCCCAAGAAAGTCCCAACTGGCCAAGCAGTAAGAACAAGTTCATTTCGCTAATGCCTAGCTCAATGTGTTGACCCGTTGGACCTTCAGCCCACTTAAGCATCGGATCTTCGTTCCAAGCGCGACGTTCTTCGGGCGAGTAAATTCCGTTTCGATTAATGAACCCAGCTAAGTTCGTGGAGGTTGCCACATCCGGAGCTGTAGTAACCAGGTATTTATTGATTTCTTCAATGCGCGATAAGTCAACGAGTACACGGCCAAAAGCTTCCTGCGTACTTAGCGGTTTTGTTCCGGTTGCAATTTCAGGTGCTGGAACGTTTAACTCGACACCCTTTTGAATTGGTCCACGGTGTAAATCGTGACGGCGTTGGGCAGCTAGAACTCCGGCTGGACTTTGGGGTTCAAAATCCGACCATTCATTCGAAGGTGTCAGTCCTAACTCGCCGCGGAAAGTATCAATTTGATCGCCGGAAAGTAATGCAGAGTGGTTGCGTGGGTTGCCAGCCATTGGCAAACCCCAACCCTTAATTGTGTAGGCGAAAACCACACTCGGGCGATCAGTTACTGCGTCACATAAGTCAAAAGCATCGCGCAAACTATCTAAGTTGTGTCCACCAAGATCAGTCACTAGTTCGTAAAGTTCTGCGTCATTAAGTTCACTTACTGACATACCAACTTCGGCAGGCGCACCTTCAAGGAATCGTTCCCGCAATTCTTTGCCGCGAAAACCAAACAAGGATTGGTACTGTTCATTCGCCATGGCATCAATCCAGGCTTCAAGTTCTTTGCCAAAGGCTTGCGCAAATTTGGTTTGCAACTTCTTGCCGTATTTAACTTCAACTACGTGCCAACCGGCTGCTTCGAATTGGGCTCGCCATTGCTGAATTCGGATACCCGGGATAACGCGATCTAGAGACTGGCGATTGAAGTCAACTACCCACATAACATTGCCAAGTTCAGTAGTTGCTGGATCTGCAACTGCTTCCCACACATTGCCTTCATCTAATTCTGCATCACCAATTAGCGCGATGAATCGGGAATGTGGTCGTTCTCCAAAGTGCGAATCAACGTAGCGACGAGTTGCAGCTGCAAATAGTGGAGCTGCTGCGCCTAAGCCAACTGAGCCAGTAGAAAAATCTGGAGCGTCTGGATCTTTAGTTCGGGATGGATAAGACTGCAATCCACCGAACTCGCGAAGTCGCTTTAAGTAACTTTCATCCAAGTTACCGAGTAAATATTGAATGGCGTGAAAAACTGGAGATGCATGAGGCTTAACACTTACTCGATCCGGTCCATCTAGATGATCAAAATACAGCGCAGTCATTATTGATGTAAGTGATGCACTGGAAGCTTGGTGGCCACCAACTTTCACATCATCTTTTAGTTCACGCTCGCGATTGGCGAAGTCAACCATCCGCACGGCAAGCCAGAGAACACGACGTTGAATTTCATCCAACATGTCGGTATCTACCCGCTGTTTACTCATGCTGATTCCTTTACCTGAACCGTTGCCCTGTCAAAAATCTTCAGTGACACTGCAGCCATTACTGAGCATATCGCCATAACGGTCCAGGCTGCCTGCCAACTGAAGGATTCAACGATCTGGGACATGATGATCGGCGATAGTCCACCAGCGGCAAAAATAAAGCTATGCAGTACGCCTTGGGTGAAGCCAACTCGCTCCGGTGGGACTGCTACCACTGCGGTTGTAAACAGTAGGCCATTCCAACCCATAGCTGAGATGCCAGCTAAGAAAAGCAGTGGGACCACAATTGCATACTGCTCAAGAACGGCACACAGTAAAAGCAAAGTTGCCCCAAGTAGCGCGATTATGATTTGGAACTTAACGCGCTGGGTTGGGTAACGATCGCTGATAACTCCCAATCGAATTCGCAGTGGAATCACGAATGCCATCATCAGCGCATATAGTTGACCAGCATGAGTCGGCGTCCAACCCCTGCTACTACTTAAGTACAAAGTTAAGAGAGCGACGATTCCTAGTTGCGTGAGGCAAAAGAATGCCGCTGCAATCAAGATTGGTAAAAGTCTGCGCCAATTTACTGGTGGCAAATTCTCAGCTTTTAGTCGAGGCGGTTCGGGCAAGCCGGCGGGCGCAAATATTACGAACAGTCCCCCGATAATTATTAGTCCGGCAAGTGCATAAAGTGCAGCGCTCAAGCCATGTGCGACCGCTATTCCCGTTAGTACGATGCCACCAATCACACCACCAACTGGAACTGCGGCCTGGCGTGTGGAAAGCGCAAACCCAATGTTTCCTAAATGAACGAAGTTACGCGCCAGGCCTTTTGTCATGGCAACCGTAGGTGAAGCCATCATGATGCCAGCAAAAATCAAAGTGAAATGCGCGACTTGGGATGCCTTGAAGTAAGCGGCAACTGCAAAACAGGTAGCTGTGCCAACCAGGCCAATTAGTGCAACTAGTCGATCATCGATTCGATCAGCTAAGTTTCCCCAGAAAATAACAGCAACTGCAGTGCCTAAGCTGATTGTGCCAAGCAGTAGCCCTACACCAGAAGTTGTCAGGTTAAATGTGCTGGCCAGAATTGGCCCAAGTGCAGGTAGTCCTTGTTGCGCAGTTGAAACTGCGAGTTGAGCGGCAATTGCCGCGGCTAAAATTCCAAGCGCATCGCGGCGAAGTTTCTCCGGCGATGGATTTGTCATTTTAACCTTGGTCTTTCTAGCGTGAAGCAAGTGTGTGACGTGACATCACAATGCGCTGAACTTGATTGGTGCCTTCATAAATCTGAGTGATCTTGGCATCGCGCATCATTCGCTCAACTGGATAGTCTCGGGTAAAACCATATCCACCTAGGAGTTGCACGGCATCTGTGGTAATTTCCATCGCAACATCGGATGCAAAGCACTTACTGGCAGCGCCAAAGAAAGTTAAATCAGCATCGCCACGCTCGCTACGAGCAGCTGCAGCATAAGTGAGCTGTCGGGCAGCTTCAAGCTTCATTGACATGTCTGCGACCATAAATTGGATGCCCTGGAATTCAGCGATTGCCTTACCGAATTGCTTACGTTCCTTGATGTAACCTGCAGCAAAATCCAAGGCGCCTTGTGCGATGCCAACTGCTTGCGCGGCAATCGCAATGCGACTGTGATCAAGTGTGGTCATAGCAATTCCAAAACCTGCGCCTACATCACCAATCCGACGGGTATCTGGAATCACAACATTGTCTAAATAAACTTCGCGAGTTGGCGATCCCTTGATTCCAAGTTTCTTTTCTGGCGCTCCAAAGCTGACACCTGGATCATCTTTTTTCACAATGAAAGCAGTGATGCCTCCGCGTGGGCCTTTATCTTTATCAGTGACCGCAAGCACGGTATAGATATGGCTTTCGCCCGCGTTAGTGATCCACTTTTTTGAACCGTTTAATGTCCATGAATCACCATTTGCTACCGCAGTAGTTTTCATAGCGCCGGCATCGCTACCAGCATCAGTTTCAGAAAGGGCATAAGACCAAAGTGTCTCGCCAGATGCCAAGCCAGGCAAAAACTCTTGCTTCAACTCTTCGCTGCCACTAAAAATTACCGGTAGCGAAGCCAGTTTGTTCACACCTGGGATCAGACTGCTTGATGCGCACGCTCGAGCTACTTCTTCAACCACAATGGCAGAGGCTAAAGCATCTGCTTGCGCGCCACCGTAAGCCTCTGGCACATGTATCGCCTGCAGCTCAGCGCTCACTAACGCGTCATAGGCTTCTTGCGGGAAGCGCGCGTCCTCATCGACGATTGCTGCAAAAGGTGCAATTTTGGCATCAGCCAGAGCTCGAACCACGGACCTAAGTTCTTCATGTTCATCAGCGGTCTTGTAAAGGTCGAAACTGCTCACTTTGGCTCCTGATCATGCAGATTGCATACAATTCTGTCACTTTTCGTCCGTCAGTACCATTGAAAGCCTTAATTTAGTCAAAACCCAGCAAGGATTCTCAAATAGATGTATACAAGAAGTGGGAATTTTGCCGTTTGGAGGGCACATGACAGATTCATTCGAAAACGCTGGTTACGGGCAAGGTCAAGTTGGCTGGGGCACCAGACCTGCCATCATTGCCGTTGACTTTCAGATGTCATTTTGCGATCCAAAGTTTGCACTAGGCCGAAGTGAGCATGCCCAGCGTGCGATCAAAAATGCTGCGCGACTTTTCCCAGCTGCCCGCGCAGCTGGAATTCCGATTATCCACACTGCTGTTGCCTGGTCTACTGACACAGAGTTCGCGCGCTGGAAAGTTCCAGCCCTACGTGACATTCATCCAGGATCTTACGAAGCGCAAATTCATCCAGACCTTTGGGATGACAGCGATGTTTACATCCTGAAGCGCTTTCCATCAGCATTCTTTGGTACTGACATGAGCAGTATTCTCACCACGAATGCGATTGACACAGTGCTCGTGACCGGAGTTACAACATCTGGTTGTGTTCGAGCCACGATTGTTGACTCGTTCTCGCATGGTTTCCGCACGATTGCAATTGATGATGCTTGTGGGGATCAAGATGCTGGCCCACATGATGCAAACATGCAAGATGTTGGTCGACGTTACGCAGATGTCATCCAAACTGATGAAGCAATTGCAAAGATCAAAGCACTGAGTGTAATTAATTAACTAATGACTCAGCGCGTGGCTTGTTTCACAGGCAGATTCCAGCCCTTCCACCTACAGCACTTGGAAGTTCTGTCCGCCTTAAGCCACAACTTTGAACGCATCATCATCGGGATAACTAATCCTGATCTTGAGAATTTGCAAGAACATGGTGCAAGTTCGCATCGGCACACAGATTCAGCAAATCCGTTTTCGTATGAATCGCGTGTGAATATAATCAAGGCCTCGATCGCTGGGCTACATCGTTCTGAATTAATCAAGGCAGACATTGAAATCATCCCGCTTGATTTAACGGTTCCAGAATCTTGGAGTGTTCCACCTGAAACCGTATTTGCACTTCGCATTTTTAGTCCTTGGGAAGCAAGTAAGTTAACGCTTTTTACCGAACAAGGATTTGAAACTCTGGCGCTTCCAGCTCCGGCAAGCAAGTTGTCTGCAACCGATATTCGCCAATCGCTGGTAGCCAATGATGCAAGCTGGAAATTAGCTGTCTCGCCCGAAGCAATTACTACTATTCAACGCGAATGGGATAGCGCTAATTCCATGAAGGCGAGCGCTTAAGTGAAGCCAGCACCGATGTGGGATGACCGGACTCCCATGATTTTGATTACCTTCGACGGACTCGGCGATCGACCAAGTGCGGAATTGAATAATCTAACGCCACTGGAAGCAGCGATCACACCAAATCTGGATGAACTAACTCGAATCGGAGTTTCCGGTATTCATCAGCCATTTGGACCAGGCCGGGCAACTTCAAGTGAGCGCAGTCACTGGGCGATGTTTGGTCAGACCCAAACTTTTCCTGGCCGAGCTTTACTCGAAGCAACCGGCATGGGAATTGAAATTCCTGTTGGGCGACCACATTTTCACCTATCGCTGCGTCCGGCAGTACTTAAAGGTGGGCAACTTCAAACCGTAGGCAGAGTTGGTAATGACGATGCAAGTGACTGCATCGAACTCTTTGATGCACTTCGTGTAATGCCACATGAATTGAACCCAGTGCTTCACCCACTTCGCAATGGTGAGTGCATCCTGGAATCAGCAGTTATCTCGTCACATGAAATCAGCGACAGCGACCCGCTTTTCGGTCATCTTCATCCAGTCTTGCGACCATTGCCGCTGGATTCAGCCCTTGATCAAGATTCAGCTAACTACTCAGCTGAACTTGTAAGTAGTTGGATAAATTCAGCTGTTGCATTGTTGCTTGCTCATCCAATTAATAAAGCGCGCGCATCAGATGGAAAACCGCATCTAATTGCTCCGGTAACAAAGTGGGCCAGCTTGAGAAAAGAGTTCAAGACTTTCGAACAGTCCACTGGACTAACAGGTGCTGCGGTTACTAGTTCGGCGCTTTATCGAGGCCTTGCTGAAGTTCTAGGAATGACACAAACTCACATTCCAAGTGATCTTGACAATGTCCAAGCAGACTTTGAATCTCGGCTCTTGGCTGGCATCACACTTAGTAAAACTCATTCTTTTGTTCACATTCATACCAAGGCAACGGATGAAGCCGGCCACACCAAGCAACCAAAACTTAAGCGAGACGTCATTGAAAGCTTGGATCGCGCTTGCCAACAGCTTCTAAACATTGCGAAGGCAACCACGATTGTTATTACTGGAGATCACGCAACACCATCTACGGGCGGGGTAATGCACTCTGCCCATCCCACTTCTTTTATCTTGGCCGGTCCGCACGTTCATCCTGATGAAGTTGATACGTGCGGCGAACGCTTCCACAATGCAGGAGAACTCGGCGCGGTAAGAGCGAAAGATATTTTGCCACTAATGTCGCATTTCTCACATCGGGCAAGTTTCAAGGGGCATGCAACAGGACCTTCCGAAACAATAGCCTTACCTGATAACCCCGTTGTTCTAGATTTCTCGGAAACAGCAAACGAAAATCAAGTCACCCAAGTAAACCGAACAGGAATCAAATGACCAGCACCATAACATCCCCACTTGACGTAGAACTTCACATTCCGGCACATCTTGATGTCGTAATCTCTGAGGTAACAGAACTTTACGAAACTGAAGTTGCCCCACGCGAAAAAGCACTTGATCATCGCTTGAGTGACCAGTCAAAATTCCTCGATGAAAATGGTCGACTACATCAGGACATCATTGCTGCTCGCCGCGAAATCATGGCAGCCGCAGGTGCAAAGAACATATACAGCGCTCATTTACCTGAATCTCTGGGTGGCCGAGGACTTGGGCGAGAAGACATGATTTACGTCGAAGAAAAGGTCTACGGATATGGCGTTGGCTTGAACCCCGCGTTACTTTCTTGGTCCGAAGGCGCTACTCCTCGCCTACTGCATGCCCACGCACATCAAAAAGATCAGTTCACTGATCCACTTGTAAAAGGACTTAAGACCAGCTTGCACGGTGTTACTGAAACAGGTGCGGGTTCAAATCTTTATGACATGAAAACCAACGCAGTTCGTAAAGGATCTGATTGGGTACTTAATGGGACTAAGGCTTACATCACAAACTACTTTGATGCCGATGTCGCCCAAGTTTTAGCAATCACAAACCCCGGTGGCGGACGTAAGTCATTTACTTACTTCATGTTTGACACTAAGGAATTTGCTTCAAAAGGATACAAAATCGGCAAGCTTTACCAAACTATGTTTGGCGATGGCTACACCGGCGAAATTCACTTTGAAGACATGGTGCTGCCAGAAAGCGCAGTACTTGGAGAAGTTAATGGTGGCTTTGACATTGCGGTTATGTCATTCAACTACACCAGAATGCGCCGGGCCGGCATGTGTTCAGGATGGAATAAGTACCTGATTGAAAAGACACTCGAGCGCGTAAAGACTCGCATCGTTGGCGGAGAACCACTAGGCGCAAAGCAAGGCATCCAGTGGATGATCGCTGACATGTATCTTGATTGGCAGCAAACTCGTTCACTTTCACTAGATGTGGCACGTGCCATTGATACTCCTGGACCTTGGTGGAATTTGCCTCGTCCAAGTGATGAAGTGCGCAGAATTTGCGCGCTAAAGCTCAGCAACGATGAGTCGTTCTATCGAGTTGCAGATCGGGCACTACAGATTCACGGTGGCTCCGGGGTGCTGCGAGATACTGACATCAACAAGCTATTTCAAATTGCACGTAACCTACGCATTCCAGGCGGTACTGACGAAGTACAGCGCACTACTATCGCCGAAACTCTCGGCTTACGATTCAACTAGGAGTAACCATGTCAAACAATGAAACTTTGTCACTTGAAATTGGAACATGGGCACAAGGTGTCTCGATTGCCGACGTTCCAAAGCACGTGCAAGATCAGGCGTTACTAAATATTCTTGATGCCGTTGGCATCGCATTTGCATCTACTCACTATGAGTTTGCCACTCGCAGCATTGCTGCAGCTGTGGCTTTGGGTTCAGGTCCACGCGGTGCAATTGCATGTTCCGAGCGGTTCACAGTTCGGGACCAGGCAATGCTTAACGGCATCTTGATTCATGGTCTAGATTTTGACGACACTCACGTTCCTGGTGTAATTCACGCAACAGCAAGTGCGCTTCCAACTGCTATCGCTATCGCGGATGATCGGGAACTCAGCGGCAATGATCTAGTGCTTGGATTCTTAATTGCATTAGAGATTGGCGCCCGAGTCGGTACTGCCGCTAATGGTGGCTTCCATGCCCAAGGTTTCCATCCAACGGGTCTAGCAGGTGCCTTTGGTGCAGCAGCTGCAGCGGCCAAGATGATCGGTCTAGATGCCCATGGGATTGCCAGTGCCCAAGGAATTGTTGGCTCTTTAGCGTCGGGTTCAATGGAATTCCTAGAAACTGGTGCTTGGACTAAGCGCCTGCATCCAGGCTGGGCTGCGGTCTCAGGTATTACTGCCGCAGAACTAGCCAAAGCTAAGTTCGAAGCACCACTTGCAATTTACGAAGGTCGCTTTGGACTTTATGCATCCCACACCCCAGCTGGTCATGATCTGAAGATGGACGCCGTGACCGCAGATTTAGGAACGGCTTGGGAATTGTTGCGGGTAGCAATTAAGCCTTACGCAGCCTGTCACTTCACCCATGCATGCATCGACATAGCAATCGAGCTTGCAACTGAAAACAACCTGACGTCTGCAGATATCGAATCAGTCACCACTATTGTTCCGGCCCAAGTTGTGCCAGTTGTTTGTGAACCAGCTTTAGCGAAACTCACACCTCGAAGTGATTACGATGCGAAGTTCTCCTTGCCATTCATCGTGGCAACTGCGATTACCAAGCGTCGCTTTACCTTGGCTGATTTAGCTGATGACTGCCTAGTTGATCCAGAGCTCTTAGAGTTAGCTGCGAAAGTTTCCTACCAAAATGATCCAAATCCAACATTCCCTAAGTACTTCCACGGTGAAGTTATTATCCAAACTAAGGATGGCCGCACGCTTCGCAAGCGCGAAGACGTTAACCGTGGTGCAGATGAGCGACCACTTGCTGCAAGTGAAGTTGAAGCTAAATTCCGAGACAATGTTGCATTAGTTGCTGGATCTGATGTTTCTGATCGAGTACTTAATGCCGTCATGTCATTGCCAACAACAAAGAATTCTCGAGATTTCGTTGAGGCTTTAAGAATTAAATGACACTTGATGTAACAGGTTTAAGTCTTAGAGATTTAACTTCATGTGGTGGATGCGCTGCTAAGGCAGATGCATCGCTACTGAGGACGCTTCGTTCTGCAGCATACGACCAACAAGGTAACGACACTCTTGTTGGTCTGGCTGCTCCTGACGATGCGGCTGTTACTGCGATCAACGAAACCACTTCATTAATAACTACAGTTGACTTTTTCCCACCAGTTGTTAGCAATCCCTTTGAGTACGGCTATGTCAGCGCCTTGAATTCACTATCTGACATCTACGCCATGGGTGGCTTAGCAAAGACTGCATTGTTAATTTGCGGATTTCCTGAAGTGCTAGCAGATTCAGAAATTGCTGCTTGCGTGTCCGGTGCAGCCCTTGCCTGCAAGGAATCGGGAGTGGAAATCCTCGGAGGTCACACTGTGCGAATTGCTGAACCAATTTTTGGGCTAGCTGCCACTGGATATGTTCACCCGAATGCAATTTGGCGTAAATCGGGAATGCATGATGGTGACTTGTTGATGCTTTCTAAGCCACTAGGTGTTGGCGTATTACTATCCACTCGCCAATCAAGTGACGAGGCGATTGCGCTCGAGCAAATGAAAATTTCTAACCTACGTGCGCGCAATGCGCTAGCTGACTTGGGGCAAGCCGTTCACGCTGTTACTGATGTAACTGGGTTTGGGTTAATCGGTCACCTCAGCGAAATGCTCGGGAACAGTGCCTTGGATGCGCACATTCAGCTACCTACTCAGGCTGTACTACCGAAAGCACTCGAACTTTTCGAAGCTGGAAAAAGAACTTCGGCGGATATTCGTAACCGAACTGCCTTAAATCGGGATGTCTTGGGATTGACTGAAAGCGGCTTCCAAGCAGCGATGTTTGACCCACAGACTAATGGTGGGCTCTTAGCAAGCATTGACCCATCGTTTGAAATTGAACTAGTGGAACGCGGGTTTATCACGATAGGTAAAGTTGTAACTGGCTCGGGGAAAATCGAAATCTTAAGTCACCAATAATAAGCAAAAGGATAAAAAATGCCACGTCCCCTTGAAGGAATCACAGTTCTCTCGCTTGAGCAATTTGGAGCGGGGCCATTTGGCACTGTGCATTTGGCCGATCTTGGAGCGCGCATAATCAAGATTGAAGATCCAGGTTCTGGTGGAGATGTGGGTAGGTACGTACCGCCGTATGCACACGAAGAAGACTCATTATTTTTTGAAGCCTTTAATCGCAATAAAGAGTCAATTTCGCTAGATCTTTCCAGCCCTACAGGCCGGGCAACTTTTGAGGACTTGGTCAAGCAAAGTGATGCTGTGTATTCAAATTTACGTGGTGACGTTCCTGCAAAACTTAAAATTACTTATGACGATCTAAAGCACATAAATCCAGCAATAGTATGTTGCTCGCTCAGTGGATTTGGCATGAGCGGTCCTCGTTCCAAAGAGCCAGGCTATGACTACATGCTGCAAGGCTTAGCTGGCTGGATGTCACTCACCGGAGAACCTGATGGTCCTCCGACAAAGAGCGGACTGTCATTGGTGGACTTCTCAGGTGGTTTCGTTGCCGCGCTGGCACTAGTTAGCGGAATCCATGCCGCCAGGCGTGATGGCATTGGCATGGACTGCGATGTATCGCTGTATGACACTGCGCTTTCCATGACTAGTTATATCGGTGCTTGGCACTTATCGGGTGGGCATGAGCCAATTCGGCATTCACATTCCGCTCACCCATCGCTAGTTCCATTCCAGGTGTTCCAGACTAAGGATTACTGGATTGTTATTGGCTGTGCCAAAGAAAAGTTCTATGAGCGCCTGTGTGAAGTTATTGATCGCCCAGACCTTGCTACTAATCCAGATTTTGCTAACTTCGCTGTTCGTTACGAAAATCGCGATGCCTTAGTTTCACAACTCGAGGAAATCTTTAAGACTCGAACCACTGAAGCTTGGCTATCGGTTTTGATTCCAGCTGGCGTACCTAGTGCCCCAGTGAACACAATCGAACAGGCCTTTAAGGAAGAGCACACCATCGCTCGCGAGATGATTGCGCATAGCGAGCATGAGTATTTTGGCAAGCTGCGCACCCCCGCATCGCCAGTAAACGTTGGACCAAAGCGTCAGACTTACCAGCGAGCTCCAAAACGAGGCGAGCACACCATCTCTGTACTCAAGGAACTTCTAAATCTAAGCGATGAACAAATCAGTGCCCTTGAGGCCACCGGTGCATTTGGCGAAGCCAAGTGAAAGCTTGGGATGGCGTCGCTTATGACGCTTTGCCACTTCCCCACGAACAATGGGGTAAGCGCACGATTGAAGCACTAAAACTCCAACCAACTGAAACGTTACTTGATGCAGGTTGTGGCACTGGGCGTGATGCGCAATTAGCACTAGCGCAACTTCCAAATGGCAACTTGGTTTGCGTTGATCAAAGCACCACCATGCTTGATCAATGCCGAACCAGATTTGGTGATGATTCCCGCGTGCAAATCCTGGAAGGCGATTTAGATCACGTGCTTCCAGTTGAGCCAGCAAGTATCGATGCGATCATGTCGGTGGCCGCTCTTCACTGGCTAACTGATCACAACAATGTTTGGCAACATTTCTACAATGCTTTAAAGCCTGGTGGCCGAATTGCAACTGATTGTGGCGGCTTTGGAAATCTAGCAAAGACTTTGGCTCTAGTGCCACAAATAGATGAAGCAATTAGATTTCCAGATTGGTACTACGCAAATGTTGCAGACACTGAAGGCTTACTCAAAAAAGCTGGATTTGTTGACATAGAAGTAAGCCTGCGCCCCCATCCAACGCCACTTCCGGATAAAGAAACGCTGGCAACTTATTTAAAAACCTTGGTTTTCCGTGACTGGAATGACGATCAGATTTCTAAAATGTCAGATCTACTAACAGACAACACTCTTGATTACGTACGCCTTGAAGTACGGGCCAGCAAGGCTTAAGTGACATAAGTGATCGAAAGTGAGTTGCGGATAAGTGTTTTGTCTAGACGGGCACCAATTGGCCCAAATCCTGCCTCAGAGCCAGCAATTGAGCATGTTGGTGGCTTAACTAGGGTTTTACCGGAACTCGCTGAGTTCGCTCACATTGACTGGACTACATTCACTACTCAAAGCCAATTGGGTTTACCAAAGCACTACTCGTATTCAAAAATTTCTAGCCAAGCTTTCCAGAACAACATAAACATCTTCTTGACTGAAGTAGATAGCCGTGATTTAAATCAAAGTGATTGGTTTTGCACGCATTTCATATGGCCACTGCTACACGATTTATCTATCCCCGAGTTTGACGCCATTGAATTAGATCTAAACTTTGAATCGATTAAAAGTATTTGCCAGGCGATAGCAAACAAATGTGTTGATGTAACCAACGATGGCTATTTAGTAAATGACTTTCAACTTTCACAGGTTCCAATTGCTCTCAAGGATCTGGAACCACAAAAGCCAGTTTCGTTCTTTTTACATACCCCGTGGCCAAAAACAAAGCCAAGTAGCAACTTTGCCCTAAAGATTCTGAAGTTCTTAGCAACTGGCATGACGGCTGCAGATTTCATTGAATTTCAAACTCAAAAAGATTTGCAGGCATTTGAAAGTTTTGTACGTGAGCACCTACCGACTGCAGAAATTGATGCAAAACTCAGAGTCAATCCAGTATCAGTTAATGTCCAGAATTTGCAGGGGCAATCACGGAATTTCTCGCGTCCACTAGATCTTGCCGAAAGTGACATTAGCTACGTGCATATTGCGCGCAGTGACCCAATAAAAAACACTTTGGTCGCAATCAAGTCATTCACCGCATTGGCACATAATTTCAAACATTCTCAGCCCCGAAAGTTCTTGGACTTATTTATAGTGCCATCTCGGCAACAATGGCCCGAGTACCAAGACTTGCTTGCAGACATTATCAAGGGTGTGGCGTCGGGCAACTCACAACTTAGTTCACTTGGTTACACACCGATTCGACTACACATTGGCAATGACTACAGCCAAGCAAGTCTGGCGCTTACTCGCTATGACTATTTAATTGTTTGCTCTGTGGCCGATGGTCTAAATCTGGTTGTAAAGGAAGGTGCGATTTTAAACAACAGAAATGGTGTGATCGTAAGCACATCCGAAGTTGGTGCCATGGCTGAACTGGGGAATTTTTGTGTCGTCGCTGTTGATGCTATGGAATCTGGAGTTACCAAAGCCCTTGTAGCAGCCGCGAAATTAGATAACGAAACACGTAAGAACATGTCAATGGGACTAAAGAATCAGATTCAGGAATTTGATGCTAGCTATTGGGCACAATCTGTTACTACAAACTTCAAGATTTTGGAAAAGGTTTAGCTCTAAGACCCTTCGGCCTGCAAGCTGACGTCAGTAATTCGTACGCCGTTAACATCAACCAAAGTCTGATCTAAATTAAGAAGTGCATACTTTAGGCGATCGATGTCAGCAACGTTTCCTTTATTGCGAGTTCGCACATCAAGCTCGACTGTGACTCGTAAATCTTGGGACTGGCCTAATGGAACTCCGGCAGCCTTCGCCATCTTTTCTGCGACGATCGAGGTGATTTCACCGCGGGCAACCATGGCAGCCAAGCTTGCAGACAATTCGGTCTTCCACTTGTCTGCATCCTTTGGTCCCAAGTAAACCGGTTCGTTGTAGCCAACGTAGTGCGGGCGCCATACAAAGAACGAAGTTAATTCACCAGTCGGTACCAAGGTGAATTCGCGTTCGACCTTTACTCGGCGCGGACCAGGATATGGCATTGGTGTGTTTTGGATTCCAGCACGATGTGGATTCCAACGGTATTCGCGCTTAACAAATCCAACGGTGTGAGGACTCCACACAAATGTGGCGTTTTGCTTTTCATACTGAACCGGAGGTGGCGCTGGTGCTGGCCATTCAACTTCAGTCTTGTAACCAATCTTGTGTGGTGACCAGGTGTAGTTACGCGTGACATGCAGGTAAGGACCCTTTAGGCCGTTCATGTGAGGACTCCAAACGAATCCTCGCTTGATGCCACCGCCCTTGCGAGTACCCAAGTAACTAAGTTCAACAATTTTTTCTGGAGTCAATTCGCGACCAGTTAATTCGGCAACCACTTTGCCATCGGCAAAAATCAAAACGCGATTACAAATGTTTGCCAAGTCTTCATGTTCGGCTGAAGCAACAATCACGCCAGAACCAGCTCGAGCAGCATCAGCAATCTTGCCGAAAATCGCTGCCTTACTTCCCACGTCCACACCTTGGGTTGGTTCATGTAAAAGCAAAACATCTGGCTTAATTTGAATCCACTTTGCCAGCAACGCTTTTTGCTGATTTCCACCCGAAAGTTTGCGAAGCTCAATTCCTGGGACTGGTGGCTTAACATCAAAGCGACGAAGTAACTCGCCAACGTCTTTCTTCAGCTTGTTGCGACGCAGACGGCCGGCTGTGAAGTACTTACCAAGAACTGGCATACCCACGTTGTCAGTAAGGGTGGCAAGTAAAACACCGCTGGCTCCAGTTCTGTCGCCTGGCAGCAGGGCAACACCTTCATTGACGGCCTTACGCGGGGTCAATTCTTCTTTTTCAAACTTCTTGTTCTTGATCGTTATAGTTCCATCACTATGTTCCAGGGCGCCAAATAGCGCATATGGAACTTGGTCATGCCCTGCGCCCATGAGCCCTGTCATACCGAGCACTTCACCGCGTCGAAGTTTGATGTTTAGCTTTGGAATCGAGCCAGCTGCCATGTTCTTGGTTTGCAGCACAATCTCTTTAGAAGGTGATGGAATGTGATCGGGGTAGAACGCATTCATTGATTGGCCCAGAATCATGGCTACTAAATCTGATTCTTTGGTTTCCCGAGTATTTACGGTGGCAACTTTTCGACCATCGCGCAGTACTGAAATTCGGTCGGTTAAGTTAAGAATTTCATCGGTACGGTGACTGATGAAAACCACACCAGTTCCCTGTCGAGTCACTTTCTTTACAGCGTCAAATAGTTTGTCTACAGATTCACTTGGTAGGTAGGCAGTAGGTTCGTCCAGAACTAATACGTGACCTTCTGGATTAGTAGCAATTTCACGAATTGCGCGAGCAATCGCAACGATCGCACGGTCCACTGGTGGTAACGCACCAACTGGTGTTAGTGGATCCCACTTCAAACCAAATTGCGAAAGCTGATAGGCAACGGAACTTTTTTCATCAGCCCATGGAATCTTGGAAAGGCCTCGGCGACGCCAAGTGCCCAGACGCAAGTTTTCCAAAATACTAAATGCCGGGACTAGACCCAAGTCTTGGTGAACGAACACCATTCCAAGTTGGGCAGCATCGCTGCCGCGAAGTGGAAGTTCAACATCTTCCCCGCGTAGCTTTAACTTTGTGCCGCGGTCTGGCTCATGAAAACCACTTAAAACTTTAATAAGTGTGGATTTACCAGATCCGTTACGGCCAACTAAGCCATGGATCTCACCTGGGCGAACATCGAAATCTACCCCAGATAGCGCTTTGGTAGGTCCAAAAGTCTTGGACAGATTAGTGAACTCAAGGACTGGGCTAATGCCACTGTCTTCGGTCACGTTAATCTCCTGCGAAATTGTCATATTGAAAATTGGTCTATCTATAAAGAGTGTGACTGGTTGAAGTTATTTCTAACTTCAACCAGTCACAACTACTTAGTTACTAGCTAGCAGTCCAGTACTTTGCGAACTCAGCTGCAAAGTCAATTCCGTACCAGTTGACGGAATTTTCTACTGTTGTGTCGATGGATGCAATGTTGGATTCATCGAATACCTTGCAACCAATGCCGTAGTTGTCAGGAACTGCGTTACCTGTCAACAGGCGAAGGCCTGCATCAACTGCGGCGTATGAGAACCAGTCATTTGGACAACCAACATCCATCTTGACTGAACCGGTACCGATACCAGCTGCAACGGCAGGAGTCATGTTGAATGACGACTGAATTGCGGCAGAACCTGCAGCGTCAAGACCAGCGCCAGTAGCGAAGGACATGCCGTCGTAGATTGGCATCAAGTGAGTGATAGTTGCATCTGCTGTTACAGTATTCTTTGCAACGCCATCTAGGACGCCATCGAACCAAGATGCAAGTGGTGCATCCAGGTAAGTAACCTTGGCATCTGCGCAATTTTCAGCAACACGTGCCTTGATGGTGTCGATCATGATTGGGCTGGAGGCTTGGCCTTCAGAACCCCAAACAACAGCGTTACCAGCACCAGCACCAGTTACACAGAACCAGTCAGCCATAAGGCTGGCAGCAAGTGTGTAATCGAATGATGGGTCAGCAGCAATACCGTCAGCAACTGCAACACCTGGAGCAGCAGTCTGGTTGGTTGTCATTACAGGAATGTCACCCAAGTCAGTTATCGGAATAAGTGCAGCTGGAACTGCGTTTGTGATGATCAAGTCAACTTTGTCAGTAACAGCCTGAGCAAAGAACTTAGGTAGTGGATCAATTACGCCTTGAGCATCACTTGTCTGTGTGACAGTAACGCCCTGTGACTCAAGGCCAGCCTTGATTGTGTCGGTCCACTGCTTCAATACTGGAATCTGGTCGTTGATCGAAATCATCGCAACCTTCTTGCCAGATGCAGCCGTTGCGTCAAACGCATCGCCTGGGTAAGCAAATGTTAAGGATGCCGCAAGTGCGGCATCGTATGCTGCCTTTGCTGTTGCCAAACCATCTACTGCCGCAGGTGCGCTAGCAGCCTCGGTAGGTGCTGCTTCTTCAGACGAGCTCGAGCAACCGCTCAAAACTAGTCCAGCAGCAAGTGCGGCGGCCACAAAGCCGTAACGCATTTTCTTTTGTGCTTGCATTAGACGTACCTTTCCCGTTGTTTTGATTCAGTCACTCGACCGCGACCGAAGGTTGGATGCCACCGTGGCTACGAGCACGCCAATAACAAGCGCGAGTCCGTAGAACACATCTGTAATCCA